>CAVYNO010000001.1:0-5885 GCA_963769825.1 uncultured Acidimicrobiales bacterium
CCGAGACCGGCCATGACCTCCGATACACCACGCCGGAGATGCTCGCCCTGGAGCGGGGCATGGTGGCGACGGCCCAGGCGCGTGCCGGCGCGGGCGTCGGGATGGCCCGCGCCGACACCGTCGCGGCAGCGATGGCGACGCGTCGGACGCTCACCGCGGACCAGAAGGCCATGATCCAGGAGGTCTGCCTCAGCCCCGCGGGCGTGCTGGTGATCGAAGGGGACGCCGGAGTCGGCAAGACCTACGCGCTGGAGGTCTGCCGCGAAGCCTTCGATGCCTCCGGGGTCGAGGTGGTCGGCTGTGCTCTGGCCGGACGCGCCGCCGAGCTCCTCGAGGAGGGATCGGACATCGCCTCGACAACCGTGGCGGCGACGCTCCACCAACTCCAGGTCGAACGCCTCCCCTTCGGTGGTGTGCTCGTGGTCGACGAGGCGGGCATGCTCGGCGACCGTCAGCTCGCCGAGCTGGTCTCCCTGGCGGCCCGGGACGAGGCCAAGCTGGTCGTGGTCGGCGATCCCTTCCAGCTCCAGCCCATCGAGGCCGGGGCACCGATGCGCACCCTGAGCGATCACATCGGCAGGGTGGAGCTGCACGAGAACATCCGCCAGCACTACGACTGGGAGCGGGCGACACTGCAGCTGCTCCGCGACGGTCAGGCGCGCGAGGCGTACCGCGAGTACGAGCGCTACGACCGCATCCACGACGCCCACTCGGTGGCCGAGCGCCAGGTCCAGGTGATCGAGGATCACGCCCGGCTCGAGGCCGGCGGGCTCAACACGGTCATCCTCGCCCGGCGTCGTGACGAGGTGGCCACGCTCAACGAGCTGGCCCATGCCCGGTCGGTGGCCGAGGGGAAAGTCCACGGTCCGGCGCTCAGCGTCGGTGACAAGGAGTACCAGGTGGGCGACCGGGTCATCTGTCTCGCCAACGAGCGCAGCGGTGCGGTCAGCAACGGCACCCGCGGCGTGGTCACGGCGATCGACGTCGAGCACCAGACGCTGACCCTGGAGCGTCCCGACAAGCGCCAGCTGACCCTCGACACCACCCACTACGACGCCATCGACCGCGGCTACGCGCTGACCGTGCACAAGGCACAGGGGATGACCGCCGACATCGCCCTGGTGGTGGGATCCGAGGGTGCCACCCGGGAATGGGCGTACACGGCAATGTCGCGCGCCACCCTGGCCACCCACTACTACGAGGTGTTCAAGCCGCCGGAGCGGGACACGCTCGGCGTCGAGCACTGGAAAGAAACAAGCCGATCCGCCGAGGAGCGGACCGTGCAGGCGTGGACCCGCAGCGAATTGAAGGAGTCGGCACTCGACTACCCGGAGCGCTACGAGACGCCCGAGCGGATCACCGTCGAGGACGACCTCCGGGAGCTGGCCACCGATCGACAGCGCGCCCTGGTCGAGATGCTCGGCGGATCCGAGCTGGCCCAGGAGGCGACCCGGGTGGAGGCCGGGGAGGAGATCGACCGCCTGGTGGCTCAGCGCGCCTACGACCAGGTGGAACGTCAGTTGCGTGAGAGGGGCATGTCCAAGGAGGCGGCGCACGAGCGGCTTGCCCGCGCGGTGGAGCGCATCAAAGCGGAGGACGCCGCCGGCGGGCGCACGCCACCTCGAGGGCAAGGCCATCGCCGGTTGGCTCACCCCCGAGATCGATGCGCAGCTGGAAGCTTCGCAGCTGGAGTTCGAGCGCGGGCAGGGGATGTCACCCGAGCTCGCGCCGTGGTGACGCCTGACCCGGCAAAGCGCAATCATCAGTTGAGGAGGCGTCGAGGCACCCATAACCATCTCCGCCATCCGAAACGCCAATGGATCTCACGCTGTAGGCGCTGGGTCAGCTTTTCGCACGAACCGGGCCCCCAATCGCCAAGATTCATCGATTCCGGCGACGCGGCCGGTGGCATCCTCCAGGCTTCCCTGCACGCTGGGCCGACTTGCGCACCGAGGTCTTCGCGCGCCGCGGCGTAAAGCTCTGCAAGATGCGCCGACTCAGTCCATATCCACGTCTGGGAGCACGAGAGGCGCTCTTGCAGATCGTGTCCAATGTTGGCCAATCGCTCCAGAGTGTCAGCCTCGTCGCTGGTACGTCGACGTATGCGGTATGGGTATTCGTTCCAAGCGACGAGCGCCGCGACCGCGTCCGCATACGAGCTGCGGCGACGGTCGGTCGATTCCGCCCATCGGCCAAGGAAGGAACTGGCGATAGCACCCGCGATGATTCCGCCACCGCCAATGACCGCAACGGCGACCGGACCCCAGTCGATCGTCATCGCTGCGCTCGCTCGCGAAGAGCCGCCGACTTGATTGCGTGTGGAACAGCACCCGTGCCGTGTGGAGCTTCTTCAGAGGGCCATACGCCATGTCGTCTGGCGTACTCCTCCGCCATTAGGTGACGGTGAACAGAACCGACATACGCGGCGAATCCGTCGCTCCATTCCCATCGGAGCGCTCGCGGATCATCCGGGTACCAGAGGCACAAGGTAAAGAGGCTCAGGTCCGAGAGGTGACGCCAGCGACGTTCATATGCATCGTGTGGCACAGCGAGAAGTTCCCCCGCCCAGTGAACAAGTATGCCAACGCGTTCGATGGGGTATCCGGCGTCCAGCATCGGGGTCCACGGCCGGAGAGTGAGCCAATAGATCACAAACTGCCGGTCGGCGGATCGCAGTTCGCAAGCGTCCAAACCCACGACCTCACGCGGCAGTTGCTTGGCGACCGCAGCTGGGTCGCCGAAAACGTCGGCCAAAGTGATGAGCCCTGGAATGGCGAGCGGTGGGCGTCGTCTGAGTGGAGCAGCCTCCGTGCTGGCGATCATGGTACGATAATCATACCTTGAATCCGGTTACCGTACGATCTAGGAGAGATATCTAGCCGTGTCAGTGAGAACTGCCTTTGATCAATTCGACGCAGCCCTCAACTTGTCCGCGGCCGAGCGGGAGGGTGCCCAGAGGCTCCACGGTGAAATCACGGATCGCCTCACTCAGGCTGGGCTGATCCGTGATGCCTTCCTCCAGGGCAGCTTTGCCCGCCGGACGATGCGCCGGCCCCTCCACGATGTCGACAAGGTAGTCCTGCTCTCTGACGAACTCCGGGGCCTCATGGACCGACCGGACGGACCCGATGCAGCCATGAATGAGTTGGAGTCGGTCCTCGGACGCTCTTACAACGCCAGCTTCGAACGAAAGAAGCATGCACTCACCCTTCGAATCGTCGGCGTCGCATACAGCTTCGACATCGTCCCCGCATTCCCAACTGAGACGGAAGACGACGACGTGAGGATAGGCAACCGGGAGACGGGCACCTGGGACCGTTCGAACACTCGAGAGTTGATTCGCGCCGTTGAGAAGCGAAACGGGAGTTGCTCCGGCCACTTCATCCACCAGGTTCGGATGGCAAAGGAATTCGTGGCCGAAAAGATCGGCGCGGACTTCCCAGGGCTGCATACGGAATCTCTCGCATACTTGGCAATCCAGGAAGGACTTGACCATGATGTTGCTTGCGCACGGTTCCTGACGATCGCCGCCGATCATGTGGCGGGAACGTTCAGTGATCCCACCGGTAAGGATCCATTGTCACAGAAGCTCGACCGCGCGCTCGCACTCCGTGCCGCCGGCGTGTTCTCGGTTGCTTCGGACACGGCCAATGAAGCCGTACGTCTCCGCCTCGCTGGCGACGAAGTTGAAGCTCAACGCATTTGGTCTGCGTTATTCGGCAACGTATTTCCAGCAGTTGTCCCTCAAACTCCCGACGCCGCCTTTCGCGCGGCATTTCTCGGTGGCAGCGTAACCTCCGCTGGCACCGTAAGTCAGAGTTCTGCTGGAAGACAGCCGCTTTTGCCTACTCGCTCGTGGGGTGCGACGGATCAATCCCGTCTCGGAGCTCGGCTGAGGCGGGCACGGATTGCCGCCGCGATAACTCAAGATGAGGCAGCTCGCGCACTCGGCGTGGCCCGTCCAGCGGTGACGCTAATCGAGTCTGGGCAGCGTGCAGTGGCAAGTTTGGAGTTGGCGAAGCTCGCTGAGCTTTATGGTGCCTCGATCTCGTCGCTCTTACTTGAGGAGAATTCACAGCAGGTCGCTGCGTTCCTTCGCGCTGAAGCACCTGTAAATGAGGTCTCGCACGACGTGCTGGAGAGCCTTGTCGGCTACTTCCGTGAGTATGCGTTCCTCGAGGAGGAGGTATATGGCCAGCAGCGCTTCGAGCTTCCGCTCTATCCACTGCCACCAGGCCGCGCGATTGATCAAGGGGCTTGGTTAGCGGAGCAGGAGAGGCGTCGGTTGGACGTGGGACATCGACCGATCGGCTCGCTCGTGGAGCTTGTCGAAAGTCAGGGTGTCAAGATTACCGTGCGTGCGCTGCCGGGGGAGCCATTGGTCTCAGGCTGCTATCTCTTCTCGCCGAGCCTGGGCCCGTGCATGGCAATAAGGGAGGGTGAATCCGCGGCAAGAATTCGGTACACGATGGCGCATGAATATGCGCATTTCCTCGTGGATGATCGAAGTAGCAGCGAGGGTCAGCTCTGCGTGGTTACGAGGCACGAGGAGCTGAGAGAGATGCGCGCCAACGCATTCGCGGCCACCTTCCTGCTTCCTGGATCGGGGGTCGTTGCCCTGCTAGACGAGCTACGCGTCGAAGACAAGAATGTCGAACCGGAACACATCGTGCACGTGATGTACCAGTTCGGCGTGAGCTACGAAGCAGTGGTCTGGCGTCTCGTGAACCTTGGGGTAATCACACCGGAGAGGCGAGTCACCTTGATGGAGTCGCGCAGCGAGGCGCTGCATCGCACGCTCGGTTACACGGGCCAACCTGGAGAGGATGAGCCAGCACCCAGCCGCTTCCGGACGATAGCCATGAGTGCGTGGCGGAAGGGAGCCATCTCGTCGGCGAAGTTAGCCGAACTTCTTGGGGTCAGCCGTCGGGACCTGCTCCGCTCGCTTAGCGAGCCGAGCACACCCCCTAAACGCGTGCGGCGAGGCACTCGGCTTGAACCCGACTGGCTTTGATTCGACTGTCCTCATCAACTTTGGTGAGGTAGGTGCGTTGGACGTTCTCATGGCGGCAACGAGCGCTCCCCGATTGATCACGGTGCATGTCAGCCGAGAGATCCTCCGAGATCCCACGCAGGAAGCGGTCGCGAAGGCGGTAGAGACTTGCGATATCGAGGTTGTCGAGTTAGCCGAAAGCGAGCTCGCGAACTGGGCCGTGTTCACCCAGCGTCTCGGCGCAGGTGAAGCGTCAACGATCGCTGCTGCCATTCACCGCGGATGGACGATCGCCCTTGACGATCGCTTGGGCCGCACGTTGGCGGTGGCCGAATTGGGGGAAGCGCGGGTCACTGGGACGATCGGTCTCTTGAGGCTCGCCGTGGAGCGAGCTGTCTTGACCCATGACGATGCGCAGGCCCTTCTCGACGCAATGATAGGGGCAGGGTTTTGGTCGAATATCACCAGGATCTCCGAGCGGTAATCTGTAACCAGAAGGCCGACACGGGTGAGCGTTCGCCGATATCCTCGATGGTCTGACAGCAGTTGCGGTTTCGCTACTTGTTCGACGCGCCGCGGCCTTTGAGCAGCACGAAGGCGAAGCAATTTGAAGTAGCTCAGCGCCTTCGCAGGCTTGGCTTTGTCAGCAGCTCCAAGGTTGGACAAATCACCCCGCCGAGCGGTCGTGGAAGATCCTCCGCACCGAGATCAGTAGCGTCGTGCAAAGCGGCGTGCACGGAAACCAGCTCATGCGCGCTGTTTGCAAACCCGACGTCTGCGCTGCCGCCGTGGCTCCTAATCTCGCAAGTGGCTGCTCCGCGATGCCCATGCAACGCTATTCAGGCAAGCCGAACATGCGCCGGTTCGTCCAGGTTCCCAACCAGCGAGGCAA
>CAVYNO010000002.1:0-62161 GCA_963769825.1 uncultured Acidimicrobiales bacterium
CCGATCCGACTGCGACAGGCGAACCCGATCCTTGAGAAGCTCCCGAAAACCGAAGCCTCCAGGAGACCGTCGACGACACCAGCCAGGAGGTTTGTCGCTGGTCGCAGGCGACCCGTGCTAGGCGACATTGCGGCCACGCCCACCTTCAGGTGAATCGGCGATCCGACTAACCAGCTCTACCACCTGATCGGCGCTCTTTCCCGTCCAGGTGTCACCTCCGAGCCTGCGGACATGGGCCGCCGAGCGGATGGAGGCGCCACCGATGAAGATCGGCACGTCGGGCACCGCGGCCCGCACGGCGACCGCCGAAGAGGCCACAGCTGCGTCCAGGGCGCGGGTGGTCGAGACGATTCCGACAGCGATCAATCGCTGCTGTCCCGCCGCCGCCTCACCAATTGCGTCTGCCGGTGTGTTGGCACCGAGTTCAAGCACATTGAACCCTTGCCAGCGCAGCAGATCGGCCACGATCGCCACCGGCAACGTGTGAAGGTCGCCCGATGGAGCGGCGAGGGCCACTGTTCCCCGATCTTTTCCACGCTTGCCGAACTGCAATCCCAAGCGACCGACCACCCGTTGGGCCGCCGTCGTGGCGCGGTGCTCTTCGGCGACTGAGACATCTCCGATGGCCCAGCGATCGCCAATTGACCGCAGCGCTGGCACGATCAGTTCCGTCAGGTCTCCAGAGGGATCAAGGCCGCCTCCCAAATGGCTCTCCACCACCCACCACGCCCCCTGAGTGTCACCGGCGAGCATTCGGCGCTCCATGGCCTCGCAGTCAACATCTGTCCGCGTCGTGCCGCGGCGGCGTCCCACCGAGGCACGCTGAAATGCGTTGAGATCGGCGGACCGCACCCGCCATTGCGTGCCCTGGCGAGTTGCCAGCAGCCGGCCCTGCCGTACGTAGCGATAGACGGTCATGTAGTGCACTCCAAGGCTTTCAGCAGCTTCTCTCAGCGTCATCGACGCTGACCCGACCGGCATTCCATGATTTTAGCACTAAAGTAGTCTCACATGATCAACTCCCCACTCCCCAAGGTGTCTCGGTGACGCGTGGCGGTGCCGGCGCGACGGCACGTGAGCGAGTGGCTGTGGTGGGGTCGGGTGTGGCGGGACTCACGTCGGCCTATCTTCTGCAGCGCCGCTACGACGTCACGCTTTATGAGGCGGACGACCGACCCGGGGGGCACGCCCACACTCACGATGTGGTGACACCGGATGCCGGGATGGTCCAGGTCGACTCCGGGTTCATCGTCTTTAACCATTCGACCTATCCCCTCTTCGGGAAGCTTCTGGCGGAACTGGGGGTAGCCACCCAGCCGACCGACATGAGCATGTCCATCCACTGCGACGGGTGTGGCTTGGAGTACGCCGGCGGACGTGGACCGGGTGGACTGTTCGCACAACCCCGGTCGGCTCTCAATCCCTCTTTTGTGAAGATGTTGTGGGAGATCAGAAAATTTCACCACCAGGCGAAGCTGGTAATCGAAGGTGGGGACGAGGAGCTGACCCTACGAGCCTTTCTTACCGACGGTGGATACTCGGAATATTTCATTCGCCATTTCGCCGTCCCGGTGGTCTCTTGCGTGTGGTCCGCCGCGACGGGCGTCGTTCTGGAGTCTCCGGCTCGATATCTGTTCGTGTTTCTTGAGAATCACGGCATGTTGTCGGTCACGGGGTCCCCGCAATGGAGGACCGTCAGCGGAGGATCACGCACGTATGTCGAGCGCATCGTCAAGGGGCTTCACGCCGTGCATGTGACCACACCGGTACGGGTTGTCACACGGTCGTCGAAGCACATTGAAATTCGAGACGAGTGCGATCAGCTGGAGATATTCGACCGCGTGGTCGTGGCGACTCATGCCGACACGGCATTGCGCCTCCTGGCACCGAGTACACCAGCGGAACGAGACGTGCTGGGAGCCTTTACCTACTCCTCCAATGCGACTTGGCTGCATGGCGATGAGACATTGATCCCCCGGACCAGCCGTGCCCGTAGTTCGTGGAACTACCTGCTCCCACATTGTGATGTGGACACGAATCTCGTGACCGTCTCGTACGACATGACCCGCCTACAGGCATTGCCATCTCGATCACCTCAGATCGTCACCCTCAATCCGACTGACCGAATCGACCCCGACCTCGTCGTGGATCGCATGATGTATGAGCATCCGATCTACACCGTCGAGTCTGTGGCAGCTCAAGCACGCCTGTCCGAACTCAACGTCGGGAGGATCGCATTCGCCGGGGCCTACCACGGGTGGGGGTTCCACGAAGATGGGTGTCGCTCTGGTGCCGCCGCCGCAGCATCGATGGGATCGACCTGGTGAGCGGCGACCTCGTGGTCCCGGCGCTGTACGAAGCCGACGTGGCGCACACCCGTAGCTCGCCACTCGCCCACCACTTCCGCTACCGAGCGGCCTACTGGCTGGTGGATCTGGACCAATTGCCCCAACCCCGTGGTCTTGCCGGGTGGTGGACCCAGGTGAGGAGCGAGGACCACGTGGACATCCGACATCTCTTGGCCGAGCAGGGCCTGGCGGCCGACCGAGTACTGATGCTGTCGGGTGCGAGAACGTTCGGCTACGTCTTCAACCCGATCAGCGTGTTCTGGTGCCATGACGACACCAACAACGCGTGCACAATGGTGGCGGAAGTTCGCAATACCTACGGCGACTGCCATGCGTACGTGCTCAAACCCGACGCCACCGGCGTGGCCACGGTCGCCAAGGCGATGCGTGTGTCGCCGTTCAATGCGGGCGGAGGAACTTACCGGATCAGGATCACCGATCCCGCTGCCGCGGTATCGGTGTCGGTCACCCTGGAACGCCCGGGCGAAAACCCCTTTGTCGCCACGCTCCACGGGATGCGACAAACGATCACCCCGCTGACGATATTCCGGTCCGTCGTTCGGCACTCCAGTGCTCGCACTCGGATGCTCATTCGGCTTCAGGGCCTCCGGCTGTGGGGTCACGGCCTCAAGGTGCAACCCCGATGATCTCGTTCCCCGACACAACCTCGGGAGCTCCGCCGGGGGCGGTGGGCCTCGACCGATGGGACGACATGACCCAACCATCACCGGCGCCGCTACGCGCTGCCCTTGCTCGAATCGCCCTCAAGCGGGCGGCCAAGCGCTGCGGTATTTGGGTTCATCTCCCAGATGACAGATCGTTCGGATCACCTTCGGGCCCGACTTGAAGGTTGTCAACCCCGACGCCTTCTTCACACGATTGGGTCGGAGGGAAAGATCGGATTTGGCGAAGCCTATATGGCCGGCGATTGGGATTCAGCGCAACTGGTCGAGCTGCTGGAGGCCATGGCCCGTCAGATCGACACACTGATCCCGCCGAACCTTCAGTCGATCCGTCGGATGTACGAGGCGCGTCACCCTGCCCTCGAGAACAATGATCGTCGCTGGTTCGCGGCGCAACATTTCCCGTCACTATGACCTCTCGAACGAGATGTTCGCGAGCTTTTTGGATGAGTCGATGACGTACTCGTCCGCGCTCTTCTCGGCGAAGATGACACACTGGCTCAGGCTCAGGCGCGCAAGATCGAACGGCTCCTCGATGTCACCGGGGTGCGGGAGTCCCGTGTGCTTGAGATCGGAACTGGTTGGGGCGAGCTGGCCTTCGAGCCGAGACGCGGCGCACGGGTCACGAGCGTGACGTTGTCCGACGAGCAGGCCGCCTTGGCCCGCCGTCGGGTTCAAGACGCCGGAATGACCCGGGTGATCGACGTCCGCGTTAGGACTACCGCGATGTCCACGGCCAGTTCGATGCCATCCTCAGTGTGGAGATGATAGAGGCCGTGGGAGAGCGTTGGTGGGCCGTGCTACTTCCGCACCTTGGACGAACGACTGGCTCCTGGGGGTCGCATCGGCCTGCAGTCGATCCTTATGCCGCACGATCGGATGATGGCGACCAGATCATCCTGGACCTGGATCCACAAGTACATCTTTCCCGGTGGCCAGATTCCCTCGGATCAGGCGATCCGTCAGACGCTGCGCGATTGCACCACGCTGGAAGTCGTGGATCAGATGCATTTCGGTGAGAGCTACGCACGGACGATCAGTCATTGGCGGAACCGGTTCAACGCCCACGCACAACGGGTAGATCAGCTCGGTTTCGACCACACGTTTCAGCGAATGTGGACCTTCTTTCTGGCCTACAGCGAGGCCGGATTTCGTAGCGGATATCTCGATGTCGCCCAACTGGTTCTCAGTAGGGAACACAATGAGTGAGGCGGCCGGGTGAGATGGCCGTACCCGTCTCAGTCACGACGACTCGAGATATGAACTTTCACCGCCCTGCGCAAGGGCCACCACCGAATGGTGCACACCGGGTCGGGATCAGCTCGTTTTACCCGACGACCCCGGTGATATCACCCATTGCCCGACATGACTCAGGGAAGTGCACATCATGAGGCTTGATTCCATCGGGATGAGGGCGCGCATGAAGGTGGCGATTACAGGGTCAACGGGCTTGATCGGATCGGCATTGGTTCCTCGACTGCGCGCCGAAGGCCACCAAGTGGTTCGAATTGTTCGACGAGCAGCAGAAGACGACGAGGTCCAGTGGAACCCGGCCCTCGGCACCATAGATAGGCGAAAGCTCGAGGGGATCGATGCAGTGGTGCACCTGGCGGGCGCAGGAATCGGTAATCGTCGGTGGTCCACCGACTACAAACAGCTGATCCTTTCCAGCCGGGATCGATGGGACGGCGACTCTTGTGAAGGCATTGGCTCTCTTGGCGACTCCGCCCTCGGTCTTGTTGAGCGCGTCGGCGGTGGGCTACTCGGCCTACACGGAGACGAGGTACTGACCGAGTATTCGGATGGTGGAACGGGATTCCTGGCTGATGTGTGCGCACGGTGGGAGGCGTCTGCGTCAGCTGCGGCTAGATCGGGAATCCGGGTGGTCAATCTGCGCACGGGCGTGGTCTTAAGTACGGCCGGCGGCGCATTGAAGAAGCAACTCTGGCCCTTCCGACTCGGTCTCGGAGCACGGCTTGGGGCTGGCGACCGCAATTCAGCTGGATCTCACGACGCGACGCCATCGACGCGATCGCATTTCTCATGGGAAATGGCGTCCTCGCCGGTCCTTTCAACGTGACGTCTCCCGAACCGGTGACCAATGCTGCGTTCACCCGCGCCTTGGGCCGGGCTCTGCACAGACCCGCAAACCTGGTCGTGCCCGAACCGATTCTGCGGGCGGCGGTTGGTGCCGAAATGTCGTCGGAATTCCTGTTAGCCTCCCAACGAGTTATGCCTGAGCGCTTACTCGATTCGGGCTTCTCGTTTGCCGACCGGACATTGTCGGAGGGCCTCGTAACGGCCCTGCATGATCGAGCGTCGTCTCAGTAGGATGGACTGATCGAGTGGCAGCGAAAGCTGCTTAGCAGCAATCGGCGATCCGGGACTTTACGACTTCTCCAATTGCGACCGCCGACACAGCTCACTCGGCTATCTCACCCCATGCCCGTCTGCCCTAAATGAATATCCTAGGCCATGGTGACGAGCAAGGTTGGGAGTCCACCAGCCGTGCCGTCGCCACGATCGCGGGAACACGACGACGTACAAGAAGGTGTGACCGCCTTCTTCGAGAAACGTGATCCCCGATGGACTGGACACTGACGACTCCTACGTAGGAGCGCCTCGTGAGCTTGTCTCCAAACTGGACGGTCGCGGTCGTCGAGGCACCCAGCGTCGAGGTAGTCGCGCAGTTGGTCTACGACTCGGGCCTCTCGCAGTGGAACACAGTTGAGGTCTGCCCCACTACACCGGTCCCCGAACTGATGGCCGACATAGACAGGTTCCCGATCGTCTTCGAATAGACCGAGTCGGGCGGCAAAACCAGGCCGGCGGCATTGAGGTCGCGCTCCCCATTGGTGACGGTGGCTGGGTCGTTGGCAGGAACGATGCGCATCAGAGCCGAGCGTCCTCGAAACGCTGGGTCCGCCACGGCTGCTCAATCCCTGATCAGCTTGAGGCTTGCCCTCAAAAGAGGAGGTCGAAGATGCTGAAGGCACGCTCCCAGTCATCTGCATGGGGAGCATTCAGTCCCGGATCGATGATCCGTATCGTTCGGGCCAATGCCAGCGACAGCCCACCTGCGACTATCGAGAGGTGGGCCGTCGTGGCCTCAGCCAGCGCCATGTCGAGCGGCGGTAATGCCTCGACCTGCTCGAGCATCGGCACCACTTCGAGTTCGATGTCCAGCTTCTCGAACTCGTGGATCGACTGCTGGAGCCCTTTGGTAATCGGAAGATCCTCAATCTCAACCACGTCTCGTTGGTTGGCCTTTGCCGTAGCCTCGGCCATCAGTACGAGGTCATAGAGCTTGCGGTTCACAAAATCGGTGTAGCGCTTGAGGTCGTCTTTGTCCACACGCAAGCCGGCCGCGGTCCGAAAGAACCGTTGAAACCTGGGAATGCCCGAAATGGTCACGATGCGGCCTCCGTCTCGTTAGCTGATAGGGGAAAGGTGGGCGGCCAAGCTCCGGAGGCGTCTGGCCAAAGAACGCGAGTCCGCCGCCGGCTTTTGGTCCTCCCACTCTTGCGGCGCCAAGCGGGCGTGCCGCACCTCCTCGGCCAGCAGGTCTGGCTGCTCCATGGCCGTTTTCTCTTCCCAGCCGACTTCCTCCAAGAGAGCGTCGATCACCGAGTGGGTAGGAGGACCGAGTTCCCGGGAAAGCCCGATCCCGTCGTAAGAACAGTACGAGTACTTGCTCCGACCGTTCGGCCCGGCTCGCCTGATCGAGCGCACTTGCGTCCATTCAGGGCTGAGAAGTGTGCTGCACCGGGGACACCGGCCATCGCGAATGGCGAGAAGTTCGGGCAGCATCAACTCACCCCGACGTGTCGACAGGTGCCTTCGATCGGTAGTGCATAGGTCATGAAAACACAACTGGAGTCGACAGGCGACACATTGTGATCATGCCGGAAGGAACGACCAGCACGCACCCCGCGAGTGCGTGGTTTAAAGATGAGTCCATGCCCCGCTAGCGCCAGCGATGCTGCTATTGGCTACCGACCATGCCAGCTCGACACGAGATTCCAGGTTCAGCTTGCGAAAGATATGACGAAGATGAAAGTCGACAGTGTGTCGAGAGAGATGGAGAACTGCCGCAGCTTCCATGTTGGTCGCTCCTTCAGCCACAGTGAGAGCGACCCTCCTTTCGGCGTCTGTCAGGCTGGCCCAGCCACTCACCGGTCGGCTCCCGGGACCGCGTTTGGAATGCTGATCACAGCGCCGGATCGCCCGGACGACGCGGCTCACATCCCGGGCGGCGCCGGCCAGTCGGTATCCCGCTCGAGCCTTTGCGAGGAATGATCGGGCCACGGCATGATCGGACGAGGTAGCCAGACGTCCGACGTCCTCGGCGGCGGAAGCGCGAGCCCACACGTGAACGTGACTATTGGCGGCCCTCTGTAGGGCGAACAGGTCCTCCTCGAACAAACCGCGAGCGTGGATGGCGCTCGTTGTCAGACCGGGCAGCTCACGGTTGCCACGGGCCAGGTGTTCCATGGTGACCGCCACCTCGCCGGCCAGCGGACGATTCCCCGTGGACAGCGCCACACGTACCCACCACGGCGCCACGGTCAGATCCTCCAAGAGCATTCGGTGGAGACGGGTGGGTTCACGACAGGCCGCGGTCAATGTCTCGAGTGCCTCTTCTGGATTTCCCTCGGCTTCCGTGACCCGGGCCCGCGCCTGAACGATGGCCGACTCGCCGTAGAACCCGATTGCCGGTGGAGAATCGGCCTGGCAACGTCTGACCGCTGCAGCTGCCGCGCTGAGGTCCCCCCGGTACAGCTCCACCGACGCCATGACCGACCTGGCCATGGACGAAAAGTAGGTGGTGCCCTGTTCGCTCGCCTGCCTCAGGCCGACTCTCACCAAGTCGGCGGCGGCGTCCAGCTTGCCATGGTCCAATGCCAATCGAGCCATCTGGATCGGAATCGCGGGGCCCAGAGGGTGTCGAACGTCCCTCGGATGCGCTCGGAGCTCAGCTCGATCAGCCGATTGGCCTCGGTCAGCTCGCCGATAGACGTGAGCATCGCGGCCAGGAGGAGCCTAGGGTGGTCAGAGACCATCGGACTCGGGACCACCTTGTCCGCGCGGTCCACGGCAGCACGAAGAAAGACGGTTGCATCGGCAGGACGGCCGCCATCCCACGCCCACTGAGCGTTCACCACAAATGCCGCGCCGAGCGCGGCGTAGATTGTCCGGTCGGTCGCACCCGGGCGCGTCAACCATAGTGACGGAGTGACTGCCAGACTTCGCTCCAGCTCGCAAATTGTTGGGTGCAAAGGTAGATGGGGTCCCCGCGCTCCTCCGTCCACACGTTGTTCGGTGTCTGAACAGAGGCGACAAGGCGGACGCGACGGAAGATCCTCAGGAGTTCTGATCGGGGGATGTTGGTAGCAACGGTGGCAGAGTCGTTCGGCATGCCGCCCGGTCCCCACCACCAGTAGGTGTTGTGCCCACTCCTGGCCGAAGGGAGGTGATACCGGGTCCCGTAGCGGTCGATGGCTCCGGCCGCACCGTAGTCTCCGGTGAGCAGGACCAGACGCAACCGTTCCCCCAGAGGCAGGGCGGCCGCGATTCCGGCCACCTGCCGAACGTAGCTGGGCCAGCCAACGGTGGCACTCAAATCCTTGTTGATCTGACCCTCCCAAGGGCCGGTGGGTAGTGTGGATTGGGGCAATAAGGGCAGGGTGAGCGGCAGTGCCACCACTCCTCCGACCACCATCAGGGCAATCCAGCCACGGACTCGACCCGGCTTCCCCCGGGATTGCAACCGGCCCTCCGCCACCACCCCCCCGGCGGCGAACAGGACGAAGTAGATGCCGGCCAGGTAGTAGGACTTGGCCCCACTCAGGGTGAACCAGGCGGCGAGCACCCCGTAGCTCACAGCCAGAGGACGCCACCGGGAATCTCGCCACAGGTGGACGAGACCCGTGATCCAGAGAACGGACAGAACCGGTCCGACCACGATCAGCTGGGCGGGCATGAAGCCGATCGAGGCGCCAAGGGTGGAGTTCTCGGCGTGCAGGCTCCTGAGCATCGAGAACTGCGCCCATCCGTGCTGAGCGTTCCACGCTATGTCGGGTGAGACGATGACGAGGCCGATGGTGGCTCCCATCCATGCATACCGGGACCACAACAGTCGCCGGTCGGATCCGGTGACCAATCCGATGACCAGTGACACCACCAGGAAGGCCACATTCGCCTTGTTCAAAAGGGCCACTCCAGTGACGGCGCCGAGGAGTACGAGCCAGCGAGTGTTCTTCGTCCGGATCAAGCGCAGCGCGAGCCACGAGATCAGCGCCCAAAAGAAGCAGTCGAAGGCGGTGGTCGACAAGAGGTGGAACGCGGCCAGTAGCTCCGCTGACGTCGCCGCGGCCACCGAGGAGATGGTCTGCGCCCCGCGTCCCCCGCCCAGCTCGAGGGCCATCAGGCCCGTGAGTACCACCGACGCAGCCCCGCCGAGTGCCGGCAGCAGGCGTAGCGACCAGGCGAACGGACCGATGAGTCCGTTGGCCATCCAGGCCACGGCCGGAACGAGGGGCGGTTGGTCGACGTAGCCCCAGGCCAGGTGGTGGGCGCAGGCCAGAAAGTAGAGCTCGTCTCGATGCAGGCCGTAGCGCGGTGAAGCCACGAGTTCGATGACCAAGAGAGCGGCTGCAGCGACGAACACGGGGCCTCGGGCCAGCCGAGGGAAAGTGTCCGACTGGGAAGCCTGCGTGGCGCCACGGGAACCGTCGCGCCGGACCGGCGCCAACGAGTCCGTCACTGGCCGGCCACCAGAGCCTTCACGGCGAACTGGATCACAGTTCCCCGACTCCCGATTCCAGAGAACCGGGCCTCATCGAAGCCCTCCAGTCGGTGCCAAGCGTGCCAGGTCAGTGCCTCGACCGCCACCTGGGCACTGAGCTCGGGATCGCCGAACACGTCGAGCCGTCCTTGGGCGGCGCGCTGTCGCACGTAGCGGGCGAACCGGGACAGGTGAGTTCTGCGCTGTCCTCCAAAGTAGAACTCCTGAATGGCCGGGATGTCCTCCGCGCACTTCTCGAGCACAGCCAGCAACGGCCACAGTCTGGAGACCATGGTGTACATCTCCTCCAGGATCTCTTCCAGCTCCGCACCGACGTCCTCGGGCGCATCGGCATGAAGCGCAGCCTGGAGCACCGGTGTGGCCCCGCCGCGCGTGAGACCCGAGCGCACCGCTTCCAGCGTCACGTGAAGCGGAGGAGCGGTAATGGGAAGCTCGGGCACTGTTTCAGACGGCGAAGCGAAGAACCCGACCAGGACGGTGTGCAGAAGCGCCTCCTTGCTGCTCATGTAGGTGTACATCGATCCGGCCGATAGTCCGGCGGCGGCGGCGACATCGGCCATGCGGGTGCGTTGATATCCCACGCTGCCCAGAAGCTGTCGCCCCGCTTCGGTGATGTCATGGAGCCGATCAGTGGGATGTCCCCTTCGCATTACCTCAGTATTGACTGAATAAATCATTCAGTCAATACTGAGGGGGCTTCATTCCAACTCTTGGTGAAGGGCGCTTAAACTCCATCGACCACACGGTCACCCGCTTCGTGGACCTACCCGTCGCCTGGGACGACGCGACGCCCGTGATCTCGCCGTCGAGTTCATCGCCAGCTACCAAGGAACCGCCGTGCTCACTCAGGCGCTCAGACGACCGGCACTCCTGTCCACTGAGGGTCGCCGCTTGGAGCGTTGGATCGACTCGCTCCAGACCGCCGAGTAGGCAGCAGACAGTCCGGTCCCAGGCGACGCTACCCCGCTTTGAGCGGCTCTCAGATCGATGAAGCAGCGAATCTCTACCAGGCGGGAAAGTCGATCAGAGATATCCGTATTCTCATTGCGAGTGAGACGGATCACCAACTGAAGTATGCGGACGAAGGCTATGTAGAGGAAGGAAGGAGAGCGCCACGCTCCACCTTCGTCGCCAGGATCACGACAACGAAAGTCCAGGTCGACGGTCCGGATAACTTTTCGGCACCCACAAGTCCCGTGGCGCGAATCAAGCGTCGTTCTGAGCAACGCACAGGGAGCTGATGGTGGTGGAGGACTGGGACCAGTCGATCAAAGCGAGGCGCGCTATGGACAGAATCCGGCATCACAGAGATGAAACTGCATAGCGGCGTAACGAGGAGACCCAAGCGGTGCGCGCTTCCCCCTGGTGTAGTCCCATAGTGAAGACCCGACGTTAAGCCGGGGAACGGTTGGCTCTCACCCTCTTCGGAGAGAGTTTGCCAGAAGCAAGGCTCCGACGGAGATCACAAATACGACGGCGACAATCCACGAAGAGCCTCCACGACCGAGCGTTTTTGTCTGATCATGATTGCCTACCGTGATCGATTCTCCTTTTGTTGAAGAGGACACCAGGCATACTAGGCAATCACGAAGGTCACCATCGTGAGCCACAACGTGATCTTCCACCAACCTGATCTAGAACCTCGCGGTCAATGAGGCTGCCGTGTCCCATCAAATTTGGAGTTGGGTGGACCGGTCAGGGGTCGAGCGGCAAAGAATGAGCACAATGGCCCAGGTCATATCGGGGGTTCCTATGAGAACATGGCCGCATGACCGATACGACGGCCGCTGCGAACATCGAACTCGTGCTGCGTCACTACGATGAATTCTTGAACAACGGCGACATGAGCGCGGCCGAGAGGGACCTTCGTCCCGACTTTGTCGACCATGCCGCTCCCCCTGGCACCCCGCCGGGCCTCGAGAGTTCGAAGGCCTTCATTATGTCGGTGCGTTCTGCCTTCCCAGACATACACTTCACCGAAGACGAAGTCATCGCAAACGGCGACATGGTGGCGGTCTCGGGGCTCTGGGAGGGCACCCATGAGGGTCCATTCTTCGGCCTCGAACCGACGGGAAGATTTGGCGAGATGCGAGGCATGGTGCTGTGGCGAGTCGTCGAAGGACAACTGGCCGAACGGTGGGCTGTCCTTGACTATGACGCACTCTTCGACCCGCCTCAAGGTGATCGGCAACCATCATCTCTCGCCTCCGCAGGTCGGTAAAGGGGCAACCACGGAATACCCCGAGGGGCTGAATCGATGGCGCGCTGTGGGGGCAGGACGAAGCCAGGTAGTTTTGTCGACTGCCACGATGAGGACCACTGGCCAACGATGAGTTGAACGTCCCACCGAATGCCGTCACTCATTCGACGACTGAAATGGCCAGATCACGCAACAATTGTGAGTGGCGCCCAACGGGTTCAGATGTTCGCGACTGCCGGCCGGCACGGTCTTAGTCTTCGATCTTCGGCTTCCCACTTCCAAAGATTCGCACGATCGGGACAAGCGGTTCTGTGCCGTCTTTGACGAAGCGTCCCGCGCCGAAGGCATCAATATCCTGCCCACCCCTTGGCGATCGCCCCGAAGTCACGCTCTCCGAAGGTACCGGGCACCTCCCAGACGTTGGATCAGCCGCTGACCGTTGTCTGGATCGGTGTGAGGGCCTGGGTGTCGATGGTCGCCGCTGCCGTGGTTGGGAGGTTGGGCCCTTCGAAGTAGCGATAACGGGTAAGCACCAACGTTGCCGGGGTCGCCGTGAGGGTCGGGTCGGTGATCGGGACCGAGCCCACGGGAGACGTGATATTCATGCCGTTCAGGCCCCAAGCGGCGGCTTCACCGGTACATTGTGGGGGAGACGCGGGATTCTGGTCCTCGTACACCGTGGAGGCATTGAGTCCGCTGATGTCGGTGGCAATGGATCGAACGGTGACGAGTGAACCCTGAGCGCCGGAGACCATCTGCCAGGCCGGCGGAGGCGTCGATCCGGTGGTGTAGGTGATCGGCGTGACGGCGTCGGGCTTTCCGTCGATCACCATCCCGTTGTTGAGGGGGTCCGAGTACGTGAGGCCGGTCGTGCCGGTAAGGAAGTCGTCGGCGCTGCCGTACCCGGGGAGTCCGGCGTGTCCGCGCAGCTCGGTGATGGTGTCCTGACGATCGGGGTAGAAGATATCGGTGTTGACGGTGTACTTGTAGCTGTTGGCGCCGATATAGGAGCGGATGGCACGGACGGGACCCGAGATGTTCACGACGAAGGCACCCTCGCCCGGATTGTCCGCACCGCCATCGAATGTGTCTTCGCTACGGCTGCATGTGTTCGTGACGTAGTAGTGCGTGCGATCGAGGATGTTGGCGCCCGCCCCTTGGCCATGCGTTAGCTTCCCGTCGTGAGCGGTCGCTCTGCCGGACTCATATGTACCCCGAAGCGTGCCGAATTGCCCCACCGTCCCGGCAGCGGACGAGGACTCACTCCAGAAGAGGGGTTCCACGTAAACCACGTGATGGGTCGAGTCACGGACCAGCGAGGCGAAGATCCACCCAGGTCATGATTGCAGCAAGGTAGTTGGAAGGACTGGCGGGGTCGGAGTTGGTCAACCCCGCATGTGTCGTTACGACGTGAAGCGAACAACTAGGAGTGCCCGGCAACTGAACGCAAAGGGGGAGGTTCTCGGAGGTGGAGTTAGGTCCCTCCGCCGTGATGGCCGCCGCCAAGGGCTGATGGTCGCAGTCGGTGGCACCCATGGTGACGACAGAACCATCTCGTATCGGGCACTGCATCGGAGTGCTCCCACAGGTGTTGGTATCGGCATGATTCCAGATGTGGAGCAACGGCACCGTGAGCTGACCGCTCGCAACGAGCTTGTCCACTTCGTTGTTGACGTCGGCGATCTGGGGATCCAAACGTTGTGAGATAATCGGCTCTGCGTTGGGATCGAAGTTTCCGTTCCTACAGACGCCCTGTTGGTACGCGGCGGTTCCTTCCTCGACGTTGACCACGCTGGCGTCACCGACGACGCCTGCCGGTGGGTTCCCTGAGAGTTGCTCCGACCAGCCGACATAGTACGCGCCGGCCGATCCGGCACTCCCCCCGGCCAAGAAGTACTTCGACGTCGGGTACGTGGCTTCGGTGAAGGCGATGGCCGCCTTGGTGGCCTGCAGTCCGTTGGTGGTTCTCGCTGACCCGTCCGTGTTCGTGTTCGGATTGTTGGGGTCGGTCTGGCCGGTGCCGCTGTAGATGTCGCGGTTGCAGTAGGAGACGGCCAGCATGCGGAAGCCGGCCGGATCGGCCTGAACGTTGGCCGATAGCCCGGCGTTGGTGAGTGTCGCCTGGAGCGACGCTGCCGAATTCTCCGTCATCTCTGATGCGTCGGGTTGTGGAGTTCCCGACGAGTCGAAGTAGCCGACTCCCCCTCCGTGCATCCAGACCCACAGAGGCGAGGAGGCCGTCGGGGATGATCCCATCTTGGTCCCTACGACGAACGTCTGGTACCCACTGATGCTGCACGGGTAGGCGGAGTTTCGGTAGAAGTCGTACTGCCAGCCGTTCACCGTGGTGGAACTGACGAGATTGATCTGCGACGTCGTGCCGGGGATGGTCAGGCAGGCGGTACCAGCCACGGCAAGCAGGGCGAGTCCGAGGCCGAGACTCAGGAAGCGTCGCATCGTCGGGTCCTTTCAGATCGGGATTGCGCTGCGGTTTCAAGTCGTGCAGGTGGGCGCGGTGCCGGTCAGCAGTGCGTTACTCCATGCGACGAGTGTCGTGGTGGGCACGGTGGTAAAGCCTGGTTGCGCCCCGCTGGCGGGCCACAGTTCGACCGATTGCGCATGATGACTGACGGCGACGCTAATCGCCGCGCAATAGGTGGCGTTGTTGGGACCGTCCATCTGGAAGGCAATTGGCGTGCCCGAGGGGTTGGCGGACCAGAGTGTGTTCATCTCGGCGTACACGGGTGCGGATCGACCGGTGGTCGCCGAGACCGGATTGAGCGCGTTGTTGGCGAGGATGCACCACGGACCGCCCGCCGTCGCCGAGTTCACGCACCGTTGCATCACCTCGTCGGTAATCGTCTGGTTACCAGCGAGTGGGTTCATGGGGTAATAGATCGCGGTGTGGGTCCACGGCGCGTAGTCCGAGAGCGCGCCATCGAGGCAGGCCTGTTGTGCCGAGGCGGTCCAGCCGTCGGCGGTCGCGGCGGTGATGGCGCTCGGTGCCATCACGAAGGGCTCAGCGGTGAGTGTCGAACACGACGAGACGGCGACCTCGCGAAGGACTGGGTTGGTGTCGTAGCGGGCCGCCAGCGCCTGTTGCAGTCCCGCCCAGGCCGACCGGTACCCGGGCTTCCACCACTGGCCGAGGGTCCCGCCGGTATTGGCGGGGAGATTCGCTGGGACGGTGATCGGTGCTCCGTCGAGGGTCTTTGCCCAGCCGGGTGCGGCGTAGGCCGCGAACACCCGGAGCCGCACCCCGAGCGGCGCATCGGCGTGTTGCACATTGTACGCGGCGATCGCCGCCAGCGACGCGTCGAGCGTGGTGAAGTCGAACGTGCCCTGCTCCGGTTCAAGCTGCGCCCACGTTTGGTTCACGACGATGCCAGAGAACGCGGGAGATTGGGCTGCGACATCACTAGTGTCGACGACCGGATACGGCACGCCCTGGTGGTACGACGCCTCCGAGCCCTTGTCGATGAGACCAACGATCAAGGGTTTGTACCCCGTGGGAGTAGTCACGGTAGGAAAACACGCCGCGAGTACCACGGCACACAGGCCTAGGAGGGCAATGGACACGAATCGACGCATGATTCTCCTGGTGAGCTGAACTCGACGTCGACACAATCCCACCCGAATGTCATGGATTTGTGAGGAGAGTAACAGCGACCAGCCAAGCGGACGGGCGCCACCCGAACGGAGGCCTCTACGGGCTGAACCCATGCACGTTGCTGGCTATACGCTGCACCTGGGTGACTTCGAGGGCGACGGGCCAGACACCGTCCAGGACCGTCTCTGGGCGCTCTCTCAGGCTCCTACGATCATGGGCTGGCCGTTGGAGCGGTGTTCGGTTGGCTCCGTACTACAACACGGAGCGCCCTGCACGCGTGGCGGTGGCCTCGTTCCCCCCGATGGCGAGGTCGTGGTGACCCCGATAACCGCCAGCGACAGAGTCAAAAGGCGAGATCGATTAGGTAGCTTGATTCACGAGTATCACCGCACCCGGCGGGGCAGGTTCGACGTGGTGATGAGCCAGTTCAGGGTGATGATCTTCGACGAGCCGGTCGTCGCGTTCACCAACGTCGTGAAGCACCTGCGCTCGGGCGGCCGGCTGGGCTTCGCCTGCTGGCAAACTCTGGACCGCAATCCGTGGTTCGTCGGTCCTGTATTGGCAGCGTTCGTCGCACCCCTCCACCGCTCGCACCTGGCAAGAGCCCGACCGGACCCTTAGCTTTGGGGAACCCTGATCGCGTGCACCAGATCCTGGGGGACGCGGGTTTTACGGGATCCGGGTCGACCTCCACGCCTACGAGGTCGATGTGCCGGAAAGCGCTGTGATCGACGATGTCCAACTCGCCTTCATGGGGGTAGGCGCCGACGCTATGGACCCACAAAGCAGTGTCTCCCTGATCGACCGACGACGGAATGCGCCGATTCCCTTTGGCGTTTCAATATCTCCTGCTCGCCCATAGCTGCCTCTAACCAGCTTCCGCACCTGTCCGCGAATCTCGGAGCCGGCGCGCACCAGTACGCCGGCTCTGCTCACGTCAGTGAGGCGCGTCCGGACAATCCGATGCGGATCACAACATGCCGCTGGTGCGACGGATTATTCTCCATAGCGAGTTTGGAACCGAAGATTTCGAGATATCCGAAGTGCATGAGAAGGGAAGGGCCATGACCTTGCAAGTTGTCGGTGCTGGGCTCGGACGTACGGGTACACATTCCCTCAAACTCGCCTTGGAGCAATTGCTGGGTGGTCCGTGCTACCACATGGTTGAAGTCTTGGGCCGCCCCGACCAGGCTGCGGCGTGGTCCCGAGCTGCACGTGGAGAGGAGCCAGACTGGACAACGTTTCTGGCGGGGTATGTGGCCACGGTGGATTGGCCGGCGGCATCGTTCTGGAGAGAACTGGTTGCGAACGCACCTGATGCCGTGGTCGTCTTGTCAATGCGTGACGCAGAGGCGTGGTGGAAGAGTGCGTCTGAAACCATCTTTGCCGTCTTGGATCGGGGTGCCCCTCCTGACGATCCAGGTGCAGTCGCAGAACTTGAGATGATCAGCGATATCCTCGATCGACGCTTCACCTCAGAGTGGCGGGATCGAGACAGCGCCATCGCTGCTTACAACGCTCACAACGAAGACGTTCGTGCGTCCGTCTCGCCAGGGCGGTTGGTGGAGTGGTGGCCGGGTGACGGATGGGCTCCGCTCTGCGCCGCTCTGAACATCGACCTCCCTTCCGAGCCCTTTCCCCACGTGAATACGAAATCAGAATTCAGAGCGATGACCGGCCTCGATTCTGGTGGATAGCCATAGCGCCCCAGATGTTGGTGTATGGTCCTCCACCTCGGCGGGACGCTCGGAGATCATCACCATGTTTTTCAGCTGGCCCTGGCCGACGTTGCCTTTGGTGTAGGCCTTGGCCCGGCGCATGGCTCGACCAGTGCGCAGGCACGAATGGAGCTCTTTGCGCAGCGCACCACGGCTTTGGACGAAGAGTGACTGGTAGATGGTCTCGTGGGACACCTGCATCTCCGGGCGATCGGGGTACTCCAGAGCCAACCACGCCGAGATTTGCTGGGGTGACCACTTGGCCTCGAGCTTGCGCTCGACGACGCCTCGGAGCCGGCGGCACTGGGCGAGCTTGGCCCGCTTGGGTCGCAGCGCCCGCCGGCACGCCGCCCGGTCGGCCACCAGCGCCCGGTACTTCCTCCGCCCGCCGTTGGCGTTGACCTCCCGGCACACGGTCGAGGGAGAGCGGCCGAGGGCCTCGGCGACGGCCCGGATCGAATAACCAGCGGCCAGCCCCCGGGAGATCTCCTCTCGTTCCTCAAGGTGATTCGTGCCGATGCCGTATCAAGCTGGGTGATGACGGCGATCTCGACCTCGGAATGCGAGTAGAGGCGACGCAATCGGTTAGCGGTCAACGTCCCGCCCGCTCCGCCACCGAGGATCACCACGCGCTTTGCCATTAATTTCAGTCAACGCCATTTTCGGGCCGCCGGGCAGGGCCAAAGGGTCCCTCTCTCGTGTGAGCGACCGCCCTACGGCAGGCCGGCCGCGACACGGCGGTCCCCGACTACGGTTCTGACGTGGGCTTTTATCGTGAACACGTCCTGCCCCGGCTCGTGGATCGGGCATGTGGCACCGCAGGAATGACGAGGTGGCGCGCCGGCGTCACCGACGGGCTGCGCGGTCGGGTAGTCGAGATCGGCTTCGGCTCTGGACTCAACGTTGTGCACTACCCATCCACCGTCGATGTTGTCCTTGCGGTCGAACCGGCCGAGGTGGCTCGGCGACTGGCCGAGCGTCGAATTTCCTCTTCGCCGATCCCGGTCGAGCATGTCGGTCTCGACGGTCAATCGATCCCCCTCGGCGATTCCAGCTGTGATGCCGCCCTCTCGACCTTTACATTGTGCACGGTTCCCGATGCTCGGCTTGCCCTCTCCGAGTTGCGCCGAGTGGTACGTCCCGGCGGTGCGTTTCACTTTCTTGAGCACGGTCTTGCTCCCGACCCTGATGTGGTGGTCTGGCAACGTCGATTTGAGCCATGGCAGTGTCGCTTCGCCGATGGGTGCCATCTCACCCGCGACATTCCGGCGCTCATTTCGAACGCTGGATTTGTCATCGATCGTGTTGAGCAGCGCTACGCCAAGGGGCCTCGGCCGTGGTCATGGTTCACCACAGGGATGGCCGTCAATCCGGAGTGACGCCCAGGCTGATGGCTGCGTCAGCCAAGAAATGAGCGACTAAGACTTTCACCATGCCGCCGAGCGACCGCCCTTGCTCGCCTCTCGACGCCATCTGACGAATCGCTACGAAACCGGGGCGGGCGTGGCATTGGCCTGAGCTCGCATCGACGCCCTCCACGTCTGGTAGCCGCCGTCGAGATTGCGGGCCTCGAAACCGAGCTCGTGCAACAGGGCCGTCGCGGTATGTCCCCGCTGGCCAACTTCGCAGTACACGACGACTGGGCCGCTGCCCATCGCATCGAGGTTGTCCCGCAGCGAATCGATCGGCACATTCGTCGATCCGGCGATTGCTCCACATGCGTGCTCTTCTGCAGTACGGACATCGACGACGGACCACCCCTTTTCGATGAGCCCGGCGAGCTCGTTCGGGGCCACCACGTCACAATCACCGCTCAATATGTTCTCTGCCATGTAGCCGAGGAGATTGACCGGATCCTTGGCCGACGAGAACGGCGGCGCATAGGCCAGTTCGAGATCGGCCAGTTGGTCGGCCGTCATGCCGTTCGCCATCGCCGTTGCGATCACGTCGATCCGCTTGTCGACCCCGTTTCGCCCCACGATCTGTGCACCGAGAATCGCCGCGTCATTCGGGTCGAAGATCAGCTTCACGGCCATCCGGGTCGCACCCGGGTAGTAGGTGGCGTGATCGAAGGGGTGTGAATGGATGGCCCGATAAGGGCGGTCCGCAGCCCGTAGCCGCCGCTCGTTCCAGCCAACCGTCGCCGCGACCACGTCAAACACCTTGACGATCGCAGTCCCAAGAGAAGCAACGGGGTGCGATGGCCTTCCGGCAATGTGGTCCGCCACCCGACGACCCTGGCGATTGGCCACATTGGCCAGTGCGATGAGCGATGTCGCATGCGAGATGGCATCTGGCTTCTCGACGGCATCTCCAACGGCATAGACATCGGGATCGTTCGTCTGGTTCGCCTCGTTGACCGCGATCCCCCCGCTGGGCCCCAGGTCCAGGTCCGGCCAATTCCGCCAATCGGACATCGGGACGGACGCCAATGGCGCCGACCACGAGGTCCGCCGAGAGGACCCGGCCGTCGGCGAGAGTGACCGTCCTTTCTTCAACCGAGGCAAGCGTGGCGCCCGTCTCAACATGTACGCCGTGAGCCGTGAGCTCGTCACTCACCAAGATGGCCAGCTCGGAGTCGAGGGAAGGAAGTACCTGGGGGGTCGCCTCGACGATGGTGACGTCGATTCCTTGAGCGACGAGGTTCTCGGCCATCTCCAAGCCGATGAAGCCGGCACCGATGATGACGGCAGTGGTCGGGGCGACATCGACGTCGGAAGCGAGGCGGGCAGCGTCTTCGACCGTGCGAAGGGTGCGCACTCTGTCGTATCCGGGGATGGGCGGGCGCACCGGGGCCGCACCCATGCTGAGCACCAGCTTGTCGTAGGGAACGACACGCTCCTCGCCAGTGCTCATCGAGCGTGTCGTGACGCAATGTCCGTCTCGGTCGATGGCAACCACCTCATCGTTGACCCTGACATCGAGGCGGAACCGGTCGAAGAGCTGCTCGGGCGTCTGGAGGGTGAGATCCTCTTCTTCTTCGATCAAGCCACCGACGAAATAGGGCAAGCCGCAATTGGCGAAGGAGACGTGGCCCGAGCGCTCGATCACGGTGATCCCCACGTCGGCATCGAGCCGGCGAAGTCGAGTCGCCGTGGACATGCCGCCGGCAACTCCTCCGACAATGACCACGTGTTTTGTCTGGCCTTTCGGGGCGGCACTCATCGGGAGAACCAGGACTTGCGCTTGGCGTTGCGTCACAGTTGCCCCTCGGCACTGGCACCGTTGGTCCCTTGGCACGTCGCCGAGCACCTGCTCGACGTGGGCGCCACACCCCTTCCACGACGGCTTGCCGCACTTCTTACAGGTCACTGCTCTGCACATGCTCCCTCATCCTCCTCATGCCAACTTCATGAACATGCGCTCGACCTCTTCGATCGCGTAGCCGTCCGCCTCTGCCTGTTCGGGGTTCTCCAGGCAATAGACCAACCCCGAAGCAACCAGCTTGAACCCGGCCTGCTCCAAGGCCTTGGTGGCGGCAGAAAGCTGAGCGACAACGTCTCGACACTCTCGGCCCTCGACCAGCATGCGCTCCACACCCTGGACTTGCCCGGCTATTCGTCGCAGGCGCTTGCGCACATCTTCAACAACATCTTGGGGAAGTTCCATCTCTCATTCCTTTCGTGAATCGGTCATTGGTGGCCTACTTGCACGTCTCTGTCCGGACTCCGAGCTCACAGCACCATCGTCAGATATCGGTGTCCGGCTCACATCGGCCCATTGCTCACAGCGGTCGAGCGGACCGCACCAGCGTGTCGATAGCCTCACGGCTCCCAGATTCAGTCTCAACGAAGCGGACCGCCTGCTCGGCCCGTTGGACAACCAGGCCCGCGGCATCGGCCACATCGGTCACGTCGTCCACGGAGTAGAGGACGGCGTCGTCCGGTGGGCCGCCGAATCCTCTGATCAAATTGTCGTGATCGTGCGCTACGACTAGCAGCGTCCCACCGGGCGCCACCGACGCCGCTGCCACGGTCAGGGCGGCGGAGCGCTCGGGCTGGGGAAGTTGCAGGTAGAAGACCGCGACGAGATCGAACCCGTCCGGCGGGGCTATCCACTCTTGGACGGCCGACTCGACCCACCGCACATCGACCTGGCCTAACTGCGCCATCCGCCGGCCCTTGGCCAGACCGACCGGAGAGAAGTCCACCCCGGTTACCTTCCAGCCCTGTTGGGCCAGCCAGATCGCGTTGCGGCCCTCGCCACATGCCAGGTCAACGGCGCGCCCCGCTCGAAGGCCGGCAACTTCTGAGACGAGGAACTGATTGGGTGCGCTCGTCCAGACCAGCTCGTCCCCGCCGTAACGCGCGTCCCATTGGTGCCGATCCATCGTTCAGACCCCCACCGCGTGCGTCGTCCGAGGCCACTGGTCCAACTCCGGAACGGAAAGAAAGCGACCGAGCGCCTCGGCTTCCAAGGGGATCAGACCGAGATGCGGCTGCGTCAACCTTCCGTAGGCCGATGCCAGCCCAGCGCCGACCAGGCCCGATCCGGCTCCGCCTCGCACGAACCGAACGACGCTGCTGCTCGTGAATCCCATCCTTGCCACGTCCACCTCCTTGAGTCGTCAAGTCCCATCCTATACCCCTGGGGGTACCTGTGAGCCATCCGCCAGTAGGTGCCTCGATCCACTCCGTCCCTGGGTTAACCCCCGAGCCAGCCGTTCCGTCCACACCCGAGACGGGGCTTCAACCCGCACGGAGATCCGAGTCCCAAAAGTGATACCCCCCTGGGTATCGTGCTATCGTCAATATACCCACCCGGGTATCTGGACTGCTCTCACCGATCGAGGGCGACCAAAGGAGGCCCCCATGACACCGACCCCAGGTCTCGATCTCGACCCAGACCCTCTCGCCGGCACTGAACCTTCCACGGGTCCGTCGACTTCCTCCGATCAGACCGGAGCGAGCGATGACGGGGAGACCCCAAAGGCCCAAGCCAGTCCGTTCGCACGGCTCGGCGCTTGGACGGCAACCCACTTCCGTCGGGTGCTGGTCGGCTGGTTGTTGGTCCTCGTCGTGTTCGGCTTCTTCGCCGTCCGGGTCGAGGGCGCTCTTGCCGGTGCTGGCTGGCAGGCCTCCAACAGCCAATCCGTCCACGCTCGGGCGATCATTGAGCGGGATTTCTCGGGACTCGGGGCGACGGCCCTCCAGGTCGTGGTGGTCGATCACCACGCCGCGATCGCCTCGGATCCCCGGGCGAAAGCGACTCTGTCCAAGGCCACCCACCTGCTCCAGAACGATCATCGGGTGTCAACGGTGGTGCAGCCCCAGGCCGGGATTTCGCTGTCCCGAAACGGTCGCACCGCGGTGATCACGGCGGGGGCCGCCGCCAACTCCAACGACATGGTCAAGGCGGCCGACTCGCTGGCGGCACCCCTTGGCGCGCTGTCTCGGCCTGGCGTCACCGTGACCTTGACCGGCGACAGTGCCCTGTGGTCCAACTTCAATAACGCCAATCGGTCCGCCATGCTGCGTTCGGAGATGCTCTCGTGGCCGGTGACCATCATCATCTTGGTCATCGCCTTCGGAAGCCTGGTGGCGGCGGGTCTTCCTCTGCTCCTCACCATGGCCGGACTCTTGGTGGCCGCCGGGGCGCTGGTGATCACGACGAAGTTCACGCCCGTCTCGATCTGGGCCCTTAACTTCGCCTTGATGTTTGCCCTGGCGCTCGGCATCGATTACGCCCTCTTCCTGGTGATGCGCTTCCGCTCCGCTCTCGAGCGCCGAGGTGCCGTGCCCGGCGACCGCGATGCCGTTGTCGCTTCGGTCGCCGAGACGATCGACACTGCCGGGAAGGCCGTTGCCTTCAGCGCCCTCACTGTCCTCGCCTCTTTGGCCGCCATCCTGCTCGTTCCGAGCCCGGCCTTTCGGAGCATGGCCTTTGGGATCATGCTGTCGGTCGTCGCGGTATTGGCGGCGACCCTCACCCTGTTGCCGGCGGTCCTTGGGCGCCTCGGAACGAGGATCAACAAGGGAACCATCCATCTCCGGCGTACTGAGCGCCCTGAAGGTCCCGGACCACTCGACCGGACCCTCCACGCCTGGGGCCGCTTCTTGTGGCGCCACCCCTTCCCGACCGGCGCGGCCGCACTGGTGTTTCTTTTGCTGGCTGCGTCACCAATCATCGGGATGCGGACGAATATGCCCTCCATCACAATCATCCCGGCCAGTGCCAACGCCCGCATCGGCTACGGCGAGGTCGTCAGCGCCTTCGGCCCCGGGGCTCCGGGGACACTCCAGGTCCTGGTGCCAGAAACGAAGCAATCTGCCGCGCTCGCCACTTTGGGCCACACTCACCGGAGTGGCCGGTACCGTACCCGGACCAACTCGCGCCGGATGGGTGCTCGACCAGGTTGTGCCGACCACCGGGCCCTCGACGTCAGCCACTGCGACGACCATCGACCATCTCCGACAGGTGCTGCCGGCCGGCAGCCTGGTGGGTGGTGCCGCCGCCGAGAACCACGATCTTCAGGCCACGCTTTCATCACACACGCCGCTTGTGCTCGGACTTCTCGCCGTCCTCGGGTTCCTGTTGCTGCTCATCGCTCTCCAGGCACCCCTAATCGCGGCACTGGGCGTGGCCATCACCGCGCTGTCGGTTGCCGGCGCGTTCGGTATCGGCCGGCTGATCTTCCAGAACGGATTCCTGTCGGGGTTTCTGGGATTCCAGCCCCAAGGCTTCGTTGACGCCTGGGCACCGCTGTTCTTCGGGGCGATGGTCTTCGGCGTGGCCATGGACTACACGCTGTTCATGTTGTCCGCCGCCAAGGAGCGCTATGAGACGCACCCAGACGCCGAGCACGCCATGATCGGCTCCATGCGCACCTCGGGGCGCGTCGTCCTGTCCGCTGCTGCGGTGATGATCGCCGTCTTCTTGACCTTCGCTTTATCGGGTCCCCTGGCCCCCAAGGAAATGGGAGTGATACTGGCCATTGCCGTCGCCCTCGACGCCTTCGTGGTGCGGCTGGTCCTGCTGCCGGTACTTCTGCGCCTCGGTCGTCATCACAGCTGGCACCAGCCAAAGTGGCTGCGGCGGATCCTCCCTACGGTGAGCTTCTCGCATTGACTGTCGCTGGCCAACTATCAGTAGTGCCGCTGGCCGCGTGGAGGAAAACATTGGTGGGCGAGCAGCGATGGATCTCACGGCATCCGGTCGGAGACGGAGCGAAGCAAAGACAATCCGACACCGAGCACCACATCCGGATCTTTCATTTCATCAGGAACGCCGTTCGTACCTCGCCTTTACGGTGAGTTGGAAAGTCCGAGCAGTGCCACGAGGTCGCGCAGGACCCGTCCGCCTGCTTCCTTGCCGATTTCTAGTGCCTTCGAGACGTCGAGGTCAACGAGCAGCGCCGAGGCGACCTCGTGCTCGGCCGCTTCTCGATCCCCCGAAGGTTTCCCATGGCTCCAAAGGTTCTCGAGCTCCTCGGCGGCCTGCTCAAGACTGGCCTCATCAAACTCCCACGGCTCCGCCCAGCGGCACGAAAGAATGAGAAGCCGCAAGGCGCCGGCCGGGAACCGCTCGAGCACCTCGTGGACGAATACCAGGTTACCGGCGGATTTGGCCATCTTCTGGCCGCCAACAAGTACGTTGCCCACATGCATCCAGCACCGGGCGAACGGCCGTGCTCCAGTAAAGGCCTCGGCTTGGGCAGCCTCATAGGCGTGATGGGGGAAGGCCAGATCCGCTCCTCCCACGTGCACATCGACCACCGGTCCGAACGTTGCCAGAGCCATCGCGGTGCATTCGGCGTGCCAGCCCGGGCGCCCGCGACCCCAGGGACTCGACCAGGCCGGCTCGTCCCCGATGGAGCGTTGCCATACGGCGGCATCAAGGGGGTCGTCTTTATCCGGGTCTTCGGGGTGTCCGCCATGCTCGCGAGCCAAGACAGTGGCCTGTTCTCGGTTCAAACCGGCGCGTTCGGGGACACCGGCGCCGCGGAAGTAGACCGACCCATTGCGCTCGTAGGCCGCTCCGTCGTCAACGAGGGCGGCCGCCAATGCGATCACCTCGGCCACGTAGTCGTGGCTACGCGGCTCGTAAGTGGGACGAACCACACCGAGTTCTGCCATATCGCGTTCGAACCGATAGGTCTCTTGGACGGCGAGCGACCGCCACGTCACACCTTCGGCCTTGGCTCGGACGAGGAGGTGATCGTCCACGTCGGTCACGTTGCGACACACGTCGACCTCTGCCCCTGTCAAACGTAGGACACGGGCCGCGACGTCGGCCCACACGAAGGTAGCGGCGTGACCGACATGGGTGGTGTCGTAAGGAGTGATCCCGCAGACGTAGACACGTGCCCGACCAAGCACCGGGAGGCGAACTCCTCCAATCTGGGCAACCGGCGACTGTCCTAGAGCGGCATGGGCACTGATCATCCGCGCAGCCTGCCCAGTTCCCGTCGGATAGACAACGGGCGACGGCTCAGAGGACCATTCTCGCCACGACATTCTGGTGGTGCGCCACTCAACCACGTCGACCTCCTTATCCTGTTCGCCAGACTAAGGGCTGACAACACGCCCGAGTAGGGCCGTTCGTCCTCATAAATCGACCCGTCAGATATCGGCGATGAGGACCCACCCGCTCACAACTGATCGTGACCTTCGGTCCTCATAAATGACTTCGGGCGGCACCGCCTGTGGTGACGTGCTTCCTGCGGTTGGCCTTCTTGTGCCTGAAGGGTCCCCCCACATCTGCGCCCGGTCCTGACCAGGGGTCGATACGCTCAAGCGGCTGATCGGTGAAAAAGGGCCATGGTCTTCCGTCTCGTCGCGATCAGCCTGCCCCAGGTGCTCGGCGCCTGCGCTCGGCTCGTTCGTCGATCTCGGCCGAGAGCACCTCAGCCCAGAAGGCCAGGGCCTCGGAAAAGAGTTGCTCGACACTGTGCGAATGTGGGCGATCAAGACCAACCGTCCGGCCGTCACCCTCACCACCTTCGATCATGTCCCGTAGAACCGCCGTTGTATGAACACCTCGGCTTCGTCGTCCTCTCCGAGGAGGGGTCTGGCCCGGATCTTCAGGCCGTCCTAGAGCGGGAAACCCAAAGCGGACTTGATCCTGCGACCCGAGTCTTTATGCGGATGAGCACCAGCGTCAGACTGATCGATCGTTCCTTACGACAATCATTCGATGAGGTGCCCCCCCTGCCTCGAAGCGCCGGAAAGGGGGCGCATCTCCCCAGGTACGTTCCGGAGCCCAGGCACTGGGTCGGTTACCCAAGCCAGAAGTGAACGGGCACGCAAGTTGATGATCACCTATGGTGCCCCAACAACCGAGCCGCAACGTCGCGTTAACCTTGCCGTGGATCCCGCCAGCAAAAGGGGGGCAAGTCTGCCCAGTACAGACGCTCCAGAATAAGGAGTTGTTAATGCTTCGCCTCGCTCACCTGAATTTGACGGTGTCCGACGCCGACCGGTCCACTCAGTTCTACCGGCGGTGGTTCGGTTTCCACCAGATACTTGCCGAATATGACGACGGCACGAGATTCATTTCGGATGGATCAGGCTTTGAGCTTGCCCTCCATCGAGTGGACCAAGCCACGCCGAGCAAGGAATGGCACTTCGGGTTCCTCGCCTCGGATGCAGATGTGGTCCGCGAGCTCATGTCCGCTATGGCAGCAGCCGACCTCGATGTTGCTGATCCAGAAGACATGAACGGGTATGTTGGGTTCAAGTGCGAGGACCCCGACGGCCACATCATCGAGGTCTATTTCGAGCCCCGCTAGCGACTTACTAGGCGCCCATACCAGGCGGATCCAGGTTTGCCGAATCGCGGTAGGGAATCACTCTCTAGTCCTGAACCGTGTGTTGCTGCTGCTGCTCTACGCGAGCGTTGGCGAAGTTGGATAGCGAGATAGCACCGGAACACACGCAATCCGCTGCGCCCTCAGGATGAGGGTCACCTGAACCCTCACAGCAACTCGTTCCGGGGATGACCGGCGCTAACTGGCGCAGCGGGCAAGAAGGCCGTCTCCCACAATGCCACCACTCACGGCATTACTTCGCTAAGCCCATTGGCCTGAGGCGAAGACCCAAAGGAATGGAAGGCGTCCCTTCCCGGCTGCGACTACTCGAACAAAGGCACGAACGCCCACGCCGGTTGGCTGTTCGTGGCGGAGATTGAAAGTCCGTCTTAGGCTCAGGGCATGAGTTGGCCCGCCGACGAAGTCGACGTAGATGAAGGACTCGTGCGCTCACTCCTCGTAGATCAACATCCCGATCTGGCAAAGATGTCCCTCGTGAAATCTGTGGCCGGATGGGACAACACGCTGTGGCGCTTGGGCAATGACCTTCTCGTGCGTTTGCCTCGACGGTCGGAAGCCGCACCGTTAGCGCTCAACGAGCAGCGATGGCTGCCGACACTCGCACCGCGGCTTCCTCTGCCCATTCCGGTTCCCGTTCGAGTCGGTCGGCCAAGCAAGGACTTTCCCTGGACGTGGTCGATTGTTCCCTGGCTCGATGGCCGACCCGGCGACGTCACCACGATCACCCGACCTGATGATTCGGCTGAAGCTCTGGGTCGATTTCTTCGGGCGCTTCATGCGCCCGCTCCAATCGATGCGCCGCTCAACGCCTACCGCGGCGTGGCACTCAGCGAGCGGACGGACAGCTTTAGCGATCGGATCGCTGCGCTCGAAGGCGAGGTCGATGTCGACGGTATTCGGCGAGTCTGGGACAGCGCCCGTGGCGCATGTCCTTGGCAAGGCCCTCCCATGTGGCTCCATGGTGATCTTCATCCCGCCAACATTCTCGTGGCTCACGGAAAGGTCTCGGCTGTGATTGATTTCGGCGACGTGTGCGCCGGTGACCCGGCGACTGACCTGGGCGCTGCTTGGATGCTGCTCCCCAAATGGGCTATGCCACGGTTTGCTGCGGCGTATGGTGGTCTCGACTCGGACCTCGAACGGCGGGCACTTGGCTGGGCCGTCCTGTTCGCTCTTATGCTCCTGGAAATCGGTCTTGACGGCCGCCCCAGCTATGAGGCCATCGGTCGATTGACTCTCGCACGGTCAGTCGAACATTGTGGTCGCACCTCCTGATCAACGACCTTGGCTGGATACCGCAGTTGTTTGGCCCGAGATACCGAGTATCCCGTTGCACGCACGAATGAAAGATGGAAGGTTCAGGACAGTCTGCTGGTGTCTCGGGCTTCAGGCGTATCGGGTGTCAGCTGAGCCGGCCAATGGCCGTGAGGATTCGCTCGGTTACTTGGTCAACCTTCGCATTTTTGGCCACAAGGACGTGCCCAGCCTCGGCTTGAGGGCGACGATCGATCACCGTTGTGCCGGTGGTCAGAGATCCCGAGGTTTCGCAACGAACAGGGTGAGCGCTCCAGTCGAACAGCTCTGGCTCAGTCAGGGCTATCGCCACGACTGCATCGTGAGGAATGAACACCCCATCTCGGTCACGGACAAAGCTCAGGGCTGTCGCCAGAAGATTCCCTGCCTGGCTCGCATCTCGCAGGGACTCGAGTTCCCTTGACGACCATCGGAACTGCATCGTCACGTCGAGCGGCACCATACGCACTGGCATTCCGCTGGTGAGGACTTGGTCAGCGGCAAGAGGATCCATCCAGGCGTTGAACTCGGCCGCCGGTGTCATATTGCCCCCCGAACCGACTGCTCCACCCATCCAGACCAATTCGGACACTAGGTGCCCAGCTTCCAGGCCGAGCGCGACAACGGTCAAAGCTGCCGAACAAAAGCACGGTCCGTCGAGTCGGCCAAAGCTGACATTCGGTGCCTCCGACGGCATGAGTGCCGAAGCGTGACATCCAAAACCATCCGCCCCGTGAAAGGGATCTCGACCCTCTGGATACGGCCCCGCAATACCCTCGGCCGCGCCCATCCGCACGGGTGCCGCACAACCCAATGAAACCAAGAGTCGATGAGTCACAGAAAGCGTCTTCATGAGATCGAGGCTGCCTTGGGTGGCAATGACCTGCGCCAACGGCACGTTCAGGCCAAGAAGCACTCCAAGGGCGAGAGCGTCATCGAGGCCACCGTCGACGATGACATGGACAGGAAGTTTCATGTGACCTCAAGGTACACGGGCGGATCTGACTTGCCCTTTCGTGCTCATGCCTTCGATTCGAGACGGTCAATATTCCCATAACTTCGACACCACGAAGGGCTGGGTGCCCCCGGTTCGGGTGGTGACCGCTATGGCTCATGAGATTGTGGAAACGCCGGAGGCCATCGAGCCCGGGGAGGGTGCTCCGTCGGAGGCGAGCACCCCTCCCTTCGGCGGCGACAGTCCAAACGCGGACCTCTCCAGCCTGGGCCCGAGACGCTGGATAGCTTGGGGGTGTCGGAGCGGCACGACTGATCTTGGGCGAATCAGTGTCTGACCAACCGGGGCCAGAGATGCACCACGCTCGATCTAGAAGGCCTGGACCGAGTTTCGCCTAGAGCTACTCTTTTGCCTGCTGATGCATCGTAAGGAACAGATGGCGGTCGGAGAGGGTGTGAGATGGCCTACTTGCGACAGAACGACTCGGTTTCGACGAGGTACCCCCTTTCAGCAGATCGAGTGACGATTGGCCGTGATCCCGACAACGACATCGTTCTTAGCAACGACATGCACGTGTCCAGACTTCATGCAGAGTTGGAACTGCGCGACGAGCAATGGATGCTGCGCGACAATCAAAGCCGAAACGGCACATTCGTGAATGGGATCCGGATCAACAAGGTGCCGCTCCGCAACGGCGACCGTGTCGTCCTTGGAGGCGCTGCGTTCGACTTCAGTGCCGAGGATGACCCGCTCGCGACCATCGCCGACGCAGAGGATGCAGATAGTCAATCAGACCTGTCGGCCCGGGAACAGGAGGTCCTGGCGTTGTTGGCTGGTGGTGCAACCGATCAGGAGATCGCGGGCGCCATGTTTATCAGTCTGTCAACGGTTCGTTCCCACCTGGACCGAATCCGCGATAAGACCGGCTGCCGGCGACGGCCTGAATTGACGCGGCTGGCGCTCGAAAAAGGTCTGCTCAAGTAGGAGAGCTCACCGGCCTCCCGGAAAGCGATCCGCTATCAGGGCAGAGCACTTTGATCGTCCAGGTGAAAGTGTCCGACAACTTGGCGGAGGTGGCCGAGTCACTTCAGGGCCGTCCACATCGGGGTGGTCGACCAGAGCCTTCTACGTCATCGATATGAAGTCGGTATGAGTGCCCGAGTCGAAAGCCGGACTCGTCCTGGGCGATATGCGTAAGGCCTGATCAACGGGTGGCTCACTCGATCAAATTGGGCACTTCTACCCCTCTGTGAAGGGGTACTACCGTCCTGCCCTTCACGCTGGCCAACCAGCAAGATGTCTCTTGAACCTGCGGGGCCAGATCGTCCAGCAAATGAGTGAGTGGGAGTTACGACTCGCAGGAGTACGGAAGCTGCTCACCACCAACCTTGGGATTGGGTTCACAGCCAAGGTCGAGAGGAGGATTGACTGATGATTTGTCCGAATCCTGCGTGCCTTTCGCCGCAGCCTGATGCAGCTCAGTTCTGTGGAAGCTGCGGTACGAAGATGGGCCAGCATGTCAGCCAAAGTGCGGGACAAGAGGCTCGCTTCACCACCCGTGTCGGCCAAACCATGGCCTCAGGTCAGGGGGTCAACGTACGAGAGCTGGCTGATCGAGCGGGCATCTCGGTGAGCGCCATCAGCGCCAACGACTTTGTTGGGATCATTGGCGGCGCGCTTGTGTTCATTAGTTTCTTTGTCGCATCTGTGACATCAACAACCGGATCGGCGTCACTCTCATCAGATGGCGGCTTCATCGGAGCACTTGTTCCGATCTTTGCCGGACTGACAACGATCGCGCTGGCGGTTCCGGGGGCGAGAAGATTTGCTCCGATCTGGCTGAGCGTGGCTGGAGTTGGTGTGGGCATTGGCATCGGGTCCCGGGCGTTTCTCAGCGATCTATCGGGGTTCGGCGTCTCCTACGGGGCAGGATGGTTTCTCTGCTTGATCGGCGGTGTGCTCCTCCTCTACGGCTGGATCATGCGCGTCGGCATGGCGCGGGAGTGATGTCATGGCTCCGACGCAGACGTGTCCGCAATGCCAGGCCGCGATAGACGGTTCCAATCGGTTCTGCATCAGCTGTGGGACCGACGTCTCTCGCCTCATCGCTCAGGCTCCCACGCCCGCTGGTGCGCCAGCCGCAATCGCCCTAGCAACGAACGGAATCCAACATTCGAGGGTCGACGGCGGGGTGGCGACTGGGGAGCCCTATGGCGACGCACCGAATTCAGCCAACGGGAGCCCCATGACGGGCGCGGGAGGAGGCGACGGACGCCAACCGGAAACGGCGAAACGCGTTGCCACCAGTGCCGCGCCAGTGGGGTTGTCTCCATCCGAGATCTGTCGACGGTGCGGAGCCGCTTTTGGCAACCCGACGGATCGGTTCTGTGAACAGTGTGCCGCTCCCCGGAACTGGTCGAACCACATCGTCCTCCCTCCCGCACAGACGGATCCCCACGTCAGGGTGGCCACCACCCCTCGACGAGTGTCGAGGAAGGTCTGGGTAAGTCTTTGGTCACCGGAATCCTCGTCCTTCTCGGCGTAGCAGCTTGGGTGGTGGTGGGGAGGGAGGTCTTCAATCCGGCGAACGAGGCGATGACGTACTTCAAGGCTCTCAACCGAGGCGACGTCGCCACCGTGCTCGGCGACTCCTCATTGGGTACGACTCAGGGGTCACCTGGGGTAACGACCGTTTCGTTGCTCACTCCGGGTGACATATCGGCGGTACTGGCCCACTCGAGGACGAACTACACCAACCTCAGGGTCATCTCATCTTCGACCGCCGGATCAACCGCCACCGTGCAACTCGGATACTCGGTCGGAGGCGCCGATCAGCGCATGACGCTGACCTTGAGCTCGGCTCACGGGAGTAACTACAAGATCTTTCCGAAATGGACGGTTATCGTCACACCGACCGTTCTCAGCATCACCTCACCAAGCTACGCACAGAGCATCACAGTCGGTGGGTTGCAGGTCCCAGTCAACGGTTCGGATCAGCAGAGCCAATCCACCGGGGCCGGCCAACAGATCCAGGCCAGCGTCTACCCCGTGAAGCGCCTGACAGTCAGCGCCACCGGCAACGACGTCTACAGCCCCTCATCGCAGACCGTCGACGCCTCAAACGGCACCGCTCAGGTGGACCTCTCCAGTTCGCATATCAAAGGTTCGGTGAGCCGAGCGGTCAAGCAGGCGGTGGTCACGGCCCTGCAGACCTGTATTGCTGCGACCTCACTCCAACCACCTGATTGTCCGCAGAGCACAAGCTCGAGTGACTCGAATCCAACTAATGTTCAATGGACTGCCATTGGTGCGATACCGACCGACAGCACCGTCACTTACATGGGCAATGACGTGTTTTCCGTCACCGGGGAACAGCAAATGTCGGGCTCCTATGCGTATTCGAATCCCGTCGACCCAAACGCGATTTCAGATCCCTTCTCAAACTCGGGGAATGGAACGCAGTCGATCGACCCCCAAAGCTACAGCTTCGACTACGACGTCACGCTGCAAGGTGGCACCTGGACGGCGATTCCGTCCAGCCTCTACACGCCATCGTCCAACTCAATAGGGTGAACACTGACCGAAGGAGACGAGATGACGACGGGCCCGGCTCTCATCGTCGAATCACAGACTCTGCCCATCCACCGCATTCTTAGTGTGCTCGGTCGTCGAGACCGAGAAAGTGGCTTTGTCCCTGAACTCGAGGTCGGGGACCTGGACCCCGGTCGCTCGGTATCGAGGCGGCACGCCGAACTCACCGTTCGCGACGGGCAGGTATACGTGCTCGACCTCGGGTCTGCCAACGGATCGTCGATCAACGGAGTGGGCCTTGCCGCGCACAAACCCTACTCACTCGCGACGGAGACATCGTGTCCTTTGGCGATCTGCGTGCTGAGTATCGACAACACCAATCCTGGCCCGACGCCGTAGTGCCGGAGTGGTTGGGGGACGATGCGTCACGAGAGCCACTCGGTGACGCGCCTCGCGTCCTGAGCGCGTCGTCCATCCCGGTCGTCCCGTCGACTCCCGACGTTGCCGCCGAGCCAATCAGCCAAGCAAGCAGGGCCGTGTTCTGCCAACAGTGCGGCAAACAGGCCGGCCCAGGAGCCGCCTACTGCGGTGGGTGTGCCGCGTGTACTAGACGGACGGCGTTGACAACAATGACGGACGCCGGGTCTCGGAGGGACGGTGAGGCCAGAGTTAGGTCGCCCCGGTTGAGCGGCTACGAGATCCTGCGCCAGCTGGGGAGAGGGTCGATGAGTACCGTCTATCTCGCTCGTCAGACCAACCTCGGAAGGCAAGTGGCCATTAAGCGGATGGCTGGGATGTGGTTGGACAGTGAGCAACTGACGCAGAGATTCATGATCGAAGGTCGGGCGCTCGCTCACTTACAGAATCCCAATGTCGTCAACGTCTATGACCTGGTGCTCCAAGATCCAGAGGTCTTCTTGGTCATGGAGTATGTGGCGGGGCCGACGCTCCAACAGCTCATCGACTTATCGGACATTCCAGCGCCAGCGGCTCTAGACATCATCGGGCAACTGGTGAACGCAGTTGCGTACATCAACGACAAGGGCATCGTTCACCGAGACATCAAACCGTCAAATGTCTTGGTCACCGCCGGGGGCCAGTGCAAGCTCGCCGACTTTGGCATCGCCAAGCTTCTTTCGGACGGCGACGGCAACTCCTCAGGTACCGCGTTCAGGACCCGCACGGGCACCACCCTCGGGTCACCGGCCTACATTTCTCCCGAAGCGGCCCGAGGCACCCAACCCCTGGACCATCGCGCCGACCTCTATAGCGTCGGCGTCCTCGCCTTCGAGCTCCTGGTTGGAAGGCGACCCTTCATTGGGATCAGTGACTATTTTGAGCTCCTCGAGGCGCACATGACCGCGCCACCACCTCCGCCACGGTCTTTACAACCTGGATTCCCCGCCAGCGTGGAGACAGTTCTTCTCCGGGCCCTGCAAAAGGACCCAGCCAGACGTCAACGCAGCGTTCGGTCGTTCTGGGTCGAGCTTGAAGAAGCCGCGAACACCGAATGGCCGAACTGGAAAGCGCAGGCCGACGTGGCGGGATTGGTCACCGACCTCGGCGTCGCCGACTGGTCTGAGGAGAGACCCTTAAAGGTCAACCCGGACGCAACCGTTCACCGACGCGATGCACTTGCGCCTGACGGCACTGTCCTATCGCGCCACGACAATCCAGACGCGACAATCATTTCCCCGAGCGTGAAAGCAGCGTCCATTGCGAGCAGGGAAGAGGGCGACGACCCTGTTTCATCTGCTGTCTCCGAACCTCTGACCAGCGGTGCGCCAGCCAGCGACACAAGGCCGCCGCCTCGAGTGGATGTGCAGGTGTTCGAGCCAAAGCCCCACCATCGGGTGAGCGGCCTCCTTGTCGCTGGAGTGGTTGGAGTTGGACTTGGCCTGCTCGTGCTGTTGCTCCTATCGCTGCACGGTGGTCCGACGAGATCTTTCGCCGTCAGTTCAGTGTCGCTCGACGTGGTCCCGGTATCGGCGACAGGGCACTGCCCCATGGCGTCGTTCACCTTCTCCGCTCATATCGAAACCAACGGCCAGGCGGGAAGCCTGCGCTTTGCGTGGAAGCGACCCGACGGTGTGACAACACCCTCCCAGTCAGTGAGCGTGCCGGCACATGTAAGCACAGTGCTAGAGACCCTCGCCTTCACTTATCGGGGAACCGAATCGGGATCTGGAGCAGCGACCATGCGGGTAATGAGCCCAACGAATCTCAGCTCGCTGCCGGTCGATGTCAAGTACGACTGTCCATGAGCTCGCTTCGGCGGCGACGCCTAGCTCGGGCTCAGGTCTTGAGCATCGTGGTCGCGCCCGTGCCGATTTCCTCCAATCGACGCACTGCCGTCTGATCCTCGTGAACGACCAACGACGCCGAGCGATGACCGAGTGCGGGTAGAGGACGTGAGGCTGATGAGGGGTCCCTATGGTCCCGTGTTCTAGTTGCGGCTCGGCCACTAGGGACCAGGACCGGTTCTGCCCCACCTGCGGCGCTGCCCTGAGTCCGCCAGAGCGGGTCGGGGCCGGTGGGCTCGACGACACGGTGGGTTCCTATCGCTTGGTGGGGGTGATTGGTTCGGGTGCGTCGGGACGGGTGTGGCTGGCCTATGGCCACGAAGGAGTGCCGGTTGCCATCAAGGCCCTCTCGCCGTCTTTGGTGGAGTCGGCGGGGTTCTTGGACCGCTTCCGCTCCGAGGCCCAGATCATGGCCGAGATGAACCATCCCCACGTGGTGCGGCTCCACGAGTATCTCGAGAGCTCCGAGGGGGCGTGGGTGGTCATGGAGTACGTGGAGGGCTCGTCGCTCAGAGCCGTCGAGGACCACGCCCATCTGCTCCGTCCCGAGCAAGCCCTCGGCGTGTTGTCCGGTGCGTTGTCGGGACTCGGCTACGCCCATGGACTGGGTCTCGTCCATGGGGACCTCAAGCCCGAGAACATCTTGGTCGACACCGGTGGCGACTCCAAGCTGGCCGACTTCGGGCAGGTCGTGAGCTCGGGCAGCGCGGAGCCGACCCTGGGGGGAACCCCGGCCTACATGAGTCCAGAGTCGGCTCGAGGGCGTCCACTCGACCCTCGTTCGGACCTGTACTCGGCCGGGGTGGTGCTCTACGAAGCCCTGGCCGGCCGGCCGCCGTTTCGTGCTACCAACGACCTGGCCCTACTGCGGATGCAGGTCCACGAAGCGCCTCCTCCCATCGAGCACCTCCCTCCTTCGGTGGATCTGTTGCTCCGCCGAAGCCTGGCCAAAGATCCCGATTTGCGACCGCAAAGTGCCGACGAGTTCATCGCCGAGCTCGACGAGGCGGCTCGATCGGGCTATGGCGCCGACTGGGTGGCCCGGGCCTCGGTGACCGCGCTGGTGGCGGCCACCACCGTCGTGGTGGCCTCCTTGGCGGGCTCTGGCCCCGCCATCAGCACGGGGGCGACGGTTGGGGGGACCCAGCTCGGCGCCACGACGACCGGGACAGCCGGGGCCCAGCCCCTGAGCGCCGCACCGACCCAGGCCTCGCTGGCCACCGCGCCGGTTCGAAAGGGCCTCTTCCAAAAGCTGGGCGCCACCAAGCTCGGCGGTCTCATCGGTGCCCATCCCGTGGCGTCGGTGGCGCTGGCGGGTGTCTTGGTGGCCGGTGCCGCCGGCGGCGGCGTGGTGGTCGCCACCAAGGGCACCGCGCCATCGACGGAGACCCCCACGACCACTTCGACGGTCGGCACCTCGCAGCCGGGGACACAAAGCACGGCAGGGACGGCATCGGTCACACCTTGCGCAGTGCCGTCGGCAGACTTCGCTGGAACTTCGGTCGGGCCTTCAGTCCTGCCTGCGACGACTCCCACTCCCGCGTTTCTGTCACTGCCAACCAAGTCGCAAGTGTACGGCGTGCCGTTCCCGAGTGCTCCCGGGTATCTCGTTGCACCAAGTGGCTTCGCCTGCACGGGAACCTACGCCAGTGGCGATGGCGCGGAGTCTGTGACAGTAAAAAGCCGGTCGTCCAAAGCGGGTGAGGTGGACGTCATCTTCGACGCAGGCGGCGTTGGTCCCAACACTGATCTCGCCTGTCCGTACATCCCCGCGGTAGAGGCTGCAGACAATTCGTTCCGCGGGGGTCAGGCGTCGTGCACGCATCCGCCGGGCGAGACGATTACGCCGATCAGCGTCGGTCCTTCAGCGGCAGGCACTCCGATCTCTGGGGCGTACTCTCGCGCTCGTTCAAGTGCCCGCCGGGACGATGGATCCGAATATCCCCGGCAGTGGGTCCTCGGAGGCGACCGACGCCCTCTTCGCCGCCACGGTGTACGACAACGGGACGGGTCCTCAGGCATCGGCACAGGCTGCCTTCTGCACCCTTCCAATCGCTGACGAGCCAATCTGCGCGGCCGCGCTCGAGTACTTCCTTTGGTCGTCCGGTGTGGCAAACGGGCGGCCGAGCGGCGAGGCGATGACGGACTTCACGACTGCCACGGCCCAGCTGACCGCACAGCTGGCCCCAACCCGCACTCGGGATGTCCATAGTCCCAGTTCGAAGACACGATCCTCGTGAAGGACCAACGACGCCGAGCGATGACCGAGTGCAGGTAGAGGACGTGAGGCTGATGAGGGGTTCCTATGGTCCCGTGTTCTAGTTGCGGCTCGGCCACTGGGGACCAGGACCGGTTCTGCCCCACCTGCGGCGCTGCCCTGAGTCCGCCAGAGCGGGTCGGGGCCGGTGGGCTCGACGACACGGTGGGTTCCTATCGCTTGGTGGGGGTGATTGGTTCGGGTGCGTCGGGACGGGTGTGGCTGGCCTATGGCCACGAAGGAGTGCCGGTGGCCATCAAGGCCCTCTCGCCGTCTTTGGTGGAGTCGGCGGGGTTCTTGGACCGCTTCCGCTCCGAGGCCCAGATCATGGCCGAGATGAACCATCCCCACGTGGTGCGGCTCCACGAGTATCTCGAGAGCTCCGAGGGGGCGTGGGTGGTCATGGAGTACGTCGAGGGCTCGTCGCTCAGAGCCGTCGAGGACCACGCCCATCTGCTCGGTCCCGAGCAAGCCCTCGGCGTGTTGTCCGGTGCGTTGTCGGGACTCGGCTACGCCCATGGTCTGGGTCTCGTCCATGGGGACCTCAAGCCCGAGAACATCTTGGTCGACACCGGTGGCGACTCCAAGCTGGCCGACTTCGGGCAGGTCGTGAGCTCGGGCAGCGCGGAGCCGACCCTGGGAGGAACCCCGGCCTACATGAGTCCAGAGTCGGCCCGAGGGCGCCCACTGGACCCTCGCTCGGACCTGTACTCGGCCGGGGTGGTGCTCTACGAAGCCCTGGCCGGCCGGCCGCCGTTTCGTGCCACCAACGACCTGGCCCTACTGCGGATGCAGGTCCACGAAGAGCCTCCTCCAATCGAGCACCTCCCTCCTTCGGTGGATCTGTTGCTCCGCCGAAGCCTGGCCAAAGATCCCGATTTGCGGCCGCAAAGTGCAGACGAGTTCATCGCCGAGCTCGACGAGGCGGCTCGATCGGGCTATGGCGCCGACTGGGTGGCCCGGGCCTCGGTGACCGCGCTGGTGGCGGCCACCACCGTCGTGGTGGCCTCCTTGGCGGGCTCTGGCCCCGCCATCAGCACGGGAGCGACGGTTGGGGGGACCCAGCTCGGCGCCACGACGACCGGGACAGCCGGGGCCACGCCCCTGAGCGCCGCACCGACCCAGGCCTCGCTGGCCACCGCGCCGGTTCGAAAGGGCCTCTTCCAAAAGCTGGGCGCCACCAAGCTCGGCGGTCTCATCGGTGCCCATCCCGTGGCGTCGGTGGCGCTGGCGGGTGTCTTGGTGGCCGGTGCCGCCGCCGGCGGCGTGGTGGTCGCCACCAAGGGCACCGCGCCATCGACGGAGACCCCCACGACCACTTCGACGGTCGGCTCCCGCAAACAGGAACGTGGTCCCTCCGTTCCGTTCCTACTGGGGTCAGCGTGCTCTCAAGCGTCGCTTGTCCGACCAAAGACCCATTGCTACGCAGTCGGGGGTTTGTCCACTCGGATCGACTGGTTCACATCATCGCCAGCTCCGACGGCGGTGCTACGTGGCAATCCCAGGCGATCCCAACGTGCTCACTGCTCCCACAGCGGTGTCGTGCCCATCCGCGACGACGTGCATTGTGGGCGTTGGTGGGTACGGTCCGTCCGGAGAGGTGTGGCCACAGCACTCGTAACCCATAACGGCGGTCACGCAGTGGACCGTCGGTGCCATTCCCAGTGGCGTCGGACATCGTCTGACGTGTCGTGTCCGTCGATCAATCTGTGCCTCGCTGTCGGTTCGGCAAATGTCCAGACTGGGGCGTATTCCGACGATCCTGCGGACCGCCGATCTTGGCGGTACATGGACGCCTGTCACGCCACCGCCCGGCTTCGGACGGCCGGTGCCGTTTCCTGCCCCGCGGTTTCCTTCTGCATGATCGGTGGCAATGGCGCCGGCCCGCTGGGCCACTTCGTTCTTCGGTGAGCGTTGACGGCGGCGATGTGGTCAACGCCAGTCGTGTCAGCAGTGCATCATCGGGGTTGACGGATGTGACCTGCATCGACGCCAAGCACTGTCTTGGACTGCTGGCAGTCAACAACACCGATAACGTGGGACTGACGCCGTACATCTCGGACAACGGTGGGCGGAGCTGGGCGGCTACCGGATCATCTCAAATCGGCGTCTCCGTCTCGTGCGCCGAGAGATTCTGCATTCGGTCGTGCACATATCATCCGGTCGGTGAGCCTGGAACGGATACCGATACGGCATTCGTCTCAACAGATGGTGGGCGAAGCTGGACGGAACAAAGCCTCCCCAGGCCCCTGCTCTCTCGGGCGTGGCATGTGCCGCGCCAAACGACTGCGTCGCGGTGGGCATAACGACATTCAACGAACCACCTCAGCGGCAGCCCCCTTCATAATGACGTACAGCCCCTGATCCATAGATCGAGCGGTGGGTGCCGTAACCTCGATTGGATTGCTGACCAGGATCTGTGGTCTCCATCCGGATCTTGTCTCACGGCACGTGCTACCAGTGCGGGACTTATGTCGCGGGGAAAGTACCAACGTTCGTTCTGGTACATCGTCCCCGGTCCGTGCACCGGATGAGTTTCCGGCACGCACCCGAACACGTGGTGGCCCGACCTCAGTCTTCGGGCGCTATGAAAGCTGCTGAATGGTATTTCGCACATACCACCACATCAAACCAACGAGCTATGCCAGGTTCTTCAGCGTTCGGACACATCTCTGCTGGGGATTGATGCTCAAGGCACGTTTGCGGCACGGGCGACAGCGGGCGGCCACCTTTGTCAAGGCTCTAACTACGGCGGTGACGTGGGGCTATGGTAATCGGGAGCGCCGAGCGAACGCTGCATTGGGTTCACTGGCCTAGCCAGCGCCGTCGTTGCGCTATTGACTGGTGACGTATTGCGCGAGCCCGTTGGTCAATGCTTGTGCCGCCTGCTCCTGCCATGCGGTCGACGTGAGCAGCGCAGCGTCCGTGGCGCTCCTCATGTTGCCGCATTCAATGAAGACCTTCGGGACGGTTGAAAGATTAGGCCGCCGAGGTCGTCCCGGGGTTCGATGCCGTCGACCCCATCGTAGGTACTGATCGGCATCTTGCTGCTGGCCAAGAAGGCAGATCGAATGTCTAATCCCAGCACCTGTGAAGGCGCGATGATGGCGTCGTTCGTGCCGTCGGCGACGGGCTCAAGAATGGCGAATCCCCTGCCATCAACCGGACCGCTGTCGGCGTGGATGGAAATCGCTGCGTCAGCGTGTGCCAAGTTTCCGATGGCGGCCCTTTGAGTGACGCACGGCCCGACCCCAGTGTTCGAGTCTCGGGTGAATATCACGTCGGCGCCGACCAGCTCGAGATCCGTCCGCATGTACTGAGCGACATTCCAGTTGAACTGTGCTTCCGTATACCCTGAGTCGGTTTCGGTTCCGGTGGTATCGCAGGTCTCACTCTCGCGGCCGTTCCACACCATTTGATTGATGGTCGTGGGGTCGTAGAAGTTGCCTCCGTTGTGTCCGGGGTCGATCACAATCACCTTGCCGGAGAGGGCTGGAAGTCGTTGTCTGGGTCTTGCTGGAGGGTTTGACCTTGGGCGGTGTGGCACCGTTGAACGATTCGAACATTCGAGAGGATCCTTGGCGGGTGCTTGATCCGCACGCGGCACAACTCAGTGAGATGATCGTGAGGACCACGGCGAACCTCGACTTGATCACTGCCTAGAATTGATCGGGCTGCAGGATCGTGAATCCGAATTGTTGTGCCACCGGAGTCCAGGTGGTGACAAATGCCGTCTTCGCCGCGGTTGCCTGCATATCTGATGCCTGCGCCGCGGTCCAGTTGCTGTCCTGGGGTGCGGTCCCTTGACAGCCACCCGAGGCGAGCAGACCGTTTCCCCAGAGGGCATAGCTCTGATCCGAGGACGCTGACGCTTGCAGAGCAGTGACAAGATCTGATCGGAGTTCGACGCCGCTGGGAAGCCCACCCACTTGGAATGTCTCGACATTCGAAGCGAGAGATGTCCGGACCGTCGCATCAGATTGGAGTGACGTTACGGCGCCCTGGATATCACCACACGATTCGATCGCAGTGATGGCGCTGCCCAGATTTGAGAAGGCCGCTGCACTTTGCGTGACGACACCATTGATCGCTGTCGCCTGAGCGAGCGCTGTACTTGATGGCCCCCGAGTTGTGGGAGTCACTCGGGTAGTGCTCGTGCTCGTGGGCAACGTGGCTCGGACCACTGGATTGAGAGCGACGGTCGGCGTGGTGGCGACCAGCGAGTGCGTAATGAAGAAGGCTGCTCCTCCAAGGATGAGTAGGAGCACCACGCCAAGCGCAACGGTCAGACCATTCACCCTCCCTTTGCGGGATTTTGCCTGATAGATGACGACAGGGTCGCCCTGAATCGCTTGTGGTGGTGCTTGTGATGAGGAACTCAATGGGCCTGACCTGGCGATGGCCCGCGTGGCTGGGGCAGCGACGCTGGCGGTCTCCAAGCGGGAATCGGCAGCCGCCACCGCGCTACCGCACTTCCCGCAGAACCGCTTGCCAGGGTTGACCTCATTGCCGCAGCTCGGACAGGTGTTCGTGGGAGAGGCGGGAGCATCAAGAGGTGGTGGAGTGGCCCGCTCGTCGGTCGGTGAGATTGGGGCGCCCGGACCAGTCGGTGGTATTTCGGTATCCACCGAAGTGACGATCGCGCTACCGCACATCCGGCAGAAATGTTCGCTGGAACTGACCTCAGCACCACAAGCTGTACACATGTTCACGACGAGCTCGACCCCCCTCCGTGGCGGCTTTCATCACCTCTGACTACATTTGCGTTTTGTCGGTCCAGACTTGACCATCCCAGTACCGCGCACGTACTACTCCGTGAGGGTCCGGATACCAACCAGCTTCTGGGTAGACAGGAGCTCGTTTTGGCGCATGCGCTGGCGTGGGTATAGCCGTAGCGATCAACGTTGGCGCTGGCGTGGGTATGGCCGTGGCCGTAAACGGCGGCGGGGAATTTGGCGTATTGGGTGTGACCATCGTCGGTCCGGCGGCGGCTGTACTTACGTCAATGGCCATCAACAGGTCAAGGACGTAGGCGAAGAACAGCACTGACGATGCGCCGATTATCGCAGCAATGAAAATAACAATTGCGACTCCTCCACCGTTGCTGCTGCTCGTTGTGCCAAACGTCGTATTCCCGCTGTTGGAATTGCTCGCAGCCCGCGATTGCGCCGAATTATCCCGAAAAGCGCGATGATAATCGCCACAACTTTGAAGACCGAAGAGACGAACTTCGCGCCGCGATGATGAGCTCGAACTACCGATGCCATTTTGTTCCCCCTCGCTTTTTCGAGCACAAAGCCGCCCGAGCTGACTGAATCATGCTGCCGGTCAGGGGCGCTGAGCCGCACAACGGTTCGGGTGGAGAATCGGACTCAAGATGCCAAATCAGAACGCGGGCGTCGCTGCCGTCATGGCGTGAGTGAAGCCACACGGTGCGTTCCGTCATGGTCCAACGCTACCCCTCGTGGAACGGCAATTGCCTAGGACCCGGAGGAGATCGAAAGGCGAGGTCAAAGGCCGGGACCGGCCCCATTATACGCTCGGCTTGATTGGTAGAAAAAGATGTCCATTAACGAGAAAGACTCACCAGAAAATCGCGGGCCCACGCTGGAGGGTCCGCTTTTGGACTGTCGCCGCCTCGGCTCGATGGCCTCCAGCGTTTCCACAATCTCAGTTGGTCACCACTAGCACCCACGTCTCTCAGCCCTTCGTGGTGTCGGAGTCCTCCGGGAACCTTGACCGTCCCGAATCGAGGTACGAGCACGAAAGGGCAAGGCAGATCCGCCCGTGTACCTTGAGGTCACATGAAACTTCCTGTCCATGTCATCGTCGATGGTGGCCTCGATGACGCTCTCGCTCTTGGAGTGCTTCTTGGCCTGAACGTGCCGTTGGCTCAGGTCATTGCCACCCAAGGCAGCCTCGATCTCATGAAGACACTTTCTGTGACTCATCGACTCTTAGTTTCCCTGGGTTGTGCGGCACCCGTGCGGCTGGGCGCAGCGGAGGGTATTGCGGCGCCGTATCCAGAGGGTCGAGATCCCTTTCACGGGGCGGATGGTTTTGGATGTCACGCTTCGGCGCTCACGCCGTCGGAGGTACCGAATGTGAGCTTTGGCCGACTCGACGGACCGGTCCTCTGTTCGGCAGCTTTGACCGTTGTCGCGCTCGGCCTGGAAGCTGGGCACCTAGTGTCTGAAATTGGTCTGGATGGGTGGAGCAGTCGGTTCGGGGGGCAATATGACACCGGCGGCCGAGTTCAACGCCTGGATGGATCCTCTGGCGGCTGACCAAGTCCTCACCAGCGGAGTGCCAGTGCGTATGGTGCCGCTCGACGTGACGATGCAGTTCCGTTGGTCGTCAAGGGAACTTGAGTCCCTGCGTGATGCGAGCCAGGCAGGGAATCTTCTGGCAACAGCCCTGAGCTTTGTCCGTGACCGAGATGGGGTGTTCATTCCTCACGATGCAGTAGTGGCGATAGCCATGACAGAGCCAGAGCTGTTCGACTGGAGCGCTCACCCTGTCCGCTGCGAAACCTCGGGATCTTTGACCACCGGCACAACGGTGATCGATCGTCGCCCTCAAGCCGAGGCTGGGCACGTCCTTGTAGCTAAAAATGCGAAGGTTGACCAAGTAACCGAGCGAATCCTGACGGCCATTGGCAGGCTCAGCTGACACCCGAGACGCCTGACACTCCAGACGCCTGACACCCGGGACGGTCCTGAAGTTGCCACCTTCCATTCGTGCAACGGGATTCTCGGTACCTCGGGCACAACAACTGCGGTGCCCAGCCAAGGTCGTTGATCAGGGCGTGCGATCACAATGTTCGACTGACCTTGCGAGAGTCCATCGACCGACGGCCTCATAGCTGGGGCGGCTGTCAAGACCGATTTCCAGGAGCATAAGAGCGAACAGGACGGCCCAGCCAAGTGCCCGCCGTTCGAGGTCCGAGTCGAGACCACCATACGCCGCATCAAACCGTGGCATCGCCCGTTCGGGGAGCAGCATCCAAGCAGCGCCCAGGTCAGTGGCCGGGTCTCCTGCACACACGTCACCGAAATCAATCACAGCCGAGACCTTCCCGTCAGCCACGAGAATGTTGGCGGGATGAAGATCACCATGGAGCCACATCGGAGGGCCTTGCCAAGGACATGCGGCACGGGCGCTGTCCCAGACTCGGCCGAATACCGTCGACATCGACTTCGCCTTCGAGTCAACGACCGATCCGATCGTTAAAGCTGTCCGTGCGCTCGGTAGGTGCCACGCCGCGGTAGGCGTTGAGCGGCGCATCGATTGGAGCGGGTGCACGAAGCGCCCGAAGAAATCGACCCAGCGCTTCAGCCGAATCATCAGGGCGGGTGATCTTGGTGACGTCGCCGGGTCGGCCATCGAGCCAGGGAACAATCGACCACGTCCAGGGAAAGTCCTTGCTTGGCCGACCGACTCAAATGGGAACCGGAATGGGTAGAGGAAGCCGCTGTGCAAGTATCGGCAGCCATCGCTGCTCGTTGACCACTAGTGGTGCGGCTTCCGCCCGTCGAGGCAAGCGTACGAGTAGGTTATTGCCCAAGCGCCACAGCGTGTCGTCCCATCCGGCTAGAGATTTCACGAGGGACATCTTTGCCAGATCGGGATGTTGATCCACTATGAGTGAGCGCACGAGTTCTTCATCTAGGTCGACTTCGTCGGCGGGCCAACTCACGGCCTGAGCATATAGACGAGCGTTCAATCTCTGCCACGAACAGCCAAGCGGCGTGGGCGTTCGTGCCTTTGTCGAGAATCGCGCAAGCGGCAAGGGACGCCCTCCATTCCTTTGGGTCTTCGCCTTCGCCACTGGGCTAAGCGAGGTAGGCGGGTGTGTCGAAAGACGCGTTGGTACGGATCAGTTCTTGATAAAGGCGAGTCGTGGCCTGCGCGGGGTCGAGGCCTAGATCGGCCAAACTTCGCTGAAGCTGTCGCCAGGTAGACGAGATCGAATCACTTCGTCCGATTCGACTCTGGAGCAACATCAGCCGTCGATAGATTTCTTCTGCATAGCGGTCCAGTCTTATGGCGTGCATGAGAATATCGACGCCGCCACTTCGTGACCGTGGGCTTCTTCGAGTTCGGCCAAGCGAATGTGGGCATCGAGTGCCCTTCGATGCAGGTCCTCTCGTACGGGCTCAGCCCACAGGTAGTCGAGATCCGAGACGAAATCACCCTGGTACACGTCGATGGCCGAACGAAGGGCCGATCGAGTCTCTTTGTCGTCTTCGGCCCGAGCGGCGGCCGCCAGGTAGTGCTCGAAGTCCCATAGGTCGCAGGTGATTTCGTCGGATTTGGGATGGTAGTGATTTCCCGATCTGATGAGCAACTCTTGCTTCTCGACGAGTCGCTGTGACGAAGGCGGGTCCGAAGGTCGCCGAGGGCACGCCAGAATCGCTTGGTAACCAAATCCGTTTCGGTGTCGGGCCAGAGTGCATCGACGGCTGCGTCGAGGCTTGCGCCTTCCGGCCGCAACAAATACCAAGCCAAGAGCTCCTTGGCCGGCGGAGCGCAACCCCTTGGTGACCTCCTCCCCGTGGGCGGTGATTTGGTAGGGGCCGAGCAGCCGCACGCAGATCGGCTTGGCCGACCTCTGATCCGACACTCCCTCTTCGTCGGGCCAACCTTCCGGGCTTCGCTCGATGGGACGATGGGATAGATTTGGTTTAACCGACTCGTGTCAGTCGTCGTCGAAGCCTTCCTCTTGGACTGTTGCCACGGTCGCTGAGCAGTTCGGTCGCCTCAAGGCCCTCCAGTCCAAACAGCGTGGAGTGGCATAGCCTTTCGTTCAGCTCCTCGGGTGAAGCGGCAAAGACGCGGCGGCCGGCGTCTGTCGCAATCCGTGCTGTGGCCGCTCCTTCAACCGCAAGTGTCAAGACGCCAATGCCGAGCCTTGGAGCTGCCTCAATGATCGACTTCCAGCGACCCCTCAGTGCCTCTGGCACCTCATCGATAATGACGAGGACCAAGGGGAAGGGGTCTTCGCGGTGGGCTTCCCGGTAAGCGGCCGCAGTGGCAAGATCGGCCTCGGAAAGGGTCCGCGGACGAGTCAGAATCTCGGCTTCGACGTTGCGAAAGAGCGCCTCGGGATTGCTGGTCGCACGGATCACCGTCGGGGTCCCAAGTTCGGGAAAGAGCGAATCTGCCGTGGACTTGGTGGTCAAGAGCTCGCAGTTTCCGTGTTCAGTGGCCGTCATCAGCGCAGCGCACCAGGCCCGGACGATGTCGAGGACATTGGGTCCGACGAGGTCAATCGCGCCTGGGTTGGTGAGATCCAAAAGCACCGGCCAATCGTCCCGGGTGCCGACTTCGATCAGCGCCGAGACGGCCATGCGCGGAGGCGCTCGGTTCTCCGATCGTTGGCTGCAGCATCTGGCGTACGGCACACCGAAGGTTCGACGTCACGCTGGACGTCAGCGTCCATTTGAGTTCTCTCCGAGTGAGCTGCCCTGAGATTTCGCAATGTCGGGGCAATCGCGCGGTGGATGCACATCGCGTCCCGGTTCGGGATCACTGGGCTGGTAGCGCCGTCGGCGCCGGAGTCGCCCAATCGTCATGGCGGCAACGACACCGGAGGCAAATGATGAGGCGACCAACGAACCTGACGGTAGGGCAATCGGGAGGTTTGACTGTGATCCGGTAGGGGCCCGCTTGGCAGCCCCATTCTCGTGAGGCGTAGTGGTGCGGCGGTGCGCCGCGCCGAGGGAGTCGAAGGTGGGCGGGACCGAGGAGACGGTGGTTTGGGTCACCGGAGGTACCGAAGTGGTAGGTCGAGGGTGACTCAGGCGTCAGTGGGCTCGGGATTGGTGCTGATTGAGCGGCGGGAGGATCAGCTGCCAACCGGGATAGATCCAGTGCGGGTCGGTGAGGGCCCGACCGTCGGGCTGGGGTCGCCCCTCATTGAGGGCAAATATCTCTCGCCACTCCAGCGGGTTGCCAAGTTGGTCCTGGGCAATCGACCACAGAGTGTCATTGGGCACGACGGTATAGGTCGGCGCTGCCGACTGCTCCGCAGGAGTGGGCGCTGGCGGAGCTTGCGTCGATGGGGGATCAGGGGACGTTGGGACCACGTAGCCGCTCGACGCCGTGCTGGCGGGGTAGAGGTGCTCAGCGAGTGGTCCTCGTGTGGGTGCGGTCGCGGTCGGTTGCATACGTCCGAACGTCAAGGCGGCCAACAGGACAGCGGCCACCAGTTGAGCGGCGAGGGGTTGGAAGGTCGATACGAGCGGGATGCGCTTGGCCGAGCGACCCGCACCGTCGCCAGCGCCTCCTCGACAATGGAGAGGACGACGCTGGCCCATGCCACCCAGGCCACACAGGCCAAAATGTCGAGCAGCGTCCGATCGGGGATGCCACGTGAGGTGAGCGAGGTGCGCAGACCCGAGAGGCTCGGGAGATGGTGGGGGAGGGGCCAGCCGACGGCCGCGGAGAGCGCCAGCGGTACGCCGGCGACCAAGGCAACGAGTGCGACAGCTGCGGCACTACCGGTGGCAAGTTCTCGCAAGCGATCTCTTTCTTGACGCTGGCTCACTGCCCGGCCCCAGTGATCCCGCGCACCGCCGTGGCGCTGGCCGTGGCCGAGACGCGTCAAGGAATGGAGGCCGACGATGCCCAATATTTGGGTCGGCTGCGTCGCCTCCACGGTGACGGTGACCGACGTCGCCGGTGACGCTGACCTGACCGCGGTCGCCGGTAGCCGCCGAGATACCCCTCGGCGGCGGACGACGGCCTGGGCTGGGTCGAGCACCACGGTCCCCGACGCTCGATAGGTGGCGAGGTTGATCTGCTCGGCCCCCGCCCGCGCCGCCGACTGCGCTTCGTCTTGGGCTCGAACTCGGGCCGCCAAGGCCAGGCCGCCGTCGATCACCAGCCCGGCACAAAGGATCAGGGCGGCCACCATGACGACCACAAAGGCCGTCACTTGGCCGCGGTCGTCGCGCCGTACTTGGCGGCCGGTTTCCTTGCGACGAGTAAAACAGCTCACGGGCCGACACTCCGGAAGCGGTCGACCGGGCTGGTGGCGCTGCCCGAGACGCGTCTCGGTGCCCGGGAGGTGGAGTAAGGAGAGGTCAGCGAACGACACGGCACAGCTGACCGTGACTTCGACGCGTCCACCGGGCGAGAAGGCGGCGAGTGTCGGTGCTGACCGAGAGGTGCGAGCAGGTCACATGATCGCTGGCCAGGGTGGCCGCCGCGCTCTGTTGGGCCGTCTCGTTCGCCCCGCCCACGCTGGAGGCAACCGTGGCCGCCCGGGCCGCCTGGGCGGCGGCGTTGTCGACCTCGAGGCGAGCGTCGGCCAGGCGACCGAGGGCGACGACGAAGACGAGCAGGAGCAACAGCAACGGGGTGAGCAGGGTCAGCTCCGCGGCCACGCTGCCCCGATCGTCGCGGTCGATTTCTCGTCTCACGGGCCGCTCACGAAGCGCTCAATCGGACCCGACGACGTGGCGCTCACCGCCAGATGCAACAGCGGGATGATCCCTTCGGCGCTGCCGGTGACGGTCACTGCTGCCGTCGTCGCCCCCCGGCTGACCGAAACAACGGGATTGATCAGGACGCTTCGACCAACGCTCGAGAGCAGTGACTCGGCTTCGTTGCGCCCAGAGGTCGTCGTGCCGCCGAGCACCCTGGTGGCGGCCAAAGCTTGGGCCGCCGAGGTCTGGGCCACCTCGCTCGCATGCTCGTAGAGGGCGAACTGGATCACGCCGAGGATGAGCAGCAGGAGCAACGGGGTGGCGACGACCAGTTCGGCGCTGCCCCGGTCGTCTCGTCGCAGACGACAGCGTCGCTTTCGACTCAGCGGGCCAGGATGCGCCCGGGGGTGAGCCCGCGGCCCGCCGGTGCGTGATCACCCACGCTTAGCCTCCCGTTGAGATCGAATTGGCTTTGGCCAGCACCTTGGCCGCGATGATGCTCACCGCGGCGATGGCCAGGGCCACGAGCAGGGCGGTGACCACCACTGCCTCGGTCGAGTACCCGGCATCGGGCACTTCTCGTGCTGCGGCCAGCCGGTCGCGCAGACATCCGGGCTATGGCCCGGATCATCTCTAGTTCAAAGAACACCTGAGCTCCTTTCGTCTCTGCCTCGACGTGAGGGTTGCGGTCCGTCAATGGAGATCGATCGATGTACGAGGGACATCGAAGGCCAAAACGATGAGGTCCGATCGATGGGCTGATGCATCAGATGCCTTCGAGGACATGGGCCAGGGCCGGGTAGCCGACGAAGAGCAAGAAGCCGGCGAAGAGCACGACGACGGGCAGGCTCATCCGTTCGCTCATGGCCTCGGCCTTGGCCTGGGCGTCGGCCAGCGCATGGGCCCGGATGGATGCTGCCTTGGCCGCCAACGAAGCTCTGACTTTGGCTCCTTCGGCCCCGGCCAGGGACACGGTGGCGGCCAGTTCGACTCAGCTCGGCCACACCGAGCGCCTCGCCGAAGCGTCCGAGCGGTCCCCACGGGGCGGTACGGGTAAGGCGGGCCTCGTCGAGGGCCCGGCGCAGCCGGGCGAACGCCCACCCGTGTCCAACGCCCGCTGCTTCGCTGAGCGCACCCTCGACCCCGGCCCCACCAGCCAAGGAGATGACCACCAGGTCCAAGAACGAGCCGAGGGCGTGACGGAAGTCGGCTCGTCGTGTGGCCGCTTCGCTATGGAGACCGAGGTCGGGAGCGAAGAAGCCTCCGGCGGCGAGGACGATCGCCGCCCACAGCGGCAACGTCCAGCCGAGGTCCGCGCCACCGAGCAGGAGAACCCCGGCGAAGGCCGGGACAATGAGGAGCCCGACAGAGTGCGAGCGTGACCTTCTCGGCCAGGTGCCGCTCTGGGCTGCGCCCGAGTACGGCCAGGTCGCTCCGCACGCGCCTGGACAGACAGGGGAAGGGTGCCCAGGTGCCGGGCCAGCGGGCGTCCGATGCGGGCGGCGAAACCTGCATCGGGCGCTTGGGGGTAGAGGTCTCCCGGGAAGCCGCGATCGGTGGCCAACTCCCTGCGGACCGGGACGCGATGGTTGGTGCCGTGCAAGCGGTCGAAGGCGACGGCCAGCGGGACTCGGGGAGGGAACAGTCCGCGAAGGACGAGCAGAAGCCCGAGCCCGATCCCGGCCCCACACACCAACGCGATGGTCATGACGCCTGACCCAACCCTTGGATCGGTGGGGACGGGCGAGGCCAGAAAGCGCTCGGGCGCACTGGGTCGTCCCATCCGCGCCAGCCACCAGAAGGCCAGCCCGAAGATCAGATCCGATGACGGCGAGGACGGCTTGGCCGAGCGGCGTGGCGAAGGGCTCGAGGTAGGAGCGGTTGAGCAGGATCAGCCCAGCCGCGAAGACGAGCGTGGACCCGACCACCACCCTGGTCGAGGTGCGGATCCGCGCCCGACCGGCCTCGATCCGCAGCTGCATGGCCGCCTGGTCCCGAGCGGCGGCGGCCAGGGAGCCCAAGAGTTCGGACAGCCGTCGGGCCTCGTGGCCGGCGGCCAGCACCAGGGCGGCCACGACGAGGTCTCCGGTCGGGTCGGCCAGGTCGTCGGCGAAGCGCCGCAGGGCCGGTACGAGACGTTCCGCCGTCCAGTCGCGCGGCCAGCGTGACGACCTCGGCCCGGATGGGCAAGGGTGCCACCGAGGCGGTGGCCACGATGGCCTGCTCGAGGCCGGCGGCGGCCGACAGGGTGTCGCGCAGCATCTCGGCCCAACCGGCGATGGCTTCGGTGCGGGCGACCTGCTCGGGCGCGGTCCTTTGCACCACCGAGCACAGGCGGCAGGGCCCAGGCGCCAGACCCGGCCAACACCGCGCCGACGGGCCAACCGGTGAGCGCGCCGACCACGACGACGGCGCCCGTCACGCCGGCCAAGCGGCCGAGCAGCCGATCCCTGTTCACTCGGTCAGCAAGCTGATGCCAACGCGCTGACACGGGACGAAGGTCACCGAGGGCACGACGGCGACAGCCGACGATGACGAACACCAGGCCGAGGCCGACGCCGGCACCGAGGAGGGCGGCCAGGGCGGTCACCTCTCCCACCACTCCCGAGGTCGGCGCGAGGAGGGCGGGGTCGAAACCGGCGGCCATCAGGTCGTCGAGCGGTGTCGGCGCGCATGGGCACCCCGGGACGGCCCGGCCGTCGGGGCCGGGTCGGAAGATCTCATTGGAACTCACCTGGGCTCCCTCGGCGTCGACCACCTCGCGCACCGAGGCGACCACCCGCCGGCCATCGATGTCGGTGCCGAGGTGGACCACGAAGTCGACGGCGTTGGCCACCATGAGGTTGGTCGCCTCCAGGGGCAGGCGTTCGGGGGCCTGGACGGCGTAGGTGGCCAGGCGAGTAAACGCAGCTCTTGGAGCGAGTTGGCGTGCAGGGTGGCCATCGAGCCGTCGTTGCCCTGGGTCATGGCATTGCACATGGGGATGACCTCGGCGCCTCGGATCTCGCCGACCAGGACCCGGTCTGGGCTCATGCGCAGCGCCCAGCGCACCAGGTCGGCCTGGGTCACCTCGCCTTCTCCTTCGACGTTGGGCTCGCGCGCCTGCATGGCGACGGCGTCGGGATGAGCCTCGGGGTCTCGGTCGAGTCCGAGTTCGAGGGCGTCTTCGATGGTGACCAGGCGCTCGGAAGGTGGAATTTCGGCACACAGCGCCCGCAGCATCGTGGTCTTGCCCGCCCCGGTCCCTCCGGTGACCAAGCAGGTTCTTGCGGGCAGCCACGCAGGCGGCCAAGAACTGGGCCAGACCCCGCGTCGAGCGTGCCGAGCGCCGACCAGGTCGTCCAGGGTGACCTTCATGAAGCGGTGTCGGCGGATGGAGACGCACGGCCGCCCGGTCACCGCCATGACGGCGAAGAGCCGGCTCCCGTCGGGTAGCTGCAGGCTCAGGCGGGGCGAGGCCAGGTCGAAGCGGCGTTCGCCGAGCCCGACCCGGGCGGCCAGGGTACGGATCAGCTCGATCAACTCGGCGTCGCGACGATGCCACGGGATCGACCTGCTCCCGGGTCCCATCGGCGTAGCGGACGAAGACCTCGTCGGCTCCGTTGGCGTTGATGTTCTCGATCGATGGATCGTCGAGGTAGGGCTGGAAGCCGGCCATGGCAAAAAGGGCGGCATAAACCTCGGCGGTCACTTGGTCCTCGGCTTCAGGGGTGAGCACCGCCCTGCCTTCTCGCAGGGCCGCGGTCGCTTCGGTCTGGAGGGCCTCGCCGATGAGGTGACGTCCGAGGACGGTCCGGTCACCTTCGCTCATCGCTCCGGCGTTCCACGCGCCGTCGTGTCCTTGTGCATCGCGGCTCAGCCGGCGGGTGACCTCGGCCGTAATACGCTCCGTGATATCTGCAGCCCGCAAGTCAATCGGCGCGGTCACCGGGCGCCCCGGTCGGCACCGTGGCGTGGCCTTGATCGGGCGCCTCGGGGCGAGAGGCGCCGAGACCATCAGCTCGGTTCGCCTCGGTTTCTTCACCCGGATCGAGCGTCGGGACAAGGGCCGCGGCCAGGTCTTTGGAGGCCCGACCGAGGACGCTGCGTTGCCACCGCTTGGTCTCCCCGGCCCACAGGGCGGCCGCACCAGCCGGGTCAGCGGGCAGGCGGCCGAGAACAGTGACACCGAGGGTCTCGGCAACCTCGTCGCTTGGGTACGGGCCATCTCCGACCAGGACGATGGCCTGTTCCCGGTCGGCCGCCTGTGGGTCCTGCAGCGCTGCGGCCAGATGAGCCAGGTCGGCGAGCTGGGGCCGACAGACCCAGACCCACATCTCCGTATTGGCGGCGAAGGCGATTCGGTTGGTCGCTCCCCGGGCACCAACTCCCGGCTCCGACATACGTCCAATGTCGACCAAGAGATCGGTACCTCGGGGAGCGAGCGGGGGACGCACCTCGGGAAGCAACCCAAGTGCCGCGACGACCTGGCGAGGGCTGGCCGGAGCGACGACCGCCCTGATTCCCGCCGCCGTCTCTTGGACAAAGGGCTCGAGGAGGGTGGCTTTCGACGACGTTGCGATCGGTCGGCGGCGATGGGTCGCGGCCAGGCTCACCAAGCCCGGCTCCTCGGGCAGAGCCAGACGAGCCGCCAGGTCGCCTCCGGCGGGGTCGGCTTCGATCACGGTCGACGGACGTGGCCACCACGACGCCAACGCAACAGCCAGCGTGGTCACCCCCGGTGATCCCTTGGACGATGCCAGGGCGACGACGCTCATGGCGTCGCTTCTCGCGTTCGGCCCAGACCCGCCCATGCCGCTCATGCGGGACTTTCCGAAGAGACGACGACCAGGGCTACGTCTCCGCCGCTGGCGGCAGAGGCCACGGCCGCCCCGTTGCCTTGGGGCATCTGCACCGAGACCACAATCGACTCAGAGCTGTTGGCCGGTGCTTGATCGACTTCGACCACCGTGGCCTCCACTGGTGCCGTGGTCGTGGGCGACGTCGCCGAAATTGTGGGTCCCGATGATGTCGAGCCTCCGGTGTTGATAACGACGAGGACCCGGTCGCCGGTCTCGATGTTGGCTGGGTACTGGCCCGGTTTCAATGCGAGACCCACCACGGCGCGGCCGCTCGGTGGCCCGGGGTTCCCGGTGACATCAGAGGGAGCAAGAAGGGTCCCGGCGGTGATCGCTGACGTCACCGCACGGCCGACGACCTGGTTCCCGTCTGCGGCCGAGATGAAGGCCACGCCGGTGCCGATTGACATCTGGGCGGAACGGAGATCCGACGAAGTCAGGACTCCTCCGGCTGGAACGTTGTTCGCCGCGACCAACACCTGTTCTCGTCCTCCGGCGCGCAGCCAGGCAGACGAGAACCCAAGGGCGCAGCCCGACGATCAACAGCACGCCGAGGGCGACGAGGGGCAGATTTCTCCGACTGGGCGGCCGTGGTGCCTTGCGGTCTCGGGCATTTGCTTCTGGGCCGGGTGATGCGGCGCCATTTGTGGCACTTGGTGGCTTCAGCGGTGATGGGGCGAACCGAGCCATCGTCAGGCCTCCTGTCCGTTGGTATTGAGGGACTCGACCTCGGCCACACGTAGGGCGGTGCTGGCGGTGTTTTCAAGAGCGGGCACGGTACCGGTCTGACCCCCACCCGCCCAACTCACCGACCACGACACCGTTGCCGTGACGGCGAAGGTGTCGTTGGGCTGCCCGGCAGAAGAGGTGCGGTAGCTGTAGCCACAGGTGGGGGAGGACGCATCGGAAGCGTCGGCCGCCGTGTACGGCGTCCCCGGTCCCTGGCAGACCATGGAGTTTCCATCCCCTAGGTTCCAGGTGACCGATGTAGGCGTGGCGGTCGCGGTTATCGACTCACCCGGGACTGCCGCCGTGGCCGCGATTGGATGCCACCCGTCGGGTTCCAGCCACAGCCACGTCGGAAGGCCCACGAGCTGATCGGCTCCGACAGCGGGTGAAGCGTCAATTTGCAGGCTGGGAACGGCGATTTGGCTGACCGCCCGTTGGGCCAACACTGCTGGGTTCGGAAGCACAACAGCAACCGCTGCTGGGCCAGCCGGTATCCAGACAATTCCGCCGCCGGTACTGAGGTTTTGGGGTGAGCAGGTGACGGTGTAGTAGGCGCCGGCTTGGCCGGCCGGATGCTGGTCGACTGTGTCGGAGGGCGGTGGTTGGAAGCCGGGATCGGCCTTGTAGTAGCAACCGGTCGAACCGAGCCAGCCGAAAGTTGAATCATTACAGGGCACAAGCGTTCCAACGTCATTCGGTGCCTGACACTGGTTGCTGCCTGCCTTCGTCGCGCTGACCGGTTGGACGGTTGGCGAGCCAGACGGAGTCGCCGGTTGTCCAGACGTACTTGCAGTGAGCGTGCAGGAACTTCTTCCCGAATCGTCACACTGGACGCCAGTGAAGCCTCCGTTGGCAGAGGCTGGTGCGCTGGTGAAAGTGAGTGCAGTGGCACAAACGGTGAACCCGAACAGCAGAGGAATCAGCAGGTGCCGACGGCTTGTACGGCGAGCTGGGTCACTTTCCAAATGCCGTCCGTGTTGACGGCAATCGCCGTAGTCGCCCGATTGCCGCCGGGGACGTTGTTCACGAGCCTTCCGTCCGCCTTGTATTCGAGCCAATGAGCGTCGCTGACGCAGTCCGTTATGGTGGCTTGTGTCGGAGCTCCAGATGGAGACAATGAAGTGACCTGAGGGTGGAAGGTAGGTTCGCCCTTGGTGATGATCCCAGCTTGCTGATTCCTCGCCAGGCCCTGGACGAGCGTCGACAAGGCCGCTCCTGAGGCGTGTTGGGGCAGCAATGGTGACTGGTAGTTGGAAGTTCTCGATGCGACGACCATGTCCGACCACATCCCCCGGTAGGCGGCGAGCACCAGTGCGGCAGCGCCCGTCGGCGGTGGGGTGGTCGTTGTCGAAGAGACTGATCGGAGCGTGGACGACGCCGCGTCCTTGGAAGGTCCCGAACCGCATGAAGCCAAGGCGATCGTGGCGGCGCACAGCATCGATCCAGCGATGAATTCGGGCCTTCGTGCCGTTCTCATCGAGAACCGTGACCCATGTCGGAGTGACAAAAACATTGGACGTTCTCTAACTCTGGGCTTCCGATGTCCTTCTGTCAGTGACTTTAGGCGGACTCATGTCACAGCTGCCTCGTCCCCGTGATTCAGCGACTTCACGTAAGCCCGCCTCGTCGGTCGCCGCCACACCGGCTTGGCTCACCTCGACCAAGCACGCCTCACGGAGCGGTCCCAAATTTCGGGCGACAACCTCTCGTACCGAACCGACCGCGGCCGCCAGTTCGGCCTGGTGAACGGTCTGATGCTCGCAGTCGGTGAGGGCCAAGAGGTGATGGGCGATCCGCGCCCGAACAGGGCGAAAGGCCACCCGCACGATCTCGGCCAAGAGCTCATCGATGTCGTGCGCGAGTTCTTGTGCAGCAACCCAACCGACTTCGCCATGGTCCTTCCTGATCTCGTCGAACTGGGCCCTCGTAATGCGAATGATCGTGGTGTCGACCACCGCCTGAAAGGCAACCGGGAAGCCGCTGCCCGCGGCAAGAGCCATGCCGACAGCCCGGGGTCGTCGCATATAGGAGACGGCCAGATGTCGGCCGTACCCGTCGTCGACGTATGCCGAAACGGTTCCTTCACCAATAATTGAGATCTCAGGATCGTAGAGAAGCTGACGGGCTGAGAGTGTGGTGACGCGCGCACCATCCTCCAACTTACGTAGAGCAGACTCGGGGAATGCACCCAAAACACTCTCTTGCAGCACTTTGCGAACTTCGATTCGATTCATCCGAAACCTCGTAACGGATGAGAGAAGTGCGCACCCAACTACTCCCTGTTGGCTCAGCTACCTTATGACCAGTTTGAACAATTCCAAACCTGCGATGGGGGTTGCGTCATAAGGGGGCTACTCAACCTTGCGCACGCAGCGTACGCAAGGCGGCGCGACGCCGGACCGGCGCCCCCCACAGAGCACCATCAGTGACGACCGAAGAGAACATGGGATCTACCAATGAACGATCATGGCCAATATCACAAACACAGCGACTACCAGCACGTCAAGCACAACGATAAGCATGTCAAGCGCGATTCCGTTACGACCGGGAATCGCCTTGAGTCGTGCGCTCTTTCTCCCCGTCGTGCCGTTGCTATCCCATCCAGCCGTGACGTGGTCTCGCTGCGATACATCGAAGATCGAATTCACCGGCGCCGAATCGTTTTTCATCCTGAATCACTCGATTCTTTGAATCCGAAATACTGCCGGACCATTGCCCCCAGCCTGCTTGCGATGACAGGTTGTGCATTGGCCATACATTTCGGCTCTACCCAAGGGCTGGGATCAGAGCAAGAGACACTCATTTCTATGTCGCCATAGAGGTGACTCTAAGGATCCAACCTGACGAGAACATGACGATGCGTTGCCAGGAGAGATTCCACGGAGTCCGGACCGTTCTTATGCCCACGCATGTCATAAGGGCATGGTCTCAGGATCACCGCGCCGCGACGACTGCTTCATGGTCGGCCGTGACTAGTACCGACCCGCAGCGTGACCTGCTCAGATGAGTATTCGGCACGCACGCCTTCAAGAAGGCAACGAAAGTGGACGCGACGGGTGCCTATTTCACCGGCCTGTGACGCCGGCGATCGAGATATATTGAGAGGCTGGTTTCCTTCCCCTTCCGCCGCTTTCACACCACGCCGGGTCGTCACCTGGAGTCCCCGATCTCAATGAGACAGAAACCTAAACGCAAGCCCGCACGCATGCTGCCCTCAGATTCATATGGGTCGTGCCGATCCTTGGCCTGCTCGTCGTCGGCTATGGCTCGACCGGAACGGCCGCCGCCAGAACTGCGGCGGCGAATACATCGCCGACGGCGGCAGCGGCGAACCCTGCCGGCACGCCCCACACGGGACAGGGAGTCACCAAGATTCTGGTGATCATGGAGGAGAACCACAGCATCGGACAGGTCTTTCCGTCTCATATGCCGTACCTGTGGAGTCTTGCTCGCCAATTCGGGTACGCGACTTCATGGAGCGACGTTGGACACCCGAGTCTTCCGAACTATCTGGCCATCTTTGGTGGGTCCGCCTTCAACGAGCCGCAAGACTGCTCTCCTGGTCCGGGCTGCACCTATCCAGGCCCTTCGGTCTTCGGTCAAGCCATCGCCAAGGGCGCCAGCGCCCGCGCGTACCAAGAATCCATGCCGAAGCATGTGACCTCGGCTATAGCGGCAACTACGATGTGAACCACAATCCTTGGGCGTATTTTCCTACCGAGACCACCCTCTGTCGGAAACACGATGTCCCAGCGGGAACGGTCGCCCGAGGCGCGCTTGCCTCTGACGTTGCACATGGCACCCTGCCGAACGTGGGTCAGATCGCGCCCAACCTCATCCACGATGGTCATGACGGGACGCTGGCGCAGGCCGATGCGTGGCTCCGTTCGTGGATTCCGGTGCTCCTTTCGGGGGCCGACTGGCGCGCTGGAAGGCTGGCCATCGTCGTGGTCTTCGATGAGGGGGAGACGACGGAACAGGTACCGTTCGTGATTCTGGCGCCGGGCGTGTCGCACAAGGTCATCGGCCGTGCGCTGAATCAGTATGCGCTGACGAGACTGCTGGATGAGGTTGTCGGCGTGCCGCCGCTCCGCAAGGCAGCGGGTGCGCCAGATCTCGCCCCCACCCTGGGTCTGCACGGCTAGACCTTCCGGACCGAGAGTCGAGGGTGAGATGGTTTCTGTGGATGATGGTTGTCATGCGGGCTTGTTTTTCTTGGTGTACCCAGCGGGATGAAGACATCAATGGCGGGAGTTGATATACCTTGCCCACGCCCTTGAGCTTGCCGATGTAGAAGCTGTCCACGCTGACCACTCGCCTGGGCCCTCCGTGGCTCGGGAGAAACCGAAAGGGTCGTCCGATCGTGCTATATCGGCCACGAGCCCGGTGGTGGCCACCACAATGGCGGAGGACATGGGTCCCCACGCCGCGGGCGGCCAGGATCTTTTGCACCGTCGACTTGGCGATGACCAAGGCCCGGTCACCGAGCCGGTCGGCGTATTGACGATGGCCAATGGTGGGCTCGAGCACGGCCAGGGTGAGCAGCTCTTCGACCACATGGGTCGAGGTGGCCCCGGGCATCTGGGGAGCTCGGCGTGCCTTGGGCATAAGGGCTTCGAGGCCGTAGCGGTCGGCCACGCCTGTCCACTCGTAGTAGCGGGTCCGAGAGATGCCAAAGACCGGCAGGTCTCAGAGACGTTCTTGGACCAGTGCGCGTCGGTCAAACACGGCCAGGCGTCGTTGGTAGATGATCTCTTCTGGGGTCACGGTGCCAGATCGGACCGGTGTGGCGGGGCCGCCAGCCTTCCAACATAATCGTATCGATGCGACGCATCAAAGTGATGACGGACGACGACTGCTTTCCGCTCTGGTCTGACGGTCCGCCGTTTGAAGCGTACGGCGACATCGACCCAGTAACTTTGCCAATCAGTTCGGCGTTGGTGAACCGACTGAGCCAGGGCACCAGGCATACGACAACCTGTTGAATCGAAGCGATCCCGCTGCATCTACGGACCGGATGCGAGATTCGAGTCCAAAGGACGGGACATAACACGGTGCTTACGGCAGGAACTTGGCGAGACAGCGCGTGTCCGTTGTTGGAGGGACGAGGGTCAGTAGTCCTTCGCTCCGGATATTTGGGGGGCCTGGCCGGTGCTTTGCCGACCCGTTCAACCCGACAACGCAGAGCTCCGACGCTCCGACTACGGCCATTCGCTCGAACCCGGAGAGGATATCCACCCCAGTAATTGCGACGTAGGAAATGCTCCGACGTTGCGGCGCCGGTAACCGTTAGCCGAGCGCAGAGAGGTGCGGCTGTATCCGCTCGTCGTCCGTCAGCCGCCCGTCTGCAGGCGGGTCTGCCGGCGACAACTGGCCCGATTCGGTCAGGCGAGCGCGTGCGCTGACCACGTGACAATACTCGATGAGCGCCTCGAGGTCGGCTTGGCCGAGTGGCCTGAGCGTGCCTCCCATTCGCCAGCCCATTCCTTCTGCCGGGCGGCACGAACAGATTGTGAAGGCCACGCGGATGTCACGGGCCTCACCCCCGATGCCGGGGAGGTCGAGATGGAGTTGGACCTCCGAACCGACTTCGATTGGGTCGGCGCCGACCACCCCGGCCCCACCCGGGGTCAGGTCGACGACCCGTACCAGCGCTCCGTTCACCACGCCGGCGACCTCGACCGGCACCCGGTAGTGGCGGCGTGCCTGCCGGCGGCGGCCCACCTTGACGAGCGCAGCGCCGATCAGGATCAGCTCCCAGGCGGCGAAGGTCAGACCGGCGACCACGGCCAGCCCGTGGAGTGCAGGCACCGAAAGCAAGCCGAACAGCCCGAGAACACGAACGACAATGGCTGCCACCAGCACCGCGGCCATGGCCATCACCAGGCGGAGCTGGCTCACCGCCGACCAACCCCCGTCATCGATCCCGTCCTTGGGCGTGACTTTGAAAGAGCTCCGGAATGGATGGATGAGTGCAAAGGCCGCCCTGGCGAAGATGCCTGTGGTCAGGAGCGTGGAGTAGGAACCGTCCCACAGCGTGGCCCGCCCCCGGCAGAGCATCGCCGACGCCGTCAGGTTCAGGGCCATCCAAGGCAGCCAGAACAGCCCGAACTGCCACAGGGTGGCGTGGAGTGGAAGCCGGCCTGTGATCAGCATTGCCGCCAGCACGGCCACCATGGCCACTCGCTGGAGCGGCACGAAGTACGCCAGCAGCGACGAGAGGTAGCTGGCCCGCTGCTTGAGGGTCAGGCCGGCCGCGATGGCCGGGTTCTCCGGAGTGCGCAGCACGGCCAGGTTGCCCCGCGCCCACCGGTCGCGCTGCAAGAGGTACGAGGCCAGGTCGTGGGGGGCAAGACCCTGAACCAGGGTCTCGCTGTGATAGCGGGAGTGCCATCCCTGTCCGTGCAGCCGTATGGTGGTGTGGAAGTCCTCGGCGATGGTCTCGGTGGCGATTCCACCGATGCCTTCGAGCGCTTGGCGCAGAATCAACGCCGCCGAGCCGCACCAGAACGCCCCGTTGTGGCGATCCTTGCCGGGCATGATCGTCTCGAAGAACATGCTCTGGTCGTGGCGACCGGTCTCGAAGTGCTGGAAGGAGTCGTGGTTGCCGAAGTCATGGGGTGTCTGGACCACGGCCACCGAAGGGTTGTCGAAGTAACCGATGGTGGCGTCGAGGATGTCGGGCTGTGGCACGTGGTCGGCGTCCAGAATCAACAACACTTGTCCCTGCGTGTATGCGAGTGCGTTGTTGATGTTCCCTGCCTTGGCGTGCTCGTTGGTAGGTCGGGTCAGATAGCGGGCCCCGAATCGCTCGGCCAACTCGCGCACGTCCTGCCGGCGCCCGTCGTCGAGCACCCACGTGATGTGCGGATAGGTGATCCGGTCGCATCCCACCAGGGTGCCGGCCAGCACGTCCAGACCCTCGTCGTACGTGCAGACGAAGACGTCGACGGTCGGCCGCCACCCGATCTCTGGACGAGTGGGCGAGGGGATCCGCCATGCCAGAAAGGCGAACGACGCCAGTGCGGCGAGACCGAACACCTCGCACGCGTAGAGGACGGCGAACATCACCGGCTGCGCCCCCGATGCGGTGTCCAGCGCCCGCCACACCAGGTAGGCCATACCCCAGGCCAGTGCCGCGACTACGAGGATGTGGAGCACGCGGTCGCGGCCTTGGTAGCGCGGATGTACCTTCTGTTCCATCTGGGCGGGGATCGTCATCACCTGGACCATAAATACCGCCAGTAGCAGTTAGGGCGAATGTGGGTTGCCATATCGTTGCGTCCGAAGTGATCCACAAAGGCAGCGGTCACGCACAGTTAGTTGCAAAGTCCCCGAGGGACCACTGACACGACGAAGCACTGCCGGGGGAGGTTCGGGTCACTTTGTCGTGCACTGGAGCAGGAGATGGCCCCACGCAGCCTTCCTCCTGATTACGCTTCAGAGTTTGTCGTCGTCTGCGTGCAGATCAGTTTTTGGCAGGTCGCAATCCATCGGCTTGCAGATCCCCGTCTTAGACAGCGATTAGCTGCCCTCACCCATCACCATCAATTTGATCTACGACGGCACCCACCAGCTTGGGATCGTGGGCCAGGTGGTGCCGGGGATCTTTGCCAAAGGGGCCGTCGCTGGCGGCTTGTGGACGAGAACCCCGCTGGTAAGGGTGGTCACTGCATGGAGCCAC
>CAVYNO010000003.1:0-892434 GCA_963769825.1 uncultured Acidimicrobiales bacterium
GGCGCGGAACGTCAGGGGCCGTCGGTTCGCCACGCTGATGCTCGGGGGCCTCAACTATCAGATCGAACATCATCTGTTTCCCATGATGCCTCGTCCCAATTTGGTGAGAGCCCAGCCCATCGTCCAACGATTCTGTTGCGACCACGACCTGCCCTATTGTCAGGAGAGCCTGGCCGGTTCCTACCGCCGAGCTCTGCGCTATTTGGGCTGCCGGTTCGGAGAGCCTCGCCCCCTGAGCCGGATGGGGAGGTGCCCAGACCGGCTTGATTCTGGGCCGCCCTCTGGAACTCGTTCTCCTGAGCTTTCCTCGAGATCGAACCCGTGGTGCCCGAGTGTCGAGCTCAAGGAGGGGGTCGCAATTTGAGAATCTGGGTCGGGTCCCGATTCGGTACCATGGAAGGGTGGTTGGCCAAGGCCGCTGGCGAACACAAGGTGCGGGACCACCCGCCAGCACAGATGCTCGTACTTGGCGCTCCCAAGGGAACGAGGGCTTTTGACAGGCGACGAGAACCCCGATCTTTCCGAGCCTACAATCGTTGGCGAGAAGCTGACTTCCGAGCTCGCGCTCGACTTCTCGCAGACCGCTCGGGTGCTCTTCGGGGCGGGCGATGTCGGAGAAACGTTGAACCAGGTGGTCAACCTCGCCGTCGCCACCATCGAGGCCTGCGACTTCGCCGGTATCTTCCTTGTCAAGGGTGGCGAACTGGAGACCACGGCACATACTGATCCTCTTGTATTGGAGGTCGATGAGCTCCAACAGCGTTTCGGTGAGGGGCCGTGCATCGACGCCGTAACCCACGGAGTCACCCTCTATGCCGACGAGTTCGCCGATGACCCCCGCTGGTTGGAGTTCGGGCCCCAAGCAGCAGCGAAGGGCATCCGGAGCGTGTTGGCAGTGCCCCTGTTCGGCAATGGCACCCTTGGAGCCCTCAACCTCTATGCCCGCTTTCGCCAGGCCTTCGGTGTCGTGGACAGAGCGAGAGGGCTTCTGCTCGCCGCCCTGGGCGGCCTCGCGGCCTCTGCGGCGCGTACGCACGAAGACGAGGCACGCCGTGCCGAGAACCTCCAGGCCGCCCTGGTTACCCGGGAGCTGATCGGCCAAGCGCAGGGCATCCTGATCGAGCGGGAGCGGATCACGGCCGATCAGGCGTTTGGCATCTTGCGCCAAGCCTCTCAGCACCTCAACATCAAGCTCCGCGAGGTCGCCCAGGATCTGGTCGACACCGGCGAGCGGCCAGATATCGGAACCAATGATTCGCAACCGACCGGTGGTGGTACCTGACTTGCGCCGATCGGCGCACGAGGAGTGGCCCCGAATCTGATGCATCCCACCACCCCGGATGAGGGGTGGTAATTGCAGCATTCGCCACAACGGTGCCGTGGAAATCCACGGGATCATGTTGCCCATCGACCCGCGGGAGGCGTGACCGTTCCTGCTCGGGCATGATCTGCGTCTGTGGACTGCGTGATCGTCTCCCACACCCACTGGGACCGAGAGTGGTATCGGACCTTCCAGGCCTTCCGAGCCAGGCTCGTCGACACGGTGGACCGGGTGCTCGACCTGCTCGATCGCGATCCCGGATGGAGCTTCGTGCTCGACGGCCAGACCATCGTGGTCGAGGACTACCTGGCGATACGGCCTCACCAGGCCGAGCGCCTGGCCACCGCCTGCCGTAGCGGGCGGCTCGCGATCGGTCCGTGGTACGTGCCAGCCGGACTCGCTCCTTCCCGGAGGTGAGACGCACGTTCGCAACCTCCTGGAGGGCCGGCGGGTCGGCGAGCAGTACGGACCGGTCTCCCGGGTCGCCTATACGCCGGACTCCTTCGGGCACCCGTCGCAGTTCCCCCAGATCTTCGCCGGCTTCGGGCTCGACGGGTTCACCTACTGGAGGGGCAACGGGGACGAGCTCGACAGGCTTCCACCCGTATACCGGTGGGCGGCACCCGATGGCTCGAGCGTTGTTGCCTGCCACCTGCCCAGGGGGTACTTCGCCGCAGCCACGCTGCCCGATGACATCGTCGCCGCCGTGAAGCGGCTCCGGGGAGTTGGCGAGGAGATGATCGCGGCTGGCGCCACTCGGCTGCTCTTCCTCAACGGCATAGACCACGCGCTGCCCGACGCCAACACCGAGGCCGTCGCCCGTGCTCTACAGGAGGAGACGGGCTGGAACGTGGTGCGGGGCCGGCTTGAGGACTACACCGTGCCGGCCATCGCCTCGGTGCGCGAGTCCGATCGGTTCGCTGGGGAGCTCATCGGCGGGCTTATGACCAACCTGCTGCCCGGAGTGTGGTCATCGCGCCTACTGGTCCGGCTCGACGAGGAACTCGCGGATCCGGCCGGAGGAGCACTCGAGGTGATCGACGGCAAGCGGGTGCGTCTAACGATCCCACCCCACGCCCTGCGGTCGGTACGGATCGAGCCCGGTTGATCATCGAGCCACCCCGACAACATCAACCAACCCGCAAGTCACCGAGACCGGGTCGTCCGCTACAGGGAGTGACGCCCGCGCAGAGGTAACAGCCCGATCGAGCTGGCGCAGACCGCCGATTTTTGCTACCGATGCGGCGTGAATGAGAACGTGACGGACCTGAGTGAGATCACGGCGCTTGTCCACGCCTACGCCGGGCGGCTCGACGCCGGGGACCTCGACGGCGTGGCTGCCCTCTTCGAGCACGCCACCTGGCGCTCGGATTCGACACGAACGGTGCTGAAAGGCACAGGCCAGGTCCGGGCGGTCTACGACAGAGTGCACTTGTACGACGGCAGCCCGCGGACCAAGCACCTCATCACCAACCTCAGCATTGATCTTCAGCCGGGGGCGGACAGTGCGACCTCCGACTGCTACTTCACGGTGCTCCAGGGCATCGTTCCGGGAGAGCCGATCCAGATCATCCTCTCGGGGCGTTACGCGGATCGCTTCGAAAGGACGAAGGGCGGGTGGCGCTTCTCCGATCGTCTCATCATGGTCGATCTTGCCGGGGACCAGCGAAGGCACTTCGGATGAAGTTCGGCTTTGCCGTCCCGGCCTATGGACCCCACGCCGACGGTCCGGAAGTTCGGGACCTTCTCGTGGCCGGAGACGAGCTGGGCTTCGATTCCGCCTGGTTCCCTGACCATATCGCCGTGCCCGACTACGCGGCGGATGTGAATCTCACCCCGCCGTTCCTCGAGCCACTGGCGACGTGCGCCTGGGGCCTCGGTTTTACCAAACACCTGCGAATGGGCACTGACGTGTTGGTGGCCCCGTATAGGCACCCGCTCCTTGTCGCCGCGATGACCGGGACACTGGGTCGACTGGCCGGGGACCGTCTGATTCTCGGGGTGGGCATTGGGTATCTGAGAGGGGAGTTCCAAGTACTCGGGACGGCTCCCTATGAACGCCGGGCCGAAGTCACCGACGATTTCCTCCGAGCCCAACGCTCCGCACCCGAGGGCCATTCGGTGGTGTCACCTCCGAAGCGGACCCCGGTCTGGGTCGGTGGCAACGCCATGGCCGCCCAGCGCCGCGCCGCACTTCTCGGCGATGGCTGGCACCCCTTATGGATGCCAGACGACACGTACCGTGAGGCCCGACGGCGCATCCTGGATATGCGGGCGGCGGCGGGCCTTGTCGGGCCCTTCACCTTCTCGTACAGCTGCGGTGCGACCAGGCTGCTTACCAGACCTTCGATGCCTTGGCCACCGCCGCCGGCCCGGGCTCCTCGCGGATCCGAGTTCCGCTACACGCCCGAAGCCTGGGTCGACGCCGACAACCGGCCCCGTTTCGTGGGTACCGCCGATCAGCTGGTCTCAGACTTCCGGCTGTTGGAAGAAGCCGGAGTGGACCACGTCACGCTGCGGTTCGGCTCCACCGAGGTGGACGATCTCGAACGCTTTGCCACCGAAGTGCGGTCGGCTTTCGATCCTTGAGGCAACCCATTCAACACCTGCCGGGTTGCGATGGTCACCCAGCTTCAGTGGGAGGTCAGCCAACTTGTCAAACGGCTGGAAGATCGGGGCCGCCCACCAAATTCCCGGGATCGGACACGACCAACAACCGCAGGTTCGCCATCGACGCAGGACGCTTCGCGTGGGAGGAGGCCACCACCGAATACGCCGTCTATCGTCTCGGTTTGGGTTGTTGCTGACTTTCGCCGGCGGCACAGAGGGACGCATCAATCAGCGAGGCCGTCGAGAGTGGTTCAGAACTGATTGCAGCAGATCTCACCACAGCCCCGTCCCATCCGACGAACGTACAGAGGACAGGCATGATTTTCACAGAGGGCGATGAAGCCAGGGCCCCGACCTACGAAGGGTGGATCGTGGATATGAAGCTCGAGGTCGCCGTGGCACCCAACTCCGCCGTCGGCCGAGATTGTCGCGAGCCGACATGTACGCGACGACGGCCAATTTGATTAGGACCACGGAATGACCAACACGTGTCCAACAGGGTCTCGTGGCAATCGTCAGGCATGCAGCCGGTGAACGTCCTCCTCATCACACTGGACCAATTCCGGGGCGATTGCCTCTCGTCTGCCGGTCACCCGGTTGTGCGCACACCGAACCTCGATTCGATCGCCTCGCAGGGAGTTCGTCTGGCACGCCACTACAGCCAGGCCGCGCCGTGCGGGCCCGGCAGAGCGTGCCTCTACACCGGTACATACCAGCTGAACAATCGAGTCGTCGGCAACGGAACACCGCTCGACAACCGTTTCGACAACGTCGCCCGCGCCGCACGCCGAGCGGGCTACACGCCAGTCGTGTTCGGGTATGCGGACCAGAGCCTCGACCCGAGGAGCTCGACCGGACCGGACGACGTGCGGCTCCTCAGCTACCAGGACTATCCCCCGGGCTTCGACGTGGCCCTGGAGCTTCCCGATGACCAGACTGCTTGGCGGGCATGGCTGGACGACCTCGGATACCGCGACGCGCTGTCTGACGGCGAGGAGGCCTTGGCCTCCGAGGCAGAGCGCCCCGCCGAGCACGGAGTATCGGCGTTCCTCACCGACGCCGTGATCGAGTGGCTGCGCCGGCAGGAGAGCGCGTGGTTCGCCCATGTCAGCTACTGGCGGCCCCATCCCCCGTATGCGGCGGCGGGACACTGGTCGGAGGAATACGACCCGGAGGCGGTTGTCCCGCCGGTCGCCCCTCCCGACCGGGAGACCCCGTTCTGCGGACGGCTGGCAACGATCCGGCCTCCGGTGGGCCCCGCGTTCCAGATCCTGGCATCGCAGTACTACGGCATGATCTCCGACGTCGACCACCAGCTCGGACGGCTCGTCCAGGCACTGGTGGACCTCGAGATGTGGGACGACACCTTCGTGGTCGTAACCTCGGACCACGGGGAGCAGCTCGGCGACCAGGGAAGACTAGGGAAGGGCGGCGAGTTCGAGTCCAGCTACCACATCCCGGGAATCGTCCGAGACCCGAGGCACTCGGGTGCGCACGGATCCGTGATCGACCGTTTCACCGAGAACGTGGACATCTTTCCGACGGTCTGCGAGGCCATTGGGACCGAGGTCCCAGCTCAGTGCGACGGACTGCCGCTCACCTCATTCCTCACCGGAAACGACCCCCCCTGGTGGCGAGATGCCGCCCACTGGGAGTATGACTGGCGCTGGGAGTACCTCCCCTTTGGACCTCACGAGTGGCCGTGGGATCGGCGCCTCGAGTCCAAGCACCTGGCCGTGTCGCGATCCGACTCGGTCGCCTATGTCCAATTTGGGAGCGGGGAATGGCGCTGTTACAACGTGGAAGCAGATGGATCGTGGGGGCACGAATTGGACGACCCTGAAACAGCGCTCGACCAGGCGCAGTCCATGCTCACCTGGCGTTCCCGTCATGCAGACCGTGTCCTGAGCGACATGCTCGTTGTCGGAGGAACGATCGGCCGCGTACCGCAAAGGCTCGAATGACAGACCACCTCGTTCAGGGCTTCACCGACCTCGCCGACCTCGTCGATTTCATGCAAGCGCTCGGCGACACGCCATCGGGCGAGAACGACGACATCGACGCGTTGGACCACGGCCTCCAGTGCGCCTACGAGCTGAGCCGGGCCAGACCGAACGATGCCGAGCTCCAGGTCGCCGGGCTCGTCCACGACATCGGTCACCAGTTCGGTTCTGACGAAGTCCACGGTGCGCTCGGCGGCCAGCGGGTACGGGCGCTCCTCGGCGAACGCGTGGCCGGGCTGGTGGAAGCGCACGTCCCGGCCAAGCGCTATCTCGTCGGCACCCACCGCTCCTACCGTTCGACGTTGTCGGCGACGAGCATCCATACCCTCGAACTACAGGGAGGACCGTTGTCTCCCGCCGAGGCAGAGCAATTCGAGCGATCTCCCCATCACTCGGATGCCGTCCTTCTTCGCAAGGCCGACGACGCGGCGAAGGTCCCCGGCCGCGATGTGCCCGACCTGGACCACTGGCGGATCGCACTGCGGCTCGTGGCCGGATGAACAAGCTCCACGGTGGCCGGTCGTGACCACTCAACCTCCGGTGTGTCGTGGGGCACTGCAGGGCGAAGAGCTTGGAGACCTCCAAGGCTGGACATCCTCCGTAGAGGGCTGGCCTGCGGGGAGCCATATCTGGGGCCACTATGCGGAGCAGACCGATTCCGGTCCCGCGATCTGTCGCACCGAGAACGTTTCCGCATGCCACGTCGGGTTCGCCCGAGTCGTGGCCGGTGCGCTCCGCGAGATCGCCGGGGATCATCTCGGTACCGACGTGGTCGATTTCAAGGACAAGATCAACTACAAGCACCCCGGTGGCGCAGGGTTCAGCCCTCACCAGGATCTCATCGCCTATCCCGGTGCGACCGACGTGATTTCCGTCCTGGTTGCAATCGACGAGTGCACGACCAGCTCTGGGTGTCTGTGGATGGATCCCGGAGTGGGCGAGATTCTCCCCACGGACGACCGAGGAGTAGTCACCGCCGAGATCGCGTCCACCCTCTCCTGGGCGCCCATCGAGCTCTCTCCCGGCGACGCCGTCTGCATCGGAGGACTCGTCCCACACTTCAGCGAAGCGAACCGCAGCTCCGCCAAGCGTCGGGTGCTGGTAGCAAGCTATGCACCTCGGACGGACGGCTATACCCGGTCTGGCTATTACGACGCCCGGCAGGAGATCATCGAGGGAGCCGCGGTCGCCGATCGGATGAGGATCAGTACCCTCGACGATTTCGAGGGCCGCGCTCTCGACGACGACCTGGCACGCTCGACCACGATCTCAGGCTCCGGATCGGCGTCGTGCAGCCACTCATCCCGGCAGGTCTCCGAACGACTCGACTAGCGATCCACAGGAGCCGAAGCCGAGGAGCTACCGGGGAGTACCTCGCATTTCTTCCATGTAGAGTCCTGCCGTCGCCGGCCGCCAGGCCGCGGGCGTGATCTACGAGACCTACCTTGTGGCATGAGGAAGGGCCTCACCCCCACGGCTACCGGTCGGCATTCCTCAGCGGCCCCTCACCTGTCGGACCTCCGGATTGGTCCGCTCGATCCCGGACATCGGGGTCCACCCGGGCGGATCGCCGGCCAGTGAGCAAGAATGCGGATGACGGCTGGAGACGGAGGTTGGACAATGGCACAGAAGTCGACGGATGGCGACGGCGTCCCGAAGCGGATCGTCGTCGGTACTGACGGTTCGGAGACGGCCGAACGCGCCGTGCGAAGGGCCACAGCACTGGCCAAGGCTCTCGGAGCTGAGCTGTTCATCGTCTCGGCGTACAGCAGCCAGGCCCCGGCAGTAGCCGCCGCCGGAATGGACCTTGATTCCGGTTGGGTGGCAGCGGCACGCTCGGCTGCCGAGCAATGCACCGAACGTGCGGCGGAGCAAGCGCGGTCCACCGGAGTGGGCTCGGTCTCTACCCGTGCCATCTCAGGCAATCCGGCGGAGGTCTTGATCAACCTCGTAGACGAAGAGAAGGCCGATCTCCTGGTCGTCGGCTCCAAGGGAATGCAGTCGACCGCCCGCTTCCTTCTCGGTCCGGTCGCCAACAAAGTATCGAGACGTGTGCAGTGTGACCTGCTGATCGTGGAAACGAGCTCCTGATCGAGCTGACGCCATCTCCGGTCGCGCTTCGGCGCGTTTTGACTACCCCGGGCAGACCCTGGTTGGAGTGAGCCCCCGTGCCCGAAATCCCTGTGGTCAACTATGCCAATACGGAAGACGGGCTCAACATCGCGTATGTCGTCGAAGGGAACGGACCCCTCGACCTGATCGAGCTGAGCAATGGAACGCTCTTCTCCATCGACGCGACCTCGGAGCAGCCGCGGTGGCAGAGCTACGTTGACAGGCTCGCTTCGTTTGCCCACCTCATTCGATTCGACCTTCGAGGCATCGGCCTGTCCGACCCTTTGGGCTCCTCAGACCCACCGTCCGTCGAACAATGGGCGGGTGATGCGCTGACACTGCTAGATGCCGAAGGGATGAACGACCCGGCAGTCATCGGAGTGAGCTTCGGTGGCCTCGCGGCCCTTCTCCTCGCCGCGACCCACCCCGAGAGGGTCCGTGCCCTCATCCTCGTGAACAGCTATTCGTGCCTCATTCGCAGCGATGACTACCCGTTCGGTGTGCCCTTTGAGCTGTGGAAGGAGTTCAGCGAGGCCGTCATCGAGCCGGGACAGTCGACCGCGGACGATCTCCCCTTCATGGTGCCCGGCCTGGCCTCCGACGCCACCTTCGCCGCGTGGTGGCGACGTGCCGGCCATCGGGGGGCGAGCCCGGCGACGGCGCGGGCGTTGTGGCGCGCCGTGGCCATCGATCTCCGGGACATTTTGAGTGTCATAAGGGTGCCCACCCTCGTCATTCAGGCTGCCGACAATCAGTTCGTCAGGGTCGGTCACGGCCGCTATCTCGCCGAGCACATTCCGGACGCACGGTACGTGGAACTGGAGACTGCCGACCACGTTCCCTGGGGGAGCGATGCTGACTACGCCGGCGAAATCGAGGAGTTCCTGACCGGCCAACGACAGTTCGCTCCGACCGGTCGGTTCCTTGCCTCGTACTCTTCACGGACATCGTCAACTCGACGGAACAGGCGACGGCACTCGGGGATCAAGCCTGGAAGGAGCACCTCGAGTTGCACGATCGTGCGATCGATCGCCAGCTCCTGAGATTCGGCGGACATCTCGTAAAGCGGACCGGCGACGGTGTGCTTGCCACCTTCGACCGGCCGGCTCGAGCTGTCCAGTGCGCGACCCGCGATCCGCGACGCCCTCCGCCAGGTCGGTTTCAGTATTCGGGCTGGTTTGCACACCGGCGAGATCGAGCAGCTGGACAACGACATTGCCGGCATTGCCGTTCATCTTGCCCAGCGTGTGCAGGGAGTGGCTGACGCAGATGAAGTTCTCGTATCGCGTACCGTGGTCGACCTGGTTGTGGGCTCAGGCCTTCAGTTCGAGGACCGAGGTGACCATCAGCTCAAAGGGATATCCGGCTCCTGGCGACTCTTTGAGGTCGTCGACTGACCGGCCCAGGGCCACCTGCAGCATGGTCGCGCCCCGGAGGTCGACCTCGCCTGTCAGTGACTGAAAGATCGATCCGCATCCCGGAGTCGGCCGGCCATCGAGGTCAGCATCTTCCACGCGACTCCGGGAGAGACCTCGATCAGGCTGCGGAACTCATGGCCGTCGAGCACGAGAAGGTCCATGTCCGACTCCGCGGTCACCGTGGCGCTCCGGGGACCCTTGTCGAGAAGGGACATCTCACCAAAGAACTCGCCGGGGCCGAAATGCGCCAGCTTCTTGCCCTTCGCACGACAGGTGGCCCTGCCATCGAGGATGACCAGCAGCTCTCTGCCTGCTTTGCCTTCAGTAGTGATTGCCTTGCCGGCTGGAACCGAAACCCGGGTTCCCAGCCTGGCGATTTCCCGCAGCTCCTTGTTGTTACATGTCGAGAACAGCGGAATGGCACGAACCGCGTCGAGTATTTCCTTCGGAATGGATCGTTGCAAGTGCTGCCTCCGTTGTCCGCCTGGGCATCGACCAGCCGCCCGACCAGTGTAGTGAGCGACAGCCGATGGGGCAGGAGCACCTTGACTCCAGTCCCACCAGATCGGCATGATTCGCAGGCGGCGGGCGTGAGCGGAGAGGCGGACCGCACATGGATGGTGACGAGCGGTCGGAGGAAGGCACTCGCGACGGGACCCAGACGTCTCCCGGAAGTCTGAGAGTGTTGAACAGGACCGTTCTGGTCCTCCTGCTGCTCACTGCGGTGACGGGGATTGCCGCCTACGTGGTCTATCCCAAGAGCACCTCGGTCACGGTGCAGGGCGCGCGCCAGGGGATCGAGGTCGTGGGGACCACACCGCTGACCGCAGTCGATGTCGAGGAGGGTCCCGATGCATCTGGCGACGGGGTCACTCTGGCCGTTTCGCTGCGCAACGGTAGCGCTCAGACACCGGAGGACGGACGCCTGGTCGTGGTCGTCCCCTCGGCGCGGTGGGGCTCGGCGAGCGGTTGTGCCCCAAATGCACTGGTGTGTACGCCCGATGCTCAACCGGGGTTCAAGGACGCCGTGTTCACCTTTCCTGGCCAGTGGGTCGATACCGGCTCGGATCAGTCCATAGCCCGCTACAAGGTGCATCTGAGCATCGTCGTTTCCGATGTCAGTCCGAACCTGGTCCAGAATCCGGAGTACATCGCCACTTTGCTCCCGCCGATCTCGGTGACGGAAGAGCAGTTGCAACAGCACTCACTGCAGTACACGGCGGTTCCCGTGAACTACAGCGAGCGAGTACAAGGGGGCGAGAACTACACCTGGAAGGAGGGGGAGGATTCCGGTCGTCGTGAACGGGTTGGCCCATTTCGTGTATTCCTCGGCCAGCGATCTGCAAAGTGCCGTGCCCCAGACGCTGAATACCGGGGTTGACCTGGCCGTCCAGGATAGGAACGGCAATCGGGTATTCATAGCCGGAACCCTGCTCGGCATCGCCGGAGGGGCCCTGGTCGGGGTTATCACCGAGGGCCTCAAAGCCCGCGGACGCAATGGAGAGCGGAAGATCGGATTGCGTGCACCTCCAAGTCCAACCCCGTAGGGCTACCGATCGCCGAAGTCTCGAGACATCCAGACACCGCCAGCTTGCAAACCAGGCCGTCCGGAATGTCCTTTGGTCAGCGACGGGGAAGCACAGACCGATCCTGTGCCAGCACAGCTTTGCGCTTGACCGGCGTCGGCAGGAACAGGAGAAGCAGGCCCAGGACCACAAGCACCGCGCCAAGCAGCGCAGCCCTCGCAACCGGGAATCCCGTGAACGCCAATGCTGCTGCTCCGCCAACCACCGAACCGTTCAGGTTCGTCGGCCAGTATCGTACGGCCCCGCGATGCTGGAGCCGTCGAGGTTGCCCGGCGCCGTCACTGTGTCCCCCATGGCCGAGGGACCGGGAGACACGGGAGCAGTGTTGCAGCTCCCACCGTCACCCGTGCTGTCAGAGAAGTCCGGGCAGATGGTGTTGTTCCACGTCACATTGGCGACGGTCACACTGTTCGCCAGGGCGCCGGCGAGGTCGGCGTTGGTGAGGTCGGCGGCGCTGAGGTTGGCGCCCGTGAGGTTGGCGCCGGCCAGGTTGGCCCCGCTCAGGTCGGTATCGTTGAGGTTGGCGCCGGCCAGGTCGGCACCGGCCAGGCGGGCACCCGCCAGGTTGGCGCCGGCGAGGTCGGCACCGGCGAAGTTGACCTTGACGAGATGTGCGCCCCGCAGGTTGCACAATGCGCCAGTGGGTGGAGCGTCGGTCCCGATTGTGCAACCGGCAACGACCCTTGCCGTGCCAGGGGACGCCCAAGTGGCGGTCGCGCCGAAGCTCGACGCCGCGGCAAACGCAGCACCAGCCACAACACAGACAGAGAGGAAGCCCCGTCGCGAGCCCCGCACATCGTTGAAGAGACGATCTTCTTGCAAGCCCACCGTCCGGGAGACTAGTAGCGGTGCCGCATCTTGGTCGCATCCGGCGCCATGAGAGGCATGACGAATGACCGGCGGGCCCCGGTCAGCCCAACTCCGCGAGCGCGGTTACTGCTCGGCGCTCGATGACCCCGTACGACTGGGCAGATGCGACGTCTCGGGCGCTGGTGAGGAGCAATCGAGCCTTCGCCGTGTCGCCCGGGCCGCCGCGCTCGACCAGCATCCTGGCCCAGAGCAGATCGGTTCGAGCGGCAAAGAACTTTGCGCCCATCCGCATGCACATCGCGGCGGACTGGGCGAAAAAGGGGTCGGCTTCGTCGTAACGCCCGAGCACGGTGGCGAGCCCACCGAGGTAATAGCTGACCGGTCCGAGAGCCGAGCCCCCGGTGGCGGGAAGCTGATCGGCCCAGGGTTCGAGCTGGTCGAACAAGGCGGTCGGCGTGTCTGGGGTCCCTGCATTCGATGGCCGCCTCTGCGAAGTCGACCATGCCGGTCAGCCAGAGTTGGTCGCGGGGAAATCGAAATCGGAAGAGGCGAACTCCTCGAGCAGCCGGCGGCTTCGGCGATGCGGTCCCTTTCGACATGGGCCTTGGCCAACAACGAGGCGAATAGTCCGCGGGGAATGTCGGGTGTCTCGGTAGCCATCTCCTCGATAAGGGGGATCAGGTCGCTCATGGGTGCCGCGCTGGCCGCAGATGATATGAGCTGCGCACCGAAGATCTGGGGGCGTCAGGTTGACCTCCTTCCGTGCCGATGTGCAGCGCTTCTGTGGCTACTGTTCGGCCAGATCGGTGTCACCGGCGATCTGTGCACGGAGTGACCGCACGAAGGCATGTCCCCAGTCGAAGACCGGCTGGTTGAGCTGCTCCGCCATGGCACCGTGTATCGCGATGCAGCGATCCATCTCGTCAAGGTCGCCGGCGCGAGCCGGCGATTTCGGCGCGCCATTGCGCCGCCCAGAACAGCAGGACCGGGTCCCCGATCCGTTCGGCCCTAGTCAAGGCTTCGGTCGTCCGGGCCAGCGTCAATTCGAGCAGGGACGGTACCTGAAGCGGGAGGCGAGATGGTTGAGGACTTCACAATGACGGCTTCGTCGGCAGAGGTTTCGGCGATGTCGACCGCTTCGTCTGCCAAGGCCTGGCGGCGGTCGAGTGGGCTCCCATGGGCGAGTTCGGAGCAGAGGGTGGCGAGCACCAGCGCGCGATCGGGCTGCGTCAGGGGAAAGCAGATCGAGCGCCGTCTCTAAGGTCTCGACCTTCTCTCCGTCGGTTGCGCCCACCGCGCTGTAAAAGCCTCGGTCGTTGGCCAGGCAGCGGCCACCAGGCGCGTCGTGTCGCCGAGTTCGGCTGCCCGACGTGCCGCGTCGAGGAGCGTGCTACGGAAAGCCGAATCGCCGGTCTGCCGTTGTGCAGTGCCCAGCCCAATAGCCAGGTCGAGCAAGAGCACAGGATCGGGGCGGCCGTCCTCTGCGCAGAGCTCGAGGGCGGTGGCGTAGTGCCGAAGCGCGGCATCGGGTGCCAGTGCATCCAGTGCGGCATCGGCCGCCTCATGTGAGTAGCGGACTGCCTTTGCGAGGTTCGAGGGAGGGTCGCGTTGATCCAGTGGCGGGCGAGTTCGCCCACCCGAGTGCCAGGATGGTCGCCACAGAAGTCCTCGAGAGCCGGCGCGACCAGCCGTGGAGTCGGGCTTGTCGAGTGGGGCCGAGGTCCTCGTACAACGTGTGTTGAAACAGGGATGGGCGAAGCTGAACCGACCGGGGCGCATCATCGGCCTCATTCACCAGCGGGACGTTACCGCCGAGTCAAGAATGTCCAGTAGCGCGTCCGGTCGGAATTCGGGTCGCCCGCTCCAGTACGTCCAGATCGAAGTCCCGACCAATGACGGCTGCCATGGACAGCACCCGTTCTGCGTCCGGCCCGAGCCGCACTACCCGGCCACCGATGACTTCACGGACGCTCTCGGGGAGTGCCATCTTGTCGAGGGCGCCACTCGCAACCCAGCGGCCGGCAACATCTTGGTGGATGGCACCGATGTCGCGGAGATGGCGGAGGACCTCAGTCACGAAGAAGGGGTTCCCGTCGGTCTCCCTGTGGACCGCTTCGGCAAGATCGACGCCAATTGCGTCCAATGGATGACCGGCGACATCTTCCATCAACGCCTGTACCCCTGACCGGTCGAGCCCGCCTAGCTCGATCCGGGAGACGCCGTGATGACGCCACAGCAGTCCCAGCGTGTCTCGGAGATCCGGGGATTGGGGAAGCTCGCTGTCACGAAAGGTGCCGAGCACGAGCACCCGAATCACGTGCTCGGTCCCCGTGAGGTGACGGAGGAGGGCCAGGCTTCCGCTGTCGGCCCACTGGAGGTCATCGAACACCAGCACGACCGGGTCGTCTTGGGATATGTCGGCCAATAGGCCTACCGCGGCGGCGAAGAGCAAGTAACGCTCCGAATCGGGGTCCGTCGCTTTCGAGGGGGACAGGTCCGGGATCCTCTCTGCCAATGCCGGCACGAGCCGACCCCATTCCGAACCATGCGGCTCGACGAGTGCACGGAGACGATCTTCGTCCGCATGACTTGCGTAGTGACCGAACGCCTCGACGAAGAGCTGATATGGGGAGGCGAGGTCCTCCTCACAGTGCCCGAACAGGACGCAGGCACCGTTTCCGATGGCCATGCGCGCCGCCTCGGCAACAAGGGTGGTCTTCCCTTAGCCGGCCTCACCGGACACCAGCACGACCTCCCGTCCGTCGCCAGCAAGAACACGCTTTGCCGCGTCCGCCAGAAGAGATAGCTCGGGCTCCCGCCCGACGACGTTCACGATTGCATTTCTGGTGCTCAGTCGGCTGGGAAGCGGGATAGCTGGCTCAATGGACTCGACGGGGTCCCAGAGGATCTCGACGGCCGGGACCGGGTATCGGAAGCCTTTGAGCTGGAGCCTCTCCGAGCGAGCGGAACTTGAGGAGTCGGCTGCGTCGGCCCGCCATCATGCGGACCACCTCGGACACCAGGATCTGCCCTGGTTCGCAGGCGGCGCAAAGGCGCGCCGCTTCGATGACGGGATCCCCGAAATAGTCGTCGTCCTCGTGGGCGACTTCGCCCCCGCTCAGCCCCACGCGCAAGTGGACAGAGTGTTCATGGCCTCTGTTGTCCATTTCGACGGCCTGCTGCATGGCCACTCCGCAGTCAAGTGCGGCCGATGCGGAGGAGAACACCGCCATCAGCCCGTCACCCAGCTTCTTGACCTCGGTGCCCCCAGTCTCTGAAAGCGTCTTCCGGAGGACCGCGAAGTGGTCTCGGCGCACCTGGTCGGCCATCTCGGGCGCAAGGCGCTGGGCCAACTCCGTCGAGGCGACGATGTCGGTGAAGAGGAGCGCCACGTTCTCGGCGGTCATCGTGCTCCTTTCCGCCTGAACCACACAAACGTAGCTGCCGCCGGCCCAGCTTTCTCGGGGGATCCGGACCGCAGGCCGGGCCCCTGGTACGCAGAGCGGTCCAGGCCGGCTAGATACCCCAGGCCTCTTTGAGCTCATCGGTCACCTGGAACGCAGGCCGCTGACCGTCACGTCCGTACAGCTCGAAACCCTGCCAGATGCGCCTGCCCAGCCTCGAGGCAATTCGCCCCGTGCCGGGCAGCTGGACCAAGGCGAACGCATAGAGAAAGTCGGTCCGATGCATGATCTCGAAGATGACTCGGGTCCAGTCGGCTTTCGGAACGCCCAACATGTCGGCGGTCTCGTTTCCCAGATAGTGGCGGATCCCTGCGGCCGGGAGTCCGGGCAGGTGGGTGAACCCGAAGAGCGCCTGCATGCACTCGATCGCTGCCGCGGTGAGCTCTCGGCCTTCGGGTGTCGGTCCGTACTCGTGACGCCGCCGCTGCTCCCAGAGGGTCCTCGAGTCCTTCCAGGACAGAGGAAGAAGATCGTCGAGGATTCCGATCTGATGCCCGACGAGGTTCCACACGTGGACGTACGCCTCTGCCTGGTAACTGCTCAGCCGCACGCCGGACCTCTGGAGCGCCTTGATTCCTTCGACGCTGAAGGAGAACAGTGTCCCGAGCAGCTGCAGTTGACTGATGGGCAATCCGAAGCCGGCGTCCCAGGGTGCGATCGGAGGGCCACCCTCCTTTCGGATTTCGTCGAGGTGGCACAGCACATGGCGCACCGCGGCATGCATGAGTCGGACGTGGCGAACGGCTCGGTACCCGCCTCGGCCCGGCTCCAGTGCACCAGGCGTCATCACGTCGATGATCATCTGTCCCGTTTCGACGTACCTCCGCTTGGGGTTGCGGGTAAGGCGCGCTGTGCGCTCCAATGCCTGCACGCCTTTGGCGAACGCGTAATCCGCCGGGAGGCTGGCCATGAACAGTCCCATGCCCACCTGCGGACCGAACTCGCCGAAGACGCGCTGCCCGTCGCTGACCAGTTGGGCATCCGCCCATGCGGGCCAGTCGTCCTCCTTCTGGACGAACGCTCCGATTCCCGGAAGGTCTTCGTCGGCCACTACACCGGCAGAGGTCGAGGCCAGCTTTTTGAACAGCTCGGAGTGGTTGACCTCGGTTGCCTCAAAGAACTCGGCGACAGCCTCGTCCGCCGGCGCGTCGCCGGTCATTCGCAGTGTCTCGACGAAAGAATCGGTGAACTGGTGAATACCTTTCGACGGGGGGATGTGTGGTCTCGTTCGGGACGGCGAGCCGGAACTGTGTTCCCCACCGGCCGCTTGCGCGCTCTCGGTGGCTGACCCTGACTGGGGAGGCGGTCGTTCTCGATCTCGGTCAACACTGCGGTGTCGAAGGGGGCCTTGAACAACTCCTTTCGATGATGGCGGGACATGAACAGGTTGGTGATGAAGTTCATCCGCTCATCGAGATCGACCCAGTCGATCGCCCGGCTGCCCTCCCCGTCGGCCTTGGCGCGGTTGAAGCGCCCGAGCAGGGTGGCCAGATCCTCGACGACGATCTGCTCCAGTTCAAGAGCGACGAATTCCTGACCCGGGAGCGGCGGCACGTCGCGGTTGAGACGCAGAGTCCCATCGGGGGTCAGGATGGAACCCAGCAGTTCGGTCATGAGGTCGCCCCAGAGGTCACCTATGACGTGGCCCACGGGGTGGAGCAGGGCGTCAATCGACTCCTCGATGGCAGGCTGGCCGGGTTCCCCTCGTACCAACCGCTGCTTGAGCAGCCCGAACGATTGGTTGAGGCCCATGTCCATACTCCCGGCAATGGCCCCTTGGAGGTGGTTTTGCTCGTGAGCCCCGAGCTGGAGCGATCCGGCGAGAATGAGCTGGCTCCGGCGGGTCGGATCCGACTCCGCCAGAGCATCGCACCAGTGCGCAAAACCTGCGTGGAGGCGATTCTCACCTTCGAACTCTGGAGCACCCTCACAGGCCCTGAGCACCTCGGCGCGGACGGCCGACGGGTTCTGGCGATTCTCCCTGAAGGAGGTGACCAAGGTGGCCGCGGCCGGCGCGATCTCGGCGAACACCTCCGTGTTCCCGTCGGAGAGGTTTGTGGCGCATGCTCCGAAGAGCTCTCGCACGAATTCACCCATTTCTTCGGGCAGGATTCGACGCAATCCGCGGTCGATGTGCTCCTTTCGGAGCGCGTTGTTCACCGTCTGAGCTGCGCCCATCATGCCGTCGGAGCAAACCACCCGCCTGTGCAACCACTCGGGCAGATCCTCACCCCGCAGGTTCCTTCCGACGGTGCACGAGGCCCAAACCCCGAAGGTGCACCAGTTGGCCGTGTCCGGATCGAGCACCGCCGAAAGTCCGGAAGCCAGATCGGCGTAGGACTGGGTGACCCAGTAGTTGCGGAGCACACGGTCGTCGATGGCGAGGACGGCCTGAACATGCTCTCTCGAGGTGCCTCGCTTCATTGAGGAGTTCCGCCTTCTGGATACGGCCACCTGCCGACCTACGGTCACTTATTGTGTCAAGAACTCGGCACACCTGCATCGGAGCCAACCAGCACGGGTCCCAACTCCACCCCAGCCCGGCACGGACGACTTACCTGGGTAGGAGAAACTCTGGCCGAAAACGTCGATGCCCTGGGGCGAGCTGACGCTACTCCCCACGTCCAGGGCGCCTTCCAACCCGGCCTTCGGTCACCTAATCCTCCGTCGCCTCGGCGCGAGGCTTTCATTGCGGAAAGGCGGGCAACCATCTCGTCGCTTCGAAGCGACGAGGCGATGGCTACTGCGGCGACAGGAGCCCGCCAACTCCTGCCGCCGCTGCAGAGGGTGTCCCGCCAGCAGGACGCGGTCCCAGCCAGCTTCAAAATAATTTACCCATTGCGACTCTAAGTTGCAATGGGTAGCAGGCGTCTTCCTGGCGTCGAGAGGTCCCCAGTGGGTGCCGAGAAGTCGCTAGAGCCAGTCGCCCGGGACTTTCGCCTGAATGAGGACACGGCGAACCAGAGGTGGTCCGACCCCTCGCCGTTTCCTTGGGCCCGCCTCGCCGAATCGGAAAAAGCATCGGCGCACAAATTGGGTCTCGGATCTCATTTCGCGTGGACTCCCTGAGGTCCTGGGGGTGAACCGAGCCACCCTCATTGACTCCCACCCGTTTGACAGCACCCTGCACCTTCGACTTCTCACTGACGCGCCTTAGAGGACTCCCGCCCATGGATGCGAAACGTCAACAGTCGAGCCCATACCCGTAGTCGGGCTGCATTCGGATCTTCAAATAGTGCCGAGAATGTAGAATGGATTTGTGGTTCATAGGCGGATCTGTGGTCCGTAGGCGGACAGTGGCGTCGGCGACCTGTCGCCCACTTGGGACGCCAGACGGCCTGTGACGACGAAGCGTCGCCCGAGGTTGGGCCGCGATGAATTGCGGCAACTCTTCCTTCAGGCCGGCCGAGCGATCGTGCGCGACGAAGGGTTGGGCACAGGTGGTGAGATGCTGACCCTCAAACGGGCACACGAATGGGTCGAAGCCGAAGCAGGCATCCATGTGACCAATGCCTCCATCCTCGGTCGAGTGTGGGACAACCAGGTCGAATACACGACAGAGGTGCTGGTGACCATCGCGGCTGACTACAGCTCGACCGAGATTGAAGACACCCTCAAAGCAGTGGCTCCCATCCTCGCAGATGTCGATGGTTCGTCAGAGGAGTCTCGACGGTCAGCTCTGCGCGAGTTGTGCCGTGTCGGCAGCGCTACCCAGATCGAAGCCCTCCGCCGTTCGCAAGAGTTCTCTCAATGGATTGCAGTATGGGCCCTTACAACGCTCGGCACTGAAACAGAGGGCCGGAGCCGGATTGAGTCGGCACTCCGACAGTCTTATTTGTCGGTGACTGAGCATCTGGACGGTATCTACCAGATGGTCCTGGATCTATTGGGCTACCGACTACGCCGCGGCTTGAGCATGCGGCAGTTCACCATCTCGGCGGAAGCGTTGACGGAAGGGATTCTCCTACGAGAACGAGTCAACGCTGAACACTTTGACGGAATCAAACGACGGACCGGTGCCGATGACGCGGAACAGGAGTGGACGCTGCTGGGGGTAACAGTGGATGCGTTAGCCGAGGCGTTCTTCGAGCTCGACCCAGACTGGGTGTCGCCGATCGCCCACGCCACTCCGGCATCGAGTGGTCTGGCCGATTGAGTCCTGACCCGCCCGAGCGGATGGAGACGCAGAATGTGACCGCACCCGGTGGCCAGATCCGCGGGTTCGATGTCACGGTCCGTTCACATACTCTGCTTGGGCGGGTCCGTCGAGCTGGTCGGGTTTCCGCCGTCCGGTGCAGCTCCGGGCCCGCATTCTGGCTCCGCCAGCACTTTTCTGCAGGTGACCCGCCTCTTCTTTGAGCAGTAACCACGGGACATCACCGTATTTGGAGCCACAGTGTCGGGGGAGTTCGATTCGATACCTGGGGACATGCCGTCCGAACTGGCCATCCCAGGTCAAGTCCGTCATATCGAAGGTCCACCGACTGGCGCCCTCATCCCGATCAATGTCGACAGGGCGGTCGACGGTGACGGCCAGCCCTCCCTCCGAGCCTCACGCCCCCTGACCAGGAGCCGGCGGGGCCGCGCTGCCCGGGCCCGCTCCGGTCGGTAGGATCACAGTTGAAGAGGCTTCCTGTTCTCGACGTCGCACTAGTCCCCGGTGTCGTCTCTGCGAGACGCACAACTATCGGAAAAGGCGACGATGTCGGGAACGATTACCCAGGCCAGGCCCAGTAGGCAGGGCTCCTCCAGCGACTACCGGGTCCTGGCTGAGAGGGTTCGATCAGCCGGTCTGATGGAACGTCGCGTCGGCCACTACGGCCTGCGGATGGCCTTCACCGGGATGGCTCTTGCCGCGGGGTGGGCGGCGTTCGTACTGGTCGGAAACTCCTGGGTCGGACTGGTCTGTGTCGCGGCATACCTGGCTGTGATGTACGTCCAGGTGGTGTTCGTCGGCCACGACGCCGGCCACCAGCAGATCTTCCGATCCCGCCGAGCCAACCGCCTCGTGGGTCTGGTAGCCGGCAACACCTTGACGGGGTTGAGCTTCGGCTGGTGGGTGCCGAAGCACAACGCTCATCACGCCCACCCCAATCAAGCCGACCGGGACCCCGACATCGGGGCAGGCGTCGTCGCGTTCACCGAGGAGATCGCCCTTAGTCGCCGCGGATTTGGTCGCTGGATGGCCCGCCGGCAGGCATGGTTGTTCTTTCCGCTCCTGACCTTCGAGGCAGCGGCACTGCACATCGCTGGCGCTCGGGTCCTGGCTAGGCGACGGGACCGCGCCGCGGTGATCGATGGCTTGCTGCTGATCGCCCATAGTGCCCTCTACCTCGGCGTGGTCTTCTGGGTACTCGAGCCTGTACGGGCGCTGGCCTTCATTGCCATCCAACAGGCCCTTTTCGGTCTGTACCTCGGCTGTAGCTTCGCACCGAACCACAAGGGCATGGCCTTGCTCGACCACGACGCCGAGGAGTCCTTCATCCGCCGCCAAGTGATCACCTCCCGCAACGTGACGGGGGGTGCGATCACAACACTCCTACTCGGAGGCCTCAACTACCAGATCGAGCACCACCTGTTCCCGACCATGCCACGCGCCAATCTGCCGCGATCCCAGCGTCTGGTCCGAGAATTCTGTCTGGCGAATGGGCTGCCGTACGAGGCGTGCAGCCTCATCGGCTCCTATCGTCAGGCGCTCTCACATCTTCGAGCCGTAGGGACGAGCTGAGACAAGCTGAAGGGACGCAATTGCAGCTCGTCAGCCTCGGACGGCCACGACACCCCGGCCGGGGTCCGGGTTAGCCTTTGCGCAGTGAGCACTGGGTGTCACAGGACGCTGACGGGGGCCCGCGGTGACGAATCGGCGACGTGCGGTCGCCGAGGAGCCAGCGACGAGCCCTGCGACGGACTATGCCGGTGATTGACGATCTCATCGCCATCGTCGGACCAGCCAACTGCGATCAGGGCTCCGCTATCCCGGAAGAGTTGACCCACGACGAGTCCCTCGGAGGCTGTCCCGTTCGTCCTCTGGCCGTGGTCCGTCCCAGTTCGGCCGATGAGGTCGCGGCCATCGTCAGGCTGGCTGCCTCGGCCCGGGTTCCACTGACAGCGCGCGGGGCGGGCACCGGACTATCCGGCGGATGCACTCCCGTTGAGGACGGGCTGGTCGTGTCATTCGAGCGGATGAACCGTATTCTCGAAATTGACACAGCCAACTATGTGGCCGTAGTGGAGCCTGGGGTGACGCTGAGGGAGCTCGATGCCGCCCTGATCCCCTACGGGCTGATATATCCGGTGTTCCCCGGGGAGCAGTCGGCCAGCCTGGGTGGCAACGTCGCGACGAATGCCGGGGGCATGCGGGCGGTCAAATACGGGGTGACCCGCCACCACGTGCTGGGAATCGAAGCCGTCCTTGGGACCGGTGACGTCATTGCGTCGGGGGGCAAGTTCGTGAAGTCGACCAGTGGTTACGACCTGACCCAACTCGTCGTCGGGTCCGAGGGCACCCTGGCACTTGTCACTCGGGCCACTCTGCGCCTACACCCTCGCCCGGAGTTCATGGTGACACTGCTGGCTCCGTTCTCGTCTATCGCGGAGATCACCTCCGCAGTTCCCCCGGTGATTGCCAGCGGTGTGGGCCCGCTGATGGTCGAGTACATCGATGCGATATCGATGGCCGGGATCGCCGCCAATGCCGGCGTCGAGCTCGGTGTTCCCGGCGAAATCAGCCAGCGCGCCGAGGCCTACCTGGTAGTCGTCCTCGAGAGCCACCACGCAGGACGCCTCGAAGAGGACACGGTGGTGCTGGCCGAGTCGCTCGCGGGCCTTGGCGCACTCGAGGTCTACGTCCTGCCTGATCACGCGGGCACACAGTTGATCGGTGCCCGCGAGCGGGCTTTTTGGGCGGCGAAGGCCAACGGTGCGGACGACATCGTGGACGTGGTGGTGCCCCGGGCCTCGATCCCGGACCTACTGGCTACCGTCAGCGACCTCGCGGCCGCATCCTCCTCGTTGGTGGTCGGCTGCGGTCATGCTGGCGACGGCAATGTCCACCTCTCGGTCTGGCAATCCGATCCCTCGCAGCTCCACCGGCTCTTGCACGACATCATCGCCGCAGGTGTCGGTCTGGGCGGAGCTGTCTCAGGCGAGCACGGGATCGGGAGGTCGAAGCGGCCGTACCTGGCGGCCATGGAGGACCCGATCAAGCTCGACCTCATGCGCCGGATCAAGTCGGCGTTCGATCCCTACGGAATTCTCAATCCGGGCGCAATCTTCGATCCCGCCATTGGACGGGGAGATACTCGATGAACGGAGCCCATTCGCTTATCGGCACCCTTGTCGAGCACGGAATCGACACATGCTTCATGAACCCGGGCACCTCGGAGATGCATTTCGTCGATGCCCTCGATGACGAAACGGGCATGCACGGTGTGCTGGCCCTCTTCGAAGGGGTCGCCACCGGTGCGGCCGACGGATACGCCCGAATGGCGGGCAAGCCGGCGGCAACCCTGCTCCATCTCGGACCGGGGCTCGGCAACGGACTGGCCAATCTCCACAACGCCCGGCGTGCATTCAGTCCGGTGGTGAACATCGTGGGCGACCATGCCATTGTCCACCGGCCCTATGACGCCCAGCTGCAGTCAGATATCGAAACGGTCGCCCGCAATGTGTCCGCCTTCGTCCATACCAGTCGAGTCGACGGCAAGGGTCAGTCATGACGCAGTGGCCGCCATTGCCGCAGCCATCGGCCCCCCCGGGTCGGTTGCCACCCTCATCTTGCCCGCCGACGTGTCGTGGTCGGATGGTGGTTCGGTCATCAAACCTCACGGACCGGTCGATACGCCCACCGGGGCCGAGCCGGACGAGGAAACGCTGACGGCTGCAGCCGCCGCTCTCCGCTCCGGTCAACCCGCTGCCGTCCTGATCGGGGGGCGGGCCTGCTCCGCCCCGACACTCGACCTCGTGGCGGACATCGCTCATACTGCAGGCGCCCGACTGTTGGCCGAGACCTTCCCAGCGCGGATCGAGCGCGGATCGGGCCGACCGCCCGTCGAACGATTGGCCTATCTGGCCGAATTCGCCAGCATGCAGCTCGAGGGCGTCCGGCATCTGATCCTCATCGATGCCAAGCCGCCGGCGTCCTTCTTCGCCTATCCGGGAAGGCCGAGTGACCTGGTTCCGGATGGCTGCACCGTGCATCGCGGTCGCGGGACAAGGCGATGACGTCGACGTCGTCGTCAAAGGGCTGGCGGCACTGCTAGAAGTAGTCACCGGCAGCGCCCCGCGTCAGCCTCCAGTGGTCCCTGATCTTCCGATCGGCCCCCTCGACGCCCAGGCCGTCTGCCAGGCGATCGGCGCTCTCCTGCCCGAGGATGCCATCGTCTCCGACGAGGGAAACACGGCCGGCTTGTTCGCGCCGGGAGCGACCGCCGGATCACCCGCCCACGACTGGTTGTGCCTGACCGGAGGGGCGATCGGCCAAGGGCTGCCCGTTGCCGTGGGGGCGGCCGTCGCCTCACCTGATCGCCGGGTAGTGGCTCTCGAGGCTGACGGCAGCGCTCTCTACACGCTGCAAGCGTGGTGGACCATGGCCCGCGAAGGCCTCGACGTGACCACGGTCCTGCTCAACAACAACTCGTACGCAGTACTCAACATGGAGCTCAAAAGGGTCGGCGGCGGCGTACCGGGACCCCGCGCCCGCGACATGCTCGACCTCGACCGGCCGTCGATCGATTTCGTCCAGCTGGCTCGTGGTCTGGGTCTCCACGCCGGCTCGGGCGGAATCCGCCGAAGAGTTCGCCGAGGAGCTGGCCCGTGCCCTGTCCACCCCAGGCCCAGGCGTGGTGGAGGCAATCGTCCCCCCCCTCGTGTAGGAGTCGTAGCTCCACTGCGCCGGCGAAGCGCCCGTGTGGGACCCGCCGACCGGCTGCACCGCCAGGTCGGCGTTCTCTACACGTCCGTTGCCGCGGCCAATCGATCGACTTCGTCGGCCTCGTCCGCCGTCAGCCTCCACTGGCCCGCTGCGACATTGGCGAGCACCTGCTGGCGCGAGGTGGCCCCAGATATGACGGAGGCCACCACCCGCTTTGACGCCAGCCAGGCCACCGCCAGCTCGAGAAGGGTGTGACCCTGTTCTGCTGCCCACTGGCTCAACGAATCGACAATGTCGAAGTTCCGGTCCGACAGCAACCCTCCGCCATCACTCCCGAAGTGCACGAGGCGGCTCCCAGGCGGAGCATTCTCACCTCTCGTGTACTTGCCTGAGAGCAGACCGCTGGCGAGCGGGAAGTACGGCAGATAGGCCATCCCCAGTCGTTCGCATTCGGGGAGCGCATCGAACTCGTCCTCGCGGTGCAGCAGGTTCAACTGGTTCTGAACGCTGACGAAACGGGCGCCATCCCGGGGGGCCGCCACCTCTGCCTCGCGCAACTGGTCGGCCGAGAAATTGGAGCAGCCGATCTCTCTGACCTTTCCCTCCCGGACCAGTTCGTCGAGTGCACCGAGCGTGTCCCCTATTGGCGTCTCAGGGTCGGGGCGGTGAAGTTGATAGAGGTCAATCCGATCAGTGCCCAGCCGAGTCAGACTCCTCTCAACCGCGGAGCGCACGTAGCCAGGGGCTGCCCCGCCAGCTCCCCCGTCGACCGGGCTCCCGAACTTGGTGGCGATGATCACCTGATCACGTCGATCACCCAATGATTTGCCCAGATGAACCTCGCTTTCGCCGTAGGAATCAGCTGTGTCGAAGAAATTGATCCCGGCCTCGAGCGCGGCATCCACCACCGGTGGAACGGCGCCCGCCTCCATGAAGAATCCGAAGTTGTTGGTCCCGAGACCGACCACGGACACCTGGAGCGATCCGATGCGTCGCATATCCATGCCACTAGTCCTACCACCCACGTCAACCAAAGGAGGACGCCTGGAGGCCATGCCGGGCGGCACCGATCGACTCGGTTGACTCGCTCACGAACGCCGCCGGGTGGCGTCATGCGGAGGGGTGTTCAGCCCCCGTGGGGATCGGTACGATCTTGGCGTGGATGTGCCTTCTCTCCACCTCCTCTCCCCCGTGGCAGAGACCTCGCTCACCAGGTTCGGCGGATAGGTCGCGACCAGATCATCGACAGCCCCGGAAAGGATTCCAACCATGACTGACCCTCCGACCGCCACCGCCACCGCCACCCAGGCCGGGACGATCGACATAGGTGGTGACCTGACCGTGAACCGACTCGGCTACGGAGCAATGCGCATCACGGGCAAAGGCATCTGGGGAGAGCCACCCGACCGCGAACAGGCCAAGGCGGTGCTCCGGCGAACGGTCGAGCTCGGCGTCAACTTCATCGACACGGCCGATTCCTACGGCCCCGAGGTGAGCGAGAGCCTGATCGCCGAGGCTCTCCATCCCTATCCGGACGATCTGGTCATCGCCACCAAAGGAGGGTTGCTGCGAACCGGCCCGAACCAGTGGCCCCAAGATGGTCGGCCCGAACACCTTAGAGAGGCGTGCGAGGGAAGCCTCAAGAGACTCAGGATCGAGGAGATCCCTCTATATCAATTTCATCGGCCCGACCCCACCGTACCCATCGAGGAGTCGATCGGAGCTCTCGTGGCCATGAAGAACGAGGGCAAGATCCGGCACATCGGGGTCTGCAACGTCACCGAGCATCAGCTGCGCGAAGCCCAAGCTCTCACGCCAGTGGTGTCTGTCCAGAACCGCTACAACGTCAGCGACCGGAGTTCGGAGGGGATGATCGATCTCTGCGACCAGGAGCGCATGGCGTTCCTCCCCTGGGCGCCGATCTTGGACTCCGTGGACAACTCGGCGGTTGCCGGCATCGCCGCCCGCCACAAGGCCACGGAGCGGCAGGTCGTGTTGGCTTGGCTGCTGGCCCGATCGCCTTCCGTGCTGCCGATCCCGGGCACCGGCTCGCTACGTCACCTTGAGGAGAACATCGCCTCAGTCGCCCTGCAGCTCGATCCCGACGAGGTGGCCACCTTGAACCGGCAGGGCCGTTGAGACGCGCCGTCGGAGAGGTGGCGCCACGGATGGGACTCCGGATGGGGTCATCGTCGGCGAGAGCATGGGGTGCTGGTAGACCCAGCGGGAGACAGGTGTAGCCTGGCTCAGGTTCACCTTGAGCTGAGCGTCTCCGCTGTCGGGGAACAGGATCGAGCGGCCCCGAATGGGACCACAGACAGCTTCACGGCCCCGACCAACCGAGCACCGCGCTCTCGTGCTTCTCCGTCGTGAGATCGCACGTCCCAGTTGCCACGGACGATCTCCACGAAGGCGAGTGTCCGGCACTCGCTCGAGAGATCCCGGTCCACTCCGATGATGTCCTCAGACGGGTCCACCGGGCTCGAACTGCTGCGCGAGGTCGCCGGAGTGCTCGAAGCTGTGTCTGACGCCTGCGAGAACGAGGAGGATGGGCGACAACTGGCTGACCTCGCGGGCCGATTGCGTGCCTATCTGGCGACTTCCCGACCGACGACCCCGCTCGGAATGCCTGTGATCCAGTCCCAGCCGCACACGCTGATCGAGGACGAGGTCGTTCGAGCTGCAAGCCGATCTCATATCCGGATCCTCGAAGCCAATGGGCCGGGACGTCCTCGGACGCAGAGTCCGAGGTAGTGCACGGCCGTGTCTCAGCTCGTTCCCAGTTGATGCTCAGGCCCTGACGCCAACCCACGCAAAACCCGGTGACAGTCGAGCCGATCTTCAGGCTGTAGTACCACGGCCGGTACCTGTGGAGGCCGGCTCGTTCACAAGCCTCTCCCTCGACGCCCTGTAGTCGAGCGCGCTGCCAGGCTGATCAGGAGCCGGACGCGAACGCGACCTGTGGGCTGGTCGTCAGACCGGCCGCACGTTCTGTGCTTCGGGCCCCTTACGCCCTGCGGCCACGTCGAACTCGACCTGTTGGCCTTCGTCAAGGGTCTTGAATCCACTCCCGGCGATGTTGGAGTAGTGAACGAACACGTCTCCTTCGGCATCGGACGGGGTGATGAAGCCGAAGCCCTTCTCGGCGTTGAAGAACTTTACGGTTCCAGTTGCCATTGCTCTTTCCTCTTCTTTCTTTCTTTTCTCTGTTTGGGTACTGCGGTGATGCGGTCTTGGTGAATGCCGTTCGTCTCGGCGGTGGACAGTTCGCCGCTCGAGCTGCCTTACGGTTGCACGGCCGTCCGATTGCCGGCATGGACCCTGGGTCCAGGGCTGGCACGAGAAGCGGAGGCCACCGCGGGGCCGGAGGGTCTCGTCACGCGCTGATCCAGCGTTGCTAGGTCTGATTGACATGGAGGGCCTTTCGTGCCACGCAAGGCAGTACCGGCCACTCGAAGGAATCGTCGGATATTCGACTGCGTGATGAGAACTAAGCCACAACTGTACCACTACGGGATTGTCCACGGGCGCGCCATCCGTCATGCCTTGAATGTGACGGATCCCCGTGAGGCCACGAATGTCATCGGGACCGCTCATCGGCCGACCTTCCGACGACGTGGCGTGAGAGCCAGAAGGCCCGAGCCTCGCTTCCATCTGGATTCCTCTGCCCCGGCAACATCAGGACCCCCAACCTTGTCGGTCAGAGGAGAACCGGTCACTAGCCGCGGCGCTCGGCCCGTCGCTCCCTGCGGCGCCGGTGGCGGCGTATCACCCCTAGTCCGATCCAAATCAGCGCCCCGAACGCCGCGGTAACGATCGAGTACAGCCACAAGGGCCACGAGAAGTGCCAGACGAGGAAGTGGAGCCGTATCGTTTCCGTGTTCTGGACGATGAAGATGACCAGAAGCCCGCCACCCACCAGAGAGGTGATCGCTCCGGTCCCGAGGCGACGCTGGCTTCCGGTCTCTCCGCTCTGATCGGGCTGGACCATTCGACCTACCCATTCCTTGGGACTTCGTACGTTCGTCCCACCGGTCAGCTGAGCATGTCACACGAGCTCTTGCTGATTGTCTTCAGACACCAAACCACAAATTCGACTCGTCGTGAGGGACATGCGGCATCCAGAGGTAGTTGCTCCCGCAACGACGGGTTGCGGCCGTCGAGGTTGCTCGCCCGGCGCCGAGTACCCGATCCCGGCGCTGGGCCAACAGGCGTCTTCTCCGAGAGGGTGGGTCGAAGCCCTCACCGAGGTTAGGGCCCGCGAACCACGGCCGCGATCGACGTGACCGCTGCGTCAGAACCGATCGGCGGCCGGCAGCCAAATGGGTCGGGCTCGCCTACTCTTCTCGGTCGTGACAATGCGAGACGTCGTCGTCGTCACCGGTAGCGGAGGTATGGGTACTGCCGTGGCCCGCCGAATCGGTGCCGGTTCCACCATCGTGTTGGCCGATGTCGCCGAAGAGACGCTGAACGCTGCGGCCGAGGAGTTGGGGAGCGAGGGGCTTGAGACCATCACGAAGGTCGTGGATGTCTCGCAGGCCGACTCGGTGGCCGAGCTCGCCGGGGCTGCCGTGACTCACGGACGGATCATGTCGGTCGTGCACACCGCAGGGCTTTCACCGGTGCAAACGACACCCACTGCCATCATGAATGTCGACCTGCTGGGGACGGCTCATGTATTGGACGCATTCGGTGCGGTGATCGGTGACGGCGGAGCAGGTGTGTTCGTATCCTCGATGGCCGGAACGATGGCTTCCCTCAGTCCCGAGTTCGAGCACCGGCTCGCTACAACCCCTACGAATGCGTTGATGGATCTGCCCGAGCTTGCACCCGGGTCCCTGGGCGACAGCGGGACTGCCTATGTCATCGCCAAGCGAGCCAATCAGCTGCGGGTCAAGGCCGCGGCCGGAACCTGGGGCGAGCGAGGGGGGCGTGTCAACAGTCTGTCTCCAGGGATCATCGCGACGCCCATGGGTGAGGCAGAGCTCGCGGGCCCGACTGGCGACGCCATGCGAGCGATGATCAACGGGAGTGCCTCAGGCCGGATCGGCACGCCCCATGACATCGCGGCAGCGGTGGAGTTCCTGGTGGGAAGCCAGTCCAGTTTCGTCACGGGCACCGATCTTCTGGTCGACGGCGGTGTCGTGGCCTCGCTGCGCCCGGCGTGAGACCCCCTGACGTCCTCTGATGCCCGGGGCCGCCTTACCGGTGGCGATCAGCCGACGGTCCCGTAGTCTCACCGCCTTTGCGCCGCTGACCAGGGGCGACTCCCGTTGAAAACGCCAGGCCGGTCCCGGCCCTCTGCTCCGGATGCGCACCGGACTTCCCCTTCTATATGAACATCTGCTAATATGTGCATGTGACCATAACTCCGAGTGCGAAGTCCTGGTCGGCCGACGAGCAGAAGCTCACCGCCGCGGCCGAGCTCCTGCGGGCGCTGGGTGCTCCCCATCGTCTGGCAATCGTGCTCGAGCTCACCGATGGGCCCCGCTGCGTCCATGAGCTCGTCGACTCGCTCAACATCTCGCAGTCCCTCGCCTCGCAGCATCTACGCGTCCTGCGCACGACCGGTCTGGTCACCGGGGCGCGGCGCGGCAAGGAGACCCTGTACACCCTCACCGACGACCACGTCGCCCGCATCGCCTTGGATGCGGTCACCCACGGCAGCGAGCCGGGCCATCGGACACATCCCGTCCAAGATCCCACAGGAGAGGAGCATCAACCATGACCACTGCAACCCACAACGCCCACAATCAGCACGGCCACGAGCACGGCCCGGACTGCGGGCACGTTGCCATCGAACATGGCGACCACACCGACTATCTGCATGACGGCCATGCCCACAGGGCCCATGATGACCATTGGGACGAGTGCGCGCCCGAAGCCCACGTGACTCACGAGGTCCACGACCACGTCCATGGCCCGGACTGTGGGCACGTTGCCATCAGCCACGGCGACCACACCGACTTCGTCCACGACGGGCATCGGCATGCATCGCACAAGGGCCACTGGGACGAGCACTGATTCGTCAGGACGTGGGGTTGCCCCGCCGGTTGGTGGCGCGCCCGGTCGAACCTCCTAGGTGACGCGACCGTCCGACTCGGCCAGGCGTCGTACCCGACGAGCGAGCGCCGCTCTCCAGGTGGTAGCCACTGCAGCGACCAGGTACGCGCCGGTCGCAACGGCAAGGATTCCGAAGCTGGGCGGTACCGACGGTGCCGCATAGGCGATGGTGAGGCCGATCCACGTCGAGGCGACGGCGATTCCCGCCGACAGCCAGAGAGCCCGGAAGGGCCTCGTCGTGAGTCGTTGCGCGGCCCCGGCCGGCGTCGCCAGCAGGCCCAGCAGCAGGAGGGCCCCGACGGCCTGCGTGGCCGCCGCCGCGGTCATGCCGACGAGCCCCAGGAAGATGAAGCCAAGGGTGCGAACCGGGACGCCACGGGCGGCGGCCACGGCGTCGTCGATGCTGGCGAACAGGAGAGGACGGGCGATGATGACCACGGCGATACTGAGCGCGCACGCGATGACGCTGTCAGTGATGGCGTGCGAGTGGGAGAGTCCGAAGATGGATCCGAACAGGACGTTGACACCCGACGTGGCGTCCACGCCGTTTGCCGATGTCGTGTACAGCGTGAGAAAGAGCGCGCCGAGCCCGAGGATCCAGGCGAACACGTTGCCGATCACCGCATCGTCGGCCCGACCCATCGAGCCGAGGGCCGCCAGCCCCAGGGCCACGACGAGGCACGCTCCGTACAGCCCGACGAGGAGGTTGATGCCGATCACCAGAGCGGCCAGGGCTCCCGTCACGGCCACGTGGCTCAGGGCGTCTCCGCTGAAGACCTGGCTGCGCAGGACTACGAAGTAGCCCACCAACCCCGATGCCAGCGCAATGGCCGTGCCGGCGAAGAACGCGTAGCGCAGGAACGGGTGCTCGAACATGTGGGCGATCCCGACGAACGGGTTGGCGGTGAGGAACATCACGGCGTCACCGCCTGTCGGAAAGCCACGGTTCGGGTCGAGCCGGGTGGCGACCCCTCGCCACAGGGTGGCCACGACGTAGATGGCGAAGCCGATGGTCGTGACGAAGAAGCCGACCGGGTAGACGGAGAAATAGGCCGCTCCGAGCCCCAGCCAGACGGTGCCCAGCCCGAAGACCAGGGTCAGGGCAAAGCTGAGGGCGGGACGCGCGGAGAGCTGTTGGGCGGCGGCGGCGGGCATGACGAGCAGTGCGAACACCAGCAGGGCACCGGTGATCTGGCTGACCTCGGCGGCGGCACATCCGAGGAGGACGAGGAACAACGTCGAAACGAGGCGGAGGGGCACGCCGCGAGCCCGGGCAACGTCGGGATCGACAGTGGCGAAGAACAGGGGTCGGGCGATGGAACCCAGAGCCGTGAGGGCGGCGATTCCGACCAACAGCAGAGTCATCACCTGCGCGTCGGAGATTCCGAGGAACGTACCGAAGAGCAGTCCCGTCAGGCTGTTCAGGAACCCGCCGTAGAGACTGACGAACAGTGCACCGCAGGCGAGGGCGAACGCCTGCACCGTGCCGATGACGGCAGACTCCTGGCTGAATGCCTGACCGCTGGTCGAACGGGGAACGAGGGCGATGACCAACGCCGCGGTGATGGCGGCGGCGAAGTAGCCGACCGACGCGCTCACCCCGATCAAGATGGCCCCCGCCGCCCCGGGAAACGAGACGAGGGCCAGGGTGTGGCCGGCGAAGCTCTGGCGCCGAAGGACCATGAACCACCCGATGGCGCCGGCGACCACGGCGACGATGGTGCCGCCTCGGAGCGCATTGACCATGAAGTGCTGCGACAGGAGCTGGCTGATGTCGTCCCCGATGTTCCAGCTCAGCCCCGACGTCCCAACCACTTGAGAGACGATGCCGCTCATCCCGCTAGGTGGCGTGGCGATCGGTGTGATGAGCCGGCGCCTCGGGTTGCCCGACCACGACCAGGCGGCCGTCGGACGTGCGGAGCACCTCGATGGGCGTGTCGTAGAGGGATGTCAGGATGTCCGACGTGATGACCTGCTGCGGAGTGCCCGACACGGCGCCTCCATGGGCGATGTAGACCACCCGATCGAGGTACGACAGGATCGGGTTGACATCGTGGGCGACCAGCAAGACGGTGACGCCCTGCTCGCGACAGATCCGCGAGATGAGGGCAGCCACCGCCGCCTGGTTCGGAAGGTCCAAGCTGTCGAGTGGCTCGTCGAGCACGAGCAGCTGCGGCTCCCGGACGAGCGCCTGCGCGATGAGCAGTCGCTGCTGTTCACCTCCGGAGACCTCGCCGATGGGGCGCCGGGCGAATGCCGTGGCACCGACGAGCTCGATCACGTCGTCCACGCGCTGGTCGGCCTGCCGCCGGGTCGACGACAGACGGGACCCGCCGGGCACGGGGAGACCCCACCGCTCGCCGTCGGATCCGAGTCGGACGACATCGATGCCCCGCACCCGGAGGCCCGCATCGAAGCTGCGCCGTTGGGGCAGATAGCCGATCTCGCGCCCGGCTTGGCCGGGCGGCCGCCCGAGGACCCGTGCCGAGCCGGCCGACAGGGGGAGGAGCCCGAGTGCCGCTTTGACCAGGGTCGACTTACCTACCCCGTTGGGTCCCAGCACGGCCACGAACTCTCCAGGGGCGACCCCCAGGGTGACCCCCGACCAGATCGGTCCGCCCGCCCAGGCGTACCGCGGCCTCGTCGAACAGCACGGCCAGCCTGTCCGGCGTACTGGTGCTGTCAGCCGACACCGCTGCCTCTCCGCTCGTCCGTAAGGCGGTGGTCAGCCCGGTGCACCGACCCTCGTGAATGACCATCGTGCCAGCCTCGGAGCGCTCGGGCCCATCGTCATCGGCCCGAGCCGGCGGCCTTCGCCAACGCCGACTCGATGCCCACGAGCTGCTTGGTCTGCCAGGCCTGGTAGGTCGCACTGGCCGGCGCCAAGGTCTCGGTGATGGTCGTGTACGGGAATGCGCTCGGCCTTCACTTCGCTCAACTGGGCCTGGACGTCAGGGGTGACGTTCTGGCTGTTGTAGACGTAGATCTTGATCTGGTGGTTCGCTGATCTGCCCGTCAATCGTCGCCTTGTCGGCAGCCGAGACCTCGGTCCCCTCACTGATGGCCTTGAGGAACGAGGGGGGTGTGATGAGATCGAGGCCGAGCGCCGGGGAGAGCATGGCGAAGATCGACTCCGAGGCGCCCACCGGGGTTCCCGCGTACTTGGCCTTGATGGCCGCGATCAGGTCGTCGTAGGGCTTCAGCGCGACGGTGTCGAAGTGGGTCGCCTGCGTCGTGAAGTAGACGCTGTCCTTCGGGTCGATGGTTCGGAAGTCGGTGACCATGTGGGCGATGACGGCCTGGACGTCGGCCGGGTTGTACCAGCGGTGGGGATTGCCTCCCTCGGCCACGCCGCACAAGGTCACCCACGTTCAGCACCGTCGGGTGCCCTTGGTCGGCGGCCAGCAACCTCGGCACCCACGGGTCGTATCCGATGCCATTCTCGATGACGAACTGCGCCTCGGCCAGCGTCTTGGCGTCGGACGCGGTCGGCTCGTAGCTGTGCGGGTCGGTGTTGGGGTTGGTGATGATGCTCGTCACCTGGACGTGCTGACCGCCGATCTGGCTGGCGATGCTGCCCCAGAAGTTCTCGGCCGCCGCGATGTGGAGCACGTTCCCGCTCGTCGCGGTCGTGGTGGGGCTGCCCGACGACTGCGAGCTACAGGCGGCGAGAACGAGGGATCCGAGGATGAGGGCTGCGACGGTACCCCGCACCCGCGGTGGGACGGGGGAATGGGCAGTGCGTTGGCTCATGCCCGAACCCTAGAACGAGAACGGTTCTCAATGCAATTCTAACCGGAGGCGGTATGCTGGGGAGGTGGCCGACGATCTCCAGTCGCTCGTGGCCGGGGACGATCTTCAGACGCTGGTGGCCAGCAGGCTGCGGCGGGTCGGGCAGCGCTATACCTCCGGGCGCCGGCTCCTCATCGACGCCTTGGTCCGAGTGGCGCGTCCGGTGACCACGGCCGAGCTGGTCGCCCTCGAGTCCAAGCTCCCGCAGAGCACGACCTACCGGAATCTCGCCATCCTCGAGCAGGCCGGGGTCGTCCACCGGGTGATCGGCAGCGACGACTTCGCTCGCTTCGAGCTCGCCGAGGAGTTCACCGGGCATCACCACCATCACCTGGTGTGCGTCAGCTGTGGAGCGGTGGAGGACTTCGAGGCACCACGGGGCGTCGAGAAGGGACTGGCCGACGCCATCGGCCAACTCACCTCCGGCACCGGGTTCCGAGCGGAGACTCACCGCCTCGACCTGCTCGGCACATGCGCCAACTGTGCCGAATGACCCTCCGGACTGACCGAAGACCAGGGTTCGCCTGACTCTTGCTCGGCGCGTGACCGTCTGGCGAAATGGATGCGCAGCCGGCCGGACAAGCTGTCGGGTCGGTCCCGAGACGCCGATCGGACCGACTGCAACCCGGTTTCCCGGAGCACGCCCGGCGGAGGGATGTCAACACCGGGATCCGAGAGTTGACTGGACGATTTGTACTTCTACACGCTGTAGTAATACGTTCCGTGACGTGGCCCAGCCGAGGCTCGTGCAGGCAGGTCGGAGGCACGATCGGAGGGTCGCGGCCGTCGTGGCAATGGCTCCCGTCCTGCTACTCGCGGCCTGCTTCGGCGGTCCACCACCGCCTCCTTCGGCCAATCTCGGTGCCGTGGCGAGCCGTCCTGTGCCGGCGAGGGTCTCGACCCTGACCTTGACCGACCAACATAGGCACACCTTCGACCTTGCCTCGTTGCACGGCAAGAACGTCATGCTCGTGCCGTTTCTCACGCTCTGCTCGGACATCTGCCCCATGACGACGGCCAACCTGGGGGCCGTCCAACGCTCGATCCACAAAGCCGGCAGGGGTTCGGACATCGTCATCGTGGAGCTGTCGGTCGACCCCGAACGTGACTCGACGGCGCGGCTGGCGGCCTACGCCGGGATCACGGGCGCCACGTGGGAGCTGGTGACCGAGTCACCCCAGGACCTCGCTTCGATCGCAAGGTTCTTCGGCTTCTTCTATCAACAGGTTCCACAGGACAATCCACCGGCCGTCGATTGGCTGACTCAGCAGACCACTCACCTACGACGTGAACCACTCAGACGGCTTCGTCCTCATCAATCCATCCGGACATGAGGTCTTCGCTACGGCAGCCGCGCCCGACAACTCTGGCCCGCTGCCCAAGGAGCTCCAAGGGTTCCTCTCCGAGACCGGCATCAGTCACCAGAAGGACCCACCCCAGCCGGGATGGACGGCTGACCAGGGTATCCAGGCCGTCGCATGGTTGCTAGGCGCTCCACTGCCGCCGGTTGGTTCCTGACATGTCGTACTTGATGGGGGAGACCAGCGGAGATGCGACGCCGCCTCTCGACTGGAGCCATCTGGGCACCACCCAGCTCGGCTGGGTGCCGTCGATCATGATGCTGGCGGCGGCAGTCCTCTACCTGTGGGGAGTGCAGCGGGTCAAGCAGATCGAGGGGTCCCCGTGGTCCCACCGTCGAACCGGGTCGTTCCTCGGAGGACTCGTCGTCACGTTCGTGGCCATCGAGGCCGTGATCGGCGCCTACGACGACCAGGTCTTCTACGACCACATGATCCAACACCTGATGTTGGTCATGGTGGCTGGGCCCCTCTTTGCCATGGGTGCACCGCTCGATCTGTTGCAGCGGGCCAGCTCAGGCAAGGCCCGGCGCGTGGTCGACGCGGGATTGGGGTCTCGTGCAGCAGAGTTGGTCGGGCACCCGATCACTGCCTTCATCCTCTACGCCGCGCTCATTCCCTTCACTCATCTCACCAGCTTCTACAACTACACACTCACCAACGACACGGTCCACGACACCGAACACCTTGCCTTTCTCGTCGTCGGCTACCTGTTCTGGCGTCCGGCGGTGGGAATCGAGCCGTCGCGCCACCCGTTGTCGCCTCCCCTCCAGCTCCTCTACCTGGCGCTGGCCGTCCCCATCGACACGTTCACCGGCCTCGCCTTGACCGCGACGAACCACGAGATCTTCTCCTTCTACAACACGTTCACCCGAGGTTGGGGACCGTCGCGGTCTGACCGACCTTCACATCGGTGGTTCGATCATGTGGGTCGGCGGCGATGGACTGATGTTCGTCGCCATGATCCCGGTCGCGATCCGGTGGGTGCGAGCCGAAGAGGAACGGACGCGAGAGCTCGATGCCGAGCTCGACCGGCTCGAGGCCGAACGTGGCGGTATCTGAGCTCTGGTTTTCGGAGAGGGTGGCCCTGGGGCACGTCAGATGCACTAGACCCGGGTGCCCCGATGCCTCAGCTGGTGGCGGACCCCGCTTTCGAGGGCCACAGGCTCCGAACCCCCCCGCCCCAGGAGCTCAGGCCCGAGCTGAGCGGTGCTGCAATGGACAACGCGGGAAGCGGTGCACCGAGCAGGAAGCCCTGCGCCTGATCGCAGCCGAAGGCGCGGAGCCGTTGTAGCTGGTCCTCGGTCTCGACACCCTCGGCGATACAGGCCAGGCCGAGCTTGCGCGCCAGGACAATGACTGACTCCACAATGGTCTCGTCCTCTGCCCGGTTACCGAGGCCGCTCGTGAATCGGCGGTCGATCTTCAGGGTCTCGACGGGGAAGCTGCTCAAGTAGCCAAGAGAGGCGAACCCCGCTCCGAAGTCGTCGACACACAGGTGGACGCCGAGTTCACGCAACTCCGTCAACACCCGGACGGTCGCCTCGATGTCTGCCGCCAGGGTACCTTCTGTTATCTCGAGGTTGATCCAGTCTGAAGGGATCCGGCAGTTCGACACCACTTCCTCTACCAGCTCGACAAAACGTGGTTCGACGAGCTGACGGGGCGACACATTGATATTGACACGAAGTGGCCCGAGCTTCGTTCTGAGTGACCGGCCGTCTGCCTCCCACGCGAGACGTTGGCGGCAGGCCTCCTTGAAGACCCACCTCCCGAGGGGAATGATGAGACCACTCTCTTCCATGACGCTGAGGAACTCACCCGGGAGCAACAGGCCGCGTTGAGGATGCTGCCAACGCACCAGGGCCTCGACGGCCATGAGCTCCCCGGAGGTGACGCTCACGATCGGCTGGTAGTAGAGGACGAACTGATCGTTCACCACCGCCTCGTGCAGCTCGTGCCGGAGTTGCAGGCCGTCGATCAGGGAAGGTCGGTCGGACCGGTCGAACACCTGGGTCTGCGACCTCCCGCCCTCCTTGGCTTTGTACATCGCCGCATCGGCATCACGGAGGAGATCCTCTCCGATGTCCTCATGGCCGTGCGACAGGGCGACACCCAGACTGGCTGTCACGTACACCGGTCCTGCGGTCAGCTCAATCGGGTCTTCAAGCGCTTTCGCCAGGCGACTTGTCGCGCTGAGCGCAGTTCCTTCGTCATCGATGTCCTCGAACAAGATGACGAACTCGTCTCCACCGAAGCGGGCGACGGTGTCCCAAGGACGAACTACCCGACGGAACCGATCGGAAACGGCTCGCAGGACCTTGTCGCCTTCGGCGTGGCCCATACTGTCGTTGACGAGCTTGAAGCGGTCGAGATCGATGAAGATGACCGCCGTTCGCCGTCCGCTTCGGCTGGTGCGTTTGAGCGCGGCCTCCAACCGGTCCATGAATAGGACACGGTTTGGCAGATCTGTCAGTGGATCATGTATGGCGGCATATGCGAGGCGCTCCCGGAGCGCACGGCGCTCGGTCACGTCTTCGACCTGCGCGATGAGGTAGAGAGGAGTTCCCGCTTCGTCACGAACACTGGACACGTTGACTGAGCCCCACACCTCTTTCCCATCCGGCCGCAGGTACCGCTTCTCCAGTTGGAAGTTTTCGCACTCCCCACGGATAAGACGGCGAATATTGACTTCGGTGGCATGGCGGTCATCGGGATGCGTGATCTCACTGACATCCATTCCGATGAGCTCGTCCGGTTGGCGGCCCACTATTCGCCCGTAAGCAGGATTGGCACTGAGGATCCGGCTCGACAGATCTGACATCGCCATTCCGATCGGTGCATGCTCGAATGCAGAGCGGAACAGCTCATGAGCCTTCTGAAGCTCTTCCTCTGCTTGCTTGCGTTCACTGATGTCGTGAAGGTTCGCCACGATCCCGCCGACGCTCGGGTCGTCCAGGTGATTCGTGACTGTCGCCTCGAACCACTTCCATTCACCGGCGGCGGTCCGGAGGCGGATCTCACCACGACGCTCTTGATCGGCACTCCTGTCGTTTGGCGACACGTCACGCAGATTTGCCAGATCGTCGGCATGGATGATCTCGCGGGCGGAACGATCGTTGAAGCTCCGGGCGGTTCGACCGAGAAGGCGCTCAAATGCCGGTGTCACATAGATGAGGCGGCCGGCCTGATCCGTAACGATGATGACGTCGCTTGCGTGCTGGACAAGCGTCCGGAATCGCAGCTCGCCTGATTCCCGCGCCGAGGCGAACCACTCGAGGACCTTGATCGTCATCACCGCGCCAAGCGCATCGAGGACTCCGAGACCGTGAACCAGCGGCTGGGGCAGCAATGACGGAGCGAGACCCAGACCGATCGCCAGCTGACCCACAGCGATGCACGCAACCGTGGACACCATGGCCGGCTTGGCCACTCCTGACCCGCCGCTTCGCATGCCGTCAGCTGCACCGAACACGAATCCGATGGCAAGAACCGGCCCCCACCCGAGGCCATAGATGACAATGCCGACGCAGGCCATCTCGACCGCCATCCGAGCGCTCACTTGCCAGCCCGTGGTGGCTCCTCCCCAAAGGGCCACATTGATCGAACTGATGAGCCATGCTGAGATCAGCAGCCCTGCAACCAACCAATACGGGATATTCGCGATCAGTCCAAATCGGCGGACCGCGCAAAAGCCGACGATCAGGACAGGAATGCTCAGATGGACAGGGTCGACCAGTCGACCCACGAGCCGGTGGCCGAACTCGCGGGGGTGAGCTTCCTCATGAATGCTGGTGATCCGCCCCACCGTCGGGGGCCCGCCCGTCGTCATCACCCTTGCTATCGGCTGTGCCTCGGAGGATGTTGAGCCGACCGGCCGGCCTTAGCCTGGCCAGCGCCTTTCCCTCAGCTCTGCAATGCCGACCGGCTCATGAGCCCGGCTGAGGTCCAGAAACGGCCCCGATTGGTCTTGGCCTTGTCGAGCCGGCCTGAGAACGTCCCGTCGTCCGCGGAGGGTGATGCAAGGCCGGTCGGCTCACGCAGCCGAGCGAACGTCGCTCACGGAAGTGGGCTCGCGATTCGACGAGCCTCCTTTGCATAGCGCGACGCGAGCTGACGCGAGAAACTCCAAGATCGCCCGAGCTCCCCTATCGTCATTCCCTCTTCGAGTCCCAGTGCTATTGAAGCGATCCGGGATCGGTGACGGGCGTGTTCAAATTGGTCCAACGATTCGTTGAGCGATTCGCGAACGTCGCCAGCATCAATGATTCGCATGATCGTCTTGAGGGCAGCGCCGCGTTCGAGCTCCTTCAGGCTGCGCCGATAGGCGGTTTCGCAGGCTCGAAGCTGGCTCCGGAGCTCTCGCGTCTCCTCTACGAGCCGCCGGGCCTCCACGATCGCCGTCCTGCGAGCACTCTGCACCGCGAGAACGTCGGCCGCTTCCGTCGAGCCCTGAAGCTGCCTGCCTTGACGGTCTTGCGGCGAGGTCGTGGTCACACGGCCCGATCCTACTGACGCCGCATTGCTGATCCGGTGGACCGTCGAATCGCTCGATCCACACGGCTGGTTCTGTGCCCGGAACCGCCGGTTCCACCTGGTCGACCGTCGAATCGTGTCAACCGATGTTGCGCAACCCGCCTTTACAAGAAAGCTCAAGTTGAAGGATCTGTCAGCCGAAATAGCAATGGTTACAACGCTCGGCGGATGGACCATTGTCCATGAGCAGGCTCCATCGCGCTGTTTTCAGAGCACCAGCGACAGCCCACCTATCCGGATCATCCTAAGGAGTCAGAGCACGATGAGCTCGCAGAACAGCGTCACAGACCAGCCTCGCATCCCCTGGTCTCGCAGAACGAAGGTCTTCACCATGATCGTCGGGGCTCTGCTGGCGGGTGGGGGCGCCTTCGCCGTGAGCAGCTGGGTCATCGGCCTCAACGCAGGCTCGAGCGGCGAAGGTCAGTCGGCCAGCACCGCCAACCTGACCATTACTGCCGTCGCCTCACCGGCGGCAGGCAACCTGTTGTATCCCGGTGGCAACGGTGATGTGGTGGTGACGATCAGCAATCCGAACCCCTACCCGGTGACCGTGACTGCCCTGCAGCTACCCACCAACACCACATATGCCACCGGCTACACCACGAGCGCCCTGACCACGACCCAGACGGGCTGTGTGGCCTCGACACCGAGTGACGTGATCTGGAACTTCTCGACGAGCACGAGCGGGAGCTCCCATACCCTGACGACGCCTCTCACCGTCGCCGCCAGCGGCCAGGCCAACAACCCCCTGACCGTCACCTTCACCAACGACGGCTCCATGACGGCTGCCGCTCCGGCGGCGTGCGCCAACACCTACTTCTCCATGCCGTCCCTGACCGGGGTCACCGCCACCGGTGGCGCAGCCACCGCCACCACCAGCCCGGCGACCGATGCCTGGACGAGCTAGGCAGGTGAGCTCCAGACGTGACCCTGCGCGTCCGGAAGGGGACCCTCGTCGCCACCATCCTCATGGTGAGCCTGATGGCGACGAGCATGCCCGTTTCGGCATCCACGAACTGGCACATCTCACTCGCCGCGGCTAGCCACGGGGAGGCTCGGGCCACCTCCTTGGCGACGCCCTCCGGCACCGCCGGAACTTGCGTGTCGCCTACGGGTGCGACCATCAAGGTCACCTGGTCGGCCACGACCCACGCCAGCAGCTACACCGTCTACGATTCGACCACCTCGTCGTCGAGCGGGTTCGCGATTGTTGCTGCATCAGTGGTCGGAACCTCATGGACCAGTGGCAGCCTGGCTGCGGCGACGTACTGGTTCAAGGTGACTGCTCACGTCGGAACCTGGACGAGCTCGCAGTCGGCTTCGAGCGCCCCCCGAGTCGTCACCGGCGTCCCGGGTTGCTCCTAGGTGCTCGGGGTTCACCGACCGGGATTCGCACGGAGGACGACCGATCGCCGACAAAGGGCGTGGTGTTACCGTCCCTGCATGATGCCGACGGGACGGCGAACCCGTCCGACGTCGCAGTGACCTTCCGCTCCGTTGGCATGACCGGCGCCCAGCTCTCGCGCCTCACCCGCGTGCTCGGTCCAATCGGACCTGCCCGGCGACTCGGGGCCGGTACCTGGACGATGGAGGCGGGCGGTCGCTCCCTCGTTGCCAAGTTCGGTCCCGGCTGCCTCGATGAGGCCGACGGGCTGGGTCAGTTGGGCAGCGTGACCGGGGCCCCACCGGTGCCCGACGTTGTCCATGCCGACACCGACCTGCTTGTGACGATCCGCGTGGACCAAGTGGCCCGGACTGGCGGCCACGAAGCGTCGCTGGGCCGAGCGCTGGCCACGCTGCACCGGTCGCCTTTTCCCCACTGGGGTGGGGGCTCATCGTGGATCGGGGCCTGCCGCGTCGATCCCTCGCCACGGCCCGATGCCGTTGGCTTCTACGGCACCCGCCTCATGCATCTGGCCGCCACATGCCGGTTCGAGCACGTCGTAGGCCCGGTGGTCGACCGGCTCGCCGACCTGCTTCCGCCGGGTGGCCCCGCCCTCCTGCACGGCGATCTCTGGTGGGGGAATGTGCTCTTCGGGTCGGATGGCATGGCATGGCTCATCGACCCTTCCGTCCACGGCGGTCATCCCGAGGAGGATCTCGCCATGCTCGGCCTCTTCGGCGAGGTGTCCGATCGCCTGCTGGACGCCTATCTCGACGTGCACCCGCTGAGCCCCGGGTGGGAAGAGCGCACCGCCTTGTTCCAGCTCTACCCGCTCCTCGTGCACACCGTCCTCTTCGATGGCGGCTACCGGGCCCGGGCCGAGGCGGTGGCCAAGCGCTTCGCCTAGCCACCGCCACCTGACCAGGGCCCTTCCCCTCGAAGAGCTGCGGCAGTTCATCCTCCGGCAGACGCGGACCGCCGTCCTCCGGGCAGGGCCTGAGATCCGGGGCGCGGCCTGCCGCTCACACGATGCCCCGGGGAGGTTGGGAACCCGGTCAGCGCGGCGTCCGCTCCTCGAGGGCCCACGGCGCATCGCTCTCGCCCAGCAGATCGAGGAACGGGTTGGCGGGGAGCGCCTCGGGTCCGAGCACGCCTGAGCCCTGCCAAGCATTGGCGGCCAGGAGCTCGAGGGCGAGCACCGGGTTGAGGGCGGTCTGCCACACCACGGCCTGTGATCCATAGGTGGCCATGCACCAGTCGTTGTCCACCACATGGTGCAGGTACACCTCCCGAGGCGAGCCCTCGCGGCCGGTGCCTCTGACCCACGTCCCGGCACACGTCAGCCCGTGCATCCGGTCGCCGATGTCGGCCGGATCGGGCAGGCAGGCGGCGACGACGTCGCGGGGCGCCACTCGCACGCCGGACACGGAGACCTCTGCCGTCGAGTCCAACCCGACCAGGTGGAGCGACTCGAGCACCCTGATGAACTGGTCCCCGAGGCCGTACTTGAAGGTCACCCGGCCGGCATCGATCCAGCGGGGAATGAGCAGCACCTCCTCGTGCTCGACGTTGACGCACTCGACCGGCCCGATCCCAGCCGGGAAATCGAAGGTCTCGGGCTCACTGAAGGGCTCGGTTGCGAACCAGCCTCGTCCCTTCTCCCAGATCACCGGAGGATTGAGACACTCCTCGATAGTCGTCCAGATCGAGAAGGTCGGGCAGAAGTCGTAGCCTTCGACGACGAGGTTGGCCCCGTCCCGCACCCCGATCTCGGCCGTCGAGGCGAACAGGTCGTCGGCCGCATAGCGGGCGAATACATCGGAAAGCCCCGGCTCGACGCCCATCCCGACCAGCGCCAGCAGGCCTCGTTCCTCCCACTGCCAGCCCAGCGCGAACTGTTCCTCCCCGAGTTGGACGCCGGTGAGGGAGTGGGGCTCCTGCGGATGGGGCCTCGACAGCGACATGGCCATATCGACGTAGGTCACGCCGGCCGCCAAGCATGCTCGGAAGACCGGCATGACGAAGCGGGGATCGAGCGCGTTGAGGACGGCGTCGCAGCGCGATGATCGGATCAGCTCCTCGACCGAGGTCTCGTCGGACGCATCGAGCTCCTCGGCGACAAAGGCGTCCGAGGCGGACTGAGCCGCCCGGCGGGCCCGCTGGGGGTCGTGGTCGGCGATGGTCAGGCCGGCGAAGCTGCGCCGGCGGGCGGCGATGCGGGCAAAGGCCGCGCCGACGCCGCCGGCCCCGATCACGAGCACCTTCACGCTTCCCCCGATCAGCCGTGCCCTCCCGGAGACGATGTCACACGGCCCCCGTCCACGGCGAGCACCTGACCGTCAACCGGCGCGCCAGTCGATCCAGGCGCCGTGCTGGTGCACACCGGCGAGCAGGTTATGGGAGGAGGCCGCACCCCGCTCGAAGACCAACGCACCCAGCGCTTCGCCGCCCGCATCACCTCGCTCCAGGCCGGGAACGTCGTCCAGGACCGAGCTGTCGTCGGCCATCAGCCAGGCCACCGCTCGTCGTCGTGACGCCTCGGCCAGGACGTCGACGTACTCCTGTCGCTGCTCCCGACCCAGATACGAGAACGACCACGTGTTGAGCACTACCGCGCTCATCCCGTCATCGAGCCGGTCGAGAATTCGGGGCAGGTCGTCAACGGCATCTCCGCGGTGGACGATGGGCAGGGATTCCTGAGCCAGACGGATGGAGGCAGCTGTCCGCCCCAGGCGCCCGGTGTCCGGCCACACGCAGGCCAGCAACCACCGGGCGTCGTCCGGATCGCCCAAGTCGATCGGCGACCGGTCGAGGCCCTGGCGTGAGGCGAACGTTGGGAGGCGGGGGGCGATCGGCGGGTGGCCACCGACCACGTCGCATCGGACCTGCACCGGGGAGTCGGGCGGGCCGGTCGTGCCGAGTGCGCCGTAGTCGAGCCGGTACCGGTCGGCGATCAGGTTGAGCCCGGCGCTGGCGCCCACGTCGACCAGGGCCATGGGACTCGGCACGCGGTCGCTCAGCCAGGTCAGACCGGGCCCGAGCAGCGCGCTGCGCCCGCAGTCGTTGGTCTGGACCCGCCGGACCTGGAGTAGGGCCGACAGTGCGTCGTGGTGCTCGCGGCAGAGTCCGAGGAACAGTGGGCCCGGATCGGCGGACGATCGTCCGGCGTAGACGTCGCCGAGCGGGTGCTCGAGGCCATCGAGCAGGAGAAAATGGGCCGCAGCGAGCAGGACCGGGGGCAGGTGAGCCTCGGGCGGCGCCTCCCGCTGGAGCCGGAGAACCTCCGTGCTGGTGGACACGGCCCGGGCGATGCGCTCGTAGAGGGGTGAGTACCCTCGGAACTGGTGGTCGGCGAACCAGGCCCACAGGTCCGCCAAGGTGTCCACCGGCGCGGTCACCGCCCCATGCTCGCACCGGCGGCCGGCCGGCGCCGCTCCGTGTCGGAGAACACGGAGGACGCCCGGCCGGCATTCGCACGGTGATGGTCGGCGCGGCAGACCCCCCCAGGCGACGGAGCGATCAGCCGGCACCACCTGGCTAGAAGGTGTGGTTGACCGCCTTGGCCGCCCAACCCGGCACCAGGCTCTCGAGCTTGTTGCCCTGTGCCGTGGTCAGCTCGTGGGCGCTGACCGCCTGGCTGATCTTTCCGTCGGCGGCCTGCACCAGCGCGTTGATCACCGTCTGGGCGCTGACACTGTGCTCGCCGGCGACTTGCGCCACCGACTTGCCCGAGTGGAGCTCGGCGACGAGCGTCTGAGGCGTGATGTTGATGGCCTTGGCGCTGGTGGCGATAAAGGCCTGCCGGATCTCCTTGCGGTGAGCCTTCAGCCAGGCCTTGAACGGATGGCTGGAAGTGTTGCTGGTCGCCGCCGGGGCCGGGGTGGCCGCGGAGGCCGTGCCGGCGCCGACGGCGCCGACGGCGCCGCCGACCAGAATGCCTCCAACAGCCAGTGAGGCGAGGGTCTTCTTGAACATGGACGCTCCTTCTCGAGTCGTTCGACTGATCGTCTATTTGCCGATCGCCCCGAGTCTCGGGGACCGTCCTTGGCATTCCGTGTGGGAAGTGTGAGGATTCGATGATGGGCCGCGGCCCACAGCGGCCCGCCAGGGCCCCCGGGGCTGCTCAGACGATTCGGGTGGTATGCCGGCCCCAGTAGCGGTCGCGGAGCAACCGCTTGTAGAGCTTGCCCGTGGGCAGCCGGGGCAGCTCGACCTCGAAGTCGACCGTGCGCGGGCACTTGAAGTGGGCCAGGTGCGACCGGCAGAAGGCGATGAGCTCGCGTTCGAGAGAGGGGTCACCCTCTACACCGGGAATGGGCTGGACGATCGCCTTCACCGCCTCGCCGAGGTCCTCGTCGGGGACACCGATCACCGCCGCGTCCATGACCTTCGGATGGGTGACGAGCAGGTTCTCGGTCTCCTGGGGGTAGATGTTCACGCCACCCGAGATGATCATGTGGGTCTTGCGGTCGGTCAGGTACAGATAGCCGTCCGCGTCGACATAGCCGACGTCTCCTACCGTGCTGGCCTCCCCGTCGGCTGAGCGCGACTCGGCCGTCTTAGCCGGATCCTTGAAATACTCGAAGCTCGTCGCTCCCCGGAACCACACCGTGCCCGGCGCGCCGGTCTCGCAAGGACGGCCGTCGTCGTCGAGGATGAGCAGCTCGCCGAGGAGGGGGCGACCGACCGTGCCCTTGTGGGCCATCCAGTCCGCCGAGTCGCAGAAGGTGAGGCCGTTCCCCTCGGTGGCGGCGTAGTACTCGATGAGGATGGGACCGAACCACTCGATCATCTGCTCCTTGACCGGCACCGGGCACGGTGCCGCCGCATGGATGATCACCTCCAGCGACGACACGTCGGCGGCTCGGCGCAGCTCGTCGGGCAGCTTGAGCAGCCGCGAGAACATGGTGGGCACGACCTGGGAGTGGGTCACCCTGTGGCGTTCGACCAGCTCGAGGTAGTGGGCCGCATCGAAGTGCTCCATGACCACGGCGGTGGCACCCAGCCGGAGGGTGAGCGCCACGCTGGCGTACGGCGCGGAATGGTAGAGCGGCGCCGGGGAGAGATAGACCATGTCCCCTCGCATCCGCCAGAGGGCGGCGAGGCGATCGCGTGCGGCTCGCTCCTCACTCGGGTGGCCGTCGGGCACCGGGCGGAGGATGCCCTTGGGCCGCCCGGTGGTGCCGGACGAGTACATCATCGGGGCACCCAGCCGCTCGTCGGCGACCGGTCGGCTGCCCTGGCCCGCGACCACCTCGTCCCAGTCCTCGAAGGGCCCCTCCGGTGCGCCATGGGTGCCGGTCATGAACCAGTGCTCGACGCCGGGGCAGAGCGCCGGGAGCTCGGCGGCCACGTCCGCCCTGGCCGCCGAGGTCATCACCACGCGGGACCCGGAATCGTTGACGATGTAGGCCACCTCCTCGGCCGAGAGGTAGGAATTCACGCAGGTGTAGAGCAGCCCGGTCCGCTCGGCGCCCCCTTCGCTGAGCAGCATGCGGTGGTCGTTCTCCATGAAGATGGCCAAGTGGTCGCCGCGCCGCAGCCCTGCGTCGCGCAGCAGGTGGGCCACCTGGTTGGCGGCCCGCTCGTACTGGGCGTAGGTCAGCACCTCGCCACTGCCGGCCATCACAATGGCCGGCTTGTCCGGATTGCGTTCGGCGTGTTCGGGCGCGTACACGATCAGCAAGGTACTCCCGGGTGCGACGGTCAGGGCCGCCGACGGGCTGCTTCCGGTGTCAACCCGTCTGGTTGCCCTCGGCCTGGTAGGAACGGCAGGGCTCGCCCCGGAGCGAACCACAGGCGGGCAGGGTCGGCGTGGCGGGCACGCCGGCCACGGAGTTGACCACCAGGGAGGAGGCGGCATCGGCGCCCAGGCCCACCGTGGCGCCCTGGCCGTCATCGAGCGTGGCGAACTCCCAGATCGGGCGGTCGCCACCCGGCGCCGAGATGACCACCCGCAGTTCGGTGCCGGGCCGGAAGGTGTGGACCACGGGATCGATTGGGATCTTCACCAGCTCGAACGTGTCCGGGGTCAGGTTGCGGGCATCGGCCGGCAGGTACGTCGGGTCGGTGAACAGCGGGCTCGAGTCAGCGCGGTCGACCTGGTTCGTGCTCCGCAGGAACCCGGAGGTGACGTACTCCTCCTGGGCGTCGGCCGGCCGTACCTCGGTGATGGTGGCCTGGAGGTCCTCGACCGGGACGGCGGCCTTGACCCAGAGATTGAGCGTGGCGGGTCCGATGATCGTGGTGGGCGCGGTGAACGGATCCGTCTCGAAGCCGATCCCGTCGGCGGCCGGAACGGTCGTCCAGTCCCAACCCGGGTTGGCCGCCCAGGCGTTGTTGGCCGGTGGCAAGCTGGTCGGTGGCCGGACCGAGGGGTCGAGGGTGAGCGAGGTGCTCCCGGCCTCCTCGGGCGCATTCGGGAGGAGCCGGCCCCGGTGTCCGAAGTACAAGGTCTCGGTCGAGCCGGCCGGCGGCCAGGTCGGGAAGTCGGCCGTGTAGGTCGACTCGATCCCCCCCGGACCGACCGACCCGGCGCCGTTGTCGAACAAGACACGAACTTTCGGGGTCTGGGCGGCGAAGTCCTCCTGCGCCACGTCCACATTCGGAGCGCTGGTGAACCGGGTGGCCGGCAGAGGGCCGGCGGCCGCGCCCGACGAGGCGAAGCTGGTGAACAACGAGAGGAACAAGACGGCGAGGCCCGTCGGTGCAGTGGGCACCTGCCGGGCGACGTAGATGTCGAGGAACTCGAGCCAGCGACTGATGATCTGCGGGTCGGTCGAGTCGATGTGGCCCCCGTTCACCATGTTGGCGAAGACCGGGGTCGTTGCCGGGATGGCGTCGATGAGGGCCGGCCACTGCGGACCGGTCTGCTCGTCCTGCAGCGCCCCGGCCACGAAGACGGGCACGGTGATGTGGGTTGCGGCCACCTCCATGGAGCGGCGGTCGAACAGGGACGGATCCCGCCCGCCACCGGTCCCCGGCGCCACTTGCTGGGCCCCGACGAGGGAGGCCAGGCTCTCCGACTGGTTATGGAGCGCCTGGTTGGCAAGACAGGTCGAGCTCCCGCCGGCAAGCTCGGCGTCGATCTCGTAGTAGGTCCAGGCCTGCCCCATGTTGGGGACAGGGGTGGTCGCCAGCTGGGTCACCTGTCCGTCGTGGTAGGTGGCCGCGGCACGACCGTCGGCGATGCGCTGGGCGATCCAGCTGGCGGCGAACCCGTCGTTGTAGATGCCGCCCGGGTACCCGGTCGAGAACAGGTCGTCGGTCGGGCTCAGTGGGGCGATGGCGGCCAGGTCGGGCGGGTCGGTGCCGGCCGACGGGAACTCCGACAGACCCGAGAAGCTGATGCCGACCATGCCGACTCTGTGGTTGGCCACCCATGCCTGGTGGGCGACGATCTCGATGGCGTCATAGGCGTCGTAGTCCGACGGGTACCCGAACAGGTCGAAGGCCCCACCCGAGCACCCCGTGCCGCGCATCTGGAGGCTGACCGTGGCGAACCCGGAGATCCGGGCGAGGACGGATCCCGACCGCGGTGGCGGTGTCGGGCAGGAGGTTGGGATCGCCGCAACCCGTGCACGGGGCGTGCAGGGCCTGGGAGATCAGGGCGGGCACAGGGTCGGTCGGTGCCGCCGTGTTGTAGCCGGAGTACTCGATGACGGTGGGGCACGGGGCCGTGTCGGAGCAGGTCCCCCCGTAGGGGTAGCGCACCGTGGCCGCCAGCTGAATTCCGTCGCGCATGGTGATGTAGTTGAGCCCATGGTGCAGCGGCTGGCCGGTGTAGAGCGGCCCGTTGCGGCGCGGGTTGTCACCGGGCGCCAGGACAGGGAACCGGTCGGTGCGCTGCCCGGTGGTGAGGTCCACCCAGTCGTACCCGCCGCCGGGGGTGAGGTTGCGGATGATCAGCGTCCCGAGGGAATCGGCCGTGCCCGGGTTGGCCGGGTTGGCCACGGCGCTGCCATCCTCACGGAGCTCGATCCGGTCACCGGGATTGGCCCCGGTCAACCATGCCTCCTCGACCGAGCCCTGGCCGTGAAGCGTGGCACCGACCGGCGGCGGGGCGGCCGCGGCGGTCGGGGCGGTGGCCACGGAGCCGGTGGCCACCGCGGCCATGGTGGCGACGAGGGCCGCGGCAATGAGCGCCCCCCGCCGGGCGCGGGAGATCCCCCGCGACAACGTGCGACATTCGAAACCCACGGCTCCCCCTTTTTGCGGCCACAGGAATCTACCGCACGAGTCGGCCCGCCCCTCTGGTGGGAGCGTCCCGGGCTTCAGGCGAATGCATCCGGCGGCAATGGGTAAGGCGTTGGAGGCAGACCGGGCATCGGGTGCTCCCACCAGGTGGTCTCCTCGACCCGCGCGGTGATCCGCCAGCCGCCCGACCGGCGGGCCAAGCGGTCGTGGTAGCGCCCGCCCACCGTGAACAGCCAGGGTTGGCCCTCGACCAGGAGTCCGTTGGGATTGTGGAAGATGGAGACGGCGGTCCCGGTATCACCGCCGGGGGCGAGGTCGACGGCGCGGTTGACCACCAGGTGCTGGGTCCAGGTGAAGATGGGCAGGACGGATGCGAGCCAGTCGCGGACGTCGCCATAGCCGCCCCGGATGCCGCCGGCCGAGCGGTAGTCGAGCTGGGCGTCGGCGGTGAACACCGTGTCGAGCAGCTCCCAGTCCCGTGAGTCGACGGCAGTGGCGTACCGGACGAGGAGATCGTCGATCTCGATGCGGTCCCGCAGCGTGGCCGGCCCGTCGTCCATAGGCCCGAACCGTAACGCGCCGGCTGACGTCCGGCTTCGGACAGGCCGGGCGTTTCCGACGTAACCTCGCGATCGATGAGACGGTCCCGCTCCTCGACGCCGAAGCGGTACGACGGCGACGTCGCGGTGGTCACCGGCGCGTCGTCCGGGATCGGCCGGCGACTCGCCCGTGACCTGGCCGGACGAGGGGCCACGGTCGTCGGCTTGGCCCGGCGGGCCGAGCTGCTGGCCGAGGTCGAGGAACAGCTCCGGTCGGCGAGCCCCGACAGCGCCACCATCGTCTGCGACGTCGGCGACGCCGATGCCTACCGGGCCGCGCTCACCGGCATCGAGGAGCGGCTCGGGCGCATCGACGTGCTGATCAACAATGCCGGGGTCGAACAGCTCACCCCGGTGGCCGACGGGATGACAGAGGCATATCGCCGCATCTTCGATGTCAACGTGTTCGGCGTGATGGTCGGCACCCTGGCCGTGCTCCCCGGAATGGTGTCGAGGGGCTCGGGGATCGTCGTCAACGTGTCCTCCGACTCGGCCCGGGCACCCGAGCCCGGCCACGGTGCGTACTCGTCGTCCAAGGCCGCGGTTGCCGCCTTCACCGAGGCGGTCGCCCACGAGGTGGTGGACAAGGGAGTCCACGTGCACGTGCTGTACCCCGCCTGGGTGCCCACGGCCATGGGCATGTCGGGGACCGAGGACGGAGGATCGCTGCCCCCCAAGGCTGTGCGGCGGAGCGAATCGGACGTATCCGACCTGGTGCTCGAGCGCATGGGCGGACCGCGCATGGAGATCAACGCGGCGGTGCTGCCCATGCTCGCCCCCATCGGGCGCTCCGTCGCACCCATCTCCTACCAAAAGGCGATGCGACACCGGACCCATTGAGGTCTGCGGGCCGGAACCCCCTAGCCGGGCCCGATCTCAGCCAACTTCGGGACGGTCTCCTCGCCCAGCCGGCGGACCCACCCGGCCGGATCCGGTCCGGCCGGGATGAGCTCGACCAGTTCGATCCCGAGCTCTGCGTATTCGTCCATGGCGGAGAGGAAGGCATCGGGGTCGTCGAACGGCGGTGCAAAACCGAGGATGGTCCGTTGCACCGCGGCGGGGTCGCGGCCCTCGGCCTCGCAGTGGCGGTCGAGGACCTCCAGCTTGTGGGCGACCACCGCGGGCTCGGGGGCGAAGAGGTTGCACGCGTCGGCATACCGGGCCACCAGGCGCAGTGTCTTCCGCTCGCCGCTGCCACCGACCAGAATGGTCGGTCTCGGCTGCTGGATCGGTGGCGGGGAGCAGATCGTCTCGGCCAGCTCGTAGTGGCGGCCCCGGTAGGGCCCGTCGTCGTCGCTCCACATCTGCAGGCAGATCTGCAGCGTCTCCTCCAGCCGCTCGAAGCGCTCGCTCACCGGTGGGAAGGGCACGCCCAGGGCCCGGTGCTCGCGCTCGTACCAGGCCGCACCGATACCGAGCCGGGCCCGGCCGCCGGAAAGGATGTCGAGGGTGGTCACGATCTTGGCCAGCAGCCCAGGATGGCGGTAGGTGACCCCGGTGACCAGCAGGCTCAGAGTCATGCGTTCCGTCTGCCCGGCGATGAAGCCGAGTGAGGTGTACCCCTCGAGCATCGGATCCGCGGCGGTGGCGAAGTGCTCCATCTGGAACCAGTGGTCCATGAGAGTGAAGCTCGAGCAACCCCCCTCTTCAGCCGCCTTGGCCGTGGCGGCCAGCGTCGGCCCGAGCGATGCCGGACGTTCGGGCAGGGTGAAGTTGACGAAATGGATGCCGACCTCCATGGCACTCCCCTCTCGGCGTCGCCCGCGCCACGCGGCTCACGCTTCTCGCTCGACGCTACTGGGTGCGCCGGCCGACCATCCCGGTGCGGAGCCCGCCGGCCCGGGTCAGCGGGTCGCCGGGAAGAACCGTGGAAGGAACGGCCGGTTGGCCTCCAGCAGCGCGTCGGCAAGCTGATCGGCCCGCGGGTACTGGCCCACCAGTGGGTTGGCCACCAGGGCACGGATCATCGTCTCCCGGCTCCCCGACATGGCAGCCTCCACGGCCAGGCGTTCGTAGGCCTTGCAGTGGGCGACCAGGCCGGACATGTCCGGTGGCAGGGCCCGCTGGCGTAGCGGATGGGCGCCGTCGCGGTCCACCGTGCACGGGATCTCGACCACGGCGTCGTCGGGCACCCCGGGCAGTGCCCCGTCGTTGCGCACGTCGACCACCTGGACATCGCCGGTCCCATCGTGGAGGGAGGCCATCAGCCTGACGGCCGCCTCCGAATAGAAGGCCCCGCCGCGCCAGGAGAGCTTCTCCGGCTTGGTGACGAGGGACGGGTCCCGGTACTGGTCGAGCAGCTCGGCTTCGAGCTCGGCCACCGCCTCGGCCCTCGAACGCCAGCCGGGAGCGGCCTGCTCGGCCAGGTTCTCGTCCAGGCAGTAGTAGTAGTGGAGGTAGTAGGAGGGCAGGGCCCCGAGCAGGTCCAGCAGGCCCGAGGGGCATCCCGATTCCAGCTCGAGCTCGGGGCCGAAGCGCTCGAGCAGCTCGGGCATCCGGTCGACGCCATCGACCACCGCGGACCGGGCCCAGGTCAGGTGGTTGAGCCCGACGTGCTCGAGCTCGACGGTGTCGGGATCGATCCCGAGATAGTGGCCGATGCGCCGCTGGACGACGATAGCCACGTTGCACAGGCCCACGGCCCGGTGACCTTCGTCGGACAGCGCCTGGGTCACGATCCCCACCGGGTTGGTGAAGTCGACGAGCCAGGCTCCGGCCGCGCCCCGGGCCGCGGTCTCCTCGGCGATCTCGAGGACCAAGCGGCACGGTGCGCAACGCCTTGGCCAGCCCGCCCGGGCCGGTGGTCTCCTGGCCCAGGCATCCGTACCCGATGGGGAGGGTCTCGTCCACATGGCGGGCGGCCTGCCCGCCCACCCGGAGCTGGACGACAACGAAATCGGCGCCGTCGATGGCCCGGTCCCGGTCATCGGTGGTGACCACGTGCCCGGCCCAGCCCCGTTCCCGGAGGATGCGGCCGGCCAGGCCGCCCACCGCGTCCAGGCGGTCGAGGTCGGGGTCGAGCAGGACCAGCTCGTCCACGGTCATCCGGTCCTCGTGAGCGCACAGGCTGTCGACGAGCTCGGGGGTGTAGGTGCTCCCGCCGCCCACCACGGCCACCTTGATTCCCATGGAGCCGAACGTAACATCACACGGTGAGCCGGGATCAGGTGGCGGACGGGTGACGACCGGCGACTCCGTCGGCCGGATCGTCGCGGTCGACGGTGGAGCGTCCAAGACCGACGTCTGGCTGCTGACGTCGGACGGCACGATCCTGTCCGAGGCCCGCGGCGCGGGCTCGAACCACCAATTCTCCGGGATGGACGGCGCCATGGACGCGCTCGGGTCGACCATCGAGGAAGCCCTGCGGGCCGCCGATCTCGATCCCGCCACCCGGCCGGTGGCCGGTACCGGGGTGTACTGCCTGGCCGGCCTCGACCTGCCGGTCGACGAGGATCGTCTGGGCCAGGCCATCGGCGCCCGCGCCTGGAGCGATGTCGACGTAGTCCGCAACGACACCATGGCTGTGCTCCGCGCCGGGTCGCGCTCAGGTTGGGGCGTGGGGATCGTCTGCGGATCGGGCCTCAACTGCGTCGGGCTCGGTCCCGACGGCTCGATCGAGCGATTCCCCTCCCTGGCCGAGCTGTCCGGCGACTTCGCCCCCGGCGGCTCGTGGCTCGGTGTCCGCGCCCTCGGCCTGGCCCTGCGCTCACGCGACGGGCGGGGTGGGCCGACCACGCTGGCCGAGCTCGTTCCGGCCCGGTTCGGTCTCCCCGACCCCGAAGCCGTGCTGACTGCCGTCTACACCGGCGAGCTCGAGTACGGACGCCTCTTCGAGCTGGCCGAGGTGTGCCTCGTGGCCGCGGCCGAGGGAGACCGGCCCGCCACCGCGGCAGCTGATCTGCTGGCCGACGAGGTGACGGCCATGGCCACCGCGGCCATCGCCCGGCTGGGCGTCGAGGGCGAGGAGGTCGAGGTGGTGCTCGGCGGCGGCATCTTCGACAATCTCTATGCCGGGTTCACCGACCGGGTGAAGCACGGTGTGCGGGCGATCGCGCCGCGGGCCGTCTTCTGCCGTCTCGACGGCCCGCCGGTGCTCGGCGCCGCCCTGTTGGGCCTCGACGCGCTGGGGACTTCGGGAGAGTCAGAGGGGTCCTTGCGGGCCGCAGCCGCCCGGCGTGCCACCCTTGACGCCGCATCGCCCTCCTCATAGCGTCTCGCCCCGTCGGAGCGGCCGGGGGCACGTGTCGTCCGGGCCATGTGGCAAAGGGGACTCCTTGAACGCTGGCGGAGGTGTGCAGTCGCCCGACCCGGCGACCGCGTCCGGTCCGGGCGCACCCTGGTGGGAGACGGGGGTGCTCTACGAGATCTACCCACGTTCGTTCGCCGACTCGAACGGGGACGGCGTCGGCGACCTGCAGGGCATCGTCGACCACCTCGATCACCTCGAGTGGCTGGGGATCGACGGGCTCTGGCTGTCGCCGGTCTCGCCCTCCCCCAATGCCGACTGGGGCTACGACGTCGCCGACTACTGCGACGTCGACCCCGACTACGGGACGGTCGACACGCTCGACGCACTGGTGGCCGAGGCCGCCCGCCGGGGCATCCACGTGCTGCTCGACCTGGTCCCCAACCACACCAGCGAGGCCCATCCGTGGTTCGTGGATGCCCGCTCCTCTCCCACCTCGGCCCACCGCGACTGGTACGTCTGGTCCGACCCCGGCCCCGACGGTTCGAGGCCCAACAACTGGCAGGCGCAGTTCGGCGGCCCGGCCTGGTCTCTCGACACCGGGTCCGGCCAGTTCTACCTGCACAACTTCACCCCGGAGCAGCCCGACCTCAACTGGTGGAACCCGGACGTCCACCAAGCGTTCGAGGAGATCATCCGTTTCTGGTGGGACCGCGGGGTGGCCGGGTTCCGGATCGACGTGTGCAACATGCTGGTGAAGGATGCCGCCCTCCGGGACAACCCACCGGCCACCGAGGAGGACGCGGTGGTCGAGCAGCTGTTCGGTCAACGCTTCGCCTACAACGCCAACCGGCCCGAGGTGCACGACATCCTGCAGCGGTGGCGCAAGCTCGCCGACAGCTACGACCCGCCCCGCGTGCTGCTCGGTGAGACCGACGTGCACCACCTCTCGATGCTGGCCCCTTTCTACGGCGATGGCACCAACGAGTTGCATCTGGCCTTCAGCCTTCCCTGGTTGCACTCCGACCTCCGGGCCGAGTCCCTGCGCGCCGTGGTGGAGGAGACCGAGCGCAGGCTCCCGCCGGGAGCCCGGCCGGTGTTCACCGGGTCGAACCTCGACAACTCCCGGCTCGCCACCCGGTGGGCCGACGGCCACCCCGGTCTCAACCGTTGCATGCTGCTGGCCCTCCTCACCCTGCGGGGCACGCCCGTGCTCTACCAGGGGGACGAGATCGGACTGCCCGACGGCGAGGTGACCGGGTCGGTGCTGCGCGACCCGGTCGGCCGCCGCTACTGGCCCCACGCCACCGGGCGCGACCCCGAACGCTCACCCCTCCCCTGGCACGACGGACCCGGGCGCGGCTTCACCGCACCGGGAGTGGATCCCTGGCTGCCGATGGGCACGCCACCGGCGTGCAATGTGGCCGCGCAGCGGGAAGACCCCGACTCGGTCCTCACCTTCTCCCGGGACCTCATCGCCCTCAGGCGCCAGAATCCGGAGCTGTGGGGCGGAACCTACGAGAGCCTTCCCTCCCCGAAGGGGACGTGGGCGTGGCGGCGGGGCCGACGTTTCGCCACCGCCCTCAACCTCGGGGCGGGGACCAGCAGGGTCGAGGGGCTCCGCGGCTCGATCGTGCTCGCCACCGACCGCCGACGCGACGGCGAGGCGGTGACCAGCACGCTCACCCTGGCGTCGGGTGAGGGAGCCCTTGTCCGGCTGGCCTGAGGCCGGCCGGTCGTCATCGCCGTCCGAAGAACTCGTCCGTCACCCCGCCGGCAGACGGGCCAGAATCAGGTGACCCGGCCGACAAGACCGGCGAACACGATCGGGAGGTCGCTGTGGAGACTCCACCGTTCCAGGGTGTCATCGGCGACGATTGGCGGACGTCCACCCCGTGGTGGGCTCCCGCACCGGCCCCGCCCGAGGGAGCGCCCAACGTCCTGCTGGTGGTTCTCGACGACGTGGGCTTCGCCCAGCTCGGCTGCTACGGATCGGACATCTCGACCCCGAATATCGACGCCTTGGCCTCCGAGGGTCTCCGGCTGACCAACTTCCACACCACCGCCCTGTGCTCGCCGACTCGGGCTTGCTTGCTGACCGGGCGCAACGCCCACCGCAACGGGCTCGGCCGGGTGGCCGATCTCGCCTCGGGGTTCCCGGGGTACAACGCCGAAATCCCCAAGGAGAACGGCTTCCTCTCCGAGATCCTCCGCCATTTCGGCTACGCCACCTACGCAGTGGGCAAATGGCACCTGACGCCCGACGACGAGACCCACATGGCCGCCCCCCGGCACTCATGGCCCCTCGGCCGCGGCTTCGACCGCTGGTACGGCTTCCACGGCGGGGAGACCCACCAGTTCGTGCCCTCCCTCTACCACGACAACCATTCGGTCGTCCCGCCGCGCTCGATCGACGAGGGCTACCACCTGAGCTCGGATCTGGCCGATCGGGCCATCGCCCAGCTGGCCGACCTGCGCGCCGTGGACCGGGACCGCCGGTTCTTCCTCTACCTCTGCACGGGCGCCTGCCACTCCCCCCATCACGCGCCCCGGGAATGGATCGATCGGTACCGCGGGTACTTCGACCGCGGCTGGGACCGTTGGCGCGACGAGACCTTCACCCGCCAATTGGACTCCGGCCTGCTGGCACCGGGCACCGAGCTCTCGCCCCGACCTCCGTGGGTCCCGGCCTGGGACGAGCTCCCCGAACGCGAGCGCCAGGTGGCCGCCCGGTTCATGGAGTGCTTTGCCGCCTTCCTCTCCTACACCGACGAACAGCTGGGGCGAGTCATGGCCTTCCTCGACGAGACGGGAGACCGGCAGGACACCCTCGTGATCCTGGTGTCCGACAACGGCGCCAGCTCCGAGGGTGGACCCACCGGCTCGATCAACGACAACCGCCTCCAGAACATGGACCCGGCCGGTCCCGGCGAGCTGGCCCGCCGCATCGACGAGCTCGGGGGGCCGAGTGCCCACAACAACTACCCGTGGGGCTGGACCATGGCCGGCAACACGCCGTTCAAACGGTGGAAGCGCGAGGTCCACGAGGGAGGGGTGGCCGATCCCTGCATCGTGAGCTGGCCGGCCCGCGTGGGGGCGGGTGGAGGCGTCCGGCGGCAGTTCGCTCATGCCGTCGACATCCTTCCCACCGTCCTGGCCCTCGCCGGGGTCGAGGTGCCGGCCACCATCGACTACGTGCCCCAGACGCCCATCGACGGCATCAGCTTCGCTCCACTCCTCGCCCCGGAGGGTGAGGATGCTCCCGGTCACCGGTCGACCCAGTACTTCGAGATGTTCGGGAGCCGCGCCCTCTACCACGACGGGTGGAAAGTGGTGACCTACCACCCGATCGCCCCGATCTATAACGACGGGCTCAACTGGAACGCCCCCTTCTCCGAGGACCGCTGGGAGCTCTACCACGTCGACGAGGACCCGTCCGAGGTCCACGACGTGGCCGGCCAGCACCCGGACCGGGTGGCCGACATGGTCGAGCGTTGGTGGGAGGAGGCACGGCGCAACCAGGTGCTCCCCCTCGACAACCGCGTGCTCCACACCATCGTCAACCCCAAGCCCGACTGGCGGCGTCCTCGCCTCGCCACCACCTTCTACCCCGGCACCTCACCGGTCCCCGAGCCGGTAGCGGCGAATGTCAAGAACCGGAGCCACTCCATCGAAGTCGACCTGACGGTGCCCGAAGGCGACACGGCCGAAGGGGTATTGCTGGCCCAGGGGACGGCGCTCGGCGGCTTCTCCCTCTATCTGCTGGACGGGCGGCTCCGCTACGTGCACAACCTGTACGGCAAGGAGCGCCACGTCATCGGCACCACCGATCCGGTCCCAGCGGGACGGCACCGCGTCGAGTACCGCTTCGAGCGCGACCAGGACGGAGGGGGATCGGGTGTTCTAGGCGTCGACGGCACGGAGATGGCCAAGGGCGCCATCCCGACCTTTACGGTGGCCGCCTTCAGCGCCACCGGCGCCGGGCTCACCTGCGGGTACGAGCTGGGCCCGGCGGTGGGCGACGACTACGGGGCGCCGTTCGCCTGCACGGCCACCATCCACTCGGCCACCATCACCCTCAGCGAGCACGTCACGGTCGACCCCAGGATCGAATTCGAACGGATCCTGGCCGAGCAGTAGGCGACCCCTCGCACCGGCGGCGGCGCCCACCGGCGGCGGCGCCCACCGGCAGAGTGCCCCCGGCCAGACGCCTAGCCCCGGCCGGCCGGCGCAGGCTAGCCCTACCTCGGTGCCGGTCCGCTGCTCCGGCGCCGAGCTCGGGTTGGGCTTGGGCTTGGGCTTGGGCTTGGGCATGGGTCGAGCCTGGGCCGTGCCATCATCGAATCCTCACAATTCGCCGATCGATTCCTCATCATTGGCGATCAGCCTCGATCGTGATGCCGAACAGCGCCGCGGCCCGGGGTGGGGACCGGTCACCCGGTGACCGGAGAAAGCCGCACCGGTGAGCGAGACCTCCACCGCGCCGCTGGCCCACCTGTACCGCCGGGCCGGGTTCGGTGCGACGGCCGCCGAGCTGGTCGCGGCCGAAGCCGATGGCTACTCGTCCGTCGTGGCCCGGTTGGTCGCCGGTCTCGGGTCCCCGGACGCCGGGGCCGACGCCACGCCGGTGCCCATCCTCACCCCGCCCCCGACCGACTACGCCCAGTTGCGCAAGGACGTCGCCGCCCGCCGGGCGCTGGCCACGTCTCTACGTGCCGACAATGCCGCGCTCACCACCTGGTGGCTCACCCGGATGTTGACGACGTCGAACCCGCTCCAGGAGAAGCTGACCTTCCTCCTGCACGGCCATTTCCCGACGGCCGTATCCAAGGTCCGCTTCCCCATCTACATGCACTCGCAGAACCAGCTGTTCCGAACCCAGGGTGGCGGCGACTTCGATTCCCTGACCCAGGCGCTGGCGACCGACCCCGCCATGTTGATCTGGCTCGATGCCGCATCGGACAAGGCATCCCACCCGAACGAGAACTTCTCACGTGAGCTGATGGAGCGGTTCACCATGGGGATCGGGACCTACACCGAGGCCGATGTGCGGGCGGCGGCCAACTGTTTCACCGGCTGGCGGCTAGATCCGTCCACCCGGGCGTTCTCGGTCTACGGGCCGGACCACACGTCCGAGCCCCAGACGTTCCTCGGCACCCACGGGGTCACCACCGGGCAGCAGGTCATCGACATCGCCACCCACAGTCCGGCCTCCAGCCGATTCGTCCCCGCCGCCTTCTGGAGTCATCTGGCCTATCCGGTCGCCACCACCGATCCCGTCGTGGACGACCTGGCGCCCGGGTACACCCAGAACCTGAACATCGCCGAGCTCCTTTCGGCCATCTTCCAGCACCCCGCGTTCGTCACCCCGAAGGCGATGGCCGGCCTGGTCAAGCAGCCGACCGAATACGTGGTGGGTACCTTGCGGGCCCTCGGGGTGACGCCCGCCGCTCTCGGCGCCATGGCCTCGGGCATCCGGGCCGTCCTCGCCGGTCTCGGTCAGATCCTCTTCGACCCGCCGAGCGTGGGCGGGTGGCCCCAGAACAACTACTGGTTGTCGACATCGGCCGCGCTGACCCGCTGGCGGTTCGCCCACGCCCTGGCCCGCCGGGCCGACATCTCGGCGGTGGCCGACGCCGCTCCCCCCGCCAGGGTCGACGCGGTGTCCGAGCTGCTGTCGGTTCCGAGCTGGAGCTCGACGTCGGCCCGGGCCCTGTCGGCTGCCGCCTCGGACCCCCCCAGCCTGGTCACGCTGGCCCTGGTCTCGCCCGAGTACGTGAGCAACTGAAGGGAGGGATGATGGACGGCCCGACGGACGACCTGCCCACCGATCCAAACTCGCCCATGGGGCCGAAGGCCGGTCGTATCCTCGACCGTCGCCGCTTCCTGGCACTGGCCGGAGCCACGGGCGCGGCGGGGATCGTCGCGGCCACGCTCGGGCGTCGCGGCTGGGACGACCTGTTCGGCGGCGGGTCCTCGGCCGGTGCCTCGGGGTCGACCGGCCGCACGCTGGTGCTGGTCACCCTGTACGGCGGCAACGACGGGCTCAACACGGTCGTCCCCTACCAGAACAGCGCCTACGCCTCCGCCCGGGGCCTGCTGGCAGTGGACCCCTCCACCGTGCTGCCCCTCGGCGAGGGGTACGGCCTCCACGCCGGCATGACCGGTTTCAAGCGCCTGTGGGACGCCAAGGAGCTGGCCATCGTGCACGGTGTGGGCTTCGCCGACCCGAACTACAGCCACTTCGAGTCGATGGACATCTGGCAGAGCGGTGTCCCCGAGACCCCGGTGAGCACCGGCTGGCTCGGTCGCTGGCTCGACGCCACGAACTCCAGCCCGCTCCGGGCCATGGGCATCGGCCCGACCCTCCAGCCGGCGCTGTCGGGAGCGCGCGTCCAGGGCGCGGCCATCCCCGTCGGGCCGATCACGCTGCCGGGCGCCGCGACCGAGCAGGCGTGGTACGCGGCCCTGTCCCGATCGGCACCGGCGGAACCGGCACTGGCCGTGGCCTCGGCCACCTCCGACGCCGTGCTGCTCGAGCTGAACGAGCGGATCGGACCGATCCTCGGCCGCTCCGCCGGCAGCGATCCGTTGCACCTGCCGACGGCGGGCGGCGCCTCGGCGGCCGGATCCCTGGCCGCCGACGGAGGGGGCGGAACGCCAGCCGGCAACATCCTGGCCACCCAGCTCAGCGTGGTGGCCAACCTGATCCTGGCCGGCGCCGCCCCCGAGGTCTATGCCGTCCAGCTCGGAGGCTTCGACACCCATGCAGACCAGCTGAACACCCAGGACGTCCTGCTGACCGAGCTCGACAGCTCGGTAAGCGCCTTCGTGGATGCGCTACGCGGACACCCGCGTGGGAACGGGACGGTCGTGCTCGTCTACACCGAGTTCGGCCGCCGGGTGGCGGCCAACGCCAGCGCGGGCACCGACCACGGGTGGGCCAACGTCGCGTTCGTCGCCGGACCACAGGTCAACGGCGGCTTCCATGGTGACCCGCCCAGCCTGACCGCGCTCTCCGAAGGCAACACCGTCTACACCACGGACTTCCGCTCGCTCTACGCCGCCATGTTCGGCGACGTGCTCGGGGTCGACCCGGGCCGCTTTCTCCCGGGGTCGTTCCCACCCGTGCAGGTGGTCTGAGCCGTGGGCGGCCAACGGCGGCACGGGTGTCCGGGCCGGGCGGACACCACCTGCCTGCCGGGAGCGGCGAGCCGATGAAGTGGCCCAGGGCCCTGCTCACCGAGCACCGTTCGCGCGCCGAAGTGGTCGGCGCGGTGGTGGCCCTGGCCGCCGGAATCGGCATCGGTGCCGCCGTGTGGGCGTCGGGCGCCGGCACGACTACCGATTCAGTCTCCGCCTCCACGTCCACGCCCTCGACGTCCACCCCGGCCGTCTCCCCCCGGCACCACGGTGTACGTGGCCTGATCTCCGCCGAGAGTGGGAGCACGTGGTCGGTGACCACTCCGGCCGGGCAGGTGGTCACCGTCACGCTGACGCCGCAAACCCGGTTCGGCACCAGGGCCGCGCCGGCCACCGAGGGCCAGTTCGTCGTGGGCAGCCCCGTCACGGTGGTCGGCCAGCCCGCCGGAGGCGCCATCACCGCCCAGCGCGTCTACACCCCGCTGCGCCCGCTGGGCAGTGGCGGCACGACCACCACTCTCCCGCCCAGCGGGGCGGCCGCAGGCGCCGCCACGTCCTCGCCAGTCGGCCCGACCCCAGCCCCTGACGCCGGGCCGGCAGCGTGGCCGGCGCTCACAGGACCCTCACAGGGAGGGCCCAGCCCCGTCTCGGGTGGGGCCCGTACCGTCGACCTCGAAGGAGGTGAGCACGGGCAGTCCGGTCCTCCGCCCGTCCGCACATGAATTGGTTCTTCGTCAGCCTTCCGCTCATCGGATTGGGGGTCGCGTCAGCCACCATCCCGCGACTGGTCCCCGCCGTCCGGCAGCATCGCACCGCCCTGGCCCTTGATCGCTCCCGGTCGAATGGTCACGGCCATCTCTCACCCGGTCCCGGGCGGGTCGTCGACCGGCCATGACCGGCTGACCCGGCCCCCACCGGCTGACCCGGCCCCCACCGGCTGACCCGGCCCCCACCGGCCGACCGGCCGACCGGCCGGGATCGGAAAGGCGGAGCGGCCGAACCTGGTGGTGGGCGCGGCGACGCTAGCCTGGCGAGCGCCATGGCCCTGAACGCCGACTCACGCCCTGCCCCCGAAGACGTGGTACCCGACCCGTCCGAGGACGACGCAGCCACCGACGGCCGCCAGCTGCGCCGCAAGCGCAACCGCGAGGCGGTGGTCGAGGCGCTGCTCGACCTCTACCGCGACGGGAACCTGCGGCCGAGCACCGAGGAGATCGCCGCCCGCTCGGGACTGTCTCCCCGTTCCCTGTTCCGCTACTTCGAGGACGTAGACGGCCTCACCCGCTCGGCCATCATGGTCCAAGAGGCCCGGCTCATGCCGTTGGTCACCATCGACATCGGGCCCGAGGAGGCGACCGATCGCAAGATCGCCGCCCTCGTCGAACAGAGGTTCCGGCTGTTCGACGCGGTGGGCAACGTCGCCGCGGTGGTCCGGCTACGAGCGCCGATCAACCCGGCCCTCGCCGCCGAGCTCAGCCGGAACCGGCGGTTCCTGCGGAAGCAGGTGAGCTCGTTGTTCGCTCCCGAGCTGACGGCCATGGGCGAGCCGAAGAGCGAGGCGATGCTGGCCGCCGCCGACATCCTCACTTCGTACGAGTCGTACCAGCTGTTGACCGAGGATCGCTCGATGGCGTCGCCCCAAGCGAGCACGCACGTCGTCGATGCCTTGACCGCGCTGTTCGGCTCAGGCGCCTGAGGAGCCGGGACCTCAGACGGCGGCGGCCCGAGCGTCGGCCAGCAACTTGTCGTCGTCGGCCATGAGGGCATGGGCCAGCTGCTTGATGAGGTCGATGACTTCGGGATGGGCTTCGGGGTCCCAGCCCTCGAGCAGCTCGGTCATCGAATCCCGGCGCGCTGCCGTGAGCCGGTCGATGGCCTGGCGACCCGCCGGGGTCAGGGCCAGGTGGCCGGCGTCAGTGACGGGGGCTGCCGCCGTGCTGGCGGACCGCTCCCTCCCGGATGCGTCCGTCACGGTGGTTCCATCCTCGCGTCGGAGCAGGCCGGCCGACACCAGGGGCTCGATGGCCGCCTCGAGCTGGCCCGGATCCACCTTCAGACGTGTCCCGACCTGGTCCAGCGTGCAGCCGGGCCTGTCGGCCAACCGGTAGAGCATCCACACCCCCCGGGGCTCGAGGTCGAGGCCGGCCCGGGCGGCCAGGGTCTCGTACAGCTCGCGACGGTTCTCACGTCCGGCGGCTCGCTCGAGGACGCGGCGCACCTCACCGAGAGACGTGCGCGGCTCGTGGAGCCCAAGTTGCTCGGCCGGCTCGGAGCTGCGGATGGACTTGCGCAGCTCGATCTCGGGCAGGGTCCAACTGAGGGCGAAGGCGGCCAGCCCGATGGGCACCCCGATGAGAAAGATGGTCTGGATGGTGTGGGCGATCCCGCTGATGACCGCGGCCTGGACCGGTGTGGGGAGATGATGGATGGCGGCCGGGTTGTCGGCGTTGAGACTGAACCCCGGTGGGGCCTTCGAGAGGTGCAGCGCGGCGAGGACGTTGGACACCACCAGGTTGGCGTAGACGGCACCGAACACGGCCGTCCCGAACGAGCCCCCGATCATGCGGAAGAAGGTCGCACCCGAGGTGGCGGTGCCGAGCTCCTCGTAGGGTACGGCGTTCTGGACCGCCACCACCAGCACCTGCATGACCAGGCCCAGACCGAAGCCGAACACGACCATGTAGGCGGCGATCGTCCAGGCCCCGGTGCCCACGTCGATGAGCGACATCAGATAGAGGCCGACCGTCATGAGGGCGGTGCCGACGACCGGGAACACCTTGTACCGACCGGTGCGGCTGACGAGCTGCCCGGAGCCGAGGGACGCGACGAGGAGCCCGCCCATCATCGGGAACAGGCGCACCCCCGAGGCGATCGGACTCACCCCCTTCACATCCTGGAAGAAGAGAGGCAGGAAGGTCAGGGCCCCGAACATGGCAAACCCGACCACGAAGCCGATGGCACTGGCCGCGGCGAACACCGAGTTGGTGAACAGGTTGAGCGGGATCACCGGCTCGGCGGCGCGGCGCTCAGCCAGCAGGAACGCAATGGCGAGGACCACCCCGGCCACCGCCAGGCCGATGATGAACGGCGAGCCCCATGCGTAGGTGGTCCCTCCGAGACTGGTGAAGAGCACCAAGGAGGTGGCCGACAGCGCCAGGAGGATCGAGCCGAGGTAGTCGATCACGCGGTGCACCCGACTGAGGGCACCGGGCAGGGCAACTGCCGTCACGGCCAGGGCCACCGCCCCGATGGGGAGGTTGATGTAGAAGATCCAGCGCCAGCTGAGGTAGTCGACCATCACGCCACCGATCAGAGGACCGATGACCGTCGTGATGCCGAACATGGCCATGAACAGCCCCATGTACTTGCCGCGTTTCGCGCGGCGACACCACGTCGCCAACGATGGTCTGCGCACCGACCATCAGCCCCCCGCCGCCGAGGCCCTGCAGCGCCCGGAACACGATGAGCTCGAGCATCGACTGGCTGAGTCCGGACAACGCCGAGCCGACCAGGAAGATGACGATGGAGAGCTGGAAGAAGAACTTCCGTCCGTACTGGTCGCCGAGCTTGCCCCACAGGGGGGTCGACACGGTGGACGACAGCAGATAGGCGGTGACCACCCAGGTCAGGTGCGACGCCCCGTGCAGGTCGCCCACGATGGTGGGCAGGGCGGTGGCCACCACCGTCTGGTCGAGCGCGGCAAGGAACATCCCGAGCAAGAGGGCCCCGATGACGACCAGCACCCGACGGCGGGAAAGCGAGCCGGCGGCGTCGGGCTGCACCGCTGCCAACGTCTCGGTCAAGGCTGCCTCCCACTCCGTGCGCTCGGGACAGGCCCATTGTACGGACGGGCCGCGCGCGCCCTCCCGCCCCCCGTGCCGGGACGCTCCGGTCCGACCCGAGTACGGTCGGCCTGTGCCGGCACGTGCTCGACCGTCCCCTGGCGGGGAGGGTGACCCGGATGAGGTAATCGCCACCGTCAGCGCCGGACTCGCTGCCGTCCTGTCGCACCATCGGGGCTCGGTCACCGAGCTTCTCCAGCAGCTGACCGGCGAGCCGGTCGACGCCGACGTGCAGGCCCAATGGAGCACCCCGGCCGGGCCGGACAATCCACTCGGACTCGATGCCGGAGCGGACATGATGCACCGGACCGTCCTGCTGCGCGGGCGCGCCACCGGGCGCGCCTTCGTCTACGCCGAGTCGTCGATCGCACCGGCGAGGATCCCGGCGCCGGTGCGGCGACGTCTCGAGCAGAGCCGGGATCCGATCGGGCGGGTCCTGAGCGAGCACGCTCTCACCGCCGAGCGCGAGCTGCTTCCGGGCCCCGCATCGGCTGACCACGCCGACGCCACGATCACCCCCCAGCTGGCCGCCGCGCCGGTGAGCCGGCGGTACCGCATCCTGCTCGGAACGGGCCCGGCCTTCGCCGTGGACGAATGGTTCCTCCGGCCGGCGGCCGAGGCCCTCTCCCGCCGATCGCACGTTTGAGCTGACCTCCCCACCGGCGCCCCCGCCAGCCAGCTCCGGGCGATCCCGGGTGCCCGCGCTCCCCGAGCCTCTGTATGCAGTCCCCTACGATTCGGACGTGCCAGAGCCGTCGGTGCCACGGAGCAGAGCCGCACCGTCGGTGTGGAACCTGCTCATCGGCCGCCCGCTCCGTACCAGCGAGATATCCAAGGAGCAGATCACCCCGGTCGAGGGTCTTTCGGCACTGTCGCTCGACGCGTTGACCTCTGTGGCATATGGGCCCGAGGCCATCATCGTCGTGCTGGCGCTGGCCGGCGCCAGTGCGCTCCACCTCATCCTGCCCATCACGGTGGCCATCGTGGTCCTCCTGGCCATCCTGGTGTTCTCCTACCGGCAGGTCATCGACGCCTACCCCGGCGGCGGAGGTGCGTACGCCGTGTCCCGCGCCAACCTCGGGGCGGGGACCAGTCTGGTGGCGGGCGCCGCGCTCATCGTCGACTACACGCTGACGGTGGCCGTCTCCATTGCGGCCGGGGTGGGATCGCTCACGGCCGCCTTCCCTGGCCTCACCTCGGCCACCGTTCCCATCTGCCTCGGCATCCTGGTGGTCATCACCCTGCTCAATCTCCGCGGGCTCGGTGAGGCCGCCCGCGCCTTCCTCCTGCCGACCCTGCTGTTCATCGTCGGGCTGCTGGCCGTCATCGCCATCGGACTCGTCCACCCCCTGGCCCTCCACGCCCCGCTGCCGGGCCAGTCCCTCCTGCCCACACATGGGCTGCAGACGGTCGGCGTCCTGCTGGTGCTCAAAGCCTTTTCGGCCGGGTGCAGCGCCCTGACCGGCGTGGAGGCCATCGCCAACGGGGTACCGCTGTTCAAGGAGCCCCGGGCCATTCGGGCCAAGCGGACCGAGCTGCTGCTCGGGGTCATCCTCGCCGCCATGCTGCTCGGCCTGGCGGTGCTGGCCCGCCGGTGGCAGATCGGCCCGCGTTCGGGCCAGACCGTGCTCAGCCAGATCATGTCCATTGCCGTGGGTCGCAACGCCGCCTTCTACGTCATGTCGCTCACCATCACCATCGTCCTGGCGCTCGCCGCCAACACCTCCTTCGGCGGGCTACCCGTCCTCACCAGCCTCCTGGCCCGGGACCATTACCTGCCCCACCTCTTCGCCTTGCGGGGAGACCGCCAGGTGTTCGCCAACGGCATCTGGGTGCTGGCCGGAATGTCAGCCGCGCTGCTCGTCGCGGTGGGCGGGAACACCAACGAGCTCATCCCCCTCTTCGCCATCGGCGTCTTCATCGGGTTCACGCTCTCCCAGAGCGGACTGGTCGTCCACTGGTGGCGCACCCGCCCGGCCCGCTGGTACTACCGGGCCGGCATCAACGCGACCGGCGCCGTCATCACGGCCGTGGCCACCCTGGTGTTCCTGTTCTCCAAGTTCACCAGCGGGGCCTGGGTGGTGGTGGTGGCCGTGCCGATCTTCATCGTCCTCTTCATCCGTGTGCGCCGGTACTACGCGCGGGTGGCAAGCGACCTGGGTCTCGGCACCATCCCGCCCCGCCCGGCCGGCCGGCCCACGCTGGTGATCGTCCCGGTCACCAGCGTCTCACGCCTCACCCACCACGCTCTCGCCGAGGCCCTCTCCATCGGCGACGAAGTGATCGCCGTCTCGGTGGCGATGGACGGAGGCGACTTCATCCACAATGCCGACGTCGAGCCGCTCGAGCGGGTCTGGCAACGGTGGGACCCGGGCGTGCCGATCCGGATCCTGCCTACCGAGTTCTCGTCGATCGTCGACCCCATCGTCGCCTTCATCGACGAGGCCCGGCAGGACCGCGACCGGCAGGTGGTCGTCCTCATCCCGGTGGTCGTCCCGACCCACCTGCGCTACAGCATCCTCCACAATCAGATCGACCGCGTACTCACCTACGCGCTCCGCACCCGAACCGACATCGTCGTGGCCCGGGTCACCTTGCCGCTGGAACCACCGCCCGTCAGCAGTCCGCCGTCGGCCGGTGCGCCCTCGGAGACAGCGGTCGGGCCCGTCCGGCACGAACCCGGCTGAGGATCCCCGGCCCCGACCGCCCTCAGGCCGCGCTCGGGCGCCAGGGAGTGACCCAGTCGGTGGCCGGCCATCCCTCGACCGCGGCCAGCAGGGGGACGGCGGTCGCCCCGTCGATCGACTCGCGCACGATGTCGGCGTGCCCGGCGTGCCGAGCCGTCTCCTCGACCAGGTGGAGCAGCACCCACCGCAACGACCAGCTGTCGACGTCCTGCGGAAACCAGGGCACCCCCTTGGGGACCGCGACCCGGTCGTCGAGGTCGTGTCGGCCGACGATCGCCTCGGTCTCCGAGGCCGCCTGGTCGTAGAGGGCAAGGACGTCGGCCAGGGTGTCGGCGGGACGCATCCGGAAATTGGCCAGGTACTCGGCGTCCGACCCGGAGGACCGGCCGAGCACGATGTCCATCCAGCCCCGCTCGGTCATGGCCAGATGCCGGATCAGGCCACCGATGCTCAGCGAGCTGGCTGTCGGGACCGACCGCGCCTGCTCGTCGGTGAGCCCGAGGGTGGCCGCGGCGACGGCCGTCCGCTGCTGGGCCAGGAACGCGAGCAGCTGGTCGCGCTCGTCGTCGATGGGGGCGGGAACTCCGGTCATCGTGGCCACCTCTCTCGGGACCGCTCGCTCGAGACGGCCCCCCTTGTCGGCTCCAGGCGATCTGCCTGTTGCGACAGTGTGCGCCTCCAAACCGGTCAGCTTGTGGCCGGTTTAGGTGGGAAGATCGAACCGTGCGCGGCCGATCGGCTCGTGGCCATCCTCCTCATGCTCCAGGCCAAGGGCCGGGTGACCGCGGCCGGGGTGGCGACCGAACTGGAGATCTCGGAGCGCACCGCCCGTCGGGACCTCGAGGCCCTGGCCATGGCCGGCCTGCCCGTCTACTCCCTCCAGGGTCGTAACGGCGGCTGGCGGCTGGCCGGCGGTGGGCGGACCGATCTGAGCGGGCTGTCGGCGGCCGAGGCCCGGGCGCTGTTCCTGGTGGCCGGGCCGTCGTCGGCGGCCACGCCGGAGCTGCGGGCCGCCTTGCGCAAGCTGGTACGGGCCCTGCCCGAATCGTTCCGCACCCAGGCCGAGGCGGCCCAGAGCGCCGTGCTCGTCGACCAGAGCGGCTGGGACCGGCCCGGTCAGGCCCGATCCGCCCCGACCCACCTCGACACCGTGCAGCAAGCCGTGATCGACGGCACCCAACTGAGCCTCGGCTATGTGGCCCGGGACGGGTCGGTGTCGTCGCGGCTGGTGCACCCCCTGGGGTTGGCGGCCAAAGGGTGGGCCTGGTACCTGGTGGCGGATACCGATGCCGGCCGCCGCACCTTCCGGGTGGACAGGATGACCTCCGTCGAGCCCACCGGCCTCCGGCTCGAACGACCGGCCGGATTCGACCTGGCCGAGACGTGGGCGGGGATCATCACCGAGCTCGAGCGGCTCCGCTGCCCGGTCTCGGTCCGGGCGCGGGTCGACCCGGCGATGGTGGGACTCTGCCGCTGGCTGCTCGGCAGCCGGGTGAGCATCGGGCCGGCGGCGTCCGACGGGCGCGTCGAGATGGAGATCCGGGGCCACTCCCACCGGAGCGTGATCGGGGAGCTGGCGGGTCTCGGAAGCGCGGTCGAGGTCGTCGACCCGCCCGAGGTTCGCCGGGGCCTGGGCGAGATGGGCCGGGAGCTCGCCGCCATGTACTCGGCGGAACTGTCGGCGGATCGCCCGGAGCTTGGAGACCGAGGGGCCCCCAGGTAGGTCCTCAGGGGCCGGTCCCCCCGGCCCGGAGGCTGGCCACCAGGGCGGCGAGGTCGGATTGGTCGATGCGGGCCGTCGCCCGCACCGACGCCCGGCCGAGGCTCGAACCGAACGGGAGGGCGTCGATCACGCCGCGGGCCACCCAGCTGCGGAAAAGCCGGAGCTCGGTCGACCCCGTCAGCGCCCGCTCGTCGACCGTCCGGCCCCTCGACATGAGAGCCGCATTGGTCAGCCGACGCACCTCGGTCGGATCCACGGTGATGGACGCCTCGTTCAGGTTGCGGACGAGGTACGACCCCGTGTTGTACCAGTCACAGAGCCCGTGGACGACCGAGGCCACCTGACCCACCACCCCGTCGATGGCGAGGGCCAGCACCGGACCGCCCTCGAAGGTCGATGCCGCGGCCGCCGCCACCAGGGCCACCTGCAGCGCTCCCACCGCGGTCGAGATCGACCGGGCTTGGCGGGCGGCGAGCAGCTCGACGCCCTCCCGGTCATAGAGGACGGCCGGGTGCTCCAGCACCCGGCCGGACATCCAGTCGAGCAGCTGTGGCGGCGCCGCCCGCACCTGGGCGCGGACCCGTTCGAATCGCCCCGGTCCCCCGGTCAGGATCTCGCGCCCGATACCACCGAATGCCGCCTCCAGTTCGACGGACGCGTCGGGTGGCAGGCCTTCGGGCCGGAGCAGGGTCCGGAGGGCCTGGGCAAAGGCGGCCCTCGCCCGAGCCAGGCGGGACAGTCCTGCCGGTTGGGTCGGCTCCCGCTCCGGTGACGGTCCAGAAGACTCCTCGGTCACACCGGAAGTCTGGTGATCGCCGTCCCATCCCGCAAGGAGCGACGATTTCGTCTGACCCGGTCTGCCGACGGCGGGCGGCCTACCATCGGATCGACACAACACGACGCGCCCCGATGTTCGGCTGCGCGCGCCGTCGAGAACTGGGGAGCGGAGCGCACGTGGCGCTGGACATTGGGCGCAGGCAGCTGGCCCGGGACGCGGCAGCGGCCCGGGCGGCCGGAAGATCGGTCCCGAGAGTCGTGGTCGTAGGGGCCGGCATGTCCGGCCTGGCCATGGCCATCCAGCTGGTGCGGTCCGGCGTGCACGACTTCACCGTGGTCGAGCAGTCCAACCGGGTGGGAGGCACCTGGCGGGACAACGTGTACCCGGGGAGCGGTTGCGACGTCCCCTCCCATCTCTACTCGTTCTCGTTCGCCCCGAAGTCGGACTGGACGCGGCGCTTCGCCGAACAACCCGAGATCCTCGGGTACGTCGACGATTGCGTCGAACGGTTCGACCTCGGTCCCCACCTGCGGTTGGGCAGCACCGTGCGCCGGGTGGCGTTCGACGAGACCACCGGGTGCTGGCAGGTGTCGGTCGACACTGCGGCGGGCGCCGAGGTGCTCGAGGCCGATGCCGTGGTCTTCGCCTGCGGGCAGTTGAACCGTCCCCATGTCCCCGATCTCCCCGGCACGGACCGGTTCGCCGGCCCCGCCTGGCACTCGGCCCGCTGGGACCACACCCACGACCTCACCGGCCGGCGGGTGGCGGTCATCGGGAACGGGGCAAGCGCCATCCAGTTCGTTCCGGCCATCGCCGAAGCGGCGGGCGAGCTCACCATCTATCAGCGCACGCCCAATTACGTCGCCCCGAAGAAGGACCGCGCCTACAGCCGGCCGACCCACTGGCTCATGGAGAACGTGCACGCCGTCGCCACGGCCTACCGGTGGTGGATCTACTGGAGCCTCGAGCTGCGCTGGCTGTGGTTCAGAAAGGACAGCTGGCCCAGCCGCAGGCTCACCGCGTTGTTCGCCAGAGGGGTCCGGGCCGAGGTGGTAACCGATCGCCTGCCGGAGGCTTCGGTGGTTCCCGACTACCCCGTCGGGTGCAAGCGCATCCTCATCTCCAGTGACTGGTACCCGACCCTCCACCGGCCCAACGTGCACCTCGTCGACCAGCCCATCGAGCGGATCGAGGAGGACGCCGTCGTCACCGTGGACGGCCGGCGCCGCCCGGCCGACGTCCTCATCTTCGGGACCGGCTTCTCGACCACTGACTTCCTCGCCCACATCGAGGTCACCGGCGTGGGCGGCCGGTCGCTGGCCGAGGAATGGCGGGAGGGTGCGCACGCCTATCTCGGCGTGTCGGCCGCCTCGTTCCCCAACTGCTACTTCCTCTACGGCCCCAACACCAACCTGGGCCACAACTCGATCCTGTTCATGGTGGAACGCCAGATCAACCTCATCCTGCAGGCCCTGGCCCTCCAGACCCGGGCGGGCGGGACCGAGGGACTGCCCCCGGTCGGGGTGGACGAAGAGTCCTACCGGCTGGACGACGAGCGCACCCAGCGGCTCATGGCCGGCACCGCCTGGGTGGCCGGCTGCCGTAGCTGGTACAAGGACGCGTCGGGGCGAGTGGTCAACAACTGGCCGACCTGGACGGTGCGCTACTGGTACGAAACCCTGCGCCTGCGGACGCACCAGCTGGGGCTCCTCCCGTCACGACCGCCCAAGCCATCGGTCGTCGGGGCCACGCCGCCGCGGGAGCCCGCGCCCTCAGCCGTTCCGGGCGCCAACGGCCACCGGCCTGGCGACCAACGGTCGGCTGCTCCGGTCACGCCATGATCGGCACTGTTGCTACCGTCTCGGCCCATGGCTCGTAGCGGCCGGAGCGGTCCCGAGCCCTCCTCCACGGCCGTCTCGGACCGGCAGGTCCGCAGCTACCCACCTCCGGGCGGGACCCCCGAGGCGGCGTCCTCCGAGGCGAGACTCCCCGGGCCGCAAGACCCGGAGTCGACGAACGGTACCGGCTCGCCACGAGGAGCCGGGGCGTCGGGTGGCCTGGCCGCCCTGCGGCCGCCCAAACACCGCCACGCCCACTCGGCCCACAAGCATTCGGCCCATCACGCACCGCCGCCCAGCTCGTTCGACGAGACCGGGCTGCTGGACCTCGGCGAGCAGATCAAGGTGACCCGGCGCGGGAAGAGGGGGCGGCACCGGAAGGCCAAGTGGATCCTCGGCTCGGTGGCCGTCATCATCCTGGCGGTGGTGGGAGCCACCGTCGGGTACGCCTGGTACCTCAGCCGGGAGATCCACCGCATCGACGTGCGGGGGCTCAGCGATGTCCCGACCACCGGGGCGGACGCCGGCACCGAGAACATCCTCATGGTCGGGCTCCACCGACCGCTGCGCCCTCAAGGTGCAGAACGCCGCCTATGGCTTGTGCTCGCAGGGGGTCAACGGCGTCAACAGCGACGTGGTCATGATCCTCCACCTGGATCCGTCTCGACACTCGGTCTCCATTCTGTCGGTACCCCGTGACCTGTTCGTCCCGAACGCCCGCAGCACCGGGGCCAACAAGATCGATGCCGCCCTCTATCAAGGTCCGAGCCAGCTGGTGGCGGCGATCAACGAGAACCTGGGCATCCCCATCCAGCACTACGTCGTGCTCAACTTCGACACCTTCGCCAACGTGGTCAACGACCTCGGCGGCGTGAAGATGTACTTCCCCGAGCCGGTGTTCGACGCCTACTCGGGGCTCCAGCAGTTCGCTCCGGGATGCGTGTCCCTGGACGGGTTCCATGCCCTCCAGGTGGTGCGGGCCCGCCATCTGCAATACAAGGGACCCGGCGTGACCGGGAGCAATCCCAACTACTGGCCCTCGGAGAACCTGAGCGACCTCGCCCGTATCCGACGCGACCACGAGTTCCTCCGGGTACTGGCCAGCGCGGTCTCCAGGCAGGGGCTGGGCAACCCGATCACCGACGCGCAACTGGTGAGCTCGGTGGCCCCCCAGCTCGAGGTGGACCAGCAGTTCTCCACCTCGGACATGATCGACCTGGTCCTCACCTTCCATTCGGTCAACGTCGGCTCCGCGCCCCAGATGACCATGCCGGTGGAGGTCGACCAGTTCGGCTCGTACGTCTACAAGGGAGCGGACTACGGGGACATCGAGTTCCCGTCCATCGCCCAGGACCAGCAGGTGGTCGACCAGTTCCTCCATGTGACCGCCGGCACCGACACCATGACCGGGCAGAAGCTCCCGCCTCCTTCGAACGTGACCGTCTCGGTGCTCAACGGCACCGGCGTCTACAACCAGGCCACCGACACCTCGACCGCCCTCGCCGGCCTCGGCTTCCACATGGTGGGCGCCGGCGACACCCAGTCGGTGGGCAACCCGTCGGAGACGGTCGTGTACTACGCCTCGAAGACGCCGGCCGCCGAGGCCGCCGCCGAGACGGTGGCCCGTTCGCTCTCGGGCGCGGTCGTCACCGCCCTCGGGCCGACGGCCAACGGAGCCGAGGTGACCGTGGTGACCGGCTCGCAGTTCTCCGTCAACCCCCCGCCGGTGGCTGCTCCGACCAGCGGGTCTACGACGGTGAGCACCGTGCCTCCGACCGGTTCGACCGGTGCCTCGGGCCCGACGGGCTCCACCACCCCGTCCAACGCTTCGCCCTCGTCCGGCGCCACCGCCGACTTCCAGGCCCCGACGTCTCCCAACTCGCCCCTCCAGCCGTGGGACCCCCGGTCATGCACCCCGTCGGGAGGCGAGGGGCCCTAGGAGGCGGCGGGTTCGGCCCGGTCACACATCACCCCAGCTCAGGCGACAATCGAAACGGAACGGTTGCGTTCTGTTCGTCGAGTGGTTAGAGTGAAACGAGACAGTTCCGTTTCAAGACGTTGTGCCCGTGCTGATCGGAGGTGACGACCGGTGGAAACCCAGGTGACGGACGAGCTGACTCCCGCCAAGCGCCCGAGCGGTCCGCGAGCCGAAGCACGCGAGCAGGCCATCCTCGACGCAGCCTTGGAGCTGCTCATGGAGGTCGGCTACGACCGGCTGAGCATGGACGCCTTGGCCGAGCGGGCCAAGGCCGGCAAGGCCACCATCTACCGGCATTGGTCGGGCAAGGCCCAGATCGTGGCCGAGGCCGTGCGCAGGCTCAAGATGCCGTCGCTCGCCGTTCCGGTCGACACCGGTTCGCTACGCGGCGACCTGCTCGGTGAGCTACAGCTGATGTGCGACACGATGACCACCGAGGACGCCGCCATCGTCGCCGGGGTCATGTCCGCCATGCGCACCGACGCCGAGCTGGCCCAACTGGTCCGCTCGCAGGTCATCGAAACCAAACGGGGGAAGTTCAAGGCCATCATCGAACGGGCCGTCGGCCGGGGGGAGCTGCCCACGGACAGCACTGCCGACGTCGTCGAAGAGGTGATGCCCGCCATGCTGATCAACCGGCTGGTCATCCAAGGCGAGCCGCTCGACGAGGCCTTCGCCGTCCACATGGTGGACGACATCGTCCTCCCCTTGCTCTACCGCTAGTTGCTCTACCGCTAGTTGCTCTACCGCTAGTTGCTCTACCGCTAGTTCCTCACCCGTACTCCCGTCTACCCGTAGACGGACGCACCACCCGCAAATCCCCCAAGCGCCGTTCCCCACCCCAACCCTCAGATCCGCCCCGAAGCCAAGGAGCCGCCATGACCACGCTCGCCGAGTCCCCTCCGTCCATGTCCCGGCCCGGTCCCTCCGCCGGGCCCGATCCCCGGCGCTGGCTGGCCCTGGCCGTCATCGCCGTCGCCCAGCTGATGGTGGTGCTCGACGCGTCCATCGTGACGATCGCCCTCCCCTCGGCCGAGCGCTCTCTGCACATCTCGACGGCCAACCGCCAGTGGATGGTCACCGCCTACACCCTGGCCTTCGGTGGCCTGCTGCTGCTCGGCGGCCGCATCGCCGACTATGTCGGGCGCAAGCGCGCCTTCATCCTCGGGTTGCTCGGCTTCGCCGGCGCATCGGCTCTCGGCGGCGTGGCTGTCAACGCGCCGATGCTCTTCGGCGCCCGCGCCCTGCAGGGCGCCTTCGGTGCGCTGCTCGCTCCGGCAGCTCTCTCGCTCATCACGGTGACCTTCACCGAGGTCAAGGAGCGGGCGACCGCCTTCGGTGTCTACGGTGCGATCGCCGGCGGGGGCGCCGCCATCGGCCTCATCCTCGGCGGTGTGCTCACCGAGTTCGCCTCCTGGCGTTGGTGCCTGCTCGTCAACGTACCCATCGCCATTCTCGCCGCCGTCGCCGCCACCGCGGTGGTCCGCGAGAGCCGGGCCCATGGCAATACGAGCTACGACATCCCGGGCGCGTTGAGCGTGACGACCGGTCTGGTCGCCCTGGTCTACGGGTTCACCCGGGCGGCCCAGGACGGTTGGACCTCCGGCGTCACCCTCTCCTGCCTGGCCTTGGCGGCGGTGCTGCTGGCGACGTTCGTCGCCATCGAGCTGCGTACCAAGCACCCGCTCCTGCCGCTACGAGTGGTCCTCGACCGGAACCGCGGAGGCTCGTACCTGAGCTCCTTCATGGCCGGATCGGGACTGTTCGGGATGTTCCTGTTCCTGACGTTCTACTTCCAGGGCACGCTCGGCTACTCGGCTCTCAAGACGGGCTTCGCCTTCCTGCCGTTCTCGGTGGGGATCATCGTGGCGGCCACGGTGTCGAGCAAGCTCCTGCCCCGTACCGGGCCGCGGCCGCTGATGGCCGGTGGCCTCACGGCGGCCACCCTGGGCCTGGCCTGGCTGAGCCGGCTCGGGCCCCATTCGGCCTACACCATCCACGTGCTGCCCACCGAGCTGCTCATCAGCCTCGGGATGGGCCTGGCGTTCGTCCCCATGAGCAGCACCGCGCTGCTCGGGGTGGGCCAGCACGACGCCGGGGTGGCCAGTGCGTTGGTGAACACGACCCAGCAGGTCGGCGGCGTCCCTCGGCACCGCGCTGCTCAACACCGTGGCCGCTTCGGCGACCGCCACCTACCTGGCCAGCCGCCTGCACACCCCGGTCAACCTGCACGCCGCCACCGTGCACGGTTACACGGTGGGCTTCCTGGTCAGCGCAGTGTTCCTGGCCATCGCCGCCCTGTCGGCCGCACTGCTGATGAACGCCCGCCGGGCAGACATCGCGGCGATGTCCGAGTCGGCCACCCTCGAGGCGGAGTCGCTCGGATGGGACACCGACGAGGGCGAGCTGGCCGAGCCGATCGGCGCCGGCGTCTGAGTCGTCCGAGGGATGGGGGGCCGGGGTGTCCCGGTCCCCCGGCCCGGACCTCAGCGCCCGATGTGATCTGCGGGGATGGTGCCCAGCCTTCCGGCCTGGTAGTCCTCGAAGGCCTGGGCCACCTCCTCCTTGGTGCTCATGACGAAGGGGCCGTAGGCGAAGACCGGCTCGCCGATCGGCTTCCCGCCGAGCACCAGGACATCGACGTTGGGCGTCCGCGAGTCCCCGGGACCGGCAGTCACGGTCACGTAGTCGCCCGGACCGAACACGGCCAGCTGCCCGGTGCGCACGGGTTGTCCGTCGGGGCCGACGGTGCCCGCACCACCGAGCACGTAGACCAGTGCGTTGAACTCCGGCGCCCAGGGGATGTCGATGCGAGCACCGGGCGAGAGCGTGGCGTGCACCATGGACATGGGCGAGTGGGTCGACCCGGGACCGGCATGACCGCCGACATCGCCGGCGATGATCCGGAGCAGCGCGCCCCCGTCCGGAGACGAGACGAGGGCCACGCTCGAGCGTCCGATGTCCTGGTACCGCGGGGCGATCATCTTCTCGGCACGGGGCAGGTTCACCCACAACTGGATGCCGTGGAACAGCCCCCCGCTCGCTACCAGGTCCTCGGGCGGGGCCTCGATGTGCAGGATGCCGCCGCCTGCGGTCATCCACTGGGTGTCACCGTTGGTGATCAGCCCGCCACCGCCGATCGAGTCCTGGTGCTGGAAGGTGCCGTCGATCATGTAGGTCACCGTCTCGAAGCCGCGGTGCGGATGCCACGGAGTGCCCTTGGGCTCACCGGGGGCGTACTCGACCTCGCCCATCTGGTCCATGTGGACGAAGGGGTCGAGGAACCTGCGGTCGACACCGGCAAAGGCACGCCGGACGGGGAACCCTTCGCCTTCGAACCCCGCGGGGGCGGTCGTGACCGCAAGCACCGGCCGTCCTTTGGCCTGCGCCGGGTCCGGCTGGGCCACCTTCGGTAGCGCCGTTACGTCGTCCACTGTCACTGCCGGCATGCCGACCTCCGCTTCCTCTCCGCACCTGTTGCAATCTTCACGCCCACGAGCGCCACGGTCCACACCCAGGGTGCGCACGCACCCTCGCGGAACCCCCGGTGCCGACCCTGTGGTACAACGTTACTTGCGTCCGCAACATTCCCTCGGGGAGCCCCGGGCCGACAGTGCCCGACGGAGGGGCTCAAGGGGCCCCGTGGTCATGACGAATTACTTCAGTGACCAAGTACGCTTGCCCCAGGGCAAGGTCAGGAGACGGCAGGTGATCCGGCAACGCGGCGGAACAACCCCCCGGCGCCACGACGAAGAGGAGACGATGTCCTCCGCCGAGGAGATCGGACGACTGCTACGGGATGCCAGGGAGGAGCGCGGCCTGGACTTGCTCGCCGTGCACGACCAGCTCAGCCGGCCCATCACCCAACTCGAGGCTCTGGAGCAGGGCGACCTCTCCCGTCTACCCGACCAGGCCCTCGCCCTCTCCACGCTGCGGCGCTACGCCGTCTTCCTCGGCCTCGACGGTGACGCGCTGGCCCTCCGCATGATCGACGCCTGGTCGGCCCGACCTCCGACCGGGCCCTCGCCGAACGACACCGCTGGCGTCACCAACGTGGTGGCGGCGGTGACCACCGGCCCCGACCACCTGCGGGCATTCACCCAGACCGGCCAGGTACCGAGGGTGGGCGCCGGTTCGACCGCCGCCCCCGGCGGGTACGGGTTCGGGGTGGCGCCCGGTCCTCCGACCGGCACCTTCCCGGTCGTCCCCCACCAGGAGATCAAGGACAGCAAGCGGGCCGTGGCCCGGGCCCGGCGGCGGATGCGGGCCCCGACCCCGCTCAAGGTGCTGACCTGGCTGGCGGCCCTCCTCATGGTGGCGGTCATCGCCGGGCTGGCCATCTACCAGTTGCGACCCGAGTGGCTGGCCAAGTCGCACATCCTGCGCGTCAGCGCACCGACTTCCCTCGCCTCGGGCTCCTCCGGATCATCGAACACCCCCGGATCATCGAACACCTCCGGCACCTCCGGCACCCAGGCTCCGACCGCTCCGACGGCCGGCGCCGGGTCGAACAATCACGGCTCTCCGGTCGTGACGACCACCAACACCGTGACGAGTGCCAATTACTGCGGTCAACGCCAAGAAGTTCACCATCTCCATCGGCACCTCCGGTCCCTGCTGGATACAGGTGACCGGCTCGAACTCGCCGTCTCCCCTGGTGGTCGGCGTCCAGCCGGCCGCGAAACGGCTCGACTTCACTGCCGACAAGGGAACGGCGCTGACCGTGCAGGTGGGGTCGTCGGCCGTGGTGGTGAGCGTCTCCATCAGGAACAAAGTGGTCTTCTTCGACGCCCCCCGGGTCACGCCGTTCACCTACGTGTTCTCGCCGACCTCGACCTGACCGGCGCCGGGTCGGCCTCCTCTGGCCGGCACTGAACGGAGGACCCCAGGCAGATCGGGCCGAAGGACGCCCGGGCAGGTCACCCCAAGCGTCCCGGTTGCCTCTACTACCGGTCGTAGTTACGCTACGACGAACTGTAGTTACCGCCTTCCGCCCCTGGAACAGGCACGCCGGGTCGGACGCTACGGCGCAATCCGGTCGTCAGAGTCAGAAGGGGAACCTGAGCGCAGACCGTGACGACGATCAAGGCAGCCCCAGACGCGCATGCCCCTCGGACATCTGCGCCCGAAATCGCGGTACGGCCGTGGACCAGGCCGGACGCCCGGCGAGCCATGCAACTCGTATTGGCGACCTTCTGGCTGCTCGACGGCATCCTGCAATTGCAATCCTTCTTCTTCACCAGGGGCTTCGGGCTCCAGATGATCTCGGGGATGTCCTCGGGCAATCCGTCGGTCATCGCCCGACCGATCACCTGGTCGGCGGCGGCAATCGGCCACCACTCCGTCCTGACCGATGCCATCTTCGCGGTGATCCAGATCGCGATCGGCTTCCTCATCGCTTGGCGGCCGACGGTCAAGATCGGGCTGGCCACCGCAATCGCCTGGTCGGTCTGCGTCTGGTGGGTCGGCGAGGGACTCGGGGGCATCGTGAACGGCACGGCGGACCCGGTGAACGGTGCGCCGGGCGCGGTGATCCTCTACGCCCTGCTGGCCGTGTTGCTGTGGCCGAAGGACCGCGTAGCCACCCGGCCGGCTCCGTTCGTCGCCGCCCGGTGGGTGGGGGAGCCACCGGCCAAGGCACTCTGGGTCCTGCTGTGGGCCTCGCTGGCGTATTTCGCCGTACTCGGCCCCAACCGCTCGCCGCGACACCTCCACGACCTGATCGGCGGTGAGGCGAGCGGTGAGCCGCGGTGGCTGGCTTCGGTCGACCACCACGCAGCCAGCATGGTCGACCACCAAGGGCTCCTGTTGAGCACGATCCTGGCCGTCCTCCTGCTGGTCGTGGCGGCCGGGACCTTCCTTCCTGCCCGGTTCGCCAATGCCACCCTTGTGGTGGCCGGCGGCATCGGCCTGCTCGTCTGGGTGATCGGCGAGAACTTCGGTTCGCTCCTCACCAACGGGGCGACGGACCTCAATTCCGGTCCGTTGCTGGTGCTGCTGGCGGCCGCCTACTGGCGGCGGCCACCGCACCCCGGGGCGGTGCATGCCGCGCTCGACCGGCGCCTCGGCCTCGAGGCCGCCTGACATGTCCAATCCACAGTGGCTGGACGACATCTTCGCCGGTGTGATGGTGGCCGTCGCCCTCTACAGCGCGGGCCGTCTGGTGGCGGCCCGCGCCTGGGCCCGTCCGACGCATCGGGACGTCGATGTGGCCCATGTGCTCATGGGCGCGTCGATGGCCGGACAGCTGGTCTCGGACCTCAATCCCATCCCGAACGGGGTGTGGGAGGTCGTGTTCACATTCCTCAGCGCCTGGTTCGCCTGGAAGTGCTACGACTTCGTACGGCACCCGGGCATCGACAGCCGGTACGACGACCATGTCCACCGGTTGTCGCGTCGCCTCATCCACCTGGTCATGGCGTTGGCCATGCTCTACATGTATCTCGCTGCTGTTCCGGCCGAGATCGGGACGGGGATGGCGATGGGGACCGCCACCGGCACCACTGCCGACTTCCTCCTCGTCCCCATGGTCTTCATCCTGGCCCTCCTCGCTTCGGCGATCTGGCAGTTGGACTCGATCGGCCGCTTCGCTCCCACGACCGGATTGCGGCAGCCCGCCCGGGCCCTCACCCCGGTCGGCAGCGCCCCCTCGGCGGCCACCGACGGGGCAGGAGCCACCGAGGCGTCCGTCACCGAGCCAGGGACCGTTGCCACAGACGATCGCGCCCCAGCGCCCGGGTGGCTGTCACCCCGGCTCGAAACAGGGGCACACATCGTCATGAGCGTGACCATGGCCTACATGCTGGTCCTCATGTTGTGAGCACTACCCGTCCCAAACCCGACCCTTTGCCGTCCCGACCGCCGAACCGAGGATCCTGATGGGCACGAGCACCACTTGTGACAACCCGATGTGCAGCTGCGACCCGTGCACGTGTGGTGACGACTGCCGCTGCGGCGTGGCGAGGCTCGGCGAGCTCGAACGGCGGGTGATGGACACGCTGTGGGCGGAGCCAGGGCGGGAACTGACCGGGCGTGACGTCACCGACGCCTTGGCCGACTATGCCTACACCACGGTGGCGACCGTCCTCGAGCGCCTGGTGCACAAGGGACTGCTGCACCGTCGGATGGACGGGCGGACCATCCGGTTCACTGCCATCGGCACCAGGGGGGCGCACACCGCTGTGCTCATGCACGAGACGCTGGCGGTGGACGAGGACCCCGATGCCGCACTCATCCGGTTCGCCGAGACGCTGTCCCGCTCGGAAGCGGCGATCCTCCGCAAGGCGCTCGACACCCGCGGCCGGAGGCGCTGAAAGCGCCGGCACCCGTCGATGCCCCATCCGAGCCGGACCGGGACTACCGGTTACAACGTGACGATCCGCTCGATGAGCCCGGTCTCCACCGAGTAACGCCATCCCTCGACCCGGACCCCTGCGGTCAGCAGGCCGCAGGCGCGCACCCGGTCGACGTCGCGTGCCAGCGCATCGTCGGGATCGGGCATGGCCAGGAACTCCCACGACCGGGCCTCCCGGTGGCGGCCGTCGGGGAAGTCGGCCCTGATCGACTCGTCGCTCCGGCCGGTCAGCGCGCAATCGGTGTGCTGCACGACCGCGATCCGGCGGACGCCGAGGAAGTTGGTGGCCAGGATCAGGGAGCGGAGCACGTCGTCGGTGACCCGGCCCCCGGCGTTGCGGAGGATCTTCGAATCGCCGGGGGCCAGACCGAGCATGGCCAGCGGCTCGATGCGGCTGTCCATGCAGGTCACGAGGGCCAGCTCCTTGTGCGCCCGCGCCGGCAGACCCCGGAGCTCGAAGTCCGACGCGTACTGGCGGTTGGCGGCGAGAAGGTCGTCGAACATCCGCCCAGCATGGCAGAGCGCACTCGATCCGAGACAACGCTCATCCGGATCCGTGCCGGCCCCGTATAGGCCTTGAGAACGCTGAACACGACAGTCCCCTGCCCGGAGGCTCCCATGAGCGAATTCACCCGTCGTGCCTTCCTGAAGACGAGCTCGGCCGCGATGGTGGCCGCGGGTGCGCTCGCAGCCGCGCCGGGTCTCCCGGCCGCGGTCGGTGCGCTCGAGTCCAGCGGACCGGCTGACACCGCGGCCGGGGACGCAGCCGTCACCGACGCAGGCACGGCCTCCCTCGGCGAGCCGGTGATCGCCCATGTCCGGGACCTGGCCACTGGTGAGATCGGGCTGTTCACCGGCACCAGGGAGGTCACCGTGCTCGACCCCTCCCTCGCCGCCCGCCTGGTCCGGGCGGTGCGCTGACCGAAGGCCCTGGCCACTCCGACGTCGACCTGCGCCGAACAACGATCGCTTAGCCCCAGTCCCACCCCAACGACAACCAAAAGAACCAGAGGTGTGCCATGTCCTCCCATCGTGAAGCCCCGGAGATCTCGAAGGACCCCGTCGCCGACTCGACCGACCTCTATGCCTTCGTCAGTCCCGATCGTCCCGACCGGGTGACGCTCATCGCCAACTACATCCCCCTGCAGGCTCCCGACGGCGGCCCCAACTTCTACGAGTTCGGCGACGACGTCCTCTACGAGATCCACATCGACAACGACGGGGACGCGCTGGCCGAGATCACGTACCAGTTCCAATTCACCAGCGTGATCACCAACCCGAACACCTTCCTCTACAACACCGGTCCCATCCAGCACGTCGACGACCCCAATTGGAACCGCCGCCAGACCTACTCGGTCACCCGCCTCCAGGCCGGCCAGGCACCGCAGGTGCTGGCTTCAGGCGTCCCATGCCCACCCTGCAACATCGGCCCTCTGTCCACTCCCGACTACGAACGGCTCGTCGACGAGGCCGTCACCGTCATCGCCCCGGGAACCGCCGTCTTCGCCGGGCAACGGGCCGAGGGCTTCTACGTCGACCTCGGCGCCATCTTCGACTTGGGCGACCTGCGTCCCTTCGAGCAGGACCACACCACCTTCGGGTTGGCCGGGACCGGCCTCGGGCACATGGCCGCCGGGGTCAACTCGACCGCCGGGGTCAACGTCCACAGCATCGCCATCCAGGTGCCGATCGCCGCGCTCACCGCGGATGGACGCGAGCCGAAGGGTGTAACCAGCCCCACCGCCGTCCTCGGCGTCTGGACGACCGCCAGCCGGCAGAAGGCCCGGGTCTTCGAGGGCACGCCGGGTGCAAACGTCAACTCCGGTCCTTTCACCCAGATCTCACGCCTGGGCAACCCGTTGATCAACGAGGTGGTCATCCCCATGGCGGCCAAGGACTTCTGGAACTCCCAGCCGCCCAGCCTGGACAGCCAGTTCGCCCGGTACTACGCCAACCCCGAGCTGGCCGGGCTGCTGCCCGTCCTCTACCCGGGGGTGTTCCCGCAGCTCGCCGCCTTCAACAAGACGGCCGCGGCCCGAGCCGACCTGCTGGCCATCCTGCTCACCGGCATCCCGACCGGGGTTGTCGCCGGCTTCCAGAACTCCACCGGTCCCACGCAGGCCGACATGCTGCGCCTCAACGTCGCCATCCCCCCGACTACGGGAACCCCCTCCAACCTCGGCCTGGTCGGTGGTGACCCCGCCGGGTTCCCGAACGGACGGCGGGTGTTCGACGACGTCGCCACCATCGAGATCCGGGCCATCGGCGGCGCCACCCTGCCGCTCGTCGACAAGACGTTCACACCCGACGCTGCAGCCGGCGCCGTGTCGATGGGGCTGACCTCGGGCCCGACCGACCTGACCGCCATCGGCACCGAGCACTACCTCGGCCAGTTCCCCTACCTCGGAACCCCGATCTCCGGCTTCCTGGCCCTGACCCCGGCGGGCTGACCGGTGGAACGAACGGCAGGCAGCCGGCGCTCGGACGAGCCGTCGGCCGGCCCGAGCGGCCAGGGGACCGTGGTGCTCGATGTCGGGGGCGAACGGGGCGCACTGATCGTGTGGGTGCCGCCCGACCTCGACGGCACCCAACTCGAGGTCCGGCGCCAGGGCGCCTCCTGGCGCGGGGAGCACACGGCCGTCCGCCCGCGCCACCTCCGGGACGGCACGTGCTTCGCCGCCGTGTTCGGCAGCCTCGTTGCCGGCCGCTACGAGCTGCGGGTGTGCGGTACCGAGACGGCACCGGTCATCGACGCCGCGGTGGTCGGTGGGAGTATCGCCGAGGCCAGCTGGCCCGCTGGCGCCGCTAGATGAGGCAGGTGCAGCTCAGGCGTCCCCGTCGCCGGAGCTGCCCAGCCCGAGCACCCGCAGGGCGTTGGTTCGGAGGAATTTGGGCCAGACCTCGTCCTTGAACCCGACGGCGGGCAGCTCGGTCATGATCCGCTCGAGCGAGAGGCCCATCGGGAAGTAGCCGGCGTAGATGATCTTGTCCGCGCCGCGGGTGTTGGCGTAGTCGATGATGGCCTGCGGGTAGTACCTGGGGGCGAAGGCGCTGGTGGAGTAGTGCAGGCCCGGCCATTTGAGCATGAGCTTGACCGCCAGGTCGGTCCACGGCTCGCAGCCGTGCCGGGTCACGAAGACCAGGTCGGGGAAGTCGAACATGACCTCGTCGATGAGCTCGACGTGCTGGCAGGCCGCCTTGAGGCGCGGTCCGGGGATGCCCGCGCAGCAGAAGACCGGGATGCCGAGCTCCACGCACTTGGCGTAGATCGGGTACATCTTCTTGTCGTTGATGGGCACCTGGGGGAAGGTCCCGGCCGGGAAGACCCCGACCGCCCGGACGCCGTAGGTCTCGTAGTGGCCGACCAGGCGGGCGATCCCGGCCATGCCGTCGTTGGGGTCGGCGTTGGCGCAGGGGACGAACCGGTCGGGGTAGCGGCGCAGGGCCTCCACCCCGACGCCCGACGGCGCATCCACGCCGATCAGCCCGAGCTCGACCCCCCACCGGTCCATCTCGCCGAGGGTCACGGCCATCGGGGTCGGCCGATCCCTCGAGCTCCTTGCCCGGGACGTCCTTGAAGATGTACTCGACCGGGAACTCGAACTCCTCCCGCGACTGGACGTCCTTGGTCTGACGGGTGACGAACCGGTAGGCCTCCTTCATGTCGGGATGGGCGAACCCGATCATGGTGTCGACCACCCCGATGTCCTTCGGCATACCCATCGACAGCGACCTCCAACGGAAGGACCGGCCTTGATCCCACGTCGGGTCCGGCCGATGGCGGATGCTACCCGAGGTGCTCTCCGAGATCCCCGAGATCCCCGAGATCCCCGAGATCCCCGAGATCCCCGAGATCCCCGAGGACGCGGCCGGCGGCGGCCCTGCCGGCCAGACAGCACGCGGTGCTACCGTTTCCCGGCCCAACCCTCGGTCCGCTGGGGCCGACGGACCGCAAGGAGCTGCCGTGACACCCGAGGGAGATGCCGCGGAGGACCGCCCCGGCTCCCCGGACGATTCCCCGCTCCGGCTGGGCATCACCACGCCGGTGCTCACCATGGTCCCCGACGCCCACGCCCGCTGGGAGCAGGACGGCACCATCGACGATGTCGTGGCCGTGGCCGAGGCGGCCGACCGGCTCGGCTACTACCATCTGACCTGCAGCGAGCACGTCGTCATCCCGACCGACGTGGCCGCCGTGCGGGGCAGCCGCTACTGGGACCCGCTGGCCACCTTCGGCTACCTGGCCGCCTTCACCTCCCGCATCCGGCTGGCCACCAACGTGCTGGTCCTCGGCTACCACCACCCTCTGGAGATCGCCAAGCGCTACGGCACCCTCGACCAGGTGTGCGACGGGCCGACTCATCCTCGGCCTGGGGGTCGGCTCGCTGCGAGGAGGAGTTCGACCTGCTCGGCGTCCCGTTCGACGACCGCGGGCGCCCGGGCCGACGATGCCTGTCGCCGCCCTCCGGGCCTCGCTCTCCGAGCCCCGCCCCCGCTTACGACGGGCCGCTACTACCGGTACGCGGACGTGGTGATGGATCCCTGCGCCCGCCAGTCCTCGGTGCCGCTGTGGATCGGCGGCCGGACGGCCCGCTCGCTGCGCCGGGCCGTCGAGCTGGGCGACGGCTGGGTGCCCTTCGGGATCCGGGCGGCCGACATCGGCACCATGCTGGCCGCGGCACGGGACACGCCGGCCTGGGCCAGGCCGGGGCCGCGCGCTCGAGGTGGTGCTGCGGAACGGCCGCCCGCTCGATCCGGTCGGCGATCCCGACGGCGCCCGCCGGATGGTCGGGAGGCTGGTGGAGGCCGGGGCCACCGGCCTGCAGCTGTGGTTCGTCCACCACTCCCTCGCCCACTACCTCGAGCAGCTCGAGGCGCATGGCCGAGCTCGTCGGATCGGAGTCGACATGAACCGGGTCAAGGTCGGATTCTTCTCGCTTCACCGCCACTCGCCGACCGGCGACGACCGTCCGTACCTCGAGTGGCACCAGCTGGACCACATGCCCGAGCAGTACCAGCTGCCCGGTCTGGTGGCCGGGCCAGCGGTGGGCCTCCACCCCGGCCTGCCGGGCCGCCCGTGCCGCCGAGGTGGGCGACTGGTCGCTCCGTCGAGCACGTGGTCTGCTACCTGATGGGCAACCCGGTCGACGAGACGATCGACGAGTTCCTCACCCTGGGCCGCCATCTGGCCGAGCTGGGCCGGTTCCCCCACACCCTGCCTTCCCAGTACCGCGGCGCGCTCCGCCTGCTCGAGACCCACGCCGCCCCCCGGGTGCTGGTCTCGTCCGAGGTGGTGCCGTTCCGCCCCCACCGCGGCGTCTATCTGATCGTCGAGGAGCCGACCGAGCGCGACCGCCCGACCCAGGATGCCTATCTCCAGCGGACGCACACCGAGCGTCCTCCCCGAACTGGTGTCGGTGCCGGGGTGGCCGGGGCATGGGCCTATGCCACCACGCCGGCCATCCGCCGGCCATGCTTCACCGAGGGCGACTACCGGATGACGCTCTGCTACCTCGACGAGGAGCCGGCCGCGGTCGGGTGAGCGGCTGGGCCCGGTGATGGACCGCTGGGCGGACCGACGGACCGGTCCGCCTGGTGCTGGCCGCCCCCTTCGAGTCCATGATGCTGCTGGGACTGGGACCGTTTCGGTCCGACCGGCTGAGCCAGCGTGCCGACCGCTCGGTTCAGGCCGGATTGCCCTGCTGCTGGCGGAGCTTGCGCAGCGACCGCACGATCGAGGCCTCGATGAGCTTGTCGTTGTCCTTGGAGATGAAGGTCGTGCACCCTGTGCTCGAGCAGGGCGCGCATCACCGGGTTGAACACCTCGTAGGTCTCCCGGAAGTGGACCCGGGTCCGGCCGTCACCGAGGTCCTCCAGGCTCGTCCATCCCGAGGCCTTGGACCACAGGGGCTTGCCGATGGCGTCGTAGCGCCAGGACACCGGGCGCTTGGCCTCGGTGATCCACTCCCAGGACTGGGCCTTCCCCCCCGAGAGGAGGTACTTCGGGACGGGGAAATACGCAGTGCCGCACCAGTCCGTTCCCGTCCTCATCACCCTGGTGGTAGATCTCGATCTTGTACAGCTCGGTGTCCACGCCGGCCCGCGTCCTGCTTCCAGATGACGTCCCACACCTCCTCGGGCGATCCGTCCACCACGAAGTCGAATCGGTGATCCTGCATGCTCGCTCCTCTCGTCCCTGCTTCCCGACGGTCGGCTCCGACCTCGACCGGCCTAACCGGCCCGGCTCACGGCCGACGCCGCCAGCTCCGACTTCAACACCTTGCCACCGGCGTTCCTCGGCAACTCGTCGATGAAGGCGACCTGACGCGGCACCTTGTAGTCGGCCAGCCGTTCGGCCGGCGAAGCGGCGCAGCTCGTCGACGGTCAGGGCCGCTCCGGGCCGCACCGACCACGAAGGCGGCCACGTCCTCGCCCAGCACCTCGTGCGGCACGCCCACGACGGCCGCCTCCAGCACGTCGGGATGGGCGTGGAGGGCGGCCTCGACGTCGTCGGCGTAGACGTTCATCCCGCCCCGGACGATCATCTCCTTCTTCCGGCCCACGATGTAGAGGTAGCCGTCGTCGTCGAGGTAGCCGAGGTCGCCGGTGTGCAGCCAGCCGTCCGCCCACATCCGGGCCGTCGCCTCGGGGTCCTTGTAGTACTCGCGGTGGTCCGGATAGCGGGTGACGACCTCACCCACCGTGCCGGTCGGGCATTCGCCTCCGTCGTCGTCCACGACCTTGACCTCCACCGACGGCCGGGGCCGGCCCACCGCACCCGGGTGGCTGCGTGCTCCTTCGGGGTCCATGGAGAAGGTGGCGTGACCCCCCTCGGTCATGCCGTAGCTGTTGAGCACGGCGGCACCGGGCAGCGCCGACTTGCAGCCGTTGCAGGGTCGGCGGCGAGAGGGGGGCGCTGCCCAGGACCACGCGCTTGAGACTGCTGAGGTCGGCCGAGTCGAAGCGAGGGTGGTGGATGAGCAGTTGGGCCATGGCCGGCACGATGAAAGCGATCACCGGCCGCTCCTGTTCGACGATCTCGAGCCACCGTCCGGCGTCGAACTTCGGGAGGTAGAGCGACGGTCATGCCCGCCTTCATCGGGTTGTACACGAACCCCAGGCCGGCCAACGTGAAGACCGGGGTGGCGGTGAGCCAGGCGGCTCCGCTCCACTCGGGTCGGGTGTTGGGAAGGAGCGCGATGTTGCCGTGGCGGACGGCGACACCCTTGGGCCGGCCCGTCGTGCCCGAGGTGTACATGACGTCGGCCAGGTCCTCGGCCGTGAGGGGCTCCTGGACGGGCGAGTCGTCGGAGCTCATGACCTCCCCGATGGCGACGGTGCCCGTCCGATCCCCTCCCGCCCACCGTGGCCACCAGCCGGAGGGACGGGAGCCGGTCGCACGGCGGCGGCGGCGGCCTCGCCGAACGACCCGCTGGTCACCACGGCGCTCACCTCGGCGTGGTCGAGGATGTCGCCGGCCTCGGCCGGCGACAGGCGGTAGTTCATGGGCACGGCCACGGCGCCGAGCTTGTGCACCGCGCTGTAGGCCACGATGAAGTCGAGGATGCGTTCGGCCTCGAGGTACAGGCCGACCAGGTCACCCTTGCCCACCCCCCGGTCGGCCAGTCCGTGGGCCAGCCGGTTCGACTGGCGCTCCCACCGGTCGAAGGTGATCGCCGCCCCGTCGCCCAGGTTGATATAGGCGACCTTGTCCGGGAAGGTCTCAGCCATCAGCCGGAGCTGGTCGGTCTGCAGGTCAGTCACGCCGGTCCTCCGTCCTGCTCACCCGGGACCGGACCGGTCGAGCAGGCGCGCCGCGGTGCCCCCCAGGAACTCGGCCATCGCCTCGTCGCCGAGTGGCAGGGCACGCGCCGCCTCCAGGGCCCTCTGCAACGGCAGGAACGGGTGGTCCGAGGCGAAGAGCACGCGGCCTCGGCCCCGCCGGGAACCCATGAAGGCGACCAGGGCCGGGGCCATGTACTGGGCCAGGTAGGCCGAATTGGAGAGATAGAGGTTGGGCCACTTGAGCATGTACTCGATCAGCAGGTCCTCGTAGGGGTGGCCCATGTGGGCCCCGATGACCACCAGGTCGGGGAAGTCGATGAGCACGTCCTCGAGCAACACCGGGTCCTGGGAGCGCGACCGGACCCGCGGCCCAGGGATGCCCACGTTGATCGAGACCGGAAGGCCGAGCTCCTCACAGGTGGCGTAGAGGGGATAGAAGAGCGCGTGGTTGAGCGGGTACTGGTGGACGAGCGGGGTCACCCGCACCAGGTCGACCGTGCCCTCTTCGGCCCGGGCCCGGATGGCCATGCTCTGCCGACGCGGCCGGTCCGGCCGGTCGACCGTCGCGGCCAGGTAGAGCCGGTCCCGGTGGGAGGCGACGAACTCGAGCGTCTCGGGCTCGACCCGGGACAGCCCGGCGGTCAGGACGGCCCGGTCCACCCCCACACGGTCCATCTCCCCCAGCAGGCCCTCGGTCGTCAGGCCGCCACGGACGTCGCTGCCGAAGAAACCCTCGATAGCCCCGAACCCGGGCTGACCCAGAAAGGCCTCGGCCGCCTCCTTGGAGAGAGCGTTGACCCAGAGATCGATGACCATCGTCTGCTCCTCGCCCGAAATCGTGGGCAACTGTAGCCAGCGGCCGACGGCCCTGCTCCGGGAGGAACGGGCGCTGGACGCTCGATTAGGTTGCCTCGGGCAGATGCAGATGATCGGGGTTCGGTGATGGCAGAGGCAACCCATGGTTGACGCAGGCAGCGACGCGGTCAGGGAGACGGAGCCGCGGCCCTTCTTCGACGTCCTCCTCGGCCAGCGCGCCTGCCGCCAGTTCAGCGATGAGCCGGTCGGCGACGACCTCGTCGAGCGGTGCCTCCGCTCCGCCACCCATGCCCCGAGCGCCGAGAACAGCCAGCCGTGGGTGTTCGTGGTGGCCCGTCGGCCCGAGGTGCGGGCCGGCATCGCCGACCTCACCCGGCGGGTCTGGCAGGACGCGGCCCGCAAGAGCTCGCTCGATCGGCTGCCCGAGGCCATGTTCGACGATGTCGACAAGGGCGCGGCGACCGGGATGGGGACGGCCCCGGTCATCATCGTGGCCTGCGGCGACACCGCCCTCGGCCTCGAGGCGACTCTCCCGTCCTCGGTCTACCTGGCCACGCAGAACCTGCTGCTGTCCGCCGGCGCGCTCGGGACTCGGGTCGGCCATGACCACCCTGGCCACCATCTACGCCGGCGAGCTGCGCCAGCTGCTCGGGCTGCCCGGGACGGTGATCCCGATGGCCGTGGTGCCGCTCGGGTGGCCCCGCCGCCCCTTGGGCCCGCCCCGTCGGCTGCCGCTCGAAGCGCGTGTCCACCGTGACCGCTACGGACAACCCTGGTGACGCAGACGACCGTCCGGCCCCTCCCGTGTAAGGTCCCGAGCATGGGGCGACCGAGATGCAGACCGCAGATTTCGACCACTGCCACCGGGAGAGCCCCGAGTTGACCGGGGTGGTCACCTTGCCGACGACCCCCGCCCCCGCGCCGTCGACGGGTACGTAGCCGCCGATCTGATCGGCCCCGGCCCATGACGACGTTCAACTGGATCGGCCTGGCCGTCACCGACCTCGAGCGGAGCCGGCGGTTCTACGAGGAGCTCCTCGGCTTCGCCTACGAGCGCAGCCTGGTGCCACCCGACGAGGCGACGTCCCAGCTTCTCCAGATCGAGCAGCCGGTCAACCTCACCGCCGTCTACCTGAGGCTCGACGGGTTGGTGCTCGAGCTCCTGAACTTCAACCGGGACGGCAACCCGGCGGCACGGTCCCGGCCGATGAACGAGCCGGGACTCACCCATCTGTCGGTCAACGTGCCGGACATCCCCGCCGTCCTCGCCCGGGTGCCCGAGTACGGCGGGACCGTGCTGGAGGACACCGACCTCGGGATGGCAGTGTGCATCCGAGATCCCGATGGACAGCTCATCGAGCTCCTCCCCGGCTGAGTGCGCCACCGCGCGCCGTGCCCACCCGGCCCGGACCGACGTCCGTTGGGTGCCGCCGGCTCAGCCCATCCCAGGCTCCGGCGTCGGCCGCCCTGGTGGCGCGGGTCGGTCACCCGTCTCCGGGCCGACGCGCTCGGGCGGCTCCGTGCTGGCCAGCACCGAGATCCCCACCAGCGCCAGCACCAGGCCGATGATCGCCGGGCCGAGCCGGGTGTTCCCGTTGGACAGCTTCTCGCCGAAGATCGAAATGCCGAAGAGCACGCTGGCGAACAGGGTCACAGCGTTGCTCGAGGCCATGGCCGGTGCCAGGACCCCGGTCTTGAGCGCTCAGTTGCTGCAAGGCGAAGCCCACGATGGCCGAGAGGATGAGCACGTAGACCGTCCAACTGCTCAGGATGGCAACGAGACCGTTGCCGAGCACAGTGGTGAACTCCTTGGTGACCGACGACTGCAGCGCGAAGCCCACCCCGGCCGCTGATCCGAAGAAGAGGGCCCGGGTGGCCGAGCTCCGGCCGCGGCCCAGCGACGCGAGGATGCCGATCACGACGGCGGCCGTGAGAGCGGCCGACCACCAGGCGGCGGCGTCGGGGTGCGCAGTCCCACCCTGCGGGGTGCCGACCGAGAGGAACAGCAGGATGCCGAGCACGGTGGCCAGAGCGGCCAAACCGGTCCGGCGGTCGATGTGCTGGCCGGTGAGGCGGGCACCGAGGGGAAGGGCGATGACCAGGCTGGTGGCAGTGAGCGACTGGACGACGACCAGCGAGCCACGGTCGAGTGCGGCGGCCTGCAGGACCCAACCCGTGGCCTGTGAGGCGGCCCCGGCCAACCACACGGGACGGCGAAGGATCTGGACCAGGAACCGCGGATCGCGCTCGGTGGCGGGCGCCTCGAGGGTGCCCTTCTGCTGGAGCACGGTGCCCAGAGCGAAGGCCAGGGCGGCCAGCAGCCCGAAGAGGACGACCATTGCCGTTCGCCTACCGTTCGGCGCAGGCCGGCCTCATGGCCGCTCCCAGCCCTCCAACGGCGACCTCACCGGACACCCTTTGACCGGTCTCCTCCGGGCCGCGGCCACCGTATAGGCAGTGGCACCAGCGGGACTGCTTCCACGCTTCGCCGCCGCCAGCGGAGTCATCGGGCCTTCAGCCTGACACAACCCTGAGCCGCGGTCCCGTGATGGACCGAGGGGGGCTCACCCCGGGCGGACACCGACCGGCCGCCGGCGCCCGTTGCGAGGCGCCGGCCCACCGTCCCGGTCCGACCTCAGCTCACCGCCCTGGTCCAGCTCACCGACCTGGTCCAGCTCACCGCCCTGGCCCGACTCACCGCCCTGGTCCAACAGCTCGCCCTGGTCCAACAGGAAGGCCCGGATCTGATTCGGGGCCAGAGGTCGCGAGAACAGGAAGCCCTGGATGTGGGTGCATCCGAGTGCGGCGAGGGCGGCGTACTGCTCGGGGCTCTCGACCCCTTCGGCGGTGGTCTCGAGGTGGAGCGTTCGGGCGAGCTGCATGATGGCGTTGACGAACCCCCGGCCCTGGTCGTCGTACACGAGGTGGTCGACGAAGCGCTTGTCGATCTTGAGGATGTCGATCGGGAGGTCGGCCAGCGCGGCGAACGACGAGTAGCCGGTGCCGAAGTCGTCGATGGCGACCCGCACGCCGGTCCGGCGGAGTTCGTCGAGGGTGGCGATGACGTGTCCGCGACTCCGAGGCCAGCACGACTCGGTGACCTCGATGATCGAGCGAGGACGGGTCGAGATCGGCCGGGCGCAAGTGCGTCGGCCACGTGCTCGAGTGAAGCCGGCGGTTGGCGAGCTGCAGGCGGGAGGCGTTGACCGAGATGCGTGGGTGCGCGATCGGGGAACCACGTCGTGCCACTGCCGGGCCTGTCGGCAGGCCTCGAGCAGCACGGCCCGCCCGAGCTCGATGATGAGGCCCGACTCCTCGGCGAGCGGGATGAACGTGTCGGGGGGGACGAAGCCCCTGGTCGGGTGCTGCCATCGGGCCAGCGCCTCGAAGGAGAGTACCTGCGACCGGTGTCGGTGTCGATGATGGGCTGGTAGTACACGGTCAGGGCACCGTCCCGGATGGCGCCATGCGCAGGTCCTGTTCGAGGCTCATGCGTTCGACCGCGGCCGTGTGCATGGCGGCCTCGAACACCCGGTAGCAGCCCTTGCCCTCCCGTTTGGCCCGGTACATGGCGGCGTCGGCGTCGGCCAGCGAGCCGGTCGGCCTTGGTGTCGGGCCGGTCGGTGAGCGCGATGCCCGACGCTGGCGCCGATGGCCACCTCCGTCCCGGGAGCGGCAGCGGGCTCGACCAGCGCGTCGAGCACCCGCTGGGCGACCCGGCCCGCCTGGTCCGGGGCCTCCGAGTTCGTCGAAGAGGATGGCGAACTCGTCGCCGCCGAGACGGGCGATGGTGTCGAATCCTCGCAGCCGTGGCCTCGAAGCGGTCGGCCACCGCGATCAGCAGATGCGTCGCCGGCCAGGTGGCCGAGGCTGTCGTTCACGTTCTTGAACCCGTCGAGATCGACGATCATGACCGCCGACGTAGCCCATCGATCTCGGGCGCGACGCTGCAGTGCGTGCTCGAGCCGGTCGTTGAACAGGGCGCGGTTCGGCAGGCCGGTCAGCGGGTCGTGCATGGCCTGGTGGCGGATGGCGTCCTCGGCGCCGGAAGCGCACCGTCGCCGAGAAGACGATGCCCGCGACGCTTTCGACGAACTGCTCGTCGTCCGGCGGTGGCGCGCCGTCCTTGAAGACCTCGATGAAGGCGAGCGGCTGCTCGGGGTCGCCCACCGGGACGCGGAGGTCGCGGATGGCTCCTCCGGCCGTGACCGGGTCGTCCCGGCCAGGCGCCTCGGCCGTCGGTCGGCGGGCTGGACGTGATCCGCGCATTCGGGGACGCTCGACGATCCGGCAGTGGCGGGCGTGCACGATGCGGCTCGATCGGCTCCGACGGCGGCACCGGACCGACTCCTCGAGCGTCGTGGCCCGCAGGACCTCCCGTCCCAGATCGGAGATCGCCGCTTGCCGCTCCAGGCGGCTCCTGGCGCTCGGTGACGTCGCGGGCGTTGATGACCATGCCGGCCACGGCGGGATCGTCGAGCAGGTTCGTGGCCAGCCTTCCAGCCAGCGCCACGATCCGTCCTGGTGGCGGACCCGGACGGAGAACTCGACCGACTCCCCGGGGTCGCCGCGTCGCCGCGTAAGGTGACGCCGGAGGCCTCGATGTCGTCCTCGTGGACCAGCACTCCGGTCTCGGAGCCCAGGAGCATGTCGGGCTCGTAATCCGAGCACCTTCGTGCACGACGGGCTGGCGTAGGTCACCGCGCCGGACGGGTCGACGACGAACACCAGGTCGGAAGAGCTCTGCACCAGCGCCCGGAACCGTCGCTCGCGACTGTCGGTCAAGGGCCGACGCCTCCTCTCGCTCGATCAGCGCCGAGCGGAGGGACCGGTAGGAGAAGACGATGCCGATGGCCATCAGGATGGCCAGCCCGTGGACGCTCGGGAACGGGAGCAGCGAGGGGACCCAACCGAGCGCGACCAGCCCCTCGCCGGCTGCCAGGCACGCCAGCGTCCAGCCCACGACGACCCGCTCGGACGACGAGCCCGTCACCGCCAGGGTCTCCTGGCCGACGAGGACCAAGCCCGATGCCGAGCGCCGGACCCCAACCCGTGGCATAGATGGTCGGCGGTCACGAGGATGATCTGCGACGGCGATCCGGAGGTGCAGGCGGGCCCGCGTCCGGCGACGGTCCCACCCGATCCCGGTGGCGGTGGTGACCAGTTGTCCGATGCCCAGAATGGCCGGGACCAGCCAGATCGGCGTCGGCGCCACGAGATGCCGTTGACGCAGGGCCAGGATGGCGACGGCGGCCAAGGGCGGCATCAACAGGACCGTTGCGACGTGCGGACCCCAAGTGTCCCCCCACAGCTGGTGGCGCAGCCGATCGAATGGCATGACTGGTAGTCGACAGGCCCAGACACCATCTTGAACAGGGCCCGGGCGCCGAACCGGGCCCGGCACGAGCGGCAGCCGCCCGTCGGCATCGGACGTGGTATCTGAGCTGGGGCTTTGTTCCTCGAGGCCCTCGGCCGGCGCCGGACCACCCGGCACCGAAGCACGACCCGCCGACCACCGGAGGCCATCCCGGCGGCCGGTCTCCGGTCACGTCATGAGAATACGGCGACGCCCGCCGACCAGTACATGGCCGCGGCGAAGGTTCCTGTCAGAGTGGGCGACGAGCCCGACAGTTGGTAGCCGGACTCGACAGACACGATGGGGGAGCTCGCGGTGGCGACCTGAGTCTGGGCGACCAAGCCGGTGCCGAGCGCGATGGGCTGGGCATTGCCGTGCCCGGCCACGAAGCCGACCACGAGCCCGGTCCCGGTCGTGCCGGCCGACGCGGTGGTTCCGGTATTCGACCCGCTCCCGACCGACACCGCCGGGTTGGCCCCGAGTCCGCTGAACTCCTGGATCTCGAGGACGGCGGCGGCGGTGTTGGTAGTCACGCTGACGCTCGACACCGGGGCCTTGGCTACCGTGTACCACATCGTCCCATCGGAGTTGTGCCCCGAGGTGTAGGCGTCGACCAACGGCTTCCAGGTGTCCCCGGCGCTGTCGGTCACCGCGGTGACCCGGTTGGTGGCGCCGGTGTAGAGGCCGGCCGACAGGACCAGCAGGTCACCGGCCTGCGCCGCGGAGGTGAAGGACGCCGACTTCCCCGCCGCACCGGCGCTCTGCACGAAGCTCACCCCGGGCGGTGGTGATCCTGGTGGTGTGGTCACCGGCAGTGCGGCACTCGGGGCCGAGGTGTTGCCGGCAGCATCGAAGGCCTTCACCGTGTACTGATAGGAGGTGGCGGGCGTCACTGTCGAATCGGTGTAGCTGGTCGATACCGCCGTGCCGATCTGTGTCCCGTTCCGAAGCACGTCATACCCGGCCACCCCGACGTTGTCGGTCGAAGGATTCCACGAGAGGCCTACGGCGCTCGACGTCACCGACGTAGTGGCCAGTCCGGTCGGAATTGAGGGCGGCTGGTTGTCCCCCGTGCCGCCGTAGTTGAACGTCGCCGTGTCGAAGGTCGCGCCCTGAGCGTTGACGGCCGCGACGGTCACCACTCCGCCGTTGACCGTCACCTTCAGGTAGTTGAACACCTGCATCGCGGAGGTTGGGGTCGCCGCCGGGCTGCTGCTGCACAACGATCCCGCGCTCGAGGTCGGGCTCCATCCAATCGCATAGACGGTGGCGGCGGATTTCATGGCGGCACACGGCGCCATGGGTGTCACCGTTGCCGTCGACCGGCTCGAGGATGCCACCCCCGCCACCGGTCACGAAGTTGCTCACTGTTCCCGAGGCCTTGGGTTGGATGCGCTGGTAGGTATGCGCGTGCCCGTTGAAGGCCACCTGGACCCCGCTCTTCGACAGCAACGCCTCCAGCCCCGAGAGGTAGGGGTCGGTCGGTTGGGTGCTATTGAGACTCCGCAGCGGGTAGTGGAAGACCGCCATCTTCACCCCACCCGGGTGAACGGCGAGGTCGTGCTGCAACCACTGGTACTCGGTCGAGCCGGCCTGCCAGTGCTCGTCGGCATCGGCCTGGTACTGCTTGCAGTCGGTCGTCACGGGTTGGCACAGGGAACCGGTGGCGGTCCCGGTGTGGGTGTCCCCCCAGGCGGCGTCGAGCACGTACACCCGCACCTGCCCGTCCTGAATGGCGTACCAGTCGCTCGGCGAGTTGCTGGTGATCCCGTCCACCTGGGCCGGGGGCGGGCCATAGCTGTACATGCCGTTGCTTGCCGCGACGGTGGCCGGCTGCGGCCAGATGCGGAGGTCGTCACTGGTCTGCCCGTGGTTGCCGTCAGCCACGAAGGTCGGGATCCCACGCATCTGGGGCTCGTACTGCGGACCGAAGATGTCCGACACGTCGGGGTTGGCGGTGGTTCCCGTCTGGTTGAGGTCGCCGTAGCTGGTTTCGGTGCCACCGCTGTAGCTCACGTCACCTGCCGCGAGGAGGAACTGGGCGCCTGAGTTGCCGATCTCCTGATAGAGGGCCTGCTGCCCGGTGTTGAGGAAGTTGGGGTACGGCACGCCGGCCTTGCTCAGGTTCTCGCCTGTGTCGCCGATGACGGCGAAGGTCACCGGGGCGGTCGATCCGGCCGCGGCCAGGGTCGTGAAGGTCTGGACCGGCCACAGCTCCTGGGCCGACGACGTGTGACTCGAGTACACCGCATAGCAGTACCGGGTGGCGGGCTGTAGTCCGGTCACCGGGGTCTCCACCTGGTACTCGGCAGTCGTTCCTACCGTGACCGTCCAGCTCACGGTGGTCGAGCTGCCCTGGACCAGTGGGTCCACCGTCGGCGAGGTGATCGCCTGGCCGGCGTTCCACGGGATAGAGCTCGGACAGGTCCCGCCGGCCGCCGGCAGGACCATCACCGATCCGGCCGTCTGCTGGCCCGCGATGGCCCAGTCGATGTAGGCGCCGGTCGTCGTGAGGTCGGTCACGTAGGGCGCCCGGGTCAATGTGAGGGCCGTCGCCGCTCCGGATGGCGCCGGCAGCCCGGCTAGCACCACAACGGCCGCTCCGGCCACGCCCGCCAACCACTTCTTCATCACGGTCTCCCCACCCTAAGGCCGACCCTCCAGGACCTGCCGGAGGGAAACGGTATCAGTGAACACCGCGTCGGAGGCAACCATGCCGGCCGTTCCTTGGAACAACCTGAGCGCGCCGCCTCGACTGCTCGGTCGGGCAGGCTGCCCGGCAGGCGGGGCAGCCGAAGAGAGGAAGCACGGCCTCGACCGCGATCGGCCATCGGCAACGACGATTTCGGGCCCTCGCGTAGCCATGCGGTGGGACGCCTGAGCAACCCGCCGGTACGTCGTATTTCGCCGGCGGTCAAGCGAACAGCTGGACCGGGGTGGCGTAGGCCAGCTCGAGGTAGCCGATCGACGAAGTTTCGTGTCGGAGGGCGGCAGCGGTGGGCGAGATGTCCACGCCGGGGAACCCGGGGAACAGCGGATCGTGGTGACATAGGGCGACGCGTCCGGCACCAAGGAGCCCGGCCTCCTCGACCACGAACTTGGCCACTGAGCCCTGGAAAGGCTCGCCGTCCAAGTTGGGCCTCCCACCCACCGAGAGCAGGGCCACATCGGGCCGTAGCCCGGCGAAGATGCCCCGCCAGTAGCCGGCGCTACCGCTCACCAGCACCGATCCGGTGCCGTCAGTCAGCAGGAACGCCAACTGGCCGCCGTCGTGGGTCGAGCTGCGCCCGAGCATGGCCCGGAGCGACGGGCCGGCTGGGCCGGGTACGCCTTCCACCGTCGCGAACAGCTCCGCCACCTTCCTTGCCCGGTCCTGGGCGCTCACCCCCAGGTCGCCAATGCACTCGGCTCCCGAGTTGGGATCTGTCGCCGCGAACAAGCAGGCGTGCAGGCCGGGAAGGACGCGGACCTTCACGCCGTGTCCACAGTCGACTGTTTCGCCTCCCGTGACCACCAGCAGCTGTTGCTCGGGAACGCCGCTCAGCCGCAGGCACCGTGCGCTCTCCGGTGTCGCGACCACAGTGGCCCCGGTCCGCAGGGCCACCACCTCGACACCGCAGACGTGATCGAAATGGGCGTGGCTCACGAAGATGAAGTCGGCGACGTCGACCTCGGCGGTGGAGAGCCCGACCGGATCGAGGCCGGGCAACCGGTCGAGGTAGGCGTCGAAGAAGAGCGTCAAACCCTTGGTCTTCACCCGGAAGGTGGCCGTCCCGAACCACTCGAGCGTGGCCTTGGCCGCAGTCACCTGGTCATCGTGCCATCTGGAGACCACCGATCGCTTCCCGGGGGCGGAGGCGGGCGGCTCGGCTCACAAGGACGATGCCTGCCGGATGCCCTGGCGCAGAAACGTTGCGCACGCCTTTCCGGGATCAGAAGAGGCCAGGGCATCGGACGACCGCAGAACCGCACCGAATGGAGCGTTCCAGAAGGCGGAATCACCGTGGCGCTCCGTGCTCCACGGCCCGACGTAGACGTACGGCTCGGGCTCATAGCCGTCGCCCGGTGAGAAGCCGAGGTTGACTCGGTCACCGGAGGGCAGACCCACGTTCGTTCCGGCGTCGAAATGCTCGGGCCACAGCTGGACCGCGACGGGTGCCGTCTCCGAGGATTGGGCGGCGAGCACCTCGTCCAGCACCCGCCAGCCGAGGTCGAACCAGTCGGCGATCTGCCCGGCCGCTCCGGCATCAACGTGTACCGGCTCGTCCGGGTCGCCGAGCCCAGGGCTGTCATCACCGGGGGCGAACGGAGTCTCGAGATCTGCGCCGACGAAGGTCGCCATGGCTCCGATGCTCGCCCCGTCCACCGGCATCACCATCACCTTCCCGGCCACCTCACGCACAAGAAAAGCGCCGGCGATGCGGACCACCTCGGGGCCCTCGCCGAAGGCGGGCGTGGCAAACCCGGCGGGACTGGCTCGCAGCCCGAACCGCCCGCTCACCTGGAACCGGCGCCGACCCAGCACGTGAGCCGCCACTCGGTGCAAGACCTCCCGTGTGGCTGTAATGGTCATGCTCCTGGATCTCCGGATCTCAGTTTCAGCGATATCGGGCCAATTGTTCGGACGTTGCCAGCAGGCTTCCCTGCCGACTCCACAACCTGTGGTGTTCCTCAGATGTCGACCACGCCGCCTTCACACCGAATGCCTCGCCGAGGATGTAGTCGTCGCCCACGCGGGCCAATTCCTCCCTGGTGGCATGGAAGTAGACCGACATCGTCATGGTGGCGCTCGGTCTCGGGCCATCGCTCCAGTGGAACGATCTCGGTGCCCGCTGGTCGGCCAGGTAGGCCAGCTGCTGGTAGTCGACAGGACGGTGGCTGAGGTCTCGCATCCAGGAGGTCGAGTAGGTGTCGGGCCGGCCATAGGGAGGGAACCCGCTGACGGGTCGCATCACGACCCGGTCGCCCTGTCGCCCCGGCGGATGGAACACCTCCAAGCTGTCGGGATCGGGTGCATCCGGCATGGTGACCTCGACGTGGCCGTCCGACGCGCGATCAGTCGAGACGACCACGCAGGCGAGGGCCAGCGTTCCCCCACCCTCGTGGCGAACCACCTCAGCCAACCAGTGCGTGACCGATCCGCCGCCACCGAGTGCCCGCACCGAGATCTTCAATGCCCTGCCCGGTTCGATCCGGCCGACAAAGTTGGCCGCAATCGATCTCGGGGATGCGTCCCTGTCATCGGACGCCTCCTCGACTGCTCGAAGCATCACCGCCAGGGTCCAGCCCCCATACATGGCGTTCACCGACTCGTGGTCGGGGTCGGCAACCACCGTCCAGCGGTGGCCACCCTCCGGCTGCAGTATCAGGGCATCCTCGAGCTCTCCAATGGCCGCAAGGTAGCAGGAGGACTGGTCCTTCCGCGCCCGCCCACAGGGCGTCCGTCGCCCGCCAGCTCTTCTCCCCGGGCCCTGTGCTCTCTCTTGCATCGCCACGGCCCGGCTCTCTTCGTCGTCAGGAGCCGATCGGAGACAGAGCCACTGCTGACCTGCAAAGAGTTCACGTTCCATGTGGGCCGACGATCGTGGTCTGTTCACCTTGACGATCTCGACGGCGACGGTCTCTCTTGCAAGAGCAGAGTCAACGAGACTAGGGGGCATGACGCACATGTGCAGGCCTGGGACTGGAGACTGGAGCGGTGACGGAGGCTGACGACCAGCGCACCGACGGCAAGCCGGTCCCACGGCCCGCAGGCCGGGCTCGGATCAGCGCCACCTTCCGCCGCATGTGGCCGGTCATGAGGTATTTCGTCGGTCTCGGTATCGTCGCCATCGCCGTCTGGGTGCTGGCGTCGCATACCGACGAGTTGTCAGGGTTCTCCGGAGTCGTTGACCAGCTGAACTGGTCCTGGGTCATGATGGCTGTCGGGTTGGAAGCCCTCTCATTCGCCTGTTTCGCACAGATGCAGCGCGACCTCTTGCGGTGTGGTGCCCTCCAAACGAGGTTCGTGCCGGTGGCGAAGCTGACCTACGCGGCACAGGCACTGGCGAACTCGCTCCCGGGAGGGCCTGCCATATCAGCCGTCTACGGCTTCAGGTGGTTTCGACGATTCGGCGCCGACAGCGTGCTCGCAGCCTGGTCGGCGGTCGGGACGATTATTGCCGCAGCAGTGTCGCTCTCCTTGATCGCCACCGCAGGACTGGCCCTGGCGACCAGCGAGGGTGCCTCGTTCGATCTTATTCCGGCAATCGTCGGCACCTTCCTGGCCACCATCGCGGTCGGGGCTCTCTTCGTCTACGAACGACCGTTGTTCCGCGTGGTCTCGGCGACATTGGGTGCATCACATTCCATCATCAGGTGGCCGAAAGGCGACGCGTCGGCCCGCATCGATCGGATCATGCGATCGATCACCGCCGTGGGCTTGGGGTGGCAACAGCTGATCCGAATCGTGCTGTGGGGCACCGCGAACTGGCTATTCGACTGCGGGTGCTTTGCCGTCATGTTCTTGGCCATCCACTCGAGCATCCCGTGGAAGGGACTGTTGCTCGCCTACGGAGCGGGACAGCTTGCCGCCGCACTTCCCATCACCCCGGGCGGCTTGGGTGCAGTCGAGGGAAGCATCACCATTGCGCTGGTGGAGTTCGGTGGGGCCCAGACGCCGACGGTGGATGCCGTGCTCCTGTACCGGTTGGTGAGCTTCTGGCTCGTCCTCCTCGTTGGCTGGGTGCTCTGTGGGGAGCTGGCCCTCGAGGTGCGGGCGGGCCGCTGGAACCGGCAGGCACTCGCCGCGACCATCTCAGCCGGATTGGAATCCGATCCCACCCCGGCAACATTGCCGGCCCAACGAAGGGATACATCGGGGGTGTCACCACCATGAACGCCAAATCGCCGAGGGGGCGCCACAAGCCGGCGCGGACGATGCGGGTGGCCATCTGTCTCGTTGCCCTGGTCCTCGTGGCCAGCAACTGCACCGCAGCGCGAAGCAACCTCGGGACCTCGGTGAGCGCGTGTTACCTCGCACTGCCCTCGGCCACGAAGGCGGTGCACTCAGCGGGAAAGCTGATCGGAGTCCAGCGTTCCACATTGACCAAGCTGAAAGAGAGTTACCCCGTCTTCGTCAACAATCTGCATGTTGACGGCGCGATGCCGGAACAGGTCTGCCTCTTCGCCTTCTCAGGCCGATTCACGGCACAATCGGTGTCCAAGCCGCGAGGGAGGCCGGCCGGCCGCCTGGCCGTAGTGGTCCTGAGCACCCCGGCGAATGCTCTGCTCGGAACCGCCATCTTGCGACGCGCTCCGCTCCGTTTCGGTCATCCCCATATCGGTTGAGCTCGTGACAACCGGTACAGCCACCTCCTCGGCAGCTGGTCATACCGCCACTTCGACGACGCGTTTTCGACAGTGTCCGTTACGCCGGTGCTGGTTGTCGACGACGGGCAACGTCCATGCCCGATATGCCGCCTCACTCGTCGAGCAGATCGATGAGCCATCGGGGCCTAGCCACATTGGCTCCCAGGCCCTCCGCCCGCCGGCACAACTCACGGTCCGCCGAAACGAGCGTCACCTGTCTCGTGGCATCGGCTGTGACCGCGAGCAGGGTGTCGTCACCGCTGCCGGGCGCATGCACGACGGTGACACCATCGACCACTCCGGCCTCGACGCCGCGACGAGCAGCCCCTTCGAGGACCACGACTACAGGTTCGCCGAGTCGACCGGCACCCACCGCGGCACGAACTCGTTCGATGAACTCTTGGGCTGCTCGTGGTCGATCCCGCCACCAGCCGTTCGGTCGAGATCCGATCACGTTCGCGGCATCGACCAGTAGTAGCGCTTCAGTGTCACTGTTCCGGCGCTCAGGAACAGGCAACCCATTCCGGCGGATCATGGGATCCACCGAGCGGCCGCAACCACGTGTTCGAAAGCCGTAGCGAGCTCGTAGCGGCCATAGGTTGGTATTCGCCTATATCCACGGCGGTCATACAGCGCACGGGCCTCGGGCTGCGCCGGACCAGTTTCGAGCCTGAGGTTGGCGTATCCGCGGTTCCTTGCCTCCTGCTCTAGCGCATCCAGGACGACCGAGGCATAGCCCTTGCGCCGCTGATCCGGCGCTGTCCACATGCGTTTGACCTCACAGGTGTCGCGTGAAAATCGCCGTAGGCCTCCGCCGGCTACGACGACACCGTTCTCAATAAGGGCCAGAAACACTCCCTCCGGTGGTTCAAACTCCTGGTCCTGGACTGAGGCCATCTCGTCTCCCGGCCCATACCGTCGCTCGTACTCCTCGGCGAGTCCCTCTAGGAGCGGCACGACCTGCGGGTCGCTCAGTCGGACCCGGCGTAGTTCCACCCCTCAATCCTGCCTCACGCAGATGGCTCCGCAGAGAGCGACGTCGCAGCCGGATCGCGACAATCTGTCGCACGGTCACAGCCTGACAGCGGCATCGGGGGTCTCACTGTGGGCAGCTAGGGCCGAGCGGCCAACGCACCCGTGAGAAACTGCCTTCGCTGTGGATACACCCCCACCCCCAGGTCTCGACGAACGGCGCCTGGCCGAGGCCCTGGCCCGATCCTGGGATCTGGATGTCAGTCCACTCCGTTACATCCCCAAGGGGTTCGGCAGCTACCACTGGTTCACCGAGACTCAAGCGCACAAGTATTTCCTGACCGTCGATGACCTCGACACCAAGCCCTGGCTTGGAGGAAGTCCAGATTCAACCTTCGAGGGTCTTGAAGCCGCCTACGACTCGGCCCTCGCCCTTCACCGGCGTGCAAACCTCAGCTTTGTCGTAGCCCCCATTCCTCCGCTCGGCGGCGGCACGGCATTCCGCCTCAACGAGCGATACGCCCTGACGGTGTTTCCGTTCATGGACGGCAAGCCCGGCGTTTGGGGGGACCCGATCGGCCGGACGAATCTCGAGCAACTCCTGCGCCGGCTCGCCGAGCTGCACCGGTCAACACCGACCGTGGCCTCTCGGGCGCCTCGGCATGGCGTTGGTCTACCGGGCCGAGCGGTGCTCGAGTCTGCTCTTGATGACCTCGACCGCACGTGGACCGGTGGTCCATTTTCCGAACCGGCACGGCGACAGCTGGCCAATCACGCGGCGGCCGTCCACGGGTGGATGACCGCGTTCGATCATCTCGCCGGCCTTGTCGAAAGAGCAGGAGGCCAGCACGTCGTCACCCATGGTGAGCCACACCCGGGCAACTTGATTCATACCGATAATGCCGTGCTACTTGTCGACTGGGACACGGTCGGCCTGGCCCCACCGGAGCGAGACCTTTGGATGTTTGACGACGGATCGCCGAGCATCCTGGCGCCATACACCGAGGCGAGCGGCAGGATGCTTGACGAAACGGCGATCTCCCTGTTCCGGCTCGCGTGGACGCTTTCGGACATCGCGGCCTTCACGGCCCTGTTTCGTTCTGATCACGGAAGGAACCAAGGTACCGAGAAGAGTTTGCGCGCCCTTAGTGACTCGCTCGAGGGTGCGTTGACGACAAGACCTTATGGGCCAACGCCTTCGCCAGAAGCGTAGGGGGAACGAGGGCGTGGACACAGCCGCTCGTTGGGCCGAGCGGGACTCACCATGGTTGTCGAGCCTGGCCCGCAATTGCCGGTAGGCCACCGCCCCGGCTGACCAGCCACCAGGGTCGTGGCGTGACTGTCGACGGGCCTATGACGAAGGCGCGGTGGTCGGGGTAGAACTGGCAGAACCGAAGTTCGACCCGGTTGGTAGAGCCACCGGTGGTGACGTGCCGACGGCCGAAAGGTCCAGGGTGACCGAGGCCTTCGGGACTGTCAGGGTGAACTGGGAGATGTGCTGGCCTTTCACCGCATAGGTGAATGTGCCGGTTTGGCCGTTCTTGGTCAGCGTGAATGAATAGGTATCGCCTGAGCGCGTTGGATGCTTCGCCTGTGTGGCATAGGGCAGATAGCCGTGGGCTGGGTCTAACGCGGTCGCACCCTGACTCGCTTGTGAGTGGAAGGTGAGCTGTTTGGTCGAGGTGCTGTTTCGGACGGCCTGGCTCTGGTATTCCGTGTTTCCGATGACGTAGACGTAGGTGCGCATGGACCCGCGTTGGATATAGCCGCCCAGGCGATCTGGAGCTTGATACCTCAGGTGGTCGCTCTGCCCACCTTGCGGAGTGGTCTGGTTGAGGACCTCCGAAAAGTTGGTCGCAGCGAGCGTGTTCGTCACCGCCTGCTGCAACGATGCGCCGTTGGGGGCGCCGGTGGTAGGCGTTGCCCCAGACGAGCTGCACGCTGCAATCATCAACCCAGCGCCTACGACGAGGGTGATGACTCTGAGCGGCGTAGGAATGCTGATTTCGTTTCCCGTCCTGATCGGGCCACGCTACATGCCAAGCCGGTAATCTTACGTTCAGGAGTGCAACCCACACGAAGGCCCTTGACCCGAACCGCATTCTGGGCAGGCCCGATCTATCCGATATCGGCACATTCCCCATGACCAGAGTGGACTCCGGCAAGAACTGGCAGAGAAGCGCCTCAGTTGACGAATCCGGTTGGCGAACCGGACTGATTTGCATCCGCAACTGAAGTGAAAGTCGAGCGGGGAGAGGGGACAGTTGGCTGCAAGCGGTCCGGTCCCACCATTGAACGCAAGAGACCCGCTGAACGTGTTCGAGGCCGTACCGTTGTCGTAGCTGCCCGTAGGCGGAGCTGATGACTTCGCAGCTCCAATGTCGCGGTGATCGCTATCGCATGGTTCCCGGTTGCGTCGGCCGGCCCTGGTGACCACGATCTATGTGGGGCTAGCTGGAATCGAACCAGCGACCTCAGCATTATCAGTGCTGCGCTCTAACCGACTGAGCTATAGCCCCGGAAACGTGGTGCGACGCTACACCAATGCCGAGCCGTTCTCGATAAGACGGCACGGCCCGAATTCCCCCGGGGCGCCCCCCGGGCCGGCGGTCCCGAGCGGCGCTCGAGCCCGGTCAGAGGAAGCGTTCCGCATAGAAGTCGAGCCGCTCGCGCAGCTCGTCCATGTCGAGTCCGACGTCGGCGGCTCGGTAGTCGATCGAGCCGAGGCGACCCCGCTTGTGTTCGGCCAGGTAGGCAGCCATCGCCCCCTCGGCCCCCGGCGTCAGGGGTTGGGATGCGAGGTCGTACACCCGTCCAGCGGTGGCGAGATCGTCGGCCATGAAGTCGTCGAAGCGAACGTCCATGCATTGCTGGGACGCCAGTGAGTCGCGGTCGCGCACGCAGGCCGCGAGGATCGACTCGATCCGGTCGGTCCAGTAGCGGCCGATCGCCGTGACGTCGACCTGATCCAGGTGCATGCGTGCCGTGTACGCCACCATGGTTGCCATGGACACCACCACCAAGGCCGGGTCCCGGTGAGTGATGACGATGGTCGCGCCTGGGAACACCTTCGCCAGCACCGGAAGCTGCTCGAGGTGCTGGGGCGACTTGAGCAACCAGCGCCGTCCTCCCCGAAGGTGCTGGAGCGCCTGCAAGACGAGCCGGAGGAACTGGTAGTGCCGGGTCTGGTCGTGGGACCGGTAATACACCGTCCAGGCGGGCACGATACCGAGGGTCTCGAAGAACATGGTGGAGAAGTCGATGGCGAGCAGGGCGATCTCCTCGTGCGTGTGATCGGTCGTCATCTCGTGCATGAGGGGAAAGAGGGGCATCGCCTCGTTCATGAACCACACGGCAGCATCGGTTCGGGCTCGACGTGGGTCGGGCTCGACGCCCGCCTCGGACGGCGGCGGGAAGGGCTCGAGGCTCTCCCAGTACGGCAGCGTCCGCAGGTCCGGATCCGAGGCCAGCAGGTTGTGCAGATGGGTGGTCCCCGAGCGCGGCAGACCGGCGATGATGATCGGCGGAGCCAGCGGGATGTCACGGACCTCAGGGTGGCGATCGAGCAGGTCGAAGAGGAGCAACCGGTTCTTGAGGAGCTGGAGGACCTGTGCGTGGTAGCCGAGCCGGCCGATCGGCGTGAGGTTCTCGACCCCCCGCAATGCGCCGAGCAGGACCTCGAGGCGCTGTTCGTAGTCACGCGGCCCGAAATCGCTCAGACCGGTCTCCTCGCGCGCTTGTCGGTGCAACGTCTTCGAGTCCAGGTCGCAACCGGCTGCCAGCTCGGTCATCGTCCGGCGGATTTCGGCGACCTCCGGGGTGAACCGCGGATGCGCCAAGTCATCGATGTGGATCGCATCAGCCATGGGTGCTTTCATCTCCTGGCCTCGGGAAGAGCCGGCCCACCCTACTGATACCGTGCGGAACGGTGCCTGACCGTTCACCGACACCTTCTGCTCCAGGGGACCCCGACCGTTCCAGCTGGGACACCACCGCGGCATTCCGTGAGCTACTCGACGGGCTACGCGAGATCGATGGCGTGTTTCTGGAGGGCCCGAGGGCGGTCCACGACCAGAGGGCCGTGGTCGAGGGCTACCGCAGCCTGCTCACCGCCCTGGGTGTCGCCCTCGACACCTATCTGTTCGCCGATCCGGCCCGACCGATCTTCCTCGACGTCAACACCCCGTACCGCCGAGACCGGGCCTGGGGGGGTGACAACACCGATGCGTGGTACTCCTTCACCCCGATCGATCCGACCCGCACCTACCGGATCAGCGGTTCTCCGGGTGACAGCGACTACTTTTCCCTCACTGTCTACAACGAACCCGCGCCCGGCGAGTGGTCGAACCGGATCGTCGGGATCGTCAACGACACCGACCTCGAGCTGGACGCCGACGGGCGGTTCTCGTTCCTCATCGGGCCATCTGCGTCCGACGTGCGGGCGGGGCCCTTCATCGAGCTGAGCCGCGATGCGGCGGTCGCCTTTACCCGGGACTACCAGAGCGATGCCCAAGCTGGCGCTCGGGTCATCTGGGAGATCGAGGCGCTGGAACCGCCCGGGCCGCTGGAACGGAACGATGCCGGGACCGCGGTGGGTCTCCGCACCGCGCTCGCCTGGATCCGCACCCTGTTCGCCATCATCCCCCTGCCGATCGCCCCGCGTGAGACGCCCGAGACCCTCGGGCACAACGCGCCCATGCTGGCCAACGAGTTCGCGGAGCCGTACCAGGTGCAGGACGCCAACTACGGCTGGTCGGCAAGGGACGCGTGCTACGCCTTCGCCAGCTTCGTCCTCGAGCCAGACGAGGCGCTCGTCATCACGCACCGCCCGCCGTCCTGCCGCTTCTGGAACGCCGTGACTTGGAACCCCTTCATGGCGACGGAAGTGCTCACCGATGCGCGCTCCTCCATAAACGGGGGTGCGGCGCGCTCGAACGCCGACGGCACCGTGACGATCGTCGTCGCCCGCGAACAGCTCGCTCACCCGAATGCCATCACCACGGCCGGAAATGCGCAGGGCACCATCGTGTTCCGGTGGTTCCTGAGCGAGACGGTGCCGGACAAACCCGCCGCGGTGCTGCTCAAGACCACCGACGCGCCGCTCGACCCCACCTGACGCCGATGAAGCGGCCTGCCTCGGCTTCCTCCGGGACCGGGTACTACCCCTCGGCCACGAGGGCCGCGGCGGCGACGGCGTCGCCGCCGTCAAGGTTCATGACCCGCACGCCGGTGGCATCGCGGCCCTGGGAGGCGATCTCACGCACGGCGGTGCGGATGACCACGCCCGAGGTGGAGACCAGCAGGATTTCGTCCTCGAGTCCCGCCATGAAGGCGGCCACCACCCGGCCCCGCTTGGCCGTCAGCCGGATCCCCCGGACCCCCTGGCCACCCCGGGCCTGGCGGTTGAAGCGGTCGACCTTGGTGCGTTTGCCGTAACCGGCGTCGGTCACGATGAGTATGTCGGCCTCGTCCCGGGCCACGTCGCAGGAGACGACCTGATCCCCATCCTTCAGGCGCACGCCTCGCACCCCGGCCGCGTCCCGGCCCATCGATCGCACATCCTCCTCCGAAAATCGGATGGTCATCCCCGAGGCTGTGACGAGGAACAGGTCGTCCTCGCCATGTGTCTCGACCACCCGCACCAGCTCGTCGCCCTCACGCAGATTGATGGCGATGAAGCCCTCTCGCCGTGACTTGTCGTACTCGTTGAACGCCGTCTTCTTGATCTGGCCCAGCTTGGTGCTGAACACCAGGTAGTTGTCGGCCGAGAAGTCGCGTGTGCCGATGATGGCCTGGATCACCTCGTTCGGCGCCAGCGGCAGGAGGTTGACGATGGCAGTGCCCCGTGCTGTCCGCTCCTTCATCGGGATCTCGAGGGCCCGAAGCCGGTAGACCCGGCCTCGGTTCGAGAACAGCAGGAGGTGAGCGTGCGACGTGGTGTGCACGACCCCGTCGATGAGGTCTTCCTCCTTGAGCTTGGCCCCCTGCACGCCCCGACCGCCCCGGCCCTGGGTGCGGAAGGAGTCGGCCGACACCGCCTTCACGTAGCCGGCCCGGCTCAGGGTCACGACGAGCTCTTCGTCGTCGACGAGGTCCTCGACGTTCATGTCTCCCGGATCGTGGGTGATCACCGTTCGGCGCTCGTTGGCGAACTTCTCCCGGACCTCGCCCAGCTCGGTGGCGATCACGCCGCGCAGCTTGGCCGGGTCGGCCAGGATCTCCTCGAGCTCGGCGATCTCCGTCCGCAGCTTGGCCAGCTCCTCCTCAAGGTTGCTGCGACCCAATCGGGTGAGTCGGGCCAACGTCATGTCGAGAATGTGCTCGGCCTGTACCTCGGTGAACGCGAAGGGCTCGGCCTGCAGGGTGGCCATGGCCGCCGGTCGGTCCTCGGAGGCCCGGATGGCCGCGATGACCTCGTCCAACATGTCGATGGCCTTGAGCAGCCCCTCGACCACATGCGCCCGGGCCCGGGCCTTGTCCAGCAGGAACTCGGACCGCCGGGTGACCACTTCGATCTGATGGTCCACGTAGTAGCCGAGCATCTGGGCGAGGTTGAGCGTCCGGGGAACCCCGTCGACCAGGGCCACGGCGTTGACGCTGAACGACGTCTGCAGGGGTGTCTGCTTGAACAGGTTGTTGAGCACCACGTTGGCGTTGGCGTCGCGCTTCAAGCGGAGGACCAGCCGGGTCTTGCCGCCCGACGAATCGTCCTGGGCCTCGGCGATGCCGTCGAGGTCGCCCGAGCGCACCAGGTCCTCGATCTTCTTCGAGACGACGGCGATCGAGGTCTGGTAGGGCATCTCCGAGACCACGATGCGGGTCTCCCCGCCTTGCCTTCCTCCACCTCGGCGACGGCCCGAAGCTTGATCGAACCGCGCCCGGTGCGGAAGGCGTCAAGGATGCCCTGGCGCCCGAGGATGAGAGCGCCGGTCGGGAAGTCCGGCCCTTTGACGAACTCCATCAGCTCGTCCGGGCTGGCGTCGGGATGCTCGAGGAGATGGACGGTGGCGTCGATCACCTCGCCCAGATTGTGGGGCGGGATGTTGGTGGCCATGCCCACCGCAATGCCCTGCGACCCGTTGACCAGCAAGTTCGGGAACCGGGAGGGCAGGACGATCGGTTCCTCGGCGGTTGCGTCGTAGTTGGGGATGAAGTCGACCGTCTCCTGGTCGAGGCCCGCCATCAGCTCCAGAGCGAGGGAACCCAGGCGGCACTCGGTGTAGCGCATGGCCGCCGGGCCCTCGTCGGGGCCGGTGCCACCGAAGTTGCCGTGGCCGTCGATGAGGGGATGGCGCATGGAGAACTCCTGCACCATGCGGGCCAGAGCCTCGTAGATGGCAGAGTCTCCGTGCGGGTGGTACGAGCCCATCACGTCCCCGACGACCTTGGCGCACTTCGTGTGGGGGCGGTCCGGGAGCAACCGCTGGTCGTACATGGAATAGAGGATGCGGCGGTGCACCGGCTTGAGCCCGTCGCGCACGTCGGGCAGCGCCCTCGACACGATCACCGACATCGAATACTCGAGGAAGGAGCGTTCCATCTCCTCCTGGATCTCGATGGGTTCGATGTAGCCCGTTACATCCTCGTCAGTGCCCCGGGCGCCGGATCCGTCGTTGTCACCTGTCGGCATGCATCGTCCTCGTCAGTCGTACATCACTGGCCCTCACCACGGGTCGGTCCGTGGCCCGGCGGCCCGAGGGGCTCGATGAGACATCTCGGGTCGGTCCCTCGCTAGAAGTCGAGAAACCGGACATCCTTGGCATTCGTCTGGATGAAGTGGCGCCGGAGGTCGACGTCCTCGCCCATCAGCACGGAACAGACCTCGTCGGCCACCACTGCCTGCTCCACGGCGATCTGGAGCAACGACCGCTGGGCCGGGTCCATGGTGGTGTCCCGCAATTCCTGGAAGTCCATCTCACCGAGGCCCTTGAGCCGCTGGAAGTCCTTCGTGTGGTTCGGGTGCTCAGCCATGAAGGCTTCTTTGGCCTGGTCGTCCTTCAGGTAGACCTTCTCCTTGCCCACCAGCGTCGAGTAGAGCGGAGGCTGGGCCACGTAAACGAATCCGCCCTCCACCAACGGCTTCATCTGCCGGAAGAAGAACGTGAGCAACAGGGTGCGGATGTGTGACCCGTCCACATCGGCGTCGGCCAGGATGATGATCTTGTGGTAGCGGATCTTCGACACCTCGAAGTCCTCGGCCAGTCCGGCACCGATGGCCGAGATGAGCGCCTGGATCTCGGTGTTCTTCAGCATCTTGTCGATACGGGCCCGCTCGACGTTGAGGATCTTCCCCCGGATGGGCAGGATGGCCTGGGTACGCGGATTCCGGGCGTCCTTGGCCGACCCGCCGGCCGAGTTCCCCTCGACGATGAACAGTTCGCTCTCGCGGGGTCCCGCGACGAGCAATCGACCAACTTGCCCGGCAGGCCGGCCCCGTCGAGGGCCGACTTGCGACGGGTGAGGTCGCGGGCGGAGCGAGCCGCAACCCGGGCCCGGGCCGCCAGCAGGCCCTTCTGGATGATCTGGCTGGCCTCGCGCGGGTTCTCCTCGAACCAGTCGGCCAGCTTCTCGTTGGTGGCCCGCTCGACGAGCGAGCGAACCGGGACGTTTCCCAGCTTGGCCTTGGTTTGGCCTTCGAACTGGGGCTCCTCCAGCCGCACCGAGATGATGGCGGTCAGGCCCTCGCGGATGTCCTCCCCGAGGAGGTTGTCGTCTTTCTCCTTCAGAGCCCCCTTGGCCCGGGCGTACTTGTTGGCCACGTTGGTCAGGGCCTTCTTGAAGCCCTCTTCGTGCATGCCACCGTCGATGGTCGAGATGCCATTGGCGAACGAGTGGATGCTCTCGTAGAAACCGGTGTTCCACTGCAGCGCCAGCTCGACCTCCATCGCCTCCTCGCGCTGTTCGAAGGCCGCCACTTTGCGGAACAGGGCCTCCTTCGACGCGTTGAGGTGGCGCACGTAGTCGACGATCCCGTCCTTGTACTTGAACACCTGCGAAGGTTTGGCTTCGGGCCGTTCGTCGGCGAAGCGGATCTCGAGACCCTTGTTGAGGAAGGCCATCACCTGCAGTCGTTCAACGATGGTCTGCGCCCGGAACTCGACTTCCTCGAAGACCGACGGGTCGGGCCAGAAGGTCACCGTCGTACCACTCCGTCCCCGCGGGGCCCGCCCTGTCACCGCCAGCTTGCCCTTGGGCTTGCCCCCGTTGGCGAATTCCACGACATGGTGGTCTCCGTCGCGATCGATCTCGAGCAGGAGGCGCTTCGAGAGGGCGTTGACCACCGACACACCCACCCCGTGCAGTCCGCCGGAGATCTTGTACCCGCCTCCCTCCCCGAACTTGCCGCCGGCATGCAGCGTGGTGAGCACCACCTCCGCGGCAGAACGTCCCTTGTACTTGGGCATCGGCCCGGTCGGGATGCCCCTGCCGTTGTCTGCCACCTTGATGGCCCCGTCGGTCAGGACAGTTACGTCGATCAGCGTGCAATAGCCGGCCATGGCCTCGTCCACGGCGTTGTCGACAACCTCCCAGACCAGGTGGTGCAGACCGGTGGGTCCGGTAGAGCCGATGTACATACCGGGACGCTTCCGGACCGGGTCCAGACCCTCGAGGACGGTGATGTCCGCGGCGTCGTAGTTCGTGTTTCCGACCGGTCGGTCGACCTCAGTTTTCAGCGCCACGGGCGCGCCCTTTCCAACAACGATTGTCTGCGCGGGAATCTGTGCCGTTTGGCTGCCGACAGAGCACCAGCGGGCTCCGCAGGCGGCGGCGATGCACCGATTCCAAGGCCTCCAGTCTACCTCGCGACGGCCTCGATGAGACCCATAGTCGGCGCAAATTCCGGGCCCGTTCGTGCCGTCGACGCCGGCTAACGGCGGATGCGCACCTCGACCCCGGCTGGACGGGGAAGGCCGGCTTCCTCGGTCACCCGATCGAGCAATTCGGCGCCCAGATGCCGGACCTGGGTGGCCCACGCCGGGTGATCGACAGTCACCACCAGACGATCCCGGTCGACACGGAGCGGCTGCACGTGCTCGGCCAGGGACGGTCCCACGATCTCCTCCCAGTGGGCGAAGAGGCGTCCCAGGCCGTGGGCGTCATCGACGCCCAGCCTCTTTGTGACTTCGTCCAGCGAAGCGCCCAGGGATCGTGGGCCGCTGTCCCGCTCCCGTGCGGCCATCACGGGCCGGGGTCCCTGTCCGGGTCGAGCGGGGTCAGCACGTGAGCGCCGGAGGCCATGGCGTAGGTCTTGTCGGCGGGGACCCCGCTCGGGGCTCCGAAGGCCGTGGTAACCAGGGTCTGTCCACTCGGCAGCCCGCCGACGAGGGCCGCGGCGCGGTGAGGGTCGAGCTCGGAGAAGACGTCGTCGAGCAGGAGCACCGGCGGGGTGCCCAACCGTTCCGTGGCCAGCTGGTGGGCGGCCAGCTCGAGGGCCAGGGCCAGGGTGCGCTGCTCCCCCTGGGAGGCGTGGCTCCGGCCCGGCAGGTCGTCGAGGGAGAGAGCAAGCTCGTCGCGATGGGGACCGACCGATGTGGTCCCCCGCTCGATGTCTCGGGGACGCGCCTCGGTCAGGGCAGCCAGCAGCGGACCCGGCCAGGATCGCTGGTACTCGAGGGCCACTCCAGTGGACCGCCCGGCGAGCCGGCGGTAGTGCGCCTCGGTCAGTGGCACCAGCTGAACGACCAGCGCAGCCCGGGCGTCGGCCAGGGCGGTGCCGGCGGAGTCCAGACGTGTATCCCACACGTCGAGGGTGGCGCCCACCTCGGGTGTGATGCGTCGGCCACGGCTGCTGCGCAACAGCGCGGTCCGCTGGCGCAGGATGCGCTCGACTTCCTCGCTGTGCCTCGCCTCCTTTGGATCGATGACGGCCAAGGTGTCGTCGAGAAACCGGCGGCGGTCGGCAGGTGCCCCTCGGACCACCTGGATGGCCTCCGGGGTGAACACCGTGGTGCGCAACGCCTCGTGCAGATCCCCTCGTCGTTGCACGCGCTGACGGTTCACGAAGGTTCTCGATGGGCCCGAGATGGACAGCTCGGCCTCGATCGTCAGGCTCCTTCCATCCACCATGGTCTCGGCCCGCAGGATGGCGCGCGCCGCGCCACGGCGCACCATGGCCTCCCTCGGGGAGCCACGAAAGGATTGTAACGTCGACAGGTAACTGACCGCCTCGAGCACGCTGGTCTTGCCGGCACCGTTGAGCCCGGTGATCAGCGTGATACCGACCGGATCCGGCTCAAATGTCACCTGCTCGATATTGCGGAAGTCCGTGATGGTCAGCGAGACGAGGTTCACGCAGTGGCCATGACGGAAGTTACGAGACTCGCACCGGCATCAGCAGGTACCGGAAGTTGGTCTCCTCCGCCGAGCGGACCGTGGCTGGCTTGGTGGCGTCCACCGTCTCGACCAGGACCTCGTCCCCGGCGACCGCCTCCACCCCGTCGATAAGGTACGTCGGGTTGAACGCGATGGTCAGCTCGGCCCCGTCGAAGTCGGCATCGACCGTCTCGCTGGCGTCGCCGACCTCCTGGGAGACCACGGTGAGGTCTACCCCGCCTGGCCGCATCGACAGACGCACCGGCGTGGTGTTATCGCGCACCAGCAGTCGGACCCGACGGAGGGCGTCCAGCAGTGAGTCCTTGCCCACGTGGAGCCGGTTCGGATACTCGGCCGGAATCAACTGGCGGTAGTCGGGATAGGTCCCATCCAGCAGGCGGGTGCTCACTTTGACGTTGTCCGCAGTGAACGTCACGTCGTGCTCACTGATGGAGAGCCCCACCGCCGGTCCTTTCGTCTCATCCTCGGCATCCCCCGCCCCTCCGTCCCGCGCCGAGGCCCCGAGCGCCGACAGGCGTTGCAACTCGGCCAAGGCCCGGGCGGGTACCAGGATCTCACCGGTACCGGCGAAGGCGTTGCTGCCGTCGATATCGCGCATGGCCAAGCGGTACGAGTCGGTCGCGACCAGTCGGACGCCACCTCCCTCCGGCGCGATCAACACACCGGTCAGGAGCGGCCGGGCGTCGTCGCTCGAGGCCGCACGGACCACCTGGCGGAGTGCGCTGGCCAGCTCGGCGACGGGCAAAGCGGTAGCCGGGTTGGGAGGCTCGGGCAATGTCGGGAAGTCGTCAGCCGGGAATGTACGGAGGCTGAAGCGGGACCTAGCCGCACCAATCTCCACCTTCTCGGCTTCCGATTCGATGGTCACCGCTCCAGGTTCGAGGGAACGCACGATGTCGGCCAGCAACTTGGCTGGGGCTACGCACACCCCGTCTGTGATTCCGATGGCTTCGGTCGACACGTGCACGGTGAGGTCGAGATCGGTCCCGACCACACTCAGGTGGTTGCCGATGATCTCCAGACGTAACCCGCCGAGAGCCATGGATGTCGACGTCCGCGAGCTCACGGCGCGGCCGGCCGTGGTCAGGACTTCCACCAAGGAGTCACGTTCACACCGAAACTTCACCGATCGTTCCCTTCTTGTTTCTTTTCTTATCTATCCAATTGAAATAGTGGTGGTAGTAGGCCCTGTGGACTGTGGATACCTGTGTGTTTTCGCAGCGTAAGACCCTTAGGGTTGTTGGGTGCTCATCCACCGTTTCCGCAGGGAGGGCGGTGATTGGTCTACCAAGCGGTTATCGGTTATGGACAAGTTCATCTGAGTTCACAGAATTGCCCCAGGGGAAGGGGAGGATATCCACAGATGGTGCACAACCTCCGGATAGAAGCCAGGCTCGAATCCGGAAGGTATCGAGGACCATCAGGTTCCGCTTTTGATGCGGACAATGAGATCGGTCACCTGGTTGTAGATCTGCGGACGTTCCTTCATCATCGATGTGATCTTGTCGACGGCATGCATCACCGTCGAATGGTCTCGCCCGCCGAATTCACGCCCGATGGCCGGATAGCTGAAATCGGTCAGTTCGCGGAAGACATACATGCTCACCTGTCGTGCCGTGACCAGAGGACGGCGTCGGTTCGGGCCGCACAGCTCGTCGACGGTGAAGCCGAACGCCTGTGAGGTCGCATCGAGGATGACTTGGGGCGTGATGCGTCGAGGTTGGTCGGCCGAGATGATGTCGGAGAGCACCTGCTCGGCCAGTTCCAGGCTCAGCGGTTGCCGGTTGAGGCTGGCGAAGGCGGTCACCCGGATAAGAGCGCCTTCAAGCTCCCGGATGTTGTCTTTGACATGGGTCGCAATGAAGTCGAGAACGACATCGGGGACGTCCATGTGATCGTGCTCTGCCTTGGCATGAAGGATGGCCAAGCGGGTTTCGAGATCGGGCGGTTCGATGATCGTGATCAGGCCGGACATGAAGCGGCTGCGGAGGCGGTCCTCGAGGGTCTCGATGGACTTTGGCGGGCGGTCCGAGGTGAGGACGATCTGCTTCGACGCGCCATACAGCGAGTTGAAGGTATGGAAGAACTCCTCCTGCAGGGACTCCTTGCGTTCCATGAACTGGACGTCGTCGATGAGCAACACGTCACATTCGCGGTACCGGCGTTTGAAGGCGATGGTGGCATTTGTGCGGATAGCGTCGACGAACTCATTCATGTATGTCTCGGTCGTCACATAGCGCACATGGCGGCCGCCGAAATTCTCCAGGACATAGTTCCCGATGGCATGCAGAAGGTGGGTCTTCCCGAGACCAGCATCGCCGTAGATGAAGAGCGGATTGTAGGAACGGGCGGGGGATTCTGCGACCGATTGGGCCGCAGCGTGGGCAAATCGGTTGGAGGAGGCAATCACGAAGGTGTCGAAGGTGTAACGGGGATCGAGAATGGCCGATCCGGGACGGTCGACGGGCGGGTATTTGGCGCCTGGTCGTGGAGGCTGGAGGGGGGCGATCTCCGGCGCCTCCGTCACCACCATGTGGCTGTCCTCGACCAGGTCGTAGGCGGGCGCGACCACCTCGAGCTGGACGGCGAGGTCCCGACCGACGGCACCGGTCACGGTGTCCTGGATGAGCCCGAGGAACCGGGACTCGACCCGGTCCCGGATGAGGCTGTTGGGCACCCCGAGGACGATCTGCTCGTCCTTGACGGCGAGGGGGGTGATTCCCGACAAGTAGGCTTGCCAGGTGGCGTCCGAGACCTGCTCACGCAGGGCTTCAGCGCACAGAATCCACAGGCCTTCAGTGTCGTTCACGTGGGCCTCCGCCCCTGGAAAACTCGATCGGTCCACAAGGATGTCCACAGTTGTGGACGATCATCCATGTCTGTGGCGTACCGTCCGTTCCGACCTCGGGACCGGGACGCAAGTGCGATTCGGCTGTTGCGACGTTGTTTGGCTGACGGCGGTACCGGGCGAAGCGGCCTCGGCGCCGATACGACCATCGGCTGTGTCGGGAACGGTACACCCGCGTCCACTGGGCGCGCCTCCCGGTCCCGACTAGAGCCGAGGGAGCGTTCTCGCCTACCATGTGAGGGAATGCCCCGATCCCTGTGACCGGGCCCCCTGCCTGTGTGGCGACCCCGTTTCCCGGTTCAGGGCGAGGAAGGATGTGGATGAATGAAACGCACGTATCAGCCGAACGTGCGCAAGCGGGCCAAGACCCACGGTTTCCGCAAGCGCATGTCCAGCAAAGCCGGGCGAGCCATCATCCGGTCGCGCCGGGCCAAGGGTCGCCATCGCCTGTCGGTGTGAGCGCGGGCCCAACCGGGTCGTTTCCTGCCGGTGGCGGGGTCGGGCCGGTACGTCATCGCCGAACCTTTGAGCGTCTGCGGCACGGCCCGAATCGCGGGCGGAGCGGGCCCATTTCGGTGGGTTTCGTGGAGGAAAAGGCCTGGTCAAAGGTGGAAGTGGCCTATGTCATCGGTCGCCGGTTGGGAACCGCGGTGACCCGGAACCGGCTGCGTCGGCGCCTCCGGGCCGTCATGGCCGACGCCGCCTCATCCCTCCCCCCGGGCGCCTACGTAGTACGGGCGGGACCAGAGGCGCCGGAGTTGGACTTCGACGAGTTGAGGATGGCCATGGGCCGAGCAATGGAGCGAGCGGTAGCTGAGCCGACGGACCGCCGCTCCCCCGCCGCTCCCCGCCTGACCGAGAGCGCCCGGTGACGCGGGTGACCACCACGGGCCGGCCCGATGGCGCCGCCTCGGATACGGACTTGACGGCCCGAACCCCCGGGGTGGCGGCGAAGGGGCTCATCGGGGCCGTCCGTACCTACCAGCTGGCCAGGGCGGGCCGTCCGTCCGGGTGCCGCTTCCTCCCAGCTGCTCCGAGTACGCCATCGAGGCAGTCGAGGCCCACGGTGCGGTCCGGGGTGCCGGCCTGGCCGCCCGCCGGCTCCTGCGCTGCCATCCCTGGGGCGGGCACGGGGTCGACCCCGTGCCCGGTAAGGGGGTCCCATGCAATCGCTGACCAAGGACATCGGCCGGATCTTCCAGCCCCTGCTCGACGCGTTCGGCGGGATCCTCGCCTTCTTCTACTCGATCATCCCCAGCTACCCGATCGACGTCGCCCTGCTCACCATCGTCATCATGGCTCTGCTCACCCCGCTGACGGTCAAGAGCACGAAGAACATGGCGGCCATGCAGGCGCTCGCGCCCGAGATGAAGAAGCTTCAGCAGAAGTACAAGGGCGACCGGGTTCAGCTAAATGAAGAAATGATGAAGCTCTACAAAGAGCACCATGTAAATCCGGCATCGGGCTGCCTCCCGCTTCTTTTGCAGATGCCGGCATTCTTCATTCTCTACAGCGTAATTAGGGGAATGACGAACACCGTTACCCACCCCGGCTTCACCACCACGGTTGGTGGGCTGAAGGTGGTCCACCCCGCCACCGTGGTGGCCGAGCCCCGGTACATCCCAGTGCACAGCAAGATGTACGAAGACATCGTTGCTGCCCACGGCCAGCTCAATTCCTTCGGGATGAACTTCGCGGACAAGCTGCTCTCCCATCACGGCTCGATCTGGGCCGCCATCCCCTTCCTCGTGCTGGTGGTGGCCGCAGTCGGCCTGCAATACCTGCAAATGTCCCGGCTCAACGCACGAAACCCGCAAGCGGCACAGGCCAATCCGCAGGCGGCAATGCTCCAGAAATACATGCCACTAATTTTCGGATTTATTTATCTTAATGTTGCCGCTATATTGAACGTTTATTTCATTGTTTCGAGTGCCATCCGGATCCTCACACAGGAGGTCATGTTCCGGCGCGGCATCGTGGGTGGGCCACCCCCTCCACCGACGGCGGGAGCCGACGTAGCGACCCGCAAAGGCCCGAAGACCCCGGTGGCGGACCGGACCGAGCGCGCCTTGCCTCGGCCCAAGGCCGCCGGATCGTCGGCGGGGACAAAGAGCGGCAACGGTGCGGCCGGGGGAACGAAAACTCCGGCGGGAGGGCGGAGGCCGGCGGCAGCCAAGCCAGGGACCAAACCGGTGGGCAAGACGCCGACCAAGACGACCCGACCGGCGCAACCGGCCGCGCGGGCGGTGGCAACGAGCGAAAGCCGGGGGTCAACGGTGCGGGCCCGAACCGGTCAGGGGCCAAAGGCGCCCGGAGCAACGGCAGCAACGGACGGGCCGCGGGAACTGACGCAACGGATGGCGCATCGGCGTCCAAGGCACACCCGCGCTCGAAGTCCAAGCGCGAACGAAAGGCGCGATAGCGGGTGGAATGGGTCGAGGCCAGCGGAAAGTCACTGCTCGAGGCCAAGGAGACGGTCCTTGATCACCTCGGTGTAGCCGAAGAAGACGCGGAACTGGTCATTCTGAGCGAGCCGAAGGCAGGGCTGTTCGGTCGGATGCGAGGCGAAGCCCGGGTCCGGGCCCGTGTGCGCCCGGTCGCTCCCCGACCGAAGCGGGGTCGCCGGCAGCGCTCGGACGGCGGCCGGGGACCCGTGAAGGCGGGAACCGGCGTAGCGCCGCCAATGGGAAATCGGGTGGCGGTCAGCGGGCTCGACGGTCGTCGTCGGGTTCGAACGGGCAGAAGGGTGCCGCCAACCAGGCGAGCAGCCCGAGTGACGAGAACGGCAGTCGAGGCGGCGAGACGCAGGCCGATGAAGAGCTCCGGCCCCGAGAAGCCGAGCGACCACGCCGCTCTCGTCGCCAGCGACCCGGCTCCGGAGGCAGTGGGGCCAGTGGACCGGGGACCAACGGCCGGCCGATGACAAGGGAAACAGACCGCCGGACCAAGCTCCGGGGATAGTGAGGAAACAATGGAGGAATCACTGACGCTCGAGCAGCAGGGTGAGGCGGCCAGGGAGATTCGTAGCCGGGCTGGTGCGGGAGTTCGGCCTGACCGCCGACGTCACCTTCGCCGAGGTGGATGAGGACACCGTTCAGGTCTCCGCCACGGGCGACGATCTCGGGTTGCTGGTGGGTCCTCGCGGCGCCACCCTGGCTGCTGTCCAGGACCTCACCCGGACCTTCGTCCAGCGCCAGTCGGAGAACCGCACTGATCGGATACTGGTGGACGTCGGTGGCTACCGGGTGAAGCGGGCCGCTGCCCTGCAGCGTTTCGCCGAAGGGATCGTGGACGAGGTCAAGGCTTCGGGCCAGGAACGTGCGCTCGAACCGATGTCGCCCGCTGACCGTAAAGTGGTCCATGACGCCGTGAACGAGATCGACGGGGTAGAGACCCGTTCGGCCGGGACCGAACCCTCGAGATACGTGGTGATCCAACCCTCCAGTTGATGCCGCAGCTGGCCAGGACGCCTGACGGCAGGGTTGTCCGGAGCTCGAGCGTTGGCCCTGCGTGACCCGGATGGCTGCCCCTGACCCATTCGAGCTGCGAGGGCGGGTGCCGGCCGAGGTGGGGGCGGCGCTCGATCGGGCAGCCGAGCTGGGGTTCGTGGGGCCGGTCGAACTCACTGAGCAGATCGAGCACGCGCTCGGCTTCGTCCTGGCCGTCGAACTGGATTTCCCCAGTGGTCCGGCCACGGCCTTGGATCTTGGTAGCGGAGGCGGCCTCCCAGGTCTGGTCCTCGGAGTGTGCTGGCCTGGGTGTCGGCTCACGCTCGTCGATGCCAGCCAGCGGCGGACCGAGTTCTTGAGACGGGAGACCACCCGCATCGGTGGGCTCGATCATGTAGAGGTGGTCCGGGGGCGGGCCGAGGACCTGGCTCGGGACAGCGCCCTCCGTGAGCGGTTCGAGGTGGTCACCGCCCGCTCTTTTGGCCCGCCGGCCGTCACTGCCGAGTGCGGGTCGCCTTTCGCCCTCCGGGGAGGGTTGATGGTTGTGTCCGATCCACCCAGCGTTGAGGAGGCCGAGCGTTGGCCGGAGGAAGGGCTGGCGCAGCTGGAGCTGGTGAACGGGGGAGCGTTCCGGGTCGACGAGCGATTCGGGTATCGCATCCTCCGCAAGATCGGCTCGACGGCCGATCGGTTTCCGAGACGGTCCGGCGTTCCGGCCAAACGGCCTCTCTTCTGACGGAGATGGGCATCCTCTGACGGTTTACGGGCATTTGCCGGGAGCGTCGATTCGAAGGATCCCTGGCCCGGCGGCGCGTGATCATGTTTCACGTGAAACATCGGGGACATAGATGAGCGACTGCGTCCCGACCCCGCTTACCCAAGATGTTCCGACCGCAAGCCTCTGGTCGAATGTTTCACGTGAAACACTCGACCAAATGCTTGACCCGAGTTCTCCTTCGGGAGAGGATGAAGGCCTTGATACCTGCCGACTCGGTGACACCCTAGTGCGCGGCCTTCGGCGTCGCCGGTCTCCCCGTCCGGATGATCAAGATCGGAGCGGCGGACCCGATACCGACCCCAATGGTACCGCTGCGGTCCGGCTGGTCGCCCCCACCCCTGCCCCGGCCCCGTTGGAGGAGGACGAGGACATCCACGAACCACCCGCCGCCCCCCGGTCGAGTTCGGCGAGTCCCGGCGGGTCCCATGCCGGCTTCAGGGAGACCATCACCGACGTAGCCATCGCCCATGCGGAGTTGGACCACGTGTTGCCCCCGACCCCGGGTGAGCGGAAGGCCGCTGCCGCGACCAACTCCTCCGCCAAAGTCTCGACCTCGAGTGCTCAGAACAGGGTCACCGAGGCGGCCTCGCCAGCCGCCGAAGTCGCCGCCCCACCGGAGACGACCTCGCCGGTGACAGTCGTCGATCCGGCACCTGCCCCGGCCGGCCCGGGCCAGGACACGCTGGCCGAAGTGCGTCCCGAGGGCCCTTCGCCCGAAGATGACGGAGAGCCGCCCGGGCGGGCCAAGGAGACCCCTCCACCGCGGGCACCGGCCCGGGAGGAGATGGCCGAGGACTGGGAGCCGCAGGCCGCAGCGGGTAACGCGCTCCCCCGGGTCATGGCGGTGGCCAACCAGAAAGGCGGGGTCGGCAAGACAACGACCTCGGTGAATCTCGGGGCTGCCCTGGCCGAGCTCGGGTTTCGGGTCCTGGTCATCGATCTCGACCCACAGGCCAATGCCACTACCGGGCTGGGCATCGACGCCCGCACGTTCGAGATCTCGATGTACGACGTGCTCATGCGGGATTCCTCACTGGAGGATTGCGTCGAGCCGACCAGCATGAAGAACCTCTTCGTGGCCCCAGCCACCATCGCCCTGGCCGGGGCGGAGATCGAACTGGTGCCGGCCTTCAGCCGCGAGCTCAAGTTGAGGAAGTCACTCGAGACCGTCATCGAGGACTTCGACTACGTCCTCATCGACTGTCCCCCGTCCCTCGGGCTCATCACCGTCAACGCACTGGCCGCCGCCCACGAGGTGCTCGTCCCCATCCAGTGTGAGTACTACGCCCTCGAAGGCCTTAGCCAACTCATGCGCAACGTGCACCTGGTGGCGTCCAACCTCAACCCTCAGTTGGACATCTCGACCATCGTCCTGACCATGTACGACGCCCGGACCAAGCTCGCCGACCAGGTGGCGTCCGAGGTCCGTGAGCACTTCGGCTCGAAGGTATGCCGAATCGTGATTCCGAGGACCGTGCGCCTCTCCGAGGCGCCCTCCTTCGGCCAGCCCATCACCACATTCGACCCGGGCTCCCGCGGAGCCGTCGCCTACCGGGAACTAGCCAAGGAGGTAAGCGGTGGCACGCCGTAGCGGACTGGGCAAGGGGTTGAGCGCACTCATCCCCACCGAGGTGGTCGGCGACCGGTCGTCCGCGCTCCGGGAGGTGCCCATTGGCAGCATCAAACCCAACCCCCGCCAACCCCGGGTAAACTTCGACGAGGACACCATGGCTGCGTTGGCCTCGTCCATCAAGGAGCTCGGCGTACTGCAACCGGTCCTGGTCCGGCAGGTCGGGGGCGCGGCAGCCGACGACTTCGAGCTCATCGCCGGGGAGCGACGGTGGCGAGCCGCCCGCCGGGCCGGCCTGCAAACCATCCCTGTGCTGGTCCATACGTCGGACGAAACCCTGAGCCTCGAGCAGGCCCTCGTCGAGAACCTCCACCGCCAGGACCTTAACGTGCTCGAGGAAGCGGCCGCCTATCAACAGCTCATCGAGGAATTCGGGCAGACCCATGACCAGGTGGCCACCCGCGTCGGCCGCAGCCGAGCCGGGGTCACCAACACCCTCCGTCTACTCCAGCTGCCCGCCGGGGCCCAACGTCTGCTGGCGGAGGGACAGATCACCGCCGGCCATGCCCGCGCCCTGCTTGGTACTCCGGACCGCGGCTACCAGGAAAGTCTGGCCAAGCGCGCCGCCGACGAAGGGCTGACCGTGCGAGCGGTCGAGGACCTCGTCCGTCAGCACGACGAGCGGGCGGCCGGTCGCCTGCCCGGCGCCCGCGGCAACGGCGAGCGACCGAGCGACGCCGACCCGCGACCGCCGCCTGCCGCCGCCCGGCATCCTCGAGCTCGAGGAACTGCTGTCCCGCCATCTCAACACAAGGGTCAAGGTGGATCTGAGCTCGAAACGAGGGAAGGTGGTGGTCGAGTTCGCCACCCTCGAGGACCTCGAGCGCATCTACACCCTCATGGTGGGGCGGGCCGAAACGGGATGAAGTGAGCCGGGGAGCTATGCCACGAAGAGTGGTGACAACTCGACATAATGTACAAAGTCGGAGTCCTATAACCACTATCAGTGGTTTTCCATCCCTGAACCCACGGTAGAGCGTAATCCACAACCTGTGCATGACGTTGTGGATTTCTGCGGCGGTTCAAGCGAAAGTCGATGGTTGAGCCTTGCGGCGGAGCCCTTCCACTCGAAGACCCGAGCGGGGGAGTGGTTCCGTCAGTCCCAGGGCGTGCTGACCCACTCGACCAGGGCATCGACCGCGGCGCGGGCCAGCGTCGCGGATTGCTCGACGACGACTGCGGCCGGGCTGATCTCGCAGATCACGGCAGGCATTCGGGTCTCGCGCAGGACGGGGAGCGACATGCCCCGGCTGCCCCCGTCGGGAAGGTCCAGTGAGGACGGGAGGGTGCGCTGGATGAGCTCGGCCAGTCGGCGCCCACCGGGTGACGAGTAGCGGTCGACGGCGTAGTAGGCGGTCGAGCAGTGCCGCCGCCCGGCATCGAGCCGAAGTCCGATGTAGACCTCGGCTCCGCCGGCGTTCGCTTCCGAGGCCTGGATCGACCCGTCCGGGTGGTGGTGGGTGCTCACGACGGCGCCTTCGTTGACCAGCATCCTCCGAAGTCCGGCCACCGCGGCGTCGAGCCCACCCTCCTCGCCGATGGCCACCCGCCGCCCGGCGAGCGTGCGCGGCGACTGACGCAACCGCTCACGGTCCCGGACCGAAGTCACCAACTCGGTGTTGTTGTGGCGGGCCCCGAAGCGGAGCAGCTCGCTGACGGTCGAGGCACCGGCGATGCCGTCGACCGGCAGGCCGACGTTGCGCTGGAAGTCACCGAGCGCCGCCGAGGTGGTGTCGCCGAAGATACCGTCGACCCGCCCGCTGTCGAAGCCGAGGGCGCTCAGACGCTGCTGCAGCTCGGCGACGTCGTCGCCCCGCAACATCGGGGTGCGTCGGTAGAGGAACCGATCTCCAAGTTGAAAACCGGCCTCGACCAGGGCCGACCAGGTCTGGTGGCCGCACACGCCGTCGACCCGCAGACCGCGCCGGTGCTGGAACGCCTCGATGGCCGCCCGGGTCCCGGCCTGGTAGGAACCCATCGGGTCGATGCCGGTGAAGAACCCGAGGTGCTCGAGCCGGCGCTGCACATCGGCGACGGCGGCGCCGTGATTGCCGGATTCGAGCCGGATCTCGCGCCCGGCGCTCAACCCCGGCCCCTGGCCCACGGCGCGGACGACAGGGCGCCACCGGGCTCGGTAGCCGCGACACCGTCGAGGACCGGCAGTCGCCAACCGGTCAGAGGTGCGCCGAAAGCTCCTGGAGCAGCTGGCCCTTGCCCTTGGCCCCGATGATCCGTACCGCCGGCTCCCCGTCCTTGAACAGGATCAGGGTCGGGATGCTCATGACGTCGAACCGGCGGGTGATGTCCAGGTTGTCGTCGATGTTCAACTTGGCCACTCCGAGCTTGCCGGCCTGCTCGGACGCGATCTCCTCGAGCACGGGGGCGATCATCTTGCACGGACCGCACCATTCCGCCCAGAAGTCCACCAGCACGGGAACGTCCGAGGACTTGACATGCTCGTCAAAGCTAGCGTCGGTCAGGGTTGCGATCTTCTCACTCATCGAGCTCGTTCCTCCTGCCCGCTCCTGGCGGGACCGGCCGGTGTCCCCACGCCGGCGACAGGCTATGTCAACCACCTCCCGGGCCACGGCATTCCCGTTGCGGGCCGGGCTGATTCCCGCGGGCGGGAGCGGCTCGGCGGGCCAGCCGGCGTCGGGTCGGCGACCGCAGGCGGCACGACCGCTGGTCCTCGAGCCAGCGCTCGGCGTCGATGGCGGCCATGCAGCCCGAGCCGGCCGCGGTGATGGCCTGGCGGTAACGGTGATCCTGGACGTCACCGCAGGCGAACACGCCGTCGACGTTGGTGCGGGTCCCGTCGAAGGTCCGCAGGTAGCCGTTCTCCTCCATCTCGAGTTGACCTTTGAACAGGGCCGGTGTTGGGTAGGTGGCCGATGGCCACGAACAGCCCGTTCACCTCGAGCACCGACTCCTCCTCGCTGACGGTGTCACGCACCCGCACCCCCGTCGACGGTGGTGTCGCCCAGCACGTCGGTGACGAGCTGTGTTCCAGGCGAAGTCGATCTTCGGATGGGCGAAGGCCCGCTGCTGCATGACCTTGGAGGCCCGCAGCTCGCCGCGGCGGTGGACGACGGTGACCTTGTCGGCGAACCGGGTGAGGAAGAGGGCCTCCTCCAGGGCCGAGTCCCCGCCCCCGACCACGGCGATCTCGCGCTCCCGGAAGAAGAACCCGTCGCAGGTGGCGCAGGTGGACACGCCGTAGCCGAGCAGGCGCTCCTCGTTGGGCAGGCCGAGCATCAGCGACTGGGCGCCGGTGGCGATGATCAGCGCGTCGGCCTCGTAGGTCGGCTCGGCCGCCTCCGGATCGCCCACCCAGATGGCGAACGGCCGGTGGCGAGAGGTCGACCCGGGATGACCTTGGCCGTGAGGTACTCGGCGCCGAAGCGGGCGGCCTGCTCGCGGAAGACCTGCATGAGCTCGGGGCCCATGATCCCGTCGACGAACCCCGGGTAGTTCTCGACCTCGGTGGTGAGCATGAGCTGGCCGCCGGGCTGGTCGCTGGTCGAGGAGGGCTCGCCTTCGATGACCAGGGGGGCGAGCTGGGCCCGGGCTGCGTAGATGGCCGCCGTCAGCCCGGCGGGCCCCGATCCGAGGATGACCACCTGGCGGGCGTCGGTCACTGGCTACCCCGGGCCGGCGGCGCTCCGGTCGGTCCGCAGGGTCCACGCCACCAGGCCGGCGATGACGAAGAGGCCGCCGACCACCAGGTCGGAGATCCAGACCCGGCCGTCGAAGGCGTAGACGGTGAGGATGCGGATCAGGGTGATGGAGAGCAGGACCATGCTCACCAGGCTGGCAGCCAGGATGATGATCCCGAACACCACCGCCCGGGTGGCCAGGGTGAGCGGACGGACAGCCCGGTCCCGAAGGAGGGCGACCAGGCTGTCGACGAGGTCGGCACCCCGGTTGGGCAGGTCGGCGACCAGGCCGGTTGCCCGCGGCGGTGGAGGCCGGTTCAGGCTTCGGGTCCATGGCGAGAGGATAGTCGGGGCGCCCTCCCGGCCAGCCCGAATGTCGCTGGCGGCAGCGAGCGGGGTCAGCCGGCCGTGAGCATGCAGAGGCCGACGGTGCCCGGGCCGGTGTGGGTTCCGACCACCGGACCGAGGTCGGTCACCACGACGGGTGCTCACTCTTCACGCCCTCGATCATGTCGAGGAAGTCGTCGATGTCGAGGGCGGCGCCGTTGCACACGGCCAGCCGGCTGAGGGGAGGGGCTTCGATGGCCTTGTCGGCCAGGTACCGCAGCGAGCGGCCGCGGGTGCGTTGCTTGGACTCCTCCTCCACCGACGCCGTCGATCAGGGTCACCACCGGCTTGATGGACAGCAGCGATCCGAGCAGGGCGCGGGCCCCGCCGATGCGGCCGCCCTTCTCGAGGTGCTCGAGGGTGTCGAGCACGCCGAACACCATTGAACGAGGCCTGAGCTCGTCGACGCGGGCCTCGAGCGCATCGAGGCCGGCCCCGGCCGCCGCCCGGTCGGCCAGGTCGAGCACCATGTTGCCGAGGCCCATGGTCAGCGACCGGGAGTCGACGGTCCGCACCTCGATGCGGTCGGCCATCGCCTTGGCCGCAGCCGCAGCTGCCTGATGGGTGGCGGACACCGCGCCGGAGAGGTTGATGCAGAGGACCCCGTCGTACCCCTGGTCGGCGGCGGCCTCGAACGCGTACTGGAAGGCGCCGGGCGACGGAGCCGAGGTCTCGGGGAGCACCTCGCTCTTGGCGCACCGGGTCCAGAACTCGTCGGCGGACAAGGTGGTCCCATCGGTGAACTCCTCCGATCCGAAACGGATGGAGAGGGGCACGACGGTGACGCCCTGGGCCGCGGTCAGCTCCGCCGAGAGGTCACATGCGCTATCGGTTACCACCCGGATCCGGGCCATCGATCTCCTCCTCGTCCGCAGGTGGGCTGGTCGTCCTCCGGTTCGCTGCTCACCGGGCGCAGGTGGCGGACGGGCGCCCGGGCATCGTGCTCGTCGAGTCTGCCATGGAACGGCTCGGAGGAGGACGGGTGCGCCGGCGGCCCGACGAGCCGGGGGGCGCCTCCCATCCGGCCCCCGGCACCGGTGGCGGGGCAGGGGGCGGGACCCGCGGCGCGGTCCGGCGGCGATCCTGTCGGGCGGCGAGCAGGGCGGCGGAGGCACCGTAGGCGAGGGCACCGACCACCACCGCTCCCACCACCCGGGCCAGCAGGCCCAACCCCGATGAGGCACCGGAGAGGTTGACGACCACGACCGTGACCACGGCCATCACCGCCGAGGCGGCCAGCACCCGTTTGACCGGAGTCGTGAGGTCGTCTCCCCCGAGACCACCGACCCGTTGCCGAACCACGGCCATGGCCAGCAAGGCGGCGACGGTGTAGGCGATGGAGAGCGAGAGGGCGAGCCCGCGCACCCCGAGCGGGCCGACCAACAGCACGCCGAAGACGATGTTCGTCCCGTTCTCCACCACGTAGAGGCGGAATGCGGTGCGGGTGTCCTGCATGGCCTGGAAGATCCGCACCATATAGAGAAAGGTGCAAAAGCCGGGGAGCCCGAGCGCGAACAGGGCAAGGGCGGCGGCGGTGGAGTCCGCCTCGGCCGACGTCTCGGCGCCGTGGGCAAGTACCAGGTCGATGAGCGGGTGGGCGAGCAGGACCATGCCCACCGCTGAGGGGATGATGATGGCCAGGATTCCCCGAAGGCCGAAGGCCATGCGGTGCCGGAACGCCACCATGTCACGCTGGGCCCAACGGGCGGCCAGCGACGGGGTGACCGCCGTCATCACCGAGACGGCCACGATCCCGTAGGGGAGCTGGAAGAAGGTGTAGGCGTAGGTATACGAGGAGACCGCCCCGGGGGTGGTGACCCCGTCGGCCAGGGCCAGGATGACCACCAGTGCCACCTGGTTGGCCAGCACCCATCCGAAGGTCCACCCGGCCAAACGGGTGATGGTGCGCATGGCTTCGTGGGTCGGTCGCCACAGGAACCGCACATGCAGGCGGGCCCGGATCAACGAGGGGGCCAGGAGGACCGTCTGGACGACCACGCCGAGCGTGGTGCCGACGCCGAGCAGCACGAGAGCGGCGTGGTGGCTGTCGATGGTCGCCAAGTCCGGGTGGGGGACGGCGGCGTGGAACCAGAGCAGGACCCCGATGACGACAAGGTTGTTGGCGATCGGGACGAACATGGGCACGGCGAACTTGCCGCGGGTGTTGAGCAGGGCCGTGAACAGGGCAATGAGCCCGTAGCAGGTGAACTGGGGGACGAACCACCGCAGCAGGAAGGTGGCCTCGCGCTGCTGGGCGGCGACGTCCGGATTGTGGTTGGCCACGGTGTAGAGGTGGACGATCTCGGGGGTCAGGACGAAGAAGGCCACGGTGGCGACGAGCAGCACCGTCACCGTGACGGTGACCACCGCCGAGATGGCCTCCCAGGCCTCTTCCCCGCGGCGGGTGGTCAGATGGTCGACGAACACCGGCACGAAGGTTGCCGAGAGCACTCCGCCGATCACGATGTCGGTGACGATGTTGGGCGTGGTATTGGCCAGGTTGTAGCCATCGGCGAAGCCGGCGCCGCCCAGGGCGGTGGTGAGGGCGATGATCCGGGCAACTCCGGTGACCCGCGACAGCGTCGTCCCGACGGCCATGCCGAGCGTGGCGCCGGCCAGACGACGTGGCTCGCCGCCCGGTGCCGGGGGAAGCCCGTCGACCTCCTCCTCGCTCACCGGCTCATCCCGTCACCACGGGTTCGGCCGGCTGATCGATCGGCACCTCGGCGCGACCGGCGCGACGGCGCTTTCGGGAGGTGCGGATCCACCACGCCGCCAGCACGACCACGGCCCCGACGGACAGGAGGATCCCCACGACCGAGGTGGCCGTGGAGCGCACGCTCACCTGCCCGCTGGAGAGGACCATGCCGCCGACCGGCGAACGCAGCACGATGGCGACCTTGAAGCTTCCCGAGGCCCGGGACTGCACGTTCACGTATTTCACCGTCGTACGGGCCGGGGTGAGGGTGATCGGCAGGGTGATGCTCGTGCTGTGATTGGCGAACAGGAGCTTGTCGCTGGTCAGAGTCATCGACGCGGTCACCGTGTACGGAGCAGCCGACACGACGGAGACCGGCACCTGGCCGCGCTGGGAGGTCAGGGTGATGGTGCGGTCGCCCGCCACTGCGATCTGGGCCAGTTGGGCGTCGATGGCAGTCGAGGCGTTGGCCAGCACCGCCGACTGCTGGCTCGGACGGAGGTTCTCCGACTGTCCGGACAGCACCACTTCGCTGAGCTGCGTTCCGACCCCCTGGCGAACAGCCGGCGCCGCCGCCGCCAGCCCGTTGATCCGCTGGCGCTGGGTCTGGATGGCGGTGACAGGGAGGCCGCCGTTCCCGGTGGAGGCGGTGGTGCCGAGACGGCAGGTGCGGCAACTCGTGGCGGGGCCGAGCGTGTCGAACAGGGTGGCCGTGGTGACCGGTTGCAGGATCGGGCTGCGACTGGAGCGCGCCCAACAGGGCGTCGACGAAGACAGGATTGTCGGGCCAACCGCTCGGGGCGACGGCCAACACACCGCGTGCGGTCGTGTCGTTCGGCTTCTCGTAGTAGGTCTGGGCCAGCTCGGCCACCAGCTGGTGGGCGGCGAGCACCGGGTCGGCCGCTGCGGTGGGGAACCGTGCCGAGATGTCAGCTGCTGAAGGCCAGCGCGGTCGTGTCCGTGCCCCGAGTCGAACTGAGGGTGAACGGCTCCGCGGTGGACCCGTTGGTCGGCACGGAGGAGAGACTGGTGGCCGGCAGCACCACGCTGGTCATAACCGGCCACCTGCAGTTGGGTGAGGGTGGCCGGATCGAGGGCGGCGTCGCTGAACCAGGTCCCCAGCTTCCCGGGCCCGGCGCCGCCGCCCTGTGTGCCCGAGGGGCGGGTCACCGCCGTGTCGAGTATCTGGGCACCTTGCGCCACCTGCAAGTTCAGCTCGACCTGTAGACCGGCATCGACCAGGCTGGCGGCGTCCACCGGGACGAAGGGTGACTCGGCGAATTGGTGGGCACTTGGCGACGCGGCGGCGGCCAAGGAGGCGAGCTGGTTCACGGTGGCCTGGTGGCCGGTCGAGCTCAACAGCTCGACGGTCTGGGGGCTGGCCTCGATGGTGACCGGCACCGATGGGTGCCCGTCGGCGAGCAGGTCGACGGTCGCGGTCACCGCGCCGACGGCCGCGGCCGACGGTGGGGCGAGGGCGGCCCCGGGGCGCGCCCGCAGGACGCTCGGAGCCGGTGTCACCGCCGGCCGGAGGGTGGTCTCGACCGGCAGGACCAGGGCGACTTGGAGCCTCCGGGTCCCGGCCTGCGGATTGACGTAGATGAGGTGGGTGGTGAACCCCCCGAGGACCTGACCGCTCGTGGTGTCGACGAGCTCGATCCGTACCGGGTACACGCCCAATGGGTAGGCACCGCACTGGGCGCCGCTGGCCATGAGATCGATCGCGTAGGCCCCGGCCGAGGTGGCGGCGCTCGACCCGCCCTGATTCACCTGCATGGAGAGGTCGTAGACGCCGCCGCTAACGGGGAGCCCGCTCAAGGGAACGGGCGACCGGGTGGCCGAGATCCGGGTGCCGGGCGGACCCGTTGCCGAGTTCATCGATTGGTCGAAGGCCGAGACGCTGGACAGACAGGCGTACACCGCGACGTTGAGCCCGAGATCGGCGACCGGAGGTGAACCCCGGCCCGCTTGCACACGCACGTCGAACGGCTGGCCGGGCGCGACATAGGCGGTCTGTGCCGACAGGCTGAGCGGCAGGGACGCCCGTTCGGTCGCCGCCTGGAGCTCGGCACCGGCGGGTCTGGGGCTGGCGCCGGCTGCTGCGGCGGTGGCGAGGCCGACGGTGATCAGGATCCCGGCCACGATGCCGGGGGCGACCAACCGAGCCAGGGGTGCCGAAACGAAGGGCGAGTGACGCCGATGCGTCGAGGGCGCCAGCTCCGGACCGATCGGGGCGGGCGGGGCTCCGAGTGGCACGCCGGCCCGGGGGTGGCTGCCCGTGGGGCAGAGGCTGCCGCGTTCCCGATCCACTTCGGAGGGCAGCCTACGCCAGCCGCAGTACCCTCGGCGGCGTGTTCCCCGAGCGTCTGCAGCCCTTGGTCGAGGCTACCTCCGAGCTCTCCGACCGTTTCGTGCCGCTGGACACCGTCTCTATCTGGTGGGCGGATCGGTGCGCGACGCCATCGTGGCCGACCGGGCCGGCGCGCCGACGTGCCGGCGTGAGGCTCGAGGCGAGCGATCTCGACTTCACCACGGACGCCCGTCCCGACAACATCGAGCAGCTGGTCACCGGCTGGGCCGACGCCGTCTGGACCCAGGGCAAGCGCTTCGGCACCATCGGCTGCCGGCGCGGCGGGCGGACCTACGAGATCACCACCCATCGGGCCGAGGCCTACCGGCCCGACTCGCGCAAGCCCGAGGTGGTCTTCGGTGACGACGTGGAGGCGGACCTGTCCCGGCGCGACTTCACCATCAATGCCATGGCGCTGCGCCTCCCCGAGCTCGAGCTGATCGATCCCTTCGACGGCCTGGCCGACCTGTCCGCCCGGCGGCTGCGCACTCCGCTCGACCCCGAGGTGTCCTTCGGCGACGATCCGCTCCGGATGCTCCGGGCGGCCCGGTTCGTGGCCAAGCTCGACCTCGAGCCCGACCCCGAGCTGGTGGAGGCGGTGCGCACCGGACACGGACGGCTGGCCATCGTCTCGGCCGAGCGCATCCGCGACGAGCTGGACAAGATCATCATGCTCCCGACGCCTTCGGTGGCGCTGTGGTTCGTGGTGCGGACCGGCCTGGCCGAGGAGTTCCTGCCCGAGCTGCCCGCGCTCGCCCTCGAGCAGGATCCGATCCACCGGCACAAGGACGTCCTGGCCCACACGCTGGCCGTGGTGGACAAGACCGGCCCGGACCGCCTGCTGCGCCTGGCCGCGCTCTTCCACGACGTCGGCAAGCCCAGGACCCGGGCATTCGTCGACGGGGGGGTCACCTTCCACCACCACGAGGTGGTCGGGGCGCGCATGACCCGCCAACGGATGCAGGCGCTGCGCTACCCGAGCGACGAGATCGACGTGGTCACCGAGCTGGTCAACCTGCACCTGCGCTTCCACACCTACCGGATGGGATGGACCGATCGAGCCGTGCGCCGCTACGTGCGCGACGCCGGCCGCTGCTCGATCGGCTGAACGAGCTGACCCGGTGCGACTGCACCACCCGCAATCGCCAACAAGGCGCGGGCTCTCGGCTCGGCGCATGGACGAGCTCGAGGCGCGCATCGCCGAGCTGCGCAAGCAGGAGGAGCTCGACGCCATCCGTCCCGATCTCGACGGGAACCAGGTCATGGAGGAGCTCGGCCTGGCACCCGGGCGGGACGTGGGCCGGGCGCTCGGCCTTCCTGCTCGAGCTCCGGATGGACGAGGGCCCGCTCGGCGAGGAGGAGGCCCGCAAGCGCCTGGCCGCGTGGTGGCGCGACCAGGGTGGCTGAGCTCCGGCAGAAGCTGAGCGCGACCGGGCCGGTTCAGTCCTCCGGCCAGATCGGCCCGGCATCGCCTTCGGCGAACTCCTCGACCATCTCGGTGGCAGACGTCGTCGTGGTACTGCACCGGCGGCGACTTCATGAAGTAGGCCGACGGGCCGAGCAGCGGGCCGCCGATGCCCCGGTCGAGGGCGAGCTTGGCGCACCGCACGGCGTCGATGATCACGCCGGCGGAGTTGGGCGAGTCCCACACCTCGAGCTTGAGCTCGAGGTTGAGCGGGACGTCGCCGAAGTTGCGGCCCTCCATCCGGATGTAGGCCCACTTGCGGTCCTGCAGCCACGGCACGTGGTCCGACGGCCCGATGTGGACGTCGTCGGCCGGGAGGGCGCCGTGCTCGATCTGGCTGGTGACGGCCTGGGTCTTCGAGATCTTCTTCGACTCGAGCCGGTCGCGCTCGAGCATGTTCTTGAAGTCCATGTTCCCGCCGACGTTCAGCTGGTAGGTGTGGTCGAGGGCCAGGCCGCGGTCCTCGAACAGCCGGGTGAGGATGCGGTGGACGATGGTCGAGCCGACCTGGCTCTTGATGTCGTCGCCCACGATGGGCACGCCGGCGTCCCGGAACTCGGCGGGCCCACTCGGGGTCGGAGGCGATGAAGACCGGGATGGCGTTGACGAAGGCGACGCCGGCCTCGAGGCAGGCCTCGGCGTAGAAGCGCTGGGCCTGCTCGGAGCCGACCGGCAGGTAGCTGACCAGCACGTCGGCGCCGGGCGTCCCGCAGGGCGGCCACCACGTCGACCGGCTCGGCGGGCGACTCCTCGACCGTCTCGCGGTAGTACTTGCCGAGGCCGTCGAGGGTCGGGCCGCGCTGGACGGTCACCCCGAGCTCGCGCACCTCGGCGAAGCGGATCGTGTTGTTCTGGCCGGCGAAGATGGCCTTGCCGAGGTCGGTGCCGACCTTGGCGGCGTCGACGTCGAAGGCGGCCACGAACTCGAGGTCGCGGACGTGGTAGCCGCCGAGCACCACGTGCATCAGGCCGGGGACCGTCTCGGTCGGATCGGCGTCGCGGTAGTACTCGACTCCCTGGACCAGCGAGCTGGCGCAGTTGCCGACGCCGGCGATGGCCACTCGGATCTTGCTCATGACGGGTTCCCTTCATTGCTTGTCATGGCGCCGCCCACTGCGGGGATCGCGACTCGTCGGATCGGGGTGCGGCTGCTTCTGGCGCTCGGCCTCGATCAGGCGGTCGAGCCAGGCGATGTCGTGCTCGGTCGCCTCGGTGCCGTGCTCGACCAGCGAGCGGGTGTAGACGTCGAGGCGCTCGGCCGCGGCCCGGGCCAGGTCGGTGGCCAGCCGCCGGGTCAGCTGGGCCCGGCGGCGCTCGAGCAGGGCCAGGCGGGCCTGGGGGGCCAGGTGGCGGGCGAAGGCCAGGCGGAGGCCGAAGCTGCGGGCGTCGTCGGTGCCGGCCGGCTCGTCGGCCTCGAGCAGCTGCTCGAACAGGACGCGGCCCTGCGTCGGTGATCCGGTAGACCTTGCGCGACCGCTTGGTCCCCGCGGCGAGCCGGCCCGCCGGGCCCGGAGGCCGGCCCGCTCGCCGCTCAGCGAGCCGGTGGAGGGGATGGGGCTGCGGCCCGGCCGACCGGTCGACTCGGTCGACGGTCACCGCGCCGGCCGCTCGAGCCGGGACAGGGCCGGGTAGAGCGAGCCGAACGAGATGTTGGCGAACAGGCCCGAGCTCGTCGCGGAGGCGGCGGCGGATCTCGTAGCCGTGCAGCTCCTGCTCGTGCAGCAGGCCCGAGGATGGCCAGATCGAGCACGTCAAGGCGCCCCGGGCGACGAGGTCGACGGTGTTCACCGACTGCATACCAACGATATATCATATCGATATATCGATGCAAGTGATACGTCATCGGCGATCCGGCGATCCGGCGCCAGTCGGGCGTTCGCGCACGGGCCCGGGCCTGGGCAGCGGGCCCGAGCGGCACGTGGCCGGACGGCGGGCCGACGAGCCGGACGCGGGCCGCCGAGCGTGCCGGGCCGGATGACAGGGCCGGCCGGGTCGAGCCGGTGCCATCCGGCCGATCGCCAGCGGTGCCGCCGGACCCGGCGGTTACCCTGGCCCGGTGAGCTTCCGTCCCGGGGCGCTCGATGGCATCCTGACGACCTCCCCGACCGGGGGACAGGTCGAGTACCTGCTCGCCCGGAACTCGGTGATCCGCGAGTTCCGCAAGGGCCGGCTCTCCCGGCTCGACGTGTGCGACGCCCATCCCGAGCTGCTCCGGGCCGCGCGCCAACCTCGGCCGGCCGACGGGGAGACCGTGCCCGATCTGCGAGGAGGCCGACCTGGTCGAGGTGACCTTCGTCTTCGGCTCCCGACTGCCCGCCGGGGGCCGGTGCGTGGCCACCCAGGCCGAGCTGGCCCGCTACTGGCGGCGCAAGGACCCGGTGGTCTGCTACGTCGTCGAGGTGTGCTGCGCGAGTGCCGTGGAACCACCTGGCCCGCATGTACCCGGCCGGGGCCGGGGTCGAACGGTGGCCCGCAAGCCGCTGCGCAGCCGCACCCAACGGCCTGACGACCGCACGCCGCTCCGACCGGCACGTCGTCGCCGCGCCGGGTTGCACCTCCGGAGCGCCGCCGGAGCCATGGCTCCCCTCGGGTCCGTGCCAGCGGTACCATGGTCGAGATCCGTCAGCGGCACATCGTGCTCCGGTGGTCGACGCCACCGACCATGCCGCCGGCAGCCCCCGGGCGCTGGACGGTCGAACAGGAGGAAGCCCATGCCCGAGCACCCGCGCCAGCGCCGGTCACCGTCCCCGCGGTCCGCGCCGCCAAGCGCCGCGACGGCCACGACCCGCTGGTCATGGTCACCGCCTACGACGCCCCGGGGCCCGGATCGCCGACGCCGCCGGGGTCGACCTCATCCTGGTCGGCGACTCGGTGGCCAACAACGTCCTCGGCTACGAGGACACCCTCCAGGTGACCATGGACGACATGGTCCACCACACCGCCGCGGTGGCCCGGGCCAGGCCGCGGCCGCTGGTGGTGGGCGACCTGCCCTGGATGAGCTACCACGTCGACCCGGTCGACACCGTCCGCAACGGCGCCCGCCTCATCCGGGCCGGGGCCGAGGCGCGTCAAGCTCGAGGGCGGTGCCGCGCGGGCCCCGATGGTCGAGGCCCTGGTGGCGGCCGAGATCCCGGTGATGGGCCACCTCGGGCTCACCCCGCAGTCGGTCAACGCCATGGGCGGCTACCGGGTCCAGGGCCGCGACGACGCGGCCGCCCACGCCCTGGTCGCGAGGCCAAGGCCCTGGCCGCCGCCGGCTGCTTCGCCGTGGTGATCGAAGGGGTGCCCGAGTAGGTGGGCGAGCGATCACCGAGTCGCTCGACGTCCCGACCATCGGGATCGGGGCCGGCGCCGGCTGCGACGGACAGGTGCTGGTCTTCCACGACCTGCTCGGGCTCAACCCGAGCGCACGCCGAAGTTCGTGCGCCGCTACGCCGACCTTGGGCGCGACGGCCACCGCGGCGGTGGCCGCCTTCGCCGCCGACGTGCGCGTCGGGGGCCTTCCCGGCCGACGCCGAGGTCTACCACTGACGCGCTCGGCTAGCACCCGGCGCCGGCTGATTCCGATAGGCTAGCAGCGTCGTTGCAGCCACCTGCGTGGTGGCCGCCGAGTTCCGACCTGCCCCACGCGTCGGGGCCCGGGCACCCGGTGCCCGGTCCAGAGGGAGGTGAGCCGCCCGTGCGGCCCTACGAAACAATGGTCATCTTCGACACCGCGGCCGACGAGGCGGCGGTCAACGGGGTCCTCGACCGGGCCCTCGAGGCGCTGCGGGCCAAGGGCGGCAACCCCGGCCGGGTCGAGCGCTGGGGCCGGCGGACCTTCGCCTACGAGCTCCAGCACAAGCGCGAGGGCTACTACGTGGTCATCGAGCTGACGGCCGAGCCGCCGGCCGTCGCCGACATGGAGCGGGTCTTCGTCCTGGCCGACGAGGTGCTCCGCCACAAGGTCATGCGGCTGCCCGACAAGGTCGCCGGCCGGCGGGCCGCCGCGGCGGCCGCGACTAGTGGGGAGGGCTGATCATGGCCAATGGCAACAACGTCACGCTGGTGGGCAACATCACCCGCGATCCCGAGCTGCGGTTCACCAACACCGGCCAGGCCACGTCCAGCTTCGGGCTGGCCGTCAACCGCCGGTGGCAGAACCGCCAGACCCAGGAGTGGGAGGAGGCCACCTCCTTCTTCGACGTGGTGTGCTGGCGCGAGATGGCCGAGAACGCCGCCGAGAGCCTGTCCGAGGGGTCGCGGGTGATCGTGACCGGCCGGCTCGAGCAGCGCAGCTGGGAGACCCCCGACGGGGACAAGCGGTCCAAGGTCGAGGTGGTGGCCGACGAGATCGGTCCGAGCATCCGCTGGGCGACCGCCCAGGTGACGAAGAACGAGCGGCGCGGCCCGGCGACGGCGACAGCGGCGGCGGCGGTCGCGGTCCGGCCCGGCAGCGGCAGCGGCTGGGCGGTCCCGCCGGCCGGACCCGGGTACGGATACAGCGAGGAGCCCTTCTGAGCATGGCACGGAACAACGATCGTGGAGGCAGCAGCCCGCCGTGCCCCCAAGGACACCGGCCGCCGGGTCAAGAAGAAGCCGTGCGCCCTGTGCAAGGACCGGGTGGAGTGGGTCGACTACAAGGACGTCGGCATGCTCCGCAAGTACATGAGCGACCGGGGCAAGATCCGGGCCCGCCGGGTGTCGGGCAACTGCACCCAGCACCAGCGCGACGTGGCCATCGCCATCAAGACGGCCCGTGAGCTGGTGCTGCTGCCCTATACGCAGCGCACCACCACCGAGCGGCCGGGCGGCCGCGGCGGCCGGCGGCCGTGAGGCGGCTTCTCGGGTCCGGGCGGCGCGGACGGCCGCGGACGCGGAACGAGGAGCGCGTCGACGTCCACTCCGGCCGACGCCGCGCTTCGCGGCCGGGGGACGGCCGAGGCGCCGGGGCCGGGGCCGGGTCGGGGCCGAGGTCGAGGTCGTCGAGACGGTCGTCGACGCGGTCGAGAGCGGGGACGGCCGGGACCGAGGTCGGTCGCGGAGGAGACGGCCGTCGAGGGCGAGGCGTGAGATGAAGGTCCTCCTGCGCAGCGACATCGACGGTGTGGGCAAGCGCGGCGACATCATCGAGGTCGCCGGCGGGTTCGCCCGCAATCACCTGCTCCCGGCCGGCAAGGCCATCGTGGCCTCGCCGGGATTGGAGAGCCAGGCCGCGGCCATGCGCACGGTCGCGCGACCTCCGGGACGCCCGGGACCGCGAGTCGTCCGAGACGGTGGCCCGCGCCCTGGTGGGCGACGCGATCACCATCCCGGCCCGGGCCAAGGGCGATCGGCTGTTCGGCTCGGTGTCGGCGGCGGACATCGTGCGCCGGGTCGAAGAGCAGACCGGTGCGGTCATCGACCGCAAGGACGTGGTGCTCGAGGAGCCGATCAAGACGGTGGGCGAGCACAGCGTGCGGGTCGAGCTGGTCGGCGGCGTGGTGTTCGAGCTGACCGTGGACGTGGTCGCCGAAGGCTGACGCTCCGGTCCGGCCGACCTGCCCGGAGTGCCAGCACGCCGGCTGCCGGGGTCGCGGCCTGGACGGCTCGGGCCCGGCGGGATCCACCGCGATCGCGTCACACCCCCCGGGGATGATGGCGACATGTCGCGAGGTGTCCGCAGTCGAGCCCCGTGTTATCCACCCTTCGTCCACACCGCCGCGCGCACTATTTCCCCAGGAAGATGGCCTTACGTTCCACAGGGCCGATCGGCGAGGGTTGACGGACGATGGTTCAGGCCTTCGACGACACGCGACCCCGCCGACTCATCCCCTCGACGCCGGGCAGCGGCAGCCGGCCGGACGCATCCCCCCGCACAATCTCGAGGCCGAGGAGTCGGTCCTCGGGGCCATGCTCCTGTCCCGGGACGCCATCGCCTCGGCCATGGAGATCTGCAAGCCCGAGGACTTCTACAAGTCGTCCCACGGCCACATCTTCGCGGCCATCACCTCCCTGTTCAGCCAAGGGGAGCCGGCCGACTGGGTGACCGTGACCGAGGAGCTCCGCCGCCGGGGGCTGCTCGAGACCATCGGCGATCCCTCGGTGTTCGTCTCCCTCCAGGCCAACACGCCCTCGATCGGCAACGCCGAGTACTACGCCAGGATCGTCGAGGAGCTGGCCCTGCTGCGCCGGCTGGTGTCGGTGGCGGCGGAGATCACCGAGCTCGGCTACAGCCTTCCCGAGGACGTCTCCGAGGTGCTCGACCGGGCCGAGAGCCTGGTGTTCGAAGTCGCCCAGCGCCGGGTGGTCGACTCGATGACCCCGCTGCGCGAGCTGCTCGGCGCACAGCCTCGACCACCTCGAGCAGCTCTTCACCCGGGGCGAGTCGATCACCGGCCTGGCCACCGGCTACGCCGACCTCGACGAGCAGCTGGCCGGGCTCCAGCCGTCGAACCTGATCGTGGTCGGGGCCCGGCCGGCCATGGGAAAGACCAGCTTCGCCCTCGGCATGGTGGCCCACGCCGGCATCAAGCTCAACAAGCCGGTGCTGCTGTTCTCGCTGGAGATGAGCCATATCGAGCTCACCCAGCGCCTGCTCTGCTCCGAGGCCCGGGTCGACGCCAACCGGATGCGGACCGGCAAGCTGCTCGAGGCCGACTGGACGAAGATCGGCAACGCCATCAGCCGGATGAGCGAGGCGCCCATCTTCATCGACGACAATCCGAACCTCACGGTCATGGACATCCGGGCCCGGGCCCGCCGGCTCAAGAGCCGGGAGGGCCTGGGCCTGGTGGTCGTCGACTACCTCCAGCTGATGACCGGGCGGCACGGCGCGGAGAACCGCCAGGTCGAGGTGTCCGAGATCAGCCGGGGCCTCAAGATCCTGGCCCGCGAGCTCGAGGTTCCGGTGGTGGCCCTCTCCCAGCTGTCCCGGGACCTGGAGATGCGCCAGGACAAGCGACCCATGCTCGCCGACCTGCGGGAGTCGGGTTCCATCGAGCAGGACTCCGACGTGGTGCTGTTCATCTACCGTGACGAGATCTACAACCCCGACTCGAGCGAGAGCCAGGGCACGGCCGAGGTCATCGTGGCCAAGCACCGCAACGGCCCCACCGGTCGACCCGGCTGGCCTTCATCGGCCACCACGCCCGCTTCGACAACATGGCCCGGGTCGTTCTCGACCGCAATCTCGGTGATGATGGGCGGGTGAGTAGCCATGACTGACGACGACTCCCCCGGGTTCCGGCCTCGGCCGGAGCGCCTCATCGGTGACGGAGCGGGCCGGCTCCTGATCCTCAAGCCGACCTACAAGTCGGGATGGACCATTCCCGGGGGCCAGATCGAGGCCGACGGCGAATCTCCCTGGGAAGGATGCCGTCGTGAGGTCGCTCGAGGAGACCGGGCTGGTCGTGAACACAGGGCGCCTGCCCTGCGTGGACTTCCTCCGCCCGAAGCCGGGAAGCCCGGGGGACTTCGTTTCCTATTCGACTGCGGCACTCCATCGGCCCGCCGAGCACGGAGGGATCGTGGTGGCAAGAGGAGGAGATCAGCGAGTACCGTTGGGCCGAACCCGAGCGAGGCGGCGCGGCTGTTGAGCGGACCGGTCGGTCGCCGGGTGGCCGGGGCGCTCGCCGCCGAGCGGACCCGTCTACCTCGAGGACGGGCGGCCGGTTGCCGTTGTGACGACCTGAACCAGCTGGCACCGGCACGGCGGGCGCAGGGACGGCCGAGGCCCGTGCCGGGCATGCTGGGCGGATGACCGACGTGCCCTACACCCACGGCCATCACGACAGCGTGCTGCGATCGCATCGATGGCGTACCGCGGCGAACTCGGCCGCCTACCTGCTCCCCCGACCTCGCGCCCGGGACTGGCCCTGCTCGACGTGGGCTGCGGGCCGGGCACCATCACCTGCGATCTGGCCCGGCGGGTGGCTCCGGGCCGGGTGGTGGGATCGATGCCTCCAGGTGGTGATCGAGGAGGCCCGGGCCGTGGCGGGCGACGGGGACCGCCGTCGGTCACCTTCGAGGTGGGTGACCTGTTCGACCTGCGCTTCGACGACGACGCCTTCGACGTCGTCCACGCCCACCAGGTGCTCCAGCACGTGGGGGACCCGGTGGCCGCTCTCGCCGAGATGCGGCGGGTGTGCCGGCCCGGGGGGCGTGGTGGCGGTCCGGGACAGCGACTATCCGGGCATCCGGTTCTTTCCCGACGAGCCGGAGCTCGACCGGGCCATCGCCGCCTATGGTGCGGCTGACCCGGGCCAACGGTGCCAACTGGGACGCCGGTCGCCGACTGCTGCGCTGGGCCAACCGGGCCGGCTTCGCCTCGGTGGACCCCTCGGCCTCGACCTGGTGCTTCGCCACCTCCGAGGACCGGGCCTGGTGGGGGGGCCTGTGGGCAGACCGGTTCACCCAGTCGGCTCTCGGCCGACCAGCTGGTGGACGCGGCATCGCCGGCGCGAGGACCTGCGTCGTTCGCCGCCGCCTGGCGGCGCTGGGCCGCATCCCCCGACGGTTGGTTCGCCGTGCTTCACGGCGAGGTGATGTGCACGGTTGAGATGGCCGTCGAGGCTCGGCCAAGAAATCGGGAACAGGAGCCGGATACCGCCTGGACCAGGGCGTTCTCCCCGAAGTTTTTTCTCAAGTCGGCGCTCGTACGTGCCGATAGGTTGGATGCCGGGTCTGTGAAGCAGGGAACCTGCAATCCCCCCCATCCGCAAGTTTCCGTCCCGCTCCAGGCCCGGCCCTTTCGCGTGTGTGAACCCGGCGGCAGGGCCGGTCAGGCCGGTACGGTCAGCCGGCCGGTCAGGCCGGCCGAGGACGGCCGCCACGAAGCGGTCGGGGGCCTCGATCATCGGGTAGTGGCCGACGCCGTCGAGCACTCCAGCCGCAAATCCGAGCGTGCCTGGCGAAGGCGCTCGGCCATGGCCGGCACGGCGATGGGGTCGTCCCGGCCCCACACCACCGCCAGGGGCGAGGGGTGGTGCTCGATGGCCCCGGTGAAGCGTGCTCACTCCGCCGCCGCTCCTCGACGTAGCGGATCAGGCGGGGCAGGAACAGGTGACCCTCGTCGGTGGGCGATCATCTGCCACTGGGCGGCGGCCTCCTCGTCGTCGGACGGTCGACGGGCTCGAAGGTGGCGATCACCCCGGCCACCACCGTGTCCCGGTCGGGAGCGCTCGCTGGGTAAGTCGTCGTCGGGGAGTTCGAGCAGGAATAGCTGTCCGGCGCTCAGCTGGGCGAGCCCATGTAGATGCTGCCGTTGGTCACGGTCCGGTCGGTGATCTCCACGTCCCATGCGCCCTCGAGCTGGCGGGCCAGCAACTCACCGCCGACGGTGTCCCCCACGTCGTGGGTCAGCAACCCGAGGCGGTCCACACCCAGTGGATCGACGAAGGCCATGGCCAGTCGGCCTGAAGGTCGAAGCCGTAGGCGAGGTCCGGCTTGTCCGACAGCCCGTAGCCGAGCATGTCGAAGAGCAGCACCCGGCGGTCTGGCGGCCAGGGGGTCGACCACCCGATGGAAGTCGAACGAGGAAGTCGGGAAGCCGTGGAGCACCAGCAGTGGGGGCGCCAGCTCCGGCCACGGGACGGGATGTCAACGGTGAAGATCTGCCGGCCGCCGAGGGTCTTCACCTGGCCCCGGGCCCGCCAGCCTCGGCCAGGCGGTTCACCCGGCAGCCGGTCCTTGAAGAAGGCGAGGACTTGGTCGAGGGCGGCCCGGGTCGGGGTGCCGGGACGGTCGTCGAGATCGTCGGTGAGCACCGAGTGGGCGGTCTTCCTGTGACCGTGGGGGTTGCCCGTCGACGAGTCGATCTCGACGCCCACGAAGGCATCGCCGAGCAGGCGCGGAGGTGTTCGAACCGCTCGGGGGGACTGGCCTTGTCCCCGGTGAAGCGGAGACCGAGCACGCACGACCCGGCGGCCGCCCGTTCGTGCACCCGGTCGAGGTCGGCGGGCGGACAGCCCGAGGTCGGTCGTTGCCGACGTGGTCAGCGGGAGGGGCAGCGACGGCTGGCTTAGCACCGGTGCCACCACCGCGTCGTCGACCATCATGGCCAGGGCGAACCCGCCGGTGAAGCACATGCCCACCGCGCCGACGCCGGGGCCGCCACAGCGGTTGTGCTCGTCGCGGGCCAGGGCGCGTAGCCAGGCTTATGATCGGGCTGGTCCGCCCAGTGGCCATGACCGTGAACTCCCTCGAGATGCAGGCCCGGGTGAGCGACGAAGCGGTGTAGCCGACGGATGGGGGTCGGCCGTCGTCCCCGAACAGGTGGGGCATCACCGCGGTGAACCCGGCGGCCGCCACCGTCCGCCCGAATCGGCCACCGTGGGGGTGATGCCGGGCATCTCGCTGATCACGATGACCGCGGGGCCCGACCCGGTCCGGTAGAGGTCCGCCTCGCGTCTTGCCCGTGAAGTGCGGTATGAACGTCGAGCGCCGCTCGAAGACCTGGCCATGTCGGGTCCGCGCTCCATCGGGAGTCGGGTCCGAGGGCGGCGTGGGCTTCCCGGGCGCCGAACCGAGCCGGCGAGCGCCGTTCCGCGGCGTTCCGGCTCAGGGACGCAAGGGTGACCACCACCGGTCGGTGGTCGGATCCGGCGAAGCCGCCGACCCGGGCGTCGACACACCGGACCGGCGGGGTGACCAGCACGTGGTCGAGCTGGCTGTGGGGGCGCCGGGCGGGCCAGGTCCGGCCGGGACGGGCGCGCCGCCAGCCCCGGAAGTAGGAGCTCACTGGCGGGCCCCACAGGTTCATGTCGCCGGCCAGCACGGCCGCCGCGTCGGTGCCGGGCAGCTCTCGGCCAGCAGGCGGTACTGGGCGTGGGACCCGTGGGTGATGTGGGACATGTGGGTGCCGAGCAGCCGAGAGCCGACCACCGGCCAGTCGATCGTGCAGCTGATCACCGCCCGACGGGCCGGGTCCCGGCGGAGCTTCCCGAGCGGGACGACGCTCGATGTGCGCGATCGGCACCGGGACAGGAGGGCGATACCCCATTGGCCCCGGTGGCGACGGTCGGCGGGCCCTGCTCGATCGCCCGGCGCTCGCCGTCGAGGCGGAAGACTTGCGCACCTGGGCTCGGCCGTGGCCCCCAGCGGGAGGTGGTCGGTGGGAAGCGGCGCGTACAGGCGCCCCCGGGCCAATGCGACTTCGGCCACCACCTGGTAGCCGAGTCGCTCGGCGACGGCGCGGCGGTGCTCGGGGTCGTCGCCGTCCGGCTTCCACGACTCCTGCAGGACCAGCACGTCGGCGTCGAGCGCGGCGCATTGCCGACCACGTCGAAGGGCCGGCCCCAGCCGTCGATGCCCATGTGGACGTTGAAGCTGGCCAGGGTCATCGACGCCGGCCGGTTGCGGCTCGGGTGGGCCACGCTCGGTTCAGCGCCGTCCGAGGGTACCGGCCACCTCGGCAGTTCGTCACGGAAGTCGGGATGGGCGATCTCGGCCAGCGCCGCGGCCCGCTCGCGGCACGGTGCGCCCGGACAGGTCGGCCGCCCCGTACTCGGTGACGACCACGCCGGTGTGGTGTCGGGGTGTGGAGACCACCGACCCTTCCGGGAGCAGGCGGGACGATCCGGGAACGGGTGACCCCGTTGGTCACCGCCGTGGAGCGCAGGCAGATCAGCGAGTGGTCGTCGAGGCGCAGCTCGGCGCCGGCCACGAAGTCCTCGTGGCCGCCGACGCCGGAGATCTGCTTGCCCTCGATGTTGTCGGCCACCACCTGGCCGTAGAGGTCGACACTCAGCGCGCCGTTGATCGAGACGAAGCCGTGGTTCCTGGCGATGACGGTCGGGTCGTTGACCACCTGGACCGGCACGAACGCCACCTGTTCGTTGTCGTCCAGCCAGCGGTAGAGATCGGCCGGAACCGAGCGCGAAGGTGGTGACCGACACCCCGTCGAAGACGCCTTTGCGGTCGTTGGTCACCTTGCCCGCCTCGGTGGAGGCGCATCAGCCCGTCGGTGAACATCTCGCCGTGGATCCCGTAGTGGCCGCCGGGTCCCGACGCCAGGCGGGCCGCCACCATGTCGGGCACCGCCCCGATGCCGATCTGCAGGGTGGCCCCGTCGGTGACGAAGGAGCCGGCGACCTCGGCGATGGCCTCGTCGATGGCGTCGGGCCGGGTCGGGGCGAGGGCGTAGGGCGCCCCGTCGGCCTCCACCACCACGTCGATCACGTCGAGGGGCAACGTGTTGGTGTAGTCGGGCGGAAGGGAGCAGGTCCGGGGGAGGTTGGGGTTGACCTCGACCACCAGGAGTCGGTCGGGATCCCGCCCGGCCAGCACCAGCTCGTCGTAGGTGGCCCCGAGATGCAGCGAGAGGTTGACCATCCCCTTCTCGTCCGGCGGAGCGGCCTGGGCCGTCATCACTCTCGGGGCGTACCGGCGGAGGATGGGGGCGAACTGGCGGAACCCGCCCGGGACCAGCTCGATGTCGGGCCCCTTGGGCCAGGAGGATCCGCTCAGCGGGCCCGAAGAACCCCGAGCGGTAGGAGACCTTCGGGTGGGCCAGCACCGTGTAGTACCCGAGGAGCAGGGCCCCCCCGAGGATCAGGTCCTCCCAGTCGTCCCGCTCGCCGAGAGCGGTGAGAAAGGCGTCCGGATTGGCCGGACCGAGACCGAACCCGACGGTGTCACGCCTCCCGACCAGCTCGGCGGCCTCGGCCGGCGTCAGGAAGCGCGGAGCCATGGCCCCAGTGTGTCATTCATGCCCTGGGCACCCGTGTTCACTGCGGGCACCCGTCGGCTCGCGGCGGGGACCGCCCGGTCGGTGCGAGCATGGGCGGGTGGCACGCCCGTCCATCGACACCCGGCTGGCGGGACTTGAGGACGCGGCCGACGAAGCTCGCCGACTGGAGGAGCTCGGCGTGGACGGGGCGTTCACCTTCGAGGGACCTCACGACGTGTTCACCCCGCTCGTCCTGGCCGCGGCGGCCACGTCCTCCCTCGAATTGGCCACGAACGTCGCCGTCGCCTTCCCGCGCAACCCGGTACAGCTGGCCCACCAGGCCTACGACCTCCAGCTCCTGTCCCGGGGACGGTTCACCCTGGGTCTCGGGTCGCAGATCCGGACCCAGGTCGAGAAGCGCTACGGCGCCGCCTTCGATCGACCGATCGCCAGGATGCGCGAGCTCGTCGCCGCCCTGCGGGCCATCTTCGCCTCGTGGGAGCTCGGGGAGCCGCTCGACTTCCGCGGCGAGTTCACCGCGCACACCCTCATGCCGCCGACCTTCAATCCCGGGCCCAATCCCTTCGGTCCGCCGCCGCTCGCCCTGGGCGGGTTGGGCCCGCAGATGGTGCGCCTGGCCGCCGAGGTCGCCGACGGGCTGTTGATCATGCCGTTCAACTCGACCCGCCATTTCCGCCAGCGGACGCTGCCCGCCATCGCCGAGGGACTGGCCCGAGCCGACCGAGACCGGTCGGCACTCACGGTGACGGGCGAGGTCATCGTGTGCTGCGGCCGGGACGAGGAAGAGCTGGAGACCGCACGCGCTGCAGGGCGCTGGCTGGTGGCCTTCTACGCGTCGACACCGGCCTACCGCCCCGTCCTCGAGGTCGAGGGGTGGGAGCAGCTGCAATCCGCGCTCAATATGCTCTCCAAGTCGGGCCGCTGGGAGGAGATGCCTGACATGATCGACGACGGCCTGCTTCAGACCGTGGCTGCAGTGGGCACTCCGAAGCAGGTGGCAGCCGCAATCGAGGCCCGGTTCGGGGACGAGGTGGATCGCATCGCCTTCTACACTCCCTACGCGCTCTCCCCTGGCACACTCGGCGAGCTGGTCGACGCCCTCGGTGGCCGCCAGAAGGACGGAACGAAGTGAGCACCTCCGACAACATCACCTACGACGAGTTCTCCATGTTCGAGGAGAACGCCAGCGAGGTCGGGCTGCCCTGGAACGGCCCGCCCACGGTGCGGCGGGAGCTCGTCGAGGTCGAACCGGGCCGATCGGTGAGCGCGCTGGTATGGGGGGCGGCTCCTCCCGAAGCAGTGTTCCTTCACGGCGGCGGCCAGAACGCCCACACCTGGGACACGGTGGCGCTGGCCCTCGACCGGCCCCTCGTGGCCATCGACCTGCCCGGGCACGGCCACTCCGACTGGCCCGGCGACGCCGAGGTGCTCAACCCCACCGCCATGGCCGAGGACGTCGCCCTGGTCATCGCCCGGTTGGCGCCCGATGCAGGCCTGGTCGTCGGGATGTCGCTCGGCGGCTCCACCTCCATCGCCCTGGCCGGCGCCCATCCCGAGGCGGTGCGCCGGCTGGCCCTGGTCGACATCACCCCGGGCGTCACCCGGGAGAAGAGCTCGGACATCGCCGCCTTCCTGGCCGGGCCGGAGTCGTTCGCCTCCTTCGACGAGATCCTCGAGCGCACGGTGCAGTTCAACCCCACCCGCTCGCTCTCCTCGCTGCGGCGCGGGGTCCTCCACAACGCGGTGCAGCGGGACGACGGGTCGTGGACGTGGCGCCACCAGCTGGGCCGCCCGGCCGGATCGAGCGGGCTGCATGTGGGCTCGGTGGACTTCAGCGGACTGTGGGACGTGCTCGAGGGCATCGAGGTGCCGGTGCTGCTGGTGCGGGGCGGCTTGTCCCCGGTGGTCGACGACGCCGACGAGGCAGAGTTCCGGCGTCGCCGTCCGGACGACCGCGTCGTCACGGTCGAAGAGCGCGGGCCACAGCATCCAGGGGGATCAGCCTCTCGAGCTGGCCCGCATCCTCGACGCCTACGTGTCCGGCTCCTCCTGAACAGCCCACGTGCTCCCGGACCGGTCCGGGTCGGGCGTAGCGACCCGGACCGGACGGGTGAGGCTCAGGCCGCGTGGCGTGCTCCTCGGCGGGCTCGGTGGCCGTCTCCTCCGGCCATCGTCGGTCAGGGCGGCGTCCAGCACTTCGCCGATGTCGGCGGCCAGATGGAACGTCATCTGGTCGCGCACGCCTCGGGGACGTCCTCGAGGTCGGGACCGTTGCGGACGGGCAGCACCACGGAGGTCAAGCCCGGCCCGGTGGGCGGCCAGCACCTTCTGGCGGACGCCACCGATGGGCAGCACCCGACCCTGCAGGGTGACCTCCCCGGTCATGCCGAGCACCGGGCGGACCGGCACATCGCGGAGCAGGCTGACCAGCGCGGTGGTCATGGTGACCCCGGCCGACGGCCCGTCCTTGGGGATGGCTCCGGCCGGGACGTGCAGGTGGAATCGCTTCCCGGCGAAGACCGCCGGGTCGATGCCGAGGGCTTCGGCGTGCGAACGCACGTAGGAGAGGGCGATCTCGGCCGACTCCTTCATCACGTCCCCCAACTGGCCGGTGAGGGTCAGGCCCTCGGGCCCGTCCATCACCGAGGCCTCGACGTAGAGCACGTCGCCGCCCGTTCCGGTGACAGCCAGACCGGTGGCCACGCCGGGCACGGCGGTGCGATCGGCGGCCTCGAAGAAGAACTTCGGCCGGCCCAGCCAGCCGCGGACGTCGTCGGCGTCGACCACCACGGGGGTCTCGGCCTCGTGAGCGGCGATGCGGGCTGCCACCTTGCGCAGCAGGCGGCCGAGCTCGCGCTCGAGGGACCTGACGCCGGCCTCGCGGGTGTAGTCGGCGATCACGACCCGCAGGGCGGCATCGGTGATGGTCACCTCGTCCGCGCCCAGCGCGGCGCGTTCCAGCTGGCGTCCGATCAGGTGATGGCGACCGATGGCGACCTTCTCGTCCTCGGTGTAGCCGTCGAGGCGGATGACCTCCATGCGGTCGAGCAGCGGCCCAGGGATGGTGTCGGCCACGTTGGCCGTGGCGATGAACAGCACCTTGGACAGGTCGAGCTCGACCTCGAGGTAGTGGTCACGGAAGGTGTGGTTCTGCGCCGGGTCGAGGACCTCCAGCAGTGCGGAGGACGGATCGCCCCGATAGTCGGCTCCGAGCTTGTCGACCTCGTCGAGGACGATGACCGGGTTCATGGTGCCGGCCTCGCGCAGGGCGCGCACCAGCCTTCCCGGTTGGGCCCCGACATAGGTGCGCCGGTGGCCCCGGATCTCGGCTTCGTCACGCACACCGCCGAGGGCCACCCGCACGAACTTGCGCCCGAGGGCGCGGGCCACCGACTCCCCCAGGGAGGTCTTGCCGACACCGGGCGGCCCGACCAGGGCGAGGATCGCTCCGGAGCCGCGGCCGGACACCGGGGCCAGGCCCCGCTCAGCCTGTAGCTTTCGGACGGCCAGGTGCTCGAGGATGCGGTCCTTCACGTCGCGGAGGCCGTCGTGGTCCTCGTCGAGGATGCGCGACGCTTCGGGAACGTCCAGCCGGTCCTCGGACAGCACGTCCCAGGGAACCTCGAGCACGGTGTCCAGCCACGTGCGGATCCACCCGTGCTCGGGGTTCTGCTCGCTCATCCGTTCGAGTTTGTCGACCTCACGCTCGACGGCCTTCTGCACACCCTCGGGGAGGTTGCGGGCCGCCACCTTGGCGCGGTAGTCGTCGGGATCGTCGGTGTCGCCTGTCCCCATCTGGCCAAGCTCCTTTCGGATCGACTCCAGCTGGCGGCGCAGCAGGAACTCGCGCTGGGTCTTCTCCATACCCTCTTCGACGTCGTTCTTGATGCGCTCGCGCAAGGTCAGGTCGGCCAGGACCTCGCGGGCCCAGGCGATGACCAGGCGCAGGCGGGCGGCCACGTCGAGGGTCTCGAGGACCTCCACCTTTTGGGCCAGGGACAGGTCGGGTGAGTAGCCCGCCATATCGGCCACCCGGCTCGGCTCGGTCACGTCACCCAGGCGCTCGGCGATCCGCCCCGCCCCCCGGCCGAGGAGGATGTTCTCCAGCACGGCCCGGTACTCGCGGGCCAACTCCTCGGCTTCGGGGCTGGCCGGGTCCTCAGGCAGGATCTCGACCTCGACCCACAGGGCGCGGCCCGTCCCGGGCACCGCCGTCCCGAGGCGCGCCCGCTCGAGTCCCCGGACCGCCACGGCCGGCATGCCGCCGGGCAGGTCGCCCTTCTCCATGACCTCGGAGACCACGCCGACCGAGGCGTAGCGGCCGTCGATGAAGGGGACCAGCACGAAGTGGCCGCCGGACGCCTCGGCCGCCTCGGCCGCGGCGCGGGCCTCCTCCGATTCGAGGGCCATGGTGAACACCATGCCGGGCAGCACGACTCCTGAGGTCAGGGGCAGCAGCGGCAGGTTCTCCATCCTCTTGTCCATCGTTCCTCCGAACATCTCGGGCACCGACCCCGCCGGCGTTCGACGGCCGCCAGCACCACTTCGGCTGTTCAACAACCGAGGCGAACGTGTATTCCCCTGGCCGACCTTGTCTCCAGCCGCCTGCCGCCTGCCTCGCGCCCAGCGGTCTGTCCAGCGGCTTGGCTGTCTCCTCCATGCCGGATGACCCCGATCCCAGCTCAGAAGGACGGTTTCGCCGCCTCGCTGTGTACAGTCCCGCACCCAGGTCGGCGGTCTGGCCCTGCGACCCTGAGGCAACGGGGCCAACGGGGCCAACGGGGCCAACGGGGCCAACGGGGCCAACGGGGCCAACGGGGCCAACGGGGCCAACGGGGCCAACGGGGCAGCGGGTCGGCGACCGGCCAACTCGGCCTCGAGGATCGCCGGTCGGCCCCGTACCCCTTCCCCGTCCTGTTCACTCGGTGAACAATTCCGGCCGCCTGGAGCGCCCATCGCGGGACGGGGAGTGGTCCTTTGGCCCCTGGTCCTGCCAATTCATCCGAAAAGCACCATCTGTTCGTGTTTCGTTCACGTCCGGTTCGCCGTGCGTTCACCTCGCGTCGGTACGGTCCGTGCTGGAAGCGTGATGCATCCATACCCGGCGGCTGATTGGCCGGGCCAGATCCTGCTCGACGACACGGAGGTTGGAGACCAGTGGACTCAGACATGACCCCTCAGGCGGAATCGGGGCCCCGGCACCGGCCGGCCCGTTTGCTCGCGGCCGGCTTAGTCCTCGCCGGAGTGCTGCTCGCTGCATGCAGCTCGTCATCCACGCCTGCGACGACCACCACCAAGCCCGGTGGCACCCTCCAGAGCACCAACGCCGCCTACTTGGGCGCCGACCTGAGCGCTCCGGCCGGTTCGCTCAACGCGGCCGGGTCGACGTTCGTGCAGCCCTTCTTCACGAAGGCCTTCTTCACGTACACCAGCCACAACCAGGGCCTGCAGGTCAACTACTCGGGGGTGGGTAGCGGCACCGGTATCACCGACTTCCAGTCCGGCACGGTCAACTTCGCCGCCTCCGACGTGCCCATGACCGCCAGCGACCTGGCCAAGGTGCCCGCCAGCTCCGGCCCGGTCATCCAGATACCGGACATCCTCGGCGGGGTGACCGTTTCCTACAACCTGCCCGGAGTGACCACCAGGCTCAAGCTCGACGCCGCCACCATGGCCGGCATCTTCGACGGGACCATCAAGACCTGGAACGCCTCGCAGATCAAGGCGCTGAACCCTGGGGTCACCCTGCCGTCCAACGCCATCACCCCCGAGGTGCGGGCCGACAGCTCGGGCACCACCTACATCTTCAGCGACTTCCTGCTCCACGGCGGCGCGGAACGGCGTGGACGCTCGGCGCTCCCAGCAAGACCATCAGCCTGGCCGTCTACCGCGGTGCAGACACCGAAGAACTCGGGGGTGGCGGACAGCATCAAGTCGACGCCCTACTCGATGGGTTACGTCGAGCTGGCCTACGCCATCCAGAACAACTTCACCTACGCCGCCATCAAGAACCCGGCCGGGCACTACGTTGTCCCCTCGGCGGCGACCGTGGCGGCTGACGCCGACCAGAGGACCAACGTGACGCCCACCGACTTCTCGATCGTCAACGAGCCGGGCGCCACCAGCTACCCCATCTCGGGCTACAGCTGGGCCATCCTGCTGCAGAAGCAGACCAACGCCACCACCGGCGCCGGCACGGTCAAGGTGCTCGACTGGACCACCCATACCGGCGGTGGCCAGGACCTGGCGTCCGGCCTCCAGTACGTGGCCATTCCGCCGGCGGTACAGAACCAGAACCGGACGCAGCTGCTCACGGTGACCGGACCCAGCGGGCAGGTGCTCCTCACCAAATGACCCTGCACTGCGACGGCGATCAGGGGCGGGATGGTGGCGTCGACCACGACTGAGTCGACGACTTTCGAGAGGGCGCGCGGCGCGGCGGGCGCCTCGCCATGCCCGAACGCTGTGTACCGGGCCTGCTGGCCGCGGTGGCCGCGCTGTTCGTGGCCCTGGTGGTCTGGTTCGTGATCTCGTTCATCGTCCAGTCCAAGCCGGCCTTCTCGACCCTCGGGTTCTCGTGGATCTTCCAGAAGGTGTGGGATCCGAGCCACCACCACTACGGGCTGCTCCCGTTCATCCTCGGGCACCATCGAGACCACCGCCATCGCCCTGGTGCATGGCCGTGCCGGTCGGGCTCGGGACGGCACTCAGCCCTCGCCTACCTGGTACCGCACCGGGTGCGGCCGGTGCTGTCGACCACGGTCGAACTGCTGGCCGCCGTGCCCAGCGTGGTCTACGGGCTGTGGGGCCTCCTCGTGCTGGCGCCTCTCTTCCGCGACCATGTCGAGCCCTTCCTCACGTCGGTGTTCGGCTGGACCGGCCTCTTCGACGGAGCCGAACAACGGAGTCGGCCTGTTGCTGGCCGGCGTCATCCTCTTCGATCATGATCCTCCCGACCATGGTGGCGATCTCACGGGACGTGCTGGCCGTGGTGCCCAACGAGCAGGTCGAAGGGGCGATGGCCCTCGGGGCCACGCGGTGGCAGGTGCTGCGCAAGGTCGTGGTCCCCGAGAGCCCGCACCGGCCTGCTCGGGGCCTTCACCCTGGCCACCGGCCGAGCGCTGGGGGAGACGGTGGCCGTGGCGCTGGTCATCGGCAACTCACCGTTCATCGCCCATTCGCTCAAGTCGTCGGCGGCCACCATTCCCTCGCTGATCGTCAACAACTTCGGAGAGGCGACGGGACCGAGCTCAGCGCCCTCTTCGGGGCGGGCCTGGTCCTCTTGGTCATCGGCATCGCGGTGAACGCCCTCGCCCGGGCCTCGTGCGGTCGACCAAGGCCGCGACAGCGGGCCGCCGCACAGTGGCAGTGGTCTGATGACCACCCTGGCCTTCGACACCCCGGCCGATCCCATCCTCGAGCGGCGCCGCCGTATCCAGTCGGAGGCGGCGCCGTCCTCGGTTCGGCGCAAGGTGTACTCGAAGATCGGCATCGGGATCTGCTGGGTCTTCCTGGGCCTGGCCGTGGTTCCGCTGGTGGCGGTGGTGGCCTACGTGGTGATCAAAGGGCTGCCGGCCTGGAACGCGGACTTCTTCACCAAGCCGACCACCCCGAGGGGATTCCCGGCGGGGGTGTCTGGAACGCCATCGTCGGCACCCTGGTGATCGGTGTGATCGCCACCGCGGTGCGTCGATCCCGATCGGGCTGGCCTGCGGGCTGTTCCTGGCCGAGTCGGACGGCCGGATCGCCTCGGCCATCCGGTTCACCGCCGACGTGATGACCGGCATGCCCTCGATCACCATCGGCATCTTCGGCTACATCGCCATCGTGAAGAACTACCAGGATTCAGCGGGCTGGCCGGCGCCTTCGCCATCGGGATCATCATGCTGCCGGTCATCATGCGGGCCGGCGAGACCGCCATTCCGGGGCGTGCCCCGCACGACCTCAACGAGGCGGCCCTGGCCCTCGGCGCCCGCCGGGCCACCATCGCCGCGCAGGGTGGTCGTTCCCGCTGCCCTCCCCGGCGTGATCACCGGGGTGCTGCTGGCCGTGGCCCGCGGCCTGGGCGAGACGGCGCCGCTGCTGCTCACCATCTTCGGCAACCAGTACCTGCAGTGGAATCCGACCAAGCCGATGGCGGCGCTTCCATCGCTGATCTACAACAACAGCAGCCAGCCCTACGCCGACCTCGTGCAGGTCGCCTGGGGCGCGGCGCTCCTGCTGATGGTGGTGGTGCTGGTCTTCAGCATCGGGAGCCGCGTCCTGGCCCATCTTCTGCAAAGGGAGAAACGATGACCGATCCCACGCCGGGCCCCCGACACCCGCTCGGAGGACCCTGAACGTGAACACCGCCGAGGTCCTGGTCGACCGAGCCCGTCGGTGAGCCGGTCATGAGCCTCCGCGACGTGGCCGTGTCCTTCGCCGGCCGCACCGCGGTACGAGACGTGTCCTTCGACGTCCACGAGGGTGAGATCACCGCCCTCATCGGCCCGTCCGGGTCGGGCAAGACGACCCTGCTCCGGGCCCTCAACCGCATGCACGACACGGTGCGCTCGGCGAAGGTCAGCGGGACGGTCATGCTCGGCGACACCGACGTCTACGCCGGCTCCACCGATGCCACCCTGCTCCGCAGCCGGGTGGGGATGGTCTTCCAGCGGCCCAATCCCTTCCCCACCATGAGCATCTACGAGAACGCCGTGGCCGGGCTCAGGTTCAACGGGGTGCGGAAGAAGGCGCTGCTCGACGAGGCGGCCGAGTCGGCGCTGATCGCTGCCGCGCTGTGGGACAGCGTGCCGCGACCGGCTGAAGGCCCACGCCAGCACCCTGTCGGGTGGGGAGCAGCAGCGCCTGTGCATCGCCCGGGCGCTGGCCGTCGAGCCCGAGGTGCTGCTGATGGACGAGCCGACCTCGGCCCTCGACCCGATCGCCACCAAGCGAATCGAGGAGCTGATCGGTGAGCTCAAGCACCGGGTCACCATCATCATCGTCACCCACAACATGCAGCAGGCGATGCGGGTGTCCGACCGCTGTGCCTTCCTGCTCATGGGCGGAGGACAAGGCGGGCGAGCTGATCGAGTTCGGCCCGACCGCCGGCTGTTCAGCGAGCCATCCGACCCGCGCACCCTCGACTACGTGAACGGGCGTTTCGGCTAGGTCTTCCGGCCGAGCGCCGCCGCCCGGGCTAGCCGAGGCGCCGTCACCGGAGTCTCGGGGAGGTCCGGCGGCAGGCCGTGACGAGCGGGCGGAGCGGCCGTGAACCGTCCGGGTCGAGCCGGAAGCCGACGCCGCGCACCGTTACGATGAAACGGGGCTCGGCGGGATCCGGCTCGAGCTTGGCCCGCAGCCGGTGGATGTGGGTGTCCAGCGTGCGGCTGTCGGACAGGAACCGGTCCGGCCACAGGAGGTCGATCAGCTCCTCGCGGGTGCGCACCCGCCGGGCCGGGGTGAGCAGGACGGCCAGCAGGTCGAACTCCCGCCGTGACAGGTGGACGGGCTCACCGTCCACCGATGACCTCACGGCGCTCGAAGTCGACCGTGGCCGACCCGAAGGCGATATCGGCCGGTGGTTCGTCGATCAGGTCCGTGGTCGACGTCCATGCGGGTGGGTGCCGCGACGAGCATCGGAAGCTCGGGAGGGGACACCCGGCGGAGGATGGCTTGCATCCGGGCGACCAGCTCGCGAAGCCGGAACGGCTTGGTGACGTAGCCGGCCGCGCCGAGCTCGAGTCCGAGGACCACGTCGAGCTCGGCGCCGACGGCGCTGACCATGACGATCGGAACGGGACTCAGTTCCCGCATCCGACGGCACACCTCGGTGCCGTGCATGCCGGGCAGCAGCAGGTCGAGCAGGACGATGTCGGGCCGGTGGTCGACGAATCGACGAAGGCCCTCGACCCCGTCGGCCGCGACGTCGACCACGAAGCCTTCTCGGCTCGAGCCCGGAGGAGAGCGCTTGACGGTAGGACTCCTCGTCTTCCACCACCAGTACCCGGATGCTGTCGCTGACAGGGACCCTGCTCACCAGAACCTCCGGCACGGACCCTAGAAAACGCAGGTGAACGCCAACCGTCCCGCCGGATACTGGGGGTGATCGTTATGTGAACGTTGTGGAGCAAGGGGGGCGGCAACCACCGACCGTGTGGCCAGTGGCCGCCTGGGTGGCCGTCTCCAGGCGCGGCCGGCTCAGGTCAGGGAGCCGAGGGCGAGGCCGACCGCGGCGGCACCCAGGCCGAAAGCCAGGCTGGTCATCACGTTGAGCGCAGCCGTGGCCCGGCGACCGTCCCCGGCCAGCCGCACCGTGTCGAAGGTGAAGGTCGAGAACGTCGTGTACGAGCCGATCAGTCCCGTGCCCCCCACCGTGACCCATGTGGCCGACACGCCGTGGTGGAGTCCGCTCCCGACGAGCAGCCCGAGCGCGAAGGACCCGCTGACGTTGACTGCCATGGTCCCGAGCGGGAACTCGGGCCCGGCGCGTCCCGGTGCCAGGCGGTGCTGCACGAGATGGTCGACCAGGTACCGAAGGACGGCGCCGACAGCACCGGCCACGGCCAATTCGCCGATGATCATGACGGCCCGCGTCCCATCCGGGGCCCGCCGGCCGGTCGGGGCGATCGGCGAGCGTGCCCAGGTCATCCGGGTCGGGGATGGGCCGGCGCGCCCCGGCCGGGAGGCCACGGCGGGCGAGTCCGATGCCGAGGGTGGCGGCGGCCAGACCCGCACCGAGCGTGGCGCCCAGATAGAGAAAGGCAAGACCGACTCTGCCGTGGCGACCGAGTTGGGCGGTCTCGACCACCATGGTCGAGAAGGTGGTGAAGCCGCCACAGAAGCCGATGGCTGCGAACGGCCGCACGAACCGGGTCGGGGGCCAGCGTTCGACCACCAGGGTCACGATCACGCCGAGCAGGAGGGAGCCGAGCACATTGGCCAGCATCGTGGGCCACGGGAACCCGAGGGCGGGTGGGGCGAGGGCCCGCTCGAGGCCGTAGCGGGCCAGGGTGCCAAGCGACCCACCGGTGGCAATGGCAGCGATCCGCACCGGTGGTTCGGGCAGCGCCCCGGCGGCGGACCTCGATCGGTGTGCCATCGCTCCTCCGGTCGCGCCGCGTCCACTCGTTCCGGTAGGAGCCATCAGTCGAACACTCGACGGTTATGGCGAGCCCCATCGCCGGGGCCAGTGTAGGGCAGCGTCCCAGGTGTCCGTGGCCCCGTCGGCTCACCTCAAGCCGTAGGGGTCCACCCGCACCGGTCGTCGACCAAGGGGGGAGGAGCCTGGGGACGAAGGGGGTGTCGGGCGGACCCCTACGGCTTGAAGCGGTAGCCGATGCCGCGGACGGTGAGCACGTGCTGGGGCTCGGCCGGCCTCAGCTCGATCTTCTTGCGAAGTCGCTTGACATGGGTGTCCAGGGTGCGGCTGTCGCCCATCTTCTTGGTTCGCCAGATGCGCTCCATGCACTGGGTTCGGGTGACCACCGTGCCAGCCTCCGAGATGAGCAGGGCCAGAAGGTCGAACTCCTTGCGCGAGAGCTCGACCGACTTTCCCCGGATCATCGCCTCCCGGCGCGAGACATCGATCGAGACCGGCCCGAGGATGTACACCCCTTCGGGGGTGGGCGGAGCCACCACGCCGGGCTGGTTGCCGACCCTGCGGAGCACGGCGCGGATACGGGCGGTGAGCTCCCGTGGTCGCGGAGGCTTGGTGACATGGTCGGCCGCGCCGGCCTCGAGCGACAGCACCGCGTCGAGCTCGTCGTCGCGGGCGGTGATCATGATGACCGGCACCGTCGACACACGGGTGATGCGGCGGAAGACCGACACGCCCTTGGTGTCGGCGAGCATCATGTCGAGCAGGACGAGGGAGGGGCGGTCCGAAGCGACCAGGGCCACCCCTTGTCACCGGTGGCGGCGGTGACGACGTCGAATCCCTCGACCGACAGCATGGCCGCCAGCGTGGTCTCGGGATTGCGTGTCGCTGTCAATGATCAGGATGGTGGGGTGGCTCCTGGGCGGGAGGACCCCCCGGCTGTCGACTTCGGGGAACGCCACGGTCAAGGCCGACCCGAGGCTCCCCGGAACAGGGTGCAGGCCCGGGCACCGCCGCGTCGGCGACGGGCCCGGGCGTTGACACCACTGTTGAACTGCCTCACGGGCGGGGCGGGGGATGGCGCCGATGCCGTGAGAGGCAGCGGAGGCCAGGCCTCCGGACGGCGCAGCTCCGAGGCGCCACGCGTCCCGCGTCCCCTCGAATCGCGAGGTCGCGAGCAGTGCGTGTCGTAGGAGGCGGCCATCACCGGTGACGGTAAAAGAGCCAGGTGAACGGCACGCGATCAGCGAGTCACCGAAAGGTAATTGGTCGGTTATCTTTCCGGACCGGGGTCGAAGTTCCTGGTGGCAGCCGGTGTCCGTCCGGCGTCCCTGGGTCACCGGTCGACCACCCTGGGCCAGGATCCGACCCGGTCCGGATCACCGTCTCGAGTTGGACCACCATGGGGCAGGATCGAACGGCGTTCGGACCGCACCGTCCACGGAGGAGAGTCCATGACCACGAGCGACGAGATCGTTGACATCCTCGAGACGGCCGAGTGGGGCCGCCTGACCAGCCATTTCGAGCAGATGAGGCACGTCCATCTGCGCCGTTTGTTCGAGGAGGACCCCGGCCGGGGCGAGGCCATGTCGGTGACGGCCGGCGACCTGAGGCTCGACTACTCGAAGCACCGGGCCACGGATGAGACACTCCGCCTGCTGATGGACGTGGCCCGGCGGGCCGGTGTCGAAGCGCGGCGGGACGCCATGTTCGCCGGCGAGCACATCAACACCACCGAGGACCGGGCCGTGCTCCATGTGGCGCTGCGGATGCCCCGGGACGGCCATCTCGAGGTGGACGGTCAGGACGTGGTGGCCGACGTGCACCGGGTGCTGGATCGGATGGGTGTCGTGGCGGGACGGCTGCGTTCGGGTGAGTGGACCGGACACACCGGCCGGCGGATCCGGGCCGTGGTCAACATCGGCATCGGTGGCTCGGACCTCGGACCGGCCATGGCCTACGAGGCGCTGCGCGACTACACCACCCCGGACATCGCGTGCCGGTTCGTCTCCAACATCGATCCAGTCGACCTGTACTACAAGACGGGTGACCTCGACCCGGCCGAGACGCTCTTCGTCGTGTCGTCCAAGACCTTCACCACCCTCGAGACCCTGACGAACGCGGCCGCCGCCCGCCGGTGGCTGCTGGAAGGGTTGGAGTGCTGGGGACGAAGCGGTGCCGCGCCATTTCGTAGCCGTGTCCACCAACGAGGAGGCGGTCGAAGAGTTCGGCATCGATCCGGAGAACATGTTCGGCTTCTGGGACTGGGTCGGGGGCCGGTACTCGTACGACTCGGCCATCGGCTTCTCGCTCATGGTCGCTATCGGCCCGGAGGCCTTTGCCGACATGCTCGCCGGCTTCCACACCATGGACCGGCACTTCGTCACCGCGCCGCTCGAGGCCAACATGCCGGTGATCCAGGGGATGCTCAATGTCTGGTACGACGACCTGTTCGGCGCCGAGACCCATGCCGTGCTCCCCTATAGCCAGCGCCTATCCCGGTTTCCGGCCTACCTCCAGCAGCTGACCATGGAATCGAACGGCAAGTCGGTGCGCCGGGACGGCTCACCGGTCTGGGGACAGACGGGTGAGATCTTCTGGGGCGAGCCCGGCACCAATGGACAGCACGCCTTCTACCAGCTCCTCCACCAGGGCACGAAGCTCATACCCGCCGACTTCATCGGCTTCGCAGAATCCACCCACGAGACGGGCACGCAACAGGACCTGCTCATGTCCAACTGCTTCGCCCAGTCGAAGGTCCTGGCCTTCGGTCGCACCGCCGAGGAGGTGGCCGCCGAGGGGACGCCCCCGGCACTGGTTCCCCACAAAGTGATGCCGGGCAACCACCCCAGCTCGACCATCGTCGCGCCGAAGCTCACGCCCTCGGTCCTCGGCCAGCTGGTGGCACTCTATGAGCACACCGTGTTCACCGAGGGTGCGGTATGGGGGATCGATTCGTTCGACCAATGGGGGGTGGAGCTGGGCAAGGTCATGGCCAAGGAGCTCGCCCCGGCCCTGAGCGCTCCGGCGACGCCCGATCTGAGCGGACAGGACAGCTCGACCGCGGCGCTCGTCCGGCACTACCGGGCCTTGCGGAGCCGACCGGTCTGAACCGAGTTCGCCGCAATCGCCGCAATGGCCGTGATGCCGTAATGGTTCAGGCCGAGGCCAGGGCCTTCCAGAGTGAGCGGTAATTGGGATAGGTCAGCGCGCCTGTGACGTAACCGGCCCGCTCCAGTTCGGTGTGGAAGGCGGGCAGGTTACGGAAGGGCACGCCCATGTCCACGTGGTGGGCCAGGTGCCAGCCCGTGTTGTAGGGGACGAACCAGAACCGTGCCAGCCAGGACTGGCGCACGTTGTGGGTCGTGACCCGTCGGTCGGTGCTGGCTTGGAGGCCGCCGTGCTCGGCGATGGCCCGGAGGCGGTTGAGGACCCGCCACTGGGTCATCCAGGGGAGCCACCAAAGCAGCGGGTAGATCCACCACCGGCCAGTGGCCGCCCACATGATCGCCCACAGGAGGACCTGGACGCCGATGATCGACGCCGAGATCGGGCGGAACGTCGGGCTCTTCAACGACCGGAACAGCGGGGTGAAGTTCTTCCAACCGGAGATGCCGACCGCATCGCGGAGCAGGCGGCGGTAGAGGGTACGCCGGTCACACCGGTACCCGCCGTAGAAGGCCATGTCCGGCTCGCGTGGGCCGAACTCCTCCTTGTGGTGGGCGAAGTGACCGCGCCGGTAGATGGCGATGGGGGTCCAGGTGGGATAGGCGATGAGCCAGGTGCCCACCCAGTCATTGGCCCGCTTGTCGGTGAACAGGAGTTTGTGCGCCGCCTCGTGCATGAGGATGGCAAAGCGCGGCGTACATCGGGCCCATGAGCAGGAAGGCGGCGATATAACCGAGAGGGTTGTCCAACCAGACCGCCACGCCGATGATGACGGCGACCCACAACCACACCGACGCCACCGTGACGGCATTGCGCAGGTTGTTGATCCGGCGGAGGTCCTGGCGCAACTCGGGCCGCGCCATCCCGTTGGCCATGAGCTGCTCGGTCGGGAGCACCTCGGGCCGGGCTTCCTGGTCGGCCACCATGGTGAGGGCCATGACTGTGATATTACATAGACTCGACAGATGATACAAGTCCGTAATACAAGCGGCTCCGACTCTTCGGGCCGCGGCGGCGGCCCGGACGACCCCGCCATGACACTGACCGCCCGATCCGTCCTGGCCAGCGCCCTGCTGGGCCAGGAGCCACCGGAGCTGCCGGTCGCCCACCTCGTCCATCTGGCCTCGCTGTTCGGCATCAACGAGAACCGGGCCCGGGTGGCACTGAGCCGGATGGCGGCGGCGGGCGAGGTCTCGACCGACGGGCCGGGCCGGTACCGGCTCGGTGGCCACCTCCTCGCCCGCCAGGAACGGCAGCACCGGAGCCGCGCCGGGACGACCCGGCCCTGGACCGGCGAGTGGCGACTCGTGGTGATCACCGCCACCGGCCGCCCGGCCGAGGAGCGCTCGAGCCTGCGGCGCCGCCTGAAATTGGCCCGGCTGGCCGAGCAGCGCGAGGGGTCTGGCTGCGGCCGGACAACATCGATCTCGAGCCGGACCCGACGGCCGAGCACGGCGTCGCCGTCTACACCGCCGTGCCCGAGGGTGACCCGGTCGCACTGGCCGCCGAGCTCTTCGATCTCGAGGGGTGGGCACAGCGGGCCGAGGACCTCATCCACCGGCTCGACGGGCTCCCACCGGCCGGGCCCGCGGACCTCGCTCCCGGCTTCGAGCTGTCGGCCGCCGTGCTCCGCCACTTGCAGGCCGATCCGCTGCTGCCCACCGAGCTGGTGCCCGCGGCCTGGCCCGGCACGGCCCTCCGCCGCACCTACGACGCTTGGGATCGCCGGTACCGGCGGGTGCTCACCACATGGGGTCGCTCCGCCTGACATCCGAAGCCGATTCGGGCCCGCGTCTTCCCGGGCGGGAGGGAGGGGACGGGCACCGTTAGGATCGGCCGGCCGGGAGGGGACGTGGTTTGGATCTGACTGTGGCAGCGCGGTCCGGAGTACACCCGCCTCCGAGGAGGCGAGGCGAGGAGGCCTGATGACGGACGAGTTGGTGAGCACCGCTGCTGAACTGCCGTTCGCGGGACGGGTGGCGTTCGTCACCGGTGCCGGGCGCGGCCAGGGCCGGAGCCACGCTCTCGAGTTCGCACGTCTCGGCGCCGATGTGGCCGTATGCGACCTGTGCCACGACCTCGCCACCGTCGGTTACAAGATGTCGACCACCGACGATCTCGCCGAGACGGCCCGCCTGGTCGAAGAGCAGGGTCGGACCTGTGTGTCGGGAGTAACCGACGTGCGGGACCTCGACGCCATGACCGAGTTCGTCGATGGCGCCCGGGACCAGCTCGGGTCGGTGGACATCCTGGTCGCCAACGCCGGCGTGTCGACGATGGGGTCGATCTGCACCATGGACGCAGGGCAATGGAGCGAGACCCTCGACACCAACCTGACCGGAGTGTTCAACGCCATGCGGGCCGTCGCCCCGCACATGCGGCGCCAACGATGGGGACGGATCATCGGCATCTCCTCGATGATGGGCCGCACCGCCAACCCTGGTATCCCCGCCTACGTGGCTTCCAAGTGGGGAGTCATCGGACTCTGCAAGTCGCGTCGCCTACGAGCTCGCCGCGTTCGGGATCACGGTCAACGCCGTGGCTCCCGGCAACGTGTCCACGCCGATGATCCACAACGACGTGCTGTACCGCCTGATGCGTCCCGACCTCGAGAACCCGAACCGGGAGGACGTGGTCGAGGGCATGGCCTCCCTCCACGCTCAGCCGGTTCCCTGGCTCGAGCCGGAGGAGGTGACGGCAGTCGTGGTCTTCCTGGCCTCTGAGTCGGCCCGCCACATCACCGGCTCGGTGGTGGACGTGGATGCCGGGGCGTCTGCCCGGTTCACCGCCTGAGCCCGTTGCGGGGCAGGACGCGCCCGGACGGGCTCTGTCCACCAGCTCGGAGCGAAGGGCTACTGCCGGGCCATGGCCGCCCGCTCTGCCGCCGCGGCCCCAGCGGCCGTCTCGGCCCCCATCCCACGCACGAGGTTCACGTCGAGGCGGTTCAACCGCCCCTCGAAGGGGAAGGGGCCCTGGTAGCGCGGGCTGACCGGCGATCCGTGGTCGTAGCCGATACTCGGCCCCACGCTCGAGATCATGGTCATCGCGAACGGGATGGGCAGCGTGCCGCTGTCGTTCCCGTCGACGACCAGCGTGGCTTGGCCGCCCTTTCCGGACCGGCGGAACCGCACCCCGACCGAGGAGGGACCGACCGGAACCGGCTGTTCGGACACGGCCACCTGGTGGTCGCCGAAGCAGTTGTAGTCGAACACCAGCCGGTCGTCCTGCACGAAGAGGCTCACCCCCGAGTTCTCGGTTCCCGAGGCATAGAGGACCCCAGACGCCCCGGCGGGTCGGTCGACGGTGGCCGTCATGTCCCAGCCCCGACCGCCGAGCGGGGCGCGGCCTGGCCCGGAAGCGGTGACATGGGCGGGAAATAGGAGTACCGGCCGTCGGCGGGGTGGGGCGAACGGTCGCGGTAGCGGGGAGCGAAGAGCTCGATGGTCCGGTCGTCCAAGGGCAGGACGCCGTACTCCTCTGCCTCCTGCCACCACCGCTCGACCAGCTCCGCCACTCGGTCAGGCTGCTCGTCGGCCAAGTTGTGGCACTCCGAGCGGTCCTCGGTCAGGTGGTAGAGCTCCCAGTCGTCCTCGTCGAAGGGGACCCCGGGCTGGTGCCGAGTGACGGCTTTCCAGCCGTCGAGGTAGATGGCCCGGTGGCCCATCATCTCGTAGTACTGGACCGCCTTCCGACCGGCGGCACCCGGGGCGTCCCAGCTGTATCGCATGGACACCCCCGAGAGGGGGATCTGCTCCCAGCCGCGGTAGACCGGCGGCGGCTCGACACCGAGCACCTCGTAGATGGTCGGCACGATGTCGTTGACGTGATGGAACTGGTCGCGCAGACCGCCGGCGTCCTCGATGCCGCTCGGCCAGTGCATGATGAGCGGTACGTGCACTCCTCCCTCGTGGGTGTTCTGCTTGTACCACTTGAACGGGGTGTTGCCGGCCTGGGCCCAACCCCACGGGTAGTTGCAGTGGCTGTGGGGGCCGCCGATGTCATCGATGCGCTCGACCGCGTCGTCCGGGGACTCGACCAGGAAGTTGAAGTACTTCATCTCGTGCATGACGCCGAAGGGACCACCCTCCTGGCTGGCCCCGTTGTCCGACAGCAGGACGATGAGCGTGTTGTCGAGCCGCCCGAGCCGGTCGAGGGCGGCCACCAGCCGGCCGATCTGGGCGTCGGTGTGCTCCAGAAAGGCGGCGAAGGCCTCTTGGAGGCGGGACGCGAGGCGACGCTGGTTGTCGGGAAGCGTGTCCCATGCCTCGACACCGGGGTTGCGGGGGGCGAGCTCGGTGCCGGCGGGAAGAAGTCCCATCTCGAGCTGCTTGGCGAACCACCGGTCCCGGGCCGCGTCCCACCCGTCGTCGAACTTGCCGCGGTATCGCTGTAGGTAGTCGCCGGGGGCCTGGTGGGGGGCGTGCATGGCGCCGAAGGCCAGGTAGGTGAAGAACGGGCGGTCTGGACGGATCGACGCCGAGTCATGGATGAAGCGGATGGCGTGGTCGACCAGGTCCTCGCTCAGGTGGTAGCCCTGAGCCGGCGTCGCCGGTGGCTCGACGGCGTGGTTGTCGTAGACGAGCTCCGGGTGGAATTGATCGGTCTCACCCTCGAGAAACCCGTAGTAGCGGTCGAAGCCGCGCTGGCAGGGCCACTGGTCGTACGGCCCGGCGGCCGAGGCGTTCTCCATGCCGCAGAGGTGCCATTTCCCGACGGCGAACGTGGCGTAGCCCTCGTCGCGCAACACTTCGGCCACCGTGGCGGCGTGGTTGGTGATATGGCCGCGCATGTGCGGATACCCGCTGTCGAAGTTGGACAGCGATCGCATCCCGACCGTGTGGTGGTTCCGTCCCGTCAGCAGTGCGGCCCGGGTCGGGGAGCACAGGGGGGTCACGTGGAAGTTGGTGAACTGGAGGCCCCCGGCAGCCAGCCGGTCGATGTTCGGCGTGACCAGATCGGACCCGTAGCAGCCGAAGTGGGAGAACCCCGTGTCGTCGAGCAGGATGAGCACTACATCAGGGGCGCCCTCTTTCGGATGCGCCGGTTCCGGCCACCACGGGGTCGACTCCGCCTGGGTACGCTTGATCACTCCACCGAAGGGTTCGTAGCTCTGCATGGCGGGTCCTTGTCAATGATGGGGCAGACCGGACGGTTGACCGGAGCCCGAACAGCCCTTTTTTGGCACGCGATCTGACAGTAACTGGCCCCTCCGGGCCTGTCTATGGCGGTAACGGGCGGCCCGGAGCCTTGGCGGCTCGAGCCGGCCCCGGGGCCTGGGACTTCGTTGGGTCAAGGTCTCCGTTGCCCGCGCCGATGACTCCATCAATCCAGATGGGTGGAGATGGCCCTGGCGCAGCAGAGGCCGGCGGCGGCCGCCGCAGGAGGTGTCGGTGGAAATGGCCGAGCAGCAGGTGGTCGAGCAGCAGGCGGTCGACCGGGCGGTAGTCGAGCAGCAGGCGGTCGACCGGGCGGTGGTCGAGCAGCAGGTGGGTGCAGCTGCGGCCGGTCGCCGTCCGCCGCCCCAGTTGGTGTCCAGAGGAACGAGGGAAGTGGGCCGCACCACGCCGGTCGGTACCCACGTTCTTCCCCTCGGCCCGGGCTCCAGATTCGCCCGCCTCCATTGGGGTGGCCAGTGCGTCAACTGCGGCGAGACGGTCGACCCGGGGGAACGCGGCTGGATCGATCCCAGCGACACCGAGGTTCTCTGCGTCACGTGCTGGCCGCCACTGATGATCGGCTGAGCCCGGCGCCGGCCCGCTGAGCTGGACTGATAGCCGCCACTCCCCGGGGAGAACGCGAAGCGGCAGACTCCTGGGTGGTGAGCGAACTGGCCGGACCCCTGGCCCGGCGCTTGGCGGCCCGGCTGGACGCACAGCTTCTGCGTTCCCGCTCCGCACCCGGTACCGAGCAGGTGCTCGAGAGGATCCTCGCCGTGCAGGCGCAAGACCATCGCGGGGCCCGGCTGGCAATCCGGGCCCGGAGCGGGCTCACCGGGGTGTCCGACGTCGAGGATGCGCTCACCCGGCGCCGGAGCGCGGTGATCAGCTGGCTCAACCGGGGGACGCTCCATCTGGTGGCTGCCGACGACTACTGGTGGCTGCATCCGCTGACGACGCCGCGGACGCGCCCTGGGAACGACCGGCGCCTCCGGCAACTCGGCCTCGAAGCCCGGGATGTCGATCGGGGGGTCGACACCATCGTGGCGGCCGTCACGGAACACGGACCGCAGACAAGGACCGAACTGCGAGCGGCGTTGGACGGGGCCGGCGTGCGCACCGAGGGACAGGCCCTGGTGCATCTGCTGGCTGCTGCAACCTTGCGGGGGCACATCGTGCGCGGCCCGACTCGCCAGGGCCAATCGGCGTTCGTGCGTGTCGAGGCCTGGCTGGGCCGGGCTCCCGATCGGCTCGACGAGCCCGAGGCGCTGGCTCGCGTGGCCCGTCGGTACCTGACGGGGCACGGGCCTGCCACCGCCGACGATCTGGCCAAATGGGCGGGCATCACGCTGCGCCGGGCCCGTGCCGGCTTCCAAGCCGTCGCCGATGAGTGCATCGAATACCCCGACGGTCTGGTCGATCTGGCCGAACGGGCCGGAACGAGCGCGGGCCGTCGCTCTTTCCGCATGCCGACACCCAGCCTGCTCGGCCCTTTCGACCCGGTGCTCCATGGGTGGGTGGACCGCTCCCTCGTGGCCGGTGCCCACCGGGGCATCGTCACCACCAATGGTCTCTTCCGTCCCACCGCGCTGGTCGGTGGCCGGGTCGTCGGGACCTGGGGCCTGGCTGATGGCCGGCTGCGCCTCAAGCCGCTGGAGCCGATCGCGCCGGGCGCACTGCGGGCCCTGGCGCGGGAAGGGCTCGCCGTGCTCGCCTTCCTGGGCCTGCCCGGGACCGGCATGGAGGTCGAGCCGGTCAGAGGACAGGATCCATAGCCGATTGGGCGGTTGCTCTCCGGCGCCCCGATCGCTCGAGCGTGTGGTCTTCGGCGGCGTCTGTCGGCGTGTGAACGGCCGACGTGCGAACGGCCGACGGGCGAACGACCCGGCGTGAACGACTCGGCGTGAACGACTCAGTGCGAACGGCTGTAGGCCAAGGCCTGGCTGTGGACCACGCCAATGAGGTTGCCGAGGGCGATGTTGGCGTCCACCAGATGGAGGCCCCAGGTGGCGTCCGGACTCGGGTGGATCAGCGGTGCGCCCGACCGCGGCGTGATCTCGAGCACATGTGCGCCGCCGGCCGCCGAGCACGTCGCGCTGTACGCCCCGGGCGAGGACACCCAGGGGGTGTGGACACTGGGCACCGTGAAATCGAGCAGTTGGATCCCGGCAGCGATGGTCGACCCAGGGGCAAACGGCTGGGTGGGAAAGATCGGATCCAGCAACCCGGATCCTCCCGCCAACGACGCCGGGTTTGTGCACAGGACCTGCAGCCCCGGTGCGGCCGTGCGTCCGAAGATGGAGTTGGCCGGCGGGACGGAGTCGAAGGTCGAGAAGGCGATCACGCAATCGGTCTGAGCGGCACTGTGACATGCCCTTATGTGCTTGAAGTCACCGCCGACGTCGGAACCCTGCCGCACGGTGACGTTCCCACCGAGGAGCACGGCCGACACCAGCAGACGGCGCATCGCGGGATGAGGATCGATCTCCGAGGAGATGAGCTGGCGCAGCACGAACGATCCCTGGCTGTGGCCGATGAGCACCACGCCCCGCCCGTGGTTGAAGTCCCGAAGGTAGGTGTCCCAGGCCTGCCGCACGTCGTTGTAGGCGAGTTGAGGGTCCGCCGCGGCGCCCGGACTGGTGATGCTGGAAACGGTGACCTGACGGTACATGGGGGCGAAGACGCGGCAGTCGACGGAGTATCGGGCCGCCTGGTAGAGGGCGATCGACCGTTCTGTCGGATCGATGGTCAGGTTGGCGTTGGGTGTCTTCTGGTCGCTCACCGTGGGGTAGACGTAGAAGCAGTCGATCTTCGGTTCGGTGGCGGCCCGGGTTGCGACGACGCCGAGTGCCTTTCCTGAGGGTGTGGTCCGAGTCGTCGTGAGCGGAGGGGTGCACGGATCGTTGGCCAGACCAGGTCGGCACAGCCACACCGTGGTGGTCGAGGCGCCAGCGGCCGGGGCAGTCGGTGCCGACGCCCCTCCCGCCGCGCTCGCGCCCGCCACTGTCACTGCCGCCAACACTGCGGCCACTGCCGACATCAGGGCCAAGGTGGCCGGGGCCGAGCGGAACCGAGGCATGGCCAACGGTACCCCCGGGCCCAGCACCGGGGCCGAGCTGGCCCGGGACACCGCCTGGCGGCGGCCGATGCGGTGTGTCACCTTCCGGGCTTGCCATCCGGCGTTAGATTCAATACAATCCGAGTTGGATCGTAATTAACCCAGCTGGGCGTCGACTGCGGGGAAAGCCCGACGACGAGAGCCGAGCGGCCTGAGGCCGGCACCGAACCCGGGCAATCCCGCCCCCCGCCCCCGGCCGGCGCCAAGGAAGGACGGAGCCATGCCTGCACTCGAACGCAAGTGGTGGACCCTGATCGCCGTGTGCACGGCGACGTTCATGCTGCTGCTCGACATCACCGTCGTGAACGTGGCGCTGCCCGACATCCAGCGGTCGCTGCAAGCCTCCTTCAGCGACCTCCAGTGGGTGGTCGACGCCTACTCGCTCACGCTGGCCGCCTTCCTCCTCACCGCCGGGGTGTTCGGCGACATGTTCGGCCGCCGCGGGGTGTTCGCCATCGGGCTCGGCGTGTTCTCCGCCTCCTCATTGGTGTGCGGCCTGGCCACGTCCTCGCTCATGCTCAACCTGGCCCGGGCGGCGCAGGGCGTGGGTGGCGCCATCATGTTCGCCACCTCGCTGGCCCTCATCGCCCAGGCCTTCTCCGGCCGGGAGCGGGGTACGGCGTTCGGGATCTACGGCGCGGTCATGGGCGGCGCGGTGGCCGTCGGACCACTGGTCGGCGGGGCCATCACCAGCGGCATCGGCTGGCGGTGGATCTTCTTCGTCAACGTGCCCATCGGCGTCGTGGCCGTCCTCATCACGCTCGCCCGTGTCCAGGAGTCACGTGACATCCGCAAACGGCGGGTCGACTGGATCGGGTTCGTCTCGTTCTCGGTTGCCCTCTTCATGCTGGTCTTCGCGCTGGTCCGGGGCAACGACGACGGGTGGGGGAGCACGCTGATCATCGGACTGCTCGTCGGGGCCGGCGTCCTGCTGGCCATCTTCCTCGTGGCCGAGTGGCGCCAACGCGACCCGATGCTCGACCTCACCCTGTTCCGCCGGCCGGCCATGGTGGGCGTGTCGCTGGCGGCGTTCACCATCGCCGCTTCGATCTTCGCCCTCTTCTTGTACCTGACCCTCTACATCCAGGACGACCTCGGCTACGGCCCGTTCGCCGCCGGGCTGCGCTTCCTGCCCATCACCGTGCTCGCCTTCATCGTGGCCCCGATCGCCGGCAAGCTCACCGTCCGGATCCAGTCCCGTTATCTCCTCGGCACCGGGCTCCTCCTGGTTGCCGGTCGGCTGCCTGCTGATGGCCACCACCCATCCCTCATCGGGGTGGACCGTCCTGCTGCCCGGGTTCATCGTCACCGGCATCGGGATCGGTACAGTCAATCCGGTGCTGGCCTCGTCGGCCATCTCGGTGGTGCCACCCGAGCGCAGCGGCATGGCGTCGGGCGCCAACAACACGTTCCGCCAGGTCGGCATCGCCACCGGCATCGCCGGCCTGGGCACGGTGTTCCAGACCCAGATCCAGAGCCGGACCCTGTCGCGCGCTGGCCACGACGCCGGCGGGCAGGCCGTGGTGGCCCACGGCGGCAGTGCGCTCCAGGGAGCGCTGGCCGGCGGCGGCGTCCACGAGGCCTGGGTCGATCCCGTCGCCGGCGGCACGCGATGCACTGCTCCAGGCCTACCGGGTCGGCTTCTCGGCCACGCTCAACCACCTGATGTTCATCGGCGCCGTCATCGCCTTCATCGGCTCGGTCGGGTGCCTTCGCCCTGGTCCGCCAGCGCGACTTCGTCCCGAGCTTCTCGCCCCCGGCGGCCGAGCCCGATGAACAGGACGCCGCGGTGGCGTCGGCGCTCTCATGACGACCCGCGCCCTGCCGGTGGCTCCCGGCGAAGCATCGTCGGGGCCGAGCGACCATTGGGCCGCCGACCCGCCGGAAGACGACCGGGCCGGCCGGACTCGGGGGCGTCCCCGCGACGAGCGGGCCACGCTCGGCCATCACCGAAGCCGCCCTCCGCCAACTGGCCGAGGTGGGCTACGCCAAGGTCTCCATGGAGAGCGTGGCCAGCGAGGCCGGGGTGGCCCGGGCCACCGTCTACCGGCGCTATCGGGACAAGGCCGATCTGATCACCGCGGCCATCGCCGCCAACAGCTCGACCCACCTCACCCCCGATCCGAGCGTCGATCCCCGAGCCGACCTCATCGCCTACCTGACCGAGTTCGACGAGCGGTTCGCCGAGAGCTGCCTCGAGGTGGTGGGTACGCTCATCGGCGCCCGGGAGGAGCCCGGCGCCCTGGACCTCCACCGGCAACGGGTGGTCGCACCTCGGATGGGCTATGCGCGGTCGCTGCTCGAGCGGGCCCGTCAGCTGGGCCAGCTCCGGCCCGACGCCGATCTCGACCTCGCCCTGCAGATGCTGGCCGGTTCGGTTTTCGCCCGACGGGTGGCCGGCACGGCGTCCTCCCCGGGCTGGGCCGAGCGGGCCGTCGACACGGTCTGGTCGGGGATGGGGAACCAAGGCCCGCCCGCCGATCGCTGACCAGGCCCAGCCGGGTTTCCGGCGTGGTTCAGACCGGGGTATGCCGGGCGAGGATGCTGGTGGTATCGGTCCCGGCGGGCAGCGTGCCGAAAGCCCCGGCCCCGGCCCACGCCCCGCCCAGCCGGGACCCGCAGAAGGCGTCGGCCACCGCCTGAGGGGCGAAGCGGACCAGGAGCGAAGCCTGGAAGACCAAGGCCATGCGCTCGACCACCGAGCGGGCCCGGACCTCGAGGGTCTCGGTCTCCGACAGGTCGACATGGAGGTCGTCGACGGCCTTGGCCAGCCGGTCGTCGCCGCCGTCGGCCAGTCCCACCTCGGCCCAGAAGGCCTCGATGGTGTCGGGCTCGCGGGACAGCGCTCGTAGCACGTCGAGGCAGATGACATTGCCCGAGCCCTCCCACACCCCGTTCACCGGGCTCTGGCGGAACAGTCGCGGCATGTCCGATTCCTCCACGAACCCGTTGCCCCCGAGGCATTCGAGGGCCTCGGCCGAATGCTGTGGGGCCCGCTTGCACGTCCAGTACTTGACCACCGGGGTGAGCAGCCGCTGCAGTCGGCCCTCGTGCTCGTCCCGGCCGGTGTCCCCCCGTGGGTCCCCCGCCGCGTCATAGGCCCGGGCCAGGCGGAGGGCGGCGGCCGTGGCCGCCTCCGATTCGACGGCCAGATCGGCGAGCACGTTGGCCATCAGCGGCTGCTCGGCGAGCACCTTCCCGAAGACCGACCGGTGGGCGGCGTGCCAGCACGCATCGGCCACACCCTGGCGCATGATGGCCGCCGAGCCGAGAATGCAGTCGAGCCGGGTGTGGTTGACCATCTCGATGATGGTGCGAATGCCCCGTCCCTCCTCACCGATCAGCTCGCCGGTGACGCCCTGCAGCTCGATCTCGCTCGACGCATTCGACCGGTCGCCGAGCTTGTCCTTGAGCCGCTGGATGCGGATGGGGTTGCGGCTGCCGTCGACGTTCCACCGGGGAACGAGGAAGCAGCTGATCCCACGCTGGGTCTGGGCGAGCATCAAAAAGCCATCGGACATCGGTGCCGAGCAGAACCACTTGTGCCCGGTCAGTCGGTAGAGGCGGTCGGTCGCACCTCCGATCGGCTCGGCCCGGGTGGTGTTGGCCCGGACATCAGATCCGCCCTGCTTCTCGGTCAGCGCCATCCCACAGGTGACCCCGGCCTTCTGCGACACGGGCGCGTTGGCGGCGTCGTAAGTGGTCGAGTGGATCATCGGCTCCCACACCCGGGCCACCTCGGGCTGGTGCCGGATGGCCGGTACCACGGCGTAGGTCATCGATACCGGGCAGATGTGGCCCGCATCGACCTGGTACCAGACGATGACCTTGGCCGCCCGGGCCACATGGGCACCGGCACGCGGGTCGGCCCAGGGCCCGGCGTGAAGGCCGTGGCGCAGGGCGGTGGTCATGAGCTGGTGGTAGGCGGGGTGGTATTCGACGACGTCCACACGGTGCCCGTAGCGGTCGTGGGTCTTGAGCACCGGCCGGTGCTCATTGGCCAGGCGACCGAGCTCCTGTGATTCGGCCGATCCGGCCAGGGCACCGAGGCTCTCGAGCTCGGGCCGGGCCCACGCCGCCCCTTCGCGGTCGACTGCTTCGACGAGCGCGGCGTCAGTCGAGAAGACGTCGTAGTCCTCGAGGGGAGGCGCCTGGTTGAAGACCTCGTGGGTGTCGAACGGGCCGGTCATGGCTCCCTCCTACCCGCCTGGACCCGGGTGGCCCCAGTATCGGCCCCGTCCGCGCCCGGGGTCAGCCCGTCGGCAGGGGCTGGAATGGCTGGACCGTCACCCAACAGGTTCCCTGAGGCTTCCCCTGGGAGGTCAGCTTGCACTGGCTCGACGGGGGGACGTTGTTGTGCAGCTTGACCACCTGGTATTCGGTGGGCCCGTAACGCTTGTCCGGGCCGTAGCTGAGCACAGGGGAGAAGGTGCCGGGGTAGTTGGAGATCTTCGACATGGCGGTGACGAAGGTGCGGCGGTTGAGGTCGGGCCCGGCCGCCTTGGCCGCCATGGCGAACAGCTGAATGGCCTGGCACCAACCGACGACCGGGCCTTGTTCCTCGATGAAGTCGGTGACCTTGCCCGCCGGCACCTGTGGGAACGCCTGGTGCCAGGTGGTCCAGCAGTTGCGCACCCCGGTGTCGTAGCCGCCCTGGCTCTCGGGGAGGTCGTAGTCGACGCCGCCGAGGGTCTCCGTCGTCAGCCCCTCCTGGCCGTCGAGTGCCTGCTCGTAGGGGACCGGGATGAGCCCGAGCGCGCCGGTGATGCTGTTCTCGTAGTCGCTGAGCAGCAGGCGCGGGAAGTACCGCTGCGAGGTCTCGGCCTGCAGGACCGGGTAGAAGACGTTGAAGGGGATGAGGGGGATGATCGAGGTGACGCCGGCGCTGCGCAGCTTCTGGACGGCCAGCGGGGCCTGGGCGTTCGTCGTGGCCGAGTCGGCGGGATTGGCGGCGACGGTCTCGACCACCGAGGAGATCCCGGCGTTGGCCAGGTCGGGCTGGAGGTAATTGTGCAGCGCGGCCTGATCGGACGCCCGGTCACCGGCCAGGATGCCGACCTTGGCGGTGGTGGTGAGCAGGCCCGAGCTCAGGCCCCAGTTGACGACGGCCTGGAGGATCACTGCCTGATCGGGGCCGGTCCACCAGAGGTAGGGAGATCCCTGGTTGGTCCAGTTGGTCACCGTGGTCCATTGCCCGAGGAAGGGAGTCTGGCCCTCTTGGGTGAGGCAGAGCTGATTGTCCCCCGTCCAGTCGCCGATACCGTCAAGCACGGCGAACGCGGCGGGCGATCCCTCGGTCCAGGTCTTGCACACCGCCCGCATGTTCGACTCGTTGGTGGGGTCGAAGGTGGTGATGATGGGGTTGATCTTCCGACCGTTGATGCCGCCGGCATCGTTGATCAGCTTGACGTAGAAGTTGATGGCCTGGTTCTGCTCGCCGAACTCCGGGTCCTGTGCGAATCCTTCACGTCCGGCCAGGGAGTTGAGGGACACGACCGGGAAGGCCACGTTGATGGTGTCCTTGGTCACCCCCCGGCTCGAGGTGCTGGCGGTGCTGACCGATGAAGGTGAGCCGCCGGATCCACCGGACGAGCCGGTCGAGGACGTGGTGGAGGAGCTCCCGCTGCTGCACCCGGCCGCGGTGATGAGGACGACACCGGCCGCGGCCAGGGCCAGGATCCGGATGGAGCGGCTGTTCCCGGCGAGGCGGCCCCGCGATCCGATCTCCCGGCCTACCGCAGTCATTTCGTCGTTCCCCCTGTCGACGGGCACCGTGCCGCCGCGTTTCGCTGCTCGACGACGGGTACCACATGGCACTGTGCCGAGGAGCCGCAATCTAGTGAACGGTGGGCCGAGCGACAACCGTTCTGTTGTCACACGCCCGGGTGGTGTCCGGCACGCGGCGGTTCGGCTGCACCCGGCGGTGGCGGCTGCACCCGGCGGTTCGGCTGCACCCGGCCGTCGGTGCAAGCGGAACGCTCGCTCCACGTGACGGATGACCCCTTGACTGCGGCACGGCTACCGTGACGGCAGAGAAACCCAGCCAGAGGGGGAGGCCCTATGCAGGCGTTGCTGTGGGGGGTACGGCCGGACAAGTGGGACCCGCCCGACCCGTCCAACCCGTTGCTCGACGGGCTGTCCAAGGTACCCATGCGGCTGGTCGACCAGGAGGAGCCTCGTCCCGTCCGCAATGACTGGGTGGTGGCGAAGACCAGGCTCACCGGCATCTGCGGCTCCGAGTCCAAGCAGGTCTTCGGGGACTTCACCGATGAATACCAGGACAGCGCCCTGGCCAACCTGTTCTCCTTCCCCATGGTCATGGGCCACGAGGTCGTCGCCGAAGTGACCGAGTTGGGCCCGGCCGCCGAGGGCCTGGAAGTCGGTCAGCGGGTGGTCCTCAATCCGTGGCTCTCGTGCCTCCCACGAGGCATCGATCCTCCCTGCCCGTCCTGCCAGGCGGGAGACCTGAGCATGTGCTGGCACTTCACCGAGGGACCGTTGTCGGCCGGGATCCACATCGGGACGTGCAAGGACGCGCCGGGTGGCTTTGCCGACTACCTCCCGGCCCATGACTCGATGTTCTTCCCCCTCCCCGACGAGATCCCCGACGAGATCGCCGTGCTGGCCGATCCGTTCTCGGTCTCGCTGCACTCGGTGACCCGTCATCCGCCACCGGCGGGGGGTCGCGCCATGGTGTACGGGGCGGGCGCGCTCGGTATCACGGCGACGGCCGCCTTGCGGGCGCTCTACCCGGATGTCGACGTGCTGGTCGTCGCTCGGCATCCGGCTCAGGCTGCGTTGGTCCGGTCGCTCGACGCCGAGGTCGTGCACTGGGAGCCGGCCGACGGGGTCGTCGAGGGGGCCGCCGCCTGGTCGGGAGGAGTGCTCCAGCGGACGCCCCACGGGCTGCCGATGGCCCACCCCGGCGGGATCGACGTCGTCTACGACACGGTGGGGTCGACGGAGTCGTCGGAAGTGGCCGTGCGCGTGCTCCGGACGCGAGGAACCCTGGTGAAGAGCGGCGTCAACCCGCCGGCCCGGTGGGAGTGGTCGCCGCTCTACTTCAAGGAGATCTCATGGGTGGGTTCCAACGCCTTCGGCGTCGAGGAGGTGGAAGGCGTTCGCCAACACGCCATGGCCCACTTCCTCCAGCTGGTCGGCGAGGGCCGGATCGACCTCTCCGGGATGCTCACCCATACCTTCCGGCTCTCCGAGTGGCGGGACGCGTTCACCACGCTCGCCACCCAGACCGAGTCCGACGCCATCAAGGTCGCCTTCGAGTTCCGCTGATCGGCAAGCCGTCCCCGCGTTTGGCGTCGGCCGGCCCACCCACACTGTCCGCTATTGCGCCGGCCTCGGGGTGATGTGCTGGAGCTCGATCATGAGCGGGATCAGGAACCCGATATAGGCGTTTGTGAGGACGTAGTCCGACGAGGTCCCATGGGTGATCCGCTCGTCCAGGTCGATGATTGTGACCCGCGGGTCCGACTCCCGGTAGTCCTTGGCGCGCTCCACGATGGCTTCCAGCTCGCCGCGTGACGAGACCTCGAGCCCGAAGTGATCGAGACGGGGCGCAGTGAGGAATTCGTCGGCTGCCGGGAGGAGGTAGAGGAACTGACGCATCTCGCCGGTGTAGAGGATCAACGGGTTGCCCGATTCGGTGCTGTTGTCGCCCTCGGTCCAACCGAACACCCGACCGAAGAAATCGAGCAGGTCCGCCCGCCCGGCGTCGTCGAGCACAGCCGCGTCCACGCTGATGGCCACGTGGTTGAGGACGGGGCGCAGCCCGGATGCCATCAGCAAACCTGGGGCCTGACCAGCACTTTGGCCGCGATCTCGCCCCGTGAGAGTTTGTCCATCGCATCCATCACTCCCGATAGTGGCACGTCGCCCTCCTCCAGCAGCAGATCCAACGGCAGCCGACCGCTGTCGAGCAGGTCGACGGCCGGTCCGAATCCGTCGGCGCTGTAGTTGAAGGTCCCGACCGCCTCGAGTTCGAGGACGATCATCCGGTTGTGGTTCACCCGGGTCGGCTTCGCCCCGGTTCCGACGAACACCAAGGTGCCCGCGAAGTCCAGCTGACCGAGCGCCCGCTCGGCGGCGGCCGCCCGGCCCGAGCACTCGAAGACGGCGGCGTAGGGCCGATCGACCGTACGCCCGATGTCAGGGTCCACGAGCTCGTCAGGAGTCAGGGCGGACACCGCACCGACCGCCAGGGCCCGGTCGCGCCTGAGGTCGATCGGCTCGCTCACCGAGATGTCCGTCACGCCGAGTGCCCTGAGGGTGGCGATGATGATCAGGCCGACCGGACCGGCACCGGTCACGAGGACGCGGTCATCTGCGGTGATGTCGGCGAGCTCGATGGCGTGGAGGGCGATGGCGGTGGGCTCGGCCAAGGCTGCGGCCCGCATGCCCAGCGAGTTGGGGAGGCGGAGGAGGTTGGTCGACGGCACCGTCACGTACTGAGCAAAGGCGCCTCGCATGTCACGCATGTCCGAGACGGGTCGCCGCACGCAGACCGAGGGCCGGCCCCGCCGGCAGGGGCGGCAGTGCCCGCAGCCGGGTGTGGGCTCGAAGACGACGCGCTCACCGGGACCACGGCCGGACGGCTCGCCGGCCACCACGCGTCCCGACCATTCATGGCCCAGGACGGCGCCCGGCCTGGCGTACCGCTCGAGGACGAGGTGAAGGTCGGAGCCGCAGATGCCGCAGGCGGACACTTCGACGAGCAGCTCACCGGGTCCCGGCTCGGGGACCGGAACCTCCTCGACCGCCAGACGGCCGTCGCCCACGTAGACCGCCGCCGGCATCCGGTCCGATCCCACAGCGCTCATGGTACGGCAGGTACCTCCGATTCGCCCGAGGCGAGCGGAACGGGCACCGCCAGCGGTCAGACACCCTCGCCGTCCGGACACCCTCACTGGTCATACCTCTTGGCCGGTCGTTCCATCGGTCATATTGCTGCGGCGGGCGAACACTAATCAGACCGTCGACCTCGTCGACGCAGTCACTTGGTTCGCCGCCTCACACCGCTGGCTCACCCTCGCGGTTGGTGCTCCCGCCGGTGACGTCATCGATCCAGTCGAGATACCCGCCAAGACCCGCGACGATCGGGCACGCGCGACGATCTCGGGGGTCTCGTAGGGGTGGTGTTCGACGATCACCTCGCTGACCCGTTCGGTCAATTCCGCTCGCGTCTTCAGCAGGACCAACCACTCCTCGCTGCGCTGGAGCTTGCCCGACCACCAGTAGCGACTGGTCATCGGACCGATCCGTTGGCCGCAAGCGACGAGTCGCCGGGAGAGGAGAGCGCCGACGATCTCGTCGGCACGAGCCCGGTCGTCCACTGCGAAGCGGATCTCGACATGCCTGTCGGAAGGTGCGTTTGCTGACTGCGCGTATCCGCTCTCGCGCTCACCGTAGTTACTCAAAAAAGAGCAGGCGCGTGACAATGTCGTGAAAACACATCGAGCCGGGCCGACCATTTCCCCAGCGTAATGGCCAAAAAGCTGTCGGCTGACCTGACGGAGGAGCTGCTGGTCAGCGCGGCCGGACCGGCAATTCTCGACTACCGCGCTTCGATTGGAGCCGGTTACAGTCCGCGACCGATTGCGGACCGCGTGTCCGCCTTCGCGGAGATGGGGATTGCCTCTCCGGGCTCCCCATGGCTATCGGCCACTGCCCGGCCGATGAGGAGACTCAGACGTAACGACCTATCTGACTTTGGACGCAAACACCCGCTAGCACACCCGGCTCTTGTAGCCAGGCCGTACCACCCTTCCCGGTGCTCGGCTGGGGCGTTGAATGCACAGACGTGGGGTCCACCCAACCAGAAGAGAGTCGGAGTCGATGTCGCACGCGACAGCTCTGACCGACCAAGGAAAGGTCTTCCTCCGTGCCTTCAGCGACGCGTCTCCGATCGCGCTCTTACGTCGCGAAATTCGTACGGCCGCCCGGAAGGGCCGCCAACCACTCACCGCCAACCGTCGCATACCCGCCGGAAAGGTCGCCGCCGCCGCGGCCTCGGTGGCGTCCGTTCTCGCTGTCCAGGCCGAACCGGCGTCTGCCGCCGAGCTCCCCACCGGCGAGGGGATGGTGCTCAATGCGCCCATCGTCGGCGCCGCAACCCTGCCGGACGGCAGCGGCTACTGGGAGGTCGGCGCCGACGGGGGGATCTTCTCGTTCGGCAACGCCGGTTTCCACGGCTCCACCGGTGGCGTCCATCTCAACAAGACCATCGTCGGCATGGCCTCCACCCCGGATGGCAACGGGTACTGGGAAGTTGCCGCCGATGGAGGGGTCTTCGCCTTCGGTGACGCACGCTTCTTCGGCTCGACGGCCGATCTACCCCTCAATCAGCCCATCGTGGCGATGGAGCCGACAGAGGACGGCAACGGTTACTGGATGGTCGCGGCCGACGGCGGTGTCTTCGCCTTCGGCGACGCGCAGTTCTACGGCTCGGCCACCGGGATGTCACCCGCCAGTTCGATCGTGGGCATCGCGGCGACCGGGGACGGTCGCGGCTACTGGGAGGCGGCCGCCGACGGCGACGTCTACTCGTTCGGCGACGCGCGGTACGCGGGTGGGGCATCCTACGGCGATCCGGTGGTCGCCATCAGCGGCGAGGGTTCGGCGTACCGGTTGGTGGCTGCCGATGGGGGTGTGTTCACCTTTGGAGGCGCCCCGTTCTTCGGGTCGACCGGTGGACGACCACTGAACAAGCCGGTGATCGGAATGGCGACGACCGGGTTCGGATATGTCACCGTCGGCTCCGACGGCGGGATCTTCACCTTCGGCAGCGCCGAGTACTTCGGATCGCTCGGGGGCAGCATTGTTGCCAGCCCGCTCGCACCCACCACGAGCTCGACCGGCATCACCGACTTCCAGCGGGCGGCCTGGGACCGCGTCAATATGTGCGAGGAAGGCGGACGGTGGAACGTCGACGGATCCATATACAGCGGCGGGCTCGGGTTCTCACGGCCAATTGGAACCAGTTCAACACGTTCGGCTATCCGTCCGATGCCGCGCAGGCCACCCCTGACGAGCAGATCCAGGTGGCGGTGGCCTTCGCCACCCACTACTGGGGCAATCCCAACGCCGCGCCCGACCAGAGCGGTTGCACCGGGGGGTACTGAGCGCCTGCCAGGGGCTCCTGGTCGACGAGGCCTGCTCCATACTGGATGGACGGACCCGGAGTACGGAGGGTCGGACGCCGCACCTGAGGAGGAGGCGATGCCCACCCACGAGGAGTTGGTCGCCGAGGTCACTCGCTTGGCCCGGCGGCTCGAGGACTGCGAAGCCGTCCAGGCCATTCAAACGCTCAAAGCTCGGTACAGCGAGCTGGTGGACCGCCGGTATCCAGGCGGGGCCCCCGCCGACGCAGAAACCCTGGCCGACCTCGCCGATCGGATCGCCATGCTGTTCACCGACGACGGGGTGTGGGACGCCGGGCCCGGGCTCGGGATCGTCTCGGGGCGCACGGCCATCGCCGAGCGACTCCGCACCCCCACCCTCTCGTTTGCCCGCCATCTGTTCGCCAATCCCCGGATCGAGGTGGACCGAGACCGGGCGCGTGGCCGCTGGGACCTGCTGAGCCCGTGCCGGCGGCCGGACGGCACCTCCTACTGGATGTGCGGCTACGAGGACGACGAATACGTCCGGGTCGACGGGGATTGGCTCCACCACGCCATGAGGCTCACCACGGTGTTCATGGCTCCGGTGGGCGAAGGCTGGACGAAGATCTTCATCTGACCCTGCCGTCGCGCGGACGACCGGTGTGGACCTACCATCCGCGGTGGTGGGCGAGGCGCGTCGGTTCTGGGGATGGGGTTACGAAGACCGGGGACTCACCCCGGCGGAACAGAGCGACTTGGCGCACCGGGTCCGGCCGCTCATCGGGGACGCCGCGCTGGAACCCGTCGCACCGCCGACGCCCGCCGAGATCGTCCTCGAGCGGTCCCGGATCGAACCTCCTGCGACGCTCGCCCGGTGGTGCCGGGTCGACGACGTGACCCGGGCCGGCCACACCTATGGCAAGTCCTACAACGACGTCGTCCGTGCCCTGGAGCGTCGGTGGGAGCGGCCTCCCGATGTGGTCGCCTTCCCGCCCGACGAAGCCGGGATCGGGGCGATCCTGGAGTGGGCCGCGGACGCCGGGGCCGTGGTCATTCCCTACGGAGGTGGCTCGTCGGTCGTCGGAGGCGTCGAGGCCCCCACCGATGACGACCGGCCCGTGATCAGCTGCGACCTGGGCGAGCTCGACCGGGTCCTCGAGATCGATGACACCTCCCGGGCGGCGCGCATCCAGGCCGGCGTCCTCGGTCCTTCGCTCGAGGACCAGCTGCGACCGTCCGGCTTCACGCTGCGCCATTTCCCGCAGAGCTTCGAGGTCTCGTCCCTCGGCGGATGGCTCGCCACCCGGTCCGCCGGGCACTTCGCCACCCTGCACACCCACATCGACGACTTCGTCGAGTCGCTGCGCGCCCTGACGCCGCGCGGCGTATGGGAGTCGCGGCGCCTGCCCGGGTCGGGCGCCGGACCCTCGCCCGACCGGCTCATGCTCGGTTCGGAGGGGACCCTCGGGGTGATCACGGAGGCGTGGGTGCGGCTTCAGGACAGGCCGCGCTTCCGGGCGAGCGGTGTGGCCCGTTTCGGGTCCTTCGAATCAGGCGCCGCCGGGGCGAGGGCACTGGTCCAGTCGGGGCTGTGGCCCTCCAACTGCCGGCTGCTCGATGCCGCTGAGGCCCTCGTCACCGGGGCCGGCGGTGGCGACTCCCACCTTCTCCTGGTGGGGTTCGAGTCGGGCGACCACCCGGTCGACGGGGCCCTCCAGCGGGCGGCGACCCTGATCGGGGATCTCGGTGGCACCTTCGAGGCACGCACCGGGAAGGACGGCCCCGAGCCCAGCGACGAGGGCGACACGGGTGCAGGTGGCGACCGCGATGCCGGCGAGCTGTGGCGGTCGGCCTTCCTCCGGGCCCCGTACCTCCGCGACGCGCTCGTCGGCTTGGGCCTCATCAGCGAGACATTCGAGACCGCCGTCACCTGGGACCGCTTCCCCGCCTTCGTCGACCGCATTCGGGCCGTGACCGAGCAGGCGTTGCGGTCGGTGGATGCCTGGCCCGGACTGGTCACCTGTCGCCTGACGCACGTGTACCCCGACGGGGCGGCGCCCTACTTCACCGTGCTGGCTCCGGCGCGCCGTTCGGGCCGGCTCCGGCAATGGTCGGCGGTGAAGAGCGCGGTGATGGACGTGATCGAGGCCGAAGGGGGCACGGTGACCCACCACCACTCGGTTGGTCGGGACCACCGTCCCGGCTACGACCGGCAGCGCCCCCAGCTGTTCGTCGACCAGCTCCGGGCGGCCAAGCGGGTGGTCGATCCCGGTGCCATCCTCAATCCCGGCGTCCTGTTCGACCCCTGAGCGGCGCCAGTGGAGCCATGATGTCCATCGTGGTCACGGTGTCGGTGGACGAGTTCGAGCAACTGGTCTCCGACGCGCTCGACGGCATCCCTCTGGACCTCCGCCGGCACATGGAGAACGTCGCCGTGATCGTCGACGAGACCAGCCCTCCGGGCCCACTGCTCGGACTCTACGAGGGCGTCCCCCTCACCCGACGGGGCAACCACTACACGGCCGCGGTTCCCGACCGGATCACCATCTACATGTCGACGATCTGCCAACGGTCCAGGACGGCGGCCGAGGTGGTGGAGACGGTGCGCACGACTGTGATCCACGAGGTCGGTCACCACTTCGGGATCGACGACCGCCGGCTGAAGGAGCTGGGGTGGGGATGAAGCTCCGCTTGGCGCCGATCGGATCGGCTCGGGGAGGGCCCTCGATGCCCGCTACCGGTAGAACCGCACGAACCGGCGACGTCGACACGCTCAGTGCCCCGGCGCGTCCTGTCGCAGCTGGTCGACGTGGCGGACGTGCCCGGCATCCGTGGTGAACAGGACGTCGTTGTAGCCCTGGCCCGGTCCGACCATCTCGAACGTGACGGGGGGCACGAACGTCAGGTAGAGGGCCCGCCGTCCGTGGGCCCGCCGATCGATGGGCGGTGGGGCGGCGTGGAGGGTGTGGCCGAAGTGGACGGTCACGTCACCGGGCTCGGTGGTCAGGGCGACGACGGGAAGGCGCTCGGACTCACGGGGTCCGGGAAGGCGCGAGGTCCCGAGGTGTGAGCCCGGGATCATCTGCAGCTGGCCAGTCTCGGCTCGTGGCCGGGTCCAGTTGGATGCCGACGTTGAGCATCGGGCACTTCACCGGATGGCCACCCATCCCACAGTCACGATGCCAGGGCAGGTCCGAAAGACCTTCGGAGGCACCGGGCACCTTGATGACCACGCTGTTCCCGTCCAGGCGGTCGCAGGCATCTCGGAGATCGGGTCCACCCAGCGCCGCGATCCGGAGGAACCGTTCATCCGAGCCGAGGCCGGCCACCTGCTCGGATTGCTCGTTCAGGTAGTTGACCCGGCTGCACATCTGCTTGCCGTCGGCCATCGTCCACCACGAGCGCCGGTCGTCAGGACGGGCCTTCACCAGCGCCGCGGCCACGTCCAGCCTGAGGGCCGCGATCTCGTCGGCGTCCATGACGTGGCGTAGGTGCAGATACCCGGCTCGGCGGAGGAAATCAGCCAGCACATCCTGGGGTTCGTCGAGGGAGAATGACCGGGCTGCCGGCGAGGGGCCGGCCGTCAGCGTCGACCACCGGCGGTGGATCGTCGACGTCGTAGGCGGGTTGGCCGTCGAAGGCTCCTCGCAGGGCGGGCTCCCACCGGACCAGCTGCCCGAAGCTGCCCCGGGTGACCGCCAGTTCCTCGGCGTACAGCAGGCGCGAAGGACGATCGGAGCTCCCATCGGAAGGCGCGCCATGGCTCATCAGTCATCTCGACCACGGTGTGAGCGCCGTCGACTCCCGGCTCGACCGAGAACGAACGACCGCGAGGCACATAGGTGTACGACCGGTTGTCGGGCAGCCGGAAGCCGAGAGGTTGTACGACGGCCAGATCGGCGTCGGAGAAGACCGCCCGGTGCAACTCGAGGAGGGCCGGTAGCTCGCTCCGGTGGAAGTCGTCGAAGTCGACCGCGCCGAACCGGTCGCGTTCCATGGGGGTCAAGGTAGCCCGGCCGCCGCGCCGGCGCCGCCGTGTCAGGTCAGGCGGGCCACGGCCAGTGGCGGCGGCCAGCAGTACGACGGCCCAGGACATGGCCCGGAGCGCGTGCTCGAGCGGGCCGAGCAGCGTCGCCGGGTCGATCGGATGCGAGGTCGCCGTCGGCCAGGGTGATCGAGCCCTCGACCCGGTGGCCCGCCGGCGGAGCATGCGGGCCGGGGTGCTGAGCGCCCGCTGCGGCCAGGGACAGGGCGAAGGCGCCGGCGGCGGCGAGGAGCGGGGCCAGGGCCAGCGTCCCGGTCTGGGCCACATAGGCGATGAGCACCGGGAACGCCCCCCAGCTGGCGGCGAACCCGGCATCGTTGTGGATGACCCCGCCGAACAGCTCGAAGTTGTAGCCGAGCACCAGCACGGGCCCGAGGACCAGGAAGGGCACCAGGGCCGGCCCGACCTGGATGACACCGACGACGCCGAGCGCCACCGCGCCGGCCAGGCCCGGCCACGGCGACCGCGACCAGGGCGGCGGAGGGGATGTGGGTGCGCAAGGGCCGGCCGTGCAGTTCGTCGAGTGCGTGGGCGGCGAGCCCACGGCGCAGAAGAAGGCCAGGAGGGTGGCGACCAGGCGGGTGACGTTGACCACCGGCGCCAGGCAGGCACCGATGACCACGTAGGAGAGGTGCCAGGCCGTGTAGGGCGGGTGGAGCAGCGTCCACCAGTCCCGCCAGCCTCCGGGGCGGGCCGCGTAGTACGCCGGCGTCGCTCCGCGGGCGGTCGGCCGGTGGTTCCGATGCGGGCTCGTCAGCCACCGCCGCGCCTCCCCCACATGACCAGGCCGCCGCCGAGGCTCATGCGTCGCACGCCGACATCGACGAAGCCGGCCCGCCTCCAGGCCTCGACCGTCCATGCCACCGGGTACCGACGGTAGTGGGCCGAGATGTTGGGGCCGAGGAACCGGCCAACCTCGAACCACGCCCTCCCCCCGGTGACCCAGCCGCCCAGCGGAAGCAGGAGCCGCGGTGTAGAGCCACCACCAGAATCGCCAGAACCGGCTGCGGGGCACGAGGAACTCGAGACTGGCCACCGCCCCACCGGGCTTGACCACCCGGGCCAGCTCCCGGAGCGTGGCCTGGGGATCGTCGACGTAGCGCAACAGATAGGTGAAGGTGAGGGCGTCGAAGGTGCCGTCGGCGAACGGCATCTGCTCGGCCCGTCCGGCCACCAGCTGGACCCGGTCGGCCATCGCCCGCTCGGCCACGTTGCGCTGGCCCTGGCGCAGCATGTCCAGGGTGAGGTCGACGCCGACCACCCGGGCTCCGCTGCGATCGGCGAGCTGGAGGGCCACACCCGCCGGGCCCGGAGGCCACGTCGAGGATCAGACCGGGGCGGCTGGGACACGATGTGGTCGACCGTCGCCCGTCGCCATCGGCCGTTCTGTCCCATCGAGAGCAGCTCGGCCAGGCGGTCGTAGCGTCGGGCAACGGGGTGAACAGCGTCTGGGCGAACCGGTTCTGGTTGTCCGGGTCCAGGTTCTCCACGTCGCCTCCTCCGGTGCGAAGATCTCACCGTAGGCGACCTGCGCTGGAGAGGAGAGCGGTGAGCTCGAGGCGCTTCGACGTGCTGGTGGTCGGAGCCGGCCCGGCGGGAAGCGTCGCCGCTCTGGTATTGGCCCGGGCCGGCGCCCGGGTGGCGCTCGTGGACAAGGCGCGCTTTCCCGCGGGACAAGGCCTGCGGGGACCTCATCGGTCCGAGAGGCCTGCAGGTCCTGGCCGACCTGGGAATCCGGGAGCCGGCCGGGCTCGACGTCGGCGGACATGATCGTGGTGGGACCGACCGGGCGCCGGGTCGTCCTTCCCTGCGTTCCCGGGTTGTCCTACCCGGGCCGGGCCCGGGCGGTCACCCGGGCGGTGTTCGACGATGCGCTGCGAACAGCCGCCGTTGGATGCGGGCGCCATCGCCGTCGACGGTCGGGCCGACCGTCCGCTTGTGGTCGTCGTCCCGAGCTCGACGGATTCGTCGTCGACGGACGGCGAAGTTCCGGGCCGACTTCGTCATCGGCGCCGACGGGGCCACCAGCCACGTGGCTGCGAGCGGCGGGCATGGTCGACGGGATCGCGGGTCCTGTGGGGCTTCGCCGTGCGTTGCTATCTGGACCAACAGGTCGACCTGCCGGCCATCACCGCTGTGGGAACCGACCGCGGTGGCGGGCCTTCCCCGGGTACGGCTGGATCTTTCCCGGACCCGGCGGGACGGCCAATGTCGGGCTCGGCGTGGGGACCTCGACCGACCGACGGTCCGGTTCGGGCGCGGTGCGGCTGCTGCCCGGCTTTCTCGACCACCTGGTCGGGCTCGGACTCCTCGCCGGGGCACCGGCCGGGTCCGTTACCGCCGCGACTGGGAGGGTGGCTCAAGATGGGCATGGTCGGGACCACGCCGGCGGCGGGACAGGGTGCTGCTGGTGGGTGACGCCGCCGGGCTGGTGAACCCGCTGCAGGGGGAGGGCATCGCCCAGGCCATGACCAGCGGGCGGGCCGCGGCCGAGGCCGTGTTGCGGCGGCCCGGCGCGGCCGCCAGCCCACTACCGGCGCCAGCTGGCCCGAGCCCATCTGCCCTACCAGCGGGTCGCCGCCGCCGGCCATGCCGCCCTGGTCGCCCGCCCCCGGGCCGTCGCCGCGGTCGGGCCGGGTGCTCACCGCTCCCGGTCTGGGCCGGCCGTGGCCGGCGGATGGGGCATCTTCTGGAACGAGCTGCTCGACGGGGCCGCGCCCGGTCCGGCCCGCCGGGTGGCGGCCATCGCCACCGCCCTCGGGCAGGCGGCCACCTCCCGGACCGACGTGGCCCGTTGGTTCGACTGTAACTACGCCCCGTCGGCCGGCCTGCCCTGACCAGAGTCGATTCCGCCGATCCAGTTGACGAACCGATCCAATCGGATCCGATCCAAATTCGATCCAATTAACAGGGCCGTAATGCCGTCGACCCCGACCGTTCACCACGCCCAAATACCGTGCCAGCAGTGACTGTATCGAGCGGGGCGCCCGAGCTCGCCGGGTCCGAGACGGTGCTACCCGACTACCACCCCGGCCCGTTCTACGACGAGCTGATCGCCGGCGACGGGCAGCCCAGAGCGATCGCCGAAGAGCTCGTGGCCGATCTCTGCCGGTCCGGGCCCGAGGGGCTCGACCGCCGTCAGGCCGCCGCCGACGACGAGATCCGGCGGATCGGGGCGACCTTCCAGATCGACGGTGACGACGCCGGCATCGACCGACCGTGGCCGTTCGACGTGGTTCCCCGACTCATCCATGTCGATGAATGGAGGCGGATCGAGAAGGGCCTCGTGCAACGTCTGCGCGCCCTCAACCTCTTCATCGACGACGTCTACCACGAGCAGCGCTCGATCCAGTCCGGCATCGTGCCGGGCGAAGTGGTGATGAGCTCGCCGAACTTCCGCCCCGAGTGCGTGGGCGCCGATCCGCCCGGTGGATTGTGGGCGCACATCTGCGGCAGCGACCTCGTCCGCGGCGAGGACGGCACGCTGTACGTGCTGGAAGACAACTTGCGGGTTCCCTCCGGGGTCTCCTACCTGCTCGAGAACCGCATGGTGGCCAAGCGGGTGTTCCCCGAGCTGTTCCGCAGCTACAGCGTCGAGCCGGTCGATCCCTACATCGGCCGCCTCCACAAGATGTTCGCCAGCCTGATGCCGGCGGTGGCCGACCCGGCGGTGGCCATCCTCACGCCGGGCGTCCACAACTCCGCCTACTGCGAGCATGCGTTCCTGGCCCAGCAGCTGGGAGCGGACCTGGTCGAGGGTGACGACCTCGTGGTCATCGACGAGGCGGTCTACAAGCGGACCATCGACGGTCTCGAGCGGGTGGACATCATCTACCGGCGGATCGATGACTCTTACCTTGACCCGCAGGTGTTCCGGCCCGAATCGCTCATCGGTGTTCCCGGGATCATGGGGGCATGGCGCGCCGGCAAACTGGCGATCGTCAGCGCACCAGGGGCCGGCATCGCGGACGACAAGGCGATCTACTCGTTCGTCCCCGAGATCATCCGCCACTTCCTCGACGAGGAGCCCATTCTCGCCAACGTCCCGACGTGGCGGTGTGGTGACGCCGCCGACTGCCGCTACGTACTCGGTCACCTCGACGCGCTGGTGGTGAAGCCGGCCGCCGAGTCCGGGGGCTACGGGGTGGTCATCGGCTCCACTGCAGGTCCGGAGGCACTGGCCAGAGTGGCGCAGCGGATCGAGCGCCATCCGTGGGACTGGGTAGCCCAGCCCGTGCTCTCACTGTCGACGATGCCCACCATGGTCGACGGGCAGCTCGAGCCCCGTCACGTCGATCTCCGCCCATTCACCGTGCTCGGCCCGACCCACGCATTCGTGGCCCCCGGTGGCCTGACGCGGGTGGCTAAGACCGCGGGGTCGTTGATCGTCAACTCCTCCCAGGGTGGGAGCAGCAAGGACACCTGGGTGGTGAAGACGATCAGCCCCGTCGACGATCAGGGCACCCACCGGCAGCTTGCGGCCGGCTCGCAGCCGCCCGAGCTCCACGCAACCGGCTCCGGCCCAACCGAGTCACACAGCCCCGAGCTCCAGCCGCCCGAGCGTAAGGCGCCGGGGTCGTGCACGTTGGAGCAGCGCGTGCGCACGACCAGCAGCCGGGCCAACCAATGAACGTGCACATCCCCGAGAAGAAGACGCCGCTTCTCGCTCGGATGGCCGAGGTGCTGTATTGGGCCGGGCGGTATCTCGAGCGGGCCGAGGACATCGCCAGGGTGGTCAACGTCCACGGTGAAACCCACATCGATCTGCCTGTCGGCGAGGACGTCGGTTGGTTCCCACTTCTCGATATCACCGACGCCACAGCTCTCTTTGCCGAACAGTTTCCCCAGCTTGACTCGACCAAGGGTGCGCCCGGCACGGCCGGACCTTCGGTGGAGGACCGGATCATCCGTTTCGTCCTCTTCGACCGGGGTAACCCTTCGTCGATCGTCACATCGGTTTTCAATGCGCGGATCAACCTGCGCGAGGCGCGGCCGGTCGTGCCCAGGGAGGTGTGGGGCTCTGCAACGAGTTGTGGACCGCGCTGAAGAACAGTGGGACGGAGGTTCGGACCCACGATGAACGGGTGCGGTGGCTCAGGACGGTGGTGGACCAGTGTCACCGCATCAACGGAGTCCTGCTGGGGACGATGCGACGCGACGAAGCCCTCTCGTTCCTCCGCCTCGGTCAGCAGGTCGAGCGGGCGTCCATCACCTGCCGCGTGCTGGCGGTGAGAACCGAGAACTTGGTCGGGACGGCCGGATCCGATCCTTACGTGGACGCCCACCGCATGGCCGTCCTGCGCTCGCTGGCGTCGTACCAACCGTTCCGGCGGGCTGCCCCTCGGGGGAGGACGCCCGGGCATTGGTCATGTTCCTCATCCGTGATCCGTACCTGCCCCGATCGCTCAGCGCCTGCCTCGCCGAACTTCGGGACCTGGTGAAGGGGCTGCCGCACAACGAGTCGGTCCTCGAGGGTTGCGCCGACGCTTCGGTTGCCGTCGTGGCGGCTCCCATTCTCGAGCTCGATCCGTCTGGGCTGCGGTCGTTCCTGGTCGATCTGCAGGCCGCCGTCGGGAATCTCCATAGTCAGATTGCCGGCTCGTACTTCGCCTCGGCTCCGACTCGGCCGCCGTCGCGGAGCGGCCGGCCAATACCTGCCTCACCCTTCCAGCGGGGCTCACCGGTCAGGTCCACCGAAGGCGCCGCTGGTCCGGGCACAATCCGCAACGTGGAGCTGACGCCTGTGAGCGGACCCGTCGGGATGCGGTGCCGGATCGTGCATCTCACGACTTACGACTACGACCAGCCCGTCGTCCATGCCTACAACGAAGCGCACCTGCATCCCCGGGACGACAACGGCCAGCGGTGCCTCCGCCATCAGCTCGAGGTGATCCCGGCTCCTGCCGCCTCCACGGAGACCATCGATCCGTTCGGCAATCGAGTCACGATCTTTTCGGTGCAGGGGGGATTCGACCGTCTTTCCGTCGAGGCGACGAGCGAGGTCGTCACCTCGGTGCCGGCACCACCCCCCACCGGGCCGCCCTGGGAGTCGGTCCGCATGATGCTCGACATCGACCGCCAACCCGCCGGTCGGGATGCCCGTCGGTATCGAGCGCCCTCGCGGTTGGTCCCGACCGCGGATCCCTTCAGGGAGTACGCCACCGAGTCGTTCCAGCCGTCGCGGCCGATGGTCGAACGCGACCTTCGATCTTTCATCACGGATTCACCGTGACTTCGTCTACGAGCCCGGGGTGACCACGATCACGACGCCACTGCTCGAGGTCTACGAGAACCGGCGTGGCGTGTGCCAGGACTTCGCCCAGTTGATGATCGCCTGTTTGCGGTCCTTGGGTCTTGCCGCCCGTTACGTGAGCGGCTACATACCGTCGGCGTCCTCACCGGGCGGGGACGCCATGGAGGGCGCCGACGCGTCCCATGCGTGGGCGGCGGTCTACCTTCCCGGATGGGGCTGGATCGATGTCGACCCGACCAACGACCAGTTGGTCGGAGGATCGCACGTGACCACGGCGTGGGGTCGTGACTACTGGGACGTCTCCCCGCTCCGGGGATCGGTCGAAGGTGGCGGCCAGACCCACCAACTGAACGTCCTCGTCCGGGTCGAGGCACTCCCCATGGAGGAGTACGCGGACTCCCTCGAGGCGTAGGGGGGAGAGGCAGACAAGGGCCGGGCGGCGGTTCGCCGCCAGGTACTCGGGCGAGCCACTGGAGGCGTTCCGGCGGGGGGACTCCGGGCCGAGAGCGGGCGACGGGAATCGAACCCGCGTTCCGAGCTTGGGAAGCTCGTGTTCTGCCTCTGAACTACGCCCGCATGTGCGGGTCACACTATCGTCTGACCGGCATGGTTCTCTCCGACCGCTCCATCCGCGAAGCCCTGGCCGCGGGCCATATCAAGATCGAGCCACTGGACGAGAGCTGCATCCAGCCCTCCTCGGTGGACCTGCACGTCGACCGCTACTTCCGCCTGTTCCGCAACCACACCAGCCGGGTCATCGACGTGCGCGAGAACCAGGAGGACCTGACCGAGCTGGTCGACACGGGCGACGACCCCCTCATCCTCCACCCCGGCGAGTTCGTCCTGGGCTCGACCCTCGAACAGGTCACCCTCCCCGACGACCTGGTGGCCCGGCTCGAAGGCAAGTCCTCCCTCGGACGGCTCGGTCTGCTCATCCACTCCACGGCCGGGTTCGTCGACGCCGGCTGGGACGGCCATCTCACCCTCGAACTGTCCAACGTGGCCAGCCTCCCGATCACCGTGTACCCGGAGATGAAGATCGGCCAGATCAGCTTCCTCCAGATGACCACCGCCGCCGAACACCCCTATGGCTCAGACCGCCTCCACTCGAAGTACCAGGGACAGTGGGGGCCCACACCCAGCCGGTACGCCGACAACTTCACTCGATGAGCGGCGTCCCGGCTGCGGCGAACGGATCGGGGCCCGGCGTTTGTTACTCTTCGGTAACCTAATAGGAGGATCGCAGTGGCGCTCAGGCTGGCCGTAGGACTCGGGATCACCGCGGTGATGTTCGCCATCGCCGGGCGCCGGTTCTTCTGGCTCTACCGGCTGATCTCCGCCGGGCACCCCGCGGTGCCCTCCCGATTCCGGGATGTGCCCAAGCGGGTCCAGGCCGAGCTGGTCGAGGTCGGGGGCCAGAAGAAGCTCCTCCAGTGGACGGTCCCGGGCTTGGCCCACGCCTTCACCTTCTGGGGCTTCACCATCCTGCTCCTCACCATCATCGAAGCCTTCGGGTGCCTGTTCCAGCGCAACTTCCACATTCCCCTCATCGGCCAGACCGCAGTGATCGGCTTCGTCGAGGACTTCTTCGCGGTGGCCGTCATCGTGGCCCTCCTGGTGTTCGTGGGCATCAGGGTGAAGCACTCGCCCAAGCGGGAGAACCGGCGCTCGCGCTTCTTCGGCTCCCACACCGGCGCGGCATGGCTCGTGCTCCTCATGATCTTCGGCGTGATGGCGACCCTGCTCCTCTACCGGGGTGCCCAGGTCAACACCGGACACTTCCCGTACGGCTGGTGGGCGTTCGCCTCGCACCTGGTGGCCAAGGCGCTCGCTCCGCTCGGTACCGGCGTCAACAGCGTGATCGAGACGGTGGCGCTGCTGGCCAACATCGCCATCATCACGGGATTCCTGGTGTTCGTCTCCTACTCGAAGCACCTGCACATCTTCATGGCCCCGATCAACGTGGCCACCTCGCGCCGGCCCCGGGCGCTCGGCGCGCTCGCCTCCACCCCCGACATGTCGATGGAGGACGTCGGGGAGGACGACGAGGTGGTGTTCGGAGCCGGCCGGATCGAGGACTTCTCGTGGAAGCAACTGCTGGACATGGCCACCTGCACCGAGTGCGGTCGGTGCCAGTCCCAGTGCCCGGCCTGGAACACCGGGAAGCCCCTCTCCCCGAAGCTGGTCATCATGGACCTGCGAGACAACCTGTTCGCCTCGGCCGACCGGGTCATGGCCCGCAACCGAGCGGCCGGTGTCGAAGTGGACAACCTCGTCCCTTCGGTCATCGATCCCGACGTCCTCTGGTCCTGCACGACCTGCGGCGCCTGCGTCGAGGAGTGCCCGGTCGACATCGAGCACATCGACACCATCGTCGACATGCGACGCTACGAGGTGCTGATGGAGTCGTCGTTCCCGACCGAGGCCGGCCTGATGCTGCGGAACATCGAGAACCAGGGCGACCCCTGGGGGCTCGGGTCGTCGAAGCGCACGGATTGGTTGGACGCACTGGACTTCGAGGTGCCGGTCATCAGCGGGACCATCCCCGATGACATCGAGTATCTCTACTGGGTGGGCTGTGCCGGTGCGCTCGACGAGCGCGCCCGCAAAGGCGCCCAGGCCACCGCCCGCATGCTGCACCGGGCCGGCGTCTCGTTCGGGATACTCGGACCGCGGGAGAGCTGCACGGGTGACCCGGCTCGCCGGTTGGGGAACGAATACCTCTATCAGGAACAGGCCCGGTCCAACATCGAGACCCTGGGCGGCGTCGGGGCCAAGAAGGTCATTGCCACCTGCCCGCACTGCTTCAATTCGCTGTCCAACGAGTATCCGGCTCTCGGCGGGGACTTCGAGGTCATCCACCACAGCCAGCTGCTCGACCACCTCGTCTCGGCCGGGAAGCTCACGCCCGGCGGCGGATACCAGGGAACAGTGACCTACCACGACCCCTGCTACCTCGGTCGTCACAACCGCGTCTTCGACGAGCCCCGTTCGGTCATCGACGCCATCCCCGGGGCGAACCAGGTCGAGATGCGCCGCTGCCGCGAGCGGGGCTTCTGTTGCGGGGCCGGTGGCGCCCGCATGTGGCTCGAGGAGAACATCGGCAAGCGGGTCAACATGGAACGGACCGAGGAGGCGCTCGGTACGGGGGCCGATGTCGTCTCGACCGCCTGTCCCTACTGCATGATCATGCTCGACGACGCCGTCCGGGCCAATGCGAAAGAGGACGACGTGCGGGTGCTCGACCTGTCGCAGCTGCTCGAGGAGTCGATGGACTGACCAGCGGGCTAGGCGCCGGCGTCGCCCGACGGCGATCGCCCGACCACCTCAGTCGTAGGCCAGGGCGTCCATCTCGCGCAGCCGGCCGGCGGTGGCGGCCAGCATCTTGCGAGCGATGGTGGGGACCGAGTTGAGCAGGCCGTTGAACTGACGCTGCGAGAGCACCAGCAGGTCCATGTCCGTCTCGGACACGACCGAGGCCGATCGCGGATGGCGGTCGAGCAGGGCCATCTCGCCGAAGTGGTCGCCCGGACCGAGGCTGGCGACCTTCTTTCCATTGCGGGTCACCACCGCCTTGCCCGTGACGATGATGAAGAACTCGAGGCCCACCCGCCCCTCTTCGACCAGGACCTTCCCCTTGGAAACCTCGATCTCGTCGAGCGAGCTTCGGATCTTGCGGAGCTCGGCTCCCGTGCAACCCGAGAACAGCCAAATGCTCTTCAGGTCGAGGGCCTTCAGACGTGCCGGCATGGCGGGGAGGCTACCGCGGGCTGATTCAGTCCGCTGGCTGATTCAGTCCGCTGGCTACGGCTACCATCTCCGGATCGCCGGCGGCACCGCGGGTCGCGCCGACGCCGGCGCTTGGGCGATGGACGGGCCAATGATCAGCACAGAGCCGACCGCTCGAACCGAGCCTCCGGACCGAACCGAACACCACGACCCTCCCGCCCCGGGGCGCGGCGACGGCCCGCCTGCACCCGGCAGCCACGGGCCTGGCGGTCCTGTCACGACGCTGCGTGGAGCGGGCGTGGATGTCAATGTCCAGCGTCTCGTCCCCTACATCGTCGGCGCCTTCCTGGTGGCTCTGGTCGCGACCATCGTGGCTTTTGCCATCGCCGGCGCGGAGAAGAACGATCAGACCAACCAACTTCGTCAGCACGGGGTGATCGTCGAGGCCACCGTGTCCGGATGCATCGGGCTCATGGGGGGCAGCGGGAGCAACCTCGCCGGGTATGCCTGCCGGGCATCGTTCACCCTCGACGGCCACCGGTACGACGAGCCGCTCGCCGGGAACCCGACACCCGTCACGGGTTCGAAGTTCCGGGCGGTCACCGTCCCGGGCGACCCGGCCCTCCTCGCCACCGTGGCCGCCGTTGCCGGTCAGCAGGCATCGTGGCGGGTGTTCGTCATCCCGGGGGTGCTCCTGGTCGTCCTGGCGCTGACCGTGATCGTCTCGGTGTTGGTTCGGAGCCGCGGCCGAAAGACATCCCGAGTCGCCGGATGAACGGCCCGTTGCATCGTCGGCACCGGACGGTGGGATCGACTCCCCACTCCGGCGGTCACGCGTGGCCTGGCGCGAAGGGCCTGGGCTAACCTGCACCATGCCCGGAAGCCTGTGGGAGCGTGTCCGCGGCGCCATGCTCAAGCCGGGCGACGAGGCGAAGAGCGGCGGCCCCCAGATCGTCCACGGCGAGTACCCGACGTCGGTCCCCGAGCTCGAAGTCCTCGTCAACCGGGCTGACGACCGCGAACGGATCGTCGGGCTGATCGCCGCGCCGATTGCTGCCGCGCTCGGCTTCATCGTCTCGGCCAGCCTGGTGGCCAACGATCCGAAATCCCTGCTCAGCAACGGTCAGCTCAACAAACTCCACGTGAACCCGTCGCTGTATGTCGAGCTCGGGGCGGTGTCGGTCGGGCTCGCCCTCCTGATGCTGCTGATGGCCTGGCTGCGGAAGCGCCTCTACCTGGCCATCACCATGGCTCTCTTCGGGCTCTCTCTTTTCAATCTTCACTTCTGGGGCTTCGGGGTTCCCTACATCTTTGCCGGATCGTGGCTCCTGGTTCGCGCCTACCGTCTCCAGTCGAAGCTGAAAGAGGCGAAGGCGCAGGCCGCCCCGGCACCCGGCAAGACCGCGTCCAACAAGCGGTACACACCCCCGACTCCTCCCCGGCGATCGCCCAAACCCAAACCTGACGGGGAACGCAAGGCCGGCTGACCCGACCTCGGCCGAAGAGCCGTGCTCGCCCTCCCCCAATTGCACAGGGGCACCAGGGGCCACCCAGTCCCTTGACGCGGTGACGTGACGGCGCCACCTGTCGCCGCCCAGACCGCCCTTGAACAGGTCATTCCGGCCAGTTCACGCACTGGTAACACTCGCGTCACCGTGCCGAAATCCCCGACCTGCATTGTTTCCGGCATCAGGACACAACCCGCTGTCTTGGCCCTGCCCGAGTGCGTCCGTCAGATGGCGACGTCTAGCGCGGTCGGCGGCCATCTCACGAGAGGAGCACCTCGCCCGTGCTAGCCGCAGCAATCACACAGGTCCCCTATCCCAGTTGGTTGAACCCAGCCGACAACACCTGGCAGATCACTGCGGCCACGTTCGTCGGGCTCATGAGCCTCCCCGGACTGGCCGTCCTCTACGCGTCGATCGTGCCCAAAAAGTGGGCGGTCAACGTGCTGGCCATGATGTTCGCCGGGTTCTCGCTGGTGCTCATCGCCTGGGTGCTGTGGTCCTACAAGATGGGCTTCGGGGCCACGTCCGTCGGCGGCGGGGTGCACGACGGGGTCCAGACCCAGCTGTCGGGGGTCGGATGGGTCAAACACTTCTTCGAGAACCTGGTAGGCAAACCGGGAGGCATCACCGACAGCGTGGGTGAACAGGGCCAGGCGGTGTCAGCGGCCAACACCGTCATCCCGTTCCACTTCCCGACGTCGTCGCTGGCCTACTTCCAGTTCGTGTTCGCCGCCATCACCCCGCTCCTGTTCCTCGGGAGCGTGCTCGGGCGTATCAAGTTCCTGGCGTGGTGCATCCTGGTGCCGCTGTGGTCGACGTTCGTCTACGGCGTCGACGCCTTCCTGCTCTGGGGCGGGGGTTATTTCGCCCAGGAGGGATCACTCGACTTCTCGGGCGGCTACGTCATCCACATGTCGGCCGGCGTCTCGGGATTCGTGGCCGCCTGGGTCCTCGGGCCCCGGCTCCTACGGGACCGACAACATGCCTTACCCAACAACCTGGTGATGGCGGCGGTCGGCGCCGGCATCCTGTGGTTGGGCTGGAACGGCTTCAACGGTGGTGACCCGTACTACGCCGGTGCCGACGCCGCGGCCGCGGTGGTGAACACCAACCTGGCCACCGCCGTCGGTGTGATCGTCTGGATCGCGCTCGATGCCTGGCTCACCAAGGAGAAGAAACCGACCTTCCTCGGCGCGGTCAACGGCATGATCTGCGGCCTGGTCGGTATCACCCCGTGCGCCGGCTGGGTGAACGGTCGGGGTGCCATCGCCGTCGGGGCCATTGCCTCCGGCGTCGTGTGGGTGGCGTGGAACTTCCTGTCCAAGGTGCGCCCGTTCTCGAAGGTGGACGACGCCTTGGGGGTGGTCTACACCCACGGGATCGCCGGATTCATGGGTGGCATGTTGTTGGGAATATTCGGTGATCCGAACATGCTCGAGTACGGCTGCGGTCATCTGGATGCGGCCGGGCAGGTCATCGCCACCACCCAGAACACCTACGCGGCATCGGGCGGGAAGTGCGTGCCCTTCTCGGTCAACGGCCTGATGTACACCGGCTCCGCCCACCAATTGTGGGAACAGTTCCGGGCGGCCATCTGGGTCCTGTTCTGGTCCGCCCTGGTCACGTTCATCCTGATGAAGATCATCGGACTGGTGCTCCGAGGAGCCCGGTACAAGGATGAGGTGCTCGAGGTCGGTGACCTGGCCATCCATGGGGAGGAGGCCTTCCCCGAGGAGCGGTTCGCCGAGCGGGTCGGAGCCATGTCCATGGCCGGTGACGAGCGGGCGCCGTCGTTGGCCGGGACCACTCCCGACGACGGTTCACCACCACCCGGTATGGACAGCTGACGGAACCACTACGACAAGATCCTTGAGGAGGAGCCCAAAAAATGAAGCTGATCGTAGCGGTGCTGAAGCCGTTCAAGCTCGACGAGGTAAAAGAGAGCCTGAAGAGCCTGGGGGTCCACGGCCTGACCCTCACCGAGGCCCAGGGTTTCGGACGCCAGCGAGGCCATACCGAGGTGTACCGGGGAGCCGAGTACGAGGTCGAATTCGTACCCAAGATCCGACTCGAGGTCCTCGTCGACGACGCCCAGGTGGACGAGGTGACCACGGCCATCGTGGACAGCGCCGGAACCGGGAAGATCGGTGACGGCAAGGTCTGGGTCCTCCCGGTGGAGGAGATCATCCGGGTGCGGACGGGCGAACGGGGCGCAGACGCGCTCTGAGCCTCGGACGTGCCGGCGCGTCCTGCTCCGACAGGTTGCGGCGGCGTTTGGGGACAGACGGACCTGACGGGAAGAACGGCCGGCCTTGCATGGCCGGCCGTTCTTCTTGTGCACCCGGACGCCGGGGGTTCCGGGTCTACGCCGACCGTTAGGTGTTCTGCGCCGTCGGCTCGTCAACCGGCCTGGCGGGCTACGGCCTCGGCGGCAGCCCGGGCCGTTTCGGGGTCGCCCAGGTAGTCGCCGGACAGGACCGAGAGGTCGTCGTCCAGGCGGTAGCGGAAGGGAATGCCGGTCGGGATCTCGAGGTCGACGATGTCGTCGTCGCCGATCCCGTCGATGTGCTTGCGCAGTGCCCGCAGGCTGTTCCCGTGGGCCACGATCAGCACGGCTCCGCCCCGCGCTCCCTCTCCCAGCAGGTCGGGCACGATCACGTCATACCAGTAGGGGAGCACCCGGGCCACCACGTCGGACAGGCATTCGGTGGCCGGGAGCAGGCCGGCGGCGACGTCCCGGTAGCGGGGATCCCCCGAGGGGTCGTACCCACTACCCGGGTCGATCGGCGGCGGCGGCGTCCCGTAGCTGCGCCGCCACGTCTTGACCTGGGCTTCGCCGTACCGGGCGGCGGTGTCCTTCTTGTTCAGCCCTTGGAGGGCGCCGTAGTGGCGCTCGTTGAGCCGCCAGTGCCGGCGCACCGGCAACCAGCTGCGCCCGGCCTCCTCCAGGGTGAGCTCGGCGGTCCGGATGGCCCTGGTCAGGACCGAGGTGTGCAGGACCCGCAGGTCGAGGTCCTCGGTGCCGGCCAGCAGCCCGCCCGCCGCCCGGGCCTCCGACTCGCCGAGCGGGGTCAGGCCCACGTCGACCCAGCCGGTGAACAGGTTCTCGGCGTTCCACTGCGACTGGCCGTGGCGCAGAAGTACCAGTTCGGGCATGGTCCGAGCGTAATCCGAGGGCCCCCTTTCCCGCCGATTCCATACTTGGGTGCCCAAATTAGAGAAAACTTATGTACAATGCACTCAAGTTTGATATAGTGAATCCGGTAGAAGCACAGATCAAACGGGTAGAACCCAACGATCGAGCAGTAGGGGTCTGCAGCCGAACGACGGGACTGCACCGACCGTCGAATCACGAGACGAGCGCCTGAGGAAGGCGGGAGCAGGAGGCAACACCATGGCCAAGGCCGTAGGAATCGACCTGGGGACCACCAACTCGGTGGTGTCCGTGCTGGAGGCCGGCGAGCCGGTCGTCATTCCCAACGCGGAAGGAAGCAGGACAACGCCCTCGGTGGTGGGGTTCGCCAAGTCGGGCGAGGTGCTGGTAGGGGAGGTGGCCAAACGTCAGGCCATCACCAACCCCGACCGCACCGTGCGGTCGGTCAAGCGGCACATGGGGACGTCGTGGAAGGTCGACATCGACGGCAAGGACTACACCGCGCAGGAGATCTCGGCCCGCATCCTCGGCAAGCTCAAGCGCGATGCCGAGTCGTATCTGGGTGAGACGGTCACCGAGGCGGTCATCACCGTCCCCGCCTACTTCGACGACGCCCAGCGGACCGCCACCAAGGAGGCCGGCACCATCGCGGGCCTCGAAGTGCTCCGCATCATCAACGAGCCCACGGCGGCGGCGCTCGCCTACGGCCTGGACAAGGAGGGCGCGGAGCAGACCGTGCTCGTGTTCGACCTCGGTGGTGGCACCTTCGACGTGTCGCTTCTCGACATCGGCGACGGCGTCTTCGAGGTCAAGTCCACGGCCGGCAACTCGCAGCTCGGCGGTGACGACTGGGACCAGCGCATCATCGACTGGTTGGTGAAGACCTTCAAGGACACCGAAGGGGTGGACCTCGCCACCGACAAGATGGCCACCCAGCGCCTGAAGGAGGCGGCCGAAAAGGCGAAGATCGAGCTGTCCTCGCTGCAGGAGACCCAGATCAACCTGCCGTTCATCACCGCCACCTCGGAGGGTCCGAAGCACCTCGACGTGAAGCTGACCCGGTCCAAGTTCAACGAGCTGACCGCCGACCTCGTCGAGGCGTGCAAGGGTCCCTTCGAGCAGGCCATTGCCGACTCGGGCCTGTCCAAGTCCGACATCCAGCACGTGGTGCTGGTGGGTGGCTCGACCCGCATGCCTGCCGTGCAGGAGCTGGTCCAGCAGATGACGGGCAAGGAGGCCCACAAGGGAGTGAACCCGGACGAGGTGGTCGCCATCGGCGCCGCCGTGCAGGCCGGCGTCCTGAAGGGCGACGTCAAGGACGTCCTGCTCCTGGACGTGACGCCGCTGTCGCTCGGGATCGAGACCAAGGGTGGCGTGATGCACCGGCTCATCGAGCGGAACACCACCATCCCGACCAAGCGCAGCGAAGTGTTCACCACCGCAGACGACAACCAGCCGTCGGTCGAGGTGCACGTCCTCCAGGGCGAGCGAGAGATGGCGATGTACAACAAGACCCTCGGCAAGTTCCAGCTGGTCGATCTGCCGCCGGCGCCCCTGGTGTGCCGCAGATCGAGGTCACCTTCGACATCGACGCCAACGGCATCGTGCACGTCTCCGCCAAGGACCGGGCGACCGGCAAGGAGCAGTCGATGACCATCACCGGCCAGTCCTCTTTGGCCAGGGATGACATCGAGCGGATGATCAAGGATGCCGAGTCCCACGCCGAAGACGACCGTCGTCGCAAGGAGGAGGCGGAGGTGCGGAACAACGCCGACACCCTCGTCTACCAGACGGAGAAGCTCCTCGCCGAGCAGGGCGAGAAGTTCCAGGGTGACGAGAAGGACAAGGTGGAGACGGCCCTCGGCTCCCTCAAGGAGGCCCTCGGCGGTTCGGACATCGAGGCCATCAAGAACTCGACCGATGCATTGCTGTCGGCGAGCCAGTCCTTCAGCCAGCGCCTCTACGAGGAAGCGTCCAGGGCGGACGCGGCTGCCCCCGGTGGCCAGGTCCCGCCCGAGGAGGCCTCCGACGACGAGGTCGTGGACGCCGAGATCGTCGACGACAAGCACTGACCGCTCATGACAGGTGTCGATGGGCGAAACGACGACGGGGAGGAGCGGGAGGAGGCGCGGGAGCGTCCCCCCGGCTTCCGCTCCTACGAAGCCGCGGCCGACGACGGGCGGGAGCGCTGTAGCGATGAGGAGATCGTGGCCGACGAGCTCGCCGAATCCGAGGAGCAGGAGAAGGAGCATGGGGTCGTCGAGATCATCGGTGGCGATGCTCCCGACCTCAATTCGGTGACGACCGCACTGGCCCAGCGCGACGAGTACCTCGACTCGCTCCGGAGGCTGCAGGCCGAGTTCGAGAACTACAAGAAGCGGGTGAGCAAGCAGCAGGCCGACCAGGCCGCTCGCGCCGCCGTCTCCCTGGTGGAGAAGATCCTCCCGGTCCTCGACACCCTGGACCTGGCCATCGAGCACATGGGAGACCCTGGCTCGGTGGACGGCCGTGCCCTCGAGGCTGTCCACAGCCAGCTGCGTGACGTGCTGAGCAGGGAGGGCCTCGAGCGGATCAGCCCGATCGGTGAACGGTTCGATCCCACCGCGCACGATGCGGTCGGTCACCTGGCGGCCGAGGCAGGTCCGGAGACGGGCGACGGCGAGGCCGGGGGTGAGCGCGAGCGGGCCCGAGGGAGACCTGAAAGGGGACGGCGAGCCGGTGGTGGACCAGGTCATGCGGGCCGGTTACCGATGGAAGGGCGCAGTGCTGCGGCCGGCCATGGTCATGGTGCGCGGCTGACCGGGGCCTGACCTGAAGCACCGGGCGCGGACAGAGGACGGGCCCGGGACAGACCACGAGGACTAGGGAAGACGAGAGACGACATCGGTGGCGCCCCAACGCGAATGGTTCGAGAAGGACTACTACAAGACCCTCGGCGTGTCCCCGACGGCCACGGCCAAGGAGATCACCAGCGCCTACCGGAAGCTGGCCAAGAAGCACCACCCTGACGCCAACCCGGGTCAGGAGGAGACCTTCAAGGACATCTCCGCCGCCTACGACGTCCTGGGTGACGCGGATCGGCGCAAGGAGTACGACGAGGTCCGGGCCATGGGCCCGGCCGCGGCGGCGGGTTCCCGGGCGGCTTCGGCGGCGGCGGGACGTTCCGGGTCGATGACATGGGCGACCTCGGGGACCTGTTCGGCGGGCTGTTCGGCCGTGGCCGGCGGGGCGGCGGCGCCGCCGGCCCCCAGCGGGGGGCGGATGTCGAGACCGAGCTGCACCTCTCGTTCGAGGATGCTGTGAAGGGCGTGACCACCTCGGTCAACCTCACCACCGACGTGCGATGCCATACCTGCCGGGGGACCGGGGCCGCTCCCGGGACCCAGCCGACGACCTGCCCGAGGTGCGGGGGCACGGGCACCCTCCAGGACAACCAGGGCCTCTTCTCCCTCAGCCAGATCTGCCCGCAGTGCGGGGGTCGGGGCACGGTCGTGACCACCCCGTGCCCGACCTGCGCCGGGACCGGGGTGGAGCACCGCAACCGGACGGTCAAGGTGCGCATCCCGCCCGGCGTGGAGGACGGCCAGCGCATCAGGGTGAAGGGTCGCGGCGCGTCCGGACGGAACGGTGGCCCGAGCGGCGACCTGTACGTGGTGGTCCGGGTGGACCGCCACGGGATCTTCGGCCGGCGGGGCCGCAACCTGATCCTGACCGTGCCCGTGTCCTACGCCGAGGCGGCGCTGGGCACCACGCTCACCGTACCCACCCTCACCGGCCCGGTCACCCTACGGATCCCGCCCGGTACGCCCAGCGGGCGGACCTTCCGGGTCAAGGGCCGGGGTGTGGCGGCGGGCGGGAAGAGCTCGAGCGGTGACCTGTTGGTCACCGTGGCCGTCGATGTCCCCGACTCGCTGACCGACGAGCAGCGCAAGGCGGTCGAGGCCCTGGCCTCGGTCGTCCAGCCGCCTGAGCGACATCTCGGGAACGTGTCATGACCGAGGACCGCTATACCCGAGCCGTCTACGTCATCTCGGTGGCGGCCGAGCTCACCGGGATGCACCCGCAGACCCTGCGGGTCTACGAGCGGCGCGGGCTGCTCGACCCCAGCCGGACGGAAGGGGGCAGCCGTCGTTTCAGCGACCAGGACCTCGAGCGCCTGCGACACATCCAGAGCCTCACCAACGACGGGGTCAACCTGGAGGGGGTGCGGCGAGTGTTGGAGCTCGAGGCCGAGGTCGACCGCCTCCGGGCCGAGCTCGAGACAACCCGGGCCGAGGCCCGCGAGGCGCTGGCGTTCACCCACCGCCAGTACCGGCGCGAGCTGGTGCCCCTGAGACAGACACCGGTACCCACCCGGACGCCCCGGCGGGCGGCACGCGGTACCGGAGCCGCAGGAGGATTCCGATGAGCATCAGTCCCGACCGTTGGACGCTAAAGACCCAGGAGGCCTTCACCGCCGCCGTCGAACGGGCGCGGGCCGCCCACAACCCCGAGATCACCCCGGAGCACGTGCTGGCCGCCATCCTCGACCAGACCGAGGGCATCGCCGGGCCCATCCTCGTCCGTATCGGCGTCGAGCCCACGCTGGTCCGTGAGCGGCTGGAGGGCGAGCTCGGACGGCTGGCCCAGGCCTTCGGTGGCGCGGAGCCGACCGTCAGCCGGTCGCTCCGTGACGTACTGGCCGCGGCCGAGACCCAGCGCGCCGACATGGGCGACGAGTACCTCTCCGTCGAGCACCTGATGCTGGCCATGGCCGAGCGCATCGGCGTGGACCACGACGAGCTGCTGAAGGCCCTCCGTGACGTGCGGGGCAGTCACCGGGTCACCTCCCAGAACCCGGAGGAGACCTTCCAGGCCCTCGAGCGTTACGGCCGCGACCTGACCGAGCTGGCCCGCCAGGGGAAGCTCGACCCGGTGATCGGGCGGGACGAGGAGGTGCGCCGGGTCATCCAGGTGCTCTCGCGCCGCACCAAGAACAACCCGGTGCTGATCGGGGAGCCGGGCGTGGGCAAGACGGCGATCGTCGAGGGCCTGGCCCAGCGCATCGTGGAGGGCGACATCCCCGAGGGCCTGAAGGGAAAGCGGGTCATCGCCCTCGACATGGGCTCGATGGTGGCCGGGGCCAAGTACCGCGGCGAGTTCGAGGAGCGGCTCAAGGCCGTCCTGAAGGAGATCACCGACGCCGAGGGCGAGATCATCACCTTCGTCGACGAGCTGCACACCATCGTCGGGGCCGGCGGCGGCGCCGAGGGGGCGATGGACGCGGGCAACATGATCAAGCCGATGCTGGCCCGTGGCGAGCTGCGGCTCATCGGGGCGACCACGCTCGACGAGTACCGGCAGTACATCGAGAAGGACGCCGCCCTGGAGCGGCGGTTCCAGCAGGTGTTCGTCCCGCCGCCGTCGGTGGAGGACACCATCGCCATCCTGCGCGGACTGAAGGAGCGCTACGAAGTCCACCATGGCGTCCGAATCCAGGACGCCGCGCTGGTGGCGGCGGCGGTGCTGTCCGACCGCTACATCACGGGCCGGTTCCTGCCCGACAAGGCCATCGACCTCATGGACGAGTCGGCCAGCCGGTTGCGCATCGAGATCGATTCGATGCCCACCGAGCTCGATGTGGTCGCCCGCCGCCTGCGCCAGCTGGAGATCGAGCGGATGGCCCTGGAGAAGGAGACCGACCCGGCTTCGGCCGAGCGCCTGGCCCGGCTGGACGAGGAGATGGCCAACCTCAGGGAGCAGTCGACGGCCATGACGGCCCACTGGCAGTCCGAGAAGGAGGCCATTGCCACCATCCAGTCGCTCAAGGGCGAGCTCGAGCAGCTGCGCGGCGAAGCCGAGCGGCTGTCCCGGGACGGCAGCCTGGCCGAGGCGTCGGAGATCACCTACGGCAAGATCCCCGACCTCGAGCGGCGGGTCGAGGAGGCCACCCAGGCCCTCGACGAGCTCCAGAAGGAGCAGCGCTTCCTCAAGGAGGAGGTGGACGCCGAGGACGTGGCCGAGGTGGTCAGCCGGGCGACGGGCGTTCCGGTCAGCCGCTTGCTGGAAGGCGAGGTCGAGAAGCTCATCCGGATGGAGGACGCCCTCCACGCCCGGGTGGTCGGCCAGGACGAGGCCGTCTCGGCGGTGGCCAATGCCATCCGGCGGAGCCGGGCCGGGTTGTCCGACCCCAACCGCCCCATCGGTTCGTTCCTCTTCATGGGGCCGACCGGCGTGGGCAAGACGGAGCTGGCCCGGGCGCTCGCCGACTTCCTCTTCGACGACGCTCGCGCCATGGTGCGCATCGACATGAGCGAGTACTCCGAGCGCCACTCGACGGCGCGCCTCATCGGGGCCCCGCCGGGGTATGTCGGCTACGAGGAGGGCGGGCAGCTGACCGAGGCGATCCGGCGCCGTCCCTACGCCGTGGTGCTCCTCGACGAGCTGGAGAAGGCCCACCCCGACGTGTTCAACACCCTGCTGCAGCTGTTGGAGGACGGCCGCCTCACCGACGGCCAGGGCCGAACGGTCGACTTCACCAACACCGTCCTCATCATGACCACCAACATCCCGGGCGAGCCCATCCAGTTCTTCAAGCCGGAATTCGTCAACCGCATCGACGAGATCGTCCGCTTCCATCCCCTGACCCAGGACGATCTGGCCCGCATCGTCTCCATCCAGCTGGACGGGCTGCGGTCGCGCCTGGCCGAGCGGCGCCTGAGCCTCACCGTCACGCCCGCGGCCGAGTCCTGGCTGGCCAGGGCCGGCTATGACCCCGACTTCGGGGCCCGCCCGCTTCGCCGCGTCATCCAGCGAGAGGTCGAGGACCCCCTCGCCCTGGCCCTGCTGGAGGGCCGCTACCCCGAGGGCTCGGTGGTGACGGTGGACGAGTCGGGCGGGTCGATCACCCTGGTCTGACCGGGCCCGGCCGGCCGGTCGGGCGCCGGTGTGGACGCCGTCGAGCGGCGGTTGTCATCATGGGTCCGTGGAGCACCCGGGCGGAACCGCTCAGCCGTCCCTGATGAGCGACCGGGCCGACCGGGCGACCGCCGGGCTGAGCCGAGGCCCGTGTTCACCCGGTTGCACCCCGTGAGGCGACCCCCGGCCGGACGCATGCCCTCATGGTGAGCCCGGTCGGCGTCCTGCTCCGGGCTGCCCTGGTGGCCCCGGACGCGACATCCAGCGGCGTCACCGTGAGGATCGACTTCCAGAACGTGCTCTCGCTGGTCCTCGCCATCGTGTTCGTCGTCCTCCTCGGCCTGGTCAGCAACCGGCTCATCGGCATCAAGGTGGGCCGTTGGCGCTCGATGCTGACCGCCCTGGTCGGGACCCTCGTCGGGTTGGCCGGTGCCGCCGCCGTGGCCAAGGGGCCCAACGACCGGGGGGTGATCTACGCACTCACCGCCCTCTTCGGGGTGCTCGCCACCATGGTGCTCCTCATCATTCCCGAAGCCATCGCCCGCACCGGGGTGACCCCCCGACGCCGGGCCAAGCGCATCTGGCTGCATCCCATCCGGTGGGCCCGGCAGGTTCTGGCTCCGGTGTCGCGGTCGTTCGAGGTGCTCAGGGCCGCTCGCCGGCGCGGGTTGGCCCGGCCCCAGTTCCTGTCCTCGGCCGGCATGGCCACCGAGGAGTTCGGTCGCCGGCTCCGGCTCACCCTGGAGGACGCCGGTGGGATGTTCGTGAAGTTCGGCCAGATCGCCTCGACCCGCAGCGACCTGCTGGCCCAGCCGGTGGTCGACGAGCTCTCCCGATTGCGGGCCGACGTGCGGCCCATCCCGAGCGACGAGGTCCGACCGCTGGTCGAGGCCGAGCTCGACCGTCCGGTCGAGGAGGCGTTCGGCTCCTTCGACTTCGAACCTCTGGCGTCGGCCTCCATCGGTCAGGTGCACCGGGCCGTGCTCAGCGACGGCGAGCCGGTGGTGGTCAAGATCCAGCGACCCGGGCTCGACCAGCTGCTGCGACGCGACGCCACCGTGCTGCGCCTGGCGGCCAGGATCGTCGAGCGACGGGTCCCGGCGGCCCGCGAATTCGGTGCCCGGCGATTGGCTGAGGAGCTCATCACCGGGATGGACAACGAGCTCGACTACGTCCGCGAGGCGACCATGTGCGACCGGCTCAGGGCCACCATCGAGCACGACGATCCGGCCGACGATGTGGTGCGGGTGCCGGCCGTCTTCCATGAGCTGTCCACCGACCGCCTGCTGGTCATGGAAGAGGCGCCCGGCCGGCCCATCGATGCCGACGGCGCGCTCGAGGCCAGCGGCGCACCCGCCCACCTGCTGGCCGCAGCCCTGCTCAACTGCTTCCTCGAACAGGTGCTGCGCGGCTCGGTGTTCCACGCCGATCCCCACCCGGGCAACCTGATGGTCGACCAGTGGGGCCGCCTGTGGCTGCTCGACTACGGGGCGGTCGGGCTGCTCGACCCGGCGACGCGCCGGGCCCTCGAGGACATGGCCGTCGGCATGAGCACCGGCGAGCCGATGGTGGTGGCCCGGGCGGTCCGGCGGCTGGCGGACGCCGAGGCCACCGCCGACCTGCGCGCCCTCGAGTCCGACGTCGGCCGGCTGATGGTCGAGTCCTCGGGTGGCTTCGACCCTGCGCTCATCCACCAGGTCCTCACCGTGATGGCCCGCCACGGCATGCGGGTGCCGGCATCGATGACTTCGTTGTCGCGGGCCCTGCTCACCCTGGACGGCACCCTCAGGGTGATCGATCCCACGTTCGAGCTCGCCACCGAGGCCGGCGCGGCCGCCGCGGCCCTGGCCGTACCCGAGGGTGCCGGCGAGGGTGACCTCGTCCAGCAGGAGCTGCGCCGCGCCCTGCCGGCCCTGCGCACCCTGCCCGAGCACGCCGACGAGATCGCCTCCCAGCTGCGGTCCGGGCGCCTCAGCCTGCGGGTCGAGCGGTTCGCCGGCCGGGACGAGGCGGTGGTGGGGCGGTGGATCGACCGGGTGCTGGTCGCCGCCTTCGGCGTCATCGGCCTGCTGGCCTCGGCGGTCATCCTGGTGGCGGCCGAGCTGGCCGGGAGCCGCGACATCCGCCTCTCGCTGCAGGCGATCGGCTTCATCGGCCTCGTCTTCTCGTCGGTGCTGTTCATGCGGGCCGTGGCCCAGGTGCTGCGCCGCGAGCGCTCGGCGATCGAGTGAGGCCGCATCGGGGTGCGGGGTAGACTGGTGCGTAATCCGCTTTTCGCAACGGAGGAGTGACGCGTGCCGGCAACTGTCGTCGTCGGGACCCAGTGGGGTGATGAGGGCAAGGGTAAGCTCACCGACCTCCTGGCCAAGGAGATGGGGATGGTCGTCCGCTACCAGGGCGGCCACAACGCCGGTCACACCATCGTGGTGGACGGCGAGACGTTCGCCCTCCAGCTGGTACCGAGCGGGGTGCTCTACGACCACATCACCCCGGTCATCGGCAACGGCGTGGTGGTCGACCCGGCGGTCCTGCTGCAGGAGGTCGACACTCTCATCGCCAAGGGGATCGACACCTCGAGGTTGCTGGTCAGCGGCAACGCCCACCTGATCATGCCCTACCACCACGAGCTCGACCGGCTGACCGAGCGCTACCTCGGGAAGAACAGCTTGGGCACGACGAAGCGGGGGATCGGGCCGGCCTACGCCGACAAGTCGTCGCGGGTCGGGCTGCGGGTCCAGGACCTGCTCGACCCGAAGATCTTCCGGCAGAAGCTCGACGTTGTGCTGAAGGAGAAGAACGCCGTCCTGGCCAAGGTGTACAACCGGCTGCCGCTGTCGGCCGACGACATCTGCGCCCGGTACCTCGACGAGCTGGCCCCCCGGTTGGCCCCGATGGTGGCGGACACGGTGGGCCTGGTCCACGACGCCCTGGCGCGCGGCACCCATGTGCTGCTGGAAGGGGCCCAGGCCACCTTCCTCGACCTCGACCATGGCACCTATCCCTTCGTGACCTCGTCCAACCCGGTGGCCGGCGGGGCGTGCACCGGGGCCGGCGTCGGTCCCCGCTACATCGAGGAGGTCATCGGCATCGCCAAGGCCTACGTGACCCGGGTCGGGAGCGGGCCCTTCCCGACCGAGCTCCTCGACGAGACGGGCGACATCCTGGTGGAGCGGGGCCGCGAGTACGGGGTCAACACCGGGCGCCGTCGCCGACCGGGCTGGTTCGACGCCGTCATGATGCGCCAGGCGGTGCGGCTCAATTCGCTCAGCGAGGTGGCCCTGACCAAACTCGACGTGCTCGACACCTTCGAGACGGTCAAGGTCTGTGTCGCCTACGAGGCGGGTGGCGAGCGGTTCACCCACCCGCCGTACCACCAGTCGACCTTCCACCAGGTGACCCCGGTCTACGAGGAGCTGCCCGGCTGGAAGACCGACCTGTCGGGGGCCACCGAGCTCGGCCGACCTGCCCCAGGCGGCCCGCGACTACGTGCAGTTCCTGGCCGAGCAGATCGGTACCCCGGTGCGCCTGGTCGGGGTGGGGCCCGGCCGCGAGCAGTTCGTCCGCTTCGCCGCATGAGCGGGTCTCCGAGCCGGAGGCTGGGGTGACAGGCGGGATGGCGCGGTGAGCATCGTCTGCGTGGTGGGCTCGGGGGGCGCGAGCACGCCCTGGCCCTGGCACTCGGCCGGACGGCCGACGTGGTGGTGACCCCGGGCAATCCCGGCATCGCCGGCCTCACTCCCGAGGGGCACACCCTCACCAGCGTCGTCCGCTCCGGCCGAGGAGATCGAGGCCGACCTGTTCGTCATCGGCCCGGAGGCGCCGCTGGTCGACGGCCTGGCCGACCGGTTGCGGGCCGCCGGTCACCTGGTGTTCGGGCCCGGCGCCGACGGGGCCCGGCTCGAAGGGTCCAAGGCGTTCATGAAGGAGCTGCTGGCCGAGTCGGGCGTGCCGACGGCCCGGTACGGGGCCTTCACCGACCCGGCTGCGGCCAAGGCCTTCTGCCGGAGCCTGCCCGGGCCGTGGGTGGTCAAGACCGACGGGCTGGCGGCGGGCAAGGGCGTGCTGGTCAGCGACTCCCTGGCCGAGGCCGAGGCGGACATCGAGGCCAAGCTGTCGGGTGACGCCTTCGGCGATGCCGGCCGGCGAGTGGTGGTGGAGGAGGGCCTGACCGGGCCGGAGTGCTCCCTCCTCGTGCTGTGTGACGGCGAGCGCCTGGTCGCCGCTGGCCCCGGCCCAGGACTTCAAACGGCGCGACGATCTCGACCGCGGCCCCAACACGGGTGGGATGGGCGCCTATTCCCCGGTCCCCGACGTGTCCGACCGACTGGTCTCGCAGCTGGTCGACGGCGGCCGTCGCCCCGCTGGTCGGGGCGCTCCGGGCCCGGTCCATCGACTACCGCGGCGTGCTCTACGCCGGGCTCATGCTCACCCCGGAGGGACCGAAGGTCCTCGAGTTCAACGTGCGCTTCGGCGACCCCGAGGCCCAGGTCGTGCTCCTCCGGCTGGAGAACGACCTGGCCGGCCTGTTGGCCGAGGCGGCGGCCGGCTCGCTGCGCACCTCGCCGCGGTTCTCGGAGGGTGCCGCGGTGTGCGTGGTCTGCGCCTCGCCCGGCTACCCGGAGGCACCCCGGACGGGCGACACCATCGCGGGGCTGGACGACGCCGCCGCCCTGGACGGGGTCACTGTTCTCCAGGCCGGCACGGCGGCCGGAGACGGCGGGACCGTCGTCACCGCCGGCGGCCGTGTGCTGGGATCGTCGGGCAGGGGCCGACCCTGGCCGAGGCGCGGGCGCGGGCCTATGCCGGGGTGTCGGTCGTGTCCTGGCCGGGAATGCAGGTCCGCTCGGACATCGCGCTCGGCCGCCTCCGCGGGACGGGGTGGCCGCCCGCGCCGGAGCCGCAGGGGGCCGCCCGGTGATCCCGCGCTACGCCCCCGCCGAGATGGCCGCCCTCTTCTCCGACGAGGCCCGCTTCGCCATGTGGTTGCGGGTCGAGCTGCTCGCCACCGAGGGCTGGGGCGCGGTCGGGGCCGTCCCGTCCGACGCGGTCAAGGCCTGCGAGGCCCGCGCCCCGGAGGTCGATGCCTCCTTCGTGGCCGCGGTGGCCGAGCGGGAGCGGACCACCGACCACGACGTGGCCGCCTTCGTCGACGTGGTGCAGGAGGCCATCGGCCAACCCGAGGGGTCCTGGATCCACTACGGCCTCACCTCCTCGGACGTGGTCGACACGGCCCTGTGCGCCACGCTCACCGGGGCCACCGACCTGCTCATCGAGGCCGCGACCCGGCTGGTGGAGGCGTTGCGGGCCCGGGCCGTCGAGACCATCGACGCTGCCGGTGACGGGCCGGACCCACGGCATGCACGCCGAGCCGACCACCTTCGGGGCCAAGTTCGCGCTGTGGGCCCTCCAGGCCGGCCGGGACGTGGAACGCCTGCGCGCCGCCCGCCGGCGGGTGGCGGTCGGCAAGCTTTCGGGTGCGGTCGGCACCTACTCCAACATCGACCCCCGGGTCGAGGAGCACGTCTGCCGGGCCCTCGGGCTGACCCCCACTCCGGCCACCCAGGTGGTCTCCCGCGACCGCCATGCCGAGTACCTGTGGGCCTGCGCCTCGGTCGGCACCACCGTCGAGTCCATCGCCACCGAGGTCCGCCACATGGCCCGGAGCGAGTTGGGCGAGGTCGAGGAGCCGTTCAAGCCGGGCCAGAAGGGCAGCTCGGCCATGCCCCACAAGCGCAACCCGATCCTGTCGGAGCGTCTGTGCGGGCTGGCCCGGGTGCTCCGTGGCTACCTCGCCGCCGGGCTCGAGGACGTCGCCCTGTGGCACGAGCGCGACATCTCCCACAGCTCGGTGGAGCGCGATCGTGCTCCCCGACGCCTCGGCCCTGGCCCTCTACGTGCTGCAGAAGGCCACCGGCCTGGTCGAGGGGCTGGTGATCCACCCGGACCGGGCGCTGGCCACGCTCCAGGAGGGCAGCCTGGGCCTCGTCTTCAGCCAGTCGGTGCTGCTGGCCCTGGTGGCGGGCGGGGCAAGCCGGGACGCCGCCTACCGGATCGTGCAGCGCGACGCCCGACGCGCCTCCGAGGAAGCCGTCCCGTTCCGCCAGGTGCTGGAGGCGGACCCCGAGGTCACCCTGTCACCCGAGGCTCTGGACGAGGCCTTCGATCTCACCCGTACGCTGCGCCATGTCCACCGCTTCACCGATGCCCTGGAGGATCTCACACCGTGACGACCGCATCGACCACCGATCCGCTGCCCCTCATCCAATCGGGCAAGGTCCGGGAGCTCTATGACGCCGGCGACGGTCGGTTGCTCATGGTCGCCTCCGACCGGATCTCCGCCTTCGACGTGATCATGGCCGAGCCCATTCCCGACAAGGGACGGGTGCTCACCGCCATGACCGCCTTCTGGCTCGGAGGAGCTCGCCGACCTGGCGCCCAACCACCTGATCAGCGCCGACACCGCCGACTTCCCGGCCGGTGCCGCCGCGCTGCCCGGCGGGTTGGCCGGACTCGTCGGGCGCTCGATGCTGGTCCACCGGGCCGACATGCTCGACATCGAGTGCATCGTGCGCGGCTACCTGGCCGGCTCCGCCTACAAGGAGTACGAGCGCCAGGGGACGGTGCACGGCATGGCCATGCCCGCCGGCCTCCGCCACGCCGACCGCCTGCCCGAGCCCATCTTCACCCCCTCGACCAAGGCCACCGAGGGGCACGACCTCAACATCGGGATGACCGAGGCCATCGACCTGGTCGGCGAGGAGGCGGCCACGGCGGCGGCCGAGCTCTGCCTGGAGGCCTACTCACGTGCGGCGACCCGCGCCGAGGAGCAAGGGATCGTCATCTGCGACACCAAGTTCGAGCTCGGTTACATCGACGGAGCGCTCTCCCTTTGCGACGAGGTGCTGACGCCGGACTCATCCCGGTTCTGGCCGGCCGACAACTGCGCTCCCGGCACCAACCCGCCCTCGTTCGACAAGCAGCCCCTGCGCGATTGGCTCGAGGACCAGCCCTGGGACAAGCAACCACCCCCGCCTCCGCTGCCCGCCGAGATCGTGACGGCGACCTCGACCCGGTACGTGGACGCCTACGAACGCGTCTGCGGCCGCCGGCTGTCCGACTGGTACGGTCCGTGAACGTGCCCGACACGGAGCGGTTCTCGGTGCTGGTCGAGGTACGGCTGCGGGAGGGGATCGCCGACCCGCAGGGGGCCACCATCGAACGGGCCCTCCCCGCCCTCGGGCTCACCGGGGTGTCCGGCATGCGGGCGGGCAAGTCGTTCCGGTTCGACGTCACGGCCGCCGACGACGCGTCGGCGCTGGCCCAGGCCACCGTGGTGGCCGACCGGCTGCTGGCCAACCCGGTCATCGAGGAGTCCTCGGTGACGATCCACCCGGCGGGTGCGGAGCGCTGATGCCGGCCCGCATCGGGGTGGTCGTCTTCCCGGGGACGAACTGCGAGCACGACACGGTGCTCGGCGCTCGAGCGACTCGGAGCCTCCGCCGAGCTGGTCTGGCACGGGGATCGCACTGTGCAGGGCTTCGACGCGCTCGTCGTGCCCGGTGGGTTCGCCCACGGCGACTACCTGCGCCCCGGTGCGATCGCCCGGTTCTCGCCGGTCATGGCCGCGGTCGGCGAGTTCGCCGCCTCCGGGGGCCCGGTGGTCGGTATCTGCAACGGCTTCCAGGTGCTGACCGAGGCCGGGCTGCTTCCCGGGGCCTTGCAGAAGAACCGGGGGCTGCGCTTCCTGTGCACCACGGTGACCGTCAGGGTCGAGTCGTCGGACTCGGCGCTGACCCGGGAGGTGGCGCGTCGGTACCGAGTTGCAGCTCCCCATCAACCACTTCGAGGGCAACTACACGTGCGACGCCGACACCCTGGCCATGCTCCGTGCCGAGGACCGGGTCGTCCTGCGCTACGTCGGCAACCCGAACGGATCGGTCGACGCCATCGCCGGGGTGTGCAACGAGAGCCGAACCGTCGTCGGCCTCATGCCCCACCCCGAGCGAGCCACCGACCCGCTCACCGGCTCGGTGGATGGACTGGTCCTCCTCGGCGCGCTGCTTGGCTCGGCGGGAGGGAACTCGGCGGGAGGGGGCTCGGCGGGAGGGGGCTCGGCGGCAGCAGGCTCAGCGGCAGCAGGCTCACCGCCATCGGTGGCGCCACCTCGAACCGCCACCGCCACCGTCGCCTGAAGGGCTCCGGCCCGGGGTCGGCCCCGGGGCGTGACCGCTCCGGGCGGGTTGCTCAGCTGCGGGTGCGCGGGATACGCGCCTGCTGGAGCACGCCGGCACTCACGCCGACGGTGCGCCACGCCGAGTAGGAGATCCCCTTGCGGTCGCCGTAGACCCGGGCCACCTTGATGAAGCTCTTCTCGAGCGCGGCCAGGTCGACAGTCTCGCCGGTGTGGGAAAGCTCGGACTCGAGCCGCTGCTTCTCTTCCACCATATGGAGCTTCGCCAGTGGGTCGGCGGTGGGCAAGGAGCCCTCGATGGTGTTGAGGCGCTTGCGGATCGATTCCGGGGTCCGCTTTCGGCCACGCCGGGGCTTGCTCGATTCGAGCGCCTCGAGGTACCTGCGCACGATCCGACCCTCCTCCCGGCCTTTGGCCAGCGCGGCCTTGTGGTCTGGCGACATTGGAGTCTTTTTCCGCGGTTTCGAGGTCGTTGTAGCTGCCATGACGCGAGCATTCCAGAGATGGCCATTTGGGGCAAATTGCCCGATTGGCGTCGCCCGTCAGAGATGGGGTGGACCGACCGATTTGAAGTTGTCGTCCGGCACCAGCGCCCTTCATGGAGGCTAAGACGGCTCGCCGTATTGGCGGGTCACGGGCTCGAAACCATGGGCCATTCCCACCCGTCCGGGTATTCCGGGGTCCGCCCAGGACGACCGTATTTCCGTGAAGTGGGAACAGGTTGCGCCCCCGATGACCGCGTCCGATGGCGTTGCGGTCGGGCCGACCGACCGCTCGGCATCGGTGTGCCGATGGCCCCATCCCTCAGCCGATGACCCGGGTGGTGCCGGGTACGCTCGGGTCGTGGGCACGCGTCACCGACAGGCCGGCCAGTGACTGCGGACGAGCCTGTCCACCGGGCCCTCGGCCTCACCGACGGCGAGCGCGACGAGGTCGAGGCCCTCCTCCGGCGGCCGCCCAACCATCTCGAGCTCGCCCTGTTCGCGGTGATGTGGAGCGAGCACTGCTCGTACAAGTCATCGCGGGTCCATCTCAAACGGCTCCCCACCGATGGCCCCGACGTGCTGGTGGGCCCGGGGGAGAACGCCGGGGTGGTCGACGCCGGCGACGGCATCGCCGTGGCCATCCGCATCGAGAGCCACAACCACCCCTCGGCCATCGAGCCCTACCAGGGGGCGGCGACCGGGGTCGGTGGGATCCTGCGGGACATCTTCACCATGGGGGCGCGGCCGGTGGCCCTCATGGACCCCCTGTTCTTCGGCGACCCGGCCGAGGCCCGCCAGCGCTGGCTCATCGAGGGCGTGGTGGGCGGGATCTCGGGGTACGGCAACTCGGTGGGGGTGCCCACCGTGGGCGGCGAGCTCACCTTCAATCCCTGCTACGCCCAGAATCCGCTGGTGAACGTGCTGTGCATGGGGGTCCTGCCCGTCGACCGCCTGGTGCTCGGGCAGGCCTCCGGCGTGGGGAACCTGGCCGTGCTGCTCGGCTCCACCACCGGTCGGGACGGCATCGGCGGGGTCAGCGTGCTGGCCTCGGCCGGGTTCGAGGAAGGTGACCACGTCGAGGAGGACGCCAAGCGGCCGAGCGTGCAGGTGGGCGATCCCTACGAGGAGAAGCGACTCATCGAGGCCTGTCTCGAGCTCCTCGACCTCGGGTTGGTCGTCGGCATCCAGGACCTCGGGGGGGCGGGACTGGTGTGTGCGGCCAGCGAGACGGCCGCCCGCGGTGGCGTGGGGATGGACGTCGACGTGACCGCGGTGCCGCGTCGCGAACCGGGGATGGCCGCCCACGAGGTCATGACGTCGGAGAGCCAGGAGCGGATGCTGGCCATCGTGCGGCCCGCCGACCTGGCCCGGGTGGAGGAGGTCTGCCGGCGGTGGGAGGTGCGCGCCGCGGTGGTGGGCCGGGTCACCGACGTCCCACCGGGCGAGACCGGTCGGCTGCGGGTCCTCCGCGGCTTCGACGGAGAGGTGCTGGCCGACGTGCCGGCCGCCGCCCTCAGCAACGACGCTCCCCTCTACCACCGGCCCATGGCCCGGCCCGGCGACCATCGAGGCGCGCACCCTCGACGACCCCGGCGCGCTGCCCGCGCCCCGGAGACTGTGGCGAGGACCTCCTCGCCCTCCTGGCGGATCCCTCGTGGATCTACCGGCAATACGACCATCAGCTGTTCCTCAATACGGTGGACGGGCCCGGCGGCGACGCGGCCGTGCTCCGCCTGGCCGCGCCGGGCCTCCCGCCCTCCGAGCGCGGGTCTGGCCCTCGCCACCGACTCCAACCCCACCTGGTGCTCCATCGACCCCCGGGCCGGGGCGGCGGCCACGGTCGCCGAGTCGGCGCTCAACGTGGCCTGCACCGGGGCGCGCCCCATGGCCGTGGTCAACTGCCTCAACTTCGGCAACCCCGAGCATCCCGAGGTCATGTGGCAGCTGTCGGAGACCGTCGACGGGATGCGCGAGGCCTGCCTCGCCCTCGGGCTGCCGGTGGTCGGGGGCAACGTCAGCCTCTACAACGAGAGCAACGGTGCCGACATCGACCCCACCCCGGTCATCGCCGTGCTCGGCCTCATCGACCGCTTGGCCCGGCGGCCTCCCGGCGTGGACCTGACCGAGGGTGCCGCCCTGGTGCTGCTGGATGCGAGCGTCGGCGCCACCTCCAGCCATCTCGGGCCGCCCTCGCTCGGCGGGTCGCGCTGGGCCGTCGAGCTGCGGGGTCACCGAAACGGGGCGCTGCCCGCCCTCGACCTGGCCGGCCACGCCCGTCTGGTCGACCTGGTCCGCGCCCTGGTGGGCGAAGGGGTGGGCGGCGGCGACTCGCTGGTGGCCGGCGTCCACGACATCTCCGGGGGCGGGCTCGGGGTGGCCCTCGCCGAGTTGGCGGTCCGCTCGGGCACCGGCCTCCAGGTGGCCGGGGTGGCCGACCACCACGAGCTCTTCACGGAAGCCCCGTCGCGGGTGGTGTCTGTGCACCACCCGTCGCAACGAGGTGGTGGCCCGGGCGGCCGAGGCCGGCGTCGGGTTCCGGGTGCTCGGCCGGGCCGGCGGTGACCGCATCGTGGTCGAGGGCTTGGTCGACCTGGCGGTGGCCGAGGCGGCGGCCGCCTGGCGGGGCCGGTTGCCCGGCCTGCTGGACGAGCTGGCTCCGGCCGTCACCGACTGACCTGGGCCGTCGGGGGTCCGGCCGGGCTCGGACCGGCCGATGCGGCGCTGGTGGAACGGGCGCCGCCGCTAGGCTGGAGTGGCACGGTGAGGTGGTTTTGTGGCCTAATCGTGGCGCCAATCGAGACCCACGACCCCCGGTGTGTGCGGTGACCGACTGATGATGGAGGCCAAGGAAGCGTGCGGAGTCTTCGGGGTGTACGCCCCGGGACGGTCCGTCGCCCATCTGGTCTTCGACGGGCTCTACGCCCTGCAACACCGCGGCCAGGAGTCGGCGGGGATGGCGGTGAGCGACGGCGACCTCATCACCGTGATGAAGGACATGGGCCTCGTCACCACGGTGTTCGACGAGCGCAAGCTCCGGGGCCTGCGTGGTCACCTGGCCATCGGCCACACCCGCTACTCGACGGCCGGCTCCAGCGACTGGCTGCACGCGCAGCCGGCCTACCGCGGGGTGGGCCGGGCCGGCTTCGGTCTGGCGCACAACGGGAACCTGACCAACACCACCGCGCTGGGCGAGTCGGCCGGCATGTTGCCCGGCCTGGTCTCCTCCGACAGCGACCTGGTGGCCGAGCTGCTCAGCCGGGCCTACCCGCCCGAGGGTCTCGACGGCGCCTCCCCTGAGGGCGGAGACGACCTCGAGCGGGCCGTCCGCTCGGTGATCCCTGCGCTGGAGGGTGCCTTCTCGCTCGTGCTCCTCGACGCCGAGCGGCTGATCGGGGTCCGTGACCCGAACGGTTTCCGGCCCCTCTGCCTCGGCCGGCTCGAGCCCGAGGGCGAGCTCGGCACCGGGTGGGTGCTGGCCTCGGAGTCCCCGGCCCTCGACGTCATCGGCGCCACCTTCATCCGGGAGCTCGAGCCCGGCGAGATGGTGGTGATCGACGGTCACGGGGTCCGCTCGGAGTGGCCGTTCCCGGCCGACCGGGTGGATCCCCGCCTCTGCATCTTCGAGTTCGTCTACTTCGCCCGGCCCGACACCAAGCTCTACGGCAACGAGGTGCACGGGGCCCGGCGCCGGATGGGTCAGCTGCTCGCCACCCAGCGGCCCGTCGAGGCCGACATGGTCATGGGCGTGCCCGACTCGGGCGTGCCCGCCGCCGAGGGGTACGCCGTGGCCTCGGGCATCCCCTACGGCCAGGGACTGGTCAAGAACCGCTACATCGGCCGCACCTTCATCGCCCCGACCCAGGCCGAGCGGGTCAGCGGCGTGCGCCGCAAGCTCAACCCGTTGCGCGAGAACATCGCCGGCAAGCGGGTGGTCGTGGTGGACGACTCGATCGTCCGGGGCACGACGCCGAAGGCCATGGTTGCCATGCTGCGGGAGGCCGGAGCCCGGGAGGTGCATCTGCGCATCTCCTCCCCGCCCTTCAAGTGGCCGTGCTTCTACGGCCTCGACACCCCCGATCGGGACGAGCTGCTGGCCGCCGTCCGCTCCCCGGCCGAGATGGCCGAGTACCTCGACGTCGACTCCCTCGAGTACCTGACCCTCGAGCATCTGGTGACCGCCATCGACGCGCCGGGCGCCGGCTTCTGCAACGCCTGCATGACCGGGGACTACCCGGTGCCGGTGCCGGTGCGCATCGGCGAGCGGGCTGCGCTCAGCGGGGCGGCCGGCGGTCGGGCGTGACCCGGGCGTTCCCCGACCCGAGCCCGACTCCGAGCCCCGACCGACCCGAGCATCCCGGCCTTTCCGATTCCTCCGCCTCCGGCGGCACGGCGGAAGCCACCTACGTCGGAGCGGGCGTCGACGTCGGAGCCGGCGATCGGGCCGTGGACCGCATCCGCCCGCTGGTCGACTCCACCCTGCGCCCCGAGGTGGTCGGCGGCCTCGGCGGGTTCGGTGGCCTGTTCGCCCTCCAGACCGATCGGTACCGCCAGCCGGTACTGGTGGCGGGCACGGACGGGGTAGGCACCAAGTCCCTCGTAGCCCAAGCGGCCGGCCGGTTCGACACCATCGGCATCGACTTGGTGGCCATGTGCGTGGATGACCTGGTCTGCCAGGGGGCCGAGCCCCTCTTCTTCCTCGACTACATCGCCGTCGGGGCGGTGGACCCGGACCGGATGGCCGAGCTGGTCGGGGGAGTGGCCGCGGGATGCCGTCAGGTGGGGGCCACCCTGCTGGGCGGCGAGATGGCCGAGCATGCCGGTGTCATGGAGCCGGGGGCGTTCGACCCGGTCGGCTTCGCTGTCGGTGTGGTCGAGCGGGACGAGCTCCTCGGTCCCCACCGGGTCGAGGTAGGCGACGTCCTCATCGGGCTGTCCTCCCCCGGTCTCCGCTGCAACGGGTACACGCTGGCTCGCCACGTGCTGCTCGATCGAGCCGGCCTGCCCCTGGACGGTCCGGCGTGGGACGGGGCCTCGATCTCGCTGGCCGACGAACTGCTGCGGCCGTCGGTCATCTACACCCCGGCCGTCCGGGCCGCTGATGGCCGCCGGCGACGTCCACGCCGTGGCCCACATCACCGGTGGCGGGCTGTCGGGCAACCTACCGAGAGTCCTGCCGGACGACGCCCGCGCCGTCGTCGATCGCAGCGCCTGGACGGTGCCCCCCATCTTCGGCGAGATCCGCCGCCTCGGCCCGGTGTCGGACGAGGAGATGGCGAGCGTCTTCAACCTCGGCGTGGGCATGGTCGTGGTGGTGCCGGTGGATGGCGTCGATGGCGCCCTCTCGGCCCTCGGGGGGGCGGGGGTCACGGCCGTCCCGGTCGGCCACGTCGAAGCCGGTGAGCGCGGCATCGAGCTGGTGGGTGCGGCCCGGTGGGCGAGCGCCGAAGCCCGCCAGCCCCGCTCGGCATGACCACCTCGCTTCCGACCAGCGAGTTCGAGGCCCTGCGCCACCACCTGCTGGAGCATTCCGTCAAGCGGGGGGACTTCGTGCTCAAGTCGGGCCGCCGGAGCAACTGGTTCATCGACTCGAAGCAGACCGTGTGCCGGCCCGAGGCCATGCTGCTGGTGGCCGACGCGGTGCTGTCGGTCCTCCCCGACGACGCCACGGCCATCGGCGGCCTCACCATGGGCGCCGATCCGGTCGCCTTCGTCACCGCCGGGGTGGCCGCCACCAGGGGCCGCCTGCTCAAAGCCTTCAGCGTGCGCAAGGAGGCCAAGGACCATGGCGGCGGCGGGCGCATCGCCGGCGCCCTCGATCCGGGAGACCGGGCGGTGGTCACCGAGGACACGGTGACCCGGGGCACCTCGTTGCTGGAGGCGGCCGGCGCCGTGCAGGAGGTCGGGAGCGGTCCCCGTCCTCCTGGTGGCGGTGGTGGACCGGGGCGGCACGGTCGGGGCCATGGCCGCGGCCGCAGGGCTCCCGTTCCGGGCCCTGCTGACCGCGCCCGACCTGGGCTTCGATTACGAGGGGGCCGGCCCTCCGATCCGAGTCATCCTCCGATCCGAGTCAACTGCTCCGTCGGCCCCGGGCCGGTGGGCTGTGTGCCCTGGACACCTGGGTGGTGGGTCGCCGGTCAGTGCAAGCGGGTGAGCACGATGGCCTGCTCGGGACAGGCCACCACGCACAAGCCGCAGGCCCGGCAATCCTCGGCTCGCGGCGTGTAGGCCGACAGCATGCCGTGGGCGCGCACCTTGAGGCGGGCGATCCGCCCGAGCGACCGGTAGTCGGCCTCGTCGATGCGACGGACCTCGAAGACGTCGTTGGGGCAGACGTCGATGCAGTCCCGCTTGCCCTCGCAGCGAGCGTGGTCGACCACGGGGAGGTAGGTCCCGGTCGGTGCGGCACAGCGCTCGCTGGGGCGATCCGGATGGGCGGCCGCCCTCCGCTTCTTGGCCAGCGGGCCGGGAGCGCCGGTCACCGCGTCTCGTCCGCGGCCGAGCCCGCCTCGTCGCTCGATCCGGTCGGGGAGCCGCCCTCGGCCAGGACGAGATAGATGCGCCGTCTGGTGTCGGCCAGTATCTCGCCGACGGCCTTGACCTGGTCGGCGTCGCCGGCCCGGGCCACCTGCATGGTCGCCGCGGCCACCTGGACCATGAGGCCCTTCAGGTCGACCAGCGATCGGTCGGCGCTGCGAGCCGCGTCTTCCCACGGTGGCGGCCCGTCCCCGGCCGCTTCGGCTTCGGCCCGGCCCTCGGCGGTCAGGCTGAACACCCGGCGGCCTTCGGACTGGTCGGCCGTCACCAGGCCCTGGTCCTCGAAGGCCTGGAGCGTGGGGTAGACCGAGCCGGGGCTCGGCCGCCAGACCCCGCCGCTGCGTTCGGTGAGCTCGGTGATGATCTGGTAACCGTGCATCGGCTCCTCGGCCAGCAGGGCGATGATGGCCGCCCGGACGTCACCGCGCCCGGCCCGCGGCCCGCGGCCGAACATGGCATCGCCGAACCCGGGGCCGAGGCCCCAATGGCGACCGAATCCGCCGGAGCGGCCCCGCCCCCGGCCGCGGCCCCCGCCCCGTCCCCGGGCCAGGTCACCGAAGCGGTCGAACCGGTCCCCAGGGGGGAAGCCGGGGCCGGCGTGCTGCTCCTCGGCGAATGAATCGAATCTCTTGTGTCCATGCATCGGTCGTTCTCCTTGGTGGTGTCTTGATGAGGTGCGCCGGTCGGCGTCGGGCCGATCCGGCGAGGGCGAGCGCCTGTGTTGAGAGCGCTCTAATACGGTCACGATATATCGAGATAGTACCGATGTCAAGCGTGGCCTCGAGCAGGGCTCCCTGTCGGATTGCCCTCGCACCGACTTGGGCATACAGTTTGAGCAGTCGCTCAATAGACGAGAGGTTGACCTTGGCCAAATCGGGTACTCCGAGCACCGTGCAGGAGAGGGGAAGCGCCCGGTCGGCCGAGACGCGGCGGATCCTCATCGAGGCCGCCATCGAGACCCTCAAGAAGGAAGGGTTCGTCGGCGCCAGCGCCCGGGCCATCGCGGAGGAGGCCGGCTCGAACCAGAGCCTGATCTTCTACCACTTCGGGTCGGTCGCCAATCTCCTGCTGGCCGCCCTGGACACGGTGAGCGCCGATCGGTTCGAGCACTACGGCGCGGCGGTGTCCGCCGTCGGTTCGCTGCCAGAGCTGGTCGAGAAGGCGGCCGATGTCTTCCGCACCGACCTCGACGCCGGCTACATCACCGTGCTGGCCGAGATGATCGCCGGTGCATCGTCCTCGCCCGAGCTCGGGCGTGCCGTCGCCGCCCGCATCGAGCCGTGGAGGGAATTCGCCCGCCGGGCGATCGAGCAGCGGGTGGGCAACGCCTTCGACCCCGTGCTCCCCCTGGCCGATGCGGCCTACGCCGTCGTCGCGCTCTACCTCGGACTCGAGTTGCTCAGCCACCTCGACGGGGACCGCCGGCCAGCGCTGGCGCTGTTCGGCCATGCCCAACGATTGGCCCAGCTGGTGACCGGTCTCACCGGCCCCAGGGATCAGGAGGGAACGCCATGACCGCGAGCCAGACCGCCCCCCACCGGACGACACCCGGCACCGACACCGGTTTCGACGTCGTCACCGGGGCCTTCAGCTACTCGGGCGCCGCCATCGCCGGCGCCCTCGTCCAGAGCGGACGCCGGGTCCGTACGCTCACGGGTCACCCGGAGCGTGCCGGCACCAACACGGCCATCGACGTGCGACCCCTCGACTTCGACGACCAGCTCGGCCTGGTCGATTCCCTCCGGGGCGCGACCACGCTGTTCAACACGTACTGGGTCCGCTTCCCGCGACGCCAGATCGACCACGACGTGGCCGTTGCCAATTCACGGACGCTGTTCCAGGCGGCACGCCGGGCCGGGGTCGAGCGCGTCGTGCACGTGAGCATCACGCATCCGAGCGTCGAATCTCCCTACGGCTACTTCAGGGGGAAGGCGCTCGTCGAGCGGGCGCTGGTCGAGTCGGGGCTCCCGTTCGCGGTGCTGCGCCCGGCCATCCTGTTCGGCGGGGACGGGGTGCTCATCAACAACATCGCCTGGATGCTCCGCCGGCTGCCGGTGTTCGCCGTCGGGGGACGGGGTGACTACCGGATCCGCGCCATCCACATCGACGACCTGGGCCGGCTCTGCCTGGAGGTGGCGACAGCCCGCGACGACATGGTGATCGATGCGGTGGGACCCGAGCGGCCGACATTCCTCGAGCTGGTGCGGATGATCCGGGAGGCCGTCGGGAGCCGCGTGGCGATCGTGCCGGTCCCGGGCGCCCTCATTCCGCCCATGTCGAGAGTGCTCGGACTGTTCCTGCGGGACGTCCTGCTCACGGCGGACGAGTACCGGGCCATGGCGGACGGCCTGGCCGACACCACCGGACCGGCCACCGGAACGACTTGCATCTCGGAGTGGGTGGCCGCCCATGGCGACACGCTCGGGACCGTGTACGCCAACGAGATCCAGAGGCATTTCGCCCGGTAAGCCGGACTCGGATCGGTGTGATCCATGACGGCATACTGGGGCCGTGCCCGAGCTGTGGACGATGGCCGGCGAAGCCTCCGACAGATTCGCGGCTCACGCGCTCGACTACGACCGCTACCGCCCCCGGTACCCGGCGAGCCTGTTCGATGACCTCGTCTCGCTGACCGGGCTCGGCCCCGGCGATACGGCCATCGAAGTCGGTGCAGGAACCGGGATCGCTACGGAACCACTAGTCGATCGGGGATTGGCCGTGACGGCCGTCGAACCGGCCGCCGCCATGGCTGCCGTGGCGGAGGCCAAACTGGCCGACCGGGTCCGGTACGTGACCAGTCGGTTCGAGGACCTGTCGGCAGACTTCTCCGTCCGGATTGTGACGGCGTTCAACGCGTGGCACTGGGTGGATCCCGAGATCGCGGTCGATCTGGCGTCGCAGCTCCTCGCACCGGGAGGTGCCCTGGCCCTGGTATGGACCGAAGTCGTCTCGTGGGGAGAGCCACCATTCGAAGAGCGGTTGGTCGAGACGTTCGGGACCCGCTGGTCGAAGCGAATCGACGCGGTGGACGTGTCGTTGCAACCGGTCCGGGACGACCCGAGGTTCGGCGACGTGCAGGATCTCCACCATGTCTTCGAGCGGGCCCTCGACGGATCCACGTTCGTCAACGTCACTCGAACCTATGGTGGCGACCGGAGCGAGGCTCAGTATCGAGAGATCGAACGGGTCGTCAGAGACGAGTTCGGCGGGTCGGTCACGAAGGTGGAGGACGCGGTGCTCTATCTCGCCAGGCGCCGATAGTCAGGCCTGCGATCGATTCGCGCCGCTGTCCGGCCGTGCGAGCCGGGTCACGGACAGCCGCTCGTAGACCGGGCCGCCTGGCCCGGGACGGGACGAGTACACGCCGAAATCGGTGACCGGGAAGCGGGCGGACACCGGGGTGCCGGCCAGATCGGGCGGTCCCCGTCGCCGGCCCGTAGTGCGGGCCAGGGTCAGGTGCCCGGAGAACGAGTGGTCGTCATCCTGTCCCCAGGCCTCGGTTACCCGGGCGATGGCCAGAGCCAGCCGGTCGAGGCCCGCCACCGGCACCTGGAGGACGCGGCCGACCGGGGAACCAGGCCGAAGCCGGCCCGAGCGAGGCGGTGATCGGTGCCTCCTCCACCAGGTCGAGCGCTCCCCCGGTGGCGGGGATGACCTCGTCGGGCGGGGCTTCACCCAGGAACCGCACAGTGACGTGCCACTGATCCCGTGTCGTCCACCGCACGCCCGGGCGATCAGCCCGGGGGAGTGCGGCCACCATCTCGGTCACCAACTCGGGAAGGGCCACCGCCACGAAGAGGCGCACAGGGGCAGTGTCCCGCCGGAATGGCAGCGACGCCAGCGGCATGCCTCTGGCCATCTCGTACATGGACCTGTGGCCATCTTGGGGTGGTCGGGCGCGGCATCGATCCGCGGACCTCACGCTTTTCAGGCGCGCGCTCTACCAACTGAGCTACCCGACCTCGCCCCGGTGCACCGGGGTTGGCGGACCTGACGGGATTTGAACCCGCGACCTCCGGCTTGACAGGCCGGCGTGCACTCCAAACTGCACCACAGGTCCCCGAACCAGCTGGATCCCGCTGGGTACTTTGCTGCACCCCCAACGGGATTCGAACCCGTGTTACCGCCTTGAAAGGGCGGCGTCCTCGGCCGCTGGACGATGGGGGCTCCAACCCGATCAGGGCTTTTGGAGACTAGCAGAGGGACCGGAAAGCCCCTCCTGGCCGACCGGGCCGCGTCAACGCACCCAGCACGCCCACCGCACCCGCCGTCGGACGGAGCCGCTCACCGCCATTGCATCACAGCCCCTCGTCGGGGCGGCCCTCCTCGGGCAACTCGGCGGCGAGCACTTCCACCATCAGGTACTGGAGCTGACCGAGAAGCTCGTAGAGCGCGTACTCCCCGACCGACGGGTCCTCCGGATCCGGAGCCTCCATGTCCTCGCTCACGTCGAGGCGGGTCCCGAGCACCAGTCGGATGGAGCCGATGGCCGACAGCCAGGCCTGGAGCTCCGGCTCGCTCAGGCTGTCGGCGTTGGAGGTCTCGGCCAGCATGGCGAAGGCTTCCCGATGGTGCTCGACGAGCGCGTGGTCGACCAGGGCCCGGTAGTCGCGCTCGGCGTCCTCGAATCCCAGCGCCGGGTAGGCCGGCGGGAAGAGCCGCTTCGTCATCGGATCGTGCTCCTCGAGCAGCAAGGGCAGCTGCTCGGCCATGCTCACCAGCACGGCCCGCACGCTGGGATCGAGGTTGACCGCGTACCGGCCGTCGCGCCGTCGCCGGATGGGAGCGCTCATCAGGCCCTCATGGTCGCTCGGTCACCGGCTCACCGGCCCATCACGTGGACTGTTCCATGGTGGCCCACAGGCCGTGCTCGTGGAGGCGGAAGACGTCGAGCTCGGCCCGCTCCTTGGTGCCCGACGAGACGACGGCCCGCCCCTTGGTGTGCACGTCCAGCATCAGTTTGGTGGCCTTCTCCTTCGAGTAGCCGAAGAGCTTCTGGAAGACGTAGGTCACGAACGACATCAGGTTGATCGGGTCGTTCCAGACGATGACCAACCAGGGCCGGTCGGTGGCCTGGGACTCGAAGGTCTCGGGGCGCTCGGCCTCGACCGGCGCCACCTCGGTCTGGGAGGCGAGCACCCGGCCCGCCCGCCCACCGGTCACACCGGCTCCCGCAAGGGTGGTTCGACCGGGTCGATCCATGGCTCCGCCTCCGCGAGCTCGCCGTCTTCGCCCCCCGCCACGATGCCTTCCCGCTCGGCACGGCGCCCGCCGGCTCCCCCACCGTCGGCGCCCTCGGCCGGCTCGGGCCGGTGGTCGGAGAGGCCGTGGTGGAACCAGAGCACGGCTGCCCACACCGTCGAGGCCCCGAGCACGTGGATCCCCACCAGTACCGGTGGCAGGTGGGTGAAGAACTGGGTGTACCCGATGACCCCCTGCACCAGCATCACGCCGAGCACCACCCGGCCGGCGTTCTGGATGCGGGCCGGCGCATCCCCCCGCCAGAGCACCCAGAGCAGGACCACCACCAGGACCGGCGGTGGCCAGGACGATCTCGGCGTGGATGCGGGTCATGTCCTCGAGGCCGAGCGGGATGCGCTTGGCCCCCTTGCCGCCGGCGTGGGGACCGGTGCCGGTGGTGGCCGCCCCGGCCGCCAGGACCAGCACGGTCATGGCCACCAGGGCCCGGCTCAGCCATAGGGGCAGGTCGCCTACCGCCACCCGGCCCCGACCGGGCGCGTGGCCGGCCTCGAGGGTGAGGACCACCGCCACGGCCAACAGCGCCATGCCCACCATGAAGTGGGTCATGACCACGTAGGCGTTGAGCTTGGTGTAGACGACGAACCCGCCGAGCACGGCCTCGCCGACCACCCCGAGCACCAGCCCGCCCGACAGCCACCGCAGGTCCGGCCGGGCCGGCCGGCGCAGGAAGGAGGCCACCACCGTCACCGCGCAGGTGACGACCAACAGGAACACCACCACCCGGTTGCCGAACTCCACCAGCGGGTGGAGGCTCAGCACGGGCGTCAACCGATGCTGCGAGCAGGTCGGCCAGTCCGGGCAGCCGAGGCCGGAGTCGGACAGCCGGACGGCCGCCCCGGTCACCACGTTGAGCACCACCATGGCCAGCGTGACCCGGCAGAGGTTGAGGAACGGGCGAGGCCCGATACGCAGGGATGACACCGGGGAGCAATGGTATCGGCCCGGTCGCCCCGAATGTCCTTGCGGGGTCCCCGGACAGTAGTCTTCGGCCGATGGCTCTTCCCGCGGTGGTGTCGACCCGCCGCCTGTCCCCCGCTTCCCGGATCGGCGCCTACGTGGCCCTGACCAAGCCGCGGATCATCGAGCTGCTGCTGGTCACCACCCTGCCCACCATGATCGTGGCCCAGCGGGGCCTGCCCCCGGTCGGGCTGATGGTCGCCACCCTGGTCGGCGGGGCCCTGGCGGCCGGCGGGGCCAACGCCATCAACATGTACGTCGACCGGGACATCGACAAGCTCATGCGCCGCACGGCCGGGCGTCCCCTGGTCACCGGGGCAGTCACCCCGGCGGCCGCGCTGGTCTTCGCCGTCTCCCTCGAGGTGCTGGCCTTCGTCGAGCTGGCCGTCTTCGTCAACCTGCTCTCAGCCGTGCTCGCCCTGTCGGCCACCCTCTTCTACGTGTTCGTGTACACCCTCTGGCTGAAGCGCACCTCCAGCCAGAACATCGTGATCGGCGGCGCGGCCGGAGCGGTCCCCGTCCTGGTCGGCTGGGCGGCGGTGACCGACCGGCTGGGATGGACCCCGGTCGTGCTGTTCGCCATCATCTTCGTCTGGACCCCGCCCCACTTCTGGGCCCTGGCCGTCAAGTACCAGGACGACTACCGCACGGCCCAGGTCCCGATGCTCCCGGCCGTGGCGACGGTCCGGCGCACCGCCATCGAGATCCTCGTCTACACCGTGCTGCTGCTGTCGGTCTCCCTCCTCCTCGCCGGGGTCGCCCACCTCGGGGCCTTCTACCTCACGGCCGCCACCGTGCTCGGTCTGGTCTTCGTGGCCCTCGCCTTCAAGCTCTTCCGCCACTCCACCCCCAAGGTGGCGATGCAGCTCTTCAGCTACTCGATCACCTACCTGACCCTTCTGTTCGTGCTCATGGCGGTGGCCGTCTTCGTCACCCGCTGACGGTGGCCTCTTCCCTCCCCCGTTGAGCACCACCCCGGCCGGGACCGGCGAGCCGGAGTCACCACCGGCCGGCTCCGGCAGGGACGCCGATCCGCCGGGCCGCGGACCGCCGTCGCCGGGCGAGCGACCCCGGCCGCGGCGGTGCGGGCCCTCTTGATCGGCACGGTCATCGCCGCCGGGCTGGCCGTCGTCCTCTTCGTCGGCCTCGGCACCACCTCGGGGTCCGGGCCGGGGTCGGGGCCGGTGGTGGGGGTGGGCGACGTGGCCCCCGGCTTCTCGGTGCCGTCGCTCACCGGCGGGCGGGCGGTGAGCCTCCACGCCCTGGGGGCAGGCCGGGGCCGGCCGGTGGTGCTCAACTTCTTCGCCTCGTGGTGCGCACCGTGCCAGCAGGAGACCCCGCTGCTGGCGCGGACGGCCGCGTCCGAGCAGGCCCGCCATTCGAAGGTGCAGTTCATCGGCATCGACGTGGCCGACTCCCCGGCTGCCGCCATCCCGTTCGTGCAGCAGTCGGGGATCACCTATCCGGTCGGCACCGACGCCACGCTGCGGGTGGCCGCCGACCTCTACGGGCTCAACGGCGAGCCCAACACCTTCTTCATCGACGCCTCCGGCACGGTGGTGGCCCACGTGATCGGCCCGGTCGACCAGAGCCGGCTCGATCACTGGCTCGGGCGGCTCACTGGCTGAACGAGCTCACTGGCTGAACGAGCTCACTGGCTGAGCGAGCGCACGGCACTGAAGTGCACAATGTGGAACGCGCGGCGGGAACGGCGTGGGTGGGCGAGGAGTTCGGGGTCACTCCCAGCGGAAGGTGAGCCCGGCGGCGACCGGCGCGGCCACCGCCCAGACCACCAGCACGACCCAGTCCCGGGCGGAGACCGCCGCGCCCTGCCCCAGGGTGGCGTGCAGGGCGTCGGCCAGCGCGGAAGCGGGCAGCACCTTCGCCACCGACGCCAGCCAGCCGGGCAGCTTGGCCAGGGGGATCAGCATGCCGCCGAGGAGGAGCAGCACCACGAAGAGGGCGTTGACCACGGCCAGGTTGACCAGGGGCTTGAGCTGCCCGGCCAGCAGCAGCCCGATCCCGCCGAAGGCGACGGTGCCGAGCACCATGGCCACGATGGCCGAGCCGGCCGGAACGCTCCCTGCGCCCGGCCCTCCCGGGTCCCAGCCGAGGCCGTAGCCGACCGCCACCAGCACGGCGGCCTGCACGAGCTCGACCGCCACGACGGTGGTGATCTTGGCCGTGAGCAACCGCGGGCGTCCGAGCGGGGTGGTGCCCAGGCGCTTGAGCACCCCGTAGCCGCGGTCGAAGCCGGTGCCGATCCCGAGGGCGGTCATGGCCGTCGACATGACCGCCAGCGCCAGGATGCCCGGCACCAGGAAGTCGACCGGGTGGGGCGTGCCGGTGGGCAGCACGTGCACGCCGGAGAAGAAGAGGAGGAAGAGGACGGGGATGCCGAGGGTGAGCAGGAGGGTCTCGCCGTTGGTCGCCATCATGGTGAGCTCGGCCCGGAGCTGGGCGCCGAGCGGTCTCACGGTGTCGTCCGTTCCAGGCGGCGCGGTCGGCGTCCCTCCCGGAGCCGGTGATGGCCAGGTAGGCCTCCTCCAGGGACTGGCCGGTCCGGAGGTCGCCCAGGGCCAGGTCGCGCTCGGCCAGCCAGGCGGCCAGGGAGGCGATGAGGGCCGGTGTGGCCACGCCACCGGCCGGTCGCATCCGGTAGGAGCCGGGCCGCACCTCCACCACGGTGGTGCCCGGCCCGATGGCCGCGGCCAGCCGGTCGGTGTCGATGGCGGGCTCGGTGCTGAAGCGGAGCGAGCCGTCGGAGGTGCCCGACGCCAGGGCGGCGGGCGAGCCCTCGGCCAGCGCCCGGCCGCCGTCGATGATGACCACGTGGTCGGCCAGGCGCTCCGCCTCGGTCAGCTCGTGGGTGGTGAGGACCACGCAGCGGCCGAGATCCCGTTGGGCGCCGATGATGTCGCGCACGGCCAGGCGGCCCTCGGGATCGACGCCGGCGGTGGGCTCGTCGAGGAACAGGACCTCGGGTCGCCCCACCAGGGCCAGGGCCAGCGCCAGCCGCTGCTGCTCACCACCGGACAGCCGTCGCCACGGGGTGTGCCGGGCATGCCGGCCAGCCCGAGCGCCCCGATCAAGCGGTCGGGGTCCTCGGGCCGTGGGTAGTAGCCGGCGAAGAGTCGCACCGCCCGGTCCGGGCTGAGCGAGGGGTAGAGCCCGCCGCGCTGCAGCATGACCCCGAGGCGCGCCGCCAGGGCGGCCCGGTCGCGCCGGGGATCGAGCCCGAGGACCCGCACCTCGCCGCCGTCGAGACGGCGATAGCCCTCGAGGGCCTCGACCGTGCTGGTCTTGCCGGCGCCGTTGGGCCCGAGCAGGGCCACGACCTGGCCGCGCTCGGCGCTGAAGGACAGGCGGTCGACGGCCAGGGTGCGGCCGTAGCGGATCACCGCGCCATCACAGACGACGGCCGGTCCGCCGGCCGGCAGAGAGGCCTCGCTCACGGGTGGTCACGCTACCGTTGTGCCCGTCATGATCGACATCCGGCTGGTGCGGGAGGACGGCGACGCGGTCAAGGCCGCACTGAAGCGGCGCGGGGTGGAGGCGGCCGAAGTCGACCGGCTGGTCGAGATCGACGAGGCGGCCCGCTCGGCGGTCGGCCGGCGGGACGAACTGCGGTCACAGGTGAAGGCGCTCTCCAAGCAGGTCGGCGCGGCCCACAAGTCGGGTGACGCAGTCGCCGCCGAGAGGCTGGCCGCCGAGAGCCGCGCTCTCGGCGACGAGGAGCGGTCGCTCAGCGGGGTGGCCGACGCCGCCCAGGACGAGGTACGCCAGGCCCTGCTGGTCCTCCCCAACCTGCCCTCGGAGGACGCGCCCGACGGCGGCGGTCCCGAGGACAACGTGGTGGCCCGCACCTGGCCGGAGACCCCGCCGCCGTACTCCGAGTGGCAACGGGTGCCGCACTGGGAGGTCGGCGCGGAGCTCGGCCTGCTGGACATGGAGCGCGGCGCCAAGCTGTCCGGCTCGATGTTCCCCCTCTTCCGCGGGGCCGGCGCCCGGCTGCTGCGGGCCCTCACCTCCTTCGCCCTCGACCGGCACGCCGACGCCTTCGAGGAGGTGCGGCCGCCGACCCTGGTGCTCACCGACACCATGGTGTCGACCGGGCACCTGCCCAAGTTCGAGGAGGACGCCTACCACATCGAGCGCGACGACCTCTGGGCCATCCCGACCGCCGAGGTGCCCCTCACCTCGATGTGGCGCGGCGAGATCCTCGACGAGGCCGACCTGCCGCTGCGGCTCACCGCGGTGACCGCCTGCTTCCGCCGGGAGGCGGGGGCGGCCGGCCGCGACACCCGGGGGCTGCTGCGGGTCCACGAGTTCGACAAGGTCGAGCTGTTCGCCTACGCCACCCCCGACCAGGCGCCGGCCCTGCACGACGAGTCCTGGTCCCGGGCCGAGGCGCTACTGCAGGAGCTCGGCCTCCAGTACCGGGTGCTCGACCTGTGCACCGGCGACCTCGGCATCTCGTCGGCCCGCACCTTCGACCTCGAGGTCTACGCGCCCGGTGTCGACCAGTGGCTCGAGGTCTCCTCGGTCAGCTGGTGCACCGACTACCAGGCCCGCCGGGCCAACATCCGCTACCGGCCCGTCGGGGGGCGGGCCCGGTCCTGGTCCACACCCTCAACGGCTCGGCGCTGGCCTGGGCCCGCATCTGGGCCGCGCTGGTCGAGACCGGCCGCCAGGCCGACGGGTCGGTGGTGCTCCCCGAGGTGCTGGCTCCCTATCTTCGGGGCGAGACGGTCATCCCCGCGCCGGGATGAGAGCGGTGACGCGAGCTCAGTCGCGGGGGGCGTCGAAGCGGTAGCCGACGCCCCGGATGGTGGTGATCAGCTTGGGCGAGGAGGGGTCCTCCTCGATGTGGGTCCGCAGCCGCTTGATGTGCACGTCGAGCGTCTTGGTGTCGCCGAAGTAGTCGGAGCCCCAGATGCGGTCGATGAGCACGTCGCGGGTGAGCACCCGTCCGGCGTTCTCCATCAGCAGGGACAGCAGCTCGAACTCCTTGCGCCGCAGGTGGACGTCCTCGCCGCGGATGAAGACCAGGTGGCGGTCGGGGTCGACCTGGATGCCGCCGGCCTCGAGGACCGACGATCGGGGTGCCCGATGCCGCCCCGGTCGCCCGAGCCGGCGTCGAAGCCGTTGCCGCGTGGTCCCTCGGTCGGGGTGCGCCGCAGGACGGCACGCATCCGGGCCACCAGCTCGCGGAGCCGGTAGGGCTTGGTCACGTAGTCGTCGGCGCCGACCTCGAGGCCGACCACGGTGTCGATCTCGGTGCCCTTGGCCGTCACCATGATGATCGGCACCGACGAGCGGGCCCGGATGGACCGGCACACGTCGATGCCCGACAGCCGGGGCAGCATCAGGTCGAGCAGGACCAGGTCGGGCTCGACCTCGGCGAACAGGCGCAGGGCCTCGTTGCCGTCGCGGGCCACGGTGACGTCGAAGCCCTCGCGGGTCAGCCCGATGACCAGGGCGTCGACGAAGGACTCGTCGTCCTCGGCCAGCAGGACCTTGGTCAGGGCTTCGTCGTCCGCCGCCGCCTGTGCGCTCACGCCGAGTACTCCGGCGGGCTCGGGAAGGACCAGGGTGAAGGTCGAGCCCTCGCCCTTCCCGCGAGTCGACCTCGACGCGCCCCTGGTGGTTGCTGGCCACGTGCCGGACGATGGACAGCCCGAGCCCGGTGCCGCCGGTGTCGCGGCTGCGGCCGTGGTCGACCCGGTAGAAGCGCTCGAAGATGCGCTCGAGGTCGCGGGTGGGGATGCCGACCCCGGTGTCGGCCACGACCAGCCGGATCTCGCCGTCGGACTGGTTGCCGGCCAACCGGACCGACCGCGTCCTCGTAGGAGAAGGTCACGGCGTTCTCGAGCAGGCTGTGCATGGCCGAGACCAGCTGGCGGCGGTCGCCCACCACGTGGACCGGCGGGCTCGGGCTCATCGAGCTCGATGGTGATCCGCCGCTGCTCGGCCGCGGACCGGACCCGCTCGACCGCCTCGGCCATGACCAGGTTGACGTAGATCGGCTCGCGGGGCGGGTCCTCCTCGGACTCGATGCGGCTGAGGTCGAGCAGGTCGTCGATGATCCGGCTGACCCGGAAGGCCTCGGCGTGGATCCGGGAGGCCAGCCGCTGGGCCACCTCCGGGTCGGGCTCGACGGTCAGGGTCTCGGCCAGCAGGCCGAGGGCACCGATCGGGGTCTTGAGCTCGTGGCTCACGTTGGCCACGAAGTCCCGCCGGATCTCCTCGAGCCGGCGGCGCTCGGACACGTCCTCGATGATGGCGATCACCCCGAGGGGGCGGCGACCGTCGTCGATGAGCCGGGTCCGCACGGTGAGGGTCTGGCGGGGCGGCCCGTAGAGGTCGAGGGTCCGCTCGGCCGAGCCCTCCTGCCAGGCGTTCTCGAGCAGCTCGGTCACCGCCTGGGCGGCCAGGGCGTCACCGTGGCGGTTGTTCATCAGGGCCAGCGGCCCGGGCGTTGCGGAAGGCCACGTCGCCGTTCTCGTCGCAGACGATGACCCCCTGGGGGAGGGTGTCGAGGGCCCGCCGCAGCCGGATGGCGTCGGAGCTGGCCTCGGTGACCGCCTCGGCGGCCTCGCCGGTCACCTGCTCGAGGTGGCTGAGCACGGGCTCGACATGCCGGCCTCGTCGGGGGGCTCGACCCCGAGCCGGTTGGACAGGGCGGTCAGCCGCTGCTGCAGGCGCGCCGCCCGGACCGGCGCCCCTGGCCGGAAGGCGATGACGACGGCGAGCACGGCCACCGCGCCCAGGACGATGTACCCGATCACGTACGGCTTCACGGCCTAAGCATGACAGGCCGGTGCCGAGGTGTCGGGTGACCGCCTCCGAGGATGTCGGAAACATCATGAAAATCATGAAAAGTATTGAAATAGTCCCACCGACGTTCCTACGGTGGCGGCATGATCCCGATCCCCCACGCCCCGCCCGGACCGCTGCCCCGGCGGGGCTGCCGTCACCCCTTGCCTTCCTCGGGCGCCCGCACTGGCCGGCTCGTCGGCGACGTGGTCCGCTGAACCCCGACCCGACACGCCCTGCCCGGTGGGCAGCGTGCTCCAGAACCTGATGAACGGGCTCGACGGCTGGGCGCTGGCCCTGTCGCTGGTCGGCCTGGTGGTCGGGGCGGCCGCCTGGGCGCTCGGGTCCCACGGCCAGAACTACCAGCAGTCCTACGTCGGCCGGCGGGCCGTGCTGGTCTCCGGGCTCGCCGCCCTGCTGATCGGGGCCGGACCGGGCATCGTCAACTTCTTCTTCAACACCGGCCAGGGCGTGCACTGAGGTGACCGCGCTCGCGGCCCTGCCGGCCATCCCGTCCGGCGGCTGCCCGTCGGCGGCGGCCGCGCTCGGGGCCGCCGGGCTCGGGCCGGTGTGCCAGGCGGCCTCGGGAGTGAGCGGCCTGGCCGGCTCGGCCGCCTCGCAGCTGGCCGGGTTCGGGGTCGACAGCGTGCTCGACGCTCTGGGCAGCTGGGTGACCGACGGGCGCGGCCTGGCTGCTGCGCCAGATCGGCGCGGTCGTCGGGTCCACCACCACCGTCGACCTCGGGGCCCCGTGGTTCGCCGCCCACTACCAGACGATGGCGGCGCTGGCCGGCGTGGTCATCGTGCCGCTGCTCCTGCTCGGGATCATCCAGGCCATCTACCGCCAGAGCGTCTCCATGCTGCTGCGCTCGGTGCTGGTCAACGTCCCGCTGGCCATCCTGTTGACCGCGGTGGCCGTCAAGCTGGTGCAGCTCGGCCTGGCCGTCACCGACGCCCTGAGCGCGGCGGTGTCCCGGGGCGCCGGCCTCGACACCGGCCACTTCATGGCCACGGTCACCGCGCCCTGTCGGGCCGCGGCCGCCGGATCAGCCGGCGCTCCCGACCTTCGTCCTGTTCCTCGGCGGGCTCGCCGTGGTCTTCGGCGCGGTGATGGTCTGGATCGAGCTGCTGCTGCGGGCCGCCGCCGTCTACGTGGCCGTGCTCTTCCTCCCCCTGGCCCTGGCCAGCCTGGCCTGGCCGGCCATCGCCCACTGGTGCCGGCGACTGGTCGACACCCTGGTCGCCCTGGTCCTCTCCAAGTTCGTGATCGTGGCCGTCCTCAGCCTGGCCGTCGGGGCCCTGGCCGGTGGGACTGGGTCGACCCCGGCCGGTGCCGGTCGGCTGGCTCGGTGCGGGCGGGTTCGCCGCCGTGCTCGGCGGCGCGGCCCTGCTCCTCCTGGCCGCCTTCGCCCCGTGGGCCCTCTTCCGCCTGCTCCCGTTCCTCGAGGCGGGGCGGTCGGCCACCTCGAGGGGCTCAGCCACCGGGCCCGACCAGGTGGCCGCCACGCCGGCGCGCGGACTGGCCCAGGTGGCGCATGCGGGCGGCTCGTGGCCGGCGGCGGCCGTCGGCGCTGGTCGGCGGGACCGCCTGGCCGCGGAGTGTCCGCCGTCGCCGGTCGGGCGGCCGGTCCGGACCCGGTCGGGTACCGCACCGGCGCCGGATCGGCGTCCCGAGGGACACGCCATCGCTCGGACGGGCGACTTCGACGGACGGCCCGACCCCGGGCCGTCCTCGGCCGAGACCACCGGGGTCGGGACGACCCACCGCCGGGACACTCGCATCCCGCATTGGAGCCGCAACCCACGGGCCACCGCCCTGCGCGCCGGCTACTACCTCGAGGCCGGCGACCGATCCCGCAGACGCGGGCCGGCCGACGAGCGGGCCGCCCGGCGCTCCTCGGCCGGACCTGACCGGCGGCGCCGGCGACCTCGTCCGGTTGCCTCTCGCCACCGGCAGCCCGGGCTCCGGCTGGTCGGGGCGCGACCGCTCGGACCGCCTCGTCGCCCATCGGCCCGGGCCGACGCGGCGACCGCGCCGACTGACGCCGATGGCTCGAGCGAGCCGACCGCCGAGCACGATCGGGTCGCGCTACCGCTTCCCGCCGCTCGAGCGACGCGGGGCTGATCGCCGGGTGGCGGGGCGGCCAGATCGCCGCGGTGGCGGCTGGGCCTGGTCGTGGCGGTGCTGTCGTGCGGTCCCGCCCGTCGGTCGGCGGGGGTCGTCGCTGGCCCTGGCGGCGTCGGGCGTCGGTGTGGCACTGGCCTTCTGGCCGATCCGCGGGCGGACCGGCGAGCAGTGGCTGCCCCTGGTGGTCCGCTGGGTGTGGGCGGCGCCGGCCGGGGATCGCCGCCAGCTGGCGCCCGGGCCGCGACGCGGGCCACCGCGCCGCGGTCGGCACCGGGTGCCGGTCCGAGTCCGACGGTGCAGGCGACGCCGACGGCTCGGCCGCGGTGCGCCGCCGGCGGTGGCCGGGCGGTGCTTCGACGGACTGACCTTGACCGGAGTCGCCGCTCGGTCCGCCGGTCGGGCCCGGAGATGGGCGTGGTCGTCGACGCGCGGGCCCGCACGGCCACCGCCGTGCTGGCGGTGCGGGGCCACAGCTTCGCCCTGCTCGGCTCCGGCGGACCAGGACGCCCGGGTGGCGGCCTGGGCCCGGGTGCTGTGCCTCGCTGGCCCGGGAGGGGTCGGCCGTCCACCGGGTCCAGTGGGTCGAGACCTGCCTGCCCGACGACGGCGGCGCGGTGCGGCGCCACTGCGACGACCACGGCCGTGCTCGGCGACCGACTCGCCGGCCGGCCGTTCCTACCGGGCGCTGCTCGACGAGGCGTCGCCCGTCGACCCGGCGCCACCGGGTCCTGGTGGCCCTGTCCGTCCACCGCGTCACGGTCGGCCCGGGCGATCCGGGCGGCGGGCGGCGGGACCGCCGGCGCCGGCGCGCGTGCTGGCCCGCGAGGTGCGGCTCGCTCGCACCGGCGCCCTCGAGGCGCCGACATCGAGGTCGACGGGGTGCTCGGACCGGGGCCCTGGCCCGGCTCATCGAGCGAGCCTGGCGCCCGCCGGTCCGCCCGGCGGGCCGGTCCCGGCCGGACCCGGCGTGGAGCCGGCCCCGCCGGACGCCGGCGTGGACGGACGTCCGCGCCCCACTGGCCGTGGCCGATGGCCGTCGAGCCCCGGTGGGACGCGGTGCGCACCGACGGCACCTGGCACGCCACCTACTGGGTCGCCGAGTGGCCGCGGGTCGACGTCGACGCCCGACTTCCTCGGCCCGCTCTTCTTCTCCCCGCTGCGCCGGTCCATCGCGGTGGTCATGGAGCCGGTCGAGCCCGAGCCGGGCCGCCCGGCAGGTGGCCCAGGCCCGCACCGCCGACCTGGCCGACGGCGAGCTGCGCCGCCGGGGCGGCTTCCTCGGTCACGGCCCGGCACACCCGGGAGAAGCAGAGCGTCGAGGAGCGCGACGTCGAGCTGGCCGACGGGCACGCCCAGTACCGGTTCTCGGGGTACGTGGCGGTGACCGCCGACACGCCGAGCGAGCTGACCGAGGCCTGCGCGGCCGTGGAGCAGGCGGCCGGTCAGGCCCGGATCGAGGTCCGCCGGCTCTACGGCGAGCAGGACGTCGCCTTCGCCTGCTCGCTGCCCCTCGGCCGGGGGCTGTCGTGAGCGGCTCACCGGGTCCCGCGGGTGCCGGCCCACGTGGCCACCACCCGCCACCTGTGCGCCGCCTACCCGCTGGTGGCCGAGGCCGGGCTCGGCCACGAGGGGGTGCTCATCGGCCGGGACGTGCTGGGGGGCTCGTTCGTCTACGACCCCTTCGCCCTCTACCGGCACGGGGTGGTCACCAACCCGAACATGGTGGTGATCGGTCAGATCGGCCGGGGCAAGAGCGCTTCGTGAAGTCCTACCTGTGGCGCCAGGCGGTCTTCGGCCGCCGCGCCTGGGTGGTCGACCCGAAGGGCGAGTACGGGCCGCTGGCCGAGGCGTGGGGCGTGGTGCCGGTGGCCCTGCGGCCCGGTGGTTCGGTCCGGCTCAACCCGCTCGACACCGGCGATGCCCGCCGAGGGCACGGCCGGTCCGGGCACCGATGATGACACCGGCGGCGCCGGGTGGCTGCTCACCTCGTCGCTGGCCGTGGCCTGCCTCGGGCGGGACCTCGCTGCCCCGCGAGCGGGCGGCCATCGACGCCGCCCTCGCCGACGGCCTCGGACCGTGCCGCCGGGCCCGGATGCCGGCGCCCACCCTGCCCCAGGTGGTCGACGCCCTGCTCGACCCCGACGGCGACGCGTCCGCCGCCCTGCGCACCACCCGGCCCGACTGCTCGAGGACGGTCGGGACGTGGCCCTCGAGCTGCGCCGGCTGGTCCACGGCGACCTGCGCGGCATGTTCGACGGGCCGACCACGCCGGGCCTCCGGCTCGACGGCCCCCTGGTGGTGCTCGACCTCTCGGCCGTCTACCACTCGCCCGCCCTCGGCGTGCTCATGGCCTGCGCCGCCGCCTGGCTGCAGAGCGCGGTCGAGGCCGGTCCACCGGAACCGGATCATCGTGGTGGTGGACGAGGCCTGGGCCATCCTCTCCAACCTCGGGGTGGCCCGGTGGCTGCAGGCCTCCTGGAAGCTGTCGCGGGCCCTCGGCGTGGCCAACATGGCCGTCCTCCACCGCCTGTCCGACCTCCGCGCCGTCGGGGCCGAGGGCTCGGAGCAGGTCGATCTGGCCGAGGGCCTGCTGGCCGACTCCGAGACCCGGGTGGTCTACGCCCAGTCCCCCGGCGAGGTGGCCCGCACCGCCGAGCTGCTCGGCCTGACCGACACCGAGGCGGAGCCTGGTGAGCCAGCTCCGCCGCGGGCATGGCCCTCTGGAAGGTGGGTCGCCGCTCGTTCCTGGTCGAGCACCGGCTGGCCGCGGTCGAGCGGTGGCTGATCGACACCGATCAGGCCATGGCCGACGACCGGTGGCCCGGAGTCGACGGTGAGCTTGGCCTCCGGGAGCGGGCACGGCGGTCGGGGTCGCCGCCGTGATCGGAGTGGCGCTGTCCGGCTCCGGCCCGGGCGGTCGACCGGTCGGGCCGGTTCGGCACGGGCGGGCTCGGGGCCGGCCCGGTGGGGCGCCGGGCGGGTCCACGGTCGGCGGAACGGGCCGCGGACCGGCCCGGTGGGCTCGGTCGCGGCTGACCTCGGTCGGCTGGCCGTGCCCGAAGGACGGCGGTGACGGCGAAGGTCGCCGCCGGCCGGGTGGTCCTCGGCCGGGTCGGGCGGCAGGTGGTGGCCGCCGAGCCGGCCCAGTCGGTCATCGTCTTCGGGCCCACCCAGTCCCACAAGACGTCGGGATTCGCCGTCCCGGCCATCCTCGGCTGGGACGGACCGGTGGTCGCCGCCAGCGTCAAGACCGACCTCCTCGAGCACACCGTCGGCCACCGCCGCTCGCGCGGCGCAGGTGCTGTGCTTCGACCCGACCGGTTCGACCGGCGCCGGCTCGGTCTCGTGGTCCCCGCTGCCCGTCGGCCCGGACCTGGCCCGGAGCGCGCCGGGCGGCGGCCGGGATGACCGAGGTGACCAGGACGACGGCGGCGCCATGACCGACGGCGACTTCTGGTACGCCACGGCCACCAGGCTGCTGGCCCCGCTGCTGTTCGCCGCCGCCTTCGGCCGCCTCGACATGGACGACGTCGTCCGCTGGGTGGCAACGGAGGAGCAGTCGGAGGTCCTCGACCTGCTGGACGCGGCCGGGGTTCCCGAGGCTGTGGACGCGGCCAGGTCCACCTTCGGCAAGGAGGAGCGCCAGCGCAGCTCCATCTACACCACCGTCGAGACGGTGCTCGAGCCCTTCGCCGGGACCGACGGCGGCGTGGCGGGCGGCTCGTCCACCGGCAGCGTCGATCCCGCCCGGCTGGTCGACGGGCCCAACACGCTCTACCTGTCTGCCCCCGCCCACGACCAGCGACGGCTCACGCCGCTGTTCGTGGCGCTGCTGCGCCAGGTGGTCGAGCACGTCTACGACCGGGTCGCCCGGACCGGCCGGCCGCTCGACCCGCCGCTGCTCCTGGTGCTCGACGAGGCGGCCAACATCGCACCCGTCGGCCGACCTCGACGGGCTGGCGGCCACGGCCGCCGGTCACGGCGTCCAGCTGGTGACCATCTGGCACGACCTGGCCCAGATCACCGCCCGGTACGGGCCCCGGGCCGCCACCGTGGTCAACAACCACCGGGCCAAGCTCTTCCTGTCGGGGATCGCCGACCCGGCCACCCTGGACCACGCCAGCCAGCTCATCGGTGACGAGGAGGTACTGCTCCCCTCGACCACCTCGGGCGGCCGAGGGGGGCCGACCACCACCCGGGCCCCGTCCACCCGGCGGCTGGCTCCGCCCGACGCCCTGCGGCGCACCCCGCCGGGCCGGGGCGTGCTCGTCTACGGCGACCTTCCCCCGGTCCGCCTCGCCCTCCGGCCGTGGTACGGCGACGCCGGACGGCGCGGGTGGTCGGTACGATCGAGGCGGTGACCACTCCCACCACCGATCCGGCCGCCCGGCCGGTCTTCGATCCCTTCGACCCCCACTGGGCGAGCGATCCCTTCCCCCTCTACGCCGACCTGCGCGACCGGGCGCCGATCCACCGCAACGATCTCGGGTTCTGGGTGCTGGCCCGGCACGCCGACTGCCTGGCCGTGCTGCGTGATCGGCGCTCCAGCTCGGACAGCCTCAACATCGCCACCGAGCGGATGCCCGAGGGGTTCCGCACACCCATCGCCGAGGACGACGCGGTGGCCCAGGCCATGCTCGAGATGCGCCCCTTCCTGTTCCGCGACCCGCCCGACCACACCCGTCTCCGCGGGCTGGTGTCCAAGGCGTTCACCCCGAAGATGGTCGAGTCCCTGCGGGCCCGCACCCAGCTGGCCGTCGACGAGCTCATCGACGCGGCCCTGGAGGCGGGCCGGGTCGACCTGGTGGACGCCTTCGCCTACCCGCTGCCGGTGCGGGTGATCTGTGACCTGCTGGGTGTGCCCGCACGAGGACCACGAACGCTTCAAGGTCTGGTCCGATGCCCTGGCTCGCGGCCTCGATCCCGACTTCCTCCTCACCGCCGACGTCATCGAGGCCCGCAGCGAGGCGGTCCTCCAGTTCGCGCAGTACTTCTTCGAGCTGCTGGCCGAGCGCCGGCGCTCACCCGGGGACGACCTGCTGAGCCGGCTGGTCGAAGCCGAGGACGGCGGGACGGTGCTGAGCGAGGGTGAGCTCCTCTCCACCTGCATCCTGCTGCTGGTGGCCGGTCACGAGACGACCGTCAACCTGATCGCCGGGGGGACCCTCGCCCTCCTGCGCCACCCCGACCAGTGGAGCGGTTCCGCACCGATCCCGATGTCAACCGCAGCCGCGGTCGAGGAGATGCTCCGCTACGTGTCGCCGGTGCAGCTCACCGGTCGGGCCCTCCTCGAGGACTGCGAGTTCGGCGGCGTCGAGTTCCAGGCCGGGGACTTCGCCATGCTGCTCCTCGGCTCGGCCAATCGCGACCCGGCCCAGTTCGAGGAGCCCGAGCGCTTCGACGTCGGCCGCAATCCCAACCCGCATCTCGGCTTCGGGTTCGGCATCCACCACTGCCTCGGGGCGCCGCTGGCCCGCATGGAGACCCAGGTGGCCCTGAACTCGCTGGCGCAGCGGGCACCGCGGCTGGCCCTGGCCGCCGACGAGGTGACCTACAAGACCAACGTGGTCCTGCGGGGGCTCGAGGCGTTGCCGGTGTCGATGCACGGCTGAGCCTGCGCCCGCGGGCCGCTACGAGCTCAGGTGGCGGCGGCCCGGGCGAAGACCGGTTGCAGGCCGTCGAGGCCCCGGCGGACGTCGTCGCACGCTGAAGGGGAGGAGCAGGGCGGCCACCGCGTCGACCCCGGCGTCGGCGTACCGCCCGGCGATGTCGGCGTCGAGGGGCTGCAAGTAGGGGCACACGGTGATGGTCAGCTCCCGTCGGGTGCGCCCCTGGTCGGCGAGCAGCCGTTCCAGGGTGGCCAGCGGATCGGCCAGTCCGTCCGGTGGCCGGTTGAAGGTGTGCCAGCCCTGTCCCGCCCGGGCCGTCCGGGCCAGGGCGGCGTCGCTCTCGCCGCCGATGTGGATCGGGGGATGGGGCTGCTGGACCGGCTTCGGCCACATGGCGCACGGTTCGAGCGAGTAGAAGTCGCCCTCGAAGGCGGAGGTCTCGTCGCACCACAGGGTGTGCAGCACCTGGAGGTACTCGTCGGTTCGCCGGCCGCGCTGTGGCCAGGGCACGTTGACCGCGTTGAACTCCTCCTCGAGCCAACCGACACCGACGCCGAAGTCGACCCGGCCGTTGGACAGCCAGTCCAAGGTGGCCACCTCCTTGGCCGTGTAGACCGGGTTGCGCTGGGGCAGGAGCACCATGGCGGTGCCCAGCCGCACCGTGGTGGTGTGGGCGGCGAGGAACGAGAGCGTGGTGAACGGCTCGAGCAGGCCGGTGTCGGGCGGCACGGGGATGCGCCCGTCCTCGGCGTAGGGGTAGGCCGACCGGTAGTCGTCGAACAGCACCACGTGCTCGCCCACCCAGATGGTCCCGACGCCGCGCTGCTCGGCTTCGGCGGCGACCACGGCCAGCAGCTCGGGCGTGGCCATCGGGCTGGCCGTCGGTACCCACAGGTCGATGCGCACGTTGATGGGGTCCTTTCGTCGTCTGGTAGCCGGTCCGGGCCTCGGCCGGGCCGGCCGCGGACCGGGAAGGAGGCGGACCCGGAAGGCGTCAGCTGGGGGAGCCGGGCGCCACCAGCGGCCAGGGCCGCTCGCGCTCGGCGATCCGGGCCAGGTCCAACAGGAGCTGCTCCTCGTGGTGGCGGCCGATGACCTGCAGGCCGACCGGCAGCCCGTCGACGGTCCCGGCCGGGATGGAGACGGCCGGGTTGCCGGTGAGGTTGGCCGGGATGGTCAGGGCGCCGTTGTTGCCGAGGGCCCTGTTGAGGCCGTACTCGGCGATGAGGTCGACCTCGCCGACCGTGGTGGGCATCGGGCCCTCGGCGCCGAAGGCGACGTCGGGGTTGGTGGCGGCAGAGGATGAAGTCGGCCTGCTCGAAGAGGTCGGCCATGCGCTCGTTGACGTCGATGCGGAGCATCTCGGCGGCGCCGGCCGTCTGCACGTCGAAGTTGTGGGTGGCGACGTTCATGCCCAGCTGGATCTCGGGGGTGAGGTCGTCGTTGCAGTCCGGGTAGCGGTCGCCCAGCTCGCCGGCCAGTCCGACGAGGTTGGACATGGCCCACTCCAGGCCGCCCTGGGGGAGCTCGACGGCCACGTCGACCCGGGCCAGGCCGGCGTCGGCGACCAGGGCCTCGGCCGCCTCGAGCACCAGCGCGGCGACCCGGGGCTCGACGATGGCCGACCCGAGGTCGATCGAGATCACCGCCCGCTTCCCGGCCAGGTCGAAGGAGTCGAGGCCCGCCTCCCATCCCTCCACCCGGGGCAGGCTGAGGGTGTCCCGCGGGTCGAACCCGTTGCAGACGTCGAACCAGCGGGCGGTGTCGCGCACCGACCGGGACACGCACCCGACCACCACGGTGAGCGGCGGCTGCAGGGTGCGGGGGCCCCTCGGGATGCGCCCGAAGGTCGACTTGAGCCCGAACAGGCCGGTGAAGCCGGCCGGGATGCGGATCGAGCCGCCGCCGTCGCCGCCGGTGGCGATGGGCAGGAGGCCGCCGGCCACCGCGGCCGCCGAGCCGCCGGAGGACCCGCCCGGGGTGCGGTCGGGGTTCCACGGGTTGCGGGTGGTCCCGTGCAGCTTGGTGTGGGTGCAGTTGATCCCGCCGAACTCGGAGGCCGTGGTCTGGCCGGCCAGCACGGCGCCGGCGGCCCGGAGCCGGGTCACCTGGGTGGAGTCGTGGTCGGCCATCCGGTCCTTGAAGACCAGCGAGGCCTCGGTGTAGGGCCACCCGCCGACCGTCTCGAGCTCCTTGATGCCCATGGGCACCCCGCCGAAGGGGAGGGAGACGTCGGCCGACGCCGCCGCGGCCCGGGCGGCCTCGACGTCGAGATGGCTGAAGGCGTTGAGGCCGGAGGCCTCGATGGCGGCCAGCGAGGCGTCGAGCGCCTCGAGCGGGCTGAGCGCCCCGGCCCGGAAGGCGTCGACCAGCGAGCAGGCGTCTCCGAGCCAGGGTTGGTCGGTCACGGCGACGACGCTAACCCGGCGACTGCGCCGCCGGTGCGACGCCGGCGGCCGCGGTCCGGGCGGGCGCGGCCGGTACGTGCGCCGGGAGTGACGCGTAGCGTAGCCGGGCACGACGATGGCGGACGGCGCCCCCGAGCCGGCCCGAGCGGCGGTCCCCGACGCCGGCGAGGCGGCCGACCCGCGCATCCCCTTCACCCTGGCCGTCGACATCGGGGGCACCGGGCTCAAGGCCTCGGTGCTCGACGCCGACGGCGCCATGGTGGCCGACCGGGTGAAGGTCCCCACCACCTACCCGATGCCCCCGACAAGCTGGTGGCGGCGCTGACCAAGCTGGTGGCGCCGCTGCCGGCGGCCGAGCGGGTGTCGGTCGGGTTCCCGGGCATGGTGCGGGACGGACTGGTCCTGTCGGCCCCGCACTTCTCGACCAAGAGCGGGCCGGGCAGCGCGGTCGACCCGGACCTGGTGCCGGCTGTGGTCGGGCTTCGACCTCGCCACCGCGCTGGCCGAGGCCTTCGGCCTCCCGACCAAGGTGGCCAACGACGCCGACATCCAGGGCGCGGCCGTGGTCAGCGGGCACGGGCTCGAGCTGGTGATCACCCTCGGGCACCGGCTTCGGCACCGGGCTCTTCTACCGGGGCCAGCTCATGCCCCACCTCGAGATCGCCCACCAGCCCTTCCGCAAGGGCGAGACCTACAACGAGCAGCTGGGGGAGGCGACCCGCAAGGAGATCGGCGAGGAGCGCTGGAACAAGCGGGTGCAGAAGGCCATCGCCAACCTCGGGCCCTGATGTTCTTCGACCACCTCTACATCGGCGGGGGCAACTCCCGCCGGGTGGACCGCGACCACCTGGACGACGACGTGACCATCGTCGACAACACGGCCGGCATCCTCGGCGGGATGAAGCTGTGGACGGTCGACCATGTGGCCGTCGGCGAGGTGAAGGGCCCCTAGCTGAGCCCTCCACCCGGCCGAGCGCCCAGCTGCTCAGGCAGCCCGGCCGGCCGCAATGCAAGCGGCATCGCAAGTCGTCAGCTCTGCCAGCGCCTCCACGAGCGCTCGACCTCTTTGAGCTCCCGCTTCCATCCCTTGCGCGTCGCGGCCGCCGCCTCCCGCTGCACGCCGACCAGCCGGCCGAGAGGCTCGGCCAGGTCGGTGCGCTCGGTCGCCAGCTGCTCGAACCAGGCGATGGACGAGGTGGCATCGAGGTAGTCGCCGAGCTTGACCTGCATCCGTTCGGCGGCCCGGGCCGTCTTGCGGGCCGGCCCGGCGTCGATGAGCGCCGACCGTCTCGCACCCGTAGCGCAGGTTCTTCATCCGGATGCGCAACGCGTGAAGGTTGGGATCGCTGGCCGTCCTTGCGGGCGCGCCGCGCCGCCCCCCGGAGGTCGTGCCAGGCCCGGCGCAGCATGGGCGCCAGCACCTCGTCGGCCGGGCGCTCCGCCTTGGGCTTGAAGTTCGGCCCCTCCCACAGCACCATCATCTGCTCGGTGAGCTGGAAGCGCCGGGCCCCGCCCCGATTGGCGTGCGATGTCGGTCATGACGTCGGCCAACCGGGCCGAGATGACCGACTCGATGTGGAGGATCTCGTAGGGGTCGATGACGCCGTGCCCTTTGGTCACCACGATGTCCCTGATGACGTGCAGGTCCCGCGAACCGCCGAGGCATCGCCCGTACCAGGCCAGCTCGGCGCGCAGGGCGGTGCCCCAGCCGGCGTCGACCAGCAGCCGGAAGGTGCGCAGGTTGGAACGGATGCGGCGCATGGCGATGCGGCTGTGGTGGATCCGCTCGGTCTCGCTCCGGCGCCGGTGGGCCTGCTCGGGGGAGGTGGGCCGTGCTGCGCGCCCACAGCGGGCGCGGTCCCGGTGCGGACGCTCAACGAGTCGACCGTCTCGCTCCACTCCGATGCATCGTCGGGATCGGTGTCGAGGTCGTTGAGGAGGAAGGTACGGGCCGAGGCGGCCAGCACCCGGTGCAGCACCATGCCGGCGGTCGGGTGGGCCAACCCCTCGGCGCCGGGCATGGCCATGGTTCGGCCCACGATGGCGGAGGGGTCGGAGACAGGCTGTTGTCCGTCGGGTGCCGTTCCGGCTGCCATCGCCACGAACCTCCTCGGCAAAGGATATCGAGGGACGATCGGCGCCTCCGGTCCGGCCACCCTGGCGGGCGATCCGCTCACTGGGGGCGGTCGACGCCCCTCGGCGCGCCGTCGGGCCCGTCTACGGTGGTCCGATGCGGGCCGTGACCCTGGTCGACGGGGATCTCCGGTGGAACGAGCATCCCGACCCCGAGCCCGACCAGGGTGAGGTGCTGGTGTCGGTGCGGGCGGCGGGGATCAACGGCGCCGACCTCATGCAACGGCGCGGTCTCTATCCGGCCCCCCCGGGCTGGCCGCCCGACATCCCCGGCCTCGAGTTCGCCGGCGAGGTGGTGGCGCTCGGGCCCGGGACGGGACGGGCCGCCCTCGGTGACCGGGTGATGGCCATCGCCGGCGGCGGCGCCCAGGCCGAGCTCATCGCCCTGCCCGAGAGCGCCTTGCTGCCCGTGCCCGACGGCGTCCCCTGGGAGGTGGCCGGTGGGTTCCCCGAGGCCTTCTCCACCGCCTACGACGCGCTCTTCACCCAGGCCGGCCTGGTTGGGGGCGATCGGGTCCTCGTCTCGGGCGCAGCCGGAGGGGTGGGGACCGCCGCCGTCCAGCTGGCCCACGCCGCCGGGGCCTACGTGGTGGCCTCGGTGCGCTCCCCGGAGCTGCGCCCCCGGGTGGCCGGGTTGGGCGCCGACCTGGTGATCGCGCCCGACGAGGCCCCCGACCACGGTCCCTACGACGTCTCGCTCGAGCTGGTCGGCGCCCCCGGGGTGGCCGCCGTGCTGGCGTCGCTCGCCATCGGCGCCCGGGTGGTGGTGATCGGCGTCGGGGCCGGGGCCAACGTGGAGCTCAACCTGCTCGCCCTCATGGGCCGCCGGGCGACCGTCGGCGGGTCGATGCTCCGGTCCCGCACCACCGAGGAGAAGGCGGCCGTGGCCCGGGCGGTCGAACAGCACGCGGTCGGGCTGCTGGCCGAAGGCACGGTCATGGTCCCGGTGGCCGACCGCGTCCCCATGGACCGCGCCGAGGCCGGGTACGAACGGTTCGCCGCCGGCGGGAAGCTCGGGAAGATCGTCCTCGTCAACGACTGAAGGCCCGGGGGCCAACGGCCCAAGGGTCAAGGCCCAACGGCCCACCGGAGCGGCTAGGACCGTTGTCTCGAGACGATCACCGAGGAGCCGTGGCCGAACAGGCCCTGGTTGGCGGTGATTCCCACCCGGGCGCCTTCGACCTGGCGTCCGGTGGCCTTTCCCCGCAACTGCCAGACCAGCTCGCAGACCTGGGCGATGGCCTGGGCCGGGATGGCCTCGCCGAAGCAGGAGAGCCCCCCGCTGGGGTTGACCGGGACCCGCCCGCCGATGGCCGTATCGCCGTCGCGCAGCAGGCGCTCGGCCTCGCCCTCCTTGCACAGCCCGATGTCCTCGTACCAGTCGAGCTCGAGGGCGGAGGAGAGGTCGTAGACCTCGGCCAGGTCGATGTCCTCGGGGCCGACGCCGGCCTCCTCGTAGGCGGCCCGGGCCACGGACTGCTTGAAGGTGGGACCCACCGAGGTGGCGGCGGCGGCCGAGTCGGTCGAGAAGTTGGGCATCTCGATGACGGTCTGGGGGAAGCGCGGGGTGACGGTGGACACGGCGTCGACGGTGACCAGGTCGGCACCACCGGCGTGGCGGCGGGCGAAGTCCATGCTGGCCAGCACCAGGGCGGCCCCGCCGTCGGAGGTGGCGCAGATCTCGAGCAGGCGGAGGGGGTCGGCCACCATCGGGGACTGGAGGACCTCTTCGGCGGTGACCTCCTTGCGGTAGCGGGCGTTGGGGTTCCCGAGACCGTGCCGGGCGTTCTTGACCTTGACCGCGGCGAAGTCGGCCTCGGTCGCCCCGAACAGCTCCATCCGCCGCCGGGCGTAGAGGGCGAAGTAGGCGGGGTTGGTCGCCCCGAGCAGGTGGAAGCGCAACCAGTCGGGGTCGTCCTTGCGGTCGCCGCCGACCGGTGCGAAGAAGCCCTTCGGCGTGGTGTCGGCCCCGACCACGAGGGCCACGTCGCAGAGACCGGCCAGGATCTGGGCCCGGGCGTTGGCGACGGCCTGGGCCCCCGAGGCGCAGGCGGCGTAGGCCGAGGACACCCGGGCGCCCGTCCATCCCAGGGCCTGGGCGAAGGTGGCGCCGGCCACGAAGCCGGGGTACCCGTTGCGGATGGTGTCAGCCCCGGCCACGTACTGCACGTCGGTCCAGGCCAGGCCGGCTTCGGCCAAGGCGTCGCCGGCCGCCGCCAACCCGTACTCGACGAAGTTTCGCCCCCACTTGCCCCAGGGGTGCATCCCGGCACCCAGGACGGCGATGCGGCGGTCGTCAGCCACCGGTTCGCTCCTCGGTACCGGCGGGCTCGGTGGGTCGCCACTTCCACACCACGTACTCGTGCTCGTCGTCTTCGTAGAGGGTGTCGAGCACCAGCTCGACCTCCTGGCCGACCCGCAGCTGGTCCACCCCGACGCCGCCGATCACCTGGCCCATGACCACCATCTGCTCGGCGGCCAGCTCGACGGCGGCGATGGCGAACGGCTCGTAGGGCTCGGCGGCGCGGTAGGGCTCGGGGGGCTGGTACCGGGCGTCGGTGTACGACCACACCGTGCCGGTCCGGCTCAGTTCGGTCTCGGCGAACTCGGTCCCCGGGCACTCGGGGTTGCGGCAGAAGTAGGTCTCCCGGGGGAAGGCGAAGTTGCCACAGGCCGTGCACCGGCTCCCGAGCAGGTGCGGCGCCACCTCGTCGAGAGTGAACCATCCCTCGACGGCAGGCACCCGGGTCTTGGTGGGCATGGCCGGATCCTAACGCCGGGCCGGCAGGGGCAGCCGGGCCGGCTGTGCACCGGCCGGCTCCGGGGGGACCTGTTGGTGATGGTGGAGCCCGGTGCCGGCCTCCCGAGGCACGCGCCCTTTCATTGCGCCTTCATGGCGCCGCTCCCAGCCCGCCGCGGGCCCGTGACTCGGCGATGCGCACGTCGTCCCAGCCGAGGACGTCGCGGAGCACCGCCTCGGTGTGCTCACCGACGGTCGGCGCGTGGGTCGGGGAGCGGCAGCTCCTCGCCCGACGAACTTGATGCGGGGTGGGCAGCTGCTCGGCCCCCAGCTGCTCCCGGGGGAACCAGTGGAACCGGTCGTTGAACTGGGGGTCATCGGCGATGGTCTTCGGCGAGTTGACCGGGGCGATCGGGAAGTCCTCGGCGATCCCGAAGGCGATCCACTCCTCCGCGGTGCTGGTGGAGAAGATGTCGCGGAGCTCGGCGCCGCAGCTCGAGGTTGTTGCGGGCGTGATCGGCGTACTTCGAGCCGGGCCAGCGCTCGAAGAGGTCCATACGGTCGACGGCGCCGCAGAAGTTCTTCCAGAACGCCTGCTCGGAGGCCATGAAGAGGACGTAGCGGCCGTCCTTGGCCTCGTAGACCTGGTAGCGGACGCCTTCGACCATGCCGGCCGTGCCCGGCTCGCGGCGTTCGTAGTCGTCGGCCTTGTTCCCGGTGACCTCGGACTCTGGGCGTTCGTAGGCCCTCCACGTCTCGCTGCGGTACCAGTCCATGGCGGCGGCCGCGTCGGACTGGGCGATCTCCAAAAAGGAGCCCACGCCGGTGGCTCTGGCGCGGAGCACGGCGGCGAGGATGCCGAGCGCGCCGAAGAGCGGTCCGGCGTGGATCCCCATCGAGGCGTGCTCGGGGAGGTAGGCGAACCCCTCGTCGTTGACCTGCGGCGAGACGATGCCGGCCCAGGTGTCGAAAGCGATCCCGTGGGCCGGTAGGTCGCGGTAGGGGCCGGTCATGCCGTACCCCGAGATGGTGCAGAAGACGACCTTCGGGTTGAGCTCGCGCAACTGCTCGTAGCCGACGCCCGCGCCGGGTCAGTCCGCCCGGGCGCATGGCCTCGACCACGACGTCGGACTTGACGGCGAGCTCCTTGAAGGTGGCGACGTCCTCTTCCCGGCGGAGGTCCATCACGATGCTGCGCTTGCCCCGGTTGATGTGGAGATGCATGAGCGAGACGCCCTCGACGATCGGCCATGTCATCTCGCGGATGTAGTCGCCGGCCGGCGGCTCGACTTTGATGACTTCGGCACCGAGGTCGACCAGCGGCATCGTGATGGCGGCCGGCCCGAGGGCGGAGCACTCGACGATGCGCAGGCCGTCGAGGGGCGCTGGTGGTGGGGGTGGTGTGGGCATCGCTCGCTCGGGGCGGCGGCACTAGCGGGCGGAAGCTCGAGCGGCTCGGGCGCGAGCGCCGACGCGGTGCTGCCGGCCGGATCATATCTGACGGACCGTCAGGAAGACCGTCCCGATGGTGGTTTCTCCGGCCTGTGGCAGACGGCACGCCTACCGTGTGCTGGGCATTCAGGCCCGGGGTAGAGTGCAACCGCTCCAATTCGGCCGATCCGGGTTCCCGGGTATCCCCGTGCGGCATGGTCGGAGCACCGCCAGCGCTCGTAGCTCAACGGACTAGAGCATCTGACTACGGATCAGAAGGTTGGGGGTTCGAATCCCTCCGAGCGCGCCAACAAAGGGCAGGTCAGCGGATTTAATGCGCCCTTTCCTGCGGTGCCCCGCTTCTTTGTCGACGGTTTGTCAACCGGTTTCGCCGGGTCACCACCTGCCGTCCGGCGTCGTCGGCTTCCTCACCGACATCGGACGACCTGATCATCCCAGCCACCTGGTCGGCGATGGCTTGATCCACGGAAAGGTAAGTCGACCGGAATGTTCCATCCGTGATGACGCTTGCCATCTGTCGCGTCAGGGTGTAGCGATTAGGAATCGGAAGCGGGTCCGATCTACGGCGGAGGAGCGTCTTCATGCGCAAGGTAAAGATGGTCGGCTTGGTCGTCGGCGTCGTTATGGCAGTGACCGGGTGCAAGTTGGTGATTACACCATCGGCACCAAATGGATGGTTCTTCCTCAACGAGGGAGCCAATGGCAGCGGACAATTCGTGAACGGTCCGGGCAATCCTCCGGCCGGTCGCGGTAGCGCTCTGTTGACCGTCGATGGTACTGGCCGTGAGGCGATCGCGACCGCCAACTACTCGGGCCAGGCACTCGCTGGGTTCAGCCAGTTGAAGTACTCGACGTACCAGGCCTACTCGGGTTCGCCGAACGAAACCCCAGCGATGGAATTCGACGTCGACTACGACTCCACCGACTCAACCACCGCCTACCAAGGCCGCCTCGTGTACGTTCCGTCGGCTGGCGGGGCGGTCACGCCTGGCCAGTGGCAGAACTGGGACACAATGTCGGGCGGAGCCGCGTGGTACTCCTCGGGCAGCGGTAGCTCAGCGTTCCGCCCGATCGTCGGCGGCGTCGCGCAAGCGAACCCTCCCTGCACTCAGACAACGTACTGCACGTGGGCGACGCTCATGAGCGACTATCCAAATGCGCGGATCCGTCCCACCGTGAGTAACGTGCCGGGCCTGTTCCTCATCCGTGCCGGCGGTCCGGTCACCGGCGGGTTCGTGGGCGCGACCGACAACGTAATCATCGGGATCGGCAGCAACGAGGTCGACAACAACTTCGAACCCGGTGACGGGCACATTGCCGTCAACCAAGCGAACGCGGCAAGCCTCGGATTCGGCTTTGTGCAAGAGACTCCGACCGGCAGCGGAGCCTTCGTCAGCGGGCCGAACGGATCGGACGGCTCGGGCAGCGCACAGCTCACAATCGACGCAACCGGCGGCGAGGCGCTGGCGAACGACCTCTACGCTGGAACGCGACTCGATCACATCAATTTCCTGTCGTACAAGACCTACCAGCAGGCCGTCGGGTCCAACGCGACGACCCTCCAGTTCGACGCCGACTATGACGCCACCGACGGCAGCACAGCGTTCCAGGGTCGTGCCGTGTTCGAGCCGAGCCTGTCGGGCCAGGCGGGAGTGACAAACGAGACATGGCAGACCTGGGATCCGCTCACCGCGCCGTCAGGTTGGTGGCAGACCGGCAACGCAATCGTAGGCGGGGTCAACGTCGGGAAGGCATGTACCCAGGCGGCCCCGTGCTCGTTCACCCAACTGCTCGCCTCGTACCCGAACGCGTCGATCCGCCCAATCACCCAGCAGAGCGCCGGGCAACCGATCGCCGGCGGGATTTGGCTCAAGGCTGGTGGCGGCTGGTCGCCCGGCTTCACCGGTAACGTCGACTCGCTGACCATCGCTGTGAACGTCGGTGGCGTCAACGGCACCGCGACGTACGACTTCGAGCCGTAAACGCGCATGGCACAGTAGCCCCAGTGGTCGCGGAGACTGTGCTCGCGTCGTCTACTCGCGCTGCGAAGCCTTCAGGCATCCATTTCAGAGGGTTAATCTGACACCTCATGACCGATGGTGTCATCGCGTGTCCACCGACCCGGCGCTCACTGCGAATGGGGAAGGTTGGAGGTTCGAAATCCCTCCGAGCGCGTCTTTGTGATCTGGCGCGACATCCCGGCCAAGCGAACCTGCGCGCGGGCTAGTCCCGTCCCCGCGCTTCAGGCTTCGATCAGGCGTCCGTTGAGATAGTCGTCGTAGGCGCCGAGATCGAGGAGGCCGTGGCCTGAATAGGAGAAAAGGATGGCCTCCTCGCGCCCCGTCTCTTTGGCCGCCAGCGCCTCGTCGATCACCGCCCGGATTGCGTGGGCCGTCTCAGGGGCCGGGATGGTGCCCTCGGTGCGAGCGAATTGGACGGCCGCATCGAACACCTTGCCCTGCGGGTAGGCCGCGGCCCGCATACGTCCGTTCTTCACGAGGTTGCAGATGATCGGCGAGTCACCGTGATACCGCAGCCCTCCGGCGTGGATGGCCGGCGGCACGAAATCATGGCCAAGGGTGTACATGGACAACAGCGGCGTCATCCCGGCCGTGTCGCCGAAGTCATACTCGTACCGGCCCTCGGTCAGGGTCGGGCAAGAGGACGGTTCAACGGCCAGGAGGTCGACACCCTCGTCGGGTACGAATGGAAGGGCGATGCCCCCAAGGTTCGATCCACCCCCGCATGACCCGATCACGAGGTCGGGCCTATCCTCTCCCGCCAGCGTGAGCTGCTCCTTCGCCTCGAGCCCGATCACCGTCTGGTGCAGGAGGACGTGGTTCAGGACGGAGCCCAAGGAATAGTGGGTGTCCGGCCGATCCGCTGCGTCGCGGACGGCATCGCTGATGGCCGTCCCGAGTGAGCCCGGATGCCCGGGATCGTCGACAGGTGACAGTTCGACGTCGGCTCCCCAGACTTCCATCATCACCCGCCGGTAGGGCTTCTGCTCGAACGAGGCGCGGACCATGTAGACCTTGCACTCGAGCCCGAAGCGGGAGCAGGCGAATGCGAGGGCGCTTCCCCACTGCCCGGCTCCCGTCTCGGTGGCCAGACGGCTCACCTTCTCCTCTCGGTTGTAGAAGGCCTGCGGAACTGCGGTGTTGGGCTTGTGGGAGCCCGCCGGCGACACGGACTCGTCCTTGTAGTAGATGCGGGCTGGCGTATCGAGGGCTTGTTCGAGCCGCTCGGCCCGTACGAGCGGTGTGGGCCTCCAGGCACTGAGCACGTCGATGACCTCACCCGGGATATCTACCCATGGATCGGTAGCCATTTCTTGTCCGATCACCGCCATCGGGAAGAGGGGCGCGAGGTCGTCTGGCCCGACCGGTTGGCGTGTGGCGGGGTGTAGTGGCGGCTCGAGCGGGGAGGGGAGATGCGGCGCCACGTTGAACCAGGCGGCCGGAATACGGTCTTCAGGAAGGACCCAGCGCATCGGTTCTCCTCTCACACGCTCGTGGCGAACGTGATGCTACGCCCCGATCGTGAACTATGGCCCTTAGCCCACTCCCCTTGAGAGCCTTAACAGACGCCCCGCTCATGGCTGCCCGCCGTAGTCGCCGGTGTTGCGCAGGTTCTGGTGGACCTGCGGCCAGGCGCCACGTGGTCCGCCGGCCGGCGCGCCGGTCTGCCAGACGAAGAGCTCCCCTTCGCGAGTGCCGGTGACCAGCACCTGGTCGGCCATCGTCCCGAGCGGGCCGAAGACGGCGCCACCGGTGACCCACCCGCCGGTGAGCTTGGGGAAGCCGGGCGCCTCCTGACCGTCGGCGTCGAAGGCCCGCAGGTCGGAGTCGGAGGTCGCCTCGACGGCGTAGGCCTGGCCGCCGGGGCCGGTCAGGTCGGCCACAAGGGGCTGGTCGAAGAACTGCAGTCCGCCCATGACCTGGGGGAACCCGGCGACGAAGGACCCGCTGGACGCGTCCCAGGTGTCGAGCTGGCTGTCGTGGGGCGTCTGTTCCGCTGGTTCGGAGACATCGAGCAGCTCGCCGGCACTCTCGGCCGCAGTCAGCACGTCGAGCGGTCCGCCGGTGTCGGACGCCGGCCCGAGCGGGGCGATGACCGGCGCCCCGAGTGCCGGCACGCTCGTACCGAGCAGGCCGGTCGAATTCGACTTCGCCCCGGCCGGTCCGGCCACCATGACGTTGGGCAGGCCTCCGGTCGTCCCGAGCGCGTCGCTCCCGTCGGCGCGGAGCAGGTACACCGGCCCGACGTCGCTCTGCACCGCGAGGAGCGGGGCGTTGCCTGGAACAGTGGCCACCGCCGGGCCGTTGCTGGCGCCGTCTCCGATGTCGGGCAGGAGATTGGGATCGAGGTCGGCGATGGCCACCGGCCACCCGGGGAGGAACGCGCCGGGGTTGGGGTCGCCCGGCGGGTCGGGCGCGCCGGCCGCCGCCGGATGGTTCGAGCCGTCGGGCCAGATGGCGTACACCCGGCTGTTGGCCGCGTCTCCCAGCTTGCCGGTCAGGGAGAAGAGCGTCCCGAGGATCCCGAGCGACGCGTTGGGCGGCCCGGCGTACTGCTCGTTCGACGTCACCACCACCTGGGGCGGCCCACCCGGCACCAGCTGGGCGATGGCCGGTGTGTCGACGAGCTTGGACCCGGTGTCGCCCCCGGCTGCCGGTAGGAAGGTCACGTGCCCGGTGGTCGGGTCGATCGACTGGACCTCCTTCGGGTCGACCACCTCGACCGGCCATCCGGGCGCCGGCTCGCCACCCGGTTGCCAGGCATAGACGTGGCGGTCCATCGAGGTCGCCACCACGTCGAGGGTCCCGTTGCCCTGCAGGTCGCCGAGCACGGGCGCGCCGAGGATCCCGCGCAGGACTTCGTTGTCGGTGTCATTGACCCCGGGACCCGAAAAGGCGGCGTTGGTCCGTGCCGGCCAGCCGGGCAGCAGGTCCCCGTGCGCGTTCCACGCCCACACCCGTCCGGTGAGATCGGTGGCCACCACATCGTCGTTGTGACCGGACGCGTCGGCCAGGTCCCCGACGGCCAGCCCTCCGACGATCTCATCGCGGGGGGGCGTGACCTGTTCGTAGGCCTCCTCACCGGGATGGAACCCGGTGTCGGGTCCGGTCCGCGCCGGCCAGCCCGGGAGCTCTTGGCCGTTCGAGCCGTAGGCGTGGACGGTGCCGTCCGCGGTGGCGACAAGCAGGGCGTTCGTCCCACCGGGGCCAATCGGGGCGAGCACCGGGGCGGCCGCCACCGAGCCCGGCAGATGGACGGGCGCCCCGCCGATCAGGCCCGGGTCCTCGTGGAGGAACTCGGTCCGCCGCGCCATGCCGACCATGCCGGCGTCGTCCTGCACCACCACGCGGATGGTGAACATGAAGCGGTCGGGATTGGGCTGCCCGTCGGGGGTGGCCGGCGTCCCCCCCAGCGGGACCGAGGGCGGGAACAGCGCGGCGACCTCCGACATCGGTATCTGGGCCAGCGTGCCGGTTCGGACCCCCTGCCCGGTGCCGCTCGAGACGACCCGCCAGGCCGATCGCCGAGGTGTCTCGCCCGCGGCCACCTGCACCTCGTAGTGCCACGAGGGGCTGCGGGTCGTCCCCATCACTCCGGAGACGGTCACCGACTGGGACGGGGAGAGCACCTGGTACCAGGGAAGGCCGTCAATCTCGGCCTGGGGCGGAATCCGGCCGGAGGCGATCCACTGCACCAGTCGCGCCGCGTCGATGCGGCCGTAGCCGCTGGTCGGGTCGAATCCCTTGTAGGTGGGGTCGCGCTGAGTGCTCACCAATGGGAGACCGGTCGACACTGCGGTGTTGTGGGCGGGACCGTTGGGCGGGGCCGCTTTGTCGAAGTCGATGTCGTCGGCCGACATGGTGACCAGCTGGGTGATCTCGTCGGCCGAGAGGGCGACCGGTGCGCCCGAGGCGGTGTGCAGCCCGGGGTAGGCGCTGATGGAGTGATCGGCCAGCGCCACGGCGGCGGCGGATTCCGCCAGCCCGACGATGCCGCCAGTCTTGCCCGTCGCCTCCGAGGAGCATGAGGTGCTCTCCACGCTGACCGAGATGTTGGCGCCGAAGTTGGTGCAGCCGTTGAGGTAGAGGTAGCTCGGCGGCGAGAAACTGCTCTCGTGGGTCACGCTGTTCACCACGATGGTGTTCTCGAGGACCGCAGGAAGGTTGTGGTGCTGGGACTCCTCGTCTGCCGCGCTGGCTACCACCGGCACGCCGTGGTCCTCGGCGTAGGTGATCGCCTGGGTGTCGGTCGCCGTCACGTCGTAGGTCCCGAGTGCTTCCTGGATCACGGACGCCCCCGAGTCGACGGCGAAGAGTGCCGCCTCGGCGAAGGAGTTCCCCGACGTGATGAAGGAGTCGCCGACCTTGAGCGGCATGACCATGCAGTTCGGGCAGGCACCCACCTCCTGGGCGAGGGTGCTCGCCGCGGCCGTCGCATCCTCGGCGGTACCCGTGCCGTGGCCGTAGTGCACGGCGTCGTAGGGGTTGTTGTCGTCGTCGACGAAGTTCCAACCGGCGATGGCATCGGTGAACCCGGCCGGACCGGTCCGGTCGACCTCGTGGGGAGCGCCCGGCGTGCCGAACGCGGCGATGAGGTCGGCGGCGGAGATCCCCGTGTAGCCGAAGCCGTCGCCGCCATGGGCGGCGCAGAAGGTGGGCTTGGGCAGGCGGGGATCGGAGGCGTACTGCCCGACGTTGAAGATGCCCGTGCCGTTGAGGTCGTAGGGATCCGTGTCGGGGAAGGTCTGACCGGCCGCAGCGAGCTGGGCCTTGGTCCTCCCGTCGGCATCCTCGGGAACAGGGAGTGCGTCGCGGTTGAGATAGATCTTGTCGACCAGCGCCGGGTCGCACCATTCGATGCCCGAGTCGGTCACCGCGATCACCGTCGAGGGGCGACCGGTCGTGGTCTGCCAGGCGGTGTCGACGCTGTTGCCCTCGACGCCACAGAGCTCCTGGGGGTTGCCGGCCAGCACCGGGTCGCTCGAGCGGGCGCTGGTGAGCTTCACGTCGCCGCCCCCCTGACTCCAGTTGGCCGGGCGCAGCGGGACCGTGGCGGCTGGGGTGTGGGGGTCGGCGACCCAGGCCGGCGCCGGGGTCCCGGCCGGGGCGGGCGGCCAGGGGAGCTGCCCGGTCGGGCTGGCGGTGCCCGAGCCGGTGTTGGGGTCAGAGCCGGGCGTAGAGCACGACGCCGGGCGGCTGTCGACCACGGCCGACGGCGACGGGAGGATGGCACGTGGCAGGGTACTGCGGGCGGCCGGCGCAGCGGCCGACGACGTTGCAGCGCCCACCGCCGTAACCGCGACGGTCGCGACGGGAGTCACAAAGGCGAAGGTGGCGACCAGACCGATCGTCCCGAGCCAGCGGAACATGCGCGGGGTGCGCGGCCTCAACGACCCACCTCGGTCCAACGCTCCCCCTTGACTCGCCAGTCGAAACGCTACGAGGAGGGTCTGGTGGCGTCAAGAGCCGCACGTTCGCACCGTTGCGGTCTGCCCCAATCGCCCGTTCCGCTCGATGACGGGCACTTCGCCGGATGAGGAGCAGCCCAGTCCGGTACCACCTCTCGCCCCATACCAACGGGAGCCCGTGACCTCACGTTCTCGCAGTGCCGGCGCCCACTTCCGCCCCAGACTCCAAGAATGTGGGTTGGTCTGTTTGTAGTGTCCCTCTCGTGGACCGATCCCTGACGTCGCTGGCACCACCTGTCTCGGGAAGGCTGGGAGCACTGACGACCTCTCGTCTCGAGCTGACACCGATCGATTCCAACTCGGTGGACCTGTTGGTTCCCGTGTTCGCCAAGGAAGAAGTGTGGCGGTTTCCCTTCGGTCGGGGCCTCACCCGTGTCGAGACAGAGAACTTCGTCAGTTCCTGGACAGAGCACTGGCAGATCCTTGGGTTCGGATTGTGGCTGGTCACCGAGCGAGAGAACGCGTCGACCATCGGTTACGCGGGCTTGTCGGTACCGACGTTCCTGCCAGAGGTTCTTCCGGCGGTCGAGGTGGGGTGGCGACTTGATCCCCTGGCATGGGGCTTCGGCTATGCAGCCGAGGCAGCCGAGGCGGCGCTCGGCGGCACGTTTGGGGTACTGCGCTTGGAGGAGGTCATCTCGCTGCCGCAGGTTGACAACCCGGCATCCGTGAGGGTTGCCGAGCGAATCGGGATGCGTCTCCACCGGACCGCCACCGTTCCCCCGACGGACAACAGGGGTCCCGTCGAAGTCGCCGTGATGGTCATGACCAACCGCGAGTGGTGTTCACAGGGCCGCTCCCACAGCGCCTAGTTCGCCCCGCGACCCTTGTGACCGGCATAATCCCAGTTCAGCACCGGGCGTTCAGGCCCGCCCCGCTACCGATCAGGAGGAGGCTGGTCCCGAATCCCTCGGCCACCGGGCCGCGCCCCGTCGGCTCAGACTGCCGTCCGTTCCTGGGACCTCGCCTAAGCCCTTCGAATGCCTTCGTCACCTGTCGGTGTTGAGCCGGCCTCGAGAACCATCTCTCTGTGTTCCGTGCCGCACAGGACGCGGTGCCTGACGAGCAGACCGAGGGAGGGCCGCTCGGCGACCTTTCAGCACGGACTCGACGACCGCAACCCATTGTTGTGGTCGCCACCGGGCAGCATGGTCGTTGGCCGCCAGTTCCAACTCCAGTGGAATGAGGACTAGGCGTTGAGTCTCGTTGAGTGGGCGGCGGGAATCGGCCATGCTCAGGAGCCTGGAGGCCAGATAGGCGCGACCCACCCGCCACCGACCGTTGGGAGTGTCCTCATCGTGTCGACCTCGCCGATGGTCGGCTGCTAGTTCATCACGCAAATCATCTTCAGAACCATGAGCCAGGAGATTCGTCCACTCCCATGAGGCCACATATTGATTGTGCGCCTCCCTGTACTCCGCTAGGTGGCCGGTCATGAACGCCTCGCAGTCACCGATGTCTGCGCCGCGATCGAGCTTCAAACCCATGTGGGCGAATTCAGGCGTCCCGACTATTTCTGCCGCCGTCGACGTTCGGTGGCGCCTGGGAAGCCAATCGGACCAGCCCACGACGATCAGTGGTGAAGGAAGGGGGGCAAGCCCATGCCAGCCTCGATGGGAGGCATCGCTTCGGGGACATGCCGCTGCCCGGCGGGATCCGTACTGGAACGAAAATTCACCCGAACCCCGAATCCCAGCCGTCAACCCACTGTCTGAGCCCGGCCGTGCCATTTTAAAACGGGAGAGCTCGAAAATCCAACGCCAGGCTGCCACCGGGCGTTGCCTGGCGCCTTCTCCCGCGGCCGGGTCGGGCTGCGTTCGGACGACCAGCCCTCCCTCTACCGCCACACTGCACCTAGTTCGCACCGACTGATCTGCTGGAACGACATGGGGTGGTGGACGTCTGGCAGGCTGTTCCCTGGGTAGAGGGTACCGACCCAGCGCGGCGCTGGGAGGGGGAGGACTATGACCAGGGCGGAGGCACACTTCGAGTTCGGCGGGATCAACCACCTGGCCCTGGTGTGTCGGGACATGGCCCGTACCGTCGACTTCTACACCAACGTGCTGGGGATGCCCCTCATCAAGACCATCGAGCTTCCCGAGGGCATGGGCCAGCACTTCTTCTTCGATTGCGGTGGCGGCGATGCCCTGGCCTTCTTCTGGTTCCCCGACGCACCCGAGCCGGCACCGGGTGTGTCAGCCCCTACCGGTCGCCCGGATCAGGGCAGCCTGACCAGTGCCATCGGCTCAATGAACCACGTGGCGTTCAGCGTTCCGCCCGAGCGCATCGACGAGTACCGTGACCGGCTGGCCGCGGCGGGGGTGGCCTGCACCGAGGTGGCCAACCACGACGACAGCGAGTGGGGGATCGCCGACCGGATCCATCCCGGGGTCTTCGTGCGCTCCGTCTACTTCCAGGATCCCGACGGCATCCTTCTCGAACTGGCGTGCTGGACCCGACCGCTTCGAACCGACGACGTCTCGCACCGGCCGGCCCGGTCCGCCGATCGAGTCGCGGGCTGACTGCCCGTGCCGCGCCTGCGCCAGGTATCGAGGGCCGAGGCCACTGCTCCGATCGTGACCACCATGTACGACTTCATCTTCGGTGACCGGGACCCCGTGGCGGACCCCGGCGCCGGTGGTGGGACCCGGGGCGACTGGTGGACGGTGTTCGCCCTGGTCCCTGACGTACTCGAGCACGCCGTCCAGGGCTTCGCCCTCTACCAGAGTCCGGCGAGGCGACTGGCCCCCCGTCACCGGGAGCTGGCTCAGGCCCGGGCGGGATGGGCGGCGGGCAGCCAGTTCGTCTTCTCGCAGCACTGTCGGGCGCTCCGCGAGCTCGGGGTGGGGCCCGATCTCGTCGAGGCCGTCCCCCACTGGTCGGCAGCCGACTGCTTCGACCCGACCGAACGACTGGTGCTGGGTTACGTGGACTGTCTGGTCTACGACCGGGGCCGGGTACCGGACGGGCTGTTCGATGCGCTGCGTTCCAGCCTCGGGGACGAGGAGATCCTCGAGCTGACGTACATCGGCGCGCTCTACCTCCAGCATGCGGTGATGTCCCGGGCACTCCGCACCGAGTTCGACGACCGGCCAGAACCGGTCGTCGAGGTGCTCGACCCGAGACCGGAACCGGCCTCTTCCACGGATCGAGCGTGACCACCCCTCCGGTACCCCCGCAGCCATCGAGCTGTGCGGGTACGTAGGCCCTCGAAGACCTGACGGCGCAGCAGCTCACCGCCGTGCCGGCCAACCCATAGAAGGTCGGCCCTCACCTATTTAGCAAGTGGCTGCAATCCATTTCGGCTAGCCGAGCCGCACCAGAGCGCGATCGAAGAGGCTCTCGATTGTCGCCGCCGCCTCCGTGGCCAGGACCTCGATCTCCGGCACCGATTCGTAGTCCCCGGTGACACCGAAGAAGAGCCCTCCGTTGTACGAGAGGATCGCCGTACCGACCCGCAGGCCGTGGCTGATCGGGACGAAAGGGCGATACTCCGACATCTCGTGGCCGAGGCAATAGAGGGGGACTTGCGGGCCCGGCACGTTCGTGGTGACAGTGTTGAGTGAACGCTGTCCGAAGCGGTGCATGGAACGGATCGTGAACCGGCTGAGGGTTCCCACCAGCACGGGGAGCACGAGGTCTCCCATTGAGGTCACCATCTCCCCGGCTTCCACGATGTGGGATGCCTTCAGCTCGGTCATCTGGTTGCGGACAGCCTCGAGGCGCTCGACCGGGTCGGCCAGCCTCACCGGAAGTTCGTAGAGCAGAGCGGAGACCCGGTTGTCTGGCACTCCTTCTCCGTCGTCATGACGCGTCGATACGGGCACCAGCGAACGCAGCACGGCTCGGTCGGCGTCGTCGCCGCGTTGCATCAGCAGCGCACGGTACCCGCCGGCTACGGCGGCCAGCACCACGTCGTTGACGGTACCGCCGAAGGCTGAGCGGATGGTCTTCACATCGGCGAGGCTCGCAGAAGAATGGGCCCATACCCGGTGGGGGCCGATCGGTCCTTCGATCGAAAGCGGCTTGGTAGGGGCGAGGCGTTCGGCGAAGCGGATCGCTCCCTCAGCGGTCGAGATGGCGGACCGCATGGTGGCGATGGGATGGGCGACCGACGGCGGGATACCCCTTGCTGTGGCAAGAAGCTCCGATGCGAGCCCACCCCAGGCATCGAGCACCTTCAGCGCACCCGGTGGTTCGGGGCGGGGTGCCCAGGGCCGCGGCTCGCCGGTGGCGGCGTCAGCATCGAGGTCCAACAGAGCATTGAGGAGACCCACGCCGGCGATCCCATCGACCATGCAGTGGTGGACTTTGAAGATGAGCGCCCACCTTCCGCCCTCGAGACCCTCGACGAGCCATACCTCCCACAACGGCCGCTCGCGATCCAGTGGCTGTGACATGATTCGCCCCATCAGGCGGCAGAACAGGGAGTCATCGCCGGGTGCGGGCAGTGCCGTGTGCCGGAGGTGGTACCCGATGTCGAAGTGGGGGTCATCGACCCACACGGGCCGGCCCAGTTCGAACGGCACCGCACGAACCCGCTGGCGGTAGCGCGGTATGAGATGCAGCTTCGAGGAGACCAGTGCCTCGATAGCTCCGATGGTCGGAGGCGCACCGCCGAAGACGCAGGCGCCGGCGATATGCATATGGACGGCCCCATCCTCCAGGTGGAGGAATTCGGCATCGAGTGCGCTGAGCCGCTCCATGGTCATGAGGCAAGCCTCGATCCCAGTCCCGCCGACACCCTTTCCGCCGGCCACGGCGCCGCTACGCGCCGCCGGGCTCGTGGAGGTCCGTGGAGGACTACTCCGTAGGCAGCCACCTCATCGACCCAGGCCAGGGTCGTGCGATCGGTGGTGGGCGGGAAGGTGGAGGCCCTCTGTCACAGCACCATCGTCGAGTAGCCGTTCATCGCTCCGTTGCCGGCTCCAATCCACAGGAAGGCGATGAGATCTCCCTCGTGAACCCGGCCGGCCCGGCGGTCTTCGTCGAGCAGGATCAATGTGCTGGAGGCCGAGGTATTCCCGTAGCGGTCGACACCGATCGGCACTCGCTCGGGCGGAAGGCCCAGCATCTCTGCGGCCCGGCGGACCACCACGCCATTCGCTTGGTGCAGGTACCAGCGACTGACCGAATCGATGCCGAAGTCCGTCCCCGTTGTCGGCTTGACCCTGGTCGGCCAGTCCTCTTTGAGCATTTCGAAGTTCCGCATCATGAGCGGGACGAACACCTCGGCCACTTTGGCTCCATCCATCAAGAACACGTTGTCAGCGAGGTTGGCCTCCGTGGTGTGGTTGAGACAGCCACCCGCGGGATAGGTCACGAGTGTCACATCGGGGTCGGTCTCGTAGCGCACCGAAAGCAGTCCCTTCGGAGGGAAATCGGGTTCGCGTGGGGTCGACCGGAAGACAACGGCACCTGCCCCGTCGGCGAACATCATGGGAGCGAGCCAGCCCATGCCGCTTGGGTGCTTGTAGTAATAGTCATGGACTTCGGGGCCGAAGTACCCGGACGGACAGTTGCTCGCCACCACCACAGCGGTGGATGGCACTGTGGAGACCAGCGAGGCGGCGGCGGTGCGAAAGCCCGGGGCCAGGCCGGCGCAGCCGAGATTGTGGTGGACCAGGTCGACATCCCGGCGCAATCCGAGTTCGTTCATCAGGTAGCGGAAGTGGTCCTGGCAGGTAACCGTGTCCGGGGTCGAGGTGACGTGAACGAACAGGTCGACGTCCGTGGGGTCGACGCCGGCGTCATCCAAAGCGGACGACGCCGCCCGTAACGCCAGATCGCCGTCATAGATCCCGCCGTCGGCCCGACTGCGCTTGCGTCGACCGCCGAACTCGTAGTCCAGTCGCCGCTCATGAATGGCCAGATGCTTGACGACCCACTCCGGCTCGAGCAATCTGCCATCAGGCCGAGCCGGGCGCAGGTACTCGAGGATCTCCTCATTGGAAACCCGGTGCTCAGGCAGATACGACCCGACCCCGGCCACCGATACCTGAGGCACTGACGCGAGACTCGTTGAGGCACCCATGGACAACCTCCTCCGTGCGCATCCCCTCGGCCGCCGCTCGCTGCCGACCACACACTGGCCATTAGAGCACGGCGCCCGCCGAACGGGCAGGGCCGAAGGTCCCAAGCGTCACCCCGGATAGGGCTCCCGACGGCCTCCGAGGAACACGCGGGTGGCACCGGCGAAGTGCCCCAACGTGCTTCGGATCGCCGACGTCCGGGTTGGCTCCTCTGGATCGGGAATGTCAATCTCGACCCGGGCGACGCCGGGCTCGTCTGGTTCGACGAGCGCTCCGGCTTCGCTCAGACCGTTGAGCACCTCCTGGTTGTCCCAGAGCACGTAGCTGACGAAGGTTGTGATCCCGTTCCGTTGAGCCTGGTCGGCCAAGAGCTGGAGAAGGAGCGTGCCAAGGCCACGGTGCTGATATGCGTCGAGGACGGTGACGGCCGCTTCGGCGAGCTTGGTCCGGGCGGGGTCCCGGATATAGCGGGCTATGCCCACACCTCGGTTTTCGGGGGCGTCAATCGCGAAGGCAGCCCACGCGAAATGGTTGTCGTAGTCGATGTTGGTCAGGTACTCGAGGTCGTCGTCGGACAATTCCTTGCGGGCGGAGAAGAAGCGCAGCCGACGCGATTCGCTGCTCAGGTGCTGATAGTTCTCTGCCAGTTGATACCGGTCAGAGTAGAGGAGCGGTCGAACGAGGATGGGGGCCCCGTCTTCCAGCTGGTGGAACGAACTCACCTCATCGACCAGTGAGGTCGGCCGTGACTCGCACACGGGCCGCTGTTTGCATCCGGGGCACGCCAAGGTGTCCACCTCGACCCGCCCGTCGCCTGCCTCCCAACACCGGCCGCAATGCGAGCAGACAGTTCGCCCCCGGCCGGCCCACCCTGCTGGCACCAGCGTGGGCGTGTGGCACGCCGGGCAGCGGGCTGGTGTGCTCACGGTGCCGGGTGCTCAGCCGCGGTAGAGCTCGTCGATGACGTGGGCGAACGACTTCTCCACCACGGCCCGCCGCACCTTGAGCGTCGGCGTGAGCTCGCCATCGGTCACCGTGAGGTCGCGCGGAAGGATGGCGAAATTCCGGACCGATTCGGCGCGGGAAACCGATGAGTTGGCGTCATCGATCGCCGCCTGGACGGTCGATCGCAGCATGGCATCGTCCACAGACCCGGCGACCGTCGCATTCTCCCGGCCGCGCCCGGCGACCCATTCGGCAAAGGACTCGTCATCGATGGTGATCATTGCGGCGATGAACGGACGGTTGTCACCGACTACCACCGCCTGACTGATGAGAGGGTGAGCCCGGAGTCGCTCCTCCAACGGAGCGGGGGCGACATTCGTCCCTGCCGCCGTCACGATCAGCTCCTTCTTGCGGCCAGTGATGTACAAGTATCCGTGTTCATCCAGAACCCCGATGTCCCCGGTCTTGAACCAGCCGTCCTCATCGAAGGTCTCCGCGGTCGCCACGTCGTTGTGCCAATAGCCCCGGAATACCTGCGGGCCCTTGGCGAGGATCTCCCCGTCGCCGGCGATCTTGATCGTCGTGCCGCCTACGGGTCTGCCGACGCTGCCCGGCTGCCAGGCACTGGCCCTGTTTACGGTGAGTGTCGGGCTGGTCTCGGTGAGCCCGTATCCCTCGAACACCTTCACACCGACGCCGTTGAAGAAGTGCGTCAGCCGCTCACCGAGCGGCCCGCCGCCACTGAACGCGAGGCGCAACCGGCCGCCGAAGACGTCGTGCACCTTCCTGTACACGAGTCGATCGAACAGCGCGTGTTCCGCGCCGGTGATGGGATGTATCCCGCCGAGACCGTGTTCCCGCGACCATTCGATCGCCACCCCCGCGGCCTTGTCGAACATCGCGCCGTGTCCCTCAGCGCGCGCCCTCTGCTGGGCGCTGTTGAACACCTTCTCGAAGATACGGGGTACAGCGACCACCATGGTCGGACGGACCATCGTCATCTCCTCTGGCAGGTGGGCGAGGTCGGTCGCGAAGGCGCCCTTCACGCCCCACTCCACTCCGACCAACGTGATGATCTTGGCCAGCGAGTGCGCCAGAGGCAGGAACTGCAGACCCACCTCGTCCGCTTGAAGCATGGGTCGGAGGGCATCGAGGATCTGCCAGACGTTGATGCGCAGGTTGCCGTGGGTGAGAGAGCATCCCTTCGGTCGGCCCGTTGTACCGGACGTGTAGACGATCGTGGCGAGATCATCCGTGGAAATGGACTCGATCCGGTTGTCGAGAGTGGTCTCCGCCACCGACTCCCCACGCCGGATGAGCTGTTCCAGGCCCCCGTCGTCGATGACCAGGACCTCGTGACAGACCATGAGCGCGGGAGCGACGCTCTCGTAGAGCCCGCGCATGCCCGGTGTCTCCACGACGAGGAACTTGGACTCGCTGTCGCTCACCACCCATCGGATCTGCTCGGCCGACGACGTTTCATAGATCGGGACGGTGACCCCGCCAGCGGCGAGGATGGCGTAGTCGACGAGCATCCACTCCAGGCGCGTGCGGGACATCGAGCGCGACCCGCTCGCCAGGCTGCAGCCCGCTGGCAATGAAACCCTTGGCCAGGGCCCGGCAACGCTCGTAGAGCTCGGCGGCAGTCACATCGACGAACCGGTCACCGTCTCGGTAGGCGGCACTGAGGCGGTCGGGTTCACGCCCCGCCCAGTCCATCAAGGGTCGCAGCAGGTGCGCATCCCTTGGCATCGGGTCCATCGGGGGGCCGGTCACATCTTGCATATCCGTCACCCTTTCACGCGGTGTCCTGCGAGGGCCACGGCGTCCACCAAAGGATGCACGGTCCGGGTCCTGGGGAGGTGCGTCCGCGAAATCATCGGCCGGGTCCATCTTGGCTATGAGTCGCCACCGCCGCTGCCGCCTGGAGTTCGGCAAACGACGCTGCTGTCGCGTCGGCAAGCTGCCAGGCATCCTTCACGATCGATGGGCATACGACGAATCCGAAATGAATCTGATCCAGAAGGCTGAACACCGTGATGTTCAGCCCGCCGCCGTCGAGCAACGGGCCGATCGGGTAGATGGCGATGAGCTGTGCCCCCGCGATGTACAACGGCAGTGATGGGCCCTGCACGTTGGAGATGATCAGGTTGAAGACCGGCGGAAAATAGTCGGCGAGACGAAGCCAACTTGAAGCCCGGACCCCGGCGCCGAGTAACCCCGGAGGAGCGACATTGGCGAGATCAAGGATGATGTCATCGCCGAGCGCATGTTGCAGCGCCTTTGCACTGTGGGTCGAGGCGTGGATCGCCCGAAGTCGCTCGACCGGGTCGTCGAGCTGGGTCGGCAGTTCGGCGCCCATCACGGCGGTTGCATTCCCCCAGGACCCCCCGGAGGCGTCGCCCCGATCATCGATGTGAACCGCAACGGGTATTTGTGCAATCAGCGGCTTACCTGGAAGCTCGCCGCGATCGGCCAGATAGCTACGCAATGCACCAGCGCAGACGCCGAGCACGACGTCATTCACCGTTACGGAGAAGGCATCCTTGATGCACTTCGCTTCCGACAGAGCCACCGAGCAGAAAGCGAACCCTCGATCGGGGGTGATAGCTCGGTTGAGCGACGTGCGCGGTGCCTGAAAGGGCAGAGTGACCGTCGTCCATTCGGGCGAGCGGCGCGTCCGCAGCATTCCGAGTGCGGAGCGGCCGAGGTGGCATGTGGTCCGTGCGGCTCGAAGGGGCGTTCCAGCCAATCGGGGCAACGCCCGTAGCGCCATCTCCCAGTTGGGCGGGATTCGCTCGCCTTGAAGTTCCGGCGTGTCCGGCCGATCGAAGGGTGCGTCGGGTTCGAGATCGTAGAACACCTCGTACAGGCGAGCGCCTCGGACTCCGTCTGCCAGGCAATGGTGCATCTTTGTGAGGAGAGCGACCCGCCCAGCCTCAAGGCCCTCGATGAACCACACCTCCCACAGAGGGCGGTCCGACCTGAGCTTGGACGCCAGCAGGGTGCCCACCAATGCGCTGAGCTCCCGAGTGCCGCCCGGAGCCGGGACGCGGACAGGACGGATCTGGCAATCGATGTCGAGGTTCGGATCATCCACCCACACGGGGCGGTCGAGACCGAGAGGAGCCTCAATCAACCGGCGCATATACGGGCCGAGCAGCCCTGCTCGAGCCGCGACCAGCATTCGCAGCCGATCTACATCGAATGCTCCCGCGACGGTCGACGGGTCGAGTACAGCCAACGACCCCAAGTGCATGTGTGAACTCGGCGTCTCGCCGTACACGAAACTGGCATCAGCACCGCTGAGCCGCTGCATCGATCTCCCCAGCTCTATTGGAGGCTCGATGCCCGGGAGGATATGACCCGACCCCGACCACCGAAACCTCTGGCACCAATGTGGGACTGACTCGGGGCGCTCATAGGGTGACCTCCCGTGCCTCTTTGGCCCCACCCCTCGCTGCCCTTTTCATCCAAACACCACGAAGGCGAGTTGGTTAGAGGCGAAGGTCCTTTACCTGTCCCCAGGCGCCCCGTGGGGCAGCACGGTCCATCGTCGCACCCTCTCAGAGACCGGTCACGAGGCGCGTGATGCGATCCCTGAGGTCGGTCGGGATCAGGGGTTGCGTGGCAGCGATGACCCGGGCATCGTGGCCGACGAGGTATCGCGCTCGTGGCGAACGGGTGGTCAGAGCCTTGCCGACCGCCTTGGCCACGCCCTCGGGCTCGCCCATGAACAGCGAGAACGCCTTGAGCAGGGTGCGGAGTCGCTGGTACCCGGCCGCATAGTCCGATCCGGCACGGTGCATGACGTCGTCTTCGAACGCTCCCCAGATCCCGGTCTGGACCCCGCCGGGCTCGACGACCACCACCCGAATGCCGTCGCGGGCGACTTCGAGGCGCAAGGCGTCCGAGGCCGCCTCAAGGGCGTGCTTGCATGCCTGGTACCAGCCACTGAAGGGTGTGGTGGTCAGCCCGTAGATGGAGGAGATATTGACGATGCGCCCTTGGCCGGTCTCTCGCATGTGAGGTATCGCCAATCGGGACAGTCGCATGGGTGCGATCACCATCGTGTCCAATTGTCGGCGTGCCTCCTCATCGCTCACGTCCTCTATCGCACCGACCCCGGGGTACCCGGCGTTGTTGACGATCGCCGCAGGATGCAACTCTTCGATGACGTCAGAGCATCCCCGTGCATCGGTCACGTCGAGGAGCATCGTTTCGACCGGGACCCCAGCCGAGGCGGCGGCTTCGACAACCTGGTCCGCCTTGGCGGCCGACCGCACCGTGCCCACCGAACGAAAGCCGAGCTTGGCCAGATGCACGACCGTCGCCAGGCCAATGCCGGAGTTGGCACCCGTCGTCAACACTGTCTGTTCGCTCCGACCGCTCATCGTCCACCCACCTCATCCCATCCACGGTCACGACCCAGGACTCCCGCTCGGGCCCGCAACCAACTTCATGGAAGAACAGGTCGGGCTGGCTGTGAAGAGGCAAAGGTCCCAAGACCGACATGCATCTCCGTGCTGTAGCCAAAGCACCTGGCCGATCCCCAGGTGCCTGCGAAGTCCTTCCGCGAAGGTGACCACCCGACATCGAGATCGGCGGTGCAGGGCTGATCCTGGTCCGGGCGTGATGGTCCGATCTCGCGCTACGTCGTGGACAGGCCAACTCCCGGGTCGAGCGAGTTCGAGCACGGTGCCGGCACTTGGCCCAGCCCGGCCAGATATGTACGACCCGGCAACGCCTCGCAGACGCTCCATCTCACGTTCGATCAGACGCTGGCCCAGTCGAGACGGCGTGCACGGCCCGGAGCCGCAGCCTGCCCGGCAGTGGCGGGCTCAAGCGGGTCACCTTCTCGACGGGAGCGAGCAGCTTCACGCCAGAGTGACCGCACGCAGGTCTCGCCACCCCCACTGGGAATTTCACTCGTCGCCGACCTGCAGTTTCCCAGTTCAACGATCGCCCGACCTGGGATTTACGACGGATCAGACGGTTGGGGTTCGAATCCCTCCGAGCGGGCCAACGTGCCGGGCACGGGCCGGTCCTGTCGCGTATAGCGAAGTTGTCGCTCGACGAATGCAAGGTAGAGGGCAACCGAGAAGGCGAGGCTCGTGAAGAGGCTCATCACAAAGAAGATCCAGGCCAGCCGCAGTCCCCGCCTTCGTCCATCGGTGATCGACCACAGCGGGAAGAGCACGACGTTGACGATGATGTAGTCCTGGGCGGCCGAGTCGGACGCCCAGTTCGAGAAGAGCGCCTTGGTGTAGTTGACGTAGTTCGCCTTGTGACCGTACTGGTGGGTGTACCGGACGTTGAAATACCAACCGAGACCGAGGGAGGCTAGGCCGACGACGTAGTACGTGCATTCCAGGACAGATGCCCTCCCGGCCCCACCGTCGGCGAAGAGATGCCGATTGCCCAGGAACGCAACGAACACGCTGACGAGGCCGAGAGCCCCGAAGAACACGAGGGAACTGGTCATGACCCTCCCTGGATCGACCGTACGGTGACGAGCTTGTCATCTCAGGTGCATCACTTGCCCCTCCATGATCGTGGGACGAGGCCGAGAACGCCTGGGGAGCGATGAATTTGCCGGTCGCGGCCGGTCTGACCGGGTAGGAGAACCGCCGATCGAAGGGAGCAGCCGTGACTGCCGGTGATGATGAACTGAGGCCGCTGGTGGCAGAGTCGTACCTGGCACTGGCCGATCTGCTCGATGCCCTCCCTCCGGAACGCTGGGATGTGCCCTCCCTCTGTGAAGGGTGGCGCATCCGGGAGGTTGTGGCCCACATGGGCATGCCCGCCCGCTACGGCGAGGACGCCTTCATGGCCGAGCTCCGTGAGTGCGAGTTCGACTTCACCCGGCTCTCCAATCGGATCGCTGCCCGGGACGCCCAACTGCCGACGGCGGAGTTGGTGGCGGACTTGCGGAGCGAGGTGTTGCACGACTGGTCACCACCGGGTGGAGGAGCGGACGGAGCCCTCAGCCATGTCGCCATCCACGGGTTTGACATCACCGTCCCCCTCGGTGAGGTTCGCCGTACGCCCGACGCCGCGGCCGTGCACGTACTCGACCAGCTGGTGCGGGGTGGCGCCCATGCCCACTTCGGCACGGACATCAGCAATCACGAGTTTCAGGCGACCGACGTCGATTGGTCGTACGGCTCCGGGCCCCTGGTCAAGGGACCTATCGATGACCTGATCCTCCGGACCTGCGGCCGCACGGTACCCGGCAATCGGCTCACCGGCGACTGACGAACGACGCAGCAGGGGAGGCGAGGGCGGCGAGGGCGGGGCGCCGCCGCCATCGGGCAGGTGTCAGATGTTCGCCTCGTCCGGTGGTTCTACCGGCCAGTCGGGCAGCGGAGCTGCCGGAGAGGCCGCTTCGGGCGCCTCGGGGCAGATGCCGTCAAGGGTGAAGGCGGTCATGGACAGCGATCCGTAGGCGTAGCCGTCGACCAGCACGCTCGCCGTCGAACCAGCCGCCTCGGCGAGGCCGGCAAGGTAGAGCAGCGGGAGGAAGTGATCGGGGGTGGGCACCGCGTTGGCGTGGTCCGGGTGGGCGGCGAGGGCGACGGTGTCACCTGGCGAGGTACGCATCTGTTCGAGTGCGGCCTCGTTGAAGCGGTGCGCCCAGGCGTACCCGGTGTCGGGACGGCCCCAGTCGATGGCATGGAGATTGTGGACGACGTTTCCGCTGGCGACGATGAGGACCCCGCGTTGGCGCAGCGGAGCGAGCCTCGTTCCGAGCTCCAGATGGTGCTCGTAGGGCTTTTGGGCGTTGATCGCCAACTGCAGGACCGGGATGTCCGCATCGGGGAACGTGTGGACCAGGACCGACCAGGCGCCATGGTCGATGCCCCAGCTGTCACGGTCCAATCCGACCCACATCGGCTCGACCAGGTCGGCGATCTCCTGGGCGAGCCCCGGATCTCCGGGGGCCGGGTACTGAACGGAGAAGAGCTCGTCGGGGAACCCGAAGAAGTCGTGGATCGTCTTGGGTCTCGCCATGGCCGTGACTGCCGTGGCGTTGATATACCAATGGGCCGAGACGACCAGGATGGCCTGCGGTCTCGGGGCCGCCTGGCCGAAAGCGCGCCAAGCGCGGGTGTAGTCGTTCTGGTCGAGCGCGTTCATGGGGTTTCCGTGTCCGAGGAAAGCCGCCGGCATGACGTCGGTCATGCCTCGGTCGGGCCCACATGATGATCGAGCCATTTCCGCAGCGGAGCCGTGGCCCGGAGGAACTCGACGATCCTGCGCTTGCTCGACGCGGTGCCGAGCCACGACCCGACCGACCACTCCCTCCAAGCGGTGAGACCTTTGTACCGGAGGAGTTCGATGCGGGGATGATCGCTGGCGTATCCCCGGGGTGCCGACTTCAGGGTCTCGTGGGCAGACACCTCGATCCGCTTCTTCTTGAGCCCCTGTACCAGGCCGAGCAGCTTCTTCCCGCTCTTCTCGTCCGCGACCGCGGCCCGGAACCGCGCCAGCTGGTCCGGGGCAGGCATATAGAGGCCCGACCCGACCCCGAGAGCGTCGGCGGACAGCGAGATGTAGCCGGCATCGTTGTGGGCGGCGATGTTGGTCTTGTAGGGGGACTTGTCGCGACTGAATCTCGTGTCACGGTAAGGACGGAAGATGCGGCCTTGGCCGAATTCGGGTGCCAGCTCGGCCAAGAGGGCCTGCATCGGAGCGAGAACGCCGGTCTCGTAGAACTCCTTGTGGGCCGTCCAGTAGGTCTTGGTGTTGTCCACCTCGAGGCCGTCGAAGAAGTCCACCAGGTCCAACCCCCAACCCCGGAAGGTGCCGCCGGCGCGAGCGCTCCTCGATGGACCCGAGGCCGATCTCGCCGTAGCCACGGCGACAGCCTATGCGCCCCTCGATTCCGCCAAACAGTCCGTGAGGAATCTGTCGAGCCGACCGATGTTTCGCTGGACGTGGAGGTGGCCCTCCTCGTCCTTGGCCATCTCCAGGGATGGGCAGAAGACGTTCATGTCGCCGCAGAAGAAGTGGGGCGACCCCTCGACGCCCCGGGACTGACCTCCATGCCATTCGCGCCGCACGGCTTCATCATCGTCGGCATCGAAGCCAACGACACCATGCAGTCGCGCGAGGTCCGCCAAGACCTCAGGTCGAGAGATGTCGCACCCCTCCTCGAAGAGGGCGTTGCGGAGGGAAAAGCTCACGGTTTCGCCTAGTCGAGTGCCCTGACGGTAGGCGGCGGACGCCAGGGCGAGGGCCGGAAGGGTCGTGGTCGGGAAGCTCTCAGGGTCGAAGTGCGTGAAGAGGTCGGGGGACACCTGCTGGCGCAAGGCGTCAACATGCTCTGCAGTCGACGTCGGATCGAGAGGCTTGCCGTTTATCAGCTCGAGAGGCCAAGCCCGCACACGAATGGCGACGTCGTCTCGACCCAGCTGGTCCCGCCGCTGAACAGCCCAGCGAAGCCCGACATGAGTGAACGGGCACCAGACGTCCCCGTACACTTCGATCAGGGCCATACGGCGACTCTATTCCCGTGCATATCCGCACCTGAGCCGGGCCGGTTGCGCCACCGGCGATCGATCTGGTGGCCAGCTCATGCCGCTGAATGAGGCGTCAGAGAAGCCAACGTCGCCGTTTCCGCCACACCCACCTGCCGGCCACTGCCAGGGCGGCCAGGAGCACCAGCACGAACAGCGCGCGTCCGGCGATCCGGACCAGCCACTCGAATCCGGATGTGAACCCGTTGACCGAGTCGTGCCAGGCCTTCGAGATACCCGAGCTCGGCGGGGGCGGCGGAGGGACCGGGTGGCCCTGCTGGGACAGCGAGACGGTCAGTGTGGCGTACGTCGTCTGGCTGTTGAGGAGGTTGAGTTGTCCCTGTAGCTGCTCGATCTGGCTCTGGATGGTGTCGATCTGGTTCTGCACGGAGAGAATGTCGCCGATCGACGTGGCCTTGGACAGGATGGTCAGGTACTGCTGCAGGCTCGCCTGGAGGGCCGAGATGCGGGCCTGGAGGTCGACGTACTGCCCGGTCACGTCGGTGGAGGTCGAGGACTGGGACGTGACCTTCCCCACGCCTTCGACGTTCTTGAGAAGGTCGTTGAACGATGGCTGGGGGACCTGGAGGACCAGAGAGCCGTACGAAGCGGTCCCGTCGGCCGCCGAACCCAATTGGAGTTGCGACTTGGCCACGAAACCCCCGTCGCCGACCGTGAGCTGGGTCAGCTTGTTGACGACCGAGTTGAGCGAGCCGTTGCCGATGGCCAGGTCGACCGAGCCCGTGGTCACCACCTTGGCGGACTGTCCGACGGAGTCCGGGGGCAAGGAGGGAGGTGATGCCGACGGGACGGTGACGGGAGTCGGTGCCGAATTGCCCGAGCTGCCATTGGTTCCGAACTGGGGTGCGGCCGTGCGGGATGGGGACAGGGCCCCGGTCGGGCTCGGGAGGGTGGTCGAGGGAACGGGTGAGGAGGTGCTTGCCACGATCCGACGATGCGAAGTTCCCGGCAGCCCCGTTCCGACCAAGGAGATGCCCACGACCAGGACGATGACCGCGGCCACAAGCATGACCCGACCCCGGGTGGTCCGGGGGAGAATGGAGCGCACGGGGGCCTTTCGCTGGCCGGCCGTGGCCGCCGCCGCCAATATTCGCTCCGGCCCGGCTGCCAGAACCTCGAACGTCTCGGCCGTCTCGGCGAGGAGTGATCGCAGTTGGTCTTCGTCGAGCATCGTCATTGGTTCATCTCCGAGATGAAGGCCGAGCCCTGCGACCGCAGGGCCGGGTGCTCGGCCAGCAGGCGCCGAGCTTCGTGCAAGCGGGACTTGACCGTCCCTGGTCTCTTCCCGATGGCGGTAGCCAGCTCCCGTTCACTGAGATCGGCGAAGTAGCGCAAGACGACCACGATCCGCAGATGAGCCGGGAGGGACTGGAGCGCCGTCATGAGATCGCTTGCTCCGGCAAGGTGTTCGGCCACATCGTCGGGTGCGGGCAGTCCATCGAGCTCCTCGTCGGCCACCCGCCGATCCCGATGGGGTATCTCCTTGCGCAGCTTCGAATTGCACGTGTTCACGACGACCCGGTAGAGCCAGGGTCTGACGTCGCCGCCTGATGTCAGCGACGCACGGAATCGCCAGGCCCGGAGGAACGCCTCTTGCACAGCCTCCTCGGCGTCCGATCGGTTGCCCAGGATCAAGCAGGCGGTGCGAAAGGACCGCTCGTACCCATCGCGAAGCCAGATCTCGAGGTCGTCCAAGGCTTCGGGCCCACTCACCCCAACCATCCTCCTCGTCCTGATCAGAGCGGCGTAGTCAGCCGACATAGATAGAGACGCTCAGTAGGCCAATTCGGTTCGAAGTTTCTCCTTCTTGAGGTCCCACGGTCACCAGATGCCCGACGCGGAGCCGGCGGAACGGGGTGTCATGATCGCGTCGAGTGAGACGGCGATCAACGGTGCGAGTGGGTGTGGTCCTGGCCCTCCTGGCCGTCCTCATCCCCATCGGGTTGGTCCTGTCGAGAATGGATCGCCCGTCCGGCTCGAAGGCGGCGAGCGCAACCGGTCCCGGCCCGACGTCGCCCCGTCCTCCCGGCAGCCGCCGTGCCACTGCGACGACGAGTCCGCCGCCGGCGGTGACCAAGAGGGGGCTCGCCGTATCTCTCAGCGAAGTCACGGTGACGGACGCGACGCGAGCGGTCGTGAGTCATGGAACCGTCCTGGCTCCGGTGCGGGCGCTTCCCACCTATCTCTGGACACCGAACGAACCTGGTCCGTTTCCCCTCGTCGTGTTCATCCACGGCTATGACAACGACCCGCTGACCTACCAGCGCTTCTGTTCGACCGTGGCTGCCTCGGGATATGTGGTGGCCGCTCCCTCGTTCCCACTCGAGGATCCACAACGAGGATTCGGCTTGGATCGTGGCGACTTGCCCAATGAGGCCGCGGATGTTTCGTTCGTGATCGGTGCGCTGGAGCAGGGTTCAATGGGAAAGGCCGTCGACGGACACCGGATCGCAGTGGTCGGTCATTCCGATGGCGCCGATGTGGCCCTGATGATGGGCTATGAGCCGGCCACGGCAGACGCCCGCATCGGCGCAATCGTCGCCGATGCGCCCGATCCGATCGACACACCGGTGCCGGCGTCATCTACACCTCTCCTCCTGGTGCAGGGCACTGCCGACTCCGTCGTTCCCTACACCGACAGCCAGACCGTCTTCGAGAAAGTGGACGCCCCCACCTACTACCTCTCATTGCTGGGGGCGGACCATCTGCCGCCGATCGCAGGCGGCACGCCGTGGACGTCGTCCCTGGATTCGGCCGTGGCCGATTTCCTCGACGCAACGATCGGCGGTCGTCAGCCCGAAGGCACCCTCGCCGGCCAGCTCGGATCGCTGCCCCTGGCCCGGCTGCAGCTGGCGCGCCTCGGATGAGCTCGATCCCCACCTGGCCGTCGAAGCGCTCGGCCGGACCGATCCGCGTCGATGCGAGCCCGCCGGGAACCGCCGGGCCGTTCGAGCTACGACCATGCGGCCTCCTTCATTTTGAGGAGGCGGGGGTGAGTGATTGCCGCCGGTCCCCGGAGGCGCTGGGAACTTCCCCCTGCGGCGTACGAGTTTTCGCCACGCCCGGCGGCGCCGTTCACAAAATGGTAAACCGCTCTTTTCCCATCGGTCACCTTGGCCTGCAAGAGTGTCGGGGGGGCAGATCTCGTCGGAGGTCAGATGGCAGAGGCGGGCCACGGGTCGCCGGACATTCCAGCACCGTTCAACGCGTTCGCATGGCCACGGGGCCATGGCGAGCCGGGCGCTCGCCATCGTCGGCCGACCCTGCGGCGAGGCGGGCGCGCCGTTCTCGCCGCCTCATTGGCCGCGGCGCTCATCCTGTCTGTCCTTCAGGTAACCGCTCCTGTCAGGGCCGCCACTCCGGCCGGCTACACGGTGGTGAGAAACAAGATCATCGGCCCGGACCACTTGCAGTTCATCCCGTATGGATTCGTCGTGGAATGCATGTCATTCGCTCTGCCGGTCACCCAGCTCTGCACGGGAAATGATCCGCACACCAACCAGAGCGGCCAGGCCACCGTCCAAGCGGCCGGCACGATGTGGAACGCCAACGTCATTCGCTTCCAGATCGCCCAGGAGAATCTGTTCAGCGGACCGGGTGGCTCGGTCAACCCGGCTTTTGTCGGTCTCATGGACGGGCTGGTCAGCCAAGCCAACACGCTCGGCATGGTTGCCATCCTGACCCTGCAGGAGAGGAATACCACCAAACAGAGCGGCCCAACCTCGTCGAACACGGCATTCTGGCGGTGGATGGCGGGTCACTACGCGAGCAACCCGATGGTGATGTTCGACTTGTTCAACGAGCCGTACGGGATGGGAACGTTCCCCACCGAGACGCAGGCTTGGGACACATGGCAGAACGGCAATGCGACCTACGTGGGGATGCAGTCCCTGGCCGACACGATCAGGGGGACCGGTGCGGCGAACGTCGTCATTGCGCAGGTGCCGGGCCACAGCCAGGATCTGTCCCTGATCATGAGCCATCTGCTGACAGGCAGCAACATCGCCTACGGCTTCGAGCCACTGCTTGACAGCAATGGAGTCGCCGACGGTAGCGGAGACGACCGCACACGACCCCAGCAGTACATCCGCTTCGGCCAGTTCGTTCCTCAGGTTCCCCTGGTGCCCACGGCGTTCATCGACTACTACGGCTCCGCTCACTGCGATCCACAGTCCTCCGTCGACGTGGGCCAGCTGTTCAGCTACCTCAAATGGCTCTATCTCGGCGTGATCTCATACAGCCTCGATCCCGGTGAGGATGCCGTGAACGGCGACCTCTCCATCCCAACGAGCTACTCGGGCTGGGGCATCGGACCGTGGTCGGCGTCGATGTGCCCCGCCCATCCCACCGTCCATCAGCCGAACAGCACATTCGGTCCGGGCGTCGACGTCCTCATATTCTTCATGAACGGCGTCAAGCAATGGGGGAGCACCACACCCTGAGGGAACGGTGGGAAGTTCACGGGATCCCTGCGGTCTCCCGGTGCGGTATTGGACATGGACCACGCCGTTGCCGAACCGTCGCTCGTCGATCAGCTCGAGGTCGAGCCGGACGTCGTCCGGTAGAAACTGCTTTCCACCTCCCAGGATGACGGGAGTCAGGAATTGGTGGAGCTCGTCAACCAACCCGGCCCGGATCGCCTGGCCGGCGAGCTCGGCCCCGCCAACTGTCATGTCCCGTCCGGCCCTCGCCTTCATGCTCCGGACGGTCGCCGGGTCGAGCTCCCGTTCGATCCTCGTCCTTTGGGTGGAGGCGCTCTCGAGGGTTCTGGAGTAGACGACCTTGTCGGCCGCCCTCCAGATCGCAGCGAACTCCCGCCCGACGTCCGATTGGTCAGCGGTAGCGACGGGTGTCCTCAGGAAAGCAGCCCTACCGAGCTTGCAGCTCCGCGGGTACCCAGTGTGGCGGGCGCTTCTCGGCGAAAGCCAGGAAGCCCTCGCGGACCTCATCCGAGCCGATGGACGACTCGAAGGTCATCTGGTCGACGAGGCCATATCGCTCGTTGATCATTCGCTTGGACTGGAACCTGGCGTTCGGGCCCGCCATCAACAGCTCACTCGCCGCCTGCCGGGCTCGAGCTCGCAGATCATCGTGCGGCACGACCCGAGCGATGAGGCCCGCCTCCAGGGCTTCCCGTGCATCGAGACGGCGGCCGGTCAGCAACATGTCGCGCGCCCGCGCCACGCCGATGTGAGCGGGGAGGATCGCCGCCAAATTGGCGTCTGCCACGCCACGAAGGGCCTCCGGGGCACGGAAGGTGGCTCGTTCACTCGCCACCGCGACATCGGCGAGCATGCCGATGATCAGTCCGCCTCCTTGGCACAGGCCGTTGATCGCAGCGACCACCGGCGATCGACTGTGACGGATCGTGGCGAACGGGAGCACGTCGGGGCCGAGGAGCTCGGCCACCTTGCGACGATCATCGTCGTGCCGCCCCCTCATCTCGCCACCGGGAATGAACACATCTCCTGTCCCCGTGATGATCAGCGCCTCGAGGCTGGTGTCACCATTGGTGATGGCGACCGCCTGACGGACTCCGTAGTACATGGCCGAGGTGAGGGCGTTGCGCGCTTCCGGCCGGTCGACGGTGCACCAGGCGAAGACGCCGTCGCGTTCGAATCGAAGATGTGGTGTCCCGAGATCCTCGGTCATGGCTCGCTCTCCTCGGCTGGCTGATGGCGAGGGCCTTGTCGGCCTTGGACAGATGGTCTCCGATACCATCGACCACGCGCAAGCGGCGCGATGGGCGTCGGGTCGTCGAGGCGATGGGGGTCGATGGTGGAAGACCGCATCACGCCGGTCATCTATCTGGAGATGACCGACCGACCGACGGAGCACTACGCCACCGACCGGGTGCCCGAGGTGCTCGCCCTGCCGGGCGTCCAGCGGGCGAGCTGGTGGGAGAACTGCGTGCCTTTCCGCACCGATCTTCCGAGGACGTTGCCCGAGTTCGCCGTCCTCGGTGTCTATGAAGCGGATCAGGGCTTCACCCCACCGGCCGGCGCCGCCGCGACACCCGAGGACATCACCGGACTGTGCTTCGACCACTACCCACGGCCCGGCCAGGGGACCCCTTCCGCTCGCCCGACCCTTGGCCTGGAGCTGGTGTTGATCAGTCCGCGTACGCCCGGGCAGAGCCAGGCGCTGCGCGACTGGGCCGACTTCGTGCACATCCGGGATATCGCCGCCGCCTCGCCCGAGCACTTCACCATGATCACGCCGTACGAGAACCGGGCGCCGGGATCACCTCGCTACATGCACCTGTACGAATTGGACACCGATGATCCCGAGCCCGCGTTCGCGGAGATGGCCCCCACGACCGTCGCGAGGGCCGGGGCGTACGGCACGCACCCTGTTCGGGAATGGCGGGGTCACGAGGCGCTGGTCATCGACTACGTCAATACGTTTCGGCGCCTCGGCGTCCTGATTTGGGATGATTGACCGCCGATCAGCTCCCGGTGGGCGGCCCATCTTCAGTCCGGTACCGAAGGCGATGGCCACAACCGTCCGAGCCACGACGGTGTAGCTGGAACGGGCGACACTTCTCGTCCTAGCGGATCCGTCCGCTCCATCGCCTCCCGCCGTGGGCAACGGCGGGCGTCGCTCCGCTCACTGCGCTTCACCGGAGGCAGACCGTTGCATCCATCGGGCCCGAAGCGCCGGCAGGACCTGGTCGGCCAGGACCTCGATCTGCTGGCGGGCCTCGTTCGGGGCCACTCCGGGCAGATGGACGCGGAGATTGATGGCATCGGCGCCGGTCGATCGCCAGATGGCGTACAACTGCTCCACCATTTCGTCACAATCGCGGGCAACAACCGTCTGGTCCTCAGCAAAGCGCCCATTGTCACCGGCGTAGACGTCGTACACAGCCCGTTGGCGTCGTATCAGCGCCTCTGGGGGAGAACCGAGCCAGACTCGACGGATGATGACCTTCGGTCGGGTGCCTTCCGAAGCGTCATAGGCATGGCAGATCCTCTTCAGCTGGGAGACCGACGACATGCCGTCGGTCAAGATGCCTGCACCACAAGCGGCGGCCCGCCTGGCAGCAGCGGTCGATCCGGCGGCACTCAACACGGCAATGGGCGTCTGGGCGCATTGCCGGAGCGCCCTATCCTGCTCGAGTTGGCGCAAGTCACGGCTCTGGAGCATCTGGACGATCCGAGGTAGCCGCTCCTTGAAGAGGGGCACGGCATCGGCAAAGGCAACGTCCATCGCCTCGAAATCGAGCGGCAGCGCACCCGCCGCCACTCCGAGCCCGACTCGACCGGGATGCCGCGCACCGAGCCAGGCGATCTCTTCGGCCAGTTGGCCCACGGGACGCAGAGGAAGCAGCAGCGGGCAGGGCGCCACCCACCCCGAGGCCGTCTCCTCGAGGATGAAGCCGGACACTTGCAGCGGGTTCGGCAGGTAGCCCGCAAATCCCCCGTGGTGCTCGGCGGTCATGACCCCGTCGAATCCCAGCGAGAGGCCGAGCTTGGCCTGGTCGCAGAGCTCGCGAACGATGCCACTCGCATCGAGTTCGTTGTGGGGATAGAGCCGGAGCGAGATCGAGCCCGGACCGAACGGGTCGCTCGAACTAGCGCCCTCGTCAGACACGCTTCGGGGAGAACGCCGTGGTCGGGTCGAATCGCGATCGAGTCAGTGGGGCTGAGTTGTGGGCAGTCGTGGGTCTCACGTGGACCGATCCTCGGTTGACCGAGGAGCGCCTCCCGGCTGACCCATCGAATCCGGGCTGAAGGGCGACCATGAGCCGGTGTCCACATGGTTCCCGGCGTCGACATCCAGCAAGACTCCTGTTATGGAGCGCGCCTCCTCGGAGAGTAGGAATGCGACCGCCGCGGCGATGTCCTCCGCCTGGGTGATATGGCCGAGAAGCAGCTTGTCACCGGCGGCTCGACCGTCATCGGCGTCCCAGATGTCCTTGGTGGCATGTGTCTTGGTGAGGCCTGGGCTCACGGCGTTGACGCGAACACCTCGACGCCCGAGGTCGTGTGCCAGCGTTCGGGTCAACGCGTTGAGGGCGGACTTGGCGGCGGCGTAGCTCGCCATGGAGGGTGTCGTCTTCTTGGGCGACCCGCTGGAGATGTTCACGACGGCACCTCCTCCGTCGGCCAGGCCCCGGGCCATGGCTTCTTGAATCAACGACAGGGCCGGCCACGTATTGAGAGCGACGGTCTCGACGAGGTCGTCCCGGGTCATCGTGAGAGCTGAGCCTACGAATGGTGCACCCCCGACGGCATTGACGAGCAGATCGACTCGACCAAAGGTCTCGATCGCCGTATCGACGAGGAAGGTCGACGTGGATGCTTCCTCAGCGTCACCAGCGCAGGCGACGACCTCGAGCCCCTGGTTTAGCAAGCTCCTCTCGGCCGAACGCAGACGCGATTCGGAGCGTGCGTTCATCACCACCGATGCGCCCTCCATTGCGAGCCGGCGCGCCGTAGCCATCCCGATCCCGGGATCTGTCGACGCTCCAGTTACGATCGCGACCTGACCGTCGAATCGATGTCCAAACGTGTGCTCGTCCACAGCTCGGTCGACTCCGACGTGCTCAGCTCTGAGCGAGCCGGCTCTCCAATGCTTCGACCGGCTTGCAGATCGGCTGTGACATGTCCTCCAGCCTGATGCTGAACCCATAGACCGCCTGGTAGACGCGGTTGCCTGATCGGTGAACCACATGTGACGGTTGCTCGATCCGCGATCCCGCTCCGCCTTCCAGCACACTGCCGTCCTCAAATGCGATCCGGCATGTGCCGCTCAGCACGAATGCCACCGAGTCGTAGTCGTGCCAATGCAGCTCGTCCTGCTCGGCTCGAGCGTCGTGTTCAAGGGCATGCCAACCCCGGGCGGCTATCTCAGCCAGGGCCTCCTCCCTGGTCGAGAAGTGGTCCGCCGTCAATGAGTACTTCATCACAGCCCCCACACCATTCCGGTCCGAGCTCACTGCCACGACCCGACCCTACTCTGGGCGTCCTCCCCGGGGTGCCGCGTCACCTGGTGAGCTCTGTTGGGAACCATCAAGCGGTGGGGCGGATCCGGGTTGTCACGTTCCCGATAATTCCTGCGACGCAACCCGGCCGTCCTCCATGACCTCGACGACCTTCGAATAGAGATGGGTGAGCCTGTCCTCGCAGAGTGCTATGTCGTGCGCCAGCTGCTCGACCTCGGTGACGCCCCCGGGGAAGAGATCGGCCCTCGCGCCCATCTTTGCCCTCTGGCTCATCACATCCCATGCGGCAGGTCCTCCGTTTGCGGAAGTCAGCGACCAAGCGCTGTGAATGGCCTCGTTTCGACGCCTTCGGTAGTGGTTGGCACTTCTCCGCCAGGACCGGAATTCAGTCAACTCCCCGGCGGTGTCCGGTCCATAGGCTGTGAGCAGGGCTTCCACCGTCGCCCAGACATTCTCGACGCGCTGTCCCGCCACGACGGCACGGGCGAGGGTCTCGTCTCGGTTCCCGACGAGTCCCATGAGGACGAGGCCGGATGCGATCTCGATGAGCGACCAGTTGGCGGCGACTCGTCCCAGAGCCCGATAGAGATCGTCCTCACTTACCCTGTTCGCGTCCGTCCGCCGCCCCCACGGCGGACGACCTCGGCTTACCCGAGAATCGCAGGATCCCACCGCCGCGGCCGAAGGGCATCCTCATCTGACGCTTCATGCTCAAGAACCTAGCCACCACAGGGACCCGGCGGGCCGGAGATACCAGCCCCTCCCTAACCGGCAGTGCCCCACCGATGTGCCAGGGCGGCAACCCAACGTTGGGACTCGGCGGGGTCGGCCGGCGGTGATCCCACGATCACGAGCTCAGACACACCCATGGCGCCAAGCTCGGCAGTGTCTTGGGGCCGTCCGTCCTGTAGGGAAACGGCTATCTCAAGCGTGGCGCGGTCTCGACCCGATTGCTCACAGCGGGACGAAACTGCCCGCAGGCGCTCGGGCAGCTCGCCGCTGGAGAGGTTGAACCCGTACCAGCCATCGCCGTACGCGACGACTCTGTCCAGAGCCGCGTCGCTGTTCCCACCCAGGATCACCGGCAGCCGGCGGTTACGAAACGGCTTCGGATAGCTGCGGACCTCCCGGAAACGAACGTAGTCGCCTTCGTAGGACGAGACGTCTTCCTGCCACAGAGTACGCAGGACTTCTACGTACTCGCGAGTTCGCTGTGCCCGGTTTTGAAACGGAACTCCAAGCGCCTCGAACTCCTGAGATGACCACCCGATGCCGACGCCGAGCGCGAAGCGTCCTTGTGAAAGGACATCCAGGCTGGCGGACTGCTTGGCCACCAAGAGCGGATTGTGCTGGGGAAGCAGCAGTATCCCGGTGGCTATGCGGATGTTCGATGTCACTGCCGCGATGTACGAGAGGGCGATGAGAGGGTCGAGCCAGTCTGAATCGGATGGGACGGCAATCGTTCCGTCTGGCGAGTACGGGTACCGTGAGTCGGGTCGATCGACCATGACGACGTGCTCTCCGGACCACAGCGTCGAGAACCCGGTGGCATCAGCGGATCGGGCCACCGCCTCCAGTACCCGGGGATCGGCACCGGAACCAATGCCGAGGGCGTGAAGGCCTATGCGCATCCCTCTATCCTCGCACCGGGCTCCGATCGTGTTCGCAAGGTCCGTAGGACCCACAGGGAGGAGCAGTCGGGACGACCCTCGATGCTCGCCACGTCGAGTCTCCGAGCTGGTGGCCCACGCGCTACAGACCGAGCGGCCGCGGCCGCGCTATCACGTCGGTGGTGGTGCGAGGGCCATCCATGCGATCGGCGGCCTGCCTGATTGGCTACAGGACCGTCTTCTTGAGCGTCTGGTCGGAGGCTCACGCTGAGAACCGATTCGCCTGATGCTGTCGGGGCGAGCGCCACCTCTGATCCGATGCGGAACACCCGACCAAGAGACGATCCAGGACCCGGCCCGAGGTCGGGGCGGCGCTGCCCATAGGCTCGTCGAGCGTGTCACCGATCCTGGCCTCCGATCTGGCTACAAGCTGGTGGCACTATGCCGTCCTGTTCATTGCGGTGACCGCTTCGTGGGCCGGGGTCCCGTTCATCGGTGCCGCGGCGGTGGGGGCCGCGGCCGTGCTGGCCAGTCAAGGCCAGCTCGACCTGGCCGCGGTCGTCGTCGTTGCCACCGTGGCCGGCGAGGTCGGCGGGCTCACCGGCTATGCGATCGGGGACCGTTGGGGTCGCCAACTTCTGGACAGGCCGGGGAGGCGCCAGGCGAACCGTCAACGGTTGCTCGAGCGGGGAGAGGCGGCCTACGCGAAATGGGGACGCCTGGCGGTGTTCTTCACCCCAGCCATCATCTCAGGGACTGCAAAGATGCATCACGGTCAGTTCGTCCTCTGGAATCTGATCGCCTCCCTGGGCTTCGCCCTCTCGGTGGCCCCGAGTGCCTATGGTCTCGGCAGAGTGGCAACTGGCCACCATTCCGCCCACGACGTCGGCATACTCGTCTTCGGGCTGGTGGTCGGGACGGCGTTGGTGGTTCTGGCCGCTCGTCATCGACGCAAGCTGAGGGCACCGAGGGCGCCGGCGATGTGATCGGGCGCCGTCTGAGATCGATCCCCCCGGAGGCTTCCTGCTTCGTGTATGTCGACGAGCCGGACACCCGGGTCCGCCAACTCCAGCTGAGTGCATCCGTCCCACAGGGGTAGGCGTCGAACTTGCTACTCGCCGGTCGCGATCGATCACGAGCAGGCCGGAGTGTGTTCGGTCGCTGTCGTGAGTGAGCAGCCGCAGCCGGCGCGTCGTGTCAGAAGGTAGAGACGATCGCCACAGCCGACTTCGCTTAGGGTGACAGCTGATGTCCACAGCGAGGACCGGGACAACCACGCGGGCCGCTGCGCGCCTACCGGTCATTGCCGGATTGCTGGTCAGTCTCCTCGGCGGAATTGTCTTCACGAGTCTGTCCGCATCTGCATCGGCCGCCGACCCGACGAGTGCCGATCCAACCGGTGGCACCGGCTCCTATCTGTCTGACCGCCACCGACACCGGTGCGACGTATGCGCCCACCTTTACCGGCAACGGCGAGCTCGGGAATTCGCGTGCCGCCGGCCGGCCAGGGCTACTCCGGGGGGCCGGTGCCCGCGCAGTCCGAGCTCGCGGGCTTCTACGCCGAGCCGGCGGGCGGAGTGCAGCAGAGGGCCAACATGCCGACTTGGTCGACCCTCACGTTCTCGGACGGTGGCCAGCCGTTCACGCTGGCAACCGGGAACGACCGATCAATGGCACCAGTCGATCAACCTGAGGACCGGGGTCATCACAACCAGCGCACTCTGGACGGCCCCGGACGGTCACGTGACCCAGACTGACCTACCAGGTGCTGACCGACAGAGCTCGCTCCCACGTGGGCATGGTCCGACCTCGAACTGACCCCTCGATGGTCCGGTGCTGGCGGACGGTCACCGATGCCATCGACGGATCGCCCGCCAACCTGAGCACGCAGCTGGACAAGGGCTGGTCGTCTTCGACCCACTCCGATTGGGTCGCAGTTCAGGCCGTGGGCACCGGCATCAGCGCGGCCATCGCCAGCCAGATCGAAGGCAGCGGGAACGTCAAGGCCACGACAGCCCAAGTCGATCAGGCAAGCGGATCAGAGCGTCGGCCAGCAATTGACCTTTCCCGTGTCCGCCGGCCACACCTATACGTTCACCAAGTTCGTGGGCGTGGAGTCCTCGCAGGACAGCCGGCACTCCGACGGCAGCCGCTCAGGCGTCAGGCAAAAGATGCCGCCGCCGCCGGCTTCGGCGCCCTGATGGCGGCGAACGACGCCGCCTGGGCAGCCCTCTGGTCGGGTCGAATCGATGTACTCGGCGATCCCGCGCTTGGCGTCAGAGGTCAACGCCAGCGAGTTCTACCTGTGGTCGAGTACCCGCGACGGGGTCGACTGGAGCATCTCGCCCGCTGGGCTCTCCTCGAACGGCTACAACGGCCACATCTTCTGGGATGCCGATACCTGGATGTACCCGGCATTGCTGGCGCAACACCCGGACCTGGCGTCCGGGATGAACGCCTATCGGTTCCAGCAGGCTCGACGCCGCGAAGCAGCACGCCATCGCCACCGGTTACAGCGGGGCCCGGTATCCATGGGAGAGCGCCATCTCCGGAACGGAGCAGATCCCGCCACCAGCGTCGTTGTTCACCGAGGGGCTCTACGAGCAGCACATCACCGCCGATGTCGCCCTCGCCCAATGGCAGTACTACCTGGCCACCGGTAGAACGAGGCTGGTTGGCACGGTATGGCTGGCCGGTGTTGTCGCAGGCCGCCGCGTTCTGGGCCTCGCGGGTCAGCCTCGGTCCGGACGGCAACTACCACATCGACGGGGTGACCGGTCCGGACGAGGAGCACCCGGATGTCAACGACGAGGCCTATACGAATGTGGCCGCCAAGACCGATCTTGGACGACGCCACCAAGGCTGCCCGCGTGCTGGGACTGGCGTGCTCCCGTCGAGCTGGGTCGTCCATAGCGTCGAGGATCGTGGTGCCCGAGGACCCCGGCACGGGCATCGTTCCGGAGTTCTCGGGATATAGACGGGGAACTGGTCAAGCAGGCCGACGTCACGATGCTCGAGTATCCCTGGGACTACAACCTGCCTACCGGCGTCGCCGAGAACGACATCAACTACTACGCGCCACGGACCGATCCCAACGGGCCGTCGATGAGTGATGCGGTCAACTCCATCGGGACCTCGGCGCTGGGAGCACCGGGATGCGCAAGCTATCGTGTACACCGAGCGCAGCGTGCAGCCGTTCATCCGCGACGTGTTCGACCAGTTCTCGGAGACCAGGACCGGTGGAGCCTTCACCTTCATGACCGGCATCGGCGGCTTCCTCCAGGAGTTCCTCTACGGGTACTCCGGCTTGCGCTTGAACGCCAATGCGGTGCAGCTGTCCCCCAGTCTGACCAGCCAGCTTGGGGGGTGTCGTTCTCCGCAACGTGTCGTGGCACGGTCGACGGTTCACCGTCGCGATCGGCCAGAAGACGACGTCGATCACCGTGACCAGCGGTGCGACCCTGCCGGTGACCACCGCTTCCGGCTCTCATGAGGTCGCCCCTGGTCAAACGCTCACCATGCCAACCCGGCGGCCGGACCTGGCCGGTACCACCGATGTCGTGCGGTGCGGGACTGCCACGGCTACGTCGTCGCAACCGGGTGCGCCCGCACTGGCCGCGGTCGACGGGAGCCCGGCAACGGACTGGCAGCCGCAGTCGGTCCCAGCGACACTCACCGCGCCGGTGTCTCACGGTCCTCGATCCGTGAGCAGCGTGACCCTCCAGTGGGGCCAGCAGTGGCCGGAGCCGTCGGTTCCCGACCAGACACCGCCGACCGGTCCACCGATGACGCTGAGGGCGACCGACTATGTCGTGGCCGACGTCCGTCGATGGCCACAACTGGCATGCGGTTGCCCAGGTGGATGGTGGGGCGGCGGGCACGACCGACGTACTGAAATTCGCCCGAGTCGAGGCTCGGTTCATCTCCGTTCAGATCACTGCATCAACCGACGGGTTGGCACCGAAGCTCGATGAGCTGAGGGCCAATTGAGCTATTGCTCATCGGCGCGAAGTGACCTCTTGACCCTGGTATCCCCAGTCAACGCCGTCACCTGGGAACTGGGGCCCGCCTCACAGTCCACCGAGGATCTGGCGTTTTCTCGGGGCGCGGTCAGAGGCCAGACTGGGTTAGGACCCGCTACATCGTGGCGGGGCCGGCACAGCCGTTCGAGCGCGATCTCGACAGTGTTGCCGACGAGAACCGCCAGAGGATCGAGGTGATCACGAGCACATTCCTACCCAGCTCGCCACCGTTGGCGATTGAGCGCGGCGGTAGAGGGGTGAGGCGCGTGCCGAGGAACGTGGGCGAGAAGCGGTCATGATCACGGGGTCGGGATCGTGAGCGTCCTGTTCGCTCTGCTCGGCGCCTTCAGCCAGGCCCTCACCTCCGTTCTGCAGCGCCTGGCCAACGTGTCAGGGTCCGAGGAGGGCAGATCTGGCTGGGGAACGGCCAAGTACCTGGTGCGCCAGCCAATGTGGCTGCTCGGGATGCTCACCATGGGCGGCACCTTCGTCTTCACTGCGCTGGCGCTCTACTTCGGCCAATTGGCCACGGTCCAGCCCATCTTGGTGACCGAGCTCATCTTCACCCTCGCCCTGCGGGTGGTCTGGCTCCGTGACCCCATCGCCCGGCGGACCTGGAGTGCGGCCGCCCTGCTCTGCGCCGGCCTGGCCGGGTTCCTGGTCGTGGCCGACCCCCAGGAGGGCCATCGCCATCCCACCTTCCGCTCGTGGGCCATCGCTCTCGGCAGCCGGGGCCTGGTCATCGTGGTGCTCCTCGTGCTCAGCCGACGGGGATCGCCGGCCCGTCGGGCTGCACTCCTCGGTGCCGCGGCCGGCGCTGGTGTGGGCAATCGATGCCGCCTTCGTAAAGGCTGCTACCGAGGTGTTGGCCCACCACGGTTGGTCAGGGCTGTTCGTTCGCTGGCCGGTCTACGGGGTGGTGGCCACCGGCGTGCTCGGGACCGTGCTACTCGAGTCCGCGTTCACCGCCGGACCGCTTGCCGCTTCACAGTCAGCACTGCTCATCGTGGACCCACTGGCCAGCATCGCCATCGGGATCGAGTTGTTCGGCGAGCAGCTCAGAGACGCACCGGTGGCCATCTTCCTCCAGGCAGTACTGCTCTGCGCCATGTTCACCGGCGTGGTGCTGCTGTCGAGGTGGGCCCCACCCGAGATGGTGGCGCGCATCAAACGGTCGTCGGGGGCGGCCGTGTCCGACGGCCGGGGCGCGGATATCGCACCCGGTCCCATCTGAGACGAGGCCCGGTGCTCGGGTAGCCCACCACCGTCCACCCCGTCGCCGGCTGGGCATCCAACCCGTACTCGCCACGTGTGAACGACACAGATGTAGTTCGACAACTTTCACCCGGCAATCCACGCCGGGGCCTTGTCAGGCACCACCGGCGATGACTAGCGTGTACAAGTGGTGGATACAAATGAGTACTCAGTAGAGCCTCACGGCGTGCTAGCCGAGCGGATTCGCAGCTTCCGCCAGAAGAGTGGACTGACGCAACGGGACCTGGCCGATCAACTGGGAGTGACGCAGCAGTCCGTGGCGCGATGGGAGCAGGGATCGCCGCCGAGGCGGTACATGCTCCGGGTCATCGAATCACTGCTCGACGAGGCGGACGAGCCCGACGAGCCCGACCAACAGTCGGGCCTTGCCGACATCATCGGCATCCGTCCTCCGGCCGGAGGGGTCCAACCCCGTGGGATTGCCGATGCGCGCACGACGTATGTCCAGGGCTGCCTGAAGCTTCTCGAGCGGGGCGAACGGTTGCCCAACAGAGTGCTGCTGCTGTTGGCCGATGAGCTCGGTTGGGACGAGGGCGACAGCTGAGTCGCGAGAACTGGGTCGGCTCGAGCCCCTTTGAGAGCCTCCCGACGCGATCGAGCTGGTTGTTGATCGTGACCGAGTCGCCGGATAGCTCAAGGGCCGTCGTTTCCCGGCCGGGCCTCGCATCCCCCGGCTCGGTGACCGCTCGGAACTGATGACTCCTCAGGTCCTGACAACGGCGGAAGGCCCCAGATCGAGGCGACCGAGCCGGCTCAGTGGGGCACGTCAGGCACAGACACGCTCGAAAGGGCCCATTGACCCTGGCCGTGGGCGCGCCTGCGTGCGAGAACGGAATCATGGTGGACAGGAGACGGTGCATGGTCCGGCCCCTGGATGCGCTGGTCCGGCGAGTCGAGCACGAGCACGAGGACAACGGCGTCCAGCGGGATCCCTCCGTTATCGAGCGAGCCCTGGAGCCGGTCCGCGCCTACACCCGGTACTTCTCTCCGGAGGTCCGGGGGATGGAGCACGTGCCGGCCGCGGGGTCGGCCCTGCTCATCGGCAACCACAACTGCCTCTTCTACATGCCCGACGCATGGGTCACAGCCCTTGCCATCGTGGAGCGTCGCGGCACCGAGAATCCCGCTTACACCCTCGCCTACGATCTTCTTTTCGCCGTCCCGGCGGTGGGCTCGTTCCTGCGGCACATTGGTGCCATCCCCGCTGCGAGCACTGAGGCCGAGGCGGCACTGGCCGCCGGGGGTTTGGTGCTCGACTATCCGGGCGGTGACTGGGAAGCATGCCGACCCTGGCTCGATCGCAACACGGTCGACTTCGGCGGTCGGACCGGGTTCGTCCGCCTGGCCCTGCGGACCGGGGTGCCCGTGGTGCCCGTGGTGGCCCACGGGAGCCACGACTCGGTGGTCGTGGTCTCCCGGGGTGAGTACATCGCCCGGGCTCTGGGGCTGGGGGCGCTCCGGATCAAGGTGTTCCCCATCCTGCTCGGCCCGTTCGGGTTGACCACCGTCTTGGCCCCGCCCCTTCCCCTGCCCTCCTCGATCACTGTCGAGTTCCTACCGCCGATCGATTGGAGCGGACTTGGTCCCGAGGCCGCCGATGATGTCGCTGTCGTCGAGAAGTGCGCCGGCCAGGTGATCGACGCCATGCAGTCGGCTCTCGACCGGCTCCGTGCCGAGCGGCCCCACCCGGTCAGACGGGGCTTCACCAATTTGGTGTCCGGTGCCCTCTTCAGCTGACGTCGGGATGCTGAGGTCGGCGGAGTTCCCTGGCGATCGGGGAGACGACCGCTCCGAGTTCGAGCACGAGCGCGACCAGCAAGTCGTCGAAGGTGACTATCCCCGCCAGATCGTCGTCTTCGAGCACCGGAAGGCGGCGGACCTGAGCATCGTTGATCGCCCGGTAGGCCTCGAAGAGATCGGCGGACCCTTGGATCGTCACTGGGCGGCTTGTCATCACCGTGTCGACCCGAGAAGTGGGATCCATGGCTGCTGCCACCCCTCGGACCGCGATATCCCGGTCGGTGACGATGCCGACCACCACCGTTCCGTTGACAACCAGCACCGACCCGACCCCATGGGCCGCCATGAGCTGCGCCGCCTCGGCGATGGTGCACGCTTCAGGAACGGTGACCGGAGCTTGTCGCAGACAGTCCCTGACTAACACGCCCGTCCTCCTTCCGTCGCCGACTCTGATCTACTTCCCATCCCATCTTGGGACTGAGGCTGTTCGTGCGGCTAGAGGCGAAAGTCCCAGTGGAGCACGGACGAGGTGGCAGCGGTTCAGCCGAGGCCGTCCTCCACTGCGACCGTGGTGCCCTCGGTCGCGGATCGGCGGACGGCGTCGAGCACGGCGATGTCCCTCACGCCGTCGACGAAGGTGGCGGCCGACGGTCCAGGCGGATCGGGTCGGCCGTCGATTCGGGCCTTCAGCACTTCGGCCAGTCGCGTGTAGGGGCCGAAGTCCATACCATGAGCGGTCATGCGCTCGTACGCGGTGTGGACGAGGCCGTCGGGGAGGGGTGGGCCGCTCTCGGTCGGCAGGTCGTCGGTCACCGGCAGCGTGCGGGTCCCGCTCCCGTCGGCCACCCGGACTGTCGCCCCGACCCCCTCGATCCAGGCGGTGCCCTTGGAGCCCACGATGCGAGTGATCACGATGGGAGGACCCCAGTCGCTCGCCGTGCTCTGAAGGGTGCCGACCGCCCCCGAGCGCATCCGGAAGTGGACGATGAAGGCGTCGTCGGCGGTCATGCCCCGCTCGGCGATGTGAGGCAGCGAGGCGCTGACGGTGTCGAACTCGCCGAGCGTCACCCGTATCTGGTCGATGATCTGGGAACCGTGGGCGGCCATCCAACCGCCCCTCTGGTTGGCATCGGCCCACCAGTCGGGGACTTCCGCCGCCGGGTCGGCCAGCATCGGGACCTGGAGCATGACCGTGGCCATGCGGGGCTCGCCGATCTCACCGCCCTGAACGGCACGGGCGAGTAGGGCTTGGCCCGGGTCCCAGCGGAATTCGCACCCGAGGAGGTGGACGACCCCGGCATCCTCCACCGCGGCCAGCATGGCCCGGCCTTCTGCCGCGTCCCGGGCGAAGGGCTTCTCGCACAGCACGTGCTTGCCTGCGGCGATGGCGGCGAGGGCGATGGGCGAGTGGGTGAGGGGCGGGGTGGCGATGGTCACTGCGTCAACGCCGTCCAGAGCGAGCGCCTCGTCCCGCGAGGTGAGGGCCCGGGGGATGCCGAACATGCCGGCGCGCTCCGCCGTCTTGGCCGGGTCGCGGCCGACGAGGGCCATCACCTCGAAGCCCGCGGCCTGGAGGGCCCGCACGTGGGTGAGACAGCCGAACCCGGATCCGAACACGACCACCCCGCTCATCGGGTCGCGGCCTCCCACACCCGGTGCGTGGCCCCGGCGGCGAGGCGCGCGGCCTCGGCCGCCGGCCGCGGCCTGCAACTCGTCGCAGAACACCTCGACTCCGAGCGGTGCCGTCGTGCCCGTCGACGCCAAGGCGCGGATCAGGCCGACGAGGTCGAACTCGCCGTCCCCGGGAAGGGCCCGATGATGGAGCGTGGCCTCCACCAGGTTCTCCTCGGCCTCGGCCGGGCCGTCGTCCAGCTGGACGGCCAGGATCAGGTCTCCGGCCACCTGGGCCAGGTCCTCGGGGTCGCCCCCCGAGCGGACCAGATGCCAGGCGTCCACGTTGAGCCCGCCGTTCGGCGCCCCGGCCTGCTGCACGATCTCGAGAGCTGTGGCCAGGTCGGGGATCTTCGACCACGGGAGCCACTCCAGATGCACCAGTAGCCCGTGCTCGGCCGCCCGTTCACAGAGCCGGGCGAAGGCCTCGGCGGCTGCATCGATGGCCCACGATCCACCGAAGACATCGACGGCGTTCAGCGAACGGGCACCCACGGCCTCGGCCAGCGCGAACAGCTCGTCCTCGCCGAACCGGAACACCTCCTCGCTGTCGTAGCGGGGGTCGATGTGGATCTCGCTTGCACCCGGCAGCCACCACCAGGCCGGGTCGAGCTCGGCCACCACCACGCCGTGGTCGTCGAGCATGGAGCGGAGGTCACGGTCGCTCAACCCTCGGCCCGCGCCGCGGCGTAGTCGCGACCCCAGAGCGAGATGGCGGCGAATCCGGCGCCGGCCGCGGCGGCGAGCCGTTCGGCATAGGGCACGCCCCGAGCGAGCGTGCCCGAGCAGAGCACCATGTCGTCGGGACCCATCAGTAGCCCGCTTCCGGGTCGACGAGTCCGGTCAGGTCGCGCCCCTCCCGGTAGCGGCCCAGGTTCTCGATGAAGCAGGCCATGGTCCGGGTTACGGTGCGCGGCGAGGACCAGGAGATGTGCGGTGAGAGCCGAACCGACGGGTGCCGGTAGAAGGGGTGGCCATCGGGCAGTGGCTCGGGCTCGACCACATCGAGCGAGGCTCGTCGCCACCCGCCCGTCGTCGAGGGCGCGGAGCAGTGCGTCCTGGTCGATCAGGGAACCCCGGGCCACATTGACCAGGTGGACACCGGGCTTGACGGCGGCGAAGGCCGCCTCGTCGAGGAGGTGGCGGGTGGCCGGGGTCGCCGGCGCGGCCACCACGACATGATCCGACCGGGCGAGCATCGTGGCGAGGTCGGGGCAGAGGGCGACCCGGTCGAAGGGCAGGCGCAGCCGTCCGCCGGACGGCCGCGACGCCCATGGAGAAAGCCAGGGCCCGGCCGGCCACCTCGGTGCCGATGGCCCCGAGCCCGACGATCCCGAGGGTGCGCCCCTCGAGGCCCCCGAGCTGGGCGCTGTTCCAGGGGTCCACCGGGCCGGTGATCCACGACCGGGGGAGCTGCTTCTCGAAGGCGAGCATGGTGGCCAGCACGAACTCGGCGATGGCCGGCGCCGCGGCGCCTCTCGAGCAGGTGAGCACCTGGCCGTCGAGGGCCCCGAAGGGGAATCCGTCAGCCCCGGCGCCGAGGATGTGGATCCAGCGGATGGCGGGCCCGAGCGCCCCGGCCAGAGCCGGGGCATCGTCCAACAGGGTGACCAACACGTCGGCCCGGTCCCGGGCCTCGGGACTGTCGGCCATGACCACCTCGGTGCCGGGCAGCAACTCCCGCAGGCCCTCGGCGACGAACTCGCCGAACCGGCCTCGGTAGACGGCCACCGTCTCTCCGCTCAAGACGCCGGAGCATCCTTCAGGACGCCGGGGGTGTGCACCGCGGCCAGGTTGTCCCCCAGGTAGGCGGGCGCCTCCTCCGTCTCGACGAACCACCCGGTCGGGCACATGGTGAGGATCTCGACGAAGGAGAACCCGGCCCCCTGCACCTGGACCTGCAGGGCTCGTAGCAGCATCTTCTTGGTCCGGGCTACGTTGCCGGCGCTGTTGACCAGGCCGCGGGCGACGTAGGCGGCTCCGTCGACCTGGGCGAGCAGAGAGCTCAGCAGGATGGGCCGCCCGTGGCGTTGCGGATCGCGGCCCTCGAGGCTGGTCTTGGTCCGTTGCCCGACCACCGTGGCCGCCGACATGTGCCCGCCGGTCTCCCCGAACACCCCGTTGTTGAGCATGATGCACGTCACGTTCTCCCCACGGGCCGCGGTGTGGAGCACCTCCTGGAGGCCCTCGCTGACCATGTCGCCGTCGCCCTGCACGGTGAACACGACGGTCTCGGGCCGGGCCCGCTTCACCCCGGTGGCGAGGGAGGGGGCCCGGCCGTGCAGCGCCTGGAGCACCTCCACGTCGAGGTTGTTGGAGAACGCGGTGTAGCAGCCGATCCCGAAGACGGCGATGGCCCGTTGCACGAGACCGAGCTCCTCGACCGCCTCCAGGGCACAGCGCATGGCCACCGGCTCCCCGCACCCGGGGCAGAGGTGGTGGGCGCCTACGTCGATGAGGGCGGGAACGAAGTCGTCGACCAGCCGGGCCGGGACCGACGGCGGCCGGTCGGTGGGTACGAAGCCGGTCATGCCGAGGCCACCTCGCTCGATCCGGTCGCGGAGCACCCGCACGTCGAGGTCGGGGGCGATGCCGAAGCCGGAGCCGTCCAGGCTCAGGCCGCCGATGAAGTGCACCGGCGCCCGGCCGAGCACGGCCAGGCGCACGTCGTCGATCATCTGTCCCTGATTGTTCTCGTAGACGGCGACCGCCCGGCTCCCCTCCGGCCGCCTCGGCCACTGCGGTCGTTGGGAACGGGAACAGGGTGATGGGACGCACGTAACCGACCCGCGATCCCGTCGGCTCGGAGCTCGCGGACGGCGGCCCGCACGTAGCGGGCCGGGGTGCCGAAGGCCACCACCACGACCTCGGCGTCGTCGGTGAACGCCGTCTCGGCCAGCGGCTCGACGTCGGCCGCCATCGCCGCGGTGTGCGGCGGCACAGTCGGCGTAGTGGACCGACAGGTCATAGCCGACATCGTCCCGCTGCTTGGTGCTCCCGAGGAAGGAGACCAGCTTGGCCCGCCCGAGCCGCCGCGTCGAGCCGTCGAGGGCCCAGTCGGGGGTGACCCGCGCCACCGGTCCGGGGACGGTCACCGAGCGGGCCGTGTGGGCCAGGTAGTAGTCGCCCATGACCAGCACCGGGTTGCGCCACCGTTCGGCCAGGCCGAAGGCGAGGAGGATCAGCTCGACGGCCTCGGCCGAGTCGATGGGGGCCAGCACGATGTGGCGGTAGTCACCGTGGCCGCCGCCCGCGGGTGGCCTGGAAGTAGTCACCCTGGGCCCGGGCCATGTCGAGCACGACGAGCGGGCAAACGGGCCAGGGTGATCTCGGCCAGCGACTCCTGCATGAGGGAGAGGCCCTGTCCGGTGGAGCCGGTGGCGGCCGGGGTCCCGGTGGCGGCGGCGCCCCAGGCCATGCCCACGGCCTCGAGCTCGCTCTCCGCATTCATGCACACCCCGCCGACGCCGGGGAGCAGCCGGGCCATGTGCTCGAGGACCTCGGTGAAGGGGGTCATCGGGTAGCCGGCGAAGAACCGGCACCCGGCGGCGATCATCGCCTCGGCGATGGCCTCGCTGCCCGTGATCAGGCGGCGGTCGGGGGCGACGGGGGTCACGACCCGATCCTCGGGGAGCGTCGATCGGGTTTCTCGTACTTGTAGACCTGGAAGACGAAGTCCGGACAGATCTGGGCACAGGCCCGGCATCCCGTGCATCCCGGGAGGAGCCGGGGGTAGCGGTAGCCCCGGGCATTGGTCTCGTGCTCGGTCATCACCAGCACTCCCGGTGGACAGCTGTCGATGCAGAGGTCACAGCCCTTGCAGGCTTCGACGTCGATGACCAGGGTGCCCCGGGTGACGCCGGCCGCGGCGCGGCTCATCGGGCCCCCACCGGGTCGGCCCACGCCGGAACGGAGAACGGGACCGAGTCGAACCCGGCCCGGAGGGCCTCGCTCGTTGAGGGCGGCGTGCTGGGTCCGGTAGCCGGGAGCGACGCTCGCGAGGCTGCCGTCAGCGAGTCGCAGCCGCGACCAGTTCGGTGGTGGCGGCGTAGGCCCCCACCATGACCATCGAAGCGGCCAGTGGCGCTCCCCAGCGAGAGGGCAGACCTGGTTGGCGGCGACCTCGACCACCGTGCAGCCGTCGGGAACGATCGGGCCGGTCGACCACAGTCGGCGTTGACCAGCACGACGCCCTGCGGATCCAGCCGGGCCAGCACCGGTGCGGCGTGCTCGTGGTGCATGAGGACCGCCGACCAGGTCGTCCCGACGGTGGGCGGAGCCTCGACCGGCCGGTCGGCGACCACCACGGTCGGACTCGGTGGCGCCACCCCGCATCATTCCCCCGTAGCTGCCGAACACCTGGACATCCCGGCCCTCGCAACAGGGCGGCCCGGGCGACCACGGCGGCGGCCAACTGGATCCCCTGTCCGCCGATGCCGGTCATGATCAGCTCCCGTTCCACAGCACAGTGATCTTAACCGCACAGAACACTGTTCTGCAACCTTGCCTCAGCCGGCCGCCAGTCGCTCGACCAGCAGCCGGCGTTGAACCTGCCCGGTCGAGGCGGTGCGGGGCAGGTCATCGACCAACCGGAGCTCCCGCGGGTGCTTGAACGGGGCCAGGGCCGCGCACAGAGCTCCCGCAGCTCGGGCAGGGCCGGGGCCGCCCGCCCGGGCGCCGACCACGACGACGGCGCAGACCACCTCGCCCCAGGTCGCATCGGGGAGCCCGACCACGGCCACCTGGTCCACCGACGGGTGCTCGGCCAGGACCGCCTCGACCTCGGACGGCATGACCGCCTCACCACCGGTGCGGAGCAGGTCACCGGTCCGGCCGACGATGCGCAGATAGCCGTCGTCGTCCTGGTCGGCCACGTCGCCGGTCCGGTACCAGCCGTCGACGAGACAGGCCGCGGTGGCGTCGGGGTCGTCGAGGTAGCCGTCGAACAGGACGGGCTCGGACCCAGAGCTCGCCGCCCTCGGTCCAGACGGACCGAGACCCCGGGGGCCGGGCACGCCGCAGCTCCCCGGCTTGCGCCGGATGTCGCCGGTGCTCGAGGCAGGTGACACCACCGGCCTCGGTGGACCCGTAGAACACCCGGAGCTGGGCCTCGGGGACCAGCGTCCGCGATGGCAGCGAGGAGCTCGGGAGGCGTGGCCGAGGTGCCGGTGTCGGCGAACCGGAGGGTGGCCAGGTCCGACGCCCCCGCGAGCTGGCGGTGGTCGAGTGATCCGCTGCCAGACGGCGGGGATGCAGTTGAGCCGGGTGGCCCGGTGGCGGCGCACGGCCTCGCCGATCTCGTCGGCGTCCGCCGACTCCAGCAGCACGACGGCGTCGCGGGCCTGCCACTGCTGGAGGGCGATGGTCCAGGCGCCCATGTGGAAGAGCGGGTACGGGCAGACCATGGCGCCCCGTGGTTCGGGCAGGGCGCCCGGATGGGACCGCAGGCAGTTGGTCCGGTGGGAGAGGATTGCTCCCTTCGGGCGGCCGGTGCTCCCGCTGGTGAAGAAGACGACATGGGGGTCGTGTTCGGTGAGGCCTTCGGCGACGAAAGGGTTCGGCCGACTGCTCGTCGGCCGAGCGCGCCGAGGCCGTCGAGGGTGATCCCCTGCGGCGGCGCCGGGTGGCAGGGGATGATCCGTCTCGGTGACGACCAGGTCGGGACGGCAGACGGCGAAGATCTCCCCGGCCTCCGGGCCGCCGAGGAGCCCGTTGACGGGCACGAAGACCGCGCCCACCTTGGCCACGGCGGCGAAGAGGGGGATGGCCTCCAAGGTGGTCCCCGACCACAGGGCCAGCGCCGTGCCGCGTCCGATCCCCAGGGCTTCGAGGGCCCGGGCCACCTGGTTGGCCCGGGCATCGAGGGCGCCGAAGGTCAGCCGACGGTCGCCGAGGGCGACGGCCGTCCGGTCGGGCACGGCCGCCGGCGGCGGTGGCGAAGATGTCACCGATCAGCAGTTGGCTCGCGCACATCGCATGTCACTCCACCGTTCTTGCCTAGCGAGAACAGTGATCTTAGAGTGGTGGAGGGCGTGCGGATCCGGGAAACGCCCCGGCAGCCGTCCGGCCGAAGGAGTCCGCATGTCACCACTGACCGAGACACTGGCCCGCAGGGCGGTGGAGCGCTCCGTCGGCCGAGCGGCAGGCCGAGTACACGCAGGAGATGCGGCGGATCGTCGACGCCACCTACGAGCTCATCGAGCGAACGGGCAGCCTCGACCCGTCGTTGCGGGACATCCTGGCCCACACCGGCCTCTCCACCCAGGCCTTCTACCGCTGTTCCGCTCCAAGGACGAGCTGATCCTCGTCCTCCTGGACGACGGCCGGCGCACCCTGGTCGACTACCTGGCGGCGAGGATGGCGGAGCGGCGCCGCCCGAAGGCCCAGATCCGGGCCTGGGTCGAAGGGGTGCTGGCCCAGGCGTCCACCCGCCGCTCGGCCGACCGGACCCGGCCCTTCCTGGCCAACGAGGACCGGCTCTGCCGAGCTGTTCCCCGAGGAGCAGCGGGAGTCGGTGGACCTGCTGGTCGGCCTGCTGGTCGGATCCACTGGCCGCGCTCACCGGCTCGCCCTCGTCGAGCGAGCGAGTCCGCCGGGACGCCGAGGCCATCTACCGGCTGGTCTTCGGGCTGCTCCACGCCCACCTGCTCCAGCGCGTGCGCCCGTCCCCGGAGACGGTCGATCACGCCGTCCGGTTCTGCCTGCGCGGCGCCGGGGTGGAGGACGCAGCGTCGTGACCGGGGAGCGCCAGCTCGGTGCGATCGGCACCCGCCTGCTCTTCGAGAACGACCGGGTCCGGGTGTGGCAGGTACGCCTGGCCCCGGGTGAGGAGGGGGCGGTCCACCGCCATGAGCTGGACCACCTGCTCATCCAAGTGGCCGGGGACCGGATCGCGGTGGTTCCCGAAGCGGACACCGAGGGCCCGTTCCGTGACTACCTCGAGGCCGACGTGGTCCCCGGTGCAGTGGTGCGAGGTAGCCCGCGGCGGTGTCGAGGCGGCGAGGAACGTCGGCACCGAGCCGTACCTCGAGGTCATCGTCGAGCTGAAGGACTGAACTCGAACGGCGGCCGTTCGCGCGTCACGTTGAGTTCACTCGCGTAACCAAATGTTCATGTGTAACCAGTAGGGCCCCCGAGCCATAGTGAAGCCCATGGATATCTCGGAGCTTCTGGCACAGGACGACATCAAGCACCCTGGGATCGACTCACGTTGTCGCGGGGCTTTCGGCTCGGGACGTCGCCGTCTCGTCCGGCGGGTGGGCGCCGCCGTGTTGGCGGTCGTCAGCGCGGTCGCCCTGCCGGGAGCGCTGGCCGGCGCGAGCACCGGTCGCGCCTCACGTGGCGCCGGCCACCGGACTGGTGCACCAGGCGTCTGGCCTCTCCGTGGCTCCGCAGTTGGCGGCCCACTCGCTGACGATGCCCGGTGCCAATACGGGGCCGGACGACATCAGCGGCTTCATCGGGAGCAACTTCTTCGTGGGGTACCAGAACGGGGTCGGTTCGACAGGCACGCCGTCCCCAACCGGCGGTACGACCAGCACCATCGTCGAATACCGCCAGGACGGGACAGTGGCGGCCCAGTGGTCCGTGGTGGGTAAATGCGATGGCTTGACGACGGACCCGGCGAACAACCGGGTCATCCTCACCGTGAACGAGGACGCCAACTCGTCGATGTACGTCATCCACCCGAGCGCCGCACCCGGGGCGCAGCTGGTACATCTGACCTACAGCGTCGATCCTGTGACCCTTGGCGGGGGCGGGACCGATGATGTCGTCGTCGACAACTCGGGAAACGTCTTCACTGCGGGCTCCAACCCTTCGGCAGCCGGGGCACCGGCGCTCTACAAGGTGGGGATCAACGAAGGCACCGGAATCGCCACGCTCACCTCCGCCTTCGCCGACAATGACCCGTCCCTTCCCCTCACCCTGACCGACCCCGACTCGTTGAGCCTGGTGCCCTCCGACAGCCCGCTCTTCGCCGGCGACATCATGCTCGACAGCCAGGGCGACTCCGCTCTCGTGTTCGTCGCTCACGCTGGGATGGTCGGTCAGACGCTCACGACGCTGAGGGTCGGAACTCAGGTGGACGGCCTGGCCTGGGCGACCGCTTCGACCGGGACCATGCTGGTGGTCGACGGGGCGACCAACAAGATCACTTCGATAACCGGGTCCTTCACTCCCGGCACGCTCTTCATCACGGGACCGAGCGATTCGGGAGTGGCGGGGTTCGTCGGGACGGTCAATCTCACCACCGGAACCATCACGCCGGTCGCAACCGGGTTCAACAGTCCGACCGGGCTGCTCTTCATCCCCGGCACTCCGAACCCCGGTCCCTACGGATACCACCTGGCTGCCGCGGACGGGGGTGTGTTCACCTTCGGTGACGGCTCGTTCTTCGGCTCGATGGGCGGCCAGCCGCTGAACCGCCCGATCGTGGGCATGGCGACCACTCCGGACCGTCAGGGCTACTGGCTGGTCGCCTCCGACGGCGGTATCTTCACCTTCGGCGATGCCGGGTTCTTCGGCTCGACCGGCAACCTGCGGCTCAATGCCCCCGTGGTCGGCATGACGCCCACCCCCGACGGCCTGGGCTACTGGCTGGTCGCCTCCGACGGCGGCGTGTTCAGTTTTGGCGACGCTCATAGCTTCGGCTCGCTCGGTGGCAATCGACCCGCTCAGCCGGTGGTGGCCATGGCCGCCACGCCGGACGGCAAGGGCTACTGGCTGGTCACGGCCAACGGATCAGTCACGCCGTTCGGCGACGCCGAGATTCTGGGCTCGGTCAGTGGTCCACTGAACAAGCCGATCGTCGGTATGGCGGCCACGAGCAACGGCCAGGGATACTGGCTGGTGGCCTCCGACGGCGGCGTGTTCAACTTCGGGAATGCCGGATTCTTCGGTTCGGCAGGCAACATCGCTCTCAACCGACCCATCGTTGCCATGGTGCCGACCGCCAGCAACAACGGGTATTGGTTGGTTGCCTCCGATGGAGGTGTGTTCTCCTATGGCGACGCCTCGTTCTTCGGCTCAACCGGTGGTATGAGACTCAACGCACCGATCGTTGGTGCGGGTGCTTGACCCGGTGACCGACCGGGCGTGCTTGATCGGCAGGCCCGGCGACTAGTTCAGTCGTAGGTCTCACTCCCCGAGGGTATGCAGCAGTGTGTCGAGGGAGCTCCTCAGGTCGGCGACCTGCTCGCGAATGTCCGCCATTTCGGAGACAAGCTCGTCGACACGACTCTCGAGAGCGATGTTGCTTTCTGCCGTGTCGGCTGGATCGGCATCCCTGTGATCCTCGTTGCCGGGCGACGGAGGTGAGGCTCGGCTACTCCTGCTCGGCTCGAATGCAGGTGGTGATGGCGAGACCCCCGTTGCAGGTGTCCCCGTCGATTCCTCAGCCAGAAGCTGTTGCCAGCGGTCTTCCTTCTGACCTGGCTGTCTCGGAAGAAGAAGGACCAGAGCATCGGTCCGACCGGCCAACACATCAAGCTGGTCTTGCACAGCCGGTACAGAGGTGAATGTTGCCATTCGCCCGCTGCGCGCTCGCAGCTCTCCCGGGGTCTGTGGACCGCGCAGCAGCAGTACCGCCAACAATGCGACCTGGTCGGTTTCCAGTCCGTAGATCTCGCCGAGCACGTGCCGATACCGAGTCACCGATTTCCCGTGTGAGGGCAGGACGAATCGCACCAAGTGGTGCAACTTGAGCTCGTTGAGCGCCTCCAGGACGACTTCGTCAGTCAGGGCCATAACCGGGTGTCGGTTGGTCGCCTGGTTGCATGCGGACGACAGCCCGTTCAGGGTAAGAGGGTACTGCTGGGGTGTAGCGAGTTGCTTCTCGATCAAGCACCCGAGCACCCGGCCGCTCGCAGGTGTCAGGGCCACCATCTGAGACTAATGCGACATGGCTGGTTGGCCAGGCGTCAGCGAGGTCTGCGGCATTCTTGACCAAGATCGTGATCACCGAAGAGTGAATACCCGAAGCAGAGCGGCGTCGTCCGACCGCGCCGCATGACAGGCTCTTCAACCCCACGCCTATCGGGCTGAGTTGACGAGCATGGACTGTCCTGTATCCCGGAGGGTGGTGACCAACCATGTCCATCGACTTGGCCTCGCACGCTTCCCGGCTACCCCAATTCACTCTCTACATCCCATTGTCGCCCTCACCGCTGCCGAAGCCTCGTGGCGGTGGCCGCGGACCAATCGCGGCAATCGGTCGACCAAGCCGAGATGGCGAGGGCACACTGTCAACTTCTAGAAGGCCATAGGGGGCGGAGCGAAAGGCTTCGCCCCCTATGGCCCATACGACCCGGCGCCGGTGGCCCGAAAGAGCGCCGTTAGAAGGCCGGCCCGACCATGAGGTTGTCACCCCCGAGATGATTCACCGGAAGATTCGACAGTCCGGTTGCGGTGGCGCAATCAGCCGCCACGGTAACCAGGTTGTACCCGAGGAAGATGTCGATCGTCCCCGCGAACGTCCCGCCTGTCGGCCCGTTGACCCACGTCATCAACCCTGGCAGAACACTGCCACCCACAGGGAAGCTGGCAACTGTCGGTGAGATGATCCCGCCTGGGCCGAACCAATGGATCGGGAATGGGGGGACGGGAGGCGCCGATCCGCCAGACAGGAACGTCTTGCACAGATCTCCGGGCGCGTTGGGGCTCGCTGGGACGGTGTAGGAAAAGCTCTCGATGCTCTTCTTGAGCGTCACAACCTGGCCGGTTGAAGGAATGCTGATCGTGAGGCTCGTGCCGAAGAGACCGACACACTTATTGTTCGTCCCGTTGAATGTGACTGTGTACGGGCCCGTGCTCGAAGTCGTGGCCGGCGGCGAGATCGTGAGTGCTCCCGAGAGGTTGCAACTCACGTTACCGGGGAAGGTAATCGCCGGGAATATTGCGGGTTGTGGGCTGCCGGAAGCGGTCTTCGACCCCACGGTCGCAAGAAGCGCGACCGGAAGGGCGACAGACATCGCCACCAGAACTAGCTTTCGAATCATCGACCTTTCTCCTTCCCGTTGGCGGCGGACGATCTGCATCGTTGGGTCCAGCTGATTGCATCCCGCCGGCCGCTCATGTGACTAATTCCAGTGTGAACAAGGCCATGATCGAAAGCCTCCGCGAGATAGTGAACGTTGTGTGTAAGGGAGGGGAGAAGGATCCGGCCCTCGAGGGCGGAGTTGAGGCGCGCGCCGGCCGCTTCGGATTCATAATTGAGGGGTGAATCGCTCCTCTGTCACGTCCTGGATCGCCGGGTACGAAGAGGCCTGGCGGACCGCAGGCCCAGGGCCACTGCCCGATCTCTTCACACCCGACGTGGTGTACGTGCCTTCCCCATGGGCCGACGAGATCTCCGGCCTTGGTGCTCTCGCCCCGTATTGGGAGGAGGAACGCGAGGGACCGGACGAGCAGTTCACGATGACGTACGAACTCGTGGCCGTTGAAGGGAATACCGCCGTGGCCCGGATCGCCGTCGAATATATGAGGGACGGAAGCTGGCGTGACCTATGGGTGATCCAGTTCGCCAGCGACGGGCGCTGCACGCGTTTCGAGGAGTGGCCGTTCACTCCCGGACAAGACGACGGCCATTGATGGTTCCGTGTCCCGCTCGAATGACAGCGCCTCGTTGACCACCGAAGGCGTCCTCGGGTGGACCAGCTGAGGTCCAATCAGGTTGCGGCAAGGAGACGTTCGTAGAGCTCGCGGGTGGCGGGGCTGGGGGAGACGCCGAGTTGATCACGGAGACAATCGCTGAGCTGACTGTAGATGCTCAACGCTTCGGCGATGTTGCCCTGGGCAGTGAGAGCTTCCATGAGGCAGCGGTAACCGCTCTCTCGGAGGGGGGCAGCATCGATCAGCTTCCTGCCGGCTCGAACGGCGCCGGCCAGTTCGGCTCCTCCTATGCCCAGCCCGGCCGCCGCGTAGCACTCCAGTGCGCGCACGTGAAGAACGTCCAGTTGGTGTCTGGTCTCGTCGATCCAGGGGGCGTCGTCTCCAGGCAGGAAATCGCGCTCGGCGACGAAGAGCGCGATCAGAGCGGGTCCCCAGGCTCGCACCCAGTCGTGCTGGGCAATCGAGGACTCGGCGCGATGGATTGCCTCGGCGGCGGCTTCGATGTCCACCCATGCGTCCGGCAGGCGGAGGCGGAGGGTGGAACGTCCGTCCACCGCGTCAGCGCCAAACACCTTGCGTAGCTTGGAGAGGAGTGGATTGAGCCGTGACTCGACAGCCGCGGGGTCGGGTTCTCTCCACAGCGCTTCAGCCAATTCGTCCCGAGGAACATGGCGGTGTCGCTGAACGACGAGGTACGTGAACAGGAGCCGACCCTGACGGCCGGGCAGGCGGGCCTCCAGGCGCTCGCCGTCGCGCTCGACGGCTAGCGGCCCGCAGATCTGGATCCGCAGGGCCTGATGAGGGGTCACCGAGGTCACGTCAACATCTTGCAATACGCCTGGATGATGACGGCTGAGTGGGAGGACCAATGGCAAAGCTGATCCGATGCGAGTGCGGGTTCGTGGCCCGAGGCGACGCCAATGACCAGGTAATCGAGATGATTCGAGGCCACATGGCGACCGACCACCCAGCCCTCCTCGACACAGTGAGCCAAGAGGACCTGCTCGGCTGGATCCAGGTGGAGTAGCCCCGCCAGGGGCGGCGACCCCGAATGCTGCCGCACGGTCCCTTGACCGGGAAGCGACCCGCAAGAGAGCGATTCCACTCCAAAGAAGGCGGCCATCGACGACGCCGGCCTCGCGGTGATCCCCCGAGGGATTCGTCCGGCGACCGACCGGGTCAGAGCACGACCCAGGGATCACCCGTCCGATCCGATCGCGATCCCACCATCGCCAGACGCCAAGGTTCCGCCAACGTTGTGGCAATCCCGCCGTCGTAGAACGACAGCGAACCCCGACCGCATGGAGGACCGATGACGACGATGCCGAACAGCGGAGTAGCTGCGAACAGCTGGGACGCCGATGGAGGCGTGCTCGTTGATCCGATGTGGCTCGCCGCCCACCTCACCGATCCCGACGTGCATGTGGTCGAGATTGACGTCAGCTCGACCGCCTACGACGAGTGGCACATCGATGGTGCCGTCCTGTGGAGCGTCTACGGGAACCTCAAGGACAGCAACTACTGCCTCGCCGACACCGCTGATTTGGAGACGATCGTCGAACGCTCGGGGATCCGGCCGGAGTCGACCGTTGTCTTCTACGGGTATGCGGCGGCGATGGGCTTTTGGATCATGAAGCTCTACGGGCACCAGGACGTGCGTATCCTCGATTGCTCACGCGACACCTGGCGAGCCGAAGGCCATCCCTGGAACGCGGGAACTACAGAGCCGGACGATGCTACGTACCACCTCGGTGGCCAAGACACCTTGATCAGAGCGGACCGGGATGCCGTACAAAGTTCCATCGGCCGACCGGGCACGATGCTGGTAGATGTGCGCTCGGAAGCGGAGTACAAGGGCGAGCGGTTCTGGCCTTCTGGTGGCATGGAGCCAGACGGCCGTCCCGGCCATGTACCAACGGCGGTCCACCTGCCAATCGATGGACTGCACGACGAACGCGGAGCTTTCCGAGATGCGGCGGCTCTTCGCCACATCTTCTCGTTCGTAGACCTCGACGGCGAGGATGAGCTCATCACCTATTGCACGATCGGTGGACGCGCTGCTACTGCCTGGTTCGTGCTCACCTATCTACTTGGGCACAGACGTGTACGCGTGTATGACGGCTCATGGGCCGAGTGGGGGCGCATGGCGGACACGCCTGTTGAACAGTCCTGAGCTCTCCGGTCCGACCAGCCCTCAACGGCACCAGCTGAGTGCGAACCGCTAGCGAGGCACCTTGAACGGGATGGTGAGCTGGGCCCTGGCTCAGCCCCGGATGACGTTGTGGACAGTCGCCACCATCGGTTCCTTGAGCTCGACGCCGTGCTCGGAGAGGATCGGCACAAGGGTTGCTCCAAAAGCATCGAAGTCCGCCTGCGATTCCCAGATGTCGAACACCTGGATCTCACCGTTGGACTCGAGGGCGACGTGATAGGTGCGGCCCTTCGGAGAACCGGCCCCGGCTCCTTCCAGCTGCTTGACGACCTCGTCATACTTTGCCGGAGTGAATCCGCCGTGCATGAAGTAGATACCGAGTGCCATTGACTACACCAAACCTTTCCGCCGGTCGGGCCGATTGGCCCGTGTGAGCGACGGTAGCGGAGCGATGGCTGAGTAGCAACTGGCATCTACGGCCTAAGGGCTTCACTCAGCCGGGGATCGTTGTCGAGGAGTTGAGGTATCCGGGTAGCCCTGTAGTCGGGTGCCGTCCCCAAGCGTGTCGGGTGGTGTTCGAATATGGTGGGCAGTTAGGGGCCAAGAGAGGGAGGCTCTCATGGGGAAGTATCTGCTTGAAGTGAAGTACACCCTCGACGGGATCAGAGGCCTGAAGGCAGAGGGTGGTACGGCCCGCGCCGCCGCTGCAACAGAGGCGATCGAAAGTACCGGTGGCAAGATCGATTCGTTCTACTTCGCTTTCGGAGAGGCCGACGTTTACGTTGTCGCCGACTATCCGGACGACGTCTCCGTTGCTGCGGCTGCCCTTGCCGTGAGCGCCGGAGGGGGTGCCACCGTGCGGACAGTGGTGCTCCTCACTCCGGCCGAGATTGACGCCGCCGCTAAGAAGAAGACCATCTACCGACCGCCGGGTGGCTGAGGCAAGAGCAGAGTGTTGACCATGATGCTCGGCGACAACGGGCTCAGCTTTGCCAGCTGAGGGGTTGGTTCGATTGGCACAGCGAACCCGGACTGATTGGCGTAAAGGCGCTCAATGCTCCGAGCTCTCCGGCGGGGCTCAGGTGAGGTGAGCGCCTCGGTGTGAAATGTTCAGAGCCTCCGTGGGTTACACGCCGCTCGGGCCAGCTCCCCCGGACCTGGAGGTCTGCCGGCTCTGGGCCAGCCGTATGCCCTGGCGACTGGTAGTCAAGACCGGGTGCTGGCTTGGACGTCGCCTTACTCAGCCGTGTTGGCGGCCGATCTGCGAGACGGCCGCGGAGTGCGCCAGCTCGAGCGCATCCGCCGGGAGAAGGAACCCATCCATGCGTTCCTTATGAGTTGCCTGGGCCCATGCTGAGACAAACTGACCATGATTCCTGTAGAGGCCGGCGAGCTGGTTGGTGCTGAACGGCACAGTGGTGCCGAAGAGGAAGCAAAAGCTCGGGCCCCCGCCACTTTGGCCGGTCAGCGTCGCGATTGGCGCGTCCACCTGCGGGGACCGAACACCTCCTATTGCATTTCCGCTTGCGTCTCGCTTGAACACGACCGGTGAGACTTGCGTGGTCGCCAAGACAGGGGCGCGGGGAGGCGGCGTACCTGCTACAACCCACCGATTGAGCCAGTGGACGGCAGCATCGAGGGCCCAATGCGTACCACCGCTGTTGATCGGCATGGTGCAGCCGAAGGAGGTAGGCCCCTGGTGCTGCATGGCGGCGAGGTTTTCGACTGCACCCTGACCATTGCCAATGTCGTTTGGTCCGATGTTCAGCCCGTAATAGTCGAAGTGCGAGCTACCGGCGACTTCCCACAGCCGGAATCGCTTTGGGTTGCCGTAGAACAGGCGGTCGGTCAGGTTGCTGTTCGAGACGTCGGTTTCAGTCTCGAACTCGAAGACTGGCACCTGGAGGTCACTGCGGATCGTCGTGGGGGCCGGAGCCGGATACGAGGTCTGCGGTCCTTGGGAGAGTGGCGCGCCGGTGCCGAACTGACTGTGCACCAGGAACCCCTGGTAGACGTTCGTGATGGGCTGGACCGCGTCGATGTACGTCATCAAGCGGCCGGCCGATTGCGACTCGCCGGCCGCGATGAGTCTTTGGGGTCGCAATCCATCGAAAATCCGCGCCGCGTGGTCACGGACCGCTTGGCCTGCTTGGGAAAAGATGTCGTAAGAAAAGCTGTCGCCCGGGTGCGACAGCGATGAGAACTCGGCGGGATCAGTGGTTCTCGCCGAGTCAACGCCGACCTGCTGAGCGGAAACGCCAACCCAGGCAAAGCCGTTCCGGACCAGTTCGTTGTGGGCCAGCGTCCAGTCCGGGCTGTCGTCAGTCCCGCCACTGACATTCAGCCATTCGACGACAACCGTTCCATTGAACTTCTTCGGGTCGATCGGACGGTAGGCCGCTATCCGTGTTGTGTACGGGGCGCTGACACCTGTCGTGACCTTCCACTTGCCGTCGCTCGTCAGGGGGTTCACGGGCTGGTAGGAGTGAGCCGTACCCGAGATGAAGAACTCGGACTTCTCGTATCCGACCTGTGAGAGGTCGAAACTCGTGCCATAGAGGGTGCCGTTGAAGGTAGAAGAACCGGCTGGGAAGGGCCCAGTGACGGTGACACCCGGCGAAGTCGTGGCGGCTCCAGCACGCGACACTCCGACGAGAGATCCAACCAGGATCAGCATCAAAACGCTGACCAGCGAGGGCGACACAGCAAAGCGGCGGTGATGTCTCATGTGGCCACCTCCCGTGGCGATTCCTGAGACGGCTGCCCCTGCATCCAATTGCCGTGGTGACACTACTGGTACCGAGCGATCGCAACAACCGTCTGCGGGCTTCGCCATCACCCAGCGTCGGCACCTCCCAGATTCATCGCCGGGTTGAGGTCTTGGAATCGTCGATGGCGGCCGGTCCGTGGACCCGGGCGAGCCCTGTTTGTGATGGGCGCCGGTTCGCTCGACACGGTTATGTCCCGGTGTTCTGGGTTAGTCGGTCCTCGATGGTAGGAAGTCTGCCGTGGACTCCACTATCAACCTGGCTGACGGCCGGACGATTGGTTTCGCCACCTATGGATCCCCGGGAGGCGTCCCCGTCATTTGGTGCCACGGCGGCCCAGGGAGTCGGAAGGATCCGATCCACCGGGACGCCGAAGCCGTTGCTGCCGGCCTCTTGCTCATCGGCATCGACCGTCCCGGGTACGGGATGTCGACACCTCGGCCCGGTCGCACGATCGCCGACTGGGTACCCGACGCATTGGCTGTCGTCAACGAGTTGGGACTGGACAAGTTCCTGGCAGTGGGCGAGTCGACCGGTGGTGCTTATGCGCTGGCCCTTGCCGCCCTCGAACCTGACCGCGTGCTTGGGGTCGTAGCATGCTGCTCCCTGACCGACATGCGCTTTGAAGAGGCGCGGACCACCATGAGCCGTGCACATTGTCACGCCGTGTGGGATGCCCCTGACCGCCGGTCTGCTCTAGCTGCCGCCACCGATGCGCATGGCGAAGGTGGGAGCAAGATGACGGGTGGAGGAATGAGTGAGGCGCTTGCACCGTCTGATGTGGCTCTGTTCCGGGATTCCGCCTGGCTGCAGGATGCGCAAGCCGTGTTTCCGGAGATGTTCACTCAGGGCCTGGAGGGCTACACCGACGACCGACTAGCCGACGGTGGAGGCTGGGTGGCGTTCGATGTCACAACCATTACCTGTCCCGTCACGGTTCTCCACGGAGAAATGGACAAGATGTGCCCCGTGGTAAATGCCAACCACACGGCTCAGATCGTCCCCGACGCAAGACTTGCACTCTACGGGGACCTCGGACACTTCAGCATCGAGAGCAAACTAGTAGAGGCGACCACCGAGCTGCTTACCCGCTAGAGGTCGCAGGCGGATGCACCACCAGCGACGTGCCGTTGCGGTCGGCGTGTTGTGAATCCCTCCCAGCCGCTGTTGAGGACACGGGGCGATCAGGGGCACCCACCGATTCGGCACCGGCCCAGTCGTCGGAAATGTCGATTCGTCTTCAGGGACCACGAGCCTCCGCCAGAATGACAGACTCCTAAGCGTGCCTTCGATCACCGGTCGAGTCGAGATCAACCTCTCCGTTCGCGACCCGGATCGCAGTGCAGCCTGGTACATCGAGCTGTTGGGGATGCAGAAGCGGTACGACTATCTTCCGGCCGGCGGCCATATGCGCTACATCTGTCTCGTCGAGCCGGGGAGCGAGTTTGTGCTCTGTCTGGTGGGTCATGCCTCAAACCCTGGCGAACCCTTCAACGAGGTTCGGACGGGCCTCGATCACCTCGAGTTTCTCGTGGCTCGCCATGAAGAGCTACAGGAGTGGGCGGATCGGCTCGATCAGCTAGGGATCGCTCACTCGGGTGTGAAGAGCCTCTCCTACACCGACAATGCGATGCTCACGTTTCGGGATCCCGACAACATTCAGCTTGAGTTCTTCTGGCGAGCGCCCACGAGTCCAGACAATCAGTCGCTTGGTCACAGTTGAGCCGTCTCAGCGTGTAGCTGAGGACCGTGAGGTGTCACCACGCCCCCACGGTTGCCCGCGTCACTAGTTGTGGAGCATCTTCCACCACCAGCCAGGATCGGGCACACGGCGGACCAGCCGCACCGGCACGGTCTCGGTCTGGGTCCCCAGGGTGAAGGTGACCGCGCCCGCCGACCCGACGTCGGACGTTGCTCCAGGCGGTGCCACCGAGGCCATGGTGGCGATCACCCGCTGACCCGGTACACCGAAAAGCCAGGCACTGTCGGCTGCCACTACCGGCACCACATGACGGGCCCCTCCCCACTCGGTGCTAGCCGTGCCTACGGTGTACCCGGCGGTGACTACCGGCACCGGCACGATGGCCGCCTCCAAGTCGTCGAGGAGATGCTGAACGATGGGCTCGGTGTAGAGCAGCGGGTACTTTGCCTCGATCGCGCTGTAGGGCGGGGTGGTCGTGGTGGTGGTCGGGGCCGCCGGTGCCGGCGTTGAGTTCGGGGCCTCCGCAGACGAGGCGGTGGTTGATGGGGGTGGGGCCGGGGCGGGCTCCAGTTGACCGAGGGCCGAGGCCAGCACCAGTACCGAGCGCCCGTCGACGGACCGGAAACGGGCCAGCACCATGCAGCCTGAGGCCTGGGAGGTGTAACCGGATTTCACCCCGACGATCCCGTCGGTGCCGATCGATTTGACGATGTTGTGGACCGTTCCAACTCCGGGCAGGTTCACTGTGGCCATCCCGGCGACGCTGGCAAAGGTCGGGATGGCCATGCCTGCCGCGGCGATGCGCAGGGTGTCGGCCGCCGTCGACACCGAATGGGGGTCGAAGCCGCTGGCGTCGACGTAGTTGGAATGGACGGCGCCGAGCGAGGTCGCCAGGGCGTTCATCTTGGCCACGAAGGCCGGCTGCGAGCCGGCGTCCCAGACGGCCAGGGTGTAGGCCGCGTCGTCGGCCGACTGGTTGAGGAGGGCCTCGAGGAGCTGTAGCTCGGTGAGCGACTCCCCGGCCTGCAGGGGGATGTTGGTCTCATCGTCGCTCAGGTCCACGTCGAACTGGGTCGCCTCGTCCGGCGTGATGGTGACGGTCGGACCGCTGCTGCCGAGGGGCACGGGATGGTCCCGCAGTACCACCACCGCGGCGGTCATTTTGGTCAGGGAGGCGATGGGTACGGGCTGCTCCAGCCCCGACTGCTCCGCGTAGCCAAGCGCCGGGATGGCCACCGCCGCCTGGCCGCTGGCCGGCCAAGGGGGAACCAGGGCCGATCCATGCACCACCGAGGAGGTGAGACGACCGGCCTTCACGGTGGGCTGGGGCAGCGGTCGGTCGATCCGCTGGGCAGCCACCAGGCCGGCGAAGACCACGACCACCAGAAGCAGCGCCACCGACGACCAGACGATGATTCGGCGGCTGCGTCGCCGCTGGGCACGCTCCGAACGGACTGGTGGGGCATCGGAGAGTACCCCCGATGCCGCGGCGGGCTCTGAGGCCGCGGACGGTCCAATGGCGGATTTTCTGGCCGGCGTCGTCGGCTCAGACGTGTCGGGTGGAGTGGGGGCGATGGGGGCCACGTCGTCGAGGGAGGGCACCTGGCGGGCCAGCGGCCAGGCAGACGTGGCCGTGCTGCCTGCTCCTACCGCTCCGGGATCCGAAGTGTCACCCTTGTCCGGCTGGTCGCCGGCGCGGCTGGGCTCGCTGTCGTTCACCGAACCAGGGGAACCGCGGCTCTCCTTGTCTCGCCTACCGACCCTCACTCCGTAGCTGCATCCTCCATGCCTGTGACCCTCGGAAACGGTCCGGCCTCGTCGGCGATGAAAACCCGGGTTCCCCGAAGCCTAGGTGGCGTGCTCGCATAGGTCCCGTCTTCCAGCGTCCCGAACGAAGGACCGCAGCGGGACCGCGGGTAGCGGTCGATGAGGCCGTCGGGACCCTGGCTGCTTACTGCCAGTCGATCAAAGCGCGAAAGGCAGAGGTGATCTGGTGACCGGGCAAATGAGTGAGCTTCCTACAGGGAGGTTCAGCCGGCAGAGCTGCGAGCGATGAATCTTGGGGGCGCAGCCAGCTGTCAAGAGTCGACTCCCCGGGGTGGAGAGGCATTCCACTGATTCCGACTCATCTCAGCAATACTGCCGGCATGGCGTTCGGTCAGCAGGCAGGACCCCAGGCATCGGCGAGGCAGGTTCAGGAACTGTTGGCTCTCCTCAAGGACGCTGGCCACACCGGCTTTCGCGACGCACGCGGCCCAATGGGGTTTACCCAGCGTCAGGGCGCCGGCAAGTTCACCCGCGACGAGGCGGAAGCATTCATCGGCCAGCTACAAGATGCAGAGTTCAACGGGAGCACCCCTGTTGCTACCCCATGGCGGCTGTCCGCCCGGGAGCAGATGATGCGTCACATGCCTGCTGGCGAGCTCGCCGCCGAGCTTCGTCGTCGCGGTTGGACCACCGTCGAGCCGGCTTGACGCGGGCTCAGCTCACGAAGCTGACGTGCCGGTGGGCCCGCTGGGGGAAAGATCGAGAATTCTGTCCTCGACTGTCGATTTGACCGTCCCCCATTCGACGCATGGGTAAGAGGCGGGAATCGCCCGCTGACGACCAAGGAGGCACCATGCCACGTTTCCTCTCCATGATCCGAGTCGAGGAGCAGAATCTCCCTGCTCAGGGCTTCAGTCCCGAGTCCCAGGAGCGGATGGGCGCGTTGCTGGAGGAGATCACCAAGGCCGGCGTCATGCTGGACACGGCTGGGCTCACTCCTTCGTCAGAAGGAACCCGGCTCACCATCTCGGGCGGCAAGATCAGCCACACCGACGGGCCCTTCACCGAGAGCAAGGAAGTGGTCGGCGGCTACGCCATTCTTCAGGCCAAGGACAAAGCGGAAGCCCTCGAGTGGACCAAGCGATTCCTTCAGGTCCACGACGACTACTGGACAGTGACGGCTGAGGTGAGAGAGATCGCCGAGGGGTGAGCTGCAGCGCTTGACCCCGTCCGATGCCACTGGTGTGATGAGCACCGGTGACGGTTCCGAGAGCGCACGATTCAGTTGAGACGATCTTCCGGATCGAGTACGCCCGCATCATCGCTGGAGTGACTCACATCGTCCGTGATGTGGGAATCGCCGAGGAACTGGCACAGGACGCACTGGTGGCAGCGCTCGAGGCCTGGCCGCAGTCAGGCGTTCCGGACAATCCGGGCGCCTGGCTCATGGCCACGGCCAAGCACCGAGCGATCGATTTGGTCCGCCGGAAGGAGGTCTTCGCCCGCAAGCTGGCCGAAGTCGGACGGGCCGTCGCCGATGTGCCTCCCCCTGAGCCAGCCGAAGTCGATGCCATCGACGACGACATCCTGCGGCTGATCTTCACCGCCTGTCATCCCGTGCTGACGCCAGAGGCTCGGGTCGCGCTAACGCTGAGATTGGTCGGAGGGCTCCGCACGGAGGAGATCGCCCGGGCTTTCCTGACCTCGGAGTCGACCGTCGCTCAACGCATCGTTCGGGCGAAGCGAACGCTCGCGGCCGCCCAAATCGCCTTCGAGATTCCCTACGGCGACGAGCGTTCCGCACGGGTCTCGTCTGTGCTCGAGGTCATCTATTTGATCTTCAACGAGGGATACTCGGCGACGGCCGGCGACGACCTGACGAGGCCGGGATTGTGTGAGGATGCGCTACGCCTGGCGCGCCAGCTCAGTGCTCTGATGCCGGCGGAGCCGGAGGCTCACGGTCTTGAAGCCCTCTTGGAATTCCAGGCCTCGCGCATCGCGGCTCGCACAGGTCCTGAGGGTGAACCGCTTCTCCTCGCCGGCCAGGACCGCTCCAGGTGGAATCGGATGCTCATCGAACGGGGCATCAGGGCCCTTGAGCTCGCGGGCGATGGGCCCTACTCCATCCAGGCTGCGATCGCCTGTTGCCACGCCACTGCCATCCGGTATGCGGACACCGATTGGGCCGCAATCGTCCAGCTCTACCGCAGGCTCGCGAAGGTCACGCCCTCCCCGGTGGTGGAGTTGAATCGGGCGGTCGCTCTCTCCATGTCGGAAGGTCCCGAGATGGGTCTTGAGCTCGTGGATTCACTGGCTGCCGAGCCATCTCTCAAGGACTACCACCTGTTACCGAGCGTCCGAGGAGATCTACTCCAGCGTCTCGGTCGGACCGAGGAAGCGCGTGCCGAGTTCGAGAGGCGGCGTCGATGACTCGCAACGCACGCGAAAGGGACCTGCTACTCGGAAGAGCGGCTTCTCTGACCGCCTAGAGCCGGAAGTCACTGGGTTCAGCGTCCCCGCCACCTCAGCTTGAGTAGCTGAGGGCCAGGTTCCAGCTCGAATGGGGAGCCCAACCAGAACTCTCAGCTGTATGGAATTTCCTTGGCTGCGACCCGGCATCCCGGGAGGGCGGCCGGTACGAAAACGTGCGACAATCATCGAATAGTCCCCGAGCCTCGGAGACTGACTAGAAGGGCGGAGCTTCAAATGGCGAAGTACTTAGTGACATGGATAACGCGACAAGGCGGTTCGGCCCAGCAGAATCATGATGACGGTAAGCGGGTGCTCGACGCGTTTGCCAAATGGCAAGCGCCGGCCGATCAAAATTTCCTCCAGTTTCTGCTGCGGGTGGACGGCCAGGGTGGCTGCGCCGTAGTCGAAACCGACAATCCGGAGGGCCTGCTCGATGCACCTTCGAAGTTCGGCACATGGAACGAGTTTGAGATCACCCCCGTTATCGACATAATGGACGGCGTCGCCGTACTTGCGGCCGGTGTGGAGTTCCGCGAATCGGTCTGAACAACCTCACCGGGGATGTTGGGGATGGGGCGGATAGCAAGACTCATCTCATCATCGGCGGACGTCGACGTCGATGTAGAGCACGGGTCCGAGTACATCCGAATCTGTGTGGTCAACGGGTTGGGGCTTGACGGCGGTCCGACCGCGACGACGAAGGCGGCAAGCTGGTCGGCAGGCATATGACGCATCACCTGCTCTTGGGCGGACAGCCGCCGTGCCGGGATTGCAACTGTGCTGCTCCCGCTGAACTCTCCATCTTGTAGCTTGCCGATGAATGCGGATTTTGGCTACCGAACTGGGATCGGCACCTTGAAGGGCTGGAGAATCGGATCGGGAGGTACTTCCGCCCGAGTAGGACGAAGGGCGGGTTCGCCTCCTCGTTGACGCTCCGGGGCTTCTTGTGTGATGCCCCGCCGGAGTGACGGCGGAGTACAAACCGATTCCTGCTCGAGCCATTGGTGGGTGCAGCGCATCCGTCTGCTCAACTCGGCCGACATCTTGCGTACAACGGATGGTGCCAAACACTGCAATGCAAAGAACTCCGTCCGAGAGCAAACGAACAAAGACATGTCGGTATCAGCGACAACGGTCGCCGTCCGAAAGCGGTTGCCCAACAGCGCAAGCTCCCCGAAGAAGGACCCCGGACCAAACTCGGCAAGCCGCAGCCCGTTGCGTGAAGCGGTCGCCCGTCCTTTGATCACGACGATGAACTCCAGACCCACCGTGCCTTCTTCGACCAAGACCGAACCTTGTTTCATTTCGATCTGTGTGGTGAGGGATCCAATGCGGCCGAGCTCATGTCGGTTGCAGCCTGAGAACAAGTCGATGTCCCGCATTGACGCCACTCCCGGTCTAGTTCTCTTGTGGAGAGAAACCATTGTCGCTTCCTTTCGCGGGTACAGGGATCTGGATCTGCGGCCCGGGCTGACCACGTCAGTGCGAGTCGCCTCCGTCAGTGTGAGCTCTTTCCGCCTCGATGTCTGTCACTGTGGAGACAGCTAAGACGCCCTGCTTAGAGCCTTGGTCGCCGCCGATCTACCTTCGCCGCTTCCTCGGCCCGCTGCTGGCGATTCCTCGGCGTTCCCGATCAGCCCTTCCCTATGGAAGAAGAACACCAAGAACCAGCAGAACACGAGTGCCAGCAAGGGAAACCGACTGAGAGTGAACGCTTGTTGCCGATTGACGACCGGGGCGGGTCTGAGGTCCGTCGGCGGTCGCTCCCTGAGGGCCAACACCAACCGGGTGGCGAGTGTGCATCTCAGCCTCTATAGCTGAGGAACAACCAAAACGATGTCCGGCACCCAGACAGACCGGGTGCCATCCGGATCAATGATTTCAGACGTCGAGTCCCAACTCGACGGCCAATCGCTCAGCTCCGGACGACGTCGGAACTACCAATCCAGATCTGTTCGCTCCGTCGCCATAGTCCCCGAACTTGGGTGGGTCTCGTCACAGTCCATCACAATTGACGATGGCCGGTACGGGTCATAAGGTGAAAATGGATGGCGGCGGAGAGACCGCGCTGACGCAAAGCGTCGGTGTCACCTAGGAGCGGGAAATGGGTATTGGCTTTACGATTCGGCGGATCGCGGTTGTGATGGGGGTGAGCGTGGTGGGTGTCTTCTTGATGACCCCTTCAGTGGCGAGCGCCGGTCAGGGCCCTGTGGGGTATGTAGGCCCAGCGCAACATTCGCCCCTATCGAGTTCCCCCACGTTGAGTACCGGCAGCCAGCAGTTCGCATCACGGAACTGGGACGGCTATGTCACGTACGCGTCGGACCAGGGCACAGAGTTCAACGAGGTCAAGGCGACATGGATTCAGCCGACCGTCACGTGTGAAGCGGCTGGGGCGTGGACCGTCTTTTGGGTGGGCCTCGACGGTTGGTTCAACAACACCGTTGAGCAGGGCGGATCGGAGGCGTACTGCAGCACGGCTGGTGGAACGCCTGCTTACAACCTCTGGTGGGAGATGTTTCCGACCAACGCCATTCAAACCACATTGACGATCAATCCTGGCGACGAGATCACGGCGGATGTGAAATACGTGAAGAGCACGTCCACGTTCGTGATCCGCGTGGCTGACGAAGCCAGCGAGCAGTCCTTCACGACGAACCAGCAGTGCGCCACTGGGCTCGTGTGCCAGCGCAGCTCGACGGACGTGATCACGGAGGACGTCGGGAATTTTAGTGGTGGTTATTACCCCCTGGCTAACTATGGGACCATGGGATACACAGATGCGCACGTCAAGAACACTTCTGATGTTCGCGGATCGATCTCAGGCAAGCATTGGCTCAATGGAGCCGTGACGGAGAGTTCGGGTGGGACGAACTACGCATCGGTTTCGTCACTGTCCCATGGAGGAACTGCCTTCAGCACCACTTGGCTGCATCAATAAGTTCTTTCCCTCTCGACCTGACACGATCTTCGGTCGTGGGGGCGGATGTGGATCACACTGAAGAGCATCTGGCTCATTGTTGTGCTGCTGCTGATCATCGCTGCCTCGATTGCTGTGGCGCCCCGCTCCTGCCGATCGCGGGCGCGTCCGCCGGCACGTTCGGGGCGAACGACATGGGGCAGGTGACCGGACCCCGTTGATCGGCCCACCCGCTACGTGAGCTGAAGCGGTCTTCTGTCCCTCCATCGAGCGGCGAACTCGGCTGGAGTGAGCATGCCAAGCGCCGAATGCGGACGATAGGAGTTGTACTCCTCCTTCCAGTCTGCGACAAGGACTCTGGCCTCCAAGAGGGTGTCGAACTGCTCGATGGAAAGCAACTCCTCTCGCATCCGAGAGCCATAGGACTCGACCCAGGGGTTCTGCCATGGGCTGCCGGGATCGATGTAGCTGGCACCGGCGCCGGAGAAGTCGCACCAGTCAGGAGGGCGTTGGCGGTCAGCTCGGGCCCGTTGTCGCAGCGGATGAACTCGGGAGCCCCTCGCTCGGCGACGATCTGGTCGAGGGCGGCGACCGTGTGATCGGCGTCGATCGAGTAGGCGACGAGGTCGGAGAGTGACTCCCTCGTGAACTCGTCGGTGACGTGGAGGATCTTGAGCTTGCGGCCCTGGGACGTCACGTCGAACTGGTAGTCGAGGGCCCAGACGTGGTTGGGGTGGGTGGCAGACAGTCGGTCGGCGGGTGTCGTCGAGACCCCGAGCCGTGGTCGCTTGTGGCGCCGGGGCGGGACCCGCAGTCCTTCTTCCCGCCACAGACGCTGGACTTTCTTGCGGTTCAGGTGGTGGCCCTCCCGGCAGAGGACGGCATGGGCCCGGCGATAGCCCCAGCGGGGGTGGTGGCGGGCGAAGTCCCGAAGCTGCCGGCGGAGGTCCCGGTCGGGGTCGGGCTCTGCGGGCCGATGACGCTGGGTCGAGCGGTGCTGGCCGACGATCTGGCACGCCCGCCGCTGCGAGAAGCCGAGGCGGTCTTGAATCATGACCGCGGCACGACGTCGTTGCGACGGGCTCACCATTTTCCCGAGGCGATCTCCCGGAGGGCCAGGTTCTCGAGCTCCTTGTCGGCCACCAGCCGCTTGAGCTGCGCGTTCTCTTTCTCCAGCTCTTTGAGTCGTTTTGCGTCGTCGGCCTTCATGCCGCCGTACTGGTTCCGCCACCGGTGATAGGTGGTCTCGGTGATCTGGAGGTGGCGGGCAACCGCCGCCACGTCGGCCCCCTCGTTGAGCAGCCGGTCGGCTTCTTTGAGCTTCCGGACGATCTGCTCGGGGGTGTGTCTGCGTCTAGCCATCGTGAACATCCTCCCTTCGCCCACGATTGTGGGCAACGGGCTCAGTTCACGGGTGGACCAATCTCAGGGGGTCAGGCCACAGGTGCTAGCCCGCTCTCTCGACCAGGGGCGAGCCCCGGGCCGCCGATATGAGCGGCCCACGGAGTCCCGGCGAGCCAGCGATGGCGGGCGATCGGACGCTGTGGGCAGGTGCCTCTCGGCGAACTCGTCCTCGTTGATCCCTGGTGCGACCTGCGCGGTGAAACGCCGGAGGATGAAATCGAACGGAGCGGATTACGGGTGAACTTGGCGCCGAGGTCTTGTCCGGTATTTCCTCCATGGCGAGACCTTCGAGGTCGTCGGCCGGGAACGAACAATTTGGCGAGGTCCCGGGCGTCCTCGTCGACAACACAACACATAAGCAGCCCGACAAGCGCGTCCGGTGAACCGGCAGGACGTTGGACATCGCGGCCATACCCGGTGAAAGAATCTGTTCTAACGTTGTTTTCGCCATACGCCCAGCACCAGGCAGGATTGAAAAATGACAACCTGGGAGTATTTGATCGTGGAGCTACCTCCTTTCGAGGTGGCCACCCACGCGCCGGGCGCCTCAGCCGCGGTTCACGCCCTCAACGAGGAAGGCGAGCAGGGCTGGGAGGCCGTCGGGATGACCTCACTTGCCGACAAGCGAATCGCCGTACTTCTCAAAAGACCCCACCCGCAGTAGAAGCCAAACCGAAGACGCCGCCCGATTGGTACATCACGGGGCGCCTCAGGGTCTTGGCCGGCACCGAAGCCCACGTTGCGCCGAATGCGAACCAGGGGTGGCGAGCCTGTGGTGTGGCTCGGAATATCTGGCATGGCTGTGGATCTGCGCAGGGGTATCCAAATCACTGCCGAAGATTCGCCGAGTCAGCCCCGAGCCCCCCGCCCCCGAAAGGGGGGCCAGGGTGCCGGGCCCCGGGAACTCAGGCGGCGGGCCTTTCGCTCAACGGGACTCAGCGACTCCAACTTAGTGGTCATCGGTCTCGTCCCAATCGGACATACCGTCCGTTGTTGCTTAGGACACTCGGGGCGCATGACTGGCCTGGCAAGGGAACCACGCACGACGGACCGACCGCTCCACCGTGACCGCAGCGACTGGCAGGAATGGGATGCGATTGCTTACCTCGGTCTTGCTTCTATGGGTGTAGTGTCGGTGCGGACACCGTCACCGCTGTTTGTACAACGTGAGCCTTCGTGCATTTTGCCGAAGAGGGCAGATCCATCGGGTTCACGGCCCCAAACTGGCCCTTCGAATGGGCAGTTGAACCGGATTCTGGACGATCCGAACGCGCCCTTCAACTGGGCATGATCTGGACCTCTGGTCTGCAGACGAGCTGTTGCGGATCCGCGATGGCCGTATGCAAGTGGCCGAGAAAGTGAGCACCATGCGTGCACAAGTTGGAGATCGAATAGTGATTCGCGGGCACCCGGGGCTGCTACCGGACCGTGGATGCAAGGTAATGGACGTGCCCAAGGTGAATGGAGAGCCGCCCTTCGTAGTCCGATGGGAGGATAGTGGTCGTCAAGGCCCCTTTTTCCCCGGGCCGGATGCCGTTATCGGCAACGTCGAGCACCAAAGTAGCGAGCGAATTGTTCCGTTCGCCTTGCCTGATCGGTATTGGTGGGGATACTGCTGAGGCAGCTATTGGACTGACGCTGGTGCAGGGAGAACAGATCTTGTTCACCTGCCGACCACTAGCCGTACCGGATGCCGATTTCGGCGACCGAAGGGGGTTGCGGCCGTCCCCGGCGACTTCGTTCAGCCGGTTATCGCGAAGCTGAAGGGAAGCTTAAAATGGGTCCCCTCGCGTACGGAGCCCCTCAGGGACATCGCTGGGCCTGCGCCGACGCTGCGCCCAAGGAGAGTCAGTGGGTGGTGGAGTGTGGCTCGGATCAGACTCGCACGGCGGTGCATGTCCGGCGAGAGGTGGCAGGGACGAAGGTGCCGCCGTCGGTGATCCGGGGATGGTCGCCAGCGACCTAGCGGCGGCTACCGCGTCTGAGCCCCGTCTCGGCGTGATCCCCCACTTGATGCTGTGGCTCCTGCCTCACGACGCGGGCGGCTTCAGCAAGTTTCGCAGACCCGCCTCCAAGTCGGAGTGGGAGAAGGCGAACCCGCTCGATTCCAGGACTGCGGGCCGCACCCGGGCGCTGGTAAACAGAAGGGCGTCGGCGAGTTCGGACCCCAGCAGCAGCCTCGGGCCGAACCTGGGCACAGGTAGCCGGGCCGGTCGGGACAGCACCGCGCCGAGGATCCGGGTGAACTCGCGGTTGGTGACGGGGTTCGGCGCCGTCAAATTTACCGGCCCGCGCACGTCGTTCTCCAGCAGCCACTCAATCGCCCGGACCTCGTCGTCGAGGGTGATCCAGCTCCACCACTGGGTCCCGGACCCGAACCTCCCGCCCAGGCCGAACTTGAACAACGGCAGTAGCTTGGGGAGCGCACCTCCTTGTCTACTCAGTACGACGCCGGTGCGAGCACAGACCACTCTGATACCGGCCTCGGCGGCGAGGGCCCCTTCGGCCTCCCAACGCACGCAGAGCGAGGCCAAGAAGTCGTCACCCGGTGGGCTCTGCTCGGTGAGGATCTCGTCGCCACGGTCACCGTAGATCCCGATTGCCGAGGCGCTCACCAGCACCCGAGGCCGGCGATCGAGATCAGCCAGCGCGCCAGCGAGCAGCGCAGTCGAGCGGGTACGGCTCTCGACGAGCATTCGCTTGCGAGCGTGACTCCAGCGGCTATCGCCGATACCTGCGCCGGCAAGATGGACCACAGCGTCAGCACCTTCGAGGCCACCGGAATCGATCGTGCCGGCCTCGACATCCCAGCGAAGGGCGGGCTCACCAGGTCGAACCGGACGGCGCACAACGCTGACCACGTCGTGGCTGTGTCCGCCTAGAGAGGAACACAGGGCTCGCCCGATCAGGCCGCTCGATCCCGTGACCACGACCCGCACAGACATCGCAGCATAGGTGCCCCTTACCGCGCCTGGGGAATACAAGCTGGTATGGAAATCGGACTACGACGACAGAGCCGGTCTACAGCTGGCCACGTCACGTGGCACTCGCCAGTGCCCCAGCGCCTCCAAGAATGAGCTCGAGGTGTCCCATGCCCCCTAACGCCGTTCATGAAGGGGCGGGCCGGGTCAAGAGCTTGGCGCATTCTTTTTGTCCTGGTCACCGAGACGTCGTCCTGGAAGTAGGCGCGCGCTAGCGAGGAGTCGGGGTCAACGCTGGCGAAGCCATCCGAAGGACTCGGCGTTGACGCCGGCGACGAACAGCGCATCCTCGAGTGGACGACGCCTATCGGGTGCTACAAGTTCCCATCACGGTTTGAGGGGGCCTGTCACAGGTGCCAGAGCAGCCAGCCATTCATTCGTCGATCGCCGACATGATGGGGTTCGGCCACGGTCCGGCGGGCTCAATCAGGTAGGCCGGCCACGCCACGAGAGGCGGGCCACGGCGTTAGTCGAGCTCGCGCCAGTCCGTGTCCGCCGCTCACGCGACCTCAGGGGCTTCGAGACAGCGAACCTCGCCGTCTCGGAGCCCGTAGTAGACGAGGGTCAAGAGCTTCCGGGCCACGGCGACGCGTGCCTTGTACCTGCCCCGGCGCTCGGCGATGCGCAGGTAGTCGGCCCGGAGCTTCTCGTTGCCCCGGGCCCGGTAGTTGCCGACGGCCTCGATCGCCGCCCACCGCACGAGGGGTGACCCCTGCTTGGTGATGGATCCGCGGTGGACGGTCTGGTCGGACTCTCGGTGCTTGGGGGTGAGCCCGGCCCACGAGCAGAGCTTCTTCGGGCTGTCGAAGCGACCGATGTCGCCGATCTCGGCCACGAAGATGGCGGCGATGACCTTCCCGACTCCGGGGACCTTCACGAGGGCCCGGTAGGCGGGGTCGTCTTTCAACTCATGGTGAAGGTGACCATCCAGCATGGTGATCTCCCGGTCGTAGATCTCGAGCAGGTCCCGGAGCGACTCGATGCGCACGGTGTAGGCCACCGGGAGATCGGTTGTCGAGCTGGGCGGTGCCGGCGGGGCCCCACAGCTCGCCCACCACCGGCAGGATGCCGTTCTTCGCCATGACCCCGTGGATCTGGGCTTTGGCGCTGGTGCGATGGCGGACCAAGGAGAACCGGTAACGCACGAGCTCTCGGAGCTCCCGGGTCTCGGGTGGTGCGATCCAGCCCTCGGCCAAGCGTCCGAGCCGGAGCATGGCGGCCAGGTCCTTGGCGTCGAGCTCGTCGTTCTTCACCCGGCGGTGGCCCCAGTTGTTGCCCAGGGCGTGGGCCAGATGCACGTGGGCCCCCATGTCTTGGAGGAGGTCCGCTGCCCAGTACCAGCCATAGGTGGACTCGAGCACCACTTCGGGAGCATCGCCCGCCTTGGCCATGGCCTGGGCCAGTTCGAAGGGCTGGCTCGGGATACGGGTGCAGCCGAGCACCTCACCGTCCTCGGCCATGCGGTAGATGGTCGAGCTGCGGCGATGCAGGTCGATTCCGACATACTGTCGTTCCATAGGGGCCTCCTCCTCTTGTCGAGGGTGTTTGTGGAAACCCGAGTGTCGCTCGCGGCGCTCGAATCTTCACGAGGGGCGGAGGCCCCGCCCCTTCATCACATCAGATCGGTGGCGTTTGCTCTTCAGTGTTCCTTTCATGAACGTTTCAGGTTGCGGGGCGTCCGGCGAGGGGCCGGGGGTGCCAAATCGTCCGGGGCGGCAGCGATCGCATCGCGGATACGAGCCAGGGTGCGCAGGAAGTCGTAGAGCTCGGTGTCGTCGATTCCTGCCGTCACCACGGTCGTGGTCTGGACGACCTCCGGGAGCAGCCGATTGAGCACGGTTTGGGCTTCCGGTGTCACGTCGACGAGGACCCGGCGGCGGTCGTCGGGGTCTGCGAGCCGTGTGATGTACCCGTTGCGCTCCAATGTGTCGAGCACGCTGGTCATGGTTCCGCTCGTGATGTGCATGTGGGCGCCGACTGCGCCGGCGGTCATGGGAGCTCCGTTTCCCTCGATGACGGCCAGGGCGTTGAGCGCTGCGTGCGACAGGCCATGACGACGTGCCACCGACGCAATCAAAGCCTCGGCGTGGCCTCCGACCACTTCGAGATTCCGGATTACCTGGGCAGACAGCCAGGACGCACCGGGAAACTCCTTCTCGAATGCCGCGACCTCGGGTGGCGGTGCCGAGGCAGCGCCCTTGCGGGCGCCACCTCGGCTCTTTGGTGGAGACTGGCTCAGTTCAGGCCCCCACCGCGATCTCGATCCGGGGTGCACCCTTGACCCCGGATCGACCCATGGCCTCACGCAGCTCGTTGCTGCCGGCGAAGGCTTGGGCCTGGTCCAAGGTGGGGAACCGGTGCAGGACGTACACGTCCTGCTTGTCGGCCGGGTCGACTAGCACCTCGGCATCGGTACAGCCGTGCTCCTTGCGCAGCCCGTCCACACTCTCGTACGCCGAGCGCCATGCCGCGTAGTCCTCGACCTCATGTCGAACCAGCAATGTTGCCTGTGCCATGTGTCCACCTCTCACTCGTCGGCCCCTTATCTTGAGGACCAGTATCTTGATCTCAAGATAACATCTGCCCACAGAGATGTCAAGGGACAGATTCGGGACCCGTGCACGCCCGGTTCCTACTCATTCCAATAAGCGAGCGCGTTGCAGGCCTCCTCACGTGGCACCACATCACGAAACTGGTCATGGTCGAGATGTGATGGGGCGCCCATAACGCCGGGTCAGCGGCGGTTATCGAACGTGGCCATATGTTCGTGACTCGACCCCTCGGACGATCAGATGGCCAAGCGCTGCCCGACAGACGCCAGCGCTCGACGTATTGGTTGATGAACGCGATTGTCTGGTCGATCGCATCGGGCAGCGAATCGTCTTGGCGTCTGCAGTGAGGACGATTGGCTCATGGCGCGCAAGCCTCGCCGAAGAAGAGTTCCAGCATCGAGCTGGAATGCAAGTCAGACTGTTTGCCTCATGAGCCGTCCGGACACCAAGTACGTGGCCGTCGGGGATGCTGACGTTGCCTACCAGGTCCTCGGAGAGGGACCTTCCGACCTCCTCTTCTTCAACGGACTTGGCAGCAACGTCGAAATGGCGTGGGAGGACCCCGACATTGCCGACTTCCTCAGACGGCTGGCGTCGTTACGCCGCTTGATCTTTCTCGATCGACGAGGCACAGGGGCATCTGACGGTGTGCCGCGTAACGCCATACCAACATGGGAGGAGTGGACGGAAGACATCGAAAGCGTCCTCAACGCGGTCGGGTCCGAGCAGACATCCATTCTCGCGACGGTCGATGCTGGCCCGATCGCGATCCTCTATGCCGCTGCACATCCCGAACGGGTCGATTCCCTGGTGCTGTGCAATACCACTGCCCGATATCTGGTCGCTGACGACTATCCGATCGGTTTCACACCTGAGGCGCTCGATTTCGTCATCGAGTTCCTCCGGACCCACTGGGGTACGCCGGAGTTTCTCTCGCTTGCTGGTGCAGCTGGCCCGGAAGACCCGGTTCGCCGCGATGCTCTTGCTCGGCTCTTCCGGTCGTCGGTCACCCCGAGAACCGCGGCCGCACAGTACGACTACCTGCTTCGGAACCTCGATGTTCGCCCGGTGCTCCCGCTCCTCCGGGCGCCCACGCTGGTCCTGAGCGCCGACAATCCAAGCTTCCTGCCCATGGCTCATGGGCGTTATGTGGCTGAGCACATTGAGGGATCCAAGTTCGTCGCGCTGCCGGGCGACGACATGTTGATCTTCAGCCAGCAGGACGTGATCTTCGACGAAGTGGCCGAGTTCTTGACCGGTACGAGACCAGTAACCGATATCGACCGAGTGCTGGTCTCTGTACTCTTCACCGATATCGTCGGATCAACCGAACGTGCAGCCTCGCTGGGTGATCAACGGTGGCGGTCCTTGTTGGATCGCCACGATCAAATTGTCCGCGAACAGCTTCGGATCTTCCGAGGTCGGGAGGTCAACACGACGGGAGACGGCTTCGTCGCTTCCTTCGATGGTCCGGCTCGAGCCATCCGTTGTGGCCAGGTGATCATCGACGCCACCCGAGCACTCGGTATCGAGCTGCGCATGGGTCTCCACACCGGTGAATGCGAGGTGAGGGGCAACGATCTGGGCGGCCTCGCCGTTCACATCGCAGCTCGCGTCGGTTCTTTGGCCTCACCGAGCGAAGTTCTTGTCTCGGGCACCGTCAAGGACCTCGTGGTTGGCTCGGGCATTGAGTTCAATGACCGAGGTGAGCACATGCTGAAGGGGGTGCCGGGGAGCTGGAAGCTCTACGCAGTCTCCGGTTGAACCGCAACTCCAAACAAGTTCGTCTTCGACTCAGTCACAGATTGAGACGACCGATGTAGCCCCAAGGAGTCGTCTCGTCTTTAAGGACCCACAACTCCCGCAAATTGTAGGGACAGACTGCCCCCTATCGGCTGTGTCCTCAACCGGTCAACGCAACACCTGTCTGATTGGCGAACATTGAGTTCGACGATCAGGAGGTGCGGGTATGACACGGTTCTCCGAGGAGGACAGGGCAACGATCTGGGACATGCGGGAGGCAGGAGTACCCGTCAAACGCATCGCCAAACACCTGGATCGGCAAAATTCATCGCTTCGCAGGTTCATCGCCGACCACGGCGGCAGGAGGCCAACTCTTCGACAACGCTCGGAGCTCCGCCTATCACTTGAGGAGCGTGAGGAAATCTCCCGGGGCCTGGCGGGCGGTCTGTCTATCCGGACCATCGCCGAGGGGCTGGACCGCTCCCCGTCGACTGTCTGCCGTGAGGTGAACGGCAACGGAGGCCGGGCCAAGTACCGGGCCCTTCAGGCCGACCGTGGTGCCCAAAAGCGGGCACTGCGCCCGAAGCGAGCCAAGCTCTCGCAGTGCCGGCGGCTGCGAAGAACCGTCGAACGCAAGCTTGAAGGTCTGTGGTCACCGCAGCAGATCTCGGCGTGGTTGGCTGAGACCTACCCTGATGTCCCGGAGATGCAGGTGTCCCACGAGACCATCTACCAGTCGCTCTTCGTCCAGAGCCGTGGGGCACTGAAGAAAGAGCTGCACTCGTGCCTGCGGACCGGCCGAGCCATGCGGCGGGCCAAGGCCTATACGAAGGGCGGCACCGGCGGAGGCCAGCTCACCAACATGGTGATGATCTCCGAGCGGCCGGCCGAGGTGGACGACCGGGCCGTCCCGGGCCACTGGGAAGGGGACCTCATCTTCGGCAGGAGGATGACCGCCATCGGGACTCTCGTCGAGCGATATAGCCGCTACGTCATCTTGCTGAAGCTGCCCAACGGCATCGGGGCCGAAGCGGTGCGCAAGGCCATGACGAAGCGGATCCTCACCCTTCCAGCCCAACTCCGCCGGTCCATCACGTGGGACCAGGGCAAGGAAATGGCCCAGCACGTTCAGTTCACGGTCGACACCGGCGTGCAGATCTACTTCTGTGATCCGAAGAGCCCTTGGCAGCGCGGGAGCAACGAGAACACCAACGGACTGCTCCGTCAGTACCTGCCCAAGTCGGCGGACCTCTCCCAGTGCACACAGCGGGAACTCGATGCCATTGCACGATCCCTCAATACGCGACCTCGACAGACCCTTGGCTGGATGACACCATCAAAGGCGTTCGCCGATGCCGTTGCGTTGACCGGTTGAGGCCACAGCTCCTCTCTGTCAAGAGACGAGGGAACTGCGCCTGTCAGTCGATGATCTCCGCACCGTCGAGGAGGTCTTGCGGGAGCCGGGTGCTGGCGTCGAGGACTTCGATGCCGACGAGACGGTCGACCTTCCAGTCGAGCACGACGAACGCTTGGATGCCTTCGGGCGGCTGGGCTTTGATGCTTGCCGTCGGACCGGGTGGGAGCTCCTCTTCGGTGAGGTGGACGTAGACGGCGTCGGCGTGGCGGTTGTAGGTGATCCGCACCCCTCGATTCTGCCTCGGCTGTCGGCAACGAGTTGGTAGTAGACGATGTCTGATAGCCGGCGCTTCAGACAGCGCAGGGCCTCCTTCGGAGTCTTGCCCTCGAGGCGCTTGCGCTCGTAGTAGGCCCGGCCAAGCGTCTCCGTCTGACGCAGCTGGGTCACCGCCATCATGTGCAGGGCGTGGTTGAGCCGCCGGTTCCCTGCCCGTGACAGGCGGTGACGGACCTGGTCGCCCGAGGATGCGTCAATCGGCGCGGTTCCGTTATAAGACGCGAAGTGATCCTTGGTCGGGAATCGGGCGACGTTCTCCACCTCGGCCATGATCCGTCCGGCGATCACCGGCCCGACCCCGTAGAGGTCGACCAGGCTCGTGCTGGTGGCCTTCACGAGGGCGGTGATCTGGGTGTTGCTCGTCTTGAGCTTGGCGTCGATGGCCTCGATGTCGGCCAGATGTTCGGTGGCCAGCTGGAACCGGACTTGGGCCACCTCGCCGTCGGGACGCAATCTGACCAGGACCGATGCTGCCTTCTTGGCACTCAGCTCGCTGCTCATCCCCCCGGGGGTGAGCTCCACCAAGAGACGGTGCAGCCGGCAGACGGCCTGGGTGCGAAGCGCCACCAGCTCCTCGCGGCGGTCGCTCAGGAGTCGCAGGCTCGTGGCGGCGCCATCCTCGACCACTGGGGCGACACCCTCACCGTCGAGGGCCGCCAAGCCGACGGAGATGGCGTCATCCCGATCGGTCTTTCGACCATGGCCGGTCGAGAACACCCTCACTCGGGCGGCCAGCTTGGCTGGCACGTCGAGGACCACCTCCCCGGAGACCAACAGGCGTTGGGCTAACGACCTCCCCGCCCCGTGGCATCCTTCGACCGCCCATCGACGGTCGTCCCACCGTCCCGCGAAGGCCATCAGCGCTCGATAGCCCTTCGAGGTGTTGGCGAACCGACCTCCGTCGATCGGGGTCTTGGTCACTGGGTCGAGCACGGCCAGGGTGTTGCTGGCCTTATGCGGGTCCACGCTTATCAACACGTCCTGCACGGTTCCTCCTTCGCTCTGGTTGGCGTGGTGAGGAGGGCAATGCAACTACCGGCTGTGCAAACCTCTCTTGAGCCACTTCCTCACCGGGTGAACCCAACGGGTCGCAAGCCGTTAGTGAGCCAGAACGCCAAGGACGACGGCAGCCGGATAGCGAGCGAGCCCGCTGAGTTCAACGTCCGAGGATCTCAGACCCCCGGACTCCCAAGATGGATTCAAACAAGTTGCCGGGTATGGGCGCATCTTCAACCACGTCGGAACCGTCGTAACCGGTTGGATCGTGGTGCTAAAGCCGAAGTCAGACGGGCTGAGGTTGCTCGATCCTGAGCCCTAGCGGATCCAGTGCATCCCTTCAAAACTCAGCCAGTCAGGCTGAGATCTCTGAACCCTCAGCTCTAGAGGTTGAGAATACTCCCTGGTCAGAATTACCTAAATCCCTCTCGGTTCCCAGATTTCTGTATCAATTCCCGGAAACTTGCAACCGCAAGCTTGGGACGCCAACCAACCGGCCCTCACCCAAATGGAGTGGTGTGGCAAAGGTCGGACAGGGGTAGTCCACCTGGCCTGACCCCCTGAGATTGGTCCACCCGTGAACTGAGCCCGTTGCCCACAATCGTGGGCGAAGGGAGGATGTTCACGATGGCTAGACGCAGACACACCCCCGAGCAGATCGTCCGGAAGCTCAAAGAAGCCGACCGGCTGCTCAACGAGGGGGCCGACGTGGCGGCGGTTGCCCGCCACCTCCAGATCACCGAGACCACCTATCACCGGTGGCGGAACCAGTACGGCGGCATGAAGGCCGACGACGCAAAACGACTCAAAGAGCTGGAGAAAGAGAACGCGCAGCTCAAGCGGCTGGTGGCCGACAAGGAGCTCGAGAACCTGGCCCTCCGGGAGATCGCCTCGGGAAAATGGTGAGCCCGTCGCAACGACGTCGTGCCGCGGTCATGATTCAAGACCGCCTCGGCTTCTCGCAGCGGCGGGCGTGCCAGATCGTCGGCCAGCACCGCTCGACCCAGCGTCATCGGCCCGCAGAGCCCGACCCCGACCGGGACCTCCGCCGGCAGCTTCGGGACTTCGCCCGCCACCACCCCCGCTGGGGCTATCGCCGGGCCCATGCCGTCCTCTGCCGGGAGGGCCACCACCTCAACCGCAAGAAAGTCCAGCGTCTGTGGCGGGAAGAAGGACTGCGGGTCCCGCCCCGGCGCCACAAGCGACCACGGCTCGGGGTCTCGACGACACCCGCCGACCGACTGTCTGCCACCCACCCCAACCACGTCTGGGCCCTCGACTACCAGTTCGACGTGACGTCCCAGGGCCGCAAGCTCAAGATCCTCCACGTCACCGACGAGTTCACGAGGGAGTCACTCTCCGACCTCGTCGCCTACTCGATCGACGCCGATCACACGGTCGCAGCCCTCGACCAGCTCGTCGCCGAGCGAGGGGCTCCCGAGTTCATCCGCTGCGACAACGGGCCCGAGCTGACCGCCAACGCCCTCTCTGACTGGTGCGACTTCTCCGGCGCCGGTGCCAGCTACATCGAGCCCGGCAGCCCATGGCAGAACCCCTGGGTCGAGTCCTATGGCTCTCGGATGCGAGAGGAGCTGCTTTCCATCGAGCAGTTCGACACCCTCTTGGAGGCCAGAGTCCTTGTCGCAGACTGGAAGGAGGAGTACAACTCCTATCGTCCGCATTCGGCGCTTGGCATGCTCACTCCAGCCGAGTTCGCCGCTCGATGGAGGGACAGAAGACCGCTTCAGCTCACGTAGCGGGTGGGCCGATCAACGGGGTCCGGTCACACCCAGCTTCCGGCAATCACTCCTACGGTGAAAGACCATGGGCAGAAACGAACCGGCCGACAACACCCAGAATGGGATCTGGGACCCCCGAGGTATAGGCCTTCTGCTGTCCGAAATAGATTCACGGCTTGCCTCGACCTAAAGTTGGGTTGGATCGAGAGGGCCGATTGCCTGGGTCAATCTGGCGATGGTGGACCCCAGCTCAACGACGGGTATATACCAGACGCCAGCATGATCTTTGCGAATTCTGGCGTACGGAGATCCAATCCCCGACTGGGCGAGATTCAGCAACCTGTTTGCAGGCTCAGCCCTTCACAAGGAGAATGCGGCTGCTAGCCGAGCCAGAGTGGACTCAATGTCTTCCTCGGTGCTCCGCGGATTGATCGTGCAGAGCCGCAGAGCGGATTTTTGCCGCAGCTTGGTGCTCGTGACCGCCGCGTAGCCATCCTGGGCTAAAGCCGTCGCGGCGGCGCTGTGCGCTTCGTCACGGGCACCGCGCCTGGCAAACGTGACGATCCCGAGCTGTGCCGGGGTAACCAGCTCCCACCGGTCATCCGCCCGAAGGATGACTTCGGCGTACTCCGCAAGTTCGATCCCTTGGGTGATTGCCGATCGGATCCGGTCCAATCCGTAGGTCTTGAATGTGAGCCACAGCTTCAGACCACGCGCCCGGCGGGTGAGTTCGAGACTCCGGTCCCGCAGATCCACCTCTCCAGTGCCGCTTGCTGCATCAGTGAGGTACTCAGGGGTCATCGAGAAAGTCCGAGCAAGCGCGCCGGGTCTGCGGACAAAGAGGGACCCGATGTCGTAAGGCTGAAATAGCCACTTGTGAGGGTCGAGTACTAGGGAGTCTCCGCGGCCGAGCCCGCCGAGGACGGACCGACCCCGGTCGCACAGGGCCGCCGGGGCGCCGTAGGCACCGTCGACATGAAGCCAGAGGCCCTCAGCCGAACAGAAATCGGCGAGGTCGTCTAAGGGATCGACGACACCCGCATTCGTCGTTCCCGCCGTCGCCACCACAAATCTCGGCTGAAAGCGGGCAGCACGGTCGAGAATTACTGCCTCCCGTAGGTCGATCACGTTCATTCGGTAGTCACCGTCTGTCGGGAGCACTCGCAAGTCCTCAGGAGGGAAGCCGATCGTGGTCAGCCCACGCTCGATGGACGCGTGGGTCTGGTCGGATAAGTAGACGACACCGGCGCCCATGATGTTGCGGGCCACTATTAGGCCAGTGGCGTTAGCCAGCGAGCCCCCGCTTGTGAGTATCCCTTCGGTGCCCTCGGGGAGGCCGATGAGCTCTCGCAGCCACTCGAGGACGACGAGCTCGACGATAGCCGGGCCGGAACCGCCGGCCCACGACGCTGCGATGCTGTTGAAGCCGGTCCCGAGCCAGTCCCCCAGAACGGCGGCGAACGACGACGGCCCTGGCACTCGCGCGAAGTAGCGCGGATGGTCGCCATGCTGCATGTTGACCAACACCACGTCGACCAGGTCCTTCAACGCCTCCTCTGGGTCGCCGGGCTCATCCGGTGGCGGTCCCCCAAATTGACCAAATGAGCTCCTGAGGAGAACTCACGTGGATGGCGGGACCCTCGGCTCCGTGCTCAAAATGGTCGACGACGCGGTCCACGACCCAGTGTGCGAGCTGCCGCATCTCAGAGACGGACATACCCAGTGTGTCGGGCTGGTGTGGCTCTTCTCGGTCTTCTTTCACGATGCTCCGAAGTGAACAGCGCTTACGGTCATGAGTCAGCACGCTCAGCGACCTGCTGTTCATCCTACGGCCCCTTGACCACACGCGTCACTCGTCCCAGCGGGGAGATGTGGTGCGGGGCGGGAACAACGACGCCCGCCAAACGAGGACGTTAGGACCGTCGGCATCGAGGGCGGCTCCGACGGCGTCTGCGATTGCCGATTCGGAGTCACCCAGGATCGTGGTGACGGGCAGTCCGAAGGATCGGGCGAGCGCCTCGAAATCCGGCGAACGCAGGCCCATGTCCTCGGGGTCCCGACCGGCGTGCACCTGATCGAAGCGGAGCATTCCGTAGCCGCCGTCGTCAACGATCAACACGGTTACGGGCAGATCCATCTCCCTGATCGTTGCCAGTTCGCCCACCCCGAACAGAACGCCGGCGTCACCGCAGACAGCGAGCACACGCCGCCGCCTGGCAGCCCCTGCGCCCACCGCCGCCGGTAGGGAATAGCCGAGCGTCCCCCAACCCACCGGATACTGCAGGCAGCGGACGTCGTTCGGTTGGAAGTAACTACCCAGCCAGTAGCCGGGGATACACATGTCGTTGACGATCACCGCGTCGCCCGCCACACGCTCGATGGCGGACACGAAGGCAAGGGCTGACGTCACCCGAGGGTCAGAGTCGAGTTCGGCACGTGCCTGTCCAACCGCCAGGGGCAGCTCGTCACTGGGCCCTTCGGCCCGAACCTCCGTCGCCGAGAGGAGCCACTTGGCGACCTGACGAACGTCGCCTTGTAGGGGCTCGATCCCGTTGTAACCGAAGGAGCGCTCTCCAGCCAAGAGGTTGACGTCGACGATAAGAGAAGGGAGGGGGAGGGAAGCGTTCTTCGTAAGCATGCCGTCGAAGTCGGACCCGAGTGCGAGGAGTAGGTCCAGGCTGGCGAGGAACTCACCGATGGCGGGCTCATGGGGAGGAAGCGGCACCCGCATGGGCGATCCCGGACCACCGAGGCCACGTGAAGCGAACGTCGTGAAGATCGGCGCATGTAAGTGCTCGGCGAGGGCGACCACAGCATCACCGGCATCCGCCTCGACCACGCCCCCCCCCGGCCCAGATCCCAATCCGAGACGCATTCTCGATCAACGTCGCAATCCGCTTGAGCACGGTCTCTTCTGCCTGTGGGCGCGGGGGAGGTGTTGGTGCCGTGACCGGAGCCGCCCGCCACAGGACGTCCGCCGGCACGTCGACGTAGACGGGGCCGCGGGGGTGAGTCAAGGCATCAGTTATCGCCAGGCCGAGCGCACGACCGGCCTCATCGGGGCTCCGAGGACTCCAGGTGGACTTCGCGAGCAAACTGAACATCGCCGCCTGGTCCGGCGACTCGTGCAGGCTGCGGGCGAGGCCCGCCGCCCGCGTGCGGTTGGCCACCTCGCTGGCCACAAGGAGGACGGGCGATCGTGCCATTGCCGCCTCGCCAAAGGCGGCGACGCAGTTGGCCGCACCCGGCCCGGTGGTCACGAGCGCTACCCCTAGTTTGCCGGTACTCCGAGCGAACCCGTCGGCGCTGTACACAGCCGTCTGCTCGTGCCGAACCTTGATGATGGTCGGTAGGTTGGCGGATGGCTCAGCGCTCCAGAACGCCAAGTTGTGCACACCGGGCAACCCGAACACAATCGAGGTGCCCGCTCGGATTACCGCGGTCAGAAACGAGTCAGCGACGCTCTCCATTGGCCCTACGTGGAGTACAACATGATCAGCACACTCGGCACCAGAAAGATGCCGCAGAGAAGCCACGGTGGCCAGTACTGCGTATCGATCTTGGCAGGGGATCGTTCCTCGAACCGGTGTTCCTCCCGCCGAGGGTCAGTGACCCTTGCTTCAACTATCTCGTCAATAGTCGGCACGTCCTTGTCACCGTCGCGGTTAACAACCCAACGGGTTATCGAGCATCCCTCGACACTCCAACTAAGGGGAAGTCGGTTCTGATCTATCCCTGTGAAGTTCTTATTGACATCCTTCGTTCGCACGCCCCAGTAGCCGTAGTAGTACGGGTAGGCGAACAGCACGTAGAGGGCCGTGCCAAAACTGGCCACCACGGGCTCAAACCATGAGAACACCATCAAGACAAAGATTGGCATGAGCGCGTGGCCGACGTAGCCATAGGAGACCGCTCCGCCCATTGGCTTGAGCGGACCCATCTTGGCGTAGAAGTGGCGACGGAGCTCGTTTGCTTCCCGGATGTCAACTTGGAATGAATTCAACATGGTGTCGAAGATGTCGAGGGACATCCCCCACATGAGGATTATCGCTATCGCCACCGCGAAGATCGGACCCTCGATAAGCACGTGATACTCGCTGTGAGGAGCAAAGGCTCGGTCGACCACGATGAGCGTGAGGAGCAGGACAACCACTGCGATCATGATTCCCTGCACGTCGCGGCTCGACCGCGCTTTCTCCCGGATGAGTTCTTCGTCCCGCTGATCCCACTGCAGAGCCGTGGCTGCCGCCTGATCGGCGTCGCTCTTTGCAACCTTCACGGCGACTTCCTCCGGTTTGCTAAATGCGTCCTCGACGTCGGCGAGCGAAGTACCCCGATGGGAGCTGATCCCATTCAGGAAGGAGCGCAAGGTGAAGAGCTGGAAACGGCGGAGTGTGTGTGTCTTTTTGGTGAAAGAGGATCGCGAGAAGTAGGCAATCCACCACGAGAGTAGGAAGACATAGCACCCTAGGTCTAGTTCTTGCGAAGGGCGCAGTCGTGACCACGCCGAATTCCCGTGGGCCACTGTCATCTGAGTCAGGCCGAAAAAGAGAAGGGCGTACATGGCGGCCGCTAGTGCAACTATCAAGGAGATTGCCCACGCGTGCGACCGCTTTGTCTCCTCGATCTGCGGACCTGACCTCCGCCCGGTCACGCCACCGGAACTGCTCACCTGGATATGGTATGTCAGGGATGCAAAGCCCAGTCGGGTGTCGCGGGCCCTCTGGAACTCGTTCTACGGGTCAAGCATGAAGGTTCGTGACCGCGAACTGCGTCGCCTGCCGGGTCCTTAGCTCCAACGGCGTGCGGGAGGTTGCCGTCCACGCCGATGAGCCCGGGCAAGGAACGGGCCGCAGCCCGTCAGCGGCAAACGATTACGCGGACCATTGAGTACGCCAACTGGCACCGTGGGCTGAAGGGTTTAAGTCCCCCCACCCGTGCTGTTCAACCCCATAGTGGACGGCATGTCGCGGGTCATCGTGGACACTTCAGTCCATGGTGGCTCGGTGGCACTCGCTCGCTATGTGGTGGATGCTGTGGTTCTGGAGGGTCGGGGAGTCCGAGAGGTGGCCCGAACCCACGGGGTGTCGAAGAGCTCCGTGTCGGTACTCGTCGCCCGCTACCGGGCCGGCGGGTACGAGGCGCTCGAGCTTCGAACTGATGAGCATTGGAGCAAACTGATGGTGAACAAGCTGGCCAGAATGATTGGCAGACCCCCGTTGTAAGGGTCAGCTTGAGCATCTGAGAACCTAGACCTGTGCCGTTGGTTCTCCTGATTGGCGACGTCCCGTCAATGGACGACTCCTGTTACAACCGTTCCGAGAAGATCAGGATTAGCCACCCGCCGGCTCACCCGTTCTCGATCGTCAAGCGACGTGACACGTGTCGGCCGTCCAAGTCAATTCGGGACCTGGGATGATGCATTGCGATTCCGGCCCACTGGACGATGCGGGCCCCCGATTCCAACCCCTACTCTCGGGCCTCGTATACCTCGACATTGCCTCCGACCGCGAGCACAGGGCAGCTTTTGGCCGCGTTCACGGCCTCCGCAAAGCTTGGTGCCGAAATCACGACAAAGCCAGTCAGGCGCGATCGCCCGCCCTCGACAATTGTGCCATCGGGATTGATGGTGGCTGAAGCTCCCAGCGGATCTCCTCTGTCTCGGATCAGGTGAGCAATGGAACTAAACCAGGCACGCCACTCGTCCGCTTGACCTTCGTCCAGCCGAACCTCGCCGGTAAGAACCAAAAGAAATCGTGGCTCCGTACTCGGCATGAGTTCTTCCTGGACGGCAGCACCTTCAAAGTCGCCCGCTTGAGCACTCGGACCCGTCCAAACCATGTGACCTCCTCACCGGATAGCTAACGCGGCGATTAAGACTCCGATCTCGGCAACGAGTAGCGCACAGCCTGCCTCGAAGGCTTTCATCCGGAGAGCGATCTTTCGAGCATTCTTGCCACGCCAATCCGTTAGCTCCTTCGTCACAAAGCGAAGAATCTCGTCGGTACCATTGTTCTTATCATGCATGTTGAGGATGAGAGCGGAGTCAGGTCCAAATCCGAATTGGACCGGCCACAACACCACTACAGAAATGATTCCGATCGCCGCAAATTGGCACAACAATGTAATGGCTGCCCACACCGGAAAGACCACACCTTTGGTCGGATCGGTATTGATCAAGCCGATTCCAGCCGCGAATGAGGTGGCCAAGCCCGCTGTTGTCAGCAGACCGGTGGTTCGATTTCGAACGTTTCCGAGAGTTGCGTCTTGTTGCGCTAGTGCGGCCTGACCAGCTTCATAGGCCAGCTGCAATCGATCGTCTCCCGCCATCGGCCGGCCTCCGCCTCGTACTAAACAAGGGTATACGTTTCTCGCTAGATTCGCCGGGTGAATCGAGCAGAGATCGCCGTTTGATCCTTCCTGCAATTCCCCGGCGCCAAGGTTTGATGTGAGGGAGATCACCTGAAGGTCGGTACCGACACCACCGCAGCCAATGTCGGTGCAGGGGGTGGTGCCGATCTGGATGTGATCGAATGCGTGATCCAGACCATGGGAAGCCACGAGTTCTGACGCGGTTGCCAAGGCTGGTGAGCCCCAGAGTATTGCATCGCAACGAGGCAGCCGTGCGACCAGCGGGAACCACCGGTTTGCTCCCGGGCCGCGATCGCCTTCGTTTGGGAGGGAGTTGTTCAATCACCTGATCGATCTCGGCATCTGCGGCTTCCAGTAGCTCAGCACCGACGACCCGAGGAATGGCATGGAGGGCGCCGGTGTATCTGTTCGATCGAGGATCAAAACTTAGAGAACGTCGGACGGCGAAGGTCCAGTAAGGACGCAGGTTTTCGTTGGTTGACGGGCGGGCAAGAACGGTAGAGACTACGGGAAAGCGGAGGGCTCGGCGGAGGGCTTGAGCGATGAGTGTTCGCTTGTTGGCATTTGGAAAAGGCGTCAGGCCTGCTGGACTGACGCCCATGGTTCGCCGAACTCAACGGTGCAGTGGGCAATCCAACTCTCGACCTTGTTTAGGCTCACGCCTCGTGGCGGATCAGTTCGAACAGCGATCCTGAGCAGACTCATGTTTCCGCAGACTCTTGTTGCCGAAGATCACCCGCTAATAACAGCGGCGGTGACCGCCATGGCCGGAATACTTGCGGTCATTGTCTTCTCTACAACCATATTGGCCACCAGACGCCATGACAGCCTACGCGAGGCTCAGACGATTGATACAGAAATGAAGCAAGAGCTTTCGCGGCAACCGGCGGACAGGGCCGACGTATTGCCACGCGTAATGGTTCAATACTCCCACCTCAGAGGTGCGTACCAGGTAGCGCGTGGTGCCATGCAGGGGCCTTTCCTTCTACTCAACTTGATATCTGTCCTCGTAGGAGTACTCATTGCCCTCGTTGCGTGGCGGAGTACCCAACTTGGTTGGTGGAACCCGTGGTCGCGTCTGGTGTGGCTAGTCGTTGTCGCTCTGATCGCAGTACTTGCCGTCAATTCTGCTGATCTCTGGCTGGTGAGAAGGCGACTTGGTGACCTCGATATCGCATCACTGCCGGGTCGGCTCGAAAAGGCAGAGGCGCAGATCCAGGCGTCCCTTCACGTCCAGCTCAAGCAACTCGATGACTTCCGAGACGCTTGGAATCGAAGCGATGGGACCCGCAAAGCGGGCGTAAACATCTTTGGAAGGAAACGTCACTTCAGGGCTGATGAGCACCACGATGTTGCTCGCCAGGAGCTGATGCGGATAGGCGAAGACTATCGGATTACCAAGGATTGGACCCATCTCTACGGACTCCTGGCCCTTGGGATGTTGGTTGATAGCCTCGCTTCTCTTGAGATTCTCGGAGAAGACTTTGGCGAGGATCCTTCTGAATGGTCTCGGAAAGAACTCATCGCTGACCGACTATTGGCGGCCCAGTCGGCAGAATCTCATGATCCGCGATGGGCAGCGGCTCTCTCCTTCTTGTTTGATCTTCTCGGAGACGGCACCGCAGCGACCTCCTGGGCACTCAACGCACTAGTTACGGCGATTCAAGCTCCCGGTTTGACGTGGCGATCTGGCTCTGCGTCACCGGCCGCCGGAGAACAGCTCTACATCACTCGTGTTGAAAGTGCTCAGTATCTGGCCCTTATCCCTCCGGAGAGATATCTCGACATTTTGAGTAGGGAATTGGAGTGGGAGGATGTCAAGCAACAGTTCGTGTTCTTTGTTGCTTCACATGCTCGCAATACACCTCACTGGATTACTACGGCGGAACGAGCTAGGTGGCTCCTAAGGATTTCCTATGCCGTTGGCACAGCCATTGGTGTTTTGTACAAAGACGAATCCAAAATGATGAAAGACCAACAACTACTGGATAGATTGGCCAGAGGTGATGGAGATAGGCGCGAGGGTGGGTCCCGTTCCCAGCTTCCGAAGTCAGCGCTTTCGGTCAATTTGCTCGTCGTTTGGTGTAGAGAGTTGGAGCGGTTGGATGGCAAATGTGGACCCCTAGCACTTGAGCGGCTTGGAGAAGCGCTACCGCAGGAGCTCCGGTTGTCACGCCGTGAACTACGAATGAAGTCGCGGCGGAGATACAGCCTGGCTTAGCATCGCTCTCGGACCCAAGTTTGAGTACGACCCAAAACGGATTAGAGCGAGATTGGTGAGGAGCAAGGACACTTGGTTGCTATCGCTTGATGGACCGGAGGGTGTGTTAGAGCTACCCCAGCCGATTACACCAGATGATCTGGGAGACATCATCGGTTACCAGAACACTGATGACGCTGAGAAGGTCACTAAGTGTGTCGAACGCGTGTTGATCGACGCTGGGTACAGGACGAGGAGGGAGCTCGATGAGGCCGCCTCCGATGAGGTCGCAAGCTGGTCTCTACTTCCACCAAGGAGGGCCCGAGAGTCAGCCGCCGGACTGACTCCCAGAGGCTGACCCCTAAGTCGCCGGCGAAAGTCTGATGCGGTGGACTCGGTGGAGGGATGGCAGTGCAGGGCTGAGATGATTGGTTGTTGCCTGTTGCCAAGGCACTCAATTGTGTGGCGTCGGCCTCCATGCCAGGGCGTTCGTGGTCGGGCCTCGGCGGTGTGGTGAAACCTCAGGAAAGGCTAAAGGCTCTGCTGCACGGAGCCGGGATCCGCTCAGCCTGAGCAGCTGAGGGTTCCTCAGCATCTGATGAGTTCCTTAGCCGGTGGAAGGGATGACATCCTGATCCGTTGGTGTTCACCTACCGAAGCCGAGAGCGTCACCAGGAAGAGTCTTCTGGGCCGGAAAATGAGGCTGGGCACTCCGCAGATATCGGTGAACCGTTAGCGAATCGAGCGAAGGCCCTTCGAGTTCATCAACTTGGTCACGAACTGCAATACCGACCAGTCAGATAGCCAGCCCAGTTCCGCTGTCAGCACTATCGCTCGCGGATTAGATGGTCGAACTGCTCCCAAGTCAGCTGCATCGGGTTCTTCGCATTAGATGGGGCCCAGTCGATGGTCCCCCTACTGATTCTGAGTTCGCCGAGCTTGTCGCCATCACTCCGGATCTCGAAGACTACGTCAGCGCTCAAGACCACTTTGGTCGTCGGGATGCTCATCTCCACATCGTGCTTCGGCAATCTCGGCTCCTGGCTCGTTAATACACGTGGACCGTCACTCCTTAATGCAGATGATACGACTGCTGCGGACTCGAATACGTGATCAACGTCAACAGTCGTGCAACATCCGGCGACGAGTGGGAAGGCGGAGTAGCCGCTCAAAGTGAGCAGACTGTGTCTTCGTCGGTGTCCCTCGAGGCCGCTCGGCGCCCAAGTATTTGCCCGCTGACGACTAGTTTCGTCGATTGGCCGTTGGAGGTGCGGCTCTGGGTAGTCCGTTCGGGCGCCGAAGAGATTGACGCCGACGTTGAGTTCTTCAGTGAGCGCGCCGGAGGTGAGGAGCCCGACGACCCAGACTCGCCGTTTCGCGATGGGCTTGGGACCGACATCATCTACTCGTTCGTAGTACCCGTGACAATGGCGTTTGAATCGGAAGTCCTTCAAGCGGAGCGATGGTGAAGACTCGGAGTCTGTCATCAGCCTCCGTAGCTGAGAACACCGACCGTGTGCATGTCGGCTAAGAGGCGCACCTTCCGTCGAACGCCCTAGGCCGAAGAAACCCAACTGACCCCGATGATGTGAGCACCGCCGTGAGCACCGATTATCGCGCCCAATTGCCCCACCCGAAGCGAATCTCGGGGAAATCGGCCAGCGATGAGGTCGAGGAACTCTTCGATGTCGGGCGCACCCCCGTGCATCACGGCGACGTGATCGATCGCTCCTGCCTCGATCATCCGTTCGTAGAGCATGTGCATGGCCTTTTCCGTGTCCGAGGTTTGCCAGCCTCCTGGACCACACCACCGCTGATGTCGACAACTGGTTTTATCGACAGCATGGACCCGACCATGGCCTTCGCCCCGCCTATCCGTCCTCCCTTCTTCAGGTTCTCAAGCGTGTCTAAGGCAGCGAACACGTGGGTCCTGGGAATGAGCGAGCGGACCCGGCTCAATACGGTGTGCACATCGGCAGCTCTGCCGGCGGCCGCGGCGGCCTCAAGCACGAGGGTTCCGAGTCCGCTCGATACGGACCTACTGTCGACGACGTGGACAGGGGTCTGTCCCGCCATGGAATCGGAGGCGGTCTGGGCTGACTGCAATGTGTTCGACAGGTCGCTGGATAGGTTGATACAAACCACCGAATCGGCTCCGGATTCCCTCGCCCTCTGGAATGCATGTTCGAAGGCACCAGGCGACGGGCAGGACGTTTGGGGGAGTTCGTCAGAAAGGGCCATCCGGCTGTAAAAGTCAGCGACAGTCAAGTCCAGTCCGTCAGTGAACTCTTTGTCCCCGAACCGGATGCTCAGTGGAACAACCTCGACCTCGAGATTCTCCAGGTCGTCCGAAGCGAGATCGCATGAACTGTCCGTAACGATATGAATGCCGGGCATTCCGTCGCCCTCCCTGCCGATGACATCTCCGGCGAACAATGTTCCGATCAGCGATAAGCCACACGATATGCCAGGTCAGGGCGCACAACTTAACTGGCGAGGCGGCACCCGGGGGACTACCCCTTGGGTCGCTGTCCGAGGAGTAATAGCAAGTAGGACCCAGCCCGCCCGGCCTTGCCAGAGTTATGACCGTCCGAACTGTGTCTGGAGCCGCCGAATAAGCCCCCGGAAATTTCCTCGGCTCGAGTTGGGCTCCTCATATTTTCGGCACCTTCTTGACGCTGCGTCGCCTCTTGCGAGGCTTGCTACCTTCAGATCCCATGCGCCCATCTTGGCCGACCGAGCCTCCCTGGCACTCGTGCCGGAGCGCCCATAGCTGATGTGATGAAGGGGCGGGGCCTCCGCCCCTCGTGAAGATTCGAGCGCCGCGAGCGACACTCGGGTTTCCACAAACACCCTCGACAAGAGGAGGAGGCCCCTATGGAACGACAGTATGTCGGAATCGACCTGCATCGCCGCAGCTCGACCATCTACCGCATGGCCGAGGACGGTGAGGTGCTCGGCTGCACCCGTATCCCGAGCCAGCCCTTCGAACTGGCCCAGGCCATGGCCAAGGCGGGCGATGCTCCCGAAGTGGTGCTCGAGTCCACCTATGGCTGGTACTGGGCAGCGGACCTCCTCCAAGACATGGGGGCCCACGTGCATCTGGCCCACGCCCTGGGCAACAACTGGGGCCACCGCCGGGTGAAGAACGACGAGCTCGACGCCAAGGACCTGGCCGCCATGCTCCGGCTCGGACGCTTGGCCGAGGGCTGGATCGCACCACCCGAGACCCGGGAGCTCCGAGAGCTCGTGCGTTACCGGTTCTCCTTGGTCCGCCATCGCACCAGCGCCAAAGCCCAGATCCACGGGGTCATGGCGAAGAACGGCATCCTGCCGGTGGTGGGCGAGCTGTGGGGCCCCGCCGGCACCGCCCAGCTCGACAACCGATCTCCCGGTGGCCTACACCGTGCGCATCGAGTCGCTCCGGGACCTGCTCGAGATCTACGACCGGGAGATCACCATGCTGGATGGTCACCTTCACCATGAGTTGAAAGACGACCCCGCCTACCGGGCCCTCGTGAAGGTCCCCGGAGTCGGGAAGGTCATCGCCGCCATCTTCGTGGCCGAGATCGGCGACATCGGTCGCTTCGACAGCCCGAAGAAGCTCTGCTCGTGGGCCGGGCTCACCCCCAAGCACCGAGAGTCCGACCAGACCGTCCACCGCGGATCCATCACCAAGCAGGGGTCACCCCTCGTGCGGTGGGCGGCGATCGAGGCCGTCGGCAACTACCGGGCCCGGGGCAACGAGAAGCTCCGGGCCGACTACCTGCGCATCGCCGAGCGCCGGGGCAGGTACAAGGCACGCGTCGCCGTGGCCCGGAAGCTCTTGACCCTCGTCTACTACGGGCTCCGAGACGGCGAGGTTCGCTGTCTCGAAGCCCCTGAGGCCGCGGTGAGCGGCGGACACGGACTGGCGCGAGCTCGACTAACGCCGTGGCCCGCCTCTCGTGGCGTGGCCGGCCTACCTGATTGAGCCCGCCGGACCGTGGCCGAACCCCATCATGTCGGCGATCGACGAATGAATGGCTGGCTGCTCTGGCACCTGTGACAGGCCCCCTCAAACCGTGATGGGAACTTGTAGCACCCGATAGGCGTCGTCCACTCGAGGATGCGCTGTTCGTCGCCGGCGTCAACGCCGAGTCCTTCGGATGGCTTCGCCAGCGTTGACCCCGACTCCTCGCTAGCGCGCGCCTACTTCCAGGACGACGTCTCGGTGACCAGGACAAAAAGAATGCGCCAAGCTCTTGACCCGGCCCGCCCCTTCATGAACGGCGTTAGGGGGCAGCCTTGCTTTCTGGTCACTGTCATCTGCTTGGCCCAGACAGTTAGCGGTGTGCCCGACGCCGATGTGGAGAAACCGGAAGCAGCGGGTGTCCGACCCGATTCCGCTTCGACGCGACAAGGCCCCCTCCATGCGGTGAGGGGGCCTTGCGCTCCCGCGTTCCGCCACGGGATCTGCCACTCCCCGAAGTCGCTGGCGAAGCGGGATGACGGGAAGTAGTTGGACTTAGCGGGTAGTTCGCCGGAGGACTGGCGCAACCTATGGGTAATGCTGCGTACCGTCAACGGAACTCGGGTTCCGTTTTCGAAAGCGTTCCAACTGCCTGGACCTTCTCGACGAAGTCCAGCATCGACGCGGACGGTGGAACCTCGGTTGCGTCGCATCAGCACGCAATGCCAGACCTTGGCCCGACGGGTGCGTTCGGCCCGCAGCTGAGCCTTGGTTGCGGCGTAGAACCGCTGGGTGTACGACTTTGATGATGGCCGATGACGGCAGCCTCACCCAGGAGATGCTCAATGCCACGAGCGAGCTAATCGACGCGCTGCGCGATGCCCAGGGGGCACTCGAACACTTGGTCGAGGGCGTTTCTGAGGCCCGAGCCAAGGCGGAGCGGGGCGAAGAGATCGACGGGATTCTCCGTAGCTCCAATGTCGACGCCTACCGGCACATAGTCGACGAGGGGATGGGCAAGTTCGAGATTTGGCGGCGCATCGCTCGGGGTTCCGCCATCCGGGCGGCCCTCGCGGCCGGTATGACCCTCACCGAGATCGCCGAGGAGTTCGGCTTCTCCCGCACGTATGCGCGGCGGTTGGCCCGAGAGCCACCCTCTCCGCCGAATTCCCTAAGTTAGCCTCTGACCTCAGCGGTGTGAATCCGAGTCATGGGGCAGCAATAGGGTTAGCTCTATCCGTCGTCGATCCATCGTCGGTCCCCCCACGGCGAGAGGCGTGCTCAGATTGCTAGAAACGAGCCTGGCACCGAGTTCTTGTGGTTCAGCCCCAGCGAAGAGCTGCTCCCCGCGGAGGCGGGGGAGGAGCCACGGATGATCGGCAGTTTCGCAAGGTCCCGAAGGTTGCGATGGTCGGCGGTCTGCCTGGGTGCGGCTGCGGTGTTTGCCGGATGTTCGGGGACCAACGCATCGCCGCCTAGCACCGTGCCCGCCGTTGGCAGATCAGGAACCGCGACTCCCGAACAGCGTGCAGACGCTCTGATCGCGCGGATGTCGCTCGAACAGAAGCTCGAGCTCATGTCAAACGGGAAGACCGGTGTCCCGCAGCTCGGCATCCCACCAATCAGCGCCATCGACGGTCCCAACGGCGTCGGCGAGAGGAGCACCGGAGTCACAGCCTTCCCGAACGCCGTCAACGTCGGCGCGGCCTGGGATCCATCGCTCGCACGTCAGTACGGCGCTGCTCTCGGTCAGGAGGCCCGCGCGAAAGGACACAACCTTCTCCTCGCTCCGACCCTCAACATCGTGCGGAACCCGGAATGGGGACGAGCGGCCGAAACGTACTCCGAGGACCCCTACCTGACGTCATCGCTCATCGCACCGGAGGTCAGCGGCATCCAAAGTCGCGCGTGTCATGGCCGAACCGAAGCATTTCGCGGGCAACAACCAGGAGATCGGTCGGGTCGGCTCGCCTCTGGCTTCGGCGGCGATCAACGACCAGGTGTCGCTCCGCACGTTGCAGGAGATCTACTTCCCGGGATTCAAGGCTGCGGTGCAGAAGGGTGGCGCCTCGGTGATGTGCTCCTACAACCAGATCAATGGCACGCCGTCCTGTCAGAACGCCACGACCTTGGGCATCCTCAAGTCCTTCGGGCTGAAGGGCTTTGTCGAGCCCGATGCGGTGGTGGCTGTGCGTGACCTGATTGCGGCCGCCAATGCAGGTGTCGACAACTTCCAGCTCGGAAGCCTAGCCAGCGCAACCGGTGGGGCCGGGGCGCAACTCGCTGCGCTCAAGTCGGCAGTAGCTGCCGGCACCCTGTCCCAGTCTCGCGTCGACGACGCGGTCCGCCGAATCCTAATCGCGATGATCCGGGTCGGTCTGATCAACACGCTCGCACCGAAGACCCAAGCCGTGGCGAGCTCGCCCGCCCACCTGGCGCTGGCTACGAATCTCTCGGAACAGGGGACCGTGCTCCTGCAGAATCGTCCGATGAGCGTCCCAACCTCAGCAAAGTCGTCGAAGACGCAGAACACTGCCGGACAGACTGCTCCGGTCCTGCCACTGGCCCCACGCGACCACTCGATCGCGGTAATCGGCTACGACGCGGGAAGCGGGACACAGATCGAAGAGGGCGGTTCGCCCGCCGTCGTGCCCGGCAAAGTGATCACCCCGCTGGCTGGGATCCAGGCGCGTGCACCGCACGGCACGAAGGTCACCTATGCGGAGGGAACGAGTGGCGTTGTGCCATTGCCCGTGGTTGCCACCGGCGTGCTGACGCCCTCGTCCGGCTCCGGCCATGGCCTCAGCGGCTCATTCTTCAGCAGCGCTACACCAACCTGGTCCGGAAAGCCCATCGCGACGCGGATCGACCCGACGCTCGACTTCAAGAGTGCAGCGTCGCCACTCACACCGATCCCGGGCACGACGGCCCAGTCGGGTGTCTGGACGGGCACACTCACGCCGCCGACCACTGGCGAATACCGCTTTTCCCTGACCTTTTCAGGAGCGGCGACGCTCACCATCGGCGGCAACCAGGTGATCAACGGCAATACTGAGTGGGTCTCATTGGCGCAATCCCCGGGTGCGCCGGACGTTACGTACCAGGCAGTCGTGAACCTCACTGGCGGACAGCCGGCGCCGATCACGGCCCAGTACGCCACCGATTCCTCGAGCATGGGCGCAGATCTCCACCTCGGGTGGCAGCCGCCTGGAGCGTTGCTCGCCGACGCGGTCACAGCGGCACGAGCAGCCGAGGTGGCCGTCGTGTTTGTGAACGATGTGACGTCTGAGGGTATGGACCGCTCGTCCCTGTCTCTTCCCGGCGACCAGGACCAGCTGATCGAAGCCGTCGCTCAGGCCAACCCACGCACGGTTGTCGTGCTCCATACCGCCAGCGCGGTCCTGATGCCCTGGCACAACGACGTCGCAGCCATCGTCGAGGCGTGGTACCCGGGCCAGCAGAGCGGTACGGCCATCGCCCGGACGCTGTTCGGCGATGTAGACCCATCGGGTCATTTGCCCGTGACCTTCCCGGCCGACGAGTCGCAAGGACCGACCACGACCCCGGACCGCTACCCCGGGATCAACGACATCGCTCAGTACAGCGAGGGTCTCGATGTCGGGTACCGTTTCTACGACCAGTACCAGCAGCAACCGCTGTTCCCGTTCGGTTATGGCTTGTCCTACACGTCGTTCTCATTGAGCGATCTCCGAATCGCTGATCAAGACTCGGGTCATTACGTCGCAACCGTGCGTATCCGCAACACCGGAGCTCGGGCCGGAGCGCAGATTGTCCAGCTCTACGTCGGCTTTCCGTCAAGTACGGCGGAGCCCCCACGCCAGCTCAAGGCATTCGACAAGATCTTCTTGCGACCAGGTGAGTCCGGGACTGCGACATTCCACCTTGACAGGTCCAGCTTCCAGACCTTCGACGAAGCCAGCAACAGCTGGGTGACCACGGCCGGCACGTACACCGTCTATGTCGGAACCTCCTCTCGGGACCTGCCGCTGCAGAGCTCGCTCTCGGTTGCATGAAGGCGTGCGGCACGGTTTTGAGGTGGTTGCAGGTGCTCTAATGCGTGCCCGCAACCCTGTTCCAACCGGCACCGATCAAACTGATCGGAGCGTTCGGCGTTGTGGGGCACGCTGCACCTGCCACCGAAGAGCCGGTATGGAACTGGCATGCTGTGCCGGACTAAGGACGATCCTCTGCTTGCACGCTGAGGATCGCTCCAGCAGAAGCGTCGTGGACTGAACAAGTCCCAGTACGACAATCGGCATCGCAGGAATCCTCTATTCCGAGCACTCGTTGGTTCTTCTCAGGGGGTGCGGGAGGTGTCGTTAGGGACGTACTCACTCAGCGTCGTCGGGTCGAGCTCGCCTTTGATTACTGGCGAAATGGTACTGATATTGCCGCTCCACCCATTGTGACCCGCCTCGATCGGTGAGGATGCGTGGCAATCTGAGGAGATGAATCTCGCAGAGCTCCTGACCCTGCCCGGGGTCAGGGAGGAGTGCGTCCTGCGTTCCGCCGTTGGCTTCATGGCATTGCACGGCGGATCGCAGGACCGGGGCACCGACCAGATCGCGAGCCGGGCGGCTGAGGAAGTCGGCGCGTCCTACTACAGCGTCGTCCAACCAGTGGGACTGCGGGTGCATCTCACGTCGCGGCGGCACAAGCCAGAACACTCCGTGCTGTTGCGAGCGTTCTTGCAACACGTGGACATCTCCATTTCGGTACACGGATACGGACGCGATGGATTTGCCGTATGGATCGATCCTGAGCGCGGCCTAATGATCGAGCCGTACGGGCCGGCGATTCGGGGCAACCAGAGCGGACCGCTGAGGGGGATCATCGTGGGTGGGCTCAATGAAGACCTGCTTGGCGTGGCTCGCCAGCTTCTGCATGACCGCTTTGCCGACTATCACGTGGCCAACGGCCGGGTGCGGCTCGGATTTCATCCCGACAACCCGGTCAATCTGCCCTCGGCACGAGGTATCCAGGTCGAGCTGCCTCCGGGCCTGCGTGGGATCGGGGAATTCGGCGAGGAACCGGTGCCTCGCGACGCCGGGGTGGTCACCGAGATGGTCGCTGCGCTCGTCGAGCTCGGCGAATCGGGCCAGCGAACTTCGTGTGTTCGATGTCGGCGCCTTAGACGGGCAAAACTGGATTGCCGAGTCCTGTAGAACACGATTGGTGTTGGCGAAGGCGCGGTCGTGCGATGCTCAGCTCGTGCCACGATGGAGAGGAGAACGTCATGAAGCACATCAATCTGGGGACCCTGGAGGTCGCTCGCATCGGGCTGGGCACCATGGGCATGTCCACCGCCTATACGGGGGCCGGCTCGGACGACGCCGAGTCCATCCGCACCATCCACCGAGCGCTTGAGCTCGGGGTGACACTGATCGACACCGCCGAGATCTACGGGCCGTTCACCAACGAGGAGCTCGTCGGCCAGGCCATCAGCGACCGGCGCGAGCAGGTGGTGCTGGCGACCAAGTTCGGCATGGTCTCCCACGCAGGAGGTGGCCCCGGTAACCTCGACAGCTCGCCGGCGAACATCCGCACTGCCCTCGAAGGGTCCCTCCAGCGGCTCGGTGTGGACCACATCGACCTCTACTACCAGCACCGGGTCGACCCGAAGGTGCCCATCGAGGAAACCGTGGGCGCGCTCGCCGAGCTGGTGGCCGAGGGCAAGATCCGCCATATCGGACTCTCCGAGGCCGGCCCGGACACCATCCGCCGGGCCCACGCCGTCCATCCGATCACCGCGCTGCAGTCCGAGTACTCGCTGTGGACCCGGGACCCCGAGGCCAGCACGCTGCCGGTGCTGCGAGAACTGGGCATCGGCTTCGTGGCCTACTCGCCGTTGGGCCGCGGGATGCTCACCGGGAAGGTGCGCTCGATCGACGACCTGGCCGACACCGACTTTCGCAGGACCAACCCGCGCTTTACCGCCGAGAACTTCCAGCACAACCTGAGCCAGCGCCGACGAGGTCCAGTCCATTGCCGAGGAGGTCGGCTGCACGCCGGCGCAGGTTTCGTTGGCCTGGCTGCTCGCCCAGGGCGACGACATCGCCCCGATCCCCGGAACGAAGCGAGGTGTCACGGGTCGAGGAGAACGTCGGTGCCGATGCGATCCAGCTCAGCGGCGACCAGCTCGACCGCCTCGAGAAGCTCACCCCCGCTGCCGGGGATCACCACAGCGAAGAGCAGATGCGGCTGATCGAGCGTTAAAGCGCTGGAAGGGTGCCAGAGGGAAGGGAACGCAGTCGGCCGTCGGGCGTTAAGCCGAGGACCTCACCGAGCCTCGAATTCTTCAGAAAGGAGCTGATTGCCACTTAGCCGCCGCCTCAGCCTCCGCAGCTGAGAACCTGATCGCAAGCTGAGGTCGGAGGGCAATCGAGCGTGCGTTCAAGAATCCCGACCGGGCAGTCTGTCTCGATCAGTTGGGATGAAGAACTCAGCCAGGAGCTTTCACTGACTGCCGCCCTGGCCCAGGACCTAAAGGCCGAAAGCCACACTGCCGATTAGGTACCCATGGCTAGGCGGGCGGCGACGCCATGACCAATCCTCAACAACCTACGGCTCTTGGATGGTGGCAAGCCTCTGACGGCAGGTGGTATCCACCTGAACTGCACCCGAGCCAGCCACCCGCACCCCAGGCGCTTCCCACCTTTGGTAGCTATGTGCCACCTGAAGACTCGGCTGTCCTTGGATTCGTATCTCCTGCTGGTCAGAGGAAGAGCAAGACCCCGGCTCTGTGGTTTGGCGGCGCCGTGGCGGTGGTTGCCGTGGTGGTGGGGTTGGTGCTCGTTATTTCGGGAGGAAGTGGAAAGACTGCACAAACTGCTTCCTCGGCAGCCGCCCCGCCTGCAACCACCAATGGTCCGGCACTCCTCTCTCTCGCACGGCAGTATGGCTCAGCACTCGCAACGGAAACTGCCGCGGCTCAGGGCGCATTCTCTGCTTCCGGGGTTGAGCTCTCTGATATCACCAAGCAGAATCAGCGCATTCAACAGGACCAAACGACTTACAACGGCAACTCGTACGGAGCGGGCTGCAGCGTTGTTGACTTCTCCACCTACGAGAGTTGTGTTCAGGGCGAAGAACAGCAGGCGTCAAATGCACAGACTGACGAGGCCGCCGCAAACGCTCAGATCCAGACCGACGAACAGCAGTACGCATCCACTGCCTCAACATTGGAAGCAGCACTCAGCGCCTTCATCGGACAGGTCGTGGCGATGCCGTGGCCAGCATCCATGACGACATCAATTGAAAACATGCTGAGGGCAGCAAGACAGTATCGAAATGATGTTGCACAACAAGGATCGACCTCGTCTGGGACATCACAAGCGACCAGTCAAGCAATCCAGGCACAAACGGGAGTCGATCTGGGGAACTTCAACGACGCCCTCAGCGCGGTCAAGGCGGAGCTTCTCCAACTTGGGGCATCCGTCCAAGGGACCACCTAGGCGGCGATGAGCAGAACCTAGCCACGCAGCAACGCCGGGTGTACTTGCGGGGACGAACGTCCACCGAGCTGAACCCCCACTCGGAGCGCTGCTAGGCCTGGGAATCCTCAGCCGGGCCAGCTGAGAATGCCTCGGCCCTAATCGAATACCGCAGCCTCCGCAGACGAGAACGCAACGCGATCGCAGGTGCGAGACGCGGTCCTTGTGCCCCAGGACGTAAATACTCCCCCGCTCCTTCTCCAGCGGGTACCCGAGCCGAAGGCCGGGAAGAACCGCATGCATGTGGACATCGTCACCGAGGATGTCGAGGTCGAAGTCGAGCGGCTGGAGGCGCTCGGCGCTCGGCGACTCCACGATGACGTCCGGACCTTCGGGCCGACTCGCTGGGTAACGATGGCAGATCCTGAGAACAACGAGTTTTGTATCTCCACCGGCGTCGAGTGGTGAGCCCTTTCCTTGCACGCATATCGACTGATCTGGGGAGCTGCAGGTTTCCCATAACGCGCTTCGGTCAATCGTGCTTAGGTTGTCTCCTGCGCCGGGTGTGACGCATTCGCAAACAATCCCGACCCCGCCCGCGATCGCCGTCTGTGGGTGCGTGGTCGACCGGCATGCGCGGACTAAGCGCCAACTGAACTCGATCGGCATCAGAGGGACACCCCTGGGTAGGGTCAGACGAACTTTCGCTGGTAGTGCCTCTCAAGCTGTCAACCACATCCCCTCGGAGTGCCACGAACCGCTTGATGGGATCGCAATCACATGTCCCTAACCCAGGACCACCAGGAGGTATTGACATGAGCTTCACTCTTCCCGACCCAGGCCCGCCCAATCCCGAGTTCGAACGCCCGGCCGATCGCGCTCATCTGGAGCGAACCGCCGCCGCTCTGGCCAGCCGCGGATTTCTGGCAGAAGTCGCCGATAGTGGCGAGCACGCCCGACGACTCGTTCTCGAAGCCATCCCGCAGGGCGCAGAGGTCCATATCGCCCTCTCCGAGACGATGCGCGAACTCGGTATCACTGCGGAAATCGACGAGTCCGGGCACTATGAATCGATCCGGTCTCGATTGAGCGCTCTAGACCGCGAGACTCAGGGCCGCGAGATGCGCAAGCTCGGCGCAGCGCCCGACTACATCGTAGGGAGTGCCCACGCGGTTACCGACGATGGAGTGATCGTGGTGGGCTCGGGTTCTGGCGGCCAGCTCGGTGCCTATGCCTATGCCGGCGGCCACGTCACCCTCGTCATGGGTCACCAGAAGTTGGTCCGCGACCTCGATGAAGGTCTTCGTCGCGTGCGCGAGTACAGCTTGCCGCGTGAATACCTCCGCATGCAGGGCGAAGGCTACCCGGGCAGCTTGCTCGCCAAGATTCTGCTCATTTGCTACGAGCCTTCCGGCCGAATCAGCGTCATCCTCGTGCCCCAGACGCTTGGCTTTTGAGGCCGTCATTGCCTGGACCTGACTGGGACGGCCATCAGCCCGGGAAGCCAGGGCGGCCTGGGTTCTATCTGCTGAAGGTTTTGGAAAGGCGACCGAAGACCTAGCTGTGGGTATCGCTCATCGCCGATTGTGGGCGCCAGTTGGTCGGCGGTACCGACCCGTGGGCCGACGGCTCGTCCGGGACTACGAACCGGCCGGTATCGACGCTGCCAGACCTCAGCTTCGTAGGTTGAGGTCTTGCATCCCGTTCGCAGCTCCACGAGTTGAGGTTGTCGGCCCGTTCTGGTTCAGCATGTTCACGGGCAAGCTTGCGCCGGTAGTAGGTCCCTATATCGAGCATGCTGGCTTACGGGTGCTTCGAGGTCTCCCCGTGGAGAGGAGCGAGGGGACCCGAGACAGGGAAGACAGATAGAGAACGAGACAGCGATAGGTAGGGTGCTTGAGAGAAGGGGGGAATGATGCGTAGGAGACATTGGCCGGCGTTCGTGTGCGCTGGGGCCCTTGTCGCGACGACCCTCGTGGGAGTCAGTGCCGGGACCGCCGCAAGCAGTCTGGCGCGCTCGAAGGACCGGTTAGTCACGATCGAGATCCCAGCCCCGGCCGGCGAGATCGCTTCGAAATGGCTGAACTATCCCGGTCCGCCTCGGGCGAACGTGCTCCTGCCGCCCGGGTACAACCCCCACGAGCACTATCCCCTGGTCGTCTTCCTCAACGGGCTCGACTTCAACTACGACTCGTACGCCCAATATGGACTGACCAAGCCGTTCGACCGCCTCAATGCGATCGTGGTTATGCCCGAAGGGGGCAACGGCTGGTACACGGACTGGTGGAACGACGGTGAGCGCGGTAGCCCCTCGTGGGAGAGCTACGAGCTTGAGATTGTGATCCCAGCCATCCTGGCCCGCTACCCGATCCTGCCCCAACGTCGCTATCACGCCCTCATCGGCATCTCGATGGGCGGACTCGGCGCGACCTACCTGGGCGGCCGTTTGCCCGGCTTCTTCGGGTCGGTGGCCTCGCTCTCGGGTTTCGTGGATCCTCAGTGGAACGCCACAGTCGTTCAGCCTGCGATGGCAGTCTTCTCGAACGCTGCGTTGAACGGCGACAACGACCCTGATCCCATCTATGGCCCCCCAGACGGCTTCTATGCCACCGGTCACAACCCGACCATGCTCGCCATGAACCTCAAGCACACGCGGGTGTTCGAGAGCACCGGCACAGGTATACCAAGCAAGGCCGACCCTGATCCTGGCCAGTTCGCTCTCGAGGAGGAGATGATCATCTACCCGATGAGCGAGAGCTACAACGCAGCCTTGGCTGCGGCAGGGATCGACGTCACCTACCAGGTCCACCCGGGTGGCCACGACATTCCAGACTTTCTAAACGAGATCCAGGCCATGCTCAGATGGGGCCTCTTCAAGCCGGTCGTCACAGAGCCCAGGTCCTGGGACAACCAGACGGTCGCCACGAGAGGGCAGATGTGGGCATTCAACTACCGATTCACGAACCCACCGACGCAGATCGTGACTTTCCGTCAGTCCGGGACCATGCTGTCGATCAGTGCCGCGGGATCGGCCGTAACCATCACCACGGGCACAGGTTGCGCCATTCGCACCTCTACGCCCGCAACCATTTACGTGTCGAGCCACAAGTGCAGGCAAGGGAAGGCAATTGCAGGGACACGGAGGCACCGACGGCGTGTAGGCGTCGTTGGCCTCAGCCGCAATAGCGATGCGAAGGCGCCTCGGCTTCGGTCGGGGCCTGTTCCCGTCTACTCGCCGGGCGAGCACTAAGGAGCCCGCATCGAGGAAGAGGGCGCCCAGGGTACCCAGGACCTCCGGCTATGGGTGCCAGTTGGTCGGCGGCCTGAGCAGTGGGTTCATGGACTCGCCCGCGTCCACGCACCGGCCGGCATCGACGCTTCCAGACCTCAGTTGGGCTGAGGAGATGCATCCCGACACATCGGGAGTATCCGGCTCGTGATCGCACAGGTATTGTCCGAATTGGTGACCAAGAGGAGGCCAGATGGACAGCGCCGAACTGAAGTCGATCCAGGCTCCCATCAAGGAACGCTACCGAGATCGGCCAGAGACCGCCGCCGTGACCCTGAGAGCGGAAGGTCAACTGGGAGACGATGTCTCGTGCTCCGTACAGACCGGCCGGGACTTGATCGAAGCCGGACTCCATCCGGCCACCGGAGGTAGTGGTCTCCTAGCGTGTTCCGGCGACATGCTGCTCCAGGCACTCGCTGCTTGTTCAGGGGTGCCCATGCGCTCGGTGGCCACAGCCCTTGGGATCAACGCGGCCGGGAGCGTGAAAGCCGAAGGAGATCTGGATTTCCGCGGCACTCTCGGCGTGGACAAGTTCGCCCCGGTTGGGTTTTCCGATATTCGGCTGTCCTTCGAGTTAGACACAGACGCTTCCGAAGAACAACTTCAGACCTTGCTCCGCCTAACTGAACGGTACTGCGTCGTTCTTCAGACGCTCGCCAATTCTCCGAAGCTGTCGGCTTCCATCAGGTAGGCGATCGAACCTGCAGGAGGAGGCTGCGTCCGAGGTGGGTATCCGAATCAACGTGGTGTTCTCGGCTTGGCGGGTTGGGCTCTTGCATCCGGTTTGCGGCTCTCATAGCTGAGCCTTGCGGTATTCAACCAAATCAGCTGAGGCGAGCTGTCGGCTTCCCTCGTCTGTCATCCGACACCGGGACCGTCGCCACTGGCTAATATCCGGGTCCACGCAGAGTTGGTAAGACAGCGCTAGGGGGATGGCAGTTATGGAGCAGGTCACGCTGAACGGTGCTCCGTCACGCGTCCTTCTCCTAACCGAGCCCACACGGGCGACGGCCGAATTCGGCTCCTTCCTCCTGAGTGCGCTACTGCTCCATCGAGCCCCGCGGGGTGACGGCCACTCCGTGCTGGTTCTGCCCGGCTTTTTGGCTGATGACCGCTCGACAACGGTCCTCCGCGGCTACCTGGGCACGCTCGGCTACAAGGTCTCTCCTTGGGGCATCGGCCGAAATGTCGGGCCGACCCCGGACATTCTCAAGGGTATGGAGGAGCGACTCCTGGAGCTAGCCGACTCCGCCGGCACCCCGATTAGCGTCGTCGGGTGGAGCCTCGGCGGGATGTATGCGCGGGGATTGGGCCGGGATCACCCTGATCTCATCCGACAGATCGTCACCCTCGGGAGCCCATTCCGAAGCGATGCTCCGATCGGGAGCCACGCCACCCGTAGCTTCGAGCGCCTTGCGCACATCCACGTTCCCTACACCGAATTGCCAGCGGCCGAGACTGACCAATTCCCGCTCGATGTCCCAGTGACCGCGGTCTACACGAAGGGAGACGGAGTGGTGGCCTGGCAATCCTGTATCCAGCAAGAAGGCCATCAACGCGAGAACGTCGAGGTCTTGGGAAGCCATTGCGGACTCGGACACAACCCATTAGCAATGTGGGTCGTAGCCGACCGCCTTGCCCAGCCCAGTGGCAGTTGGTCGCCGTTCAAGCCACCAAAGTTTGCCCGCCGCCTTTACCCCGTTCCATCCTCAATGGTGTGGGGGCCGGATCAGGCAGCCGCCAGCAGGTCGGCCACGCTCTTCTCGATCCCGCGGCAGACTACGTCTATATCAGGAGCGGCGTCGTAGTCGCCCGTCACCCCGAAGTTCACGTGCCCGTTGTAGGAAAAGATGGCCACGGTTACCCGCATCTGCGCTCCGAGTGGCACGAATGGGTACGCCTCGAGCATTTTGCGGCCCAGGACATAGAGCGAGATCTGCGGGCCGGGCACATTGGTCGTCACTGTATTGATATTGCGTTGTGAACCCTTGGTGGCGAGACGACCGCCCAATGCCAGCAGGAGCGGTGGCGCGAAGCCCGACAGCGAGGTGAGGGCCTCGCCAGCCACCGCCTCTTCAGATTCCTTGAGATGAGCCATCTGCTCAGAGATCGTCTTGAGCCTCTTCACTGGGTCTTTCTCATGGACAGGCAGTTCGGCAAACATCGCCGAGACCTTGTTACTCAGCTGGCCGTCCCCGACGGCGACGCCCCGATCGTTGCGTGCCCGGACAGACACCGGCACCATGGTCCGTACGATTCGGTCGGCCGATTCGCCCCGTGACAGCAGTAGCTCCCGGAATCCTGCGGTGATGCATGCCAGCACAACGTCGTTGAAGGAGCCCCCGTGCTTCCGGCGTACCGCTTTGATATCGGCGACCGTGGCCGTGGCCCAGGCCCACCTACGGTGGGGTCCGATCGGGCCGTTGAGCGACGAGGGCGGGGTCGGTCGTGCCAGAACGATCATCGAGGTCAGCCCGCGAGCCACTCCGAGAAGTTGGGTGGCAGCACGGCGTGGAACTCGAAGAGCGGCCCGCACCGCGCGGAACTGCTCATACGGGCTCTTGGCCATGTCGACCAGCGCCTCGACGGCCAGCCACAACGAGCTCGGAGATGGCTGAGGGCTCCAAGCGACTTTCTCGGGCGGGTTGGCCTCAGGGGAGATGTCCATGATAACCGAGAGCAACTCGGTCCCCGAGACTCCGTCGACCATACAGTGGTGGCTCTTCACCGCCATCGCCCAGCGGTCACTCTCGAGTCCATCGATCACCCAGATCTCCCACAAGGGCTTCGATCGATCGAGCTGCTGGGACATGATGCGTCCGACCAGACGCCGCAACTCTGCCTCCCCACCTGGTGCCGGCAGTGCGGTGTGGCGCACGTGGTACTCGATGTTGAAGTGAGGATCGTCGACCCATACCGGTCGGCCGAGGTCACCGGGCACTCTTCCGATGATCTGCCGGTAGCGCGGGACCTGGTTGAGCTTGCCGGCGATCATGGCGACAAGGTCTTCGATCCAGGGAATGGGTCCTTCGAATATCCCGATGGAGGCAATGTGCATATGGCTGACGCGGTCTTCGATGCTCAGGAACGACGAATCAAGAGGACTCAGCCGGTTATGCATAGAGCGAACGCTACTAGGGTTACGCCGCGCCGCACTCCGGCCCGGCTCGGCAGGAAACAGCTGGGTAATCTGGCTCCCGTTCGTCAATCCGGAGAGGCCATCGTGTCTGAGAACGTGCGGATCCTGGCCAAGTACAGCGCGGCGATGGTGTCGGGACACGGCCGCCGTCTAGGAGGTCCCGGCCTAAGCTCACGAACGTGATCGACCGACCGCGGCGTCCCCGGATCACGCCCCTTCCGGAGGAGGAGCGGGTCGGGATGGCCAGAGAACTACTTGACCAGGTAGGGGTATCCGCCGACGACAACATCTTCACGACCATGGTGCGCGCCCCGGGGCTGTTCCGACGTTGGTTGCCCTTCGGCGGAAAGCTCCTGGCCGGCAAGCTGCCGGCCAGGGACCGGGAGTTCTTGATCCTCCGGACGGCATGGAACTGCCGCTCGAGTTACGAGTGGGGCCAGCACGTTCTGATCGGACGGCGAGCAGGGCTTACCGCCAAAGAGGTCGACCGGATCGCCGGTGGCAAGGTCGAAGACTGGCCACCGCCTGATGCGACCCTGCTCGACGCGGCCGACGAGTTGCACGACGACGCCTGCATTGTCGACGAGACCTGGCAGGCGCTCTCCGCTCGCTATGACAGCGCCCAGCTCATCGAGCTGCCGATGCTCGTCGGCCACTACCACCTCGTGGCGATGACCCTCAACAGCCTGGGCGTCCAGCTCGACGCCCGCTTGTCCGGCTTCCCCCCGTGACGGAGGGCGTGGAGAGCGGCAGGTCGGGACCAGCGCATCCTGGGTCGGGACGCCTCACGGGTCGCCGGGTCCTGGTTGTCGGGGCCGGCACCCAGCCCTCGCCCGACCCCGACGCCCCGGTGGGCAACGGTCGGGCGGTCAGCGTCGTCGCCGGGCGGGAGGGGGCTGCAGTGGCGTGCCTCGACCGGGACGGCGACGCCGCCCGGGCTACGGCGGCACTGGTCGAGGGCGAAGGCGCTACGGCCGTCGTCCTCGTCGGCGACGTCGCCCATCCCGATGTTGCGTCCGGCGCGGTGGCCGACGCCGCCGCCGCGCTCGGTGGTCTCGACGGGCTGGTCGTCAACGTCGGCATCGGGCGGGGCGCCCGCATGGAGGGAACCTCGGCGGAGGACTGGGACGCCACCTTCGCCGTCAATGTACGCGCCCACTTTCTGACCGCGCAGGCTGCGCTGGCGTGCTTCGAGCCCGGTTCGGCCCTGGTGTTCGTCGGGTCGGTCGCCGGCCTCAAGCCGGGCAGCGGCATTCCGGCCTACGACGCGTCCAAGGCAGCCCTCGGCGGCTTGTGCCGACACGTGGCGCTCGAGGGAGCCCGTCATGAGGTCCGGGCCAACGTGGTGGCGCCGGGCCTGATCGACACGCCGCTCGGGCGGCTGGCTTCAGGGGGGCGTCCGTCAAGGGCGCGTACCCCGGTTCCGCTCGGCCGGCAGGGCAATGCGTGGGAGGTGGCAGAAGCAGTGGTGTGGCTGCTCTCGGACGCCGCCAGCTACGTCACGGGGCAGGTCCTCGCGGTCGACGGTGGGCTCACGCTGATCTGATCTGCAGGGTCGCCCCGAACGACATGGGTCCGCGGCCTGATCTCCGCCCACAACCGCCGGCTATAAGTGCCAGTCGGTCGGCTCCACCGACCAATGGACAGTGGACTTGCCCGGGTCTGCAAACCGTCCGGCATTGATGCTTCCAGAGGTCAGTTGAACCAGTTGAGTCAGAGTGTCCTCAGCTCGATCAGCTGAATCGGAGTGTTCTCAGGTCTGCTGGCCGAGCTCCGAATCCTCGGCTCAATCTGCTTGGGTGTTCAGACCCTTCTCGGCTCAATATCATTTCCGGTCGACGGTCAGCCCCAGCCCGGCCCTGTAGTGAGCGTCTCTGGGCCGCACCTACGAGCGGCGTAAGCGGCCAGACCCGTCGGGGGCCCGGCAGTAGTGTTACCTTGGGCGGGCAGAGTACATAGCGGCGACGCCTGTAAGCGCGCGCGGCAAAAGGGGAATCCTGATGGCACACACCGCGCCGGTCACCGACTGGGCGAGTGACTTCGACGTCATGGATCCGGAGTATCTGAATGACCCGTTTCGCATCTGGGACGAGCTGCGCCAGACCTGCCCGATCCCGCACACCGACCGGCGCAAGAGCAGCTGGATGCCGCTTCGCTACGAGGACGTGACGGCGATCGCCCACGACATCGAGCACTTCAGCTCGCTGAAGGTGGCTGTCATCCCCGCCGACGAGGACGAAGACCCGAACGCCAACTTCGAGGGACCGAACCTGGAGTACGGCCTCCCTCCGATATCCGCCGACCCGCCCTTGCACACCTGGACGCGACGCCTGCTGCTGCCGTGGTTCTCCCACAAACGGGTGGACTCCTACGTGCCGCTGACGCGCGAGCTCTGCCGATCGCTGCTCGACGACTTCGCGGACAAAGGGCATGCGGACGCAGCGACGGACTACGCCCAGCAGATCCCGGTCCGGGTGATCGCACGCATCCTCGGGGTCTCGACGGACCTGGCCGATACCTTCACGGAATGGGTTCGCGACGTCCTCGAGTTCGCCGACGACGCAGAGCGCCGCCAACGCGGCGTGGAGGGTCTGCTGTACTACTTCATCGAGCAGCTCTCGTACCGGAAGGAACACCCCGGCGACGACCTGTTGAGCGAGCTGCTGCACACCGAGGTGGAGGGGCAGCCGGTAGACGACGGCATCGTCCTGGGCATGGCGGCCCTCGTTCTCATCGCTGGCGTCGACACGACCTGGAGCGCCATCGGCTCTTCGCTGTGGCACTTGGCCACGCACGCCGAGGACCGGAAGAGGCTGGTGGCCGAGCCCGCACTTGTGCCCACCGCGGTCGAAGAGCTCTTGCGGGCCTACTCGCCGGTGACCATGGCCCGAGAGGTAACCGAGGACATCGACTATGCCGGGTGCCCGATGAAGAAGGGCGACAAGGTGCTGATGAACTTCCCGGCAGCCAACCGCGACCCCGAGCGCGTTCGAGCACCCCGAGGTCGTCCAGCTGGACCGGGCGCACAATCGCCATGTTGCCTTCGGCTCGGGTATCCACCGCTGCGCCGGGTCGAATCTGGCCCGCATGGAGCTGTCGGTGGCGCTTGAGGAGTGGCTGGCACGCGTACCCGAGTTCTCGCTCGCCGAGGGCGAGGAGATCACCTGGGCGGGCGGCCAGGTGCGCGGCCCGCGCGTCCTGCCGGTGATATTCCCATGAAGGTCCGCGTCGATCCCGACAAGTGCCAGGGGCATGCCCGCTGCTACGGCTTGGCGCCGGAGCTCTTCGACGTCGACGACTACGGCCAGTCGACCGTAATTGTCGACGAGGTGCCGGCCGAGCTGGAGGACAAGGCCCGTCTGGCCATCGCCAACTGCCCCGAGTACGCCATCGAGACCATCAGCGAGTAGGCGGCATCGGGACAGCAAGGGGTGTTCCAGAACGCAAGCCTACGGCGTGGATCATGTTCACACGCACGTGGTCGCGCTTCTCCGCTTCGACAGGGTGTCCGCTAATTACGGCTCGGGGACGTTATCCCTGATCCTCGACCGGTCCATCCGGCGAGAGGACAACCGTTAGCGAGGATCCCACGGGCTTCACTCAGCGGGGCTTGGTCGCTTGCAGCGTGTAGGTAGTGGGCAGACGGGCAGGATCGTTGCACAATCGATACTCGCCGTCGCCGGTATCCTCCATCGCATCGTCGAGCGCATTCCACGGGACAGTGTCGTGCTCTTCGATCGCTGTCAGGCTCATTCCTGCGTCAATAGCCGCCGTGATCACTTCGGCGATCCCATGATTGAAGTGGACGAGATCCGGAGATTCCAATGGTTCCTCGTGTGGCACGTAGCTCTGGTTTTCCGAGAAACGGACGCCCTCAGTCTCGAAGTAGGGGTACTCGATGACAAGCAGCCCGTCTGGACGAGGGTTGCTCAACGACCAGAGGACCGGGTGACCCTCACGAATGAATAGCCGGCCACCCGGCCGCAGAAGGGCTGCCACGACCTCGGCCCACCGACGTACGTCAGGGAGCCAGCAGAGTGCCCCGATTCCTGTGAAAACGAGGTCGAACCGGCTGGCTCCGAGGGCACTTACGGCGTCGTAGACTTCGCTCTCCACATAGTCGATCGACGCTCCACAGTCATTTGCAAGGCGAGCGGCTGCATCTAGTGCAGGCCCTGAGAAGTCGAGTCCGGTGACGCTGCGAGCTCCTAAACGAAGCAGCGAAAGCGTGTCCGTCCCGATGTGGCACTACAGATGCACTACGTCGAGATCGGCGATGCTCCCCAGTCTGGGAAGGTCAAACCGCACGACGCCGCGAAAGGTGCGATGGGTCCGAGTGGAAGCTGTCAAGGTCGTACCCAACCACATGATGCGGGACCCTGCTGTCCCAGTGCGCCCGGTTGACCGCGATGTAATCGCTCATGGACTCATGATTCCATCTCGGCACCGACCCTCACGAGCTACTCAAGGGTGCCCCATATCGTCGGGAGCGGGCCGGTCATCACCTTGCCGCAGGCCGGCACAACTGGGCTAGGGATCAAGCACCCGAGGTTAGGGCCTTGCCCGAAGAAGTCTGCTCCGCTGTCGGGCACAATGGTCTCCATGTCGATCATGTCGCCGGGCGGCTCGGAGGGGCCTCGTCTCTCCGATGCGGACCGTGACCGGGTGGTCGAAGTGCTCAAGAGGTCGTGTGGCGACGGCCGGCTCACTCTGGACGATTTCTCCGAGCGGGTCGGCGCTGCGTACCAAGCAGTCTCGCTCGGGGATATACCACCACTTCTCGGCGATATTCCTCATCCCTTTGGCCCTGACCTCGCGGGAGTTCTGGGCGCGAGGTTGACCATTTGTCGGTGCCGATGACACCGCCCGCTCCCGACGCCGCTATCGACCACAAGGCAACCCGTTGGACGGTCTCGATCATGGGTGGCTCCCAGCGCAGAGGCCGATGGCGCCTTTGTGACAAAACCAACGCGGTCGCCATCATGGGTGGCTGCCATCTCGACATGCGTAACGCTGAAGTCGAGGGGCCGATCGTCAACATCAACGCCATCGCCATGATGGGCGGAATCGACATCATCGTCCCCGAGGGCATCGACGTAGAGCTTGGCGGCATAGCCATCATGGGTGGAAAGGATGCCCGGCGGATGAAGGACGTTCCTCGTATCCCGGGGTCGCCGATTGTCCGGGTGAGAGCGTTCGCCTTCTGGGGCAGTGTGACCGTCCGGAACAAGCCAGCACATTCCCCCCGTAGTCACAACAAAGTCGTAGGGCCACACGATCATCCTCCCGTCGGTCGAAGCTCAACCTGTGAGATGTCACCAGTCCCTGGGTTAGTCGACATCGCTGCGGAAGGGCGGATGAACACCGGGGACGACCTTCGGGCACGAGGCCTACCTGAAGGCACCGTCACTATCATGTTCAGCGACATCGAAGGGTTTACTTCCCTCACCGAGCAGTTGGGTGACCGGCGGGCCATGGACATCCTTCGAGAGCACAACGACATGATTCGTCAGCGCATTGGCCGTTGCGGCGGGCATGAGATCAAGGCCCAAGGTGACGGCTTCATGATCGCTTTCAGCGGCGCTAGCCGAGCTCTGGAATGCGCCGTCGGAATCCAGGACGACTTCCAGGCCCGAAATCTCTCGAAGCCTGACATGCCAGTTCAGGTTCGACTGGGACTCCATTCCGGTGAAGCCGTCCAGGACGGCAACGACTTCTTGGGTGGCGCTGTGATCCTGGCAGCCCGGATTGCGCAACAGGCTGCGGGAGGAGAAATATTGGTCTCTTCAGTCCTCAAGGACCTATGCGATCTGAGCGGCGAGTTTCAATTCACCGACGGGAGGGACGTTTACCTTAGAGGCCTTTCTGAACCCCGCCGGGTCTACTCGGTCACGGAGGCAGCAGATAGGGACGGCTGAAGTGGTGACCGTCCGTAGCTAGCCGCTCCGTATCCGGTCGAGCCCTACTCGGAGAGCCCGAGCAACATCCATAGCTGAGCGGCATCATCCCCGACTCGTTCTCAGCTTGCTCAAGCTGAGGGCACGAGGGCCTGACCGACGGTTCATGGAGCCACCTCAGATTCGTTTCAATGGAAAGGAGCTCTCACCTAGCGACGCCAATTGGCTCCACGCCGCAGCGGACAGAAGGCGGGACAACCAGATAGGTTGTAACGGGTCCAGGTCACAAGTCTTCACGTGCGGCGGGTGGCGTTCTTATGACAATCGGCGGGATGCGTTTCGACTCCAGGGGTTGGCCGGAGCTCGAACATTTCGAAAACGATGGCGATGCGGACGCCGTCGGTTCCTGGTGGGACAAGCCCTCCACCCGCACGAGCGACTTTGCTTCTCAGGGGAGAGAAATCAATGATCTTGTTCTCGAGGGCGATTGGTGTCGACGACGGGTAGTCAATCTTCACTTTCTGGAGGAACGCCGCGGCAAGTGGCATTCCAGCGTTGATTTCGAGGTGCCGAGCCGAATGCGCACGCTGGAACTCTGCAAGGCCGGTCGTGGACTTATCTGGCTTCCGCTCATCACGTATCGGAAATTGCTCCTACCCATTACTCATATGCACGCTCGCGATGAACAAGACGGGAACGTTCCCACGGCTACTTCTGCGATAAGTGCGCAGCTCGCCTTTGCCATTCTCATCGGAAACGCAGAACGTACGTCACTCGACCTCAGTCGTGCAGCGCCTCTGCTCTGGAGAATCGCCTGCCCCAATTCGGTTGAATCGGAGCGCGCGTTGACGGGTCTTCTGAGACAGTGGCCGGGCATCAGCACAGGAGAGCGTCACACAGACCGAAGGAAGTTCTTGTTGTCCCTCCGTAGTCTTGCTCGTTCAACTCTCGTCGTCTACGAACTAGATGAAGGTGAAGTCGGGAGGCAACGGGTCCTCGATCTATACAGTGATGGCCCCGTCCGAGTCAGTCGCCGCTTCTGGGAGATCGCGGGTTGGCGGCCACTTACGGTCGCACCTCGCGTGGACTTTGGCGGCAATGCCGACAGCTATCACATGGAGATAGCTCCGCCTGAGCAACTTCTGGTGGCCGATTCGCGTCTGATCTTCTCCTACTTCGATCCTGGTGCGGGTCGGTCTAAGGGCTACGAACTAAATCCACTGCAAACGCAGGGGCGTCTTGGAATTCGAAGGCGGATGTGGCGGTGGTGGGTGGGGGGATCCCTACATCGGACAAAGCAGCAAGGCGACGAGGAACCGCTCACCACCAACATTCGTGAGGAGTCCACGAAGCGATACTGGGATCAGGTCGAGGGCTCGGCTGAGCCAATGACGGGACACGTCCGAGTTGCGCACACGCGCCTCCCCAATGCAAGCCAGGGAAGAGACGTCTATGCCATCTTCCAGCTCTATCCTCAGTACGTTGGACAGCTGTTGCAGTTCCTCGTCGCAGGGGGCGTCAATCTGGTTTTTTTGACGATCCTTGCCTTAGGTCTCGATAGCTATTCAATGCGACAGTTGGTTGCGTTGCACCCGGAAGTCTTACTTGTCGCGGCCCTGACTGTGGTTGGCATTGGCGGTGGGATCACGATCGTTCCTCGTGAGCATGTACTGACAACTTTTGTCCTTAAACCTCAGTATGTGCTCATTATTCTGGTGCTCACGTTGGCCAGTTCGGCGACGGTGCTGGTCTTTGGACGGCAGTGGGATACTCCTAACCGATGGTCTCTGCCACCTGCGGCCCACGACCTTCTTCTGGGCGTGGCTTCACTTGCCGGCCTCACTTGGCTTCTCCTTGCCGCGATCACATGGAATGTGAGGAAAGCAGAGACCCGCGGAACTCGGTATTGGCGGAGAATCGGTCTTCGGTTCAGGCTGGCGCAGTACCGGTACGGGCTGGCTGTCGACCAACGGAGTTCCGTTGCGGCCGAGACGCAGAGCGAGAGTGAGAGAGAGGAAAAACAGAGAGAGAGAAGAATGCCAGGCAGCGGGACAAGCATCGGGCGATGATCGAATCGTTGTACGTAGATCAGTATCTCCGAGACAAGTCCCAGCGCCTTCTACTGAACCGTGGAATTCCTGTGTCGATCAGGCACGAACCCGGCGAGCGGGGCTTCTAAGCTGCCTGTTGAATGGACGGCATCTATCTCCCAAAGTGCAAGGCTGAGCGTTGAGCGCCCTTATGAAGTCTCAGCTCAGAAGCGGGATTCGATTTAGCCACCTCAACTGAGGAGTCTGAGCCCGCTGTGCTTCACGAGAGGGTCGTATTACGCATGCCAGCACAGTCGACGGCTGACCCCGACCGCAAGACGAATGCCTCAGCTGAGTGGATCCGCCGGTTCGGTCGCAGGTCGACAGGTCGACAGGGCGGCAGGTCGGCAAACCGCCTTACGTGGTTCGGGCTACCCTCGGGATGCACCGGCGACGGTATGTCGGGCAGAGTGGCACCCGATCGCGCACGATAGCGAGCTCCGAATCAGGGTGGCACACAATTGTGCGACCTCCCAACGAGAGGACCCAGCGATGGCTGATAGAGAAGACCCACGAGAAGCCGGGACATTCCAGTCCAGGGAGGACGGACAGCTCCACTTCACTCCGGAGACTGCGGCATCGACCTTTCCTGTGACCGCCCCTACCGACGCCACGCCGCTCGAGGAGGACGAGCCGGAAGGTGTGATTCCCCCGAGCCCGCTCTGGGCAATGAAGGACCGCCGGCACGAGCAATGGCCACACCTCTTCGGGCATCCGGACCGCATCCGAGCTTGTGTCGGCTCTGGTGATGCCGCTGTCTATGTCATCGACGACGGCAAGCGACACTGCATGATCGGTCGCCGGGTCGGGAAGACAGCGGACGGGTGCACCTACAGCGTTACTGCCCGGGTTTCCAAAGAAACCTACGAGTCGCTCGCCTCAGGTGCCACCGACGGGAGGCAGGCCTTCTTGGCGAGCGTTGACGCCGGGCTTAGTGGCATCGTCGAGGCGCCGGGCGTCGCCAATGTCTTCGACGTCGACTTCTATCAGCACCCAGAGGACATCCCCGCCGAGTACTTGCCGCCGGCACCCTTCATCGAGTTCGCCAAAGATCTTCCTACTGCGGACCGCTGATCACGGACCTCGGCGGTCGTTCCCCCGCTGTGCGACGATAGGTCTGGTCGGTATCACTGCAACTTTGCGCGCGCCTCAGCTACTCAGGCTGAGGAGACAATTTGGCGCTGGGAGGTGCGTGGCCTGCGACCCGTCGCCTTCATGACCGACTTCGACGCGGCTCGGCCATTTTGGCCGCGTCCTGCCGAGGGCTACGGCTGCCACCCTTGACGAAAGGTGGGCGTCGTTTAACATAAGAGCCGTGAGGGGTCACTTGAGTCTGCCTCAGCGCGGTCGGCGGACCACGCCTTGCGGAGGCCGGAAGCCGGACGCTAGCCAGCGAAAATGGCGTGCTGGTTTTCATCTCGGAGCTGTGCTGGTCATCTTTTCTCTCGGGCTCACCTCATGCAACTGGCTCGTCTATCACGGCGCGCTGAGTGGATCTGGCGCCGATCCTTCGGGCGCGTCCTTCTCCGCAGCTCATCAAGGTTGGGTGTCGCCCGCGTTGGGGGGACAGATCTATGGGGAACCACTGGCCTTAGGGAGTCAGGTCTTCGTTGCCACCGAAAGCGACGCCGTCGTGGCCTTGTCGGCCACCAACGGCTCCGTCCTCTGGTCGACGACAGTGGGAACCCCGGTACCGGCCGGGGATCTCCCCTGCGGAGACATCAATCCCACCGTCGGGATCACCTCCACGCCAGTCGTCGACTCGTCTCTCAACGAGATCTTTGTGGTGGCTGACGAATTGGATGGCGGCGTCATTCAACACCACCTGTACGGTCTGAGCGTCTCGAACGGGGCCGTCTTGCAGAACCAGGTAGTCGACCCGGCGGGTTCCGACCCGAAGGCGCAACTCCAGCGGGCGGCCCTGACTCTCGATGGCGGCCAGGTGATCATTGGCTACGGAGGCAACGCGGGAGACTGCTCGGACTACCACGGGTGGTTGGTGGCAGCACCCGAAGGGGGCGGCGCCCTCAAGACCTTCGAAGTGGACAGTGGCCCCGGCGAGAGCCAAGGTGCCATCTGGATGGGTGGTGCCGGCCCCATCGTCGATGGGTCGGGCAATATCTGGGTGGCGACCGGCAATGGATCGAATACCCAAACCGGCGATGCCTACGATGACAGCGACGGGGTTTTGGAGCTGTCTTCGTCGCTGTCCCTTATCCAGTACTTCGCACCTGCCAGCTGGACCGCAGACAACGCCAGCGACAAAGATCTGGGGTCTTCCTCGCCGGCGGTGCTGCCGAACGGCCTTGTCTTTCAAGCAGGGAAGTCCGGGACCGGCTACCTACTGCAGCAATCGGCATTGGGAGGAATCGGCGGTCAGGTCGCTACTCTTGCTTCCCTCTGTGGGGGAGTGGTCGACGGCGGTGACGCCTTTGCCAACAACATTGTCTACGCTCCGTGCAGTGGTGGAGTGGTCGCCGTCCAGGTCGGAACCTCACCACCGTCTCTGACCCGGCTCTGGCAGACCTCGACCGGGTCGAAGGGCCCACCGATCATCACCAACGGGATGATCTGGACGATAGGGGGTTCGACCCTCTATGGGCTCGACCCGACTACGGGGGCTTCTCTTGAACAGTTCAGCTTGGCTGGCGAAGCCAACCACTTTCCGACACCGGCAGTAGGAGATGGGTTGCTCCTCGCGCCCTCGACCGACCAGGTCTATGCCTTCGCGATGCCTCCCACAACAAGCGTGGAGCTTCCTGCCAGTGATGCCACCCTGAAGGGCGGTCAGTGGTTGGACGCCGGTGCCTCCTCCACCATCGGGGTGACCAAGGTCGAATTCCACCTCAATGGTGGAGGATTCAACAACTCGCTCATCGGAACGGCAACGCCAACCATCGATGGCTGGCTATTTGGCTGGAACACCAGCACTGTGGCCGATGGCGAATACACGCTCGATAGCGTCGCTTATGATTCCACTGGCGTTAGTGGGCAAAGCGCTGCCATTCCCATCACCGTCGGGAACTGACCGCAAGAGCACCGCAGCAGTCCCAATGACGGGGAGTCGCAGCTGAACAGCAGCAGGAGCTGGCCGGCCTTGGCGGCATACCCAGGATGATCAGCGCTGCATGGCGATTTCGACGGGGCGTCTGCCGGGCCCCAGAGTCGGGCTACAGCGACCGAAATCGGTCTGGCGAGCGCCACCCCGCCGCTCGGTCGCCATTGGTCCGAAGAGAGACGGACACTGCAATCGAAGTCTTGGACGGGAGCCCGGAACTCGGTGACGTCAGGCCGGAGGACCGGAGCCCAACGTAACCGAGGCGGTGTGGGTCTGACCGGACTGGTCGGTCCACTGGAGCTGCACCGTATCGCCGGGGTGTTTCGGCTCCAGCAGGTTGCTGAGGTCAGCAGGCGAGTTGATCGGCGATCCGTCCAGGCTCACGATCGTGTCGCCGGCCAGCACGCCCGCCTGTCCGGCGGCCGAGCTCGACAGCACCTGAGAGACCACGGCCCCCGACGATCCTGCGCCGTCACTGCTCCCAAAGGCCCCTGCTCCCGTGTCCGACGAGCTGGAGACACCCAGACCGAGGAAGCCGGTCGGACCGATGTGGATGACCGAGGAGGCCTGTCCGGCCACGATCTTGTGTGCCACCGACAAGGCGGTCTGGATCGGGATGGCGTAGGCCTGGCTTGTCACCTGGTACTGAGAGCCGGCGGCGGCGGCGGTATCCATTCCGATCACACTGCCTTGTGCATCGACCAGTGAGCCACCGGAGTCACCGGGTTGGATGCCGGCGTTGACCTCGATCAGCCCGGTCAGGTTCTCGGCGTTGCCTCCGCCCGCGTCACTGGCGGTGATGGACTGGTCCAGAGCGGTGATCGACCCTCCAGCGGCACTTGGGGTACCCCCGGCCCCGCCGGCGTTGCCTACCCCCACCACAGCCTCACCCACGGCCCCGGCGGCGCTGCTGGTCGAGATGGTCTGCAGTCCGCTGGCATTGGACAGCTGGACCACCGCAATGTCACCGGTCCGGTCGTAACCGACGACGTGAGCCTGGTAGGTCTTGCCGTTGCCGACGTCGGTCACGCTGATACTGGTGGCGCCGTCGATCACGTGGTTGTTGGTAAGAACCTCACCATTCGAGGTCAGCACCATGCCGGTCCCGGCGGCCGCCGCATTCTGATAGCTGAGATTGGTGTTGATGTCCACCAGAGCTGGAGAGACCTTGCCGGCGATGCCGGAGATGTCGGCCGGGGCCCCGGCGGCGGAGGTATTCCCCGAGCCCGAGTCGGACGAGGACGAACCACCCGATCCATTGCCACTCGATCCGGGGTCGAACGGGAACGAGCCGTTCCCCTCTGATCCTTGCGAGCCGCCCGATCCTTGCGAGCCGCCCGATCCGGTGGTCGGGCCGGCCGACACCACGGAAGGCGACGAGGAGGGCCACGCCGCATGACCGACGCCGACCCCGGCCATGATCGCCACCGCCAGGACTACCGCGGCGAGCGCCGTCACAAGGCCCTTGCGGGACTTGGCTGACGGCCTCGAACCTCCGAACGCCGGCGGCGGCCATCCCGCATACGGCGGGTAGCCGTCCCCGGAACCCCAAGGCGGCGGAGTGGGTGCTCCGCCGTATGGATCGGACGAGCCGGAGCCGACCGGCGGGATCTGCGTGGTCGGCGGTGGTGGCTGGGCGGCCCATGCATAACCGGCCGGCACCGTCGGGAACGGTACGCCAGGCGCCTGGGCACCCGCCGGTGGCAGAGGGATCGCCGACCCGTGCGGGGTATCAGCACCGGCGCCCGTTGTCGGGACCCAGTTGGCTCCTGCCGGCGCAGCGTGTTCTCCGTTTGTGGGGTCCGTGTTCTCGCTCATCTGCCTCCACCTTCGTATTGAACGTCTTGACTGGGTCTGATTGTGTCTGGGCAGGTCCATCCCATGGGTCCATTAGAGACCGGCGGCTTAAGGGCACAATCAAGGACCCATAGGAATTTCGTAAAATTCGCCGAGCCGTTCGACGAGTCGGGCACTGACCGAGGTCGGAAGCAGACAATGACGGCCAGATCGAACCTGCAGGTGGGAATCGCTTTGGGCCCAGCCCGATCTCGGCGGCTACGGATGCCCGCACCCTGGGGTCAGCTGATCTCAGCTGCTGAGGAACGACCAAATGAGCAGGGCTCGGCCTCCGTAGCTCGGAATGACGTCGGCATCATGGGCGACGGGCTCAGATCTCGAAAATCATTCGGACGATTCGGCGCTGCCCGGGCACCCAACCGGTGGTCAGATGGATGTGCAACTCTGACCGCGGCGATGATTGCCTCCGATACCGGATTTGGTATCATAGAGGGGTGGATGCTGCAGTATTGCTTCTGGAGGCCCGTCGTCGGAGTGGCCTCTCTCGGCGGGAGCTCGCCCGGCGCGGCGGTACGTCCGCTTCGACGTTGTCCGCCTACGAATCAGGAACATCAGTCCCCTCCGTCTCGACCCTTGTAAGGCTCCTCCGAGCCGCAGGATACGAGGCCGAAGCCAGCTTGAGGCCTGCGCCCGTGAATGATGAGCAGGAACTCGCCGAGAAGATCGAGGCGCTGTTCGCGTTCGTCGATGTTCTGCCCCGGGGGAAGAAGGGGCCACTCAGGTATCCCGTGTTTCCAGCCCCGAAGACACCCGTCCGATGAAGCCGATCCTCGACGCCATCGTCGAACTACACGACGGGCTCGAGACCGCTGGAATCCATCACGCATTCGGGGGGGCTTTCGCTTTGCTGTGGTGTACCGGCGAGCCGAGGACCACCATCGACATCGATCTGAACATCTTCGCCCCGCCGTCCGATGCAGAGCGTGTACTTGCTGCCTTACCGGCTGACCTTTCCGTGACCGATGACAACATGTCGAGTCTCATCGCCGAGGGTCAGTGTCGATTGATGTTCGACGGGATACCCGTGGATATCTTCCTCGACACCACCCGGTTCCACTACGACCTTCGTCTCCACGTCATCGAGCATGAGCTGGCGGACCGGCCGCTTCCCTTTTTGGGGTGCAACGACCTCGCTGTGTTCAAGGCGTTCTTCAATCGACGCAAGGACTGGGCGGACATCGAGGAGATGTTCCGAGCGGGGCGTCTCGACCTCCCCTACGTAGCCGGAGTACTCACAGAGTACCTTGGCCCCGGCGATGAACGAATCCACCAGCTCCACACAATTCGCGACGAGGTCACTCGTTCGGTTGACTCCTGAATCCTCAGCTTCCATTGGCTGGGGACCTCAGGCCCCCGAATCCATTCCGGGGGTGGCGCCCCAGCCCGGGTGGCGCACGCCGCCAGCGGCTGCCATCAGTACATGGTGATATGACGACAATGCTTGGGTGCGAAGTACTTGGCGCACACTCTCCAACCGGAGTGCCATTGGCCCTCCAGCGGGTGCAATGCAACGATGGCTTCATTGGTCGCCGACAATTGGTCACCAACGCCGCTTCGTCGGCTCAGTTTCGGGAGACTGGGCCGCTGGTGCCGGATCGGCGCGGGTCGTAACCTGCCGGCCCGCCTCGATCATGGTGGGCGTCGATCGGCAGTAGATCGAACGAGAGGAACAGCAGACGATGGGCTTTGCCCCCTACGACCGCCCGGTGCGCGCCGCCTTTGTGGGCCTCGGACGGATCTACGACCTGAACATGCGGGCCTACGTGGACAATTCCGACGTCGAGGTCGTGGCCCTGGTCGATCCGAGCGAGGAACGCCGGGTCCAGCGCCAGGCCGACTGGCCGGGAGCACGCACATTCGAGTCGGTGGCGGATCTGGCGACGAGCGGTCTCGAGGTGGACGCCGTGGAGGCGCTGCTTCCGATCCCGCTCCACGTCGACGGGGTTGTCGAGCTGCTGAGCCACGGTTGGCACGTCAACCTGCAGAAGCCGATGTGCAACGACCTAGCGGGCGCCTCCCAGATGCTCGAGTCAGCCGTGGCCAACGACCGGCAACTGCGGGTGATGGAGAACTACATCTTCTATGAGCCCCTGGTCAGGCTCAAGGGGGTCGTCGAATCCGGCGCCATCGGCGAGGTGAGCGGCTACCACATGAAGATGGTGGGAAGTGGCCTCGGAGGATGGGAGGTGCCGGCCAGCAGCTACCGATGGCAGTTCATGCAGATCCGCAACGGCCGCGGCATTCTCGTGTTCGATGACGGCTGGCACAAGCTGGCCACCGCCCTCTGGCTGTTCGGCCCGATCCGGGAGGTCCGGGCCTGGGTTGGCGCAACCGAGGTCGTGGCCGGCGTCGAGATCGATGCCCCGGCCACCCTGGTGTGGGAACACGAAGACGGCGTGCGAGGTGTGTGGGACATCACCCTGGCACCCGACATGTACCTCCGGTCCGACTATTACACCAACGATGAGCGGTGGGAGGTGACCGGTCGGAAGGGCTACGCGCGGGTCAACCGCTGCACGGGTCGGGGCATCCAGCAGCCGAGCCTCGAGGTGTACGCCGACGGAGAGATGCGGGCCTTCCACGCACTCGACGACGACTGGGCCAGCAGCTTCCGCGACTCCGGTCGCCACTGGCTGCGCTGGCTCCATACCGGCGAGGGACCACTGCTGTGGAGCGGGGAGGAGGCAGTATCGGTCCTGCGCTTCGCCCTGGCTGCTTATGCGAGCAGCGAGGGTGGGGGTGTGGGGGTGGATCCCGCCACCATCGGGTAACGCCAGGCCGGGCGGGAGCTCCAGGGGCGACAGCCGGTCGGAGCGGCGGCTCTCGAACGGGTATATCCATTGCGGGGGTTGGAGGATGGAAGGTATGCCGGCGATAAGTGTCCAGAACCTGACGAAGTCCTACGGCGACAAGCTGGCCGTCGCTGATGTCAGCTTCGAAGTCCAGCGAGGGGAGGTGTTCGCCCTACTCGGGCCCAACGGGGCGGGTAAGACCACGACCATCGAGATCCTCGAGGGATTTCGACCGCGAAGCTCAGGCAGTGTAGACACGCTGGGAGTCGACCCGGCCGACAAGAAGACCCAGCGGTGGCTGCAGACGCGCATTGGCGTGGTGTTGCAAGAGCTGGCGGTCGAGCCCTTCTATTCAGTACGACAGGTGCTGACTCGCAATGCGGGTTACTACCCTTCGCCGCGGTCCGTAGACGAAGTCATCTCGCTGGTTGGGTTGGGCGAGAAGGCCGACGCTCGGATCAAGACCCTGTCGGGTGGCCAACAGCGAAGGCTCGATGTGGGTCTTGGCATCGTAGGCAATCCGGAGCTGCTGTTTCTCGACGAACCCACGACCGGGCTTGACCCGTCGGGTCGACGCGATTCGTGGGAGCTGATCCGTCGTTTGGCGTCGGAGGGAACCACGGTGCTGTTGACGACCCACTATATGGACGAGGTCGAGACGCTTGCCGACAGGGTGGCGGTCCTCTCGGACGCCCGGATCGTGGCCACCGGGACCCCGTCCTCCCTGGGCGGTCGCGACACAGGGGTCGCGATCATCCATTTCGGGCTTCCCGACGGGATCGCACGAGGTGATCTTCCAGTCCCGGTCCACTCGTTGAGCGAGGGACGGGTCGAGATCCGCACAGAGGACGAATTGAAAGTGCTCTATACGCTCAGCGCCTGGGCACTCGAGCGGGAGCTTCGCCTGCCGGGACTGTCTGTGTCTCGTGTCACCCTCGAGGATGTCTATCTCGCGTTGACGAGGGAGGAGCAGTGAGCGCCACGCCCTTGATCGGGTCGTTCGACGGGCTCGGTGACATCAGACTGGTGGTCCGTCAGACTCGGTACGAGCAGTTGTCTTTCTGGCTCAATCCGATCGGTGCCGCCTTCACGGTCGGTTTCTCGGTCATATTCCTCCTTCTTCTGGGAGCATCGGCGGGGAGCTCGCACGTCTCGTTCTTGGGCAACATAAAGCTCATCCAGTACTACGTGCCCGGATTCGTGGCATACGGCGTGATGGCCGCCTGCTTCAACATCCTGGCCATCACCCTGGTCAATCGCCGTGAGACGGGTCTGCTGAAGCGCCTGAGGCTCTGCCCGCTGCCCACCTGGGCCCTGCTGACCGCCGTCGTGGTCAGCTCGATGATCATCGCCGCTGTCGAACTCGTCATCCTGTTGGTGGTTGGCAGGGTGGGTTTCGACGTCCATCTGCCCGGCAATATGGGCGCCTTCATTCTTGCCGTCGTGGTCGGCATGATCAGTTTCAGCGCGCTCGGCCTGGCCATGAGCACCGTCGTCCCCAACCAAGATGCCGCTGGACCGGTTGTCAGCATTGTCTTCTTCGTGCTGCTGTTCCTATCGGGGCTGTGGTTCCCGTTGAGGCCGGGATCGGGACTCGTCCAGTTCTCCGCCTACTTCCCCGTACACCACTTCATCGCGGCGGTCTTCGCTCCCTTCAACCTTCAGAAGGGCGCCTCGCCATGGGCGTGGCACGACCTCCTGGTGGTCGCCCTTTGGGGCGTCGCCGGCGCCGTCGTGGCCCTACGCCGGTGGAGCTGGACGCCTCGCCGGCCCTGAATATCCGGATTGCAGGTACCACCCACAGTTCGTCACTTCGGGGAGCGAAGCTCCAGGGGTCGAGCCAATGACCCGCTGTCAGGCCTTTGCCGGAGAGTGGCCGCAGCCAAGCACACCAGGCGCCACGAGAGTGCAGGAAAACGATCAAGAAGGTAGTCGTTCTGGCCGAGTATCCAGGTAGTGGATTAGCACAACGTACGAATGCGAAACGCCATGGAACCAAGGAAGAAGGCAGATCTACGAGTCATCCACAACCACCCGTTCTGCGTCTTGTGCGGCAGCCACGTGGACCTGACCGTCGAGCGATCTCAAGAGTCGGCCGGCCAGCCGGATTTGAGCGCGGTCACCAGTACCAACCACGAAACCAGCGCTGGGACGAGCCGGCCTCGCGTCGTGTGTGGTACCTGCCATGCGAGCCACGAAGCGTGGCTGAGGAAGGTCTCTGGTAGATCGTAGCGACCGGAGCGGCCTGGGAGGCCCTCACTGGTCAGATTAGATTGGTCCTGTCGGGATGGTCACGCCGGGAGAGCGACAGGGGATCGGGTGCCTTGGGTCGATTGTCGGCCTCATCGTCTTGGTGGCCATCGTGGTCGCTGCGATCTTTGTCGGATTGATTGTTCTGGCCGTCGTGGCGGCGGTCCTGGTGATCGGATTGGTCGTCCTTGCCATCGACAGACTACTTCTCGCGATCAGCCCCAAGCGTCGAGAACGGCGAGCGAATCTACCGAGGTCCTTCATTATCTGGGGGACGGGACAGCCGGCACGACCCGGGCAGATCATCGACACGAGCGCTCACCTCGAGGACCCTCGGCGCGAGCTGAAATCCGATGATTCTGACGAGTAGGCCGGCGCCGCCGGACGTGGTGAACATTGGCCGGAGACTCGCCCCGGCGGGTCCGGCGGGGCGATTGCGATCTCAGTAGTAGTGAACCATCGCCGTGGCAGTGAACGGGCCCTATGGAGCGACTCCGGAGATCGGGGCGGCCAGTCGAACGCCACCGAGCGATCCTAGATACGTGGCGTCGCCGTAGCTGAAGACCGATCCGTCGTCCGACCTGTGAGTTGGGCAGCGAGCTTGGGCCTGCGTCGAGACTCTCTGATGGACCGGGCATCGCCCGTTTTTGCCCACGAGGCAGCTGACGGGTGGCCAAATATCCGGGCACTCATTCGCGCCGTGTCTCTCAGGTGACAGACAAGCTCGCTAAGCCTTCCTAACCTGGACTTGGCAGTTCAGCAGGATCCTTCACAAAGGCGGCGACCCTCGATGGGACTAGTTCAAGGTGTTGGCGCAATCTCAGCCCAGACAAATTCCCAGCCTGGTTCCCCTTCGGGAACCGACCCCGACATCACAACTGCCCTCGCGCTCGGCTGGCAGATGGCCGAGACGTTCGTGGAAGTACGCGACCTGACCCGTCCGGCACCCGTCGCACCCGACGACCTTCCTGGCATGAGCGCTCTTGGTTCACGCCAGCTGATTCACCTCCGGTTCAAGCAGGTGATTGCGGCACTCTCCAACCTCAATGAAAAGGTGACTGCGAGTGGTCTATCTGTCGATGAGATCAAGGCATCAGCCACGGATGTCGCGAACCGAGTGATGCCTCCCGATGGTGATGACGGCCCCGATCTCTCGAGCGATGGGCTTCGCAGCGAAGTTCTGGACCTCCATGTGCGGATACTAGAAGTGCTCACAGCTGCAGACGCGAGCATCGGAAAGGCTTATGGACTTGGCCGAGCCCTCGCTGATCTGACTTTGCGACCGACAGAATCATCGAGGGAAGCGTTTCTCGACGATTTTGAAGGACGTGTCGACATCATGCAGGGCTGGCTTAGAGAGCTCAAGACCTTGCTTCCCGATCATGCGGCGGCAGCAGTTCAAATTTCACTTGACCTTTGGAATGGGTGGATCACCAACTCATCCAAAGAAGATTCGATTTGGAAAGCAGAAGCACCGTGGAAGGACGGACTGCATCCGACGGCGACACTATCGCTCGCAACAAACACCCTCTACGTGCAAGGTACGCGGTGGCGCTCGGTACTCACCCATGAAATGAACGCGACTGATGTCCTGAACACCAACGAGTACATCAAGGCAGGAGAAGCGCTGTTTCAACGCGTCGGCGCAATCGGTCGTCGGTTTGTTCGACAGTATTGGTACGTACTGACCGCCGGTGTTCTGGTGGTTGGAGGCGTCGTTGCTGCGCTATTGCGGCTGCACGGCGGTTCGGGCGGAGGGTTGGGGGCGTTGGGCACCATTGCGGCCGCCGCTGGCCTCTCATGGAAGGGCGTCCAGTCGTCTTTCGGCACAGCTGTCGGGAAGGCCGAGCCGGCACTTTGGGGCGCCGAGCTCGATCTTGCCATTGCGACGGGAATCACCATTCTTCCAGGGGCATCAACAGTCGAGATGGAGATCCCCAAGGTGAAGACCGATCGGCCGCGAGTGATTGTCACCGAGGGAGCCTCGACGCCCGAAACCATCGCCGCAAATCCGAACGACGGGGGACCGGGTGAGGAACCGAACCGCGGTGACATTGACGGCCGGACGCCGGCACTTGGCGCCCTAGGGTAGTGACAGTCGTGTCAAGCGCTACGAGTGGAAGGCGACGGATCTGGCTGATCGCGACGACGGCCTTTCTTGCGGGCATACTCGTCGTGTGCGCCGGGATAGGGCTGGCCGCATGGCTGGGCTACGCGCATTTCATCAAAGCGGCGTCACTAGCTGACCCACCGGAGAATCCATTTCCGACGTCGACGAGTCACATCGTCGTATTGGGTGACTCTTTCGCTTCAGGAGAAGGTGCCCGCGGTTTCTGGACGGACTCGGGCAGTTGCCACCGCAGTTGGCAGACCTACGGGTACATGATTGCCAGCCAGTACAAGGACGGCTTGACCTTTCCAGCTTGCTCAGGGGCGGTAATTGATGATCTGGAGAGATCGAACGGTTCGATTCCTGCCCAGCTCTCGGTGTTTCAAGGTGCCCCGAAGCCGGTAGCCGTCCTCGTCCAGATCAGTGGCAACGATGTCGGATTCGGTGACCTGGTCCTGGGCTGCTTGAAAGCTACGTACGGACTGAGTTCGACCCCCTGCGCGGATGATGGGTTTCAATCACGTTTGCCCACCGTTGAGCCGCGCCTCGTGCAGCTCTACCGGGCCGTGAAACAGAAGGCCAATGGCGCCCCTGTCTTTGTCATGGGCTACCCCGACCCCTTCGGGCCGAACTACTGCACGGCCTCGGAGCTCACCCCAGGAGATTGGCAATACGTGTCCACCAGCTTCATCCCTGCCCTGGACTTCATGATTCAAGATGCTGCCAAGCAAGCAGGAGTGCACTATGTGGATCTTTTGACTGCGTTCACAGGGTTCGGCGTATGTGAGCTACCAGTTGGTGAGGCCGCCCTGAACACGGTCTCGTATCTAAGTCTCCTGGCACGCCATGACAGTTTTCATCCGAGTGCCATCGGTCAGTTGCTGATGGCCGTGAGGATCGAGAGTGTCCTTCGCGACTACAACTTGACCCCACCAGCAGAGGCGCCCCTGAGCCGAACCGGCTACGAAGCTCTCACGGGTAAACCTTCACCCGCGTCAACAGTCCCATCCCAAAGCGTCCAAAAGAACCCGTCAGCCGATACTTCGCCTTGCAAGGCGGGTTCACCACCGACCACGGACTACCCGATCTCGAATTCGACGCCGGTCATCGTGTTGTCTGGCACCGCGCCGAGTTCGGTGATCTGTTATCGGCCCGACGGAGGTAGTTGGCAGGAGGCAGTTTCGACGGCTCAAGGGAGCGCATTGATCGCGATTCCACCGGGTGGAAAGTCGCGAGTTGAAGTCATCCTGCGAGACAAGCTGGGATCATGGTCTCGGCAGGTGTATGCGAGGACAAGCCAACCGTAGTTCTGGTGTGGGAGTACGCGTCGGCGGATCTTTGGGCCACGATCGATGCGGCAAAGGTTGTCTTGAGGCAAGGGAGGAACCGTCGAGATGGGTAAGGTCAGGCTTCGAAACAAGCTCGAGATGGAAGTGGGCAAGACCCTCAGTTTCACGCACCACGCGACTCACGACCATGCGCCGCTAGTCCATGCGGTGGAGGACATGAGTCCTGACCAGGTCGACGATCTGACCAAGGTCTTTGCCAATCTGGATGCCCAGCCCCGCGACGCAGACGAGAATGCACCGGGCGTCATCGACACAGAGATCGACGAACAGCTGAAGATCGGTGACATCCCGACAGAGGACCGGTCGAGACGCGTCTGGGCGATCCTCCGCAATGTGGAGGGCGCCGGTGGAGGTATTGCGGAACTCGCCATTGCCGACCTCGGACCCGCTGAACAGATCATGGACATTCTCCGGCGGAAGACGGTCACGAACTACACATACGCCGCCTCTCCTCGACTGGTCCGAGGTTCTCGACCTTCACCCCAGAAGCTCTCAGACCTCTTTCACCACAATCGTGTGAAGTCAACGGTCAACCTGTGTCGGGAAATGCATCATGGTGACGACGAGGTCGTTGCGGCTGCGGGCCTGACGGGCAGGATCCGAACCCTCCACATCCCGATCGTGGACAATGGAGTACCAACCCCCGCCCAGGTTGTTCAGTTCTTCGAATACCTCAAGGATCCCGACAATCTTCCGGCTTATGTGCACTGCGAGCAAGGGGTAGGGCGAACCGGCGTCATGGTTGCTTGCTTCCGCGTGGGGTTCAACAGGTGGTCACCGCAAGATGCTAAGGGCGAGGCTCAGCGGTTCAGCAACTCGATGGACATGCAACTCGCGTTCATCGAGAAGTTCGGAGGCATCTTGTCGGGTGAGCCTCAGAGCCAATGGACGGGAGCATTCAATGCCGCCGGCTTCCCGAACAAGAATATGGAGACCCCGATCTCACCACCGGAACCCCAGGTTGGGCGAGAGGACTGTCTCGATCAGACGAGCCAGACTGAGGTTTCGGGTCCAGCTTGATGCACTGAGACCTGGTCAGGCTCGGCTGCGGCATCCCAACTGGCCGAAATGGTTTAGCCGGTCCTCGCCACTCGGGTCATTGGCTCCTGTCTAGGTCGCCGCTCTGTGTTCGTGAACGATCTCTTCTGCTGCCGATCGATCCGCAGTCCCTACCCCCTCCGGAAGCACAGCAAGTAGGGTGCGAAGAGACTCCACCGCCGTTCGGCGGCGACCCGACGGCTCGACCGCGGCCGAGGTGAGCGCGACACGCAGCTCGAGACCGGCGGCTCCTCGTTCCCTGGCATCGAGCATGGCCTGTTGTAGCAGCGCACGGGCCTGATCGAGGTCGATCAGCCCGGCGGAAAGACCGGACTCGGCTTGGAGTCGGAGCACCTCGGAATCGAAAAATGGCTGCTGCGTTTGCGCGGAGACGGCTAGGGCGAGTTCAAGCGAGGCGAACGCTCCAGCATGATCCCCGGCCGCTGCCTGAGATCGGGCGAGAAGCGTGAGTCCGAGGGCTGCGCCGCTGTTGGTGCCCGATGAGGCGAGCGCGTCAAGTGCAGATTGCACAAGACTAAGGCCACGACTCGGCTCGCCCGAAAGTGCCGTTGACGCCCCACCGATCATGTTTGCAAAGGCCAGCCAGTACGGGAAGCGCAAGAGAGACGATTCGCCGCGCAGCCTTTCACACATGGACAGCGCCGCATCGTGGTCGCCTCGGAAGTAGTGCAGCAGTGCCACGACCATCATGGCCATGGAGCCACTCAGTCGCGATCCGATCCTTTCGGCGTGATCGACGCCTTGGAGAGCGATCGCGAGCGCGTGATCCGGACGGCCGCACATCCAGTGCGCCAACGCGCTCGCTCCGAGTGCGATGACTTTGTGATCCGTGCCCAGACCGAGCGTGACGTCTTCGAAGTCGTGAGGCCGATACAGGAACAGCGCGTGCTCGCTGTGGGCTACCGTCTCGGAAGGGTGACCGAGGTAGAGGTTGCAGAGCGCCAGGGTGGAGTGACCGCGGAGGGCAGCGATGCGCAGGTCCCTTTCTGCGGCGATGTCGAGGATCCGTTGGGCAAGGTCTGCTGCCACATCACAGTGGCCGGTATCGAAGTAATACGTCGCTGCGCCATTGAGCATAGAGGTCAACGAATCCGGGTCGTCCTGGCCTTCAGCCAGGACAATGGCCCGTTCCCAAAGGGGCAGGGTCCGCTCGGCGCCGTACCCCTCGACTGCCATGAGACCATTCGCGAGAAGCCCTAGGAGCTCGAGTTCGAGCCGCTCGCGTTCACTACCCGGCGGCGCCGGTCCGAGCGCCGCGAGGCCTCGTTCTATGAGATCGATCGATTCCCGATAAGCGCCTTCCCCACCAGCGTGCCGACCGGCTGTGCGTAGTACTCCCGCGGCATCGAGGTTGCGGCCGGCGGCAAGGAGGTGATGGGCCAGCACCTGCGGTTGGTGTTGGGCGTATGCTGTATCGTCCGCCACGAGCCAATCTGCCACTGTGGCATGGATTCGCTTCCGGTCACGCAGCAACAGCGAAGAGTAGGCAGCGTCGCGGATCAGGGAGTGGCGGAACGACACGATTGTATCGGTCCCTGAACCGACACGGACCATGAGACCGGACGCAACCAGTGTGTCGATATCTGATTCAACGTCTCGTCCGACTAGATCCCCGATCAGAGTCGAGATCGCATCGCGCCCCACGACCGATGCCAATTGGGCCGTGCGGGACACCTCGCCCAAGCGATCGAGTCGACTCAACAGCGTGTCGTGCAGCGATGACGGAATCTCGGCCAGGGTCTGCCGGTCGGCAAGCGCGGCGGCCAGTTCTTCAGCGAAGAGGGGGATCCCCTCGGACCGGTCAAGGATCGTTCGGATCATCCCAGCACGGTCCGGTAGTCCCTTGGGAAGCATTCGCTTCACGATGGCAGCCGATTCATCATCCCCGAGACGGTCGAGTCTCAACATCTCGGTGACTGAAGCATCCAAACCATTGCCTTCATCGGGGCGTTGCGAGGTGACGAGGACGAGCGCATGATTCTGGGCAGCCTCCGCCAGTACGCACAACAGTTCGATTGTGGATGGGTCGGCCCAATGCACGTCCTCGGCGCGCACCAACGCCGGGCCGGGAGCGGCTATCTGGACGACGAGTGCGGCCGCGGCCTCGATGGTACGACGCCATCTGAGATCTCGGTCGCCGCCAAGCACGGTGTGTTGCTCGCCTGCAGTATCTAGTGCATCCAGCAGCTCGCCGTCGGGGACTCCCAGTGCCATGGCCCAGGGCCCGATGGACTGGTGGCCCTCCCCGTAATCGGCAAAAAGTTGGCTCAAGGCAGTGATCACCGGCGCAAGCGGTGTCGCCGTCTGGAGGGGCGAGCAAGCCAGCGTCACCATCGCTGGTTCGGCCCTCTTCGTAAACTCGTCTAGCAGACGTGTCTTACCGATGCCGGGTTCGCCTACGACGGTCACGGCGCTCCCGTGCCCCCGGCCAGCCCGATCCCATCGATTCATGAGAAGGTCGAGCTCTTCTCCGCGCCCCATAAACGGCGAGCCGCGGAGTCCGTGGGCTGCAGCCGGCGCCAGAAGTTCGATGACTTGCCAAACGCGCGTGGGCTCCACACCTTTCAGTTCCGGTTCACCAAGGTCGACAAACTGACAACAGTGTTCGACCAAGACCTTCGTGGTGTCGCTGAGGACGACCGTCCCCGAAGGAGCGATGGATTCGAGTCGAGCCGCCAGATTGGTGGTGGAACCGAACACTGAAATATCCACCCGGTCGTCGCCGCCCATCGATCCAAGCATGGTTATGCCAGTTGCAATACCCGCGCGCGCAGCGATCTGCACTCCAAGTACAGCGGCATGCCCGGCGTTCAACTCCCGGAGGCTCTCCATGATCTGTGTCCCAGCCCTAACCGCACGTTCGGCGTCCCCCTCGTGGGCGGTGGGATACCCGAAAATGGCCATAAGCCCGTCACCCAGATACTGCGCGATGTTGCCGCCGTAACGGGCAACCGCCGCGTGCCCAGCCTGTTGATAGGCCAGGATCAGCTCACCGAAGTCCTCGGGGTCCAGTTGGTAAGAGAGTGCAGTCGACTCGACCAAGTCGCAGAACATCACTGTGACCTGCCGTCGCTGGCCAGTCAGCGTGTCCCAGACCCCGCCGGCAGGCGCACCGCTACTTCGTGCCTCGCCCACTAATGCAAACTGTATCGGCTCCGTGCGCGCCTGTCCCCAGAAACCCGGTCCCGACCTGGACGAAGGCGCTGTTCAACGTGCCATTGGTAGGCCCTGGCTGGCCATCCCGGCACGATGACCTCCCAACAGGGAAATGCCAACGGCGCTCCCGGCAACCTCAACCGAGAGATTGGTTGTGGGCCACCGGCTGGAGCGCCCCGCCTCGATGAGTCCTAGTTGATGAATACCGGTGCTTTCGCAACCGAGATCAACCCGGCGCACGCGCTACGTCGTTTGCCTCCGTTTTCGCCGTTTGTTGCAGATCGAACAGATTCTCGGCGATCAGGGGGATGACTTGGCCACTGCGAACGGCCCAAATGCCGCGTTCAGTTGGTTAACCCATAGTGTCTCGAGTTGCTGTACCAAGTTGAGGAGTGGACCAGGTTGATCGTCCATCGCGGCGCGGATCATAGCGATATTCGCCCATACTTCACGGCCGAGAGTGACAACCGCCTCGAGATGCAGGCAACGCTTGTGCTTGCCACCGTCGGGCCTAGCAGCGACAGCACTGGACACGGCGACCGGAAGTAATGCGGGGTCGCTCACGACCTGCCAGTTGGTGGTCAGACCTCGCACCATGGGATTGTCGTAGCCACCGAGCAGGCTCACCGGTGTCGTCTTGAAAGTGACGATCGGCTTACAGGTCGCGAAGCCGACTGCTGTCTCGACCACACTCCCTTCGTCTGGTACTCGTCCATCCATGTTGAAGACGAGAGACTTGCAGCGCTCCACGATCTGGAAGATGTCCAGTGCGAATCCGATCTTTTGAGCAAATGAGATGATGTTGTCAGCATCGTTTCGATCGAGAGGTAGACCGTTGATAAGGACATTCAGCGCCTTGGCGACTTCGATGCCTTCGAGGTGTGGAAGATAGGTGGTGAAACCCGCGTCCTCCAGCACCTGCTTGATCTGGATCTGTTCACCCTTGTCGGCGATGCTGAACATCGGTCCGGCGCAGTAGACAGGCGATCCTGGTCGTCCCGGCGGCTCGGGGTCAGTCATTGGCTGTTCCTTTCGGTAATGGGATATTGAATTTCAAGAATGAATCGGAGAACCCCGACCGGGGCGGAGGCACCGTTCATGAGGCTCCGGCTCATCCAATCAGACCCGCTGGAACTGGCATCTGCGCCAGACTGCACCAGAGTCTGCGTGTGTCGGCACGCAGGGTAGATCCACGGTTGAACTGGATCTGCATTCCGCCCGCATCGGCTCCGCCATCAAAACCTCGCTCATTCAACTGCAAAGAGCACTGTCTGTTCTCACACTAGCCAACTATCAGTCCCCCTGACTTGCCCCCATTCCTTCTTGAATAGTGAACTCGGTACGAGCGCTTGTCTGTCACTATGGGGACAGACGGACAGCGGGCAGCGCAGACTCCTCTAGCCTCATCGACGACCTTCATGTCAACTGGCCAGGGACTCGGCGTCGCCTCCTTAGCTTCCAGGGGTGAGACTCACACCCATGATTATTGCCCTCTTCCGGTCCATCACGGAGCGGCAAGAGCCGGCCTCCTCATTTTTGACCAGGTCGGCACAAGTGAATTGATTCTCTCTTGCACCATCAGCGCTCGTGCGTACGCCGCGTGGTCGGTCTTCACGTATCTGCTCGGCCCTGAGCAAAGTCCGTGTCTACGACAAGCCGTGGGCCGAGTTGGCCGCCTACCCAAGTTGCCAGTTTGCTCAGGCCCGAGGAGCCACTCCGCCCGATCACTAGACCGATTGAAACTGCCCTTCGGGCATCTTGTTCAGAACCCTGTCCCGCTCCTCGGTGAAGGCCGGGTGGTGAGTAGTGCGTCTGCCACCGACAGGCTGCCAGCCTTCAGCTCCTCGACACGCCCCCCGGCGGCAAGGAGCGAAGCCGCGAAGCCACCCATGTACAAGGTCCCAAGAGCAGGCACTCCTAGCCGGAGGTCCGCATCCTCGCCGCGGCGGGCCCTGCGACACGAGGCGCCATCCGGCCCGGCTTCGAGCACCCAGCGGCCCGGGGTGGCGTCGGCATTTCCCTCCGGGACGTTGGGCGGCAGAACTTCGAGCGTCAGGCGTCCTTCGCCCTGGTAGCCACGGGCCTCGAAGGCAGCGGACGTGTCGAGGATCCTGACGTAGAGGCGGTCCTCGATACTGACGGTTCGTAGCTGGCGAGGATCGGCCAAACGCCAGCGAATGGGTTCGTCCACTGGACGCCGCTTGGCTTCGATCTGGCCGACCAAGTCCAAGTCCAGTACGAAACGCCATAGCGCACCCTCGATTTCGGCACTGTTGCCGCGTAGCTCCTCGATGACCACGTTGACGCGGTCTCCCCGGAATACATTTGCTTCGCGGCCGGCACGGTACAGTACGTAACCCTCGTCGCACACCGCATGGAACCGGGCTGCCGATCCGACCCGATGATTCGGTCGGTCAGAGAGCAGCTGGGTCCAGTAGCCCCCGCTGCGACTCACCTCCCCGGCTCGGGTGCGGCGTTGGTTTTCGAAGATCTGTGGGAGAACCTGCGCGGCCTCCGTCTTGTCGATGAGAGTGAGGTCGAGCCAAGCAGCGGGTACCGCGAACATCGAAGCCCGACTGTCGATCGAATATACGGCGAGGTTGGCGGCGAGCCCGTAGCCGAACCTCCCGTAGATGCCCGATTCTGAAGCCTCGAGTCCGGCAATCACTTCGCCCCTTTTTCGGGCGTCGTCATGCATGACAGCCATGAGTTGGCTCAGGAAGCCCCGCCGGCGGTGGGTGGGGTGTACGCCGACTGCGGTGACACCCGCCATGGGAAGAATTGGGCAGGCCTGGCCGAGCGGTGCCGGAAGGGTGACATCCAAGCTGTAGATGCCGGCATTGCCGACGAAATGGTCTCCGGTGTCAACCACCCATGCCCTGTCGGCCTCATTCTTGTCTACCCACAGCTCGTAGTCGGCGATCTGATCAGGATCACCGGCAAAGGGCTCCAGAAACGGGACCATCACAGACCGATGGAATGCTGCGGCCTCTTCCGGCCGTATCTTTCGTACGACAGGATTCATAGCGTCAGTCTGCCCAGATACTGCTCACGGTTGCCATCTCTAGTTTCCCCGGGCAGCTAGCCCTCTTCCAATGTCGGAGCCGTCGATCAGAGCGAAGGTTTGATATTGGCGTTGAGATGGAAGACGTTGTCCGGGTCGTACTTCGCCTTGATCCGCGCCAGGCGCTCGTACTTCTGGGCGCCATATGAGGCGCGGACGCGGTCGTCGTCGGCGTCCGTGAGGAAGTTGACGTAGGTGGCGTTGCCGCTGGAGTGCGGCAGGAGCGCGTCGTAGAAATTGCGCACCCACTGCCGATCGGCGTCGAGCAGGTCCTGATCCGGAGCAGCCGCAGAGATGTTGAAGATGAACTTCGCAGACCGGCGTCCGCCGAATGCTGTGTCCTCGTCGGCCACGTCCGCGTATGCCCCTCCGAGCGGGAAGACGGGCACGAGTGACATCGGCGACGCCTTCTTCGGGATCTGTTGGGCAATGACGTCGATGGCTGCATCGCTCAGCCCGTCGAGGTAGAGCGCCTTCTCGTAGGCGAGAATGCCCCACGGAGCGCTCTCATCGAGCATCTTCTGCAGATCGGTGTACGGGATCGGAGTGACGAACTCGAAGGTCGGCGGGACCGCCCGCCGAATCGGCTCGATCGCGGCAGCGTGCTCCTCTGGCGACCGGAAGCCAACAACCGCAAGTACCCAGCCTGGCGCGAAGTGATGTTGCTCGGGTACAAACGGCGCAGGAGGCGCATTGAGTCCGACGATCTGGGCGCCCGTACCGGCTGGGACCTTGTCCACGTAGTCCCGCATGAATCGCAGGGCTTCGACGGTCTGGTCGATGGTCCAGAAGAAGAGACCGAGGTTCACCATCGGACCGACCTCGTGCAGCTCGAACTCGAACTCGGACACGACGCCGAAGTTGCCGCCACCGCCGCGCAGCGCCCAGAACAGGTCCGTGTTCTCCTCAGATGACGCCTGTACCACCTGTCCGCCGGCGGTCACCAGGGTGACGCCGACGAGGTTGTCGCAGGCAAGGCCAATTTCACGGCTCAACCATCCGACGCCGCCTCCGAGGGTGAGACCACCGACGCCGGTGTGACTGATCACTCCTCCGGTGGTCGCAAGGCCATGTTCCTGGGTCGCTGCGTCGAGGTCAGCCCACGTCGTGCCACCACCGCAGCGTGCGCGGCGAGCCCCTGGATCGACCGTGACGGAGTTCATCTTGCTCAGATCCACCATGAGCCCGGCCTCGCAGCAGCCGTGGCCCGCATAGTTGTGGCCTCCACCGCGCACCGCGATTTCGAGGCCTTCTGCCCTAGCGAACATGAGTGCCGCGGCGATTTGCTCCGCCGTCGTGCAACGCGCGACCACAGCTGGTCGACGGTCGATTTCGCCGTTCCACAGGGACCGGGCGTCGTCAAAGCCGTCGTCAGAGGGCAGCAGAGCGACGCCGGCGAAGTTCTTCTTGAAGGACGACAGCTGGTCGTTAGGTGCGATTCCCATTTCAACCTCCGTAAAGGTCAAGCCTGACGTCGAAGGCCGAGCGTCACTCGGTGGAGCGTAATCCTGCTGTTCGTTCTGTGCCTTGCTCGTTGGAATGACCTGAGAGCGGAGCCCGAACCAAGCTAAATCGTCGCATTGTCGGGGTGGGCTCGGATCTCCTCCGATGCAACCGTGTTGGCGGGATCGGTCCCGATCGCTCGATCGAGTCGGTTTCCGGGCGTGCTCGGGCCACGACCTCACCGGAGTGATTTCCGCCTGACGAGCTGGGAATTGACGTTGACGAGCGGCTGGTCGGTCGTCAGTGAGCCGACGAGCTACATGTCCTCCTCGCGCGTGACATCGAGGTTGCGGAACGTCGGCGGGGCGTCGCAAAGCTTCGCCAACTGTGCCGCGAACTCGGCAGTCTCGGGCCGGTTCGAGTTCTCCATGGCAGCCTCGTAGGACGGAAACTCGACGATGTGGACGTAGGTGCGATCGCTGTCCCGATCTCGGGCCTGCGTTGCTCTGGTGGACGTCCGGACTCCGGCTGTCTTTTCCAGCCATTGGTCGAGGGTTTGATTGAACTTGTCGACATCGCCAGTTTTGAACTCAATCAGTTGTAGGAACTTCATCGCCACCTCCATCTGGGATCGATCGGCCTCCGAACGAGCCTACTGAGCCAGCCAGTGCTGCGCATGGGGTCGAACTGGCACTGATGTTGGCGAGGGCTACCTCCGAGTGACACGTGAGCCCGGGTCCATCCCGGCGGAGCCGACCGAGCGGCCATTCACCCCGTCCTCGTACGCCTGCGCCTTCGCCAGGGACACCCGGTCCCGATGGCTGCGAGCTCCGAGTGTCCATTCTGCAGCCAACGCTCCGTGTGTCCGGTGGTGCTCCCACACCGAACACGACGAAGTGCTCGTTCATGCGTCCAGGCCAGAGTGCCTCGCCTAGGGTGGCGAGGTGATGGCAAGGAACCGGCGGACTAGTGCGGTGCTCGTGATGGCGTTTGCAACATTCATGGTTGCAAGCTGTAGCAACGGGGCCCCGTCGACGTCGTCGACGACGAGCGACCCGACCGCCGCACTGTCGGCGCAACTGCACAAGCTCACCGGCATGCCGGAAGGCCCGCCGGGCGCCATCGCCCTTGTCCAGATCGGCGGGCAGATGCACGTGGTCACCGCCGGGGTCGGGGACGTGGCTTCGAAACAGCCGGTCACTGTCGGCGAGACCTTTCGCATCGCCAGCGTCTCCAAAGCGTTCAACGGCGCCATCGTCCTTGCTCTGGTCAGCAAGGGAGTGCTCTCACTCGGTGACACCGTCGCCAAGGTTCTCCCGACCCTCCCTGCGGCGTGGTCGGCGGTAACCGTCGCCCAGCTGCTCCAGCACACGAGCGGGGTGCCCGACTACATCAAGAATCCGACGTTCCTGGAGCAGTTCCAGGCCGACCCGCAACAGGTCCTCACGCCCATGCAGCTGCTGGATTTCGTGGCCGATGAACCCCTGTTGTTCACGCCTGGGTCCCGGTACGACTACTCGGACTCCGACAACATCATCCTCGGTCTCATGGCGGAGGCCGTCACGCACGATACCTATGACGCCGCCCTGGCGCAGTACGTGTCCCAGCCGCTGGGCCTCTCGATCACCTCCCTGCCGGCCAACTCCGCCCTCACCGAGCCGTACTTCCGCGGCTACAGCGTCTCCCCGGGTACGGCACCCGAGGACGTAAGCACGGTGCTGAACCCGGGCCTGGCCTGGGCTTCGGGAGGGATGATCTCGACACCCGCCGAGCTGAACACCTTCATTCGGGCGTATGCGAGCGGAAAGCTCCTCAACGATGCAACCGGTGCAGGACAGCGCCAGTTCGTCGCCGGTAGCTCGGGACCTCCCGGTCCCGGTGAGAACAGCGCAGGCTTGGGTATCTACCGGTACACGACCACGTGTGGTGTGGTCTACGGTCACACCGGCAACCTTCCGGGGTACACCACATTTGCGGCATCCAATCTCAGCGGGACCCGCTCGGTGGTGGTGGTTGTGAACACCCAGCTGCAGGACAAGCCGGGTAACCAGCCGTTCAAAGCGCTGCGCCAAGCCGAGGCGCTCGGCGTGTGCGCGGCATTGACCACCTGAGGCGGCTCCGCACGCCGGTCCTTTCTCCTGGTTCGCTGCATACGTAGGCACTGGTCCGGCGTCGGCCGGCGGCTACGGGCGGACGGCTCAGGCCATGCCTAAGCTCTGTCTCATGGACTATCGCCACCTAGGACGATCCGGTCTACGGGTCAGCCCCCTGTGCCTCGGCACGATGAACTTCGGTTCCCAAACCGGAGAGGCTGACAGCTTCGCCATCATGGATCGGGCACTGGATGCCGGGGTCAACTTCTTCGACTCGGCCAACGGCTACGGCGGAGGCGAGACCGAACGGATTCTGGGCCGGTGGTTCGCCCAGGGTGGCGGTAGGCGGGAGAAGAGTGGTCCTGGCCACGAAGGTGTACGGAGACGTCGCCGGCGACTGGCCGAACGACTCCAAGCTCTCGGCACGTCACATCCGGGATGCCTGTGAGGCGAGCCTCCGCCGTCTGCAGACTGATCACATCGACCTGTACCAGATGCACCATGTCGACCGGAACACGCCATGGGAGGAAATCTGGCAGGCGATGGACCTCCTCGTCGCCGAGGGGAAGGTCATCTACGTCGGCAGCTCCAACTTCGCCGCCTGGCACATCGTCGCCGGCAACGAGGCGGCTCGTCGGCGCGACACCTTCGGCCTGGTCTCGGAGCAGAGCTTGTACAACCTCGAAGACCCGCTCCATCGAGCTCGAGGTCATCCCCGCCTGTGAAGCCTATGGAGTCGGGATCCTGCCCTGGAGTCCCCTCGGGGGAGGCTTGCTCGCCGGCTCGATCGCCGGGGCCACCGAGGGTCGGCGGGCCGACCCGGGGATGAAGGCCGCCGGCGATTGGCTGCGGGACACCATCGACGCCTGGGAGAAGGTGTGCTCGGAACTCGGCGAGCGCCCGGCCGACGTCGCCCTGGCCTGGCTGTTGGGCAACCCGGTCGTGACTGCGCCGATCATCGGACCCCGGACGATGGCGCAGTTCGAAGGCGCTCTTCGCTCGCTCGACATTGCCCTTGACGCTGAGGTGCTGAGACGGCTGGACCAGATCTTCCCGGGTCCCGGACCTGCTCCCGAGGCCTACGCCTGGTAGGAACGGAGACTGCCTGGCTATCGCCGGCACATCGGTCTCCATCAACGGAGTCACGAGGAAGTGGTGCGTCAATGGATGGTGATGTCGTCATACGGGGCGGGATCCTGGTGGACGGAACGGGAGGGCCCGCACGACGAGCCGATGTGGCCGTTCGCGCCGGGCGGATCGATGCCATCGGCGAAGGGCTGTCGGGTACGACCGAGCTCGACGCATCCGACCAGGTGGTCGCACCCGGCTTCATCGATATTCACACGCACTATGACGCCCAGGTGTTCTGGGATCCGGACCTCAGCCCCTCCTCCTTCCACGGGGTTACCACCGTCGTCGCGGGCAACTGCGGGTTCTCGATCGCTCCGAATCGCCCCGAAGACGTGGAAGTGCTGGTTCGGACCCTTCAACACGTGGAGGACATGAGCTTCGACACTCTGATGGCCGGTGTCCCATGGGACGAGTTCGAGACCTTTCCTCAGTATCTCGATGCGGTGCAGCGCCGCGGGGTGACACTCAACTACAGCTGCTACGTGGGTCACACCGCTGTTCGGCTGTTTGCCATGGGGCTCGATGCCTACGAACGGCCTGCCACCGAGGACGAGCTGGCCGCGATGGCGCGCATCGTCGATGAAGCGCTCGATGCGGGAGCCATCGGTTTTGCATCGAGCTGGTCTCCCACTCACAATGGCGACCACGGACGACCGGTGCCGTCCCGGGTGGCTGACCTCAGGGAGCTCGCCGCCCTGCTCGAGCCCCTGCGAAATCGCCGTCGCGGCGTTGCTGCACTACTCCCGGGCGGAGTCCTGTCGAATACCGAGATGTTCGACCTGCAGCGCGCCATCGGTCGGCCGTTTACATGGACTGCGCTGCTGACCTTCTCCGGTTCCAACTACCACGAGGGCGTCATGGCGGAGCACGCGGCGGCCAGATCCAGCGGGGTCGACGTCTGGCCCCAAGTGTCGTGCCGGCCCCTCGTCTTCCAGATGAACATGGCCGAGCCCTTCTCCCTCAATACCCTTCCGAACTTCGCTGCCCTCATGGACGCGCCGATTGAGGAACGAGTGGCCGCGTACCGCGACCCCGCTTGGCGGGCGTCAACGCAGGATCAGCTTTCGTCCGGCGGCTTCAGCCTGTTCAACACCGCCTCGCTCTCCGTCGCCGAGTCGACCAATCGGCCCGACCTGGTCGGTCGCCGCGTCGTCGATGTGGCAACGGAGCAGAAGGTCACCCCTCTCGACGTGCTAATCGACGTATCCCTCGCCGACAACCTTGGGACCCGCTTCTGGTCGGTACTGGCCAACGACAACCCCGAAGGAATCGCGTATCTGTTGCCGAGGGATGATGTGCTCCTGGGATTGGCTGACTCCGGTGCCCACGTCAGCCAACTCTGCGATGCCTGCTTCGCGACGGATTTGCTCGGCAATTGGGTCCGCGAGCGCCAGGTGATGAGCCTCGAGCAGGCCATCCACAAGCTCACCGCGGAGCCGGCCTCCGTCTACGGTTTCGAGGACCGGGGTTCGGTGGAGGTGGGGAAGGCCGCCGATCTCGTGGTGTTCGACCCCGACACCGTGGCGCCCGGCCCGATCCGTCGGGTGGTGGACTTCCCCGCCCGAGGCGAGCGATTGACGGCCGATGCACCGGAGGGGATGACCCATACCCTGGTCAATGGAGTCCCAATTCGAGTGAACGGTCGTCCGGTGCCCGACGCGATCGAACTGAGGCCAGGCGTGGTCGTCCGCTCCTGATCGAGCGACCGGAGGGCGTGACCTACCGCCTTGCCTATGGCTTGAGGCAATTGGAAACAAAGTCGAAGAGTCGCGGGAAGAAGTGTGCGGCCACCGACGGTAGAGCGATGCAACCATGCGGCGTGTCTGGATAGACGAGCAGCTCACTCGGATTGCCCGCGACCTCCCAGCGCGCCGCCATGAAGAGCGTGTCATCGAGCAGGTGGTCATTGGTGCCCACCGAGAAGAGTGCAGGTGGCATACCGCTCAGGTCGGCGTAGAGCGGCGAGATGTCAGGGTCGCGTCGCTGCTGTTCGGACAGAGCGGGCAGGTAGAGGTCAAGTGGCAATCCGGTGCCGCCCAGTATGTCGGTCCCGGGTGTGACCCCCACGCCGCGCTGACTGGGCGTGCGAGAGAGGTCGTATGCCCCGAAGACGAGGTTGGCGCCGACAAAGCGGTCGGCGGTGCCGTGCCTGTCCCTCATGCGGAGCAGCGTGACGGCGGCGAGGTGCGCCCCGGCCGATTCGCCAGCGATCAGAAGGCGATCGGAGCCGAACTCTTCGACCGCGTGCTCCAGCAGCCAGCAGGCCGCGGCCTCGCAGTCGTCTGGGCCGGCGGGATACGGGTGTTCCGGCGCAAGGCGGTAGTCGACGCTCACGACCGAGACGCTGCATTTGTCGACGATGACCTCGTGTAGCAGGTCCATCATCTCGGGTGAGCCTGCCATCCACGCGCCGCCGTGGATATGGAAGAGCACGCCCTGGGGCTGTTCGTGTCTGAACGTTCGTAGCCGGATCGTCCCAGTTGGTCCGTCGATGGTGCGATCCACCGCCCGGTCGGATGGCGGACCGCCGAGGCTGACCCGCCGGTGCGCAGCCACCCGCTCTTCGAGAGACAGGCCCGTCGAAGCACCTTCCTGCCACGGGACGGATGCGATGAACGTGGCCGCTTCTCTTCGGAGCTGTGGCCGAAGGGCCTCGAGCTCGTTGTCCCAGAGCGCCACGTCGGCGGAGCCTACCTGAGGTACCGGATGATCGCTCCAGCCTCTGGCAGGGTCGCCGCCGGACGACCGACGAAGTGTGCGAGCCAGAACCTCAAATCGCCCGCGACATCAGCTGTCCAAGCTGAGACGCACTGCGACTCGAATGGCCCGCAGGGTCAGTTGTCGGCCAGCGCCACTCGGGCCAGGGCCTCCACCGGAGCCAGGGAGCCATTGGCTTGCGCCGCAACAAGGGTCCGACTCCCATTTGAATAGGCGTTCACGATGGAACGCCCGGCGGCTGAAGTCATACCGTAGGCCCCGTCGCCGACCCCGGAGATGGCCGGCATCGCGGGATTGCCGGGGGCGTGAGCCACCTGCCCGGCGAAGACCGTTGCGGATTGGTGCGCGAATATCGTGACTCCGGCATTGCCGCCGGCGCCGGTGTACTCGCAGACGATCCCGCCGCCTGGCGTGGGGGTCTGGATCGGGCCGCTGAAGGAACCGCCGAGCGCAGCCTCAGCCTGGGCCAGCGTGGGGCAGGTGGCGGTACCAGACGTTGCCCCGACCGCGGTCGTGGCACTTCCCGGGGGAGCGGTCGTTGACACCATCGTGGTGGGCGAGGAAGCGCTCGTCGTGGGGCTGCTGCTCCCCGACCCGCAGCCCGTCAGGACCAGGCCGATCACCAACGCTCCAGCCGCCACTGAAGCCCGCCTCTTCATGGCCACGACCATACGCCGCATTCGAGAATGGATCTGGAATCACCCGTCTGCGTGCCCAGCACGGCTGATTCTGCCCTGGCCGACCGCCGGGCCGGGACCTTTGAGCGCACGGTCGATGACCCCGGGAGGACCAGCACGGGCGAGCGTCGGGACGATCCGGGTTGAACGTACCGGGCCGTTCCCTGGTGGACTGCGCAGAGGTGCCTATAGGGGTCCCGATCGCTCAGCGCCCGAGCCACATCTACGATACGCGTATGCGGTTCAACCATATGGAGCTGACGTTCGCCCGCGGCACACTGACCGATCGCTTCCGGGAAGAGATCGACTCCTTCTACCACTCGGTGTTCGGCTGGAGGGCGACCGATGCCGACGTCGTTGGCCAGCGCTGCCACATCCTCCTGCCCGACGCCGACCAGTTCATCTTGCTGGCCGAAAGCGGCAAACCGATGCAGTCGCCCGGTTTCGATCACCTGGGACTGCTTCAGGACACGCGGACCGAGGTCGACGAACTACTCGAGGCGTGCAAGCGCTATCGGGACAAGGACGACCGGGTGCAGATCCAAGAGTACGAGGATCTCGTGTATCCGCAGCTCACGGTGCACGCCTTCTACGTGAAGTACTTGCTACCGATCTATTTCGACGTCCAGTCGATGGAGCGAGCCTGATCCCTCCGGAGCGGCCCTGGCCGGGGTGATGCTCGAGACAGCCGAACACTGGCACTTCTCGATGGCCGCGCGCCGTTGGATGCGCAGCTCGTGGGCGAAGACCACGTGTCTGGGCCCCTTTCCCCAACTCGAGAAGCCGAGGACCTGGCGCGCCGGTCACACGACCCCGATCAGGGAGTCGCCGTACCGTCGGTCGACTTGAGGGCGGCCGCGATGTCGTCGATGGCCGCCTGTTCCGCTTCACTGATCTCCCGATCCTTCTCGCGGTGGGCGGCAGCGACCTTGTGGGCCAACGTCACGATGAACCGACGGTACTCATCGACCTCCACAGGCGTGGCCTTGCCCTCGAGCAGAGCAATCGAGTCACGGAGATGCTGGATCCCGTGTTGCTTGAGCTCTTCGGGAGAGTGGTAGTGCGTGTGATCCCGCTCAGGTTTGGCCGCGACGATCGCATCCAGTAGTTCGCTCTCACCGTGCTGCTGGCGCGCCTCGACGTACGCCTTGGCCATGGCGATGGTCTCTCGAAAGGTGCCACCGCGCTGGGCCGTGACGACGATCATGCCGGCACTGGGCGGTGCCTCAAGGATGAGCTGCCACTCCTCCGTCGAGAAGTCAGCTTTGGTGGTCATTGGCAGTCTCCCGTCCCATCGTTTCCCGATCCGGCTCCGTCCACACCGTAGCCACCGCGGCGGGCATCCCCCACAGGACTTGGTTCGCCGTCGAGACCCGCGGCTGACAGGCCCGCCGCTTGCGGCCCCGCCGAATGCCCAGGAGGCCCGCGGATTCAGCCAGGGACCCCGGCACCGCCCGAGAAACCGCAGGGTACTGCCGGTCGAGTCCGGCCTGGCGCTCGGGAAACGGCTCCGCAGGTCCGCGCGACAATGGTCGGAATGCCGCTCCCGATCCTGCTGACGGTGGACGACGACCCGGAGGTGTCCCGGGCCCTCGCTCGTGACCTGCGCCAACAGTACGGCGAGGAGTACCGGATCCGTCGCGCCGAGTCGGGGTCGGCGGCGCTGGAGGTCCTCAAGGAGCTCAAGCTCCGCGACGAGAGGGTGGGCCTGTTGCTAGCCGACCAACGAATGCCGGAGATGACCGGCGTCGAGTTCCTCGCAGAGGCTCGCCAGTTCTATCCGAAGGCCCGCAGGGTGTTGCTCACCGCCTACGCCGACACCCAGGCGGCCATCGCCGCCATCAATCGAGCCGACGTGCACTACTACCTGCTGAAGCCGTGGGACCCGCCCCAGGAGAAGCTGTACCCCGTCCTCGATGACCTGCTCGAGGACTGGAAGATGGAGGATCGATCCAAATCGGACGACCGCATTCGGATCGTCGGCCATCGCTGGTCGGCCCCTTCTCATTCGGTGAAGGACTTCCTGACCCGCAATCAGGTGCCGTTCACATGGTTCGAATTGGACCGTGATGCCGAAGCGGCCAGACTGCTGGCGGCCAATGATGGCGATGCCGAGCATCTGCCGCTCGTCATCACCGAGACGGGCCAGACCCTGCAGGCTCCCTCGACGGTCGAGGTCGCCAACGCATTCGGGCTCTCGTCGACGCCCTCCCTCCCGTTCTACGACCTCATCGTCATCGGGGCCGGGCCCGCCGGGCTCGGGGCCGCCGTCTACGGGGCCTCCGAGGGACTGAGCACAGTGGTGGTCGAGCGAGAGGCGGTTGGGGGCCAGGCCGGCCAGAGCTCGAGGATCGAGAACTATCTTGGCTTCCCGTCTGGCATCCGGGGTGGCGACCTGGCGAGGAGGGCGACGACCCAGGCTCGCCGGTTCGGGGCGGAGATGCTGCTCACCTCGGAGGTAGCCAGCCTGAACGTGTGCGGATCAGCTCGCGTCGTCCGTATGGCCGATGGCGGTGAGCTCTCCGCCCATGCGGTGCTGCTGACCACCGGCGTGGCCTATCGCCGCTTGGCGGCGCCAGGTGTCGATGACTTTGCCGGGAGTGGTGTGTACTACGGGGCGGCAGCCACCGAGGCCCAGTCCTGCCGGGACGAGGATGTCTACATCGTCGGTGGAGCCAACTCGGCAGGCCAGGCCGCCGTGTTCTTCGCGGCAACCGCTCGGAGCGTCACCCTCGTCGTGCGAGGCGATAGCCTCGAGCGCTCGATGTCCCACTATCTGATCCAGCAGATCGCCGATCTCCCGAACGTGCAGGTGCGGTCCTGTACCGAGGTCATCGGGGCCAGCGGCGGTGACCACCTCGAGCGGTTGAGGTTGGCCGACCTGACTACTGGCGCAGAGGAGGAGATCAAGGCCTCCTGGCTGTTCGTGTTCATCGGCGCCGCCCCGTGCACGGACTGGTTGGGGAGCGAGGTCCTGCGCGACGAGAACGGATTCGTCCTGACCGGACCGGATCTCCTGAAGAGCGGACAGCTTCCGACCAACTGGCCCCTCGAGCGGCAACCGTACTTCTTGGAGACCAGTGTCCCGGGGGTGTTCGCCGCAGGGGACGTCCGCGGTCAGTCCGTCAAGCGGGTGGCCTCCGCGGTTGGCGAGGGCGCCATGGCCGTGGCGCTCGCCCACCGGTACCTGGAGATGTTGTGAGCATCGATGTGGCAGCCCTGAGGGAGGAGCTCCGGGGCACGTTCCTCTTCGAGAGCCTCAGCGACGAGCAGCTGGATTGGCTTGTCCAGCACGGAACCGTCGAATCGCATGTTCCCGGAGCCAATGTCTACAAGGAGGGTGATCCGGCTGAGTCCTTCTACGTCCTCCTCGAAGGCGAGGTCCAGCTGGTCCGACGACTCGATGGCTCCGATGTGGTTCTGAACACCGCCGATCAGCCCGGAGCATACGCCGGCGCAACTCGGGCGTTTATCGGCACCTCGGAGGACGAGTCCTACGTCTCCAGTCTTCGAGCTGTTGCTCCGACGCGCCTGTTCAGGTTGCGGGGCGATGACTTCTCCTACGTCCTCAAGACCTGGTTCCCGATGGCGGTGCACCTGCTTGACGGCCTGTTCCTGGGGATGAGCAACGCCGAAGCCCTGATGGGACAGCGGGAGAAGCTGGTAGCACTGGGGGAGCTCTCCGCCGGCTTGGCGCATGAGCTCAACAACCCGGCGGCCGCCGAGACCCGCGCCGCCGAGGCGCTCAGCGGTCGGCTCCAAGAGGGCCGCAAGGCCATGGTCAAGTTGGCACCGACGCTCGGCAAGGACCAGCTTCACCAGCTCATCGACCTCCTGAGCGAGGCGATCGACCGTCTCCGCTCGACTCCAAGCCTCTCGGCCCTGGAGAGCGGGGACCTTGAGGACGCTCTGGCTGGCCGCCTCGAGGCCGCCGGAGTGGAGCACCCCTATGAGCTGGCCCCCACGCTGGCATCGGCGGGGCTGGACGAAGCCTGGCTCGACCGCGTGGTCGCCGGCACCGGGCCGGCCGCACCTCATGCCGTCCGGTGGCTCTCGGCCGCCCTCGATGCCGAGAGCCTGGTCGGTGAGATTCGAAGCTCAGCCGGACGCATCTCCGAGCTGGTCGGGGCCATGAAGGACTACAGCCACCTCGACAAGGCCCCGCTCGAGGAGATCGACGTTCACGAAGGGCTCGACAGCACCCTGGTCATCTTCTCCCACAAGCTGAAGGCGGGAGTGAAGGTCGTTCGGGAGTATGAACGGACGCTTCCCAAGATCTGCGCACGGGGCGGTGAGCTCAACCAAGTATGGACCAACATTGTCCATAACGCGGTCGACGCGATGGGTGGGAAGGGCACGCTGACGATCCGCACTTCCCGAGACCGCGATTGCATCATGGTCGAGATCGGCGATACAGGCCCGGGCATCGCCCCAGAGCTGCAACGCCGTATTTTCGAACCGTTCTTCACCACCAAGGATGTGGGTGAGGGAACGGGCCTCGGCCTCGACATCAGCTACCGGATCGTCGTGCGTCGACACCACGGTGACATACGGGTTGAATCGACACCGGGCGACACCCGTTTCCAGATCCGGCTCCCGATCGACCAGCCCCTCGTTCCGGGCAGCAGCAGCTGACCGCTTTCGCCCAACCTATGTCAACGGAGCGACGTATGGAGTTCCGAGTCCCGTGAGCTCTCCGGGGGCCAACCGGCTCCGACGCCTCGCCGAGGAACTGGAGGAGAGCGGTCTGCCGGCCCATGGCAGCCAAGCGTTCCAGGCCATCCTCTTGGAAGAAGTCGACCTCGCCCTCCGACCTCCCGTTCACGAACGGCGTGTTCCGAGCAGCGGAACCTTGCTCGACCCTCAGACCGCTCCGGAGAGCTGGTGCTCGAGGACGCAACTCGAAATCTCCCGTACCGCTGTGGTTCAGCAGCCCATCGGTGTCGCCCGACCTTTTGTCGATGGTCTGTCGAGCTGGCTCCTTCGTCGCTCCGAGCGCCATGACGACGAGTGGCTCCTTTTCAACCGGCCCGCCGGTTCCGAACGCGACCTCGTCGTGCTCGCCGAGGTAACCGGCGCCACCATCGTGCAGCGCCATCCCACGGGTGCGGTTCGCATTGTCGGAGGATTCGGTGTGCTCCGTTGGAACGGGCTCGCTTGGCACCACGAGCCACCGTTGGCGAAGTGGATCGAGGCGCTCACCTCGGGCGCATTCGACGGCAACAGGGAAGTGGTTGAGGCGGTCTTGCGCTTCGCGGTCCATGACCTCGGGTCAATGGGCATCGGCGCGCTTCTCGTCCATCGAACGGGCGAGGGGCTGGGACCATCTATCGAGCAACGGCTCCCGGTCCCCCCGCTCTTGGCTATACGGAATGCGACCCATCTCGCACCATTGCGCCATGCGCTTGCTCAGGTCGACGGGGCGGCCGTGCTCGACCCCGATGGCGTATTGCGTCACCTCGGCGTACGGCTCGTTCCGAGCGCTGTCGCCGAGAAGGCGGTCGCACCCTTCGGGGGCATGCGTCACACCTCGGGCCTCCGCTACAGCCACGACGATCCGTCGGCCACGGTCATTGCCGTGAGCGAGGACGGGCCCGTTTCGGTGTTCCGAAACGGCGAAGTCCTCAGCTTGACCAGCTGAGAGTATTTCGCGACAGCCCAATCAAGCTCTGGCCCCGACTCCGCGCCGATCTCGGTTCGTCAGTTGCACGGTAATGCCCGGTCCCACCTCCGTCACCGACTGCCTCCAAATGTGCGGCCGCGCGGACAGCGCACTCGGCTGTTCTATTCCAACGAGCGCCCTCCGTCTGCGATCGCCGTCGTTGCACGAAAAGCAAAGCAACCTTCCTCCACGATGTCAACGAGCGGACCGGGCGGATCTATCGTGTCCCCGCGAGGTTCTCATCACATGCGTAGCGGTGGAGTCCACGGTGCTCGCTCTTTCGACCGAGCATGCTCGTCCGGCCTCGCGATCCGACGACCAGCAGGCCCGAGCGAGCGGCGGCCGGACCTTAGGGCCTCGCGTGTGAGACGAGGGTCTTGATCATGTCGAGATGTTCGTTCATCCATCCCACCACATGCAGATCCCCGGTGAGGGTGGGAGGCGGATCGGAAGTCAGCTCGTCCTGAGAGAGCAACCGGCCGAAATCGATTGTGCCCGTTCCGTTCGGGAACGTCACGCCGGCTTTCTGCATGACCCGGATGACCTCCTGGGCAACAATGCCGTAACCGATGGTGGTGGGATGAACGCCGTCCAGCGCGATGAGGCCGCCTGTCGTCCGTCCGAGGTTGTTCGCCGTGAAGAACTGCGTATCGGGCACCGGGTGAAGGTCCCCGAGCGGCGGTGGCAGTGAATAGGCACCACCCACTTCGTTCCACCACGAGGGTTCAGAAGCCGGATTCGTCAGGTAGCGACGCCAGGCAAGACGGTCTAGCAGTCCCGCCATCTCAAATACGTACCAGTCACGGTTCGCCCGCCGGGCCTCCCTGACGGAGCCGACGATGGTGTCGTTGTACTGGTCGATGGCGCTGTCGATCGCCCGTGCTTGTTCGCCCGTCAGATGCGGGTCCCGGTCCGGATCGAAGCGATCGGCCAGCCAGTAGTGGGTGTAGTACTGGAAGTACCGGGAGTTGGCTCGTAGCCTCGGGCCGACTCTCGAGAACAGGGGAACGACAGTGACATGGGGGACCGTGGCCAGGATGACGCGATTGGCGTGAATGTCCTCGACCTTTTCGATCAGCCCTTTCCAGTCAGCCGCGAAGAGGCTCGGTGACCAAACGTGACCGTGGCTCCGATCCGCTTCGCTCGTTGCCCACAGGAAGCTCAGATTGATCACGACGTCGAGCACGTTGTTCGCGCCCAGCTCCACAACAAGGGTGTCGATGCCACCATCGTCACCATGCGCCCGGGCCGCGTCGAGAAGCGTCCAATCGTTCTGAGCACCTGCGAGCACGCGTTTGGCAGCACGGTCGACGTCGTGCGGGGTGATCGGGGGGTGGAGGAATCCCTTCGGCTTCTCGGCAATGGCGGCTTCGATCTGTGCCAGTGTCCGGGTGTACGACGTCCTCACGTCGTAGCTGTAGACGGAGAGATTGTGGTTCAGCCCCGGCGGCGGACTCCAGCTCCTGTCTGCCTCATGCGTCCACCAGTGTTTGACCTCGAGGGCGAAGTGGAGCAGCCAGATAGCTGCCAGGGGATCCTTGGCCAGGTCGAGCCGGCCGAACTTGTTGAGCAAGCCGCGCGCACAGAGTTCCAGGTTGAACGGAAGCCCTCCGTGTCCCTCGTAGGTCGGGAACTGAAACTGGGATCCGGTGAGGCCGAGCTCACCCGCTGCGATCGCCGGCCACGACAGATCCGTTCTGAAGACGGCCAGGCTCTGGAAGCCATGGCTGATCGAATCGCCGACGGTCACCAGAGGGTGCTTCGTCCCTCCTGCTGAGGCCGTGACCTGTATCCCCAGCGTGGGATCAGTTTCCGGCTTCCGCGGTTCCCACGTGATCACCACATCGTCAGGGGTCCCGTCCGGTCGGGGCGGCTCCGATTGGGGTGGATCTACAGGCATCGGTTCATCGTCCGTTCAGTGGGCCGCACGTTCGCCGGGTGTGATCGAGGCTATTGGTTGTAACCGTCACGTACACCTTCCTTCATCTACACCTTCCTCCATGTACACCTTCCTCGGATTGTGGGCTCGAGACGAGCGTCTTGTCAGTCACCGCGGCGACAGGTCCACGTTGCAGCCGTCCACCGGAGCCGGCGCTCCGAGGGCGCAGAAGCATCAGGCTCCCGGTTCGAACGAGTACCGGTCCCCGGGCCAGTAGCGGTGCCGGGAGAACCGGACTGGATCGACGCTGCCCGGCAGCGAGAGTATGAGGGCTCCGGTCACCGGAGGCGCAGCCTGGGACAGAGGGAACGACGCGGAGCCGTCGTGGGCCGCGACGGTGCTCGTCCCGAGCCGGGCCATGCTGCCATCGGGGAGGTCGCTGATGACCAGGTTGTTCCCGCAGACACTCGAGTACCCGTCGAAGGCGACTGAGTAGGCGGTCCCTCGGGCCTGCACCTCGAGGTAGGGCTCGAAGGGGGGCTTGATGCCCATCTGCAGATCGTTCGCCGCATAGAAGGGTGCGCCGTTCACCCAGACGGTGAGCGAGTTGCTCCCGTTGGTCTCGATGGCCACGTGGAGAGGGCCGGCGGACCAGGGGACTTCCTTCAGGACGTGGGCGACGGCGTGGCTGAGATGCCCCAATGCGTAGCCCACGATCAGATTGCGGCGACCATCGGGAGTAACGCTCTCGGCCACCAGGACGTAGTTGATGTCCCCGCTGGTCACCGTGCTGCTGGTCTGCACGGCCATGACCAGCTCGCCCACGGCCTGGCTGTTTGTGCTCGTGACCGGAGGTGGGGAGGCGGCCGAGAATTGGAAGGCACATGTCTCCGGAGTGGCCGACCTGGCGGTCAGGAACCAACCCCGGAAGTCCGGGGTCGGATGCCGGACGGCGACGTGGAGCAGCCCGCCACCGACCGTCGCCAGGCCGTTTCCGGGTCCGGCGCTGCCATTGGCTTCCCACCCCGGATAGTTGGGCAGGGCCAGGGAGGTGCTTCCCTCGATGGGCAGGATGGCCGACCCCGGGATCTGGAAGCTGACGTCGTGATAGTCGGCCGGGTCGCCGGTCCCGGATCCGAGCGCGCCGGAGGACCCGTGCGGCAGACGCGCCAGGAGGATGGCACCCCCGGAGCCCGTCACCGACTCGACCTGGGCGATGGCTCCCTGGGCTGAGACGGTGGTGACGAGGAAGAGGCCGACGGCCAGCAGCACGGCGACGATTGGAAAGGCGGCCACCGCCCTGCGGCCCCAGGTCGGGTACCCGTGCCAGTCCCACTGAGCCGGCCGGTGCTGCTCTGGCCCGGTCTGGTCGTCAGCCGGGTCCCATGAGTCGATCAGGTCCGGCGGCGCCACCTGGCCGGTGAGGCTGCCGGGCCCGACGGCTTCGTTCCGGGCGATCGATTCGCCCCGGGGGTCCTCGCCCTCGTTCGGCGGCTCAGAACGAGGCATAGAAGGACTCCTCGCCCTCGGCCAACGTCCGGTACGACGCCACCCCCGCGATCAGGGCGTAGACGGTGGTTCCCGCCAACAGGCCCCAGGCGCCCTGGGCCAGCGCTCCCCCGTGCACCAGCACGGCGGTCACCACCGTGGCGGTGAGGGCGCCCCCCAGCGCGCCGAGCACGGCAGGGGTGGGGCGGCCCAGGAAGAAGAGGTACTGGCTGCACAGCATCCCGACGGGCACCAGGGCGAATCCGAAAGCCGATGCCTGCAGGACCATGAGACCGCCAGGGGACCGCACGCCGGCGGTCAGCGTGGACGGCAGGACGTGAAGGAGCAGACCGGGCAGGACCCAGGCCACCACGGCGGAGACCACGACCACCAACCCCACGCTGTGGGTCCACTCGCGCCGGAGCGCGGCTCGGGTGCTGGCCCAGCACTCGAGGGTGTGCTGTTCGAGCAGGGGGAGCAGCCGCCGGCCGAACCGCTCGATGGAGGCATGGACCAGACCGAGCAGGACCACCAGCTCCAGCAGGGCGATGGCCACCGACCCCTGGAAGGCCGACGGATAGACGTACTGGTCGAGGCCGAGACCCCGACCGTAAGCGAAACCCACCACGAGCGGACCGACCAGGATCATCACGAAGTAGGCCATGCCGTAGACGCCGTAGGGGGCTGCGTGCCAGAGCACCACCCGCAAGGCGGGCGGCTTGACGACGAACAGCGACGAGCCGAGCCCGGAGTCGACCTCGGTCCGGATGGCCATGTAGCTGGCGCCAACGATCACCATGGCGCCCGAGCCCAGTGCCAGGCCGAGCAGCTGAGCATGGCGGACGCCGCTGGAGTTGCCGCTCAGCACATGGGCCCCGACCACGGTGACCACGAGGGCGAGGCAGGTGGCCAGGGCCAGTGTGTAGAAGCGGCGGAGCATGTAGAGCGGGGCGGCGCTGAGCAGGAAGATGAAGATGGCCCCGGCGAACTCGGCGAAGGTCTGGCCCAGGCGAAGCCCGTACACGGGCACCACGTAGAAGGTGTAGAGGACGGCGATGACCAACGCCGCGGTGGCCACGGCGTAGATGAGGAACCGGATCACCACCCACCGTACGAGCGGGTAGTTCTTCTGCAGGAAGTAGAAGGTCCCACGGCGGGCCAGCATCTGGGAGCTGGCTCCGGCCATCACCGCGGCGACGACGAAGGCCAGGGAGACGATGCCCGCCACCTGGGGCGTGGCGTCGAGCGACGACCACAGGGCCACCCGGCCCACGAACAGGACGACGATGGAAAGGATCCACGGGACGCCGTACCAGGAACCGGCCAGGTAGTCGTCGACGAACCGCCGCCAGGTGGGCTTGGCCTCCGGCACCACCTCGGTCCTCGGCACGTAGTAGAGGTAAGCCAGGTCGAACACGGCCGAGGCCAGGTCGAACACCGAGTCGAAGCCCAGATTCCGAGCCCCGGTGGTGGTGTAGCCCATCGATTCGAGAGCCACGGTCACGTCGCGCAGGTTGCGGGGCTCGGGGTTCCGGTCCAGCACCCGCCGCGCTTCCACGTGGAGATCGTCGTAGACGGAGGATTCGGCCCGGAGCTCGTCGAGGCTTCGGGCGACGCCTCCCACGCGGCCTGCGGCCGGACTGTCAGTGACCGGGCACACGGGCCCGCACCTCGTCGTAGAGCGCCCGATGGCCGTCGAGGAAGACCTGCAGGGTGTACGAGTCCAGCATGGCTTGGCGTCCCAGCTCGCCGAGCCGGGCCAGGCCGGCGCGGTCGGCAGCCATGGCACAGATGCCGTCGGCCAGCTCGAGCGGGCGGCCGGGCGCCACCAGCCTCCCGTACGGCGGGACGATCACCTCGGGGACACCGCCCACTTCGGTGGCCACCATCGGCCGTCCGGCCATGAGCGCCTCGACGGCGGCAAACGGGAAGCCCTCCGAAATGCTGGACAGCACCGCGATGTCGCCCTCGTTGAGCGCCCGTCCCACGTCGGCCGTGGGACCCATGAACCGACACGACTCGCCGAGCCCCAGCTGTTCGGCCAAGGCATAGCAACTTCGGGCGTAGGCCGCATCGCTCTCCGGTCCGTGGATCAGCAATCGAACTCCGTCGATTCGATCACGCACGATCGAGAAAGCCCGAAGGAGCGTGTGGATGTCCTTCAGCCGCTCCAGACGGGCCACGGCCACCAGGGTGAGCGGACCGTCTCCGCTCCCAGCCGGCCGCTCGAGAGGGAATCGCTCCGGATCGACGCCGTTGGGCATGGGGTGGATCTTGGTTTCATCGACCCCGAGCCGCATCTCCCACGAGGCATTGAAGCGTGCCACCGGAGCCACCAGGTCGGCACAGGAATACGCCATGGAGACGACGGCGGCGTAGAAATTGGACAGGAACACCCGGTGTGGGCTGTTGGTCTTGTTGCGGCCGAGTGCCAGGAGGCGTTCACGGTAGTAGACCCCGTGCTCGGTCAGCAGGAACGGGATGCCGAACCGCTTGCGCAGCACGACTGCCGGAATGGCGCAGAAGGCGGCAGCCGACGCGTGCACGACCCCTGGCAGTTCGGGCGGGTAGTCCAGCGGAGCCAGATAGCGGTAGACGGAACGGGCCAGGTCGATGGCCTCGTAGGTGGTCAGTTTCCGGTAGAGCGGGTGTGCGGCGAGCGTGTCGCGAAAGAGGCGCCACGTTCGGCCGTCCCGCATGGCCAGCTTCAGGCTGAAGCGCTCCGAGTACGCCGAGAGGGTGCAGAGCGCAGTCACGAGGTCGTCGGCTCGGCCCTCACCCATGGCGACCGAAACCACCAGCTGGGCATAGGCGGGCAGGAACTCCTGATCGAAGTGCCGTCCCGGCCGGCGGACCCGTCGGGCGATCCAGCCTGGACGTGGGTTGAATTCGGCATTGTCCTCCGTCCCCCACAGCGGCACCTGGACGACGTGGACCAGGTTGGACGGAGGCTCGTATCTGGCGGCCATGTTGGTGTTGGCCACGACGGAGTAGACCACGAAGCGCTTTTCCGACAGGCCGCTGATCAGTTGGTGGGCCCAGGTGCTCACCCCACCGGTGACGAAGGGATAGGTCCCTTCGGTGGTCATCAAGACATCGATGTCGTAGGGACGGGTATGACCAGGATGGACATCGGTCTCGAGCTCCAGTGCGGACCGGCCCGGCAGGGTGGTGGAGCTCATCGGACGCTTCAGGCCACGTCGTTGTCGGACAGGCGATCACGGCGCCGGCGAATCCACGAACCTCGCCGTTCCCGGATCCTCAGCTCCCCGACTGGTCCGTCAGCGTCCATCACTTGGAACGCGGGGGCTCCGGACGTCGAGGACGCCGAAGGACTGGTATCCAAGTCGGTCGACCGGCGTCCCTCTCGCACGTCGTGCCCGGTGTCGGGCGGGTGGGCGTCGGTTTCGCGCCGACTGAAAGGGATGTCGGTGCCCGGCGCCATCAGATCATCGTCGGCCCGGAGCACCGACTCGATGGCCTGGGCTCGACGGAGCCCTTTTGTAGCCACGGTGATGTTCTCCACGCTCAGGAAGCACTTGGCCGCCATGACTGCTGCTTCGCGGATGAAGGGCAGCGGAGTGCGAGCATCCTCGGACACCCGTAGGTACTCGCGCCCGGCCAGCCGCATCCAGTGGTCCGAGCCGTCCAGGTTGCCCGCTCGGCGGGCAGCGAGTGCGGCCTGGCGGAAGGCGATGGCGGCCCGCTGCGGGGCCGAGTCCAGGGCTCGCTCGGCCTCCTCCAGGAAGAGCGATTCGGCCCGTTGGAACTCGCCGGCGTGGAACGCACCGATGGCCGTCTCGAACAGTGTGGTGTCGCCGTCCTCGATCTCGAGGACGGCGTCGACCTCCTCGGCGGCCTCACGGTCCGCCGGACTGACGGGCACCTGGTCGTCGAGCATGGTGCCGCCTCTTTCGGAGGGGGGAACCTTGTCGAGATCCGGCACCGACCTTGCGCCCCGGCGTCGGATCGTCACGGAGCGATTCTCCATGGAAGAAAGATCGGCCTCAGCTGGGAAAACTTGAGATGACGAGGTCGTGTTCGTGGCGCTGGACGGGCACTGGGCCCTCGGGAGACCTCCCGGCCCTGGCCGTCGGCGGCTCGAGCGCCTGTTCTGAGCTCACCCGGACCGAACCGATGCTCGGTGGTAGATGTGGAAGACGCTAACGGATCAAGGCACAGGCAGTGCGTGCCGATAGGGAACGGTAGTGCCAACCGGGCTCGCGAGGAAGTTAGCCGGGCCGAACGTCCGAGGTGGCAGGCGGATACACATGGCGACCAGACGATGACGACGTTCGTGCGTGGTGCGGGCGTTTCCGCCGCGCCATCTGACGGCGGTCTGACCGCCTCGAATCGCACTCAGCAGGTATCGAGGTCCCACCCGTGGCTCGCCCGGGTGCACCCACACCCGCGCCGCCGGGGACAACTTGTCGGGAATCGTGAGAACCTCATACGCGTCACCGTTGCCGAACAGGCCTTGGAGATGTTCTTCCAGCCCATCTTCGACCTGCGAAGTGGCGGTGTCGTCGGAGTCGAAGCGCTCGCCCGGTTCGCCCGGCCGCCCATCCGTCCACCCGACGTGTGGTTTACGGAAGCGGCATCCATTGGCCTCGGGGTCGACCTTGAGATCATTGCCCTGAATCTGGCGCTCGAGCGGCTTTCCCGCCTTCCGGTCGGCCTCTACCTGTCCCTCAATGCCTCGGTGGAGACAATCGCTTCGAAGCGGTTCCGGGAACTCCTGAACGATGTCCCTCAGGAGAGGATCGTCCTCGAACTCACGGAGCACACGCCGATCGATGACTATGCGAGTTTCAAGGAGAGTCTTGAGAAGCTGCGATCGCAGGGCGTCAGACTGGCAGTGGACGATGCCGGCGCCGGATTCTCAAGCTTGCGGCACGTGCTCGACCTGCAGCCGGAGGTGATCAAGCTCGACATCGGCCTCATCCGTGGCATCGACAGGGATCCGGCTCGCCAGGCGCTCGGACGAGCGTTGATCACCTTCGCCAAGGAGGCCTACGACGCTTCCATCGTTGCCGAGGGCATCGAGACCATGGGAGAGCTCCAAGTCCTTCGCGACCTGGGCTGTCCGTGTGGTCAGGGCTTCTACCTGGGCCGTCCCGAGAGACTGCACCAGGATCTTCTGGTCCCGGCCGTCTCCGGGTGGTTCCGACGCTCCGAAGCCGAAGCTTTGGTTGCGGGGTAGGTCCCCGTTCGCGCTCGTACCGCGAGCGGCGGCTAGGAGGCCGGAGGGCCCGCATGCAGGGCGGTAGCCTCCACCGTCATGTGGCTTGCCTGTGATGACCGTTCCGCATGACATTCGTTCTGGTCCACGGTGGAGGTGCGACCGCTCGATTCTGGGACCGACTGCTCCCGCATCTCGATCGACCTGCGATCGCGGTCGACCTACCTGGGCGTGCCGGAAAGCCGGCCGACCTCGCCACTCTGTCGGTCGAGGGGGAGGTTGAATCCGTCGTTGCCGACGTCGAGGCCTCGATCGCCGATGGGCCGGTCGTCCTGGTTGCGCATTCGTCGGGGGGTCTGGTCGTGCCGGGCGTCGTTGACGCGTTACGAGGTCGAATCAGCTCGGTCGTGCTGAACGCCGCGCTCGTCCCGGTCGAGGGAGGCTGCGGGATCGACTGCATGAAGGAGCGCCATCGTGAGGGCTTGCGGTTGGCCCGGGCGGCAGCCGAGCGTGAGGGCAGGGCCATCACGCTTCCAGGGCCACCGGAAGATCCCGAGGATTTCCGCACCGCCTATGGCGGTGATCCGCTCGATGATGACACCCTGAAGTTCGTCGTCGACCCGGCCCGATGCGTCGAGGACACCGTGAATCACTACTTCCAGCCGGTGCATTGGTCAGCTGTCGCCGGCGTCCCGGTCGTCTATGTCATCAATAAGCGAGACCGCCCGATACCACCGGAGGCACAAGAGGAGATGGCACGGCGGCTTCCGCAGCCCGCCAGCGTCGTCCGTGCCGACTCGGGTCATCTCCTTCCCGTGACGGCGCCCGCTGCCTTCGCCGAGATCCTCGCCCAAGTCACCGCCTGAACGAAGTCCTCCGCCTGAGACGCCGTCGTCGGTGAACAAGCGTGCGTTTACCGGAAGCGCCGCTCAGACCGCCGGATCGTGTGTTCGCTAGTGCTCCCACGGTGGCGCAGGCAACGGTCCATCGGGAGTCCAGGCCGACACAGCGGGGAACGCGGACTCTTGATCGAGCACCAAATGGTTCTCGACGGACCAGCGTCGCTCGAGGTATCCAGCGATCAGGCTCAGTTCTTGGCGCGGAGTGAGCGAACCGGCATCGACTTCGACGTCATAGCGAACACCATCGTGCACCGACTCAGCCTGATGACGAGCAATGCCCGGTGGTCGGCTCCCTCGCCCAGTTTCCCGGTCGGCGGCGACCTCTGGGTCGCATCGCACACCTACCCAACAGACGTCCAACCCGTGCAGGGCCTCGTCCCATCGTCGTTGGTCGACAGACCCATCGAGGGTGAGGTCGTCCAACAACACGCTCACGCCGCTGCGAGCGAGCGCGGCGACGGCATGGCGATAGCCGGCATAGAGCGACATGAAGAGGTCTCCGCGGGTGATCACTCCGTCGTGGATAGAGAGCCCCTTCGGGTCGTTGACCATCTCGGGTGGTAGGGCCCATATGAAGAGATCGATGCCCAGCAATAACCAGGGGTCGGGCAATGCCCTCTGGAGGGTGCGGGCGAGGGTTGTCTTGCCTGCGCTGGAGCCCCCGTTGAGGATGAGGACGCGACCGGGATCGATGTCACCTCGTCCCATGAGGTGACCGTAGCGTGCTTCTGGCCGCAGTTCCGCTGGGTCGGCAGCGTGAACGCTTAGCCAGTGAAATCGTTCGATCTGATAGAACCAAGAGGTGCCTGACTTCGACGTCCGGTGGCTGAAAGGGACGAACCAGGTCAGCCAGGCCGCCGCGGTCACGGCCCGGGCGCTCCGAGACAACCCGAGCTCGGTCGCAGTCTCCAAGGATCCGCTGGTTCGCTTGGAGATGTTTCACCGCACGTTCGGCGACCTGCTGGCTGACGCGCGGATAGCAGGGGTCCTACGGGGTGCTTGCGTGCTCGGTGTCGCGGCCGCTGTTCCACCGGGAGACTGCATTGTGGCCATGCTGCCGCCGGAGATCCGGACGCTCGACGTTCCTTCGCCTGACGCCGGCGACGCGGACCGCTTCCTGCACATGGGATCGATCTTGGCCGCCCATGACCTGGCTGAGACCCACTGGCATGTCGGACCCGTCGGTGTCGAGCCCGGCTTCCAGGGCATGGGCCTCGGACGAGCGGCCATGAGGCACTTGTGCCACGAGTTCGACGAACGCGGGCGGCTGGCATGGTTGGAGACCGACAAGCCCGAGAACGTGCGGTTCTACATCGGTCTGGGGTTCGAGGTCGTCGAAGAGATTCCCCTGTTGGGAGCACGCAACTGGTTCATGCGCCGCGACCCGGGTTGACACCGTCGACGGTCGATTCGGGAGCCACCGGGACGGCTCAGCCGCCGACCGCCTTGGAGAGCACCTCCCCGAGCAGGGCGACCCGACCTTCGATATGGCAGTTGGCCGGAACGTTGACCGTGAAGCCGTCGACGCCCTCGACGAGACGGGCGGCGAAGATCTCGCCCAGCTCGTCCGGGTCGCCCAAGGTGATCATCGAGAGGATCCGCTGGGCGTCCTCGGCACTCATCGATCCGACATCGATCCCGCGGCTGGCCAGGAAGGCGCTCGCTTCGGCCAGGGCTTGCTCATGCGTCGGGGCCACGCAGGCATTGGCCTGAACCGTCACCGTGATCTCGGCGCGATTGCGACCGAGCGTCTCGCAGTGCTGCGCCAAGGCCTCGAGCTTGCGAGGGACCTCATGCGGCGCGCAGATGAGATTGGACTCGTCCGCGTACTGCGCCACGAGGCGCAACGTCTTCTTTTCGCCACCGCCACCGATCATCAACGGGATGTCGGAGAGTGGCGCCGGCGAGTTGATCGCGTCCGTCACCGTGTACCAGCGTCCCCGCACGGTCGGCCGGTCGCCGGCCAGCATCCCCTTCACGATCTGGAGGGCTTCTTCCAGGCGCTGGAAGCGGTCGGTGAAGGTTCCGAACTCGAATCCGAGGCTGTCGTGTTCGAGTTCGAACCAGCCTGCCCCGATACCGAGTTGGGCGCGGCCGCCGGAGACATGGTCGAGCGTGGTGACCTCCTTGGCCAGGAGGGCCGGGTTCCGGTACGTATTGCCGGTCACCAGCGCGGACAGACGAACCCGCTCGGTGTGCTGCGCCAACGCCGAGAGCAGCGTGTAGCACTCGAGCATCTCGTTCTCGGGCGGCCCGAGCATTGGAAGCTGGTAGAAGTGGTCCATGACCAGGACGGTGTCGAACCCCGACGCCTCTGCCTCGTGGGCCTGGCGCACGACCGTCGGGAACAGGTCAGCCGGCGCCGTTCCCGGGTAGGTGAAATTCGGGATCTGATAGCCGAGTCGTGTCATGCCAGCCACCCTATCGGTGTCTCGGAAACGGCTCGATGTGCGCCGGGGTCACTCCGCTGCCGGGCGTCTGACCCGACGGTCGGCCCCCGGTATCCAGGGGTCAGGAGCCCTGGTTCAAGGCGTCCTGCGCGTCCCTCAGGGCTTGGACGCTGTCCTGGGGGCAGAAGTACTCGGCGCCGGAGATCGCCACCAAGTCGGACTCGAACTCGGTCAGGTGCCGACCGGTGAGGGACGCGATCAACTGGTCGGCACTCTGGTGATGGTCGAGGCCGTTGCAGACAAGCTGGGCGTCCGCCACGACCGCCTGGTCCGAGTCGTCGGAGAATGCGCCCGGGACCTTGTGGATGACGGTCAGGAACGCCTGGCGGGGTGAGGACGGTAGGTTCGGGTCCCCGTAGTAGAGAAGCGCCTCGGCCAAGGCAGCCGCCGGTGCCCGGGGAGCGATCCGCGGGGGTTGACCGTTCGGGAATGCGATCAGGTCGACATAGAGCCGTCGTTCGGCCTCGTCTCCGCTCTGTCCGGGTGCGAGGCCGTGGTGCACCATCCAGATGAGGCCGCCGACCTGGAAGAACTCCTCACCCCCCGGGCCCGCATCGTTCTGGGTCCCGCTGGCTGTGGACGAGAGCCAGGCATGGTCGAGCGGCTTGGTGCACGGCCCGATCACCGAGGCGCAGCGCGCCACGCCGATGCCGTAGTCGTCGGTCCCCCAGAGGTTGGCCGAATAGAAGAGCCAGTAGGTGTTGCCGTTCTGGATCATCGAGGGCCCCTCGACCAGACCCCCTTCCCAGCTCTGTGACGCCCCGATGAGCCGGTGTGCGGGGCCCACGACCGCAAGTCCGTCGGCGGAGAGCTGCTGGGTGTAGATGGTGGTCGGTAGGTTGCAACAGTCCCCGTCGCTCTTCCAGAGCAGCCACGGTGTGCCGTCAGGTGCGACGAAAACGCTCGGGTCGATCGCTCCTCCCTGTGTCACCGGGCATACGAGCGCCGACGACGAGTCATCGACGAAGGGGCCGGCCGGACTGGAGCTGGTCGCCCGCGAGATGCACATGGCGCTTGTCCGGCCGTCGGTGGTCGTGACGCATCCAAACGTAGGTGACGTGGCGAGGCATCCGAGCGGGATGGTCGCCGGCGTGGAGTAGTACATGACGTACGCTCCGCCCGGCTCCGTCCAGACCGACGGAGCCCACTGGAAGCCGGGCACCGTCCATTTGGGAAGGGTGGGCAACGCATCCCCCAGGTATCGGCCTTCAAACCCCGAGTCACGTGACAGCGCGATGACCGGCACGTGGGCGCCGGGCGAATATGGCGTCGTCGTGGTGTTCGAGGCATAGAGGTAGAGCACATTCGGGGTCCGTAGTGCGTAGGGATCGGCGAAGTCGCCATTGAAGACGGGCGCGTCGTCGAGCAATCCGCTCAGGACGTCGAGCTGGATGCCGTTGGCCTGGGAAGGATCGGTGCCGATCGGACCTTGTGTTGCCGTACGACCGATTGGAACGGGAAGCTCACCGGCTCGGGCCGAGGGCTCGGGAGCGACGCGCAGGGTCGGGCGGGTCGGTTGGCCCGATCCGGTGGCACTGCAGCCGGCCAGCAATACCAAAGCAGCCGAGATCCAGACCGACAGGCTTTTGAACGTGGTCGAGTTCCGCCGGGCCGCTCTCCGTTGCACTATCCGGGTCAGCGTATGCGGTCACGCCGGTGTCACCGGGGACCAGCCTGCACAGAACTGATGGATTGCGGCGAGGTCGTTGGTTACTGTTCGGAGCGCCAACGCCGGTAGAGGTCGATCAGGTCCTGCCTCGCCTCTGGCGTCAACTCCCCGGGCTCGACGGTGCCGGTCAGCCTGATCGCCGCCTTGATCTGCTCCAGGTATGCGGAGCAATTGGGACACGCTCGGAGGTGGGATTCGAACCGACGGCGCTCTCGGCGTGACAGCGCCCCCTCCAGGTAGTCGGTCACCAGTTCGATTGCCTGCTGGCAGACGAGATCTCGGCGTCGAAGACCCAACATCTGCTCAGTCCCTCTTCATCGCGGTGTCGAGGATCTCACGCAACCGCGATCGTCCCCGATGGAGCAGGATGCGCTGGTTGCCACTACTGATGCCGAGGGCCGAGCACGTCTCGTCGTTTGAGAGTCCTTCGACATCGCGCAGCAGCAGGACCTCACGTTGACGGGGCGGCAGATCCTCGAGGGCGGACAGGAGGATGGGAGCCATGGCCGCCGCGTCCAGTCGGTCCTCGATGTCATCCGGCCATCGTTCGACCGGGTCGATCCATTGCCCATGGCTGTCGAACCGACTGGGGTCGACCGTGTACGTCGCGTCGGGCGCCATGCTCGGGCGCTCCCGTCGGCCCGCCGATCGAGCTCTGTTCACGAGGATCGTGAACAGCCACGTCTTGAACGTCGACCGCCCCTCGAACCGTTCGATGCCACGGAGGACACCGATCCACGTGTCCTGGACGACCTCTTCGGCAACGGCTTCGTTGGCGACAATGGATCGCGCCAGTCGCAGCATGGGCAGTTGGTACTGCGCAACCAACATCACGAACGCAGCCTCGTCGCCGGTCCGTAAGCGGCTGAGCTGATCGATCTCATGCTGCACGGCTCGCAGCATAAGACTCGAGGGAGGACCGGCGGCAGCGCGCATCGGCGGTGAATTCTCCCGCCGGATTTCGGCGATCTACCGGGTGTATCGCCATGCTCTTCAGTCCTCGACCAGCCGCGGCTGTTACGTATTGCCCTGACCGCGAAGGTCCGACTGTAACGGTTCCGATCCCACCGGGACTGAATTGCGACGGGTCGAATTGTCAAGCCAAAGGAGATGCAATGAAGAAACTTGCCCACCTCGTGGCGGGCGGAGGCCTTGTCCTGGGACTATCCGCCCTTGTTGCGCCCAGTAACGCGGGCGCCGACGGTCCACATCCGGACGGCAACGACCATGCCGTCTTCGTCCAGACCGACAATCCCGGCGGCAACCAGGTGGTCTCGTACCACCGGTCGGACCAGGGCACTTTGACCTTGGAGAACACGTACAACACCGGTGGATTGGGCGGCGTGCTCAACGGCTCACAGGTCGACCATCTGGGTTCGCAAGGCTCCCTTGCCTACGACGCGGAGCACGGGGTCCTCTACGCGGTGAACGCGGGAAGCAACACCGTGTCCGTATTCACCGTGCGGGGCGATCAGCTCACACTGCGCCAGCAGGTGGGCTCGGGCGGCACGTTCCCCGTCAGCGTTGCCGTCCATGGGAACCTCGTGTCGGTTCTCAACGCCGAGGACGGCGGCTCGGTACATGAGTACTTCGCTCTCTTCGGTCATCTGTTCCCTCTTCCGGACTCGACCCGAGCCCTCGGATTGACCATCCCAACGGACAACACCCAATTCACGCACACCCCCGGACAGGTGGCGTACTCTCCGGATGGCACCCAGCTGATCGTCACGACCAAGGCGAGCTCCAATGCCGTCATCGTGTTCAAGGTTGGCCCGGCTGGCTCCCTGTCGCATACACCGGTAGTCAACGCCGAGCCCGGAACCGTCCCCTTCGCCGTCACCTTCGACCAAGCCGACCACCTGGTTGTCGGCGAGGCCGGCCCGAGCGCTGTGGCCACGTTCGACCTCGAGCGGGACGGGACACTCAACACCCTTGACTCGCTGGCCAGTGGACAGACCGGCCTGTGCTGGGTCGCCCCGGCGGGATCGCTCTTCTTCACCGGCAATACGGGCGCCAACTCCACGAGCGGGTATGAATCCAGTGCCACGGGCCATCTGACCCTGCTCGGCGCCACACCCACCGACCCGGGAACCGTCGACGGCTCGGCCACTCCGAGCGGACGGTTCGTCTATGTGCAGACCGGTGGGAACGGGATCGTCGATGAGTTCCAGGTCAACGGCAACGGAAGCCTGACCGAAATCGGCTCGGTGACAGTCGCCGGGGCCGCCGGTGGTGAGGGAATCGTCGCCTCGTAGCCGACGTTGCCGAAGTTGGAGCCTGTGATGGTGACGGTGGGGGCAAAGGCGGCGGTCAGCCCGCCCCGTAGAAGGGGGCGCCGAAGGAGAAGACACCCCCGTCGGAGGCGACCATCCAGTAGCCGCCCGTGCCCGGATCCGTCGCCATGCCGACGACCGGAGCGTTGAGCGGGGTGCCACCCATGGAGCCGTGGAAGGCGGCATCGCCGAAGCTGAAGACGCCCCCGTCGGAGGCGACCATCCAGTAGCCCTGGCCGTCGGACGTGGCGGCCATGCCGTTGACCGGGCGGTTGAGGACGAGGTTCCCGGTCGACCCGAAGAACGGGGCGCCGAAGCTGAAGACGCCCCCGTCGGTGGCCACCAGCCAGTAGCCGCCGGTGGCGTAGTCGGCACTGATGCCCACGACCGGCTTGTTCAGGTGGAGGCCTCCGGTCGAGCCCTGGAAGGCGGCATCGCCGAAGCTGAAGACGCCCCCGTCGGTGGCCACCAGCCAGTAGCCCTTGCCGTCCCGGGTCGGGGCGATGTCGACCACCGGCGCGTTGAGCCGCTGGCCCCCCATCGAGCCGTAGAAGCCGGCGTCACCGAAGGTGAAGGTGCCCCCGTCCGAGGCCACCAGCCAGTAGCCCCGGCCGTCGGGGGTGGCGACGATGTGGTCGATGGGGGCGTTGAGAGGTTGGCCGGCCATGGACCCGTAGTTCTGGGCCGCCCCATGGGCCGACACGGCCCCCGCCGCGTCGGTCAGCCAGTAGCCGTCACCGGTCGGGGTCGACGCCATGCCGGTGACCGGTGGCGCCAGGGGGGAGCCCGGCGAGGTGCCCGGTGGCGGCGGCGGTGGTGGTGGTTCCCCGGTCACGGTCAGGCACCCCGGGCAGAGCCCCCGTTGACCGTCCGGGTTGGTCACCACCAGGTCGTAGGTGCCCGCCTGGGCGGCCGAGGGCACGGTGGCCACGGTGTCGAGCGACGTCGAGGTGACCGCGGTGGGCGGGGAGAAGCTGGCCCCCGGCACCGTGCTCGACACGGTGAGACCGCTCTGGAAGTTCGTGCCGGTCACCGCGATGGGCGTGCTCCGGCCGGCACCGAGAGTCGAAGGGTTGACCCCGGTCACGCCCGGTGCGGGATTGGGGACCTGGAAGGATTGCAGCCCGAACGTGGGAGCGCCCCCGACGAGGAGCTGGTTGCCGGCGAACACAGCCTGGCCGAAGAGTGGCGACTTGGGCGTCGAGATGAAGCCGATGATGGCCCCGGTGGCGGCCGACACCAGGTAGACGCCAAGCTGGCTGGTGGAGCTCTGGTAGGTCGGAGCCGTCACGACACCACCGCCGTCCTCGGTTGGGCTGCCGACGATGGTGCCGTCGAGGTGGGTCTGCCAGATGATCGTGCCGGTGGCCGGGTTGAGGGACTGGATGGACCCAGGTGAGTGCCGATGCTCGCTGGTGTTGGACGGCGCCACCGGTCTCGATGAGATTGGTACCGTCCCAGGTGGCGGCCGAGTCGCACTGCCCCCGTATTGGGCCCGGTAGGGGACGGTGGCTATCTGGGCCTGCCAGACCGGCCCGGCGCTGAGCGAGCTCTGCCGGAAGGCGTAGTAGAAACCGTTCTTGTTGCAGGCGCCGACCATCGGGGTGGACACGCCGTCGAGTGTTGCGGTGAACGTGGTGGGGGAGGCCCCGAAGTCGGCTGTCGGTGATCGCTGGCTGCGGGGATCTGCCACGAGTCGAGGGCGGCCAAGGTCGCTCGGGTCGAGCCGGACGATGGACTCGTTGTAGAGGGGCTGGCCTGAGCTCACATAGCCATTGCCGGTGGTCACGAGGATCGACCCGTCGTCGGCCAGCGCCGGGCTGCTCCAGACGCTGCCGCCGACCTGGCCGGCCGGCACCGACGTCCATCGGGCCACCGGGGCCCCGGTGCTCTGGTCGAAGGACTGCAGTCCGCCCGGTACCAACGGGTTGTCACAGTCGGAGGACACCCCGATGTAGACCTTGCCGTTGGCCACCAGCGGTGATCCCCACGAGTAGTAGTCGTTGACGGTCGTCGACGGCGTGTACACCAGGCCCTTCCAGACGAGGTTGCCGGTGGCCGCGTCGAGGGCGTAGAGGAAGCCGTCGGGGGCGAACACGTAGACGGTGAGCTTGCCGGTGGACGGATCGGTGGTCACCGTGGACGTGGAGATGACGCCCTGGTAGTCACCCACCCCACAGCTCGGGCTGCCCGGTGGCAGTGGCGTGTTGATGGCCAAGAAGCGGGACCAGATGACCGAGCCGTTGGCCTGGTTGATGGCGAAGATGTACCCGTCCTTCACGCCCTGATAGATGACGCCGTTCACCACGGTCGGACTGGCCACCAGGTTGGTCGTGGCCGAGTTCGGAGACTTTGGCGGTACCCATTGCCAGGTCGGCGACAGCTGACCCACGTTGGATGGGGTGATGGCGGTCGCCCCGGCGTTGTAGGAACCGTGGCCGGTGTTGAACAGATAGCCGGGCCAGTCAGCTCCCGACACGGAGGCACCCCTCAAGGGCACGGAGTGGGAGCTCACCGACGTGCCAGGCGAGGCAGCGGCCATGAGCTCCGTCGACCCAAAGGTGGCCAGCCCGGCAAGGGCCAGAGCGGCGACCGCTCTGACGACTGACCGGTGAGCGGGCACGCGCCTAGTCATGGTCCATCCTCAGCCCGCCCCGTAGAAGGGGGCGCCGAAGGAGAAGACACCCCCGTCGGAGGCGACCATCCAGTAGCCGCCCGCGCCCGGATCCGTCGCCATGCCGACGACCGGAGCGTTGAGCGGGGTGCCACCCATGGAGCCGTGGAAGGCGGCATCGCCGAAGCTGAAGACGCCCCCGTCGGAGGCGACCATCCAGTAGCCCTGGCCGTCGGACGTGGCGGCCATGCCGTTGACCGGGCGGTTGAGGACGAGGTTCCCGGTCGACCCGAAGAACGGGGCGCCGAAGCTGAAGACGCCCCCGTCGGTGGCCACCAGCCAGTAGCCGCCGGTGGCGTAGTCGGCACTGATGCCCACGACCGGCTTGTTCAGGTGGAGGCCTCCGGTCGAGCCCTGGAAGGCGGCATCGCCGAAGCTGAAGACGCCCCCGTCGGTGGCCACCAGCCAGTAGCCCTTGCCGTCCCGGGTCGGGGCGATGTCGACCACCGGCGCGTTGAGCCGCTGGCCCCCCATCGAGCCGTAGAAGCCGGCGTCACCGAAGGTGAAGGTGCCCCCGTCCGAGGCCACCAGCCAGTAGCCCCGGCCGTCGGGGGTGGCGACGATGTGGTCGATGGGGGCGTTGAGAGGTTGGCCGGCCATGGACCCGTAGTTCTGGGCCGCCCCATGGGCCGACACGGCCCCCGCCGCGTCGGTCAGCCAGTAGCCGTCACCGGTCGGGGTCGACGCCATGCCGGTGACCGGTGGCGCCAGGGGGAGCCCGGCGAGGTGCCCGGTGGCGGCGGCGGTGGTGGTGGTTCCCCGGTCACGGTCAGGCACCCCGGGCAGAGCCCCCGTTGACCGTCCGGGTTGGTCACCACCAGGTCGTAGGTGCCCGCCTGGGCGGCCGAGGGCACGGTGGCCACGGTGTCGAGCGACGTCGAGGTGACCGCGGTGGGCGGGGAGAAGCTGGCCCCCGGCACCGTGCTCGACACGGTGAGACCGCTCTGGAAGTTCGTGCCGGTCACCGCGATGGGCGTGCTCCGGCCGGCACCGAGAGTCGAAGGGTTGACCCCGGTCACGCCCGGTGCGGGATTGGAAGCCTCGTAGGCGGTGAGCCCGAGACCGGGCCCGGCTCCGATGAGAAGGTCCTGGCCGGCAAAGACGGGCTGGCCGAACAGGCCGGACATCGGGGTCGGGACGAAGCCGAGGATGGCCCCGGTGGCGGCGCTGAGGAGGTAGACGCCCAGGTTTCCAGTGGCGCTGGTGTACACCTGGGCGGCCATCACGCCGGCCCCGTCCTCGGTCGGGCTGCCCACGATGTTGCCCTGGAGCCCCGTCTGCCAGACCGGAGCGCCGGTGGTGGTGCCGTCGACGGAGCCGGTGGCCGGGTAGAGGGACTGGACCGAGCCCGGGTAGGTGGTGCCGTTGATGGTGGTCGGGGACCCGCCCCCGGCGATGAGGTGGGTGCCGTCCCAGATGGCGGCGGCGTCACACTGCTGGGCCCCTCCGGCCTGGCTCGGGGTGCCCATGACGTAGTCCCAGACCATGGTGAGGTCGCTCTGGCGGAGCCCGTAGTAGTGGCCGTCCTTGTTGCACCCGCCGACCATCGGGGTGGCCACCCCGCCGACGGTGGCGGTGAACAGGGTCGGGGAGCCGCCCCAGTCCGAGTCGTTGGTCTGCTCGTTGAGCGGCACGGTGAAGGCGTGGAGCACGCCCAGGGTGGTGGGGTCGAGCTTGACCATGGAGGCCGAGTTGGGCGGGTTGTTGATGGCCCCGGGGCCGTTGCCGGTGGTCACGATGATCGAGCCGTCACCGGCCAGGGCCGGGGAGCTCCAGATGCTCCCCCCGCAGCCCGGGGTGGTGAGCGGCGGGCAGGTCACGCTGTCGGGCAGGGTGTGGAAGACGACCGCCGGCGGGTTGGTGGCCCCGCCCGTGCTGTCCTGGGTGAAGCGGATAAGGCCCCCCTGGACCAGCGGGTTGTCGCACTGGGAGGAGACCCCGATGTAGACGCTCCCGTTGGCCACCAGCGGCGAGCCCCAGGCGAAGTAGTCGTTCTGGGTGGTCGAGGGGATGCCGACCAAGCCCTTCCACAGCACCGCACCGGTGGCGGCGTCCATGGCGTAGAGATGGCCGTCGGGGGCGTTCTCGTAGACGGCCAGCTTGCCCGTGCCCGGATCGGTGGTGACCGTCGCCGTCGAGAGCACGCCGGAGATGCCCGTGCCGCACCCGTTGGAGCCGAGGCCCTTGACGGTCCCGAGGAACTGGGACCAGAGCACCGTCTTGGTGGCCTCGCTGATGGCGTAGAAGTAGCCGGCCCACGACCCGATGTAGACGACCCCGTTGACCACGGTGGGGCTCGACCACAGCTTGTTCTTCCCCGGCCCGTTGGGCGGCAGCCAGCGCCATGCGGAGTGCAGGCTGCCCACGTTGGAGGGGGTGATGGTGGTGGCAGCGGCGTTGTACGAGCTGTGCGCCGGGCCGAACAGATAGGAGGGCCAGTCTCCGACCGAGATGCCAGCCGACCCCGGCTCACGAGCCAGCGACGTCCGACTCTGGCCAGTCTTGCTCAGTGACGCCCCTCCGCTGCCGGCGAATACGCCGGAACTACCGACAACGGTCAGCACCAGCGCCAAGATCCCGAAGATCTTGACTCTGACCGACCGACATGGCGAATGGACCATCGCATCTCCGCAGGATGTGGAACTTGACGACCTATGCCCTGGCGAGCGTTCCAGGTGGGAAGTCTCCCCAGGTAGATAACCATCTTTGAAGGCGCGACGGCAACCGGTTTCCCACTGCGGCCACATCGTGACGCTCGGCGATGGACGTCGACCGCTATCTCACTGAGCATGGTTGTCGTGCCACGAGCCGTGACGGATTGACTTCACGGTTCTGTGACCGCGACGGGGGTGGAGGACGAATGAGCCTTTGCCGGTCGGACCGCTCGATCGAGAGTGCCGAGCGACCGACGGCGTTCTACTATCTGGTCACCGAGGCGAAGTGCGGAGGCGCGGTGGAACTGGACGGGCGGCGACCGGATCCCTCGGGCAGGCATGACCTCCGCCGGTCCGTCCGCCGTGCTCCAAGTCACGGGTAGGCGATGGCAGGCGGCCCTCGGTGGACGACGTGAACGGGATGCCGCAGGAGACTCCACCGCCACAGCAGGGCCCCGATCGCGCCTCGACCCCGGCTGCCTCTGAGGGCGGCCCACCCCCGACAAGGCGGCAACGATGGCGCCAGGGGGTGGCCGTCGGGACGGTGGCCACCTTCGGCATCGTGGTGGTCGTCATCCTTGCGGCCTCATCCCAGGCTCCGCCTCCGATGCCCCGCTCCAGTGGCGCTCAGTCCGGAGGGTCCGGGGCCACGAGTCCGTCCGCCAGCCCATCGGCCCCGACCAGTTCGTCGGCTCCCGCCAATCCGCCGACCTCGGCGAGCTCCTCTGGCGGGTCGAGTGCCCCGTCCCCCGCCGGCACCCAGGCACCCCCGACGACCCAGACCGGGCAAGCTTCCGCCCCCACGACCTCGATCCCGCCGGTCCACACCGCCGCGGCTCCGAGCGCCGCCATGTGTCCGGGCGGCGCACCCCAAGCGGTCGTCACGTACACGGCCACGCCGGAGCTGCACGTCAGCAACACCTGGAAGGTGACCATGACCGGCACCGCCACGAACCCGCTGACCACCCCGGTGGCGATCGTCTCGGCCACCGTCGAAGTCGCTGATTCGAATGGCATCGATCAGGACCCGGACAAGCTGGTCCCCGATGCCGCTACGGCACCCGTCACGCTCGATCCGGGTCAGTCGGTGTCCATGAGCGATGCCCCCTCCGGGGGGACCCAGATCACCTCCACGGGCAACCCGACGGTCGACAGATTGGCCGTCCAGTGGACATGGCCCGCAGGATCGCAGTACCTCTCCTGTCCGTCCGGTTCCGCCTGACCACGCCTCAACCGGCCTGGACTTCAGGAACGGAGGGATCCTCCGGCGCCCATCGACTCACCTGGCCGTCGGCCCAACGACAAGGTCAGCGCGACATCGACCCATGCGCGACGGCCTTCCCCCGTTCGATTGCAATTGGCACGCTTCGGAAACGTGCACCGTTCTAGTGTCGAGAGGTCTCTGTCGTCGGAACCTTTCGGAATCGGGTCGGAACGGCGTGTTGCGAAAGCCCAGAGGAGGCACCTTGGAGTTGTGGGAGCTGGTCGTGCGGGAGAGCGTCCGTGATCTGGTGGCCCGGTACAACGCCAACGCAGACGCCGGCCGATTTGATCAGGTTCTGGAGTGCTTCGCTCCTGACGCGGTCATGGAGCTCGACGGACGGCCGTATCGTGGGCGCCGAGAGATACGAACCATCTTCACTGGTGTGGCTGCGGGGTTACGCGGCGAGTCGGCGGAACCGATCGTGGTGCGTCACCACACCAGCACGCTGCAGATCGATGTTGCCGGGCCGGACGACGTCTCGTCGCGCTGCTACTACCAGGTCCTGAGTAGGAGCGGACTCGACCATTGGGGTCGGTACCTCGACAGGTACGGCATGATGGACGACCGGTGGTACTTCGTCCACCGCCGCGAGTTTCTGGACGGATTCGCTCCCGGTAGCTGGACGCAGACCATCACGCGCCGTTGACCGGGATCTCCCATCCCTTGGCCGGCTTTCCTTGGTGATCCGTGTGGAGGCCGGCCGCAACGGGCGGGGGTCCGGCGAGCCACACAGTGACACGAGGAGGGGACGCGACAGAATGCGAGCATGGAGCTCTTCATCCGCGACGCCGTGGCCCATGATGTGCCCGAGCTGAAGGGGGTCTTCCGAAAGGCGTCCCTCTCGAATGAGAACGACCGGGACGTCCTGCTGAAGCACTTGGACGCGCTCGAGTATTCGGGAGCAATGCTCGGGGTCGGTCGCGTTCGGGTCGGAACGGTCGCACCAGACGGGATCGTCGGGTTTGCAACCACCCTGGATGTCGAGGGTCGGCTTGAGCTCGAGGACCTCTTCGTCGACCCCGACTGGATGCGGAGGGGCGTAGGCCGCGCGCTGGTCGCCGACGCCGTCCAGTTCGCGAGTGAAAAGGGGATTGCCCGTATCGAGGTGCGTGGGAATGCTCATGCCCTGGCCTTCTACCGGGATGTCGGCTTCCTCGATGACGGCCCGGTTACGACGGAGCTCGGATCCGGGCGTCGACTGCACCTCGATGTGTCGTAGGACCCTCATCCGGGATGTGAGCCTCTGCACCAGATCGATCAGATGGAGGCGCGGATCTTGGTCACCAGCCGGTCGAACATCGGATAGACGGCCGTGCCCCCGATCGCATCGATCGACGGTTGCCACATCTCCCACCGGTCGATGAGGCGACGACCGAGCAGGGTCTTGATCAGCTCGAAGTCGAACCCTCCATGTGCCTCGAGGGCGCCGAGTTGCTCGAAGTAATCGAGCTCGCGGTACAGGACGTACGCCTCGATCGAGTTCTCGGCGATGAACCTCATCAGGGCGTCTCGCAATGCCCCTCTCGTCTCGAATTCAGCGACGAGTCGACGTGTCTCCACCAGAGGGCCCTCACTCCAGCGTCTGAAGAACTCGGCCGCCATCTCCGCCTGGCGACCGATTCGGGCTTCACGGGTCTGAACGCCGGCAAAGATGACCGCACCGATGGCGCTCAACAGCCCGACAGCGCTCACCGCGGTCGCGACCGCTGTCACCTGTTCGGCCCAATTCGGCACGGGCTGCCCTCCGATCACCGGCTCTTCGTTCCTCCGACGCCAGCCGGATCCAAGTTAGAGACTCCGGAGCACCAGGGACAGAGCCGCACCGCTCAAGGGCTACACCGCCTGTCGGGCGGCGCTCAGCCTGTCACGCCACGGGGTGAGATCGAGCTTCGGGTAGCGCCGGGCGGTCTCGTCGAGCAGCGATTCGCTCCAGACCGGGTGCCCCGGCTCCGGGAAGCCGAACAGGGCGAGCTCGCGTGGCGTCGATTCCTCGGCGAAATGGGTCCACGCGAGCACCGGTCGAGCGGGACTGCTGGGTGTCGTACCCGATCCAATCCTGCCCGGCGCGCTTGAAGGCCAGCCCCAGATTGAAGCGGGCTGTTCTCGGCGTGCCGAACGCAGCACCGCGGTGCCAGACGTCTGACCGGTAGGCCAGGTAGGAGCCCCGTACCCCGGGGGCCGACTGCTCGGCCGCGTAGAGGTGGGGGTCCATCTGCGGCAGGATCACCGGGTACGGGGAGTCGACGGTGGCCGAGTCCCGAACCGAGACCAGCTTGGTGGGGTTCTCGTCCCAGGTCACGTCGGTCAGGTAGAGGAAGCCGGTGAGGTTCCACCACGGCGCCTGGCCGACGGCCGGGATCCATGAGTGGTTGCGGTCCGTGTGCATCGGCTGCTCGTAGTTGGTCAGGCCGGAGTACTTGGCGCTTGCCTGGGCCTGGTAGAGACGGAGTTCGGTCGATTCGAGGGCGCGCTCGGCGAAGTCGATCAGGGACGGATGGACACAGAGCCGGTTGAGTGCGCCTGATCCTTCGAACGGGAAGGTTCCCGCCCACCGCTGCTGCTCGCTCCGGAACCCGGGCCCTTTCTTCGGCCAGACGTAGTCCTCCTTCGGTGCCAACGGCCGGCCGCTGGCGGCGGGCCGTCACGCCGTCGGGGTCGCAGTAGTACTCCTCGATCTCCGGGAAGAGGAGGTGGACGTCGTCGGCGGCCGCGTCGATCTCGTCGGTGGCAATGAGGCCTTCCAACAGGACCCAGCCCTCCTCGCGCCATCTGTTGATTTCGGCGTCGGTTGAAAGCCTCGAGCTCATGACACTCCTTGCCATCCGGGTGATCGGTGGGCACCTTGCTGACCAGCCCTCCCCGGAGAGGATAGGAGCGGCCCCTCACCGCCGAAGAGTCCAGCGGGCGGGAGCCGGCACCGCCGTCGCCTGACCCGGGGATCCCCGTTTGCCGGGGCCGGATGGAATACCGGCCGCCCGGCACACGTTGCCACCTCTCATTGGGGGATGCAGCATCGGCAGTTGAGGGGCACGTCATAGGAAGGGTCCCGGGCGCAGGCCCAGGAGGAGCGACATGACCGCCAACACAGCATCTGCCAACACAGCATCCGCCCAGGCCTCGGCTTCCCGGACCAGCGTCGACATCCCCTCGGGGGCGGCAGTCCCGGCCTGGCTCCTGCTCGCCATCGTGTGCATCGGCCAGTTCATGGTCGTCCTCGACATCTCGATCGTCAACGTGGCCCTTCCTTCGATCCAGCGCGATCTGCGGTTCAGCGCCTCGGGTCTGCAGTGGGTCGTGAACGCCTACACCCTCACCTTCGCCGGGTTCCTGCTCCTGGGCGGACGGACGGCGGACCTGTTCGGGCGCCGCCGGATCTTCCTGGTCGGTTTGGGCGTGTTCACCCTGGCCAGCCTGTTCGGGGGACTGGCCCAGAACCAGACATGGTTGGTGGCAGCCCGAACCCTGCAGGGGTTGGGTGCCGCCATCTTGGCCCCGGCCACCCTCACCATCCTCACCGCCAACTTCGCCGAGGGCCCGGCGCGAGCCAGGGCGCTGGGCGTGTGGAGTGCCGTGGCCTCCGCCGGCGCTTCTGCCGGAGCGCTGTTCGGCGGCATCCTCACGGACTTCTTGAGCTGGCGCTGGATCCTCTTTGTGAACGTCCCGGTGGGCGTGGTCGCCCTGATTGCGGCCCGCCGCTACCTGCCCGAGTCCCGGGCTGATCTTGAGCACCGGCATCTCGATGTCGCCGGTGCGGGGACGGTGACCGGCGGGCTGGTCGCCCTGGTCTACGCCATCGTGCGCACCGAGACCTATGGGTGGGGCTCCCCTCAGGTCCTGCTTCCCCTGGTGCTCGCCATTGTGCTGCTCAGCACCTTCGTGGCGATCCAACAGCGGTTCTCGCGGGCCCCGCTCATGCCGCTGCGCATCTTCCGTTCCCGATCGGTGGCGGGTGGCAACGCGGTGATGCTCCTCTTGTTCTGTGCCATGTTCGGCTCGTGGTATTTCGAGACGCTGTACATGCAGCGTGTCCTGGGCTTCAGCCCCCTCCAAGCCGGTCTTGCCTTCCTGCCCCAGACGCTCCTCATCGTGGCCGGCGCGCAGGTCACGGCGCGGCTGGTCACCCGATTGGGCCCCCGACTGCTGATACTCATCGGGACCCTGGTGGGGGCGAGCGGGCTGGTCTGGTTGACCCGAATCACGCCGCACAGCACGTTCGCCGCCGATCTGCTCGCACCGTTCATCCTGATCGGCCTGGGCATGGGGCTGACTGTCACACCGGTCACGGTGGCCGGGACGGCCGGGGTGCCGCGCGCCGATGCCGGCCTGGCTTCGGGCATCCTCAACACCTCGCGGACGATCGGCGCCTCCATCGGATTGGCCGCGCTGGCCACATTGGCGGCGAACCGGACAACAGATGTCCTGCACGGATCGGTGGTCACGCCGGCGCGGACCTCCGCCGCGCTCACCGACGGCTACTCGTTCGCCATCTCGGTGGCATCCGTCATCCTGGTCGTCGCGGCCGCGGTGGCCATGGCCACCCTCCCCTCACGGCGCGACCTCACCCGACCCATGGAACAGGCCGCCCCGGCCCCGTCCCCTTCCCCCGGCTCCGTGCCGGCCGGCCAGCTCGAGTTGGACCAGGTGGGGGCCTGACGCTCAGGGCTGGGAGGCGGGTCCCGGTGGCGGGTTGAGCGGTAGGGGGACGGGAGGTCGCGGCGACTGGTTGAAGTCGAAGTCGTTCACCAGGTCGCCCAGTTGGGGAACGTCCTCGCGAACGGTGGGCCGGGGATCGGGTCGACCGTCGGTCTTGGGGTCGAGCCGGGCGCCGCCGAGGAAGTCGTCCTCGATGAATTTGAGGTAGGCATCGTGGCTCAGTGTCTGGTGATCGATGTACCCCTCCCTGGCGTAGGGGGAGATCACCATGGCAGGGACCCGGAGCCCGTATCCGTTGCCGTCGACGACGGGCGGCGCGACGTGGTCGTAGAACCCTCCCCAGTCGTCCCACGAGAGGAAGATGGCCGTGGAGTTCCAGTCGGGCCCGCGCATGACGTGGTTGATCAGATTGGTCACCCAGGCCTGGCCCTCGTGGACGCTGGCCGGCGGGTGCTCGGAGTTGACCTGGCTGGGCGCCACCCACGAGACGGCCGGGAGGGTCCCGGCCGAGGCGGCATTCAGGAACGACCTCACCGGCTTCACGTTGCCGAGCTGGCCGTCCTGCTGGACGTCGGTGAAGAGCGGCAGGGGGTTCCAGATGCCCGGCGTCTTGTAGCTCTGGGCCTTCGGGGGACAGGTGGCCGCACCGTCCTCGCAATCGGGTTCGTCACCGGCCTCGACGTAGTAGCCCCAGCTCACGTGGTCCTTGTGAAGCAGATAGGTGATGTCCGTCCAGGCGTCGAAGACCGGTGCCGTCCCGGTGGCGATGGCCTGGTTGACGAACCGCTGTTGTTGCGCCGGGGTGTAGGGCCCGACGATGTTGGTCTTGCAGCTCGATGGGGCGGACGAAGTGCACGACGCCGACCAGGCCGAGACCATGTACAGGTGCTGAGGCAGGCTCCACGAGGCCACCGGCTCGAAGAGATGGTCGTCGAGGGTGAAGTCCTTGGCGTAGGTCCAGTAGTTCGGGATCTCCCGGGCGTCGTGGTACCCCATCACGTCCGGCGTGGTGCTGTGGGCGCAGGCCGGATTCTGGACGTTGCCGCACACACGCACGCTGGTCTCCGCTCGGGCGACGAACCCGTCCATCTTGCCGCCGTCGATGTCGGCGATGGCCGCCCCGTTGGTGTGATCGGCTCCCCCGTTGACGTCGGCGGAGTCGTGGAAGGGTGCCTCACAGGTGCTGGTGGCCGGGTTGGGCACGCACACCGTGAACTGCCCGTTGCTGGAAGGGATCCCATCCGCACCGGGGAATGTTCCGAAGTAGCTGTCGAACGATCGGTTCTCCTGCATGATCACGATGACGTGCTTGATCTTGTGGATGCCGCCCCCGCCGGCCGCTCCGTTGCCGGCTCCGCTCGACGAGGAGGGTGACGATGAGCACCCGGCGGCGAGGAGCACCACACAGCCCAGCGCCACGAACTGCTGGCGCCGACGACTCAACCCCGGCCACATGGGAACCGCTGCACGTCAGCCGACGATCGTTCCGTACATGTCGTTGAGCGGATACGAGAGCAGCTCCAACCGCTCCCCGTCGGGTCCGGGAAAGTACGCGGAGGTGCCATCCACGATGTGTGTCTCGACGCCGGCCGCTTCGAGCTTCGCCACCAATCGCTCCCAGGTGTCGGGTGTGACCGAGATCGCGATGTGATGGAGCCCTCCGAGCACCTCTCGGTACCCCGAGAGGTCGAGGCCGGGGAAGTCGAAGAAGGCCAGGTAGTTGCCGTGGCCGATGTCGAAGAAGAAATGGGTGGAACCGCGATAGTCCCTGTTCTCGAACAGCTCGGCGAGCGGGAACTCGAGGAGGTCCTGATAGAAGGTGATCGTACGTTCGACATCGCTGCAGAGCACGGCGAAGTGATGCAGGCCCCTAGCTGTCGACGCCGGACGCTCACCCGTCGCTCGAAGGAACCGGGCCTTCAACGATCCCCACTCCGCGGTGCGGTCGATGTCGGCTCCGTGTTCGTCCATCAGGTAGCTCGGCCGGTGGATCTGCGGCCTCGACCGGTGCTCCTCGAGCTCCCCATCGATCGTTACCTTAGGCGACCGGCCGGTCGTCAGAGCCGGTTGCTCGGGATGAACCGGGTCGGGCGGGCCGGTCGGGCCGGGATGTCGCCGCCCGGGGATGGGAGGGATCCCCGGAAGAACAACGCAGGTTCGAACCAGCCGCCCCCGACCCGGGATCAGAGGGGCGCGCCGGCGAACGCGGCGAGCAGACCCAGAGCGGCCGCCCCGACCAGGGCCGTGACCACGCTCCGTTCGAGGCCTATGGTCCACCCGGCGGCGAGGACCAGTATGCCGATCTGCCACAGATGGCTCAGGGCTAGTCCGAGCGGAATCGCCGAGCCGGCAATGGCACCGATGGCCGCGGCACCGGCACCGGTGAGGAACGACTGGACACGCTGGTTCGAACGGATCTGGTCGAAGTGGGGACCACCGGCCAGGACGAAGACGAACGAAGGGCCGAAGGCACACAAGGCAGCCAGTAGGCCGGCGCCGACGCCACCGGCGGCATAGCCGACCGCGGCGACGGTCTGGACGACCGGCCCCGGAGTGATCTGTCCGAGGGCCACCGCGGATAGGAATTGGCTGGAGCTCATCCAGTGATAGGTGTGCACCGCGTCGTGCTGCATGAGCGGGACGATGACGAAACCACCGCCGTAGGACAGGGTGCCGACCTTGAACCCGACCCAGGCGACCGCCCCGAGACCACCGGTGGCGGCCGCGACGAACAGCGGAAACGGCACGAGGCCACGGAGCCGCGCCGGTGCGGGGGGGATCATTCGAGCACCGATCTCGACCAACCCGCATCCCGCCAGGACCAGGACCAACCACGGACCGATCAGCGCGGCGGACATGCCCCCGAGGATGAGGAAGGCAACCCAACGCGCCCGGGACCAGGCACTGGTGGAGGCTCGTCTCCAGCTGGCCGGAGCCAGACCTCGGGCGGACTGGACGGCGACGGCCGGAACCGCCGCACCGGCGCCCAGCGCCGCTCCGGCCACCCCGAGAGGGGGGTGTGCAGCGAGCAGGAGCGCAGCCAGACCCAGGATGAGCACGAGGCCCGGCACGATGAAGCAGAGGCCGCCGACGATCGCGCCGACTGTGCCACGGAGCCGCCAGGCAGCATAGATGAGGAGCTGTGTCGAGGCCGGACCCGGCAGAAGGTTCACCGCGGCGACGCCGTCTTCGAATTCGTTGGGCGCCATCCAGCCCCGCTCGTCGACGCAGAGGCGTCGCAGCAGGGCGATGTGCGTCGGTGGGCCGCCGAAGCCGATGCAACCCATGCGGGTCCACTCGCGAGCGATCGTGATCAGGGTCACGGGCTCAGCGATCCCGGTCGGCTCGGGGTCACCCGCCGCGGTCACGACCCGTCGTCGCTTACCCGATTTGGGGAGGTCAGTGGCATTGTCCCGTGCGCCTCGAGGCGCGGCCGGCGCTGACCGTTGAGGGTACTCGCTGTCGTCGCAGGTGGATACCGTCGGGCCCGAGCGACGAGGCTGACTGCCGACGTCTCCCGGGTCGGGCTATGCCCGAACCGTGTCGGCCGAGTGTCCCGAGAACTCGGCCCGGCAGTGCCGACACTGCCAGCTGAATCCCCCGTTGGCGTCGAGATTTCCCCGGACCACGAGGATGGGCGTGTCCGGGTCTCCGCAGTTGGGGCAGGACATGTGCGTAGGCCTCGATTCCATCTTGCCGACCTCCCAATGGAATGACCGCCTGTTTCCTGGCGAGCCGCCGAGTCGAGCGCGCCAGGCTTGTAATCGGCAGGCTACCGACATGTTGCACTTTCCCGCAATGGGAATCTGCACCTCACTCACGGCACCGAACCGAATCGGCCGTCAATTCACGAGTTCGTCACGCAGGCGACGCGAGCCGATCATAAGTGACCGGGTGCCGCAAGCCCCGCACCAGGTCTCTGACAGCTTGGTGGCCGGCTCAGTGGTGCAGGCCAGAGCCCGCCGCAGAGCGGATCACCTGCCGGCTCTGCCCCGGCGGTGTGCGAACCGTCGTGTCAGTGCTCCGGCGGCGAGCAGCACGAAACCGACGACGACCAACAGCGGTGCGTACGGGCCATTGCCGGTGAAGGCCAGCGCCGGCGTGGACGCCGGTGTCGAACTGGGTGAGGCAGCGGCGTCGGATGCGGTCACCGCCGGCGTACTACTCGATGCTGCTGTGGTCGGGCAGAGCGTCGTGCTCGTGGTGCTGCTCCCCGTGGGCGAGGTGCTTGTCGATCCAGGGGTGGAGCTCGTCGTCGAACTCGGAATGGTCGTGACGTCGTGGATCGATGTGCCGAGCACCGTTGACGTCGTGGTTGTCGAGGTGCTGGTGGAGGTGGACGTGCTGGTGGACGTCGACGTGCTCGTGGAGGTCGATGTCGATGTCGAGGTGCTGGTGGACGTCGACGATGTGCTCGAGGTCGATGTGCTGCTACTCGAGGTCGGTGTGGTGCTGGACGTCGGCGTGCTGCTCGATGTCGATGTGCTGGTGGAGGTCGAGGAGCTGGGCGTGCAGGCCGCCGTGGTCGTCGTCGTACCGCCGGTCCCTGCCGTGGTGGAGGTGGACGAGCTCGTCGGACTTGTCGTACTCGTCGAGCTCGTCGAGGACGTGGAGGTGTCCAACGGACGGGACGGGGTGAGTGCGACCGTCCCTCGAAGGGGCGCGGCGCCCGACGGACTGGCGCCTGTCAGCACCAGACCGCCGCCGCCGACGATGGCGGCCACACCCGACATGCAGAGTCGCCATGCACTCCGGCTTGCCACGTTTCCCCTTCCGCGCCCGTTCCCGCAGGAGAAGTATGGCGAGCGGCACTGAACCCCCGGTCACGTCCAGGTGAACCTTTCGCGACATCCGGTGAGATCGACGGTTGCGCCACGGCCTGGCCGAGTGCGGCGTGCCCCTCCTCCGGCGTTACGAGGTGCCGAGCGAGTGGAACTCGGCGAGGAGGTCCGGTCCGTTCCGGCGCCGAGCGCACCAGTACTCGACCTCGCCGAGCGCAGCCTGACGACTCGCATTCCTACCCGGACCGAGGCTGTCCTCGAGTAGGGGCGACCAGATCCGCTCGATCATGTCCGAGCCGGCATGAGTACGGCCCGAATCGCCGATCCAGGTCCGGTCCCGCATCTCCGACAGGGCCGTGCGGAGGTAGCCCACGTGGGGTGTCTCGTCGGCCCGGATGTACGACACGAGGCGAGCCGCCTCGCCGTCGCCGTTCACCAGACCGGTGTCGGCCATCCATTCCTCGGCCCAGGCAAAGGTGTGGAACGCCGAGATCTCGATGAACAGGACCCGGATCATGAGCGAGACCATGAGCTCGAGCTCTACGGGGATATCGGTCGGGAGGTGCCGGTCGCCGGCTGCACCCGGCCGGTTCTGACCCAGGCCCATGCGTTCGAGCATCCCTTCGATGTCGAGGTCGCCGACCGGTCGATCGAATGCGATGTCCCGGGCCGCGAACCACATGTCCCGGTGGCCGGCCTGCTGCCCGAATCCGGCTTCGTCCCGGCCGTGCGCCTCGAACAGCCCGCCCCCGAGGTGGGCGATGGCCGTCCCGGTGATGTCCTCGACGAAACGTCGCTGGAGGTCCTTGGGCTTGAGCAGGCAGATGTTGGCTCCGTAGCCCTCGACCGTGCCGATCCGCGTCAGTGTGGCCATCAGGGGCTCGGGAACGCCGGAGTGGACGAGGAAGCGGGCCTGTTCCACGTTCGGGAAGGTCTTCTCCCAGAGTTCCAGGGGCACGTCGATGAGCTCGCTGGAGAAGGCCTCGCAATTGCGCTCGCCCCAGGCCTCGATGGCCGGCACGCGGTACTTGGTCCGAGGCGATACGTAACGGCCCTCCCCGTCGAAGCCGCCGTGGCATCGCACCCCGCCGGCGATCAGGGGCTCGACGATGTCGCCGTCGGCCAGGAGCTCGGCCTCGGAGAACTCCACTTGAGCCGTTGTCATGGTCAGGTCCCTCTTCCCCGGTCACGATTCCTGTGCACAAGGGTACGTGGAGCGGGCTTCGGTGGGGTTTCGGACCCTCCGGGCGACCCGGCCCAGCCACGGATCGCGGTGCGAGCGGGTTCTGTCGCATCTGGCGGGGCGCAGGTCACAGGTCGTAGGGTCCACTGCGACAACCGAGTGCTTCGGAGTTCGCACCCCCGACCGGATCCTAGAGAGGGACGACCATGCCAGAGCTGCTGCTCAGGGAGGAACGAGAGGCGGTGGCCGATGCCAGCCGTCACCTGGCCGAGGAGGGTCTGGTCATCGGCACCGCGGGCAACATCTCGGCCCGCAGCGGTGACCTGGTTGCGGTGACGCCCACGGGCTCCGACCTGGCCACGGTGACCGCCGAGATGGTGACCGTCATCGACCTCCAGGGCGAGGTGGTGGACGGTGACCTCGCCCCGACCTCGGAGGTGCCCTTGCACACCGGGATCTACGCCGCCACCAACGCCCTGGCCATCACCCACGCGCACGCCATGGCGTCGACGGCTCTCTCGTGCACCCACGACGAGCTCCCGCCCCTGCACTACAGCTGCCTGGGTCTCGGGGGCGCTCCCCGCACTGCGGCCTACGCCACCTTCGGCTCCCAGGAGCTGGCCGACAACGTGGTGAAGGCCCTCAAGGGCCGGAACGCGGCCATGATGCAGAACCACGGCTCGATCGCCTATGGCAGCAAGATGAGCGAGGCGGTGGAACGTCTCGAGCTGCTCGAGTGGCTGGCCGAGCTGTACTGGCGGGCCGCCTCGCTCGGCACGCCGCGGGTGCTCACCGACAAGGACTTCGAGGCGATCATCATGTCGGCCATGGAGCGCGGCTACGGCAGCCTGAAGAAGGTGGACAAGAAGGTCGACGAGGGCGCCGGGGCCTGACCTCCGGAGACGGGGGTGCGAAGCTTCGCGGGGCCGAGCGCGACCGGCGCTCAGGCCGCCAAGTGCGTGACCGCCGATCCCATCAGGAACAGGAAGTTGTCGACATAGAAGCTCTGGCGCACCGAGTCGCTGGCGTCGCCGAGCGAGGCCTCGAACCGCTCCACCGGCTTGCGGCCTCCTTCGACATGGGGATAGTCGGACGAGAACATCGGAAGGTCGGCTCCGGCCTGCTCGATGATCCAACCCACGTCCTCGGTGGGGTACGGCGTGAAGCGGACCTGGCGGTGCACGTAGTCGGACGGCCGCATGGACAGGGCCTGCAGCCGCTCCTCGTGGCGGGCGAACGCCTCGAAAGCCGACTCCATCTGGCGGAGCCAGGAGGGCACCCAGATCGCACCCTGCTCGATCACCCCGATGTGGAGGTCCGGGAACTGCTCGAGCACCCCGTCGAAGATCATGGTGGCCAGGGTCTGAGCCGGTGGGACCGGGATCCCCATGTAGTCGACCGAGCGGAAGTTCTCGTCGCCACCGTGGAAGTCGTGCGGGACCGGCAGCCCGTTGACGAAGTAGTGCGGGTCGATCAGGTCCCCCGTGCCGCCGACGTGGAAGACCACGGGAACACCGGCCTCCTCGGCCCGGGCCCACACCCCGAAGAGGTCCCGGTGGCTGGGGGAGAACGACGGGGGGCACCCCGAGGCGACGAGCAGGGCCGCCGTACCCTCGACCAGCGCCGCTTCGGTTGTGGCGACCGCCCGCTCCGGATCGACGAGGGGGACGTAACAGGTGGGAAGGAGTCGGGCGTCGACGGAGCAGAACTCGAGCATGCCGCGGTTGTGGGCGCGTGCCGCGGCGTAGGCCAGGTCCAGATCGTCCGAGTGCTCGAGGTCGTGCAGCCGGCCGTTGTGGAAGGTGTTGAAGATCAGTTGGCTGCTGAAGCCCAGGAGATCGAGAGCGCGGGGCCGGTCCTCGGCGATGAAGCTGCCGGTGGCGGCGAAGTTCTTCCGCGCCATGATCTGCTCGGCCTCCTCGGCGCGGTACTCCTCGGAAGCGTGCTTCTTGCGCAGGCCGTCGAACGAAGCCGCCAGGTCACGTCGTTGCTCGTCGGGGCTCCCCGTCTGGCGCAGCTCGTTGCCGCTCTGGTACTTGAGCACCGGTAGTCGGCTCCGGAACGGCGCTTCGGCATGGTCGCGCAGCCACGTCGGCGTCTCCATGAGGTGGGCGTCGGCGTCGTGCATCACCCGGCCCTCGGCGTAGGCCATCAGGACTCGACTCCGCTCACCTGGTCACCGACCGAGCAGGACGTCCACGTTGTCCCGGAACAGCCCGGGAGCATTGTCCGGGGTTCGGCCACCTCGCCGGTAGTCATCGAGGGGCGTCGCCGTGCCCTCCGAATGGGGATAGTCACTGCAGCACATGAAGAGGTCACCGGACTTGGCGATGAGCCGCTCCGGCTGCTCGTAGGAGAAGGACGAGACACGGACCTGTCGTGCGAAGTACTCGCTCGGCCGCAGGGCGAGCTCGGTCCCCGGACCGCCGTTGAGCGTGGAGGTGAAGTCCCAGCCGCCGTCGAGCATGAGCAGGTATTGCGGCACCCAGATGGACGAGAGCTCGACGATTCCGATGCGGAGATCCGGATGCCGGTCGAGCACCCCGTTCACGATGAGGTCGGTGACGGCGATGGCCGGAGGCACCCACAGGAAGATGGACTCGAGCGCCGGTACGAAGGAGTCCTCCGGGTCGGTGTAGAAGGCCTCGTCCAGCACGCGGGGCTGGTCGGCCACGTGGAAGACCGGGGTGATGCCGTGGTCGACAAAGGCGGCCCACAGCCGGTCGTGGTCGGGGTGGGAGAGGGGCCGACCGTCCACCGCGGCCGGCGCGATCATGCCCAGGCGCACCCCGTCGCGGGCCAGCTCCGGGAGCTGGCCCAGCAGCCATTCGGGGTCGCGGAGGGTCAGGTGGGCGACCGGGTGGAGGTGGCCGTCGCTGTCGGCGACGACCGTGGCACACCAGCGGTTCCAAGCCGACATGTTGGCGGTGAGGGCGGGGAGCGAGACGCCGAGCCGGCGCTCCCAGAGGAGCCCGAAGTTGGGGAAGACCACCGCTTCGTCCAGCCCCATGGCGGTGATCCGCTCCAGCCGGGCGGCCGGCTCCCAGTAGTCAGGCGGCAGCGTCTCGTCGTAGGAGTACTCGGGGGGGAGATGGTTGCGGCAGCGCTCACGGCGCCGGCCGAGCTCCTTCGTGTGGCCGGGCAGCTGCACGTCGGCCAGGTCGAGCCTCTGATCGCGCCAGGTGAGCCAGGGATAACCGAGCTCGTCGTCGACGATGGCCAGGGCTTCGTCCCGCCGGTTCGGATCGATGTGCTCGGCCCAGAGCGTGCGGGTCTCGTACAGGTGCTGATCCGAGTCGATGGCTGTCGTCACCGTCCCCGAATCTACCCGAGGCGCGGCCGACAAGCTCCTGCCCTTCCGGCCGAGGGAGGACACCAGCCCGGCCCAACCCTGCTCAGGTACCCGGCGTGCCGGGCGGCGGTGTGGCCAGCACCGGGTTCTTGAGGTTGGTGTTCTGGTTGAAGCAGATGAACACCTGGTGCCCTTGGCCCAGGGCCGGGAGGAATTGGTCCCCTTTCACCCGGACGAACGAGGGGCAGATGGGGAAGCTCTGGGTGGTGTGGGCCGTGGTCCAGTTGACCAGGGCGGTGAGGCCCCCGGCCGTGAAGTTGGTGATCCGGTTGGTCGCCTGGATGACGTTCTGCTGGGTGACGTCGGTGCCCGCCGCCGACACGCCGGCGTCCAGCAGGGCGGCGGACTGCCACCCCTGCATGGCCAGTTGCGAGTTCACGTAGCTGGGCTCGTACCTCCGCATGACCGAGAGGTAGCGCTCCAAGCCGGGGTAGGCGCCCGGGAATTGCGCCGCTGCCGTAAACGGCACGAAGCCGTTGGCGTCCACATAGACGCCCTGCATCAGGTCGCGGTACTGGTCGAGTAGGGACTGGTCGTAGCCGCTCAACCACAGCTGGGTGGCGTGGACGCCGTATTGCTGCAGGGCCCGGGCAAGCGTGATGTTGTCGGAACCCTGGGTACAGGTGAGCACGAAGTCTGATCCATGGTTGAGGATCTGCTGCGCCGGTGCGGTGAAGTCACCGGCCAACGAGGCATCGAGGTCGAGGTAGCTCACCTTGATCCCGCCCGCCGTGAGGTCGTCCGCCGCCGTCTTGCAGGCCGGGTAGGAGGCGGGGATGCCCTGTCCGTAGCTGATGATGGCCGCAGACGTGGAGTGGGTCTGCTTCATCAGGTAGGCCACCGGCGCGGCGAGGGCGTGGTAGTCCTGGATCGATCCCCCGGCCGCGAACAGGTTGGGCGGTCCGGCCCAGTTGCCGCTCACGTTGTAGCCGTAGGTGGGCATCCCGGTGGAGACGAACAGGTTGGGGGAGAACCAATAGGTGGAGACGAAGGCGGCGAAGGCTCCGTCCTGCTGGATGAGTGTGTGTGCCAGCTGGGTGAAGGTCGTCGGGTTCCCACCGTCGTCGAGGTCGTAGGCGAACTGGAACTTGTGGCCGCTGACGCCGCCCTCGGAGTCCACCATGTCGAAGTAGGCCTGCATCCCCGGGAGGAAGGAGGCGAAGTCACCGGCGCCGAGGCCGGTCCGGGTGGCGATGCTCCCCACCTTGATGACCTGGGAGCCACGTGGGCCGGGCGCCCGGGAGGTGGGCGGGCCGGAGGACGGGGAGCTGGTCGTGCCTGAGCTGGAGCACCCGGCCAGGGCGGCGGCCGTCACGAGCACTGCTGTGGCCAGGAGAGGCAACGATCGCCGGCCTCGACGGGATGCGTAGGTGACGCTGCCGTGCCGGTGCACCGCCTCGCCACCCGAGGCGTGACTGGTCCCGCGTCGTCCGCGACCTGGCCGCATGGCGTCCCCCTTGTCGGCTCCCGTTCCGGACACCATTCCTACCAAGCCCCCCACATCGGCGTCAGGGATCGGGCGTACCCATCGACCGCGCCGGGGACGCGCCGGAAGGGCCGTACCGGAGGCGCGCCGCCTGCTCGATCGGGCAATGGCCCGCAGGGCGCCCGCAGGCGCCCAGATCGCACAGCCGACAGGTCCAGCGGGTGGCGCCGGGCTCCCGCATCAGGCCGAGGAGCAGTTTGCCGGCGAGCTCGGCCAGCACATCGCGCTCGGTCGCCTCGAGCGGGGCCAGCACCTCCTCGAGCAGACGAAGGCGGGCGGCCTCGATCTGGTAGGCGGTCTTGCGTCCTTCGGGTGTGAGAGTGACCGACGTGACCCGCCCGTCGCGGCCCGGGCCGCGCCGGACCAGCCCTTGGCGCTCCAGCCGGTCGACCAGGCGCACGGTCCCCGACTGGCTCAGCCCGATCACCGCCGAGAGGCGATCGACGGAGGGGCCGTCGAGGAACTGGTCGATGGCTGACAATGTGGCGGCTTCGGATTCCGCGTGCCCGGTCAGTTGCCCGGCTGCCTGCAGGCACCGGTCGGCGACGGCCAGGGCCAGCGCACCGAGGAGGTTGGCCGCGCGGGCGTTGGGTGGCGCCGCGCCCGTCTCCACCTCAGAGCTCGAGGTCGAAGTGGAAGCTTCCGGTCGATCCGTGGGGCGCTACGGCCACACCGCGCCCGGTCAGTCCCGACAGCTCACCGCGGGCCGAGCCCGGTATCACCTCGAGCTCGGTCCGCGCCTCGTTGCCGTCGTACGTACCGAAGCCCCGCAGTACGAAGCTCCCGGACTTGTCGCCCACTCGGCCAACCACCCGCTGGTAGGCGACGAACTCGGCGGTCCCGTCGTCGTTGTAGGCCATCACCGTGTCGGTGACGGTGTCGGCCTCGATGCCTCCGATGAACCGCTGCCCGATGGCGGCCGTGGTGACCTTCAGCGACTCCTCGAGCCCGCTGGCCTGCTCCTCCGACCAGGACGTGACCTCGAATGAACCTTCGACGTGCTGGGCCATGGCTTCTCCCTGCAACTAGATGCATGTGTCATGCATTATTACCCTACGGCATGCTCGGTAAACAAGGATCTGGCGGGAGATGACTAGGTCAGGACGTCCTTGCGGTTGAACCAGGCCCAGGCCGCGCCGAGGAAGAGGGCGGTGTAGACGACCTGGACCGTCGCCAGGTGCGGATACCCACCGAGGTCGGAAGGCCGGAAGAGCATCTGGGTCCAGAGCCCGGCTCCGGTGTTGGTCATCGGAAGCCACGGCCCGAGGGCGTGCAGGCCGGGGATGTTGTCCAAGGAGCGGGAGACGAAGCTCAGCAGCACGCCCCCGGCCACCGCGTTGAGGGGCCGGTCGCTGATGGTCGAGCACAGGATGGCGAAGGCGAACGTGCTGGCCATGGTGGCGGCCACCACGGCGGTGGCCAGCCCGATGCGGCCGAGGCCGTCGAGGGGGCTGAACGTCGTGAGGCCGCTGGCGAAGGGGGAGGCGTGCTGCAGGTCGAGCACGCTGAGGGGATGCCAGCCGAAGGCCACCAGACCCGCCACCAGTCCGGTCACCGACACCACGACCACTGCCGCCAGGGAGAAGAGGGCGGCGACCACCACCTTGGAGACCAGTGCCCGCTGCCTGGTGACCGGCCGGGCGAGGAGGTACCGCAGGCTTCCCCACGACGCGTCGCCGGCCACCGATTCGCCGGCGTAGATGGCCGTCGACACGGGCAACAGGAACAGGAGCAGGGCGTTCAAGGTCACCGGGGCCATCGTGAGGCCCGACGAGTTCGGGACCACCGATCCGTAGTCGCCCAGCCGCTCGGGTGTCGACGCACTGGTGAGGCCGACGATGAGGGTGATCGACACCGAGATGAGGCCCATCGCGCCGAGGACCGCCCAGTAGCCCGGCCTCCGGATCTGCTTGCTGAGCTCGATGCCGATCAATCGAGAATGTCCTTGCGGGTGAACCACCAGTGGGCGAGGACCATGAAGACGACGACGTAGACGGACTGCAGCACGAGGAAGTGGGGAACGCCCGACAGGTCCGGCGACCTCGTGAAGAGGTGTTGCCAGAGGTCGATGTCGTTGTTCGGCATGTAGCGGTTGACCACCGCGATTCCAGGGAAGTAGTCGGCGTTGAAGATGCGTGAGATCACCGTGAGCGAGACCCCGCCGGCGACCGCCACGACCGGGCGCCGGGTGGTGGTGGAGAGGAAGAAGGCCACGGCGAAGATGCTGGCCATTCCCGCCGCCACGTAGAGGACGGCGACGCCGAGATGGCCCACGACGGCCGAGGCGGGCACGACGACCGAGTCGGGATGGCCCGGCGTGGAGCTGCTCCCATCGGTCACCTGCAGCGGGTGCCAACCAAAGGCAAGGCCCCCGGCCACGAAGGCCACCAGCGCCAGGACCAGCACCGCCGTCACGGACAGCAACCCGGCTATCGCTGCTTTCGACCAGAGCACCCGGGCCCGCGACCCGGGCCGGGCCAACACGTAACGCAGGCTGCCCCACGAGGCCTCTTCGGCCACCGCCCCTCCGGCGAACAGCGATACGGCCAGGGGGAGGAGGAACTTCATCGTGCTCGAGAGGGCGATGACCGGAACGCTCAGACCGGAGGAGTTCGGGACCATCAGGAGGGGGAGGTCGCCGACGAAATCCGGCTGGCCGGAGCCGGTCGCACCCAGGGCGACGGTCAGGGCCACGGCGAAGGCGGCCACGATGCCGAGGGCCAGGTAGGTCCGGCGCCGCCGAACCTGCTTGTACCACTCGATGACGATCAAGGTCGGGGGCGGTCGGCCGGAACCGGGCCGCGGTCCACACCGTCGAACAGGTCGGCGTACCGGTCGGAGAAATTCGCCATCCGGAACCCGGACACGGAGACCCCGGCGGCCACGCACGTGTCGCAGAGCTCGACGGGCCGGAGGGCGCCTCCTTCGACGGCGATCGTGCCGGACCCGGCGACTGTCGCCCGGGAGACGCCGGGCAACCCGCGTGTGGCGAGCACGGCGCCGGCGACATCATCGACCGACAGCAGCACCCGGGTGGGCCCGACCACGTCGGCCACCGGCCCGGCGGCGAGAAGGCGGCCCGCATGCATCACCGCCACGTCGGTGCAGACCAATTCGACCTCCGACATCCGGTGCGTGGACAGGAGGACGGTCGTTCCCGCCGCGGCACAGGCGGCAATGGCACCGTGGACCTCGTCGATCTGAGCGGGGTCCATGCCGGTGGTCGGCTCGTCGAGCAGCAGGAGGTCGGGGTCGTCCAACAGGGCATGGGCCAGGGCCAGCCGGTATCCCATTCCGTGGGAGTAGCCCGACACGGGTCGATCGACGGCCTCGCCCAGGTGGCACAGGGCGATGGCGCGTTCCAGATCCGTCCGCCGGCCCGAGCGCTCGATCTGGCGGACGGCGAGCTCCAGGTTGCGGCGGCCCGACAGATGGGGGACGAAGCCGGGCCCGTCGACCAGGGCGCCGACCCGACCGAGCACGGCGGCCCCGGGCCGAGCCTCCTCTCCGAAGAGGAAGGCCCGGCCCGAGGTCGGCCGCACCAGGCCGAGGAGGATGCGGAGCGTGATGGACTTGCCCGACCCGTTGGGCCCGACCAGCCCGAGCACCCGGCCGCGGCCGACGACGAGGTCGAGGTCGTCGACGGCCACGATGCCGTTGCGCAACCGCTTGGTCAGGTGCTCGGTGCGGACGGCCGGGACGTCGACCTGCCCTGACGCCGATCGGTCGGCGTCAGGCGCCATCGGAGTCCCCGCCGTTGAGCGCCTCCTGCTCACCGCCCGGGATCATGGCCGCGATATCTACCACCTTGGACCGGGGAGGTTTGTCGGCGTGCACCACCGTGCCGAACCGGGTGAGGGTCATGGTCAGGGTGCCGATGCCGGCACCGGGCGGTGTGTGGCGCACCCCGACGAGGCGAGTGGCGCCGTCCACCCAGACCTCGACGCGCATGGTCGGGGGTGCCGTCGTGCTCGAGCCCCCGAAGGCTCCGATCTCCGAGGTGAGGGCGCGTCCGAAGACGTCGACCGCGACACCGGAGCTGTGTGAGATCGCTTGGACGAGGTTCACGGTGACGAGGTACGCCTCGGTTTGGTGCCCGCCGAACGTCGCGCTCCCCAGCGGGGCGGCCGACGTCGCACCCCACGCCAGCTCGTAGAGGACGAAGGCCGGATTGACGCTCTCGGTCTGCACGATGTACGGCGGGAAGTTGACCTTGTACTTGGCGATGTCGGCGAAATTGGCGAAGATCCACGGCCTCCCGGCCTGGAGGGGCGGGCTCGAGGCCGGCGGCTTGATGAACACGGTGTCGGGGAGGAAGACCATCCGTTCGGACCCCCCTGAGCCCGACGGCAGGTCCAGTTGGATGGTGGCGGCCGGGCTCCGGAAGTCGACCGCTCCGCTCGCATCGCGGGGCGTGGCCGATTGGCTCCCGACCGGCACGCCCGAGAAGGCGAGATCGAAATTGGCGCTCGTGCTCAACGTGGTGGCGACGGCCCTCGACACCGTGGCCAGGGCATGGGATGAGGGTGGTGGAGAGACGGTCGGCACGGCGCCGGCCGGCGATCCCGACTGGGCCGGTGAGCCGCAGGCGGCCAGCGCCACCGCGACCACGAGCAACAGCGCGGTGGCCAGCGGAAACGATCGTGCGACGGCGACCACCGGGCGCCTCATCCGGTGATGGTGTGGGTCGGTGTCGTCCCGTTGGCCAGGAGGTTGTCGAACCCGTCGGGGATGGAGAGGAGCCCGGGCGCGGTGCCCGACACGTCGGTGATCCCGTACTGCCAGACGATCGAGTAGGTGGCCGGGTCGATGGCCACCATGCGGTTGCGGTAGTCGTCGTTGACCATGATCAGCCCGTTCGGGAGCCGCTCGGCCAGCGACGGCTTCTTGAGCATGGCGTCGCCGGTGGTGGCGTCGTAGATCCAGGGGATCTGGCCCGAGCGGGTGAACTCGATGATCCGCCCTTCGGCCGGCGGGTCGTAGTCGGTCATCAGGTACAGGTTGGGCCCGAGTTGCTGGGGGTCGGACGGGTAGTTGACGGTCGGGAAGTGGAGCGACCAGACGACCCCGCCCGAGGGGGTGAACTCGTCCACCCACGACCCGTTTATCTCCGACACCAGGACGTTGCCGTTGGCGAGCGGGGTGTCGCCGTTCGGGTAGGCGATCGACGTCGGCGGGTTGTGCACGTCGGCCCCGTTGCCGATCTGCCCGGTGACCTGGCCTTGCGGGGAGATGAACAGGATGCGGTTGTTCGACGCGTCGGCGACGGTGATGCTCCCGGACTTCAGAATGTAGGCGTCGTCGGGTTGGTTGAGGTACCCGGCCGACGCGCCCGCCCGGCCGGCATGTCCGTACTGGAACAGGAGCCGGCCCGACGGATATCCGATCTCGACGAGGGTGTGGTTGTCCTCTTGGTTGGAGATGATCCCCGTGCCGTGCCCGAAGAAGAAGGCATCGTCGGGAAAGTAGAAGCCACCCGGCGGCGGCGGCATGCTGGCCGACGGGTACTGCCAGACGGTGTTGCGGCTCGTATCGATGGCCACCAGCCGATCGTTGCCGCGGTCGGCGATCAGCAGCGTGCCCGCGTAGGGGGCGCCCGCCCCGGGCTTGCCGGCCGGCCCCCCGTACGGGCTCGACCGGAGGGAGATGACCGAGCGCAGCGAACCCGAGGCCACTCCGGCCTGGAGGTTGCCCGCCTGGGAGGCGACCTCGCCCCCGACCATGTAGCCGATGGCCCCGCGGCCCGAGCCGACGGTGGTGTACCCGGCGAACGCGTCGGCCTGGGGCAGGAGCCCGGCGTTGAGGACCTTCCCGGTGGACGGGACGAATGCCTCGATGGTGGTGAGGGTCACGCCATTGGGGACCTGGCCCCCGGCCACGTACGGAGTGCCGCCGATCACGAAGGCCGAGGCGCCGTACAGCGCTTGTGGGAGATGGCCGACCACCCTGGCCTGGCCGGTGGACGGATCGACCATCTGGATGTCGTCCGTGGCGGCGGTGGACCCGGCCGGCGAGGAGATCTCGCCGCCGAAGGCGAACAGCTTGCCGGCCACGGCCACGACCGCCGGGTAGCGCACGGGGACCGGCAGGGAGGCCACCCGGGTGAAGTGCGTGCCGTCGCCGGTCTCCAGCACGGAGGGCAGGTAGCTGGTCCCGTCGTACCCTCCGACGATGTACGTCCTGTTGTCCGATCGGCCGCCCGGCCCGGGGATGGTGGCTACGGCCAGGTCGGAGCGGGGGGCGGGGAGCTGGCCGGCGACGACGCCGGTCGTCGGCGCGGCCGGTGGGAGGGACGGTGTGGCGATCGACTGGACGGTGGCGAACGTGTTCGGTGATCCGCCCCCGAAGTCGAAGGTCCGGGCGCCGATGGTCGAGGCGGCCGCGTCGTGCACCGGGTCGGCGAGCGAGGCCGCCGGCGTCACCGCGCCGCTCCCCGGGTTGATGGTCGACACGGTCGCCAGCGACGACCCCGATGGGGTGATGCCGCCCATTACGGTCAGCCCTCCGGCATTGGCCACCACCGACTCCCGGGAGATCGGCGAGCCCATCTGCCACGGCTCGACCCCGGCCTCGATGGAGGCGGGACCGGTCAGCCCGGCCGCCTGCGACGCGCCACCGGTGGCGGCAGTCGTCGTGGACGAGGTGGACGTGCCGCCGGAACACGTGGCGAAGCTCACCCCGCCGATCAGTGCCACCAGCGCCAGGGCGAGAATGGCGGCGCGCAGACGTCTCCGGCGCAAACGCCGCGCCCGCCGGGATTGGTCCGTCACGGGGACGGAGTCTCGCATGGCGAAGCGGGCGTGATGGGGCGCGTGGGCCTCGGCCGCCGGAGCGCGGCCGCTCAGCCCTGTTGCATCATCGCTTCGGCCCGCCGCATCATCTCGTCCTCGGGCACATCCTCGATGTGGGTGGCCACGTTCCAGCGGTGGCCGAAGGGATCCTCGAACTGGCCGGCCCGGTCGCCGTAGAACTGATCCTCGACCGGCCGCAGCTGGTGCCGCCTTGAGCGCCCGGTCGAAGGCGGCGTCGACATCCTCGAGGTAGACCGAGATGGTGACCGGCGTGCCGCCCACCGACTTGGGGCCGCGAAACCCCATGTCGGGCATCTCGTCGGCCAGCATCACCACCGAGTCGCCGATCTGGAGCTCGGCGTGGCCGATCCGATCGCCCGGGGCCTCGATCCGCAGGCGGACCCGGGCGCCGAAGACGCGGCAGTAGAAGTCGATGGCCGCTCCCGCCCCGTCGATGGCCAGCGAGGGGATGACCTGGGGGTAGTCGTCCGGAATGGCCTTGACCTGGGTTCCTTCGCTCATGGGTGCTCCTCCGCTCGTGCGTGCTCCTAGCATCTGATCGAACATGTGTTCGTCTTCACGCTTTCGGCCGCAGGCCTCATCGACAAGGGGGTTCCGCAGCGTCCGCACGGTCGGGACCGGCCGGCGCCCGGCACTGCAAGGGATGACCGGAAGGATGAGGGCGCGGCGGGGCCGGTCATCCCCGGGGCGGATTCGCCCCGGGTCGGCGTCACGCGACAATGGTTCGATGGCGGTGACCGCCCTCGATCCAGTGGCGCCCGATGCGCCGGGCGCCGGCCATTTCGAGTCCATCCGGGCTTCGTGGGACCGCTTCCGCGTGTGGGACGCCGACCACCGGCTCTGGAGCGACGCCGCCCTGGTGGCTGCCCTCCTTGCCGGGTGCCTTCTCTTCCAGCCGTCGGAAGGCGGCCATGGCGTCCTCGACGCCGTCCTCCAGGTGGCGCTGGTGGTGCCTCTCCTGTGGAGGAGGCGAGCCCCGTCGCTTGTGTTCGCCATGGTGGTGACGGTGGCTTTCGTGCAGTGGTTGGTGGCCACGCCCCTGCCGGCCGATCTGGCCCTGTTGATAGCGCTGTTCACCCTGGCGGTGCAGGACGCGCCCGCCCGGGCGCTGGCCGGGGCCGGGGTCCTCGAGGTGGGGGTCGTCATGGCCTCCTTCCGGTGGACCCCGGTGGGGGACACCGTCTTCGCCTCCATCGTGTTCCTGTCGGGGATGGTGGCGGCCTCCCTGTTCGTGGCCCTCACCCTGCGGACATGGCGGGCCTACATGGACGCGCTGGTCGAGCGGGCCAACCGACTGGAGCTCGAGCGCGACCAGCGGGCAAGGCTGGCCGCGGCCGCCGAGCGGTCGAGGCTCGCCCGCGAGATGCACGACGTGGTGGCGCACAACGTGTCGATCATGGTGACCCTGGCCGAGGGGGCCCGGGCTGCCACGATGTCGGACCCGGCTGGTGCGGCCGAAGCCATGGGGGAGGTCTCCTCCACCGGACGGATGGCGCTGGCCGACATGCGCAACCTCCTGGGCGTCCTGCGGGATCGGGGCGAGCCCACCGGACGCACCCCGCAGCCCGATCTCTCCGGTCTGCCGGCGCTGATCGACGGTGTCCGGTCGACCGGCATCGCCGTGGAGCTCGAGGAGCGCGGCATCCCCTTCGGGCTGCCGCCGGGAGTGGAGCTGACCGTCTACCGGCTGGTGCAGGAATCGCTGACCAACGTGCTCAAGCATGCCGACGGAGCGTCGAACGTGGTGATCACCCTCGAGTTCGATCGTCCGTGCCTCGCGCTCCGGGTGCGTGACGACGGCGCGGTCGCCGGGCCGGTCTCCCGCGGCCATGGCCTGCGCGGCATGCAGGAGCGAGCCGCGGTGTGCGGGGGAACCCTGACCGCAGGTCCCAGCCCGGGAGGTGGCTGGGAGGTGGATGCCCGCATGCGCGTCGAGGATGCCCGGGCCGGGTGACCATCCGCGTCCTCCTCGTCGACGACCAGGCCCTCCTGCGCAAGGGCTTCCGCATGCTTCTCGAGGAGATGGCCGACCTCGAGGTGGTCGGCGAGGCGGCCGACGGCGAAGAGGCGGTGTCCCAGTGCCTAACCCACCGGCCCGATGTGGTGCTCATGGACGTGCGCATGCCCGGTGTCGACGGCATCGACGCCACGGCCAGGATCGTCGCATCGGCGCCCGACTCGCGGGTCCTGATCCTCACCACCTTCGACCTCGACGAATACGCCTTCGCCGGCCTGCGGGCCGGGGCGAGTGGCTTCCTCTTGAAGGACGTCCCGCCGTCCGAGCTGGTGGGTGCCATCCGGACGGTGGCTGCCGGTGACGCCGTCGTCTCACCTCGGGTGACCCGGCGGCTCCTCGACACCTTCGCCCACCAGCTGCCGGGCGGGGGCCCGCCCGACCCCGACGGCACGGGCCGCGGGCTGGACGAGCTGACCGACCGGGAGCGGGAGGTGCTGGTCACCGTGGCCGAAGGACTGTCCAACGCCGAGATCGCCGAGCGGCTCTACGTCTCGGAGGCCACGGTCAAGTCGCATGTGGGGCGGATCCTGGCCAAGCTCCAACTCCGTGACCGGGTCCAGGCCGCCGTCTACGCTTACCAGGTCGGTTTGGTGCGCCCCGGGTGACCAAGGCGGGTTGGGTCCCGATCGGGCTCATCCCGAGGTCGGGAGCCCGATCCGACCTGAGGTGGATGTGCCCGAGCCCGGTAATTTCGTACGCTTCATGTCGATGGCCACCCGCCTCGGGCCAGATGCCGCCCTCCCACATCACCCTGGGGTTCCGGCGCGCCCGCGTCCCGGCCACCGTGCCGGGGCGACCATCATTGCGTCGGGAGCCTGTCTACGGTGGCAGGACCATGCCCGGAGGCCGGGCGCCGACGGACCCGGGGCGCCGGCCCGCTAGGAGAGGACGGACATGGAGCATTTTCTCGAGACCTGGGGATATCTGGCCGTCTTCGTCCTGAGCTTCATCTCGTCGATGGGCCTGCCGGTCGGCGCCGAGGTAGCGATCATCTACGGCGGAGTGCTGGCCAGCGGCCAGATCCCCAATGAGCCCCACCACCTCAACCTGGCGGTGGTCATTCTCGTGGCTACGGCGGCGGAAGTGCTCGGGTCCCTCGTCGGCTACCTGATCGGGTACTTCGGCGGCCGGCCGCTGGTGGACAAGGTCGGCAAGTACGTGCTCCTCACCCACAAGGACCTCGACCGGGCCGAGAGCTGGTTCGCCCGACGGGGCGAGCCCTTCGTCCTGTTCGGTCGGTTCATCCCGCTGCATCCGGTCCTTCGTCTCGTTCGCCGCCGGGCTCGGTGAGATGGCACTGGCCAAGTTCGTCGTCTTCACCGTCATCGGTTGCGCTATCTGGTGCACGGCGCTGACCAGCCTCGGGTATTCGTTGGGGGCCAGCTACAGCCACGTCCTCAACTCCTTCAAGGACGCCGGCTACGTGGTCGCCGTGCTGGCGGTGCTCGCCGTCATCGGTCTGTTCATCCACCGCCTGCGGGCGGTCCGGGCCGAGCGGGCGGCCCCCCTCGAGCGGATCGAATGACCGATCTGACCGGTTCCGCCCCCGCCCACCGGCTCGGGCGCTCCCGGCGGGTCCGCCGAGCCAAGATCCGCCGCCGGCGGATCTTGGCGGTGATCATCGTGCTGTTCGTCGTCTTCGCCGCGGTGGTCGGACCGTCGCTCGGTAGCGCCCTCACCAATCCATCGCTCGGGTCCTCCATCGGTGCTCGTTTCGCCGAGTGGACCCGGAGCCACGGCGGCAACGGGGTGGTGAACTGGGTCGAGAACGTTTGGTACAGCCACCACCAGCCGAAGGCCGGCGGCGCCCCGCCAAAGGGGGCGATCAAGGTGCCGACGTCGCGCCGCCAGCCGACGGCCACCACGACACCGCACCTGCCGGCACCGGCCGCCATCGTGCCACCGGCTTCGCCGCCCCTTCCCGGCGAGGGCCAGTGGTCGCCGGCCGGCCGGACCGTCGGTGGCAACACCGCCGTCTACGTGACCACGCTCCGGCCCGACGCGGTGCACACGAGCCTGGTGGTCGGGGCAGCCTGGATGGACACGAAGCTCCTCAAGGCCCAGCTCTACTCGGGGAGCTTCATCCCCGGCGGCGGGCCGTACGCCTACTCGGCCCCGATCAAGCCCAACGCGGCCAACGCCCTGGTGGCCGCCTTCAACTCCGGGTTCCAGATGTCCTCGGCCAACGGCGGCTACTACACGGAGGGGCGGACCGTCGTGCCGCTGCGGGACGGGGCGGCCTCCCTGGTCATCACCAAGGAAGGGGTACCCACGGTGGTGCAATGGGGCCGGGACGCGTCGATGAGCCCGGACATCGCCTCCGTGCGCCAGAACCTCGACCTCCTGGTCGACGGGGGGAAGCCAGTGCCCGGTCTCAACGCCGCCGACACGACCCGGTGGGGTGCCACCCTCGGTGACCAGATCTACGTCTGGCGATCGGGTATCGGGGTGACGGCGGAGGGGGCACTCGTCTACGTCGGTGGCCCGGGGCTCAACATCACCTCGCTGGCCGACCTGCTGGCGCGGGCAGGGGCGGTCCGGGCCATGGAGCTCGACATCAACACCGACTGGGTCCATTTCGCCAGCTACAACCCGGGCCCCCAGGGCGGTGCCGCCTCTGCGGCCAACGGCACCGACCTGCTGCCGGACATGGTGGGCACCCCGTCGAGGTACTTCACCACCTGGTGGTCGCGCGACTTCATCACCATGTCGGGGGCCACGACCGGCTGATGGCCCGACGGCCGGTCCGCGTGGATCGGGCGGCCGGTACCGGACGGATCAGGCCCGGTCGGCGTCGAGCGCGTCGAGCGCGTCGAGCAGCGACTGGCCGGTGAGCTTGAACATGGCCTCGTCGTCGGACTGCCGCCACAGGTCGAGTAGTCCGACGGCCAACGGGTCGCAGCCGTATCGCATCGGCCCGGAGTCGTCGAGGATGGCGTCCACGATGAGTGCGGCCGCATCGGCCGCCGGTGACACCATCGGGTCGGCCGACTGGCGACGCACCTTCGTGGCCAGCTCCGCCATGGCCCGGTAGCGGTCGAAGCGGGCCGCGGCCAGCTCGCCCGTGCTCAGCTGGAACATGTCGGTGTCGACCGGGCCGGGCACGATCTCGACCACCCTGATCCCCGAGGGCGCCAGTTCGACCCGGAGCGTGTCGTCGATGGCCGAGACCGCCGCCTTGGAGGCGCGGTAGGCGGCATAGAACGGCACCGAGGCGAAGATGGACGAGGACGAGACGGTGCACATGACCGAGGGCCGGTTGGCGCGCAGGGTCGGGATGGCGCTCATGGTCACCGCCACCAGGCCGAGCACGTTGGTCTCGAACACCGCCCGCCAGTCGTCGAGGCGGCTGTGCTCCACCGGCAGGTACTCGGAGTCGACCCCGGCGTTGTTCACCAGCACCCGCAGGTCGTCGGGGAACTTGAAGGTGGCCGGATCGGTCACGTCCATCCGGGCCACGGTGAGCCGGCCGTGAGCGCTCGCCGCGCTGGAGGCGAGACCGACGCCGTCGGCCGGGTTGCGCATGGTGGCAACCGTGTCGAATCCGCGGTTGGCCAGCTCGACGGCGATGGCCCGTCCGATGCCCCGGCTGGCCCCGGTGACCAGTGCGCTTCCTCCGATGTCCACCGGTCAATCCCCTTCTGCCGGCACGGAGAGCTCGTCTTTCGGCTCAGCTCCGGCCTGGAGCGGGTCATCCACGAATGACGACGGTCCCGTCGTCCCGGAGGGTCCAACCGGGATTGTGGGCCACCTCCCAGACATAGCCGTCGGGATCGGCGAAGGCGCCGGTGGTGCCGCCCCACTCGGCGACGCCGGCCTGACGGACGATGGTGCCGCCGGCCTGCTCGGCCTCGGCGAGCACCCGCCGGACCTCGTCGGGCGAGCAGACGTTGTGGGCCAGTTCGATCCCGGGAGCCCCATGGCCTCCGAGCGCGGTCCACAGACCGAGGACCATCCCGCCCGTCTGGAAGAAGCAGACTTCGTCGTCGGGCTGCTCGGCCCCACGCCAGCCCAGTTGCTCGTAGAAGGCGCGCCCCCGGGCGAGGTCGGTGACTCCGAGGGTGACGAGGCTGATGCGCTGATCCATGCCGACATCCTCGCAGTCTGCCCGAACCCGGGGCTACCCGCCGGAGCCGCCGTGACGTCCGGTCGCCTGGGGGCCCTCGGGCTCGAAGGGACGGTCGCGCTCACGCACGGCTTGTTTGAGACCCACCTCGGCTGCCCGGGCGGTGAAGGCTCGGGCGTCATGAGACCGGTGGGCAACCACGTCGTTGAGCGCCGCGAAGCGCTGGAGCTCGGCTCGGCCCATGAGGTCGATCCCGTGGTTGATCACCCGCTTGTTGGCCGCCAGCAGGTCTCGCCCGACCAGTGCGATGCGCGCCGCCAGGGCCATGGTGTAGCCGTCGAGCTCGGCGGCGGGCACGGCCGCCTGGACCAGGCCGACCGCAGCCGCCTCGGCACCGCTCAGCGTGTCACCGGTGAAGAGCAACCGCTTGGTCCACTGCGGTCCGAGGTGGTACAGCCACATGTTGGTGGGCGGCACGCCCATCGAGCGGACCGGCGGGAAGCCGATCCGGGCGTCGGCGGCGGCCACCACGATGTCGCAATGCAGGGCCAGGTCGGTCCCGCCGGCCAGGCAATTCCCGTGCACCTGGGCGATGACCGGGACGGCACAGTGCCAGACCCGGGCCCAACCGGCGCCCAACTCGACCATGGACGTGACGTCACCCTCGATACCGCCCGGAGCCGGCGGCTCGCCCGGTTCGATGTCATCGGGAAGCACGCCGTACCCGGAGGAGAAGGAGCGACCCGAGCCCCGGATCACGACGGCCCGGACCGTTGCGTCACGGTCGGCGTCGCCTACCGCGGCGAGCAGCTCGCGGATGCAGCGCCCGGTCAGCGGGTTGTGGCGGTCCGGCCGGTTGAGAGTCAGCCGGCGGACGGCGCCGATCGAATCGATCAGGACGGACGGTTCGTCCGCGGTCACCCGGCTCAGCCGCCTGTCTCCGGGCCCCGGCGACCGGCCGGGCGGGCGGGGCCATCGAGGCCCAGCTCGAGCTTGGCCACCTTTCCGGCCGCGTTGCGAGGCAGCTCTGCCACGATGGTGAGCCGGCGCGGCACCTTGTAGTCGGCCAGTCGCGTGGCCACAAAGGCGCGCAGCTCGTCCTCGCTCGCCTTCGATCCCTCGCGCAGCACGACCCACGCTCCCACATCCTCGCCGAGCACGTCGTGCGGGATGGCCGCCACTGCCGCCTCGACCACGTCCGGGTGGGCGTAGAGCGCGTTCTCGACCTCGCCGGGCGCGATGTTGTGACCGCCGCGGATGATCAGGTCCTTGGTCCTCCCGGTGATCCACAGGAAGCCGTCCTTGTCGACCCGGCCGAGGTCGCCGCTGTGCAGCCAACCCGCCTTCCAGGTCTGGGTGGTGGCCTCCTCTTCTTTGAAGTAGCTGCGTCCCGGCCCGGCACCGGAGACGGTGACCTCGCCCTCGATATCCGGTCCGACGACCGTGCCGTCCGCATCCACGATGCGGACCTCGACGCCGGGGAGCGGTTGGCCCACCGATCCGAGGTGCTTGCCGCCGTCACCCCCGGGCGAACGGGTCACTGCACCGAATTCGGTGAGGCCGTAGCCGACCAGGATGTCGGTTCCGGGTAGGCCGACGGCGAGGCGCTCGAGCGTGGCCGGGGCGACGGGGGCACCGCCGATGGTCAGCGCGGCGAGGCCGGACAGGTCCACCTGGCTGAAGCGCGGGTGGGCCACCAGGAGCTGTGCCATGGCCGGCACGACGAAGGCGACCGTCGGGCGTCGTCGCTCGACGGTCGACAGCCACTGGCCGGCATCGAAGTGGGGCAGGTACCACCCGGCCATGCCGGCTCGCATGGGCCCGTAGACGAGCAGCACGCCGCTCGTGGTCGAGAACGGGGAGCAGGAGAGAAAGCCGAGCCCGTTCCAGGTGGCCGGGGCCGGCCCGGCCGGCGGGTGCGGCGCCACGACGCCTTTCGGGGCGCCGGTGGTGCCCGAGGTGTACATGAGGTCGGAGGCCGTCCCGGTGCCGGTCGGGGCCGGTGTCGGCGATCCCCGGGGCCCGAGGAGCTCCGACCATTCGAGTGCGCCGGCATGCGGCTCGGTCGTGGCCAGCACCCGCACGCCGGGCAGTCCGCCGGCGATCTCGGTCCAGGCCACGCCGGCATCGGTGACGGCGTCGGCCAGCACGGCCGTGGGGTCGGCGTGCTCGAGGATGGCCTCCAGCTCGGGCGCGGCCAGACGGGTGTTGAGCGGGACGGCCACCGCTCCCGCCCGGTGGGCGGCGGCGTAGGAGACGAGCCAGGCGAAGGGGTGGTCCGGCCCGATGGCGATGACCACCCGGTCGCCGGGGCCGACACCGCGATCGACCAGGCTGCCGGCCAGCCGGCCGGCCCGGGCGTCCCAGTCCTGCAGGGTGAGCTCGGTCCCGGAGGACAGGTCCACCCACGCCGTGCACTCCGGGTGGGCATCAGCCACCGTGCCCAGCTCGTCCCGGCTGGTGGGCACGCCGGCCCTCACCACACTTCCGGCCGGCACGGCTCGCCGGCGTTGCCCGGTGCCCGGGCGCGGCCCATCCTCAGTACGGGTCGCATCCCTCGAGGATCCGGCGGGGGTTGGTCACCATCATGGTCGTGATGTCCTCGTCGCTGATGCCGACCCGGCGCATCTCGGGCAGGACGTCCTCGGGGATGTGGGTCCAGCGCCACTCCCTCCACGCGCCGGCCAGTGACGGCGGGAACCAGTCGACGTGGCACATGGCGTCGTGGGAGAGCACGATCCGGTCGGCGTGGCCCCGCTCGCAGAGGACCCGGACCGACTCGATCCGCTCGGCCAGGGTGAAGGTCCCGATGCCGAAATGGTCGAACCCCAGTGTCGAGCCCTTGGCCAGGAGAGCCTCGTGGTAGGCGGTGTCGAGCGTCCCGCCCGAGTGCCCGATGACCACCTGGGTGAGGTCGACTCCCTCTTCCTCGAAGATGCGCTGCTGCTCGATCCCCCACGGCTCGGGCGGGGTCGGGGTGTGGGTGGTGATCGGCACCCCGGTCTGTCGGTGGGCCTGAGCCACGGCCCGGAGCACGCGATCCACCCCCGGGGTCAGGCCCGGCCGGTCGGTGGCGCACTTGAGGATGGCGGCCCGCACCCCGGTGTCCCCGATACCCTCGACGATCTCGCGGACGAACAGCTCGGTCATCGGCTCCGCCCCGCCGAGGATGGTGCCCGGACCCCGGAAGTGGAAGTACATCGGCACGTCGTTGTAGGTGTACACGCCGGTGGCCGCCACGACGTTGATCTGCGGGACCCGTTCAGCCACTGAGACCATCCGCGCCATGTTCCGGCCGAGGCCGATGACGGTGAGGTCGACGATGGTGTCGATGCCGCTCTCCTCGAGCTCGGCGAGCCGTTGCACGGCGGTGTCCTGTGCGGCCTGCTCGTCCCACTCGGCCGCGGACTTCTCGATCTCGGGGCTGAGCACGAAGACATGCTCGTGCATCAAGGTCGAACCCAGGTCGCTCGCCTCGACCGTTCCCCGCACCGTGTTCACCAGAGCCAAGGCTCCCCCTTCACCGGGCCGGGCCGACCGGCGTCCGGATCGTACTGCGGGCGGTGTCCGTACCGCCTCGTTGCAGTGGGCACGGCGGTCCGCCGGCGGGGCGCGTGCAGGGACCCGCGTGCAGGGACCCGAGCGATCCGCCAAGGTGTAGTGCATGCGCCAGCACCGCTACACCTTCGAGATGCCCCACTCCGCCGCCCGCATCTGGGCCCTGTTCCAGGACTACGACCGTTGGACGGACTACGCCCCGATGGTGAGGCGGGTCGACGTGCTCTACCCGGGTGACGAGGACCACAACGGCCGGCTGCGCCGGGTCATCTTCAAGATGCCGTTCGGACGCGAGGGCTCGGCGCTCGAACTCGTCACCGATGTCGTGCCGGAGCGCGGCTACACCTACACGATGATCTCGCCCAAGCCGGGCAACGACCAGATCGGCCACGTGCACCTCGAGCCCCTGACGGCCAACCGGACCCGTTTCGAATTCGACGAGACGTACAACCTGACGTCGGCGCCGTGGCGGTGGTTCGAGGGCCCGATCTACAAGTTCATCAACAAGAACAACGAGGACAGCATGCGCCGGGCCTCCGAGTGGCTCAGCCGCCATCCCGAGTACCGGCCCGACCTGGTCCAGTCGGAGCGTCAGGGGTGATCGCCGGGCTCAGGTCCGGGCAGCCCCGCTGGGCGCCGGGTCCTGGGCCGGTCGCCGGTGGGGTTCGGAGTGGTCCCAGTCGGCGAGCAGCGTGCGCAACGCGGTGAGGAGTATGAGGGGCTGGTCGAGCATGGCGTGGTGCCCGGCCTCGGGGATCTCGATGACCGGGGTGACCCGGCCCATGGCCTCGTACATCGACCGCCCGATGTCCGACGTCACCAGCCCGTGCTCCGAACGGAGCAGGGCGAGTCGGCACCGCACCTGCGAGAGGTAGGGCTGCGCCACCCCGCGGATCCCGGCCCCGAACTGGGCGAAGACACCGCGGTCGAACTTCCACCCGAAGCCGCCTGCGACCGGTCGGACGGAACGCCGGGCCACGTGGTCGAACACATAGTCCAGGTAGTGCTCCTGGGCGGGAACGGTCCGGAAATGGGCCACGGCCTCGTCGACGGTGGGGTAGACGCGGGGTCGCCCGAACGCCTCACGGAGGCGGTAGGCGTCGATCTCGGGGTCCAGCTCGGTGACCGGCGAGTCACAGATGATGGCCCCGCTCACCCGCTCACCATGGCGGGCGGCAGTGGCGACGGTCACCATGCCGCCCATGCTGTGCCCGATGATCACCGGTGGGCCGTCGATCCCCCCGGCGTCGGCCACGCCGATCACCTCGTCGGTCCACTGCTCGAGCGAGTAGGCCGTGCGGTGGCCGCTGTCACCGTGACCCGACAGGTCGAGGGCTAGCACTCGGAACTCCCGGCTGAAGGTGGCCGCCACATGGGTCCACCAGTGGGCATGCGCCCCGCCGCCGTGTACGAAGACCAGTCCCCGGGCGCCCTCCGGCCCACAGGCCAGGGCATGGATGGCGCACCCGCCCACGGCGACCTCGATGTCCGTCTGCTCGACGGCCAGGGCCGACCGGAACCATGCGGGTGAGTCGGGGAGAGGACGGTAGTCGCTCACGGCAGTGGTGTGGTCCTCACCCCCGGCCGGACACCGTCTCAGCCGCTTCGGAGAAGACCGCGTCACCGTTGACGTCGAGCCCCCGCCGGCAGGCTTCGACCAGCTTGACCTGGTGGGGATCGCCGCTGGCGGCGGCCCGCTCGACCACACCGGGGTCCCAACCCGCGCCGGGACCGACTCCGGCGGCGCCGGCGCCGGCGTACATGGCGGTGTGCTCGGCCCGCAGTTGGGCGAGGGCGGCCGCCGCGTCCTCGGGGGCCAGATGGGGCGCCAGCAGCTCCACGGCCATCGCTCCGGTGACCCCGTGCAGGTTGAAGATGTTGGGTGCGGCCAGGTAGTGGTGGGCCCCGGTGGCGGCCTCGGCCGTCACGACCTCCCCGATTCCGGTCGGCCCGACGGGCTCACCGCTCCGAGGACCGGTCGGAGACTCACCGGCGCGGTACCGGGCCGCCCAGTAGCCGAGGGCACGGGCCAGCTCCGACCGGCGGGCGGGCGTGTCGGCGGCGGCGACGGCCCGGACGGCGTGGGCCGTCCGGATGGCGCCATGGAAGAGCGCGGTGGACAGGGCCGGGATGAGACGGGGTACCCAGTCGGCCACTACCGCCGGCCAGCCCGCTTCGCCAATCGCTGTCTCGAAGTACCCCAGCCACTCGGGGAGCCGGTCGTAGCGCCCGAGGGCCTCCTGCCAATCGGACAGGTCGCCGGCGGGCGCGACAGGCACCGGGCCCTCGCCCGCGGCCGCCACGGACCGGCGGGCCCAGGCGTCGATTCGGTCGTCGCAGCCGAGGACGGCCAGGGCCTCGCAGGCCATGGGGCCGTGGTTCACGAAGCCGTTGGGCAGCTCGAAGTCGGAGGCGGCCATACGGTCGAAGGCCTCGTCGAGCACTGGTGAGGCCGACCCTGCCGCCTCGTTCGGGTCGGCCCCCTCGACCGAGGAGGCCCTCCCCTCCCCGTGGTCGTCGGCGGCCATGGGCCCACCTTAGGGAGGCGCGGATGAGGATGGGTCCCCGGATGACGATCTATTGTCGGGGCCAGGAGGGGGAACGCCCGTGGTCCAGTCAATGACAGCAGCACCAGGAAGCAGCGAGGAGCTCGTCGACGAGTTGCGCTCGTGGCTCGAGCTCAATTGGGACCCCGACGTCACCGTCGGGGAGTGGTGGGAGCGCCTCGGCCTGGCCGGCTGGTCGGCGCCGACCCTGCCCACCCATGCCTTTGGGCGCGGTGTCTCACGCAGCGCCGGGATCGCCATCGCTCGGGAGATCGCCGATTTCGGCGCTCTCGGCGCCCCGAACGGACTGGGCTTGATGCTGGCCGCTCCTACCATCGCCGACAAGGGCACCCCGGAGCAGATCGACACCTTCGTACGTGACATCGTGACCGGGCAGCGGGCCTGGTGCCAGCTGTTCAGCGAGCCGGGGGCCGGCTCGGACCTGGCCGGTCTCACCACCCGGGCCGTCCAGGACGGGGACGAGTGGGTCGTCAACGGGCAGAAGGTGTGGACCTCCCTGGGCCAGACGGCCGATCTCGGCATGCTCCTGGCCCGCACCGATCCCGACCTGCCCAAGCACCAGGGCATCACCTACTTCGCCCTCGACATGCGCCAGCCCGGGATCGACGTCCGGCCGCTGCGCGAGATGACCGGCCACGCCATGTTCAACGAGGTGTTCATCCAGGAGGCGCGAGTCCCGTCGTCGTCCATCATCGGCGGGCGGGGGAACGGGTGGGCGGTGGCCAACACCACCCTGGGCCACGAGCGGGCCGGCCTCGGGGCGGGAGGCGGCAACTCGGGGGCGGCCGTCGTCACCGCCGGCACGGTGGCCGGCAACCTGTCGCGCCGGGTCGGCGACTTCGTGGCCGCCAGGGGATCGGCACCCAAGGTGCAGCCTCGTGAGCGGCGGGGGCCCCGTATGGCCGGGGTGCTCGACCTGCTCATCGGCCTTGCCCGGGGGAACGGCAAGAAGACCGATCCCTTGATCCGCCAGGGCCTGGCCCGCCTCTACACCCTCGAGGAACTGGGTCGTTTCAACACCGAGCGCCTGAAGGCGAGCCGGGCCGCCGGGCGGGACATCCCGGGCATGGCCAACCTCTCCAAGCTGGCCATGAGTGCCATCGTGCGGCACCAGCGGGACCTGGGGCTGGACATCGTGGGCGCCCAGGGGATGCTCCACGCCTATGACCATAAGGACCAGGCCGCGCTGGACGAGGCGACCGGCAACCCACTGCTCAGCGCCGTGACCACCACCGCGCTCTACGCCCAGGCCCCCTCGATCTACGGGGGCACCGACCAGATCCAGCGGAACATCGTCGGCGAGCGCGTGCTGGGGCTGCCCAAGGAGCCCTCGAACGACCGGACGTTGCCGTTCTCGGAGCTGCCGAGGAACGGCTGACCGCCACGATCATCGAGGGCGCGGCAGCCCCTCCCCGGGCCGCCGCCGCCGGGAAAACGGAACCGTCGAGGAGGAAACTGCAATGGCTGGCATCTGCGATGGAAGGGTGGTCATCGTCACCGGGGCCGGGCGGGGCATCGGCCGCGGTCACGCCATCGAGTTCGCCCGTCAGGGCGCCCGTGTGGTGGTCAACGACCTCGGGGCCGAGGTGGACGGCACCGGGTCCTCGGCCGGGCCGGCCGGCGAGGTGGTCGACGAGATCAGGGGGATGGGCGGCGAGGCCGTCGCCAACGGCGAGGACGTCAGCGACTGGGAGGGCGCGCAGCGCCTGGTCGACTCGGCGGTGACCACCTTCGGCGGTCTCGACGTCCTGGTCAACAACGCCGGGATCCTGCGGGACAGGATGCTGGTCAACATGACCGACGGCGAGTGGGACGCCGTCATCCGGGTCCACCTGCGGGGCACTTTCGCCCCCATGCGCTGGGCGGCGGAGTACTGGCGGAACCGGGTCAAGGAGGGCGCCACCAACGATGCGCGGATCGTCAACACCACGTCGCCCTCGGGCATCTACGGCAACGTCGGGCAGACCAACTACGGGGCGGCCAAGGCGGGCATCGCCTCGATGACGATCATCGCCTCGATGGAGCTCGGACGCTACGGGGTCACGGTCAACGCCATCGCTCCCGCCGCGTTGACCCGGATGACGGAGAACCTGGGCTTCGGCGAGCAGGCACGCGACGTGAAGCCGGACGAGTTCGACCGCAACGATCCCGACAACATCGCGCCGGTGGTCGTATGGCTGGCCAGCGCCGCGGCCGGTGGCATCACCGGACAGCGTCTTCACCGTCCACGGCGGGCACGTCAGCGTGGACGAGGGTTGGGTCGAGGGCCCCTCCGCCGACAAGGACGACCGCTGGGAGACCGAGGAGCTGGGCGAGGTGATTCCCGGGCTGGTGGCGCAGGCCGCCCCCAACGCCAACATGTTCGGCCGGCGCGACTAGTGGCCACCGCGGGCCCGGCCATCGTCGACCCGGAGGGCGCCGGCTTCGATCCGTACCGTCTGGAGCGGCTGACCGAGCACTTCGAGAGTCGCTACGTGTCGAACGGCAAGATCGCCGGGTGCCAGATCGCCGTGGGGCGGTGGGGCAAGACGGCCTACTGGCGATCGCTCGGTCTGATGGACGGCGAGCGGTCCAAGCCGGTCGAGGACGACACCATCTGGCGGCTCTACTCCATGACCAAGCCCATCACCTCGGTCGCCCTCATGCAGCTCTACGAGCGGGGTCGCTTCCAGCTCAGCGACCCGCTGCACCGGTACATTCCCGAGTGGCGCGACCTGCCGGTGGGGGAGCTGACCTCGGACGGGTCGATCCGCTCCGTCGACCCCGTCCGGCCGCCTTCGGTCAAGGACGCCCTCACCCACATGACCGGCCTGGCCGGCGGGGTCTCGCCGGGCCACCCCAGCGACACCCGGTTCGCCGAGGAGCTGCGGGCCTCCCGCCACGGCATGACTCTGGAGGGGGTCTGCTCGCTGCTCGCCGGCTACCCGCTCAAGTTCCAGCCGGGCACACGGTGGAACTACGGGCTCTCGACCGACGTCTGCGCCCGGCTGGTCGAGATCCTCTCCGGCCTGCGCTTCGACGAGTACCTCCGCACCAACATCTTCGAGCCACTCGGGATGGTCGACACGGCCCACGCAGTGCCCGACGGGTCCCGGTTGCGGCTGGCCGCCTGCTACACCTACCAGCCCGGTGGGCGGCCGGTGCTGGTCGACGATCCCGAGCAGAGCCCCTACCGGCGGCATCGCTCCTTCCTGTCGGGTGCCTCGGGGCTGGTCTCGACCACCGCCGACTACGTCCGCTTCTGCCAGATGCTGGTCAACCGGGGCCAGCTCGACGGGCAACGGATCATCGGGCGCAAGACCCTCGAGCTCATGACGGCCAACCACCTGCCCGGCGACGCCGACCTCGACCGGTTGGCCACCGGCGGGTTCGGGGAGGCCGAGTTCCCCGGCGTGGGCTTCGGGCTCGGCTTCGCCGTGGGCCGGGGGCCGGGGGCGACCGCGTCGGCCGGCTCGGTGGGCGAGTTCTACTGGGGCGGCGCGGCGAGCACCGCCTTCTGGGTCGACCCCGTGGAGGACCTCACCGTGGTCTTCATGACCCAGCTGCTCCCGTCCGCCACCTACCCGTTCCGCTCGCAGCTGCGCGCCCTCGTTTACCAGGCCCTGGCCGACTGAGGGTCCGTAGACGTCGAGCCCGACGGTCTTCAGGACGGGGTGATCTCGGCTTGGATCCGCCGCATGGCCCGGAGCCAACGCTCGCGGTCGCCGGCCCTCCGTTGCTCGAAGGTGGCCACCTCGGGGTGGGGCAGGATCAGGAACCGCTCGTCGGCCAGCCCTTCGATCACGGCCGAGGCCACGTCCTCGGGCATGAGCATGCCGTTGCGCCCGGCCGTGGCCGACAGCAGCGGGTCCGCCTCCTCGGTGGGCGCGCCCGTCATGCCGGTCCACACGCCCTGCGGGCACAGGCACGAGATCCTGATCCCGTCGGCGGCGTGGGTGATGGAGAGCCACTCGGCCAGTGCCACCACCGCGTGCTTGGTCACGCTGTAGGGGGCGGATCCGAGCTGGGTCAGCAGCCCGGCCGCCGAGGCGGTGTGGAGCAGGTAGCCCTCCCCGCGCCCGATCATGCCCGGGAGCACAGCTCGGGCGGCGTACACGTGGCTCAGCACGTTGACCCGCCACATCCGCTCCCAGTCGGTGTCGGGCGCCTCGACACCACCGCCGACGAGGATCCCGGCGTTGGCGCAGAAGAGGTCGATCGTCCCGAAGGCCGCTTCCGTCTTGTGGACCAGGGCGGTCACCTGCGCCTCGTCGGCCACGTCCACCCGCATGGCGAGGGCCGAGCCCGAAGGACCGTCCAGCTCGTCGGCCACCCGCTCGGCACCGGCCAAGTCGACGTCGGCCACGGCGATGCCGCCCGCCCCTTGTCCGGCGAACGCCCGGCACATGGCCCTTCCGATTCCACCGGCACCACCGGTCACGACGACCACCCGGCCGGCGAGATCCATGCTGGCCGGCTCAGCTGTGGCCGCGGCGGCGCAGCATCATCTCCGAGTACTGCACGAGCTCCGGATCGGCCGCCATGGCCTCGGCGAACTTCTTGCGGGCCTGCTCCCGCTTGGCCGGGAGGTAGTCGGTGGGCCAGGGCCCTTCGTGGGGCTGGTACTCCTTCAGCACGTTGCGGGCCACGGTCACCTTGTGCACTTCGTCGACCCCGTCCATGACGCTCATGGCCGGGGACGCCGCCCACATGGCCTGCAGGGGGGTGAGGTCGGTCACCCCGAGCGAGCCGAGGACGTGGATGGCCCGGTAGGTGACCTCGCGCAGCACCTTGGCCGCCGTGTACTTGCAGGCGGCGATCTGGGTCCGGGCCTCGGCCGTGCTCGAGTTGTCGATGGTCCAGGCCGTCCACAGGACGAGGAGCCGGAGCATGTTGATCTCGGCGTAGGAGTCGGCGATGGCGCTCTGGACCATCTGGTGCTCGGCGATGACCTTGCCGTGCGACTCGCGGCTGAGGGCGCGCTCGCACATCATGTCGAAGGCCCGCTTGCACTGGGCGATGGCCCGCATGGCGTGGTGGATCCGCCCGCCCCCGAGGCGCCGCTGGGCCAGCACCTTGGCGCCGTCCTCGGGACCGAGGAGGTGGTCGAGGCGGACCCGGACCTCGTTGTACCGGATGTGGTCGTGGGTGCGCGGGTAGTCCATGATCTCGACGCCGGGCGTGTGCCGGGGCACCACGAACATGCCGTTGGTGCACATGACGATCAGGATGTCGGCGTGGCGCCCCGCGCTGGTGAACCACTTCTCGCCGTTGATGACCCATTCCTCGCCGTCGCGCACGGCGGTCGTCTTGAACAGGTTGGGGTCCGAACCGCCCTCCGGCTCGGTCATCGAGTACGCCGACCAGATCTCCTGGTTCATCAGCGGGTACAGCCAGCGCTTCTTCTGCTCCTCGGTGCCGTAGGCGGCCAGGATCTCCATGTTCCCGGTGTCGGGCGCCTGGCAGCCGAAGATGGAGGGGGCCAGGCCGTACCGGCCGAGGATCTCGTTGAGCAGGGCCAGCTTGAGCTGGCCGAACCCCGGCCCACCGAGCTCCTTGTCCAGGAAGATGGCCCACAGGCCGCGCTCTTTCACTTGGGCCTGCAGCGGGTCGACCAGGGCCCGCATCTTCGGGTCGCGGATCCGGACGGCATAGGGGAAGAGGAGCTCGAGGGGCTCGACCTCCTCGATGCAGAACTGCTCGACCCAGTCGAGCTGCTCCTGGAACTCAGGGTCGGTCGAGAACTCCCATGTCATCGCAACGACCTCCCACGACTCGACGGCCCGGCCGGGGCCACCGTACCGCACCGGCTGCTGCCCGACTGCGCCCACCGGTCCAGGCGTCATGTGTCGCCGGACGTGGTCAAGCAGTCCGGCGTGTCGCGTCCGGCCGGGCCTGACGCCTCCGGTCGCTCAGGTCTGCCACCGGCACGAGGGCGACGGCGATGACCGCACCCCCAACGACCACGGCCGCGATCCCGAAGTGCTGGCTGAGCGGTCCGGCGATGATGGCCCCCAGCGGCACGGTCCCGCCGAACGACATGACCCAGAGAGCCATGACCCGGCCGCGCACCGCGTCGTCCAGGCGCCGCTGGACCACGGTGGCGAGCGACGTCACCACCGTGAAGTAGAAGAAACCCACGAGAAAGGCGACCGGATAGCCGGGCCCGGGGCTGTGCAGCAGCCCGAGCACGGCCAGGGACGACCGCGAACCCGACGAGGCCGAAGCGGACCACCCGTTCGAGCCGGTGACCGGCGAGAAAGGTGCCGATGGAGAGTGCTCCGACCACGGCGCCGGCCCCGAAGCAGGCATAGAGCAGTCCATAGGCGACGCTCCTCTCGTCGATCCCGAGGTCGTTGTGGGCCAACACCGGCATGAGCACTGCGATCGGGAGGCAGAAGAAGGAGAACAGCACCATGGTGAGGAGGCAACGCCCGACCACTCGGTCCCGCCGGGCCACGGCGACGCCTTCGAGCAGGCGGCGCCAACCGGACCCGGTCATGCGGCGCACCGCCGGCAGTTGCACCGCGACCAGCACGAAGATCAGCACCACATAGGAGGCGGCATTGGTGACGAAGGCCCAGGAGGCACCGACCTGGGCGTAGATGACACCACCGATGGCCGGTCCGATGACCCGGGACAGGTTCATGTTCGCCGAATTCAGCGAGACCGCACCGGCGAGCTCCTTGCGTCCCACCAGGCTGGGGATCACCGCCGAGAAGGTAGGGGCGTAGAAGGCCTGCCCGATCCCGATGGCCAGGACGGCGAAGAACAGCGCCTCGATCCGGGGGTGCTGCCAGTGTGAAAGCCAGGCGACCGCCAGGGAGGCAACGCACTGCTCAACGGTGACCACCAGGAGCACGGTGCGCCGGTCGAAGCGATCCGCGGCCATGCCTCCGACCGGGGCCAGGACGAACAGCGGGCCCAACTGGGCCAGGGTCATGAGCCCGACGTCGGTGGAGGAGCCGGTCAGATGGAAGACGAAGGCGGCGAGCACCACGGTCTGCATCCAGTTCCCGATGTTGGAGACCAGGGCGGCCAGGTAGACCCGCCGGAAGACGGGGTAGCGGAGGGCCGCACGGGCCCCGCCGGACTCGAGAGGCCGATCGCCCTCGAGCAGCGCATCCTCGACGTCTTCGAAGTTCTCGACGTCGGAGCCCGCCGGGCCCGGATCCCGTGGCCGGCGGTGGGTCGGTCAAGGAGTGCAAATTTAACCGGCGACAGGGACGCAGCCGGGCCCGGTCGGCGCGGGCACCGGGCCGGGCGGACGGTCAGGCGGTCCCGGCGTCGGCTCGTCCAAGGTCCGACCAGAAGGCCCGGAGCTCCCCGGTGAAGTCCGCCCTTTCGAGAGGGAAGAAGAGCTTCGCCCCCTCGAGCTCCACGCACCGGACCGTGCCCGGGATGGTCTCGGCCAGCCAGTGGGCCCAGCGCACGTCGAAGAAGTCGTCCGCCTTGCCCCACACGATCAGTGTCGGCCGCTCGAACCGGGCCAGTTCGTCGCGGATGGCCACCGTCACCCCGCAGTCCATCCCGGCCACGTACGCCTGCAGGGACTCGGCGGTGGAGCGGTCGGCGAAGGGGGCGAAGAAGGACGTCACCGTCTCGTCCGGGAGGGCGGCCGGGTCCTCGAACCCCGAGGCGAGCGCGCCACGGGCTGCCACCGGGTCGGCGGCCAAGGCCTGGACCGCGTCGACCAGGGCGCCTGCCCGGGCCAGTTCGACGATGGGTCGGAACGTCTCAGGTGGCCAATTGTCGTGAACGTCGCAATTGGTGAGGACCAGGCTCAGCACCCGGTCCGGGTGGCGGGCCGCCACCAACTGGGCGATGGCGCCACCGCTGTCGTTGCCCACCAGGTCGACCCGGTCGATGCCCAACCCGTCGAGGAACTCGAGGACCATGTCGACCTGGCCGTCGATGGTCATCCGCTCCGGCCCGGGGCTCTCGGTCCCTCCGTGGGCAAGCAGGTCGACGGCCAGGCACCGGCGGACGTCGCCGAGCTCTTCGAGCTGGTGCCGCCAGAGGTCGGCATTGAGGAAGACCCCGTGGACGAACAGGGCCGGTGGACCCTCGCCGGATTCGAGATAGCTGACCTGGCCGAAGCCGGTGCCCACCGTCTGGCGTGGCCCTATCCCCGAGATCTCGGCGGCGCGGCCTGAAGTACTAGTAGTCGGTCGAATACTCATAGTATGTGAGTGTAAGATGGAGGGTCGTGGATGTCAAGAGCCGCCGCGAGGAGTACGCGGAGGCCACTCGGGCGGCCATCCTCGAGGCCGCCACGGAGCGCTTCACCGCCGACGGCTTTGCCGCCACCACCGTGGATGCCGTGGCCGAAGCGGCCCGGGTGACCAAGGGGGCCGTGTACCACCACTTCAAGGACAAGGCCGAGCTCCTCGAGGCTGCCTTCGTCATGCTGGAGGAGGGGCTGGTGCTCGCCGTCATCGCCGCGGTCGAGGGGGTCGACGATCCATGGGAGGAGTTCTCGCGTGGGGTCGAGGCCTACCTCCAAGCTTGCTTCGAACCGCGGTTCCGGCGCATCGCCCTCGAGGAGGCACCGGTGGCGCTGGGGTGGGCCCGCTGGAAGGAGATCGAGGAGCGGTACTTCCTCGGCCTGATGGTCGCCACGCTCGACGGGTTGGCTCAGGCCGGCCTCATCCGGATCCCGCCGGGCGACCTCACGGCCCGGATGATGCTGGCCGCCCTCTCCGAAGCCGGCCTGGCGGTGGCGACCGCCGACGATCCGGAGGCGGAGCGCGCCCGGGTCGGGGCGTTGGTCATGCGGCTCGTCGCCGGCCTCCGGTGAGAGTCGGCGCCCAGGGCTACGCTCCGACCCGCACCCCCGACCCGACGACGGTGAGGAGCCGACTTGAGCATCGAGGCAAACAAGGAGCGGGTGCGGTCGTTCTGGCAGGCGCTCTACGATCGCGACTGGGAGGTGATCGGCGGGTTCTTCGGCAAGGACAGTGAGTACACCGACGTACCCTCGCCCGCAGACGACGTGGCCCGGGGCCCCGAACTGATCGTTGCCCGCCTGCGGCTGGGGCTCGAGCGCATTGCGGCCTATGAGCACGACCTGCGCCTCATGGTGGCCGAGGGGGACGCGGTCATCACCGAGCACACCGAGACGTGGCACTGGCACACCGGTGAGCAGGTGGCCCTGCCCTTCGTGTCGGTGCAGGAGCTCCGCGGGGCCACCATCGTCCGGTGGTGGGACTACTGGGACATGCAGACCCTGATGAATGCAGCGCCGGACTGGTGGATCGAGCATGTCGCCCAGGGGTACACCTGAGCTGAACTGCCTCAGACGACCACCACCGAGCGGAGCACCTCGCCGCGCTCCATGCGGTGGAAGGCCTCCTCGACGTCACCCAGGCCGATGGTCTCGCTGACGAACCGGTCGAGGTCGAGCCGGCCCTGGAGGTAGAGGTCGACCAGCACGGGGAAGTCCCGGGACGGGAGGCAGTCCCCATACCAGCTGGGCCGGAGCCGGCCGCCCCGGCCGAAGAAGTCGATCATGGGCAGGTCGATGCGCATCTCCGGGGTGGGCACGCCGACCTGGACCAGCGTGCCGGCCAGGTCGCGGGCGTAGAAGGCCTGCTCCATGACCTCGGGATGGCCGACGGCCTCGATGCAGACGTCCGCCCCGTTGCCACCGGTGAGCTCCTGCACGCGCGCCACCACGTCCTCGGTCGAGGCATCGATCGTGTCGGTGGCCCCGAACTCCTTGGCCAGCTCGAGCTTCCCGGGGTCGAGGTCGACGGCGATGATCGTCGCCGCGCCGTTGAGCCGGGCCCCGGCGACGGCGGCGCAGCCCACGCCCCCGCAGCCGAAGACCGCCACCGAGTCCCCGGTGGCGACCTCTCCGGTGAACATGGCCGAGCCCAGCCCGGCCATCACCCCGCAGCCGAGCAGCCCGACCGCCTCGGGCCGGGCGGCCGGGTCGACTTTGGTGCACTGCCCGGCGGCTACCAGTGTCTTGTCGGCGAAGGCACCGATCCCGAGGGCCGGCGACAGAGGCGTGCCGTCGGTCAGCGTCATCTTCTGGCTGGCGTTGTGGGTGTTGAAGCAGTACCACGGCCGACCCCGGCGGCACGAGCGGCACTCGCCGCAGACTGCCCGCCAGTTGAGCACCACGAAGTCACCCGGCTCCACCGAGGTGACCCCGGGCCCGATCACCTCCACCCGTCCGGCGGCCTCGTGTCCGAGCAGGAAGGGAAAGTCGTCGCTGATGCCACCCTCCCGGTAGTGGAGATCGGTGTGGCACACGCCGCAGGCCTGCACCGAGACGACCGCTTCGCCCGGTCCCGGATCGGGCACCACGATGGAGACCAGGGAGACCGGTTCACCCTTTCCCATGGCCACCACACCTCGGGCCTCGGCTGCCATGTCTGCTCCTTGTCCGGCGTCCGGTTGTTTCGACGTCGGGGCCAGTGTGTCATGGGGGGCGCTCAGCCCGCCCGATGACCGTCCGGCCGGCGGTGGGCGGAGCCGCGTCGGGTCAGCGGGCAGTGACGTCGGGGAGCACGCCGTGCTCGACGAGCGCGGTCCGGGCCTGTCCGGTGCCCCGCACGAGCGCCCCCGCCAGGCCCACCGGACCGCGCCTGGTCCACGTTGGCCGGGTTGTCGTCCAGGAACAGGATGCGGTCGGGGGCAAGCCCGAGGGCGGCCGCCACGTGGACGAAGATCTCCCGGTCGGGTTTGACCAGGTCGAGGCGGTAGGAGAGGAACAGTTCCTCGAAGTGGTCGGCCAGCCCCCAGCGGGAGTCCATGACGTCCCAGTGGAGCTCGTTGGTGTTGCTGAGGCACCCGACGCGGCATAGCCCGGCCACCTCCTCCACCAATTCGACGGCTCCGTCGAACAGCTCCTCCGGCCAGGCCCGGAAGCGCGCCAGGAACTCCCCGGCCGCGATGTCGAGGCCCCATTCGTCGATGACTCCGGCGGCGAAGTGGTCGGATGAGCACCGGCCCCGCTCGAAGCTGCGTACCCACGGGCAGCAGAGCCACCGTCGCCACAGCTCGTCCTCGCGCTCGATTCCGGTGAGCGTCTGCATCTGGGGCACGCCCCCCAGCTGGACCAGCACGCCACCGAGGTCGAAGAGCACGATGTCGTACGCTCCCGAGGCCATCCTCCCGAACGCTACCGCCCGGTCGCTCCGTCCCCTGTGGCCCGGGTGACGCCGGCCCGGGTGACGCCGGCCCGGGTGACGCCGGCCCGGGCGACGGGGCGGACCGCGCCACCTAAGGTCGCAGCGACAATCGCCCGGCGTGGCGGTGAGCAGCCCGCCGGCGGATACGGGAGGACCAGATGGCCAAGGTGCTGTGCGTGCTCTATGAGGATCCGGTCGACGGGTACCCGACGCTCTACCCGAGGGACTCGCTCCCCGAGCTCGAGCACTATCCCGGTGGTCAGACACTGCCTACGCCCAGCGCGGTCGACTTCACCCCCGGAGCGCTGCTCGGCTCGGTCTCCGGCGAGCTGGGACTCCGCTCATTCCTCGAAGGGCAGGGCCACACCCTGGTCGTGACCTCGGACAAGGAGGGACCGGATTCGGTCTTCGAGCGCGAGCTGCCCGACGCCGACGTGGTCATCTCCCAGCCGTTCTGGCCGGCGTACCTGACCGCCGAGCGGTTGGCCAAGGCCGACCGGCTCAAGCTGGCCATCACCGCAGGCATCGGCTCGGACCACGTCGACCTGGACGCGGCGATCGCCCGGGGTATCACCGTCGCCGAGGTCACCTACTCCAACAGCATCAGCGTGTCCGAGCACGTGGTGATGATGATCCTCGGTCTGGTCCGCAACTACATCCCGTCGCACGACTGGGTGGTCAAGGGCGGCTGGAACATCGCCGACTGCGTGAGTCGCTCGTACGACGTCGAGGGGATGGCAGTGGGTTCGGTGGCCGCGGGCCGGATCGGGCTCGCCGTGCTCCGGCGGCTCAAGCCCTTCGACGTGCACCTGCACTACACCGACCGGCACCGGCTCTCCGCCGAGGTCGAGGAGGAGCTCGGGCTCACCTTCCACCCGGACGCGTCATCGATGGTGCCCGAATGCGACGTGGTGACCATCAACGCGCCGCTCCATCCGGAGACCGAGCACCTCTTCGACGACGCCATGTTCGCCCGGATGAAGCGTGGCACCTACCTGGTGAACACGGCCCGGGGCAAGATCTGCGATCGCGATGCGGTGGTGCGCGCCCTGGAGAGCGGGCAGCTGGCCGGCTACGCCGGGGACGTCTGGTTCCCCCAGCCCGCCCCGCCCGATCACCCGTGGCGGACCATGCCCCACGAGGGCATGACCCCCCACGTGTCGGGCACCTCGCTGTCGGCCCAGAGCCGGTACGCCGCCGGGACACGGGAGATCCTCGAGTGCTGGTTCGCCGGCCGGCCCATCCGTGACGAGTACCTCATCGTCGACGGCGGTCGTCTGGCCGGGACCGGGGCCCACTCCTACAGCGCCGGGACGCCCGACCACTAGGGGCCACGCCCTCGGGCCAGGGTCGACCGGAGGAGGAAGTCCGCGCCCCACCGACGTCGAGCGGTGCGGGATCGAGTCGACCAGCTCCCGATTTCTCATGGCGGGCCTCTCATCCGACCGACCGCCGGTGCACCGAGACGGCGTAGGTACCTCCGGTGAACGGATCACGCGACCACGTTGCCCACCGTTCGACCGGCTCCAGGCCCGCTCGCCGGCACTGCTCGTCGTAGGTGGCCAGCGGATAGCGGCCGTCGAGCTGAATGCCGGCGACCAGGGCGCCATCGACGGCCAGGTGGCGGGCACAGCCGGCCACCAGTGCCCCCCGGGTGTCCTCGGCAGCGAACAACGGGACGTTCCCGGCCATCAGCACGACGTCGAAATGGCGACCGAGATCGAGCTGGGTCAGATCGGCGCCCAGCCAGGTGAGGTCGGGGGCGAGCCGGCGAGCGGTGGCGATCATCGACTCGTCCACGTCGACGCCCACCACCTCGATACCCCGACGGGCCAGCTCCCGTGCCACCCGGCCGGTCCCGCATCCGGCGTCGAGCACCGACACCGGATCGAGGTCGGCCACGAAACCGGCCTCTCCGTGGACGTCGACCCCCGATGCGGCGAGTGAGTCGAACCGTTGCTGGTAGAGGTCCCCGTCCCAGCCCTCAGGCCCCCGGCCGCGTGGATCGGCAGTCATCGGGCGTCGTCCCATAGCGTGGGCTGGGGTTCGTCGACCTCGTTCAGCTGGTGGTACCCGGGCAGGCACGACATGGGTGTATCGAGGTACACCTTGGCCTCCGGTGGCTGCGCGAAGCGACCGTGGCTCCACCGGATCTCGACATGGCCGGCCACCGTCCGGATGATCCCGTCCCGTCGTGACCGGCACGTGGCGGTCCAGTCCACCCGGGGCTGGCCTGCCGACCCGGCCGACACCTCGAAGCCGTCGAGCTCGAACTCCTCGCGCCAGTCCCAAGGGCTGGCGATGCGGAACCGCGCCGGGAGGCCGCTGCGCCGGTCGTGCCCGAGTACGAAGTACGGCGCGCTGCCGATCCGCACCAGCCTCCAGAGCATCGTCTCGGGCGCGGTGCCGGAGTCGGCCAGTTGCTCGGCCCACCGCTTCGCCGAGGCGGTGCTGACCGTGACGCACAGACCGGAGTAGGCCGCCCGCGAGCGGGCGTCGGGATACGAACGTCCCGATAGTGCGGAGCGCAAGCTGGCCAGCTCGTCCCGGCTGCAGTGCCACGGCTCGGAGGGCAACGACGTCAGGCCGGTGGCGGCGACGCAGGCCCGGAAGAGCTCGACAAGATCGTCGGGGGCGACAGCCTCGTACCAGTCGCCGCGATCCCAGGTCCCGTTGGTGGCAAGCAGCCCGTCGAACAGCCGACCGGGTGAGACGTTGGCCAGGATGTCCGACTCGTACTTGCAGCTGACCAGGTAGACGTGGTCGATCCGGAGGTCGATGGGCGCAACCTCGTCGCCCGGGGGTCGCCGTCCGCCGGTCCATTCGATCGTGCGTGGGAACCGGCCGCGCAGGCCGTCGGGGGCCTCCAGCAGCGCCCGCCCGTTGGCGAACGACCTGGTCAGCTCCGTGCCGAACCGGCCACTGGCCCGGAGCGAGGCGAGGCGCTCCCACGTCCGCCCGTCGATCCGCAGCTGCTCCGGGCGGACCGCCAGCGCAGCCGCCGGGTCGGGGTGGGGGAGGGTGCCCAGCGCCGTGCCGAGCTCGGTGACCATCGTGCGGTCATCGGGCATCTGGCCCCTCGCCGTCGGGTCCGGCGGTCATCGATTGCGGCGCTTGCCCCGACCGTAGGAGCGGAGTCGGGCCATGGAGGTCGGGGTCGAGCAGCTCGAGCACGTCGTGGACCGGGCCGCCCAGCACACTGCCGAGCGCTCTGGCCCCGGCCGAACCGTCGGCCGGAACGTCGGTGGTCAGGATGACGAGCGGACCGAGATCATCCCGGTCCCCCTGTATGCGGGCCTGGTGGAGCACACTTGCCTTGCCCAGCGCTCGCCACAGCACCTCGGGGCGCCGCAGACCGGGCCGGGTGACCGAGAAGCCACCGGCCAGTTCGAAGAGCCAGAGCCCGCCACGACTGTCGCGGGCCCGGAGGTCAACCACGGTCCCGAGGTCTCCGTAGCGTCGCATCGCGCTCGATGTGCTCGAACCCGCATTCCGCCAGGGCCCGGCGCGCCAACTCGGCCGCCTTCTGGCCGCGGGCCATGTCGCGCTCGAAGGTGTCGCCGTCGTCGATCACCGTTCGTCGGGGTGCCACCGTGACCCGGTGGCCCGAGGCCGGACGCGGCGTGGCGGCACGTTCCTCGGCGATCCGTGCGCTCGGCCAGGGCCACGTAGGCCTTGTCGGTGTCGAACCCCACGTAGTGCCGTTCGGTCCGGATCGACGCCAGGGCGGTCGAGCCCGACCCCATGAACGGGTCGAGGACCAGATCGCCGCGGTAGGTGTAGAGCTCGATGAGCCGGCGGGGCAGCTCGACCGGGAACGGTGCCGGGTGCCCGACCCGGGTGGCCGATTCGGAGGGGATGTCCCAGACGTCGATGGTGGCGTCGATGAACTCGTCCATGGTCATCGTTCCCTCGCTGGGGAGCCCGGCCGACGATCGCTCGCCGGGGCTGAGGGCGCGATCGAACCGACCCTTCGAGGCCACCACGATCCGTTCGGACACGTCCCGCAGGACCGGGTTGCCCGGTCGCTGGTAGGTGCCCCAGGCACAGGATCCCCCGGCGGCGTGGCTCTTCTTCCAGATGACCTCGCCGCGGAGGAGGTAGCCGAGACCCTCGAGCAGGTCGATCACGTCCCGGGACAGCGACCGGTAGGGCTTCCGGCCCAGATTGGCCACGTTCACCGCGATCCGCCCGCCGGGCTCGAGCTTGTCGAAGCACTGGCCGAACACGTCGTGGAGCATCCGGAGGTAGGCCTCGTAGTCGGCGGGGACGTGTCCCGCACCGAGGACCGCCTCGTACTCCTTGCCGGCGAAGTAGGGAGGCGAGGTCACGACGAGCGCCACCGAACCGTCGGCCACCTCTCCGAAGCGGTCCATGTCGCGGGCGTCGCCTACCCAGATGGCGTCGCGCGCTGCATGCGGGGCCACGTCGTGATCGTCGGAGACCCGGGGTGGGGTGAAGCGGGCGTAGAAGGAGGAGGAGTCGTGCGCCTCACGACGCCCGACCCCGAACGACGAGGTCGAGGTGGGGCGGCGCCGGGCCCCGGCCCGAAGCGGCTCGATCGCGCTCATCGTCACGGCCCGTTCCGGCCGGACGGCCTGGCCAGCAGGGCATCGCCGGCAGGGATCCGGGCACGGAAGTGATCATAGGAAGGTGGTGTGACGCCGGCCGGGCCATCGGAGGTGAGGCTACTGGGATGCCCGCCGCCGTTTCCGGATGGCATGGCAGCCCTGATCAGCCGCCGACCAGGTGCTCGCTGATGGATTCGCCCACCAGGACACAGCGGGACTGGAGACGCAGCTGACCCCGGTCAGCGGTTGTGGCGCGCCCACCTCGGACATGTTCTTCCACGGGCTGCCGGCCGGTCCGGTGAGGAGAACCGATCCGGCCTGGGTCGATGTGGACACCGGCGCTTCCCGACCATGACACACAGTGTCGATGCCGGTGCAGGACACTCCGAGCAGCGAGGCAGTGGTGGCGGCCACCGGCCGGCTCGACCAGGCGGCCCCGCCGTCGGTGGTGGTGAGGACCACCCCGTGCCCGGCGCGGGTCGCGTCGAGCGTATTGGAGGTCGTCCCCACCACGACGCAGTCCGCACCGGCCACGCCGGGTGGGCGGCGCAGGGTGTGACTCGGAGCGGGGCCGGGGGACGGACCTGTCGATCCGGTCGGTGCCGGGCCCGCTGGGGTCGCCGTCGTGCCGGGCTGGGTCGTGGCCGTCGAAGGGGGAGCGCAGCGCTCCCGCCGCCCGAGCTCAGGCACGAGATCGCCGTTGAGGTAGCCGACGCCGGCCCGGCGTGGTCAGCGCCTCCCACACCGATCCCCCGTCGGTGGTGAGCACCACCACCCCGGCGACGTGATCGGGATCCGGAGCTCGCTGGGCGGTCACCCAGCAGTGGGTGTCGTCCGGGCAAGACACGGCGGTGGCGCCGGTCACGCCGACCGGGAGCGGACCCCGCTCCAACCAGGTCGCTCCGGCCGAGGCCGACGTCAGGGCCGCGGCACCGCCGGCGACGTCCCCGACGGCGATGCACCGGCGGTCAGCCCGGCACGACGACCGCGGTGACGTCGAGGAAGCCGGGAGGGAGCGGCCGGGACTGCCAGGAGCGGCCACCGTCGGTCGGTGGCGAGGATCACTGCTTGCCCGTTGGACGACAGGGCTGCCTGCCCGACCGCCACGCAGTGGCGCTGGTCGCTGCAGGAGATGGCGGACAGGTACCCGGCGGTCGGCGGGATGACCTGGGCGGACCACGTGGCGCCGCCGTCGGTCGTGGCGATGACGGCCGCGCCGTTCGGGCGCCGGCGCCGCTCCCGACGGTCGAGCCCACCGCCCAGCAGGAGGTGTCGGTCGGGCAATCCACGGCGTGGAGGGAGTTGACCGGGGCCGGGAGGACGACGGTGGCGAGGGTGCCGATCCACGGGGAACCGGCCGCGATGGTGGAAGCGGTCGTTCCCGGGTCGGCGAGGACGTGCAGGCGCCGGCGGCGAGGGCGACCAGCACGGCAACCACGACCAGCGTCTCTGCCATCCGGGGTGCGCTCGGGCCGCCTCCCGGAAAATGCAGGCTTCGGCAAGGGCCGCGATGCTTCGGGTCGGCCGGTGCCGGCCCAGGGCGAGGTGGTCGAGCGCCATGTCCTCGCCGGCGGCGTCAGCGGACCTTGATGACGTCGGTGTGGGCCACCTTGTCGTGGAACCCCTGACGACGGCTGTCCCACAACGGCGAAAGACCGGCCACGAGTGTCCAGAGGCCGGCGAGGACGCCGATGATCGGGATCCATCCGACCGCGACGCCGGGGTAGAGCACGAGAATCCGGAGCGCGGCGCGTGGCGGTCCGATCGCGCCCCCGTTCACCTCGTCCCGCACGGCGATCCCGAGCGCCATCTGGCCGACCGTCTGGCCCTTCTCGCTCCCGTTGAGGAGGGCGAAGTACGCGATGCCGATGATGGCGAAGGCGATGCCGGTGACGATGACCCCGGCGAGCCAGGCGGTCGAGAAGAAGCCGCCGTCCCGATGAGCCGACGACGATGGCCGAGATGATGACTCGCGGGATCGCCGAGGATGAAGCCGTCGATGATGATGGCGACCAGGCGCTGCCACCACTCGGCCAGGGGCCGGCCGAAGCGGTCGACCGGGACCGGGGCGTATCCAAGGGGGCGTAGCCGGAGGCGGCGGAGGGTTGGCCGTAGGGCCGGGGGCTGGCCGTAGGGCGGCGGTTGGGCGTACGGCGGAGGTTGGCCGTAGGGCGGCGCAGGGCTTGTGAGGTAGCGGCCTGGCCGGAACGGAGGTGGCGGCTGGCATCGGAGCGGTGGTGGCGGTGGCATCGGTCGGCGGAGGCGGAGTGCTCGATCGGTCCGCCGACAGGTGGTGGAGGCGGTGGAGGCTGGGTGGAGGCGGCGAGCCACCCGGCTGGGATTCGGCTCCGCTGCCCTCCGCCGGTGGTGTGTGATCGCTCACGACGGACTGCTCATCTCCCCGGCTGGCAGAGCCACCGCGATGGGTGGGATCCTGCTTGGCCCCGCGATCTTGCCACGTGCCTGCGCCGCTGGTCGGTGATGATCGCAGGTGCCGACCCCGGCTGAGACGTCGCTCCGTCTACCGTAAGCCGGTGGTGCCATGACACTCGTCGCGGCCTCGACCGGATGCCCACCGGAGGACGACCGGCGCCGTGAACGTCATCGACATCATCGTGCTGGTCGCAGTGGTCCTCGCCGCCATCCAGGGCCTCCGGCTCGGGGCGATCGTCCAGTTGTTTTCGTTCGGCGGGCTTCCTCGCCGGCCTCTGCCTCGGCGCCCTGCTGGCCTCGGTCACCGTCAGGTGGGTTCATGCCCAGTCCTCTCGTTCGGTGGTGGCGCTGGTGACCCTCCTCGGTGTCGCGGCGGTCTGCGGCACGGCCGGCCGCATCGTGGGCAACCTGACCTTCAGCCGGATGCACCGGGGGATCATCGGGATGGTCGACTCGGCCCTCGGTGTGGTGGTGGCCGTGGTCGCCTCGCTGCTGGTGGCATGGCTCCTGGCCAACACCTTCGTCAACAGCTCGTCGCTCAGGCTGAATGCTTCGATCGACCAGTCGAGGATCATCCGGTCGCTCGACTCGGTGCTTCCCGCGCCACCCTCGGTGTTCTCGCGGGTGCAGGCCTTCCTGTCGGCAGAGGGCTTCCCGCCGGTGTTCGCCGGCCTGGCTCCCGCCTCGGCGGGGCCCGTGACCCTCCCCGGCTCCGCCCAGCTCCAGCAGGCGGTGGCCCGTGACGGTGCGTCGACGGTCAAGGTCGTCGGCGACGGGCTGCGGCCAGATCCAAGAGGGCTCCGGTTTCGTCGTCGCTCCCGGCATCGTGGTGACCAACGCCCACGTGGTGGCCGGCATCGACCGTCCCGATGGTGCAGGACGCGACCGGGCTCCACACGACAGCTGTGGTGCTGTTCGACCCGTCCTACGACCTGGCCGTGCTGCGGGTGCAGGGACTGTCCGAGCGCCCGCTGCCGCTCGACCCAGCCACGGTCGCCCGCGGCGTCCAGGCTGCCGTGCTCGGCTACCCCGGAGGGCGGGCCGTTCACCGCCGTGGCTGCCGGCGTGCTGGCCGAGTTCCAGGCTGAGGGGCGGGACATCTACGGGCAGGGACTGACCGTCCGCGACGTCTACGAGATCCAGGCCCTGGTCCGGCCGGGCAACTCGGGCGGTCCCCTGGTCGAGCCCGACGGCGACGTGATCGGGGTGGTGTTCTCCCGCTCGACCACCAACAGCGACATCGGCTATGCGCTCGACCTCGCCGGGGTGCTGTCCCGGGCGCTGCCAGGCCGAGTCGCCGCCACCGGACCGGTCGGCACCGGCGCCGTGTGTGCCGGCTGAGCCGGCCACACCTTGGTGAGCCTCCGACTAGACATGGGATCATGACGCTGCCCATCGAGGACTACGGCCTCATCGGCGACCTGCACACCGCGGCGCTCGTCGGCCGGGACTGCTCGATCGACTGGTTGTGTCTCCCCCGGTTCGATTCGGCAGCCTGCTTCGCCAAGCTCCTCGGGGACGACGACGACGGCTCGCTGGAGGATCGCGCCGAGGGGATCGAACCAGGCCACCCATCGCCACTACCGGGGCGAGTCGCTGGTCCTCGAATCAGAGTTCGTAACCGATGAGGGCACCGTCCGGGTCATCGACTGCATGCCGATCCGACAGAAGCATCCCGAGGTCGTCCGGATGGTGGAGGGGGTGCGTGGCCGGGTGACCATGGAGATGGAGCTCACGATGCGGTTCGGCTATGGCCAGATCGTGCCATGGGTCCAGAACGTTGACGGCACGCTCCGCGCCATCGCCGGCCCGGACGGCCTCTCGCTGTGGACCCCGGTCGAATGCTTCGGACGCGGACTTCTCGACCGTCGCCGAGTTCACCGTCGTCGGAGGGTCAGCGGATCCCGTTCTCGTTGACCTGGTTCCCGGCCAACGAGGAAGCCCCCCGACCGGTCGATGCCGGGTTCGCCATCCAGGACACCGAGCTCTGGTGGACGGAGTGGGCCTCCCAGTGCACCTACCAGGGTGACTACCGCGAGGCGGTGGTTCGCTCGCTGATCACGCTCAAGGCGCTTACGTATGCGCCCACCGGGCGGCATCGTGGCCGCCGCCACCACGTCCCTCCCGGAGACCCTCGGCGGCGGAAGGAACTGGGACTACCGGTTCTGCTGGCTCCGCGACGCGACCCTCACGCTCGAGTCGCTGATGCGTGGAGGCTTCTACGAAGAGGCGATGGCCTGGCGCAACTGGCTGCTCCGGGCGAGCGCCGGAGATCCCTCCCAGACTGCAGATCATGTACGGGGCCGCCGGGGAGCGCCGGCTCGACGAGTGGGAGGTCGGCTGGCTCTCGGGTTACGAGGACTCGCAGCCCGGTACGCATCGGCAACGCCGCGGCCGGCCAGTTCCAGCTGGACGTGTACGGCGAGGTCATGTCGGCCCTCTACGAGTCGGCCCAGCGGTGTGAGACGGGTGACAGCTCCTGGGAGTTCCAGCTGGCGCTGATGGACTTCCTCGAGGACGGATGGCGGGAGCCGGACGACGGGATCTGGGAGGTGCGCGGGCCACGCCGCCACTTCACCCACTCGAAGGTCATGGCCTGGGTGGCCTTCGACCGCGCCATCAAGACCGCCGAGGAGTTCGGCTTCGAAGGACCGGTCGATCGATGGAAGGAGGTTCGCAAGGAGATCCACGATCAGGTCTGCGACCTCGGGTTCAACACGGCCAAGGGGTCGTTCACCCAGTACTACGGATCGGACGATCTCGACGCGAGCCTGCTGATGATCCCGCTCGTCGGGTTCTTGCCTGCCCACGATCCGCGGATGCGCGGAACGATCGAAGCCATCGAGCAGGAGCTCATCGAGGGCGGGTTCGTGCTCCGTTACCGAACCAAGGAGACGGGTGACGTGGACGGGCTGACCGGACGGGAGGGTGCCTTTCTCGCCTGCTCCTTCTGGCTGGCCGACTGTCTCTCGATGCTGGACCGCGAGCACGACGCCCGTCAGCTGCTCGATCGGCTCGTCGCATTGCGCAACGACTTGGGCCTGCTCTCAGAGGAGTACGACGCCGGTTGCAGGCCGACTGGTGGGCAACTTCCCCCAGGCCTTCTCCCACGTGTCGCTGGTCAACTCCGCCTCGAAGATCGCCGGGGAGGAGCAGCCCTCGCCCCATCACGTCATCACGGGACTTGCCCAGACGGGCGCTGGCCCGGAATCGGCGGACCGGCGGCGGACTCCATTTGAAAGCCCGAGCCGCCCGCACGGCCCGCACCGCTCGGGCGACGAGTGCATCGCCGGCGAAGCCGAGCACGGTGGGCAAGGCTTCGACGGCGCCAGAGGTCGGGCCACGACCGTCGCCGAGGCGCCGGAGCGGGCCGGCAACGCCAGGCAAGGGAGGAACGGCGCTCCAACCTTCCGGTCCGGCAGCTGGATCGGCCGGCGCCCGGGCCACCAAAGCACCGTCAAGAACCGCCGGTAGTGCACCCGCCCTCAAGACGACCCGCAAGGCTCCGACCGGCAAGGCGCCGGTCACCAAGGCCACGAGCAAGACGCGCCGCCACCAAAGCCGGCGGGAAGAGCCGCCAAGGCGACCCGCCAAATCGGCTGCACGATCGCCAACCGCTGGGGCGCCGAACGTCGACCACTGGGAAGACCGCGGCCAAATCGGTTCGGAAGGTGGCCGGGAGGAAGGCGAAGAGCCGGGCCCGGGGCCGGCCCAGCTAACGGTCCAGGTGAGAGGAGGGCAGTCGACAGTATGAGTGGTCGGTCATCACCATGGACGGCGCTGCGGGGCCGGCAAGGGGTGTCGGCACCGTCGTGGCCGACGGTGTCATCGAGCTCGACACGCTGCTCGGAGGATGGGATCGAGTCACGGCTGGGTACCTCATCGAGGGCGACGCACCAGTCCTCGTCGAGACCGGCAGCCAGAGCTCGGTCCCGGTGCTGCTGGACCAGCTGGAGAAGCTGGGCATGGGCGGGGACGACCTGGCCGGAGTGGTCGTCACCCACATCCATCTCGACCACGCTGGAGGGGTCGGGGATGTCGCCCGTGCCTTTCCCAATGCCACCGTCTACGTTCACCCCAAGGGTGCCCGTCACCTGGCTGATCCGACGCGGTTGGTCGACTCGGCGGCACGGGTCTACGGCCCGCTGCTCGATTCTCTCTACGGGCGTCTCGACCCGACGCCTGCGGAGCGGATCCGGGTGTTGGAGGACGGGGAGACCGTACAGGTCAGTGCGCAGCGGTCGCTTGTGGCGGTGGACTCACCCGGCCATGCCAAGCACCACATGGCCTTGCACGACACGGTCACCGGGATCCTCTTCGCTGGAGACGCCGTCGGCGTCAAGCTGCCTGACGCGGGGGTGTTGCGACCGTCGACCCCACCGCCTGACTTCGACCTCTCGGCTGCCATCAATTCGCTCGGGCGTTTTGCCGAACGCAAACCGACCCGCTTGGCACTGGCTCACTACGGCCTGCTTGATGACCCCATCGGCGGTTCTGGATGAGGCTGGCGAGACCCTGCGGAAATGGGCTGACGTGGCGGAAGCCGCCTACCGGGACGGCCGTGACATCGCGGCGGCTCTGGCCCAGGAATTCGAGTCGGATCTCGACGGTGTCGCGGCCGAGAACCGCGAGAAGCTCGAGGTGATGAACGGCGTCCACTCCAATGCTGCCGGGCTGCACCGGTGGTTGTCGACGCGGCCATCCGGAGGGGATCCCGACCGGCGAAGGATCCTGATCGATCCCTCGACCGGCGGGAGGGAATCCATGTCCGGCTTGGATCACACGTCGGCTTGGTCCGACTTGTCACTATGAGTGATGTCGGGAGGGTGATGGGTATCCGGCTCTCCCGAACTGCCGAACCACCTCAGGCGCGCACCACGCCACTCTCCGGAGCAGGAGACCGATTTGTAAGTGCGCCGGCACCCGATCACACGCTTAACTGCCCGAAACCTCTTTCGCACTGGTTCCATCAGCACTATTGTCGGCCTCGCGTGGCTGTCCGGAAACCGTCCAATCAAAGGTTCCGGATCGAGGGGAAAGTAGGACAGGGGGTCGCCATGAATCGTCGTTTGGCTCGAGGAGCCGCAATCGGTGCGGCCGCGGTAGGACTTATGGCATCGTTCCTGGTTCTTGCCCCCGCGGCCTACGCCGCCACCATTACGCGACTCCGCACCTCCGGGTCAGTGTCTCCACGGCTAACTCGTCCGCATTCAGGTCACAGCTTAACCCAGCGGAAACACTGGCCCCGTAACCTTCACCCAGACATCGGGTTCGACCCCAGTTGGTCATCTCCGCCGGCGGCATCATAACTACCCAAGGCACTCTGGCGGCGGCAATCCTATCCGTTAACAGGCGAATATGTCCGATGGCACAGGACACGGGAACAGCTTAACTTCTCTTAACGGTTACTCCCGGCGCAATTACCCAGACCGCGCCCACCTCGGGCTCGGTGACCACTGGTGCTTCTGCAGGATTCAGCGCTCAGCTGAACACCTCAGGTGGGATCGGCTCGGTCCACTTCACCCAGTCCACAGGCACGCCGCAGCTCAGCGTTTCGGGTACCGGCTTGGTCACGACGAGTGGAACGCTGGCTTCGGGCAACTACACGGCCACTGGCACTACGAGTGACCCATCTGGTGACTCGGGGACGTTCACCTTCACTCTTACTGTCACCACGACTCCTGGGCCACCGACGAGCGTCACGGCCCAGGGCGAGTACAGCAGCGCCAAGGTCCGTTGGCTTCCACCGGCGTCCGATGGACTGAGCCCGATCACCAACTATGTGGTCACCGCCTCTCCGGGCGGATCCTCGGTCACGGTGGGCAACGTGACGACCGCAGTGGTTCCGGGCCTGACTAACGGAGTTTCCTACACCTTCCAGGTGGCGGCGATCAATGGTGTGGGCCAGGGTGCGAACTCCGCGCCGTCCAGCCCGGTCTCACCGTTCGCGGCCGGTTATTGGCTCGTCGCCTCCGACGGTGGAATCTTTACCTTCGGCCCCAACCAGCCGTTCTTCGGATCGACGGGCGGGATGCCCCTCAACCGACCAATCGTCGGTATGGCCGTGACCCCTAGCGGGAATGGCTACTGGCTGGTCGCCTCCGACGGAGGGATCTTCACCTTCGGTGATGCCGGCTTCTACGGCTCGACCGGCGCCATCGTCCTCAATAAGCCGATCGTTGGCATGGCGACCACCCCCGACGGTCGTGGCTACTGGCTGGTTGCCTCCGACGGGGGGATCTTCGCCTTCGGCGACGCCAAGTTCCACGGATCGCTGGGCGGGAAGCCCCTGAACCAGCCGATCGTCGGGATGGCCGCGACGCCCAGGGCAACGGCTACCGGCTGGTCGCCTCCGACGGTGGGATCTTCGACTTCGGATCAGCCCAGTTCTTTGGCTCCACCGGCGGTACGCCGCTCAACAAGCCGATCGTCGGAATGGCCAGTACCTCCACCGGCAACGGCTACTGGCTGGTCGCCTCCGATGGCGGGATCTTCGCTTTCGGCGACGCGCCGTTCCTTGGTTCCACGGGCGGCACACCGCTCAACAAGCCGATCGTCGGAATGGCCGTGACTCCGAGAAACACCGGCTACTGGCTCGTGGCCTCCGACGGTGGAATCTTCTCGTTCGGTGCCACCTTCTACGGGTCGACCGGCGCCATGACGCTGAACCAGCCGATCGTCGGCATGGGAGCGATGCCGAGCTGAACCGATGAGCTCGCCAACGACATTGGCCGGCCAGGCCACTTGCTCCCTAATTCGATAGCCTCGTTGGAATGGTGCAGGGCGCGCCAAAGGTCGAACTACCCAATCCAACGGATTGAGAATCCATTCCTGTGGTTCCCGCTGCTTGCAGCCTTGGTCAATATGGACGCGCGCCTATGACGAGTATCGGGAAGAGCTGGAGGGTGTGCGACCGATCGGCCGATTCGGAATCGCTACGCTAAAGGGCCAATGAGCGTCGCTGGGTCGTTCACGGCGGATCGACGGTTATGACAGTTGCATACAACTCAGCCGCGTGGCCGATTTCTCCATCGGGATCATTGGGGCAAGTGCTGCCCTGGTGGGGTTGGTATTCGTCGCTGTTTCCATCAACCTCCAGCAGATACTCCAGATCAAAGGACTGCCGGCTCGAGCAGGTCAGACGCTTGTCTTCCTTGCCACGCCAGTATTTGTTTCGCTTTTCATTCTGGCGCCGGGACAGTCCACATCGGCCTTGGCGGGCGAGTTCTTGGCTATAGCGTTCCTTACCGGTTCAGTCCACCTGCGCATCGGAGTTCAATCTGATCGGTCAGAGTATGAACCTCGTTACTCCTGGGTGATTGGTCGGATCATTCCGTCTTCGGCAATCACAGTGTGCCTGGGTGTCGCTGGGGCAACTTTGCTCGCACGCGGCGGCGGCGGCCTTTATTGGTTGGTTCCAGCCACATCCATCGCCATCCTGTTCGGGATTACCAACGCTTGGGTCTTGCTTGTCGAGATCCTTCGCTAACGCTTCCGGCCGGACCTGGATCGCTACAGGAAAGCACCCCGTCTGAGCAGCACACCAGGGAGGGAATGTGTCGGCGGGCAGTGGGCGATGGAGCCATGGAACTGCGATGGCCGTATCGAGGGTCTCGAGGCCGCCGCTCCGCTGCAGTCCAGCACCTGCACCCGCCCAATGACCGCAACAAACTGGCTCTTCGGAAATGAGCGGGGTCTGGCGTTCGCGAGAGTAAGCACTTGGCGTTTGAGCGGGCCCGAACCGTGTTCCACCCATCCGGCGGTCAGGGGACGGCCAGTGAAGCAGCTAGCTGCTCGGTCAGCATCTCAAGGGAGCTGTGCAGGTGGGCGAAGCGCTGCGGCCCCAGGATCTCTGCGATCCGCAGCTGGGCCGACCCCGCCTCGGCGTAGATTGTCTGCTCGAGCCGCCGTCCCTTGGTAGTGAGTCGGATCACGCGAGCCCTTCCGTCGGCCGAATCGGGCACGCGCAACAGGTACCCGTGTTGTTCCAGGTGCCCGAGTAGGTCGTTGACTGACTGTTTCGTGATCCCCACCCGGTCCGCAAGCTGGCTAGGACGTAGTCCGTCGAGGCCCGGATAGTGCCAGAGCCCGACGTGAGCGGCGTTCAGATCGTCGAATCCCGCTGCGACGACGCCCTGATACAGCTGATCACGGACCCACTGCCAAACGACACGCAGCATGGCGCCGACGTACGGGCTTCGCTCGTCGTCGGGGCGCTCGAGGGGATCGCTTGACATGATCGTAAGGGTACCATACCATACGGTAAGGACTCCTGACTACCCGATCCGGGACAGGTTCCTACAGGACTAGGAGGTAGGCCGAAGTGACGACAGCGGTTGTTGACTCCCCCGAGAACGAACAAGCGCAGGCGTGGTGGTTCCTCGACACCTTGGTCGTTGAGCACCGCTGCGCGCCGGAAATGGACACCGTCGTGCTCGAGATGACCTTGCCGGTCGGCTCGGCGCCCCCTCTGCACGTCCACGACCACCTCGACGACACCTGGTACATCCTCCAGGGCCAGATGGTCGTACGCTGCGGCGACGACGAGCTGGTCGTCGGAGCCGGGCACTGGGTCTCCATGCCCCGCGGCGTGCCGCACACGTTCCGAGTGGTCGGTGAGCACGAGGCGCGGATCCTGCTGGTGCACGACAACGCCAGCTTTCGCGACCTCGTCCGCGATCTTGGCACTCCGGCCACGGCGAGTACCGTCCCGAGCCAACCGGCGTTCCCGCCGATGGACGAGCTAGCGCGTACCGCCGCCTCACATGACCTCAGGACGATCGGGCCTCCGATGAGCATCGAAGATGGCGACAGCATCCTGGCTGCCGGCTGACCAGGCGCCGTCCACCCAAAAGCACACCCCGTGCAAGTGCAAGCCCTTGGTCATGTCGTGCTCAAGGTCCGTGACCTGCAACGCTCAGAGAACTTCTACGTAGGAGTGTTGGGCATACAGGTCGTCTCGCGGATCCGCGAGCCACGGATGGCTTTCTTCACTTGTGGGACCGAAGGGAACCACCACGACTTCGCCCTCATGGAACTCGGTTGCCGTGCCCCATCGCCAGACGACGCCGCCACGGGGCTCGCTCACGTGGCGTTCAGGGTCGGTAGCTCAGTCGAGGAGCTCGCTCTCGTACGGAATATGCTCCATGACTCACGGACCCCGGTCCTCTACGAGGCGGACCGGGGCTTCGCCAAGAGCGTGCACGTGCTAGATCCGGACGGGAACGAGATCGAGCTGTACATCGACACCTCGGACACTTGACCACGGTATCCCCGACGTGCCGCTGCCGGGTCGGCAACTGTCGCGAGCACTCTCTCGGCCGAGCTGGCGCACCCCGCTCATTTCCGAAGAGCCAACAAAGTCCACGCTGACGTAGTTCGCTGGCGGCGTCCGGCATGTTGCCCAGTTGGTTGAAGGTCGCCTTCGACGTCGGGGTGGAAGCTGAGAAGTCGTCGGGTTGCTGAGAGCTATTTCCGGTGCCAGCCGCCCGAGCGGACCGTCAATCGATAGACGCCGGGTCCGGAACATCGGTCTGGCGGGAACCTCAGTTACGACGGACCCGGCGCATGGGATGTATCGGATGCACCGACCTCGGGCTTGAGGTGTGCGGCTGAGCCGTTCCACGTAACCCACAGCATTCCGCTCACTGCCTGGCCGGCATCGGTACTCCACTTGGCTGGCATTCTGTTCGGCCGACGAGAATGGGACAGTTCTCATTTTGGTTGCCCAGTGCGTTCGGTGAGTGTAAATGGAGCCCCACTCTCAAGCTTCGGCGTGAAGTACCGTGACAACACATGCCCGACCGCCGCACTCCCTTCGCATCCAGAGACGAGAAGGAAACGCTCGTTGATTTTCTGAACTACCTGCGAGACAGCGTGGTCATCAAGTGTCTTGGGCTGGCGCCCGACGTTGTTGGATCTCCCATGGTTCCCTCGGGTACGAGCCTTCTGGGGCTGGTGAAGCACTTGGCCCAGGTGGAGTTGTTTTGGTTCGAGCACACATTTGCGGGTCTCGACATTCCTCTGCCCAGAAGTGAACTGGAGCCGAGCGAGGATCCGAGCTCCGTGTTCGCCGCCTATCGCAACGCATGTCAGCGAAGCAATTCGATCATTGACGCCAGTAACAACCTCGACGAGAGATGTGCGAGAAGGGGAGTCGCCCCAGAGCCAATGTCTCTGCGTTGGGTGCTCGTGCACATGGTCGAAGAGACGGCGCGGCACGCTGGCCATGCCGACATCCTCCGAGAGCAGATCGACGGTCAGACTGGCAGGTGACCGTTCACACGCTGATGACCCCTACATCTTGGCGTCGCAAATGCCTCCGACGTCTTCGCGTCGCAAATGCCTCCGACAACCCTGCCAGGACGGGCGCTTCGACATGTTTGGGGCTGAATGCCGGTGCCCTCGGTGCTTGCCCGTGCGCCACTGCCCAGAGCCAGTGTGCCTGTGCCAGTGCTGTACCAGTGCGCCCCGGGGGACTCGAACCACCCAACCAACGGATTAAGAATCCGTTGCTCTACCGTTGAGCTAGGGGCGCAGCTGCAGGATAGAAGGTCATCGACCGCTGCGGACGCCTGACCCCGATGGCCCAGGCTGAGAAAGCCGCCCGAAGGAGCCTGTTCAGGGGAGCAGTTGGCTTCAGGTGGGCTTTGAGGATATGGATGCAGGACTTCTCCCATCCCAGATCATCACCGCAACCAGTCGGGCGGGATCAGGACGACGCTCGTAGTGCGTGGCGGTGGCTCCTAGGAAACCACGCTCACGTTCACGGTGAATGAGGCCTCCGGTGGGATGGTGCACGGGGTTGTCTGTGGCCCCGAACACTCCTGATTGAAGAAGGCGTTCAGAGTCACGGTCCCCACGGCTTTGGCTCTGACTCTGGCATACAGGAATCGACCGGCGGTCTTGGTCCAGACCACACCTAGAACCGAGCTGTTGGAGGTGGACGCAGGGGGCTTGGCCCATGGGCCCGGGCTGCCGATGCCCTGGCCTCTCTTGTCGAATTTGATCCTGAGACGAGTTCCAACCGCTACGCAAATTGGAGGGCTCTGCAGATGACTGATCGAGATCGATGCTCCATGATGGATGCAGGGCGTCACGCCGTGGGGTGTCGCGAGCCCTCCAGTCTGGAGAGCGCTGACTGCACCGGCACTGGTCGAGGAGCCAACCAGGGCCAACAGACCACCGACGGCCAGTCCAGCCAGAGCCTTCCGCATTGGCTCAATGTACCCGGGGCCGTCGGCGGGGCGCTGATGCCACGACAGGCGGAGGCCACGTGGGTGGAGACTGGCTCCGCTGATCAGCCCGGCCATGCGCCGCACGGTCGCAACGTGCCAGATCATGCGCTGGCTAGTGAGTTGAACACAGTACGAGCAACGTGACCGTTGCCGGCAAGTCCCAGCGATACCGCCACAAGCCCATGGGAAGTCCACACTGAAGCCTGGAGGGTGCTTCCAACCGACTCGGTGTCAAGGCAGATGGCGAGCCCGTGGGATTTGCGCAACAACCCGAAGCAGTTGGTCGGACCAATCGCATCCGAACCGTAGCTATCCACAAGCATGCCGGATACTGTTTGGATCGATTGAAGGGTGGGTGGTATGTCCGGACAAGACGAAGCGCTGTACGGTCCCGAAGCCAAGACGACCTGGTTTGCCTTGAACAGCGGGCCATGGCAGGGAATCCGAGAGTTCCTTGCCTCTTGAATGGTCCAGTTTGGCGGGACGGCGAAGCGAAGTCCGGCGAATTGTCGGTGTAGCCAATTGGATGGCACAGAGGAATGGGTGTCCGGGGCCAGCACCACGGCTCGAGGCGAATAGCTGAGGCTGGCCAACACCTGTGGAGGCACATCGCCCGTGAATTCCAACACGACATGAAGAGCGGGGATGATGTAGTCGGGCGCAACACTTGGTGCGTAAACCGAAATCCCATTGATCTTGAACGGGGGTCCGTCGTCGACCGTCGATGGGTTGGGGTCGGGATTGGTCTTCAAGCTGACCGTTAGTGGGCTGGGTGAACCAGAGTTGCCGATATCGGGAGGACAGAACGCACCGTCTCCGAGGATGACGACTCCGGGAGTCTGGGGGCATACAGATTCTCCCTCTGAAATCAAACTCCATGAGGCTGGGACCGAGATTTGAGCATCACCAAAACTCACCGGTAGCCAGCCAGTGGGGGACTTCGGAGTGCGAACGACCGGCCCCGATGACCCGGCTGCTTGCCTGGTTGTAGAGCTGGTCGAAGCTGTCAGGCTCGGCGTCGAGCATGAAGCTGTGCCCACCAAGAGTGAGACGGCCAACAAGGCTCGAACAGCCCACCGCCTACCCATCTCTGCCCATCCTCCCCAGCACTGCTCCTTCATGAGTTCTCCGACCAGCTGAAGGCGTCATCCTCCGACCCAGGCGGCCAGTCGCTGACCGATGGCGTAGCCGCCGACGGTGCGAGTCCCGTTCGAGGCGAACCGACACCCACGAAGGCTCACTTGCACCGCCACGTCGGGACCCGACGGATAGACGAGCTCGACGATGTCTGCCTGCCCGTCGTCATATGGACACATGTAGGTCTGAGGTTGGCGGATGACCTGCCAGTTCGAGGAGTTGACGAAAGCAACCAGCGCCCGAAGCTCGGGATTCGCCACGACGCTGGACCGTTGAACGGTGCTTGCGCCTTGAGCGTCGAGGGGTCCGTAGCGGCAGATGGTTGCATAGGTCGGACCAGGCGGAACCAGTTCAGTTGAAACACCAGGTCGGGGCGGCTGAACGGGTGCGGGATGCCGGAGCGGGTTGGGATTGTGCTCCGAGCAGGTCGACGGTCGGACGAGGACGACGGTCCCGGTTGTATTGGTCGCCGCACTCTTCGATCCAGCGCACGCGGTCAATCCGACTGCTGTGCCGAGCAAGGCCATGGCGATCCGCCCGCCCCGCCATCGAAAGCCAGTCTGGCGGCGGTCGATTGCTCTGCCGTCGACGTTCTCCGGCGACAATGATCCACCTTCCCGTTTCGTACCCGACCCCTTCTATATATGACGCACGTGGGGGGCACCTGGTTCGTCTCTGCTCTCACGAGGTCGGACATGCGGCGCTTCGTAGCGATTGGCAGCTCATCCATTGAAGCCCGATCAATTCGGCGGGGCCTTGCAAGAACTGCTGATCCGGGCGCAGGTTCGGGGTGCTGCATCTTGCCCACCGTTGGATTGAGGGCCTTCGCCTCTTGACACCCTGGCGACTAGGAGCAAGCTAGAAGCAGGAGTTCAAGGGAAGGCCAGTGAGCGGCATGGAGGAAGACACGGAGTGGGGCGACATCGAGTTTGAGTTGCACTGTTCAACTCGAGAAGCTGGTGTCGGGTACGTGCCGTACTGGGCAGACCCCGACAAAGCGTCAGTCATCGAGTCGGCGCGCCAAGCGCGGTCCTTTGTCAGCAGCGAGGGAGCTGTAGGGGGCAGCTTCAAACATCAGACCGAAGCCGGAAGCGGCGGCGGGGCCCGCTCGCCCGAGGTCGGGTAGCTATGTGACCGCCGTCATCACTATGAAGCTCGACGTGGACACCTTTGGGACCGCCCGGAGTGAGGTGCCCGGTCCCAAGAAGGATCGAGCATGGAACTGAAGTTCCACTATTCAGCAACCCGAGCGGAACTGGTGTCGTCAGAGAACCGGTGGTATGTCACATTTGTGATGGTCGATTCTGCCCCGATCGTCCACGAGTTCTCTTCTCGTCATGACGTTGGCGATCCCACCTTTGATTGGCGGTTCGCCGATCAAACAACGGTGGTTGAGCATTTCGAGGAGCGCCTTCGGGCAGCCGGATACCACCCTGTGCGCAGCGCCGCCGGGCTCCCTCCGTTGGTCGTGGCTGCATGGACGCTGAACCCACCGGATGCCTAAGCCATGCATGGATGTAGGGCAACAGAGGGAATGAGCGGCAACCGGGGACAAGCAGGTGCCACTACCCACCCGGCACGAACGTCGGTCCAGACGGACAGTCAGGGAAGGGTTTTACCGCTTGCCACCAATGCCCCGTGATCTGGGTAACGCACAGATCGCTTTGGTCCTTGATGTCGGATTGCTGAGGAAGATAGAGGAGCAGTTTCTCCGTGAGCCCCGTACCGTGGACGAACCGCACCTGGACGTTGTCAGAGCCGGTACTCAATACGCACTGAGCGACAACGGTGCCGAATCCGGGCAGCTGGGAGTTCCCGGCCGACGGTGACACACACAGCCCATCCGGGGTGGCCCCCACGAGCGCCCGGTCGACTGCCCGTTGCCATGCCGGCACATTTGGATTCGGATCGTGACTCAGCCAGATAACCAAGAGGCTGGCGACCGGGGCGAACACGATGACGGTGACGATCAGCCAGACCGCCACCTTGCCCCAATGGCGCCGGCCGAGTCCCCGTGCAAGAGCGCCAGTCTGCTGGACCGTGCCCGCCGGACTGTATGGATCTGCCTCGAAGCCAGACTCATCCACGGTCGGACGCTACCTGTGTCATCAGCAGCTCCAGCAGATCCTTCAACCCTGGGGTCGCGGCGACTTTCGGGGCAAGTAGCGAGGAGCGCCTCGGCAGGACAAGGCACAGACCGCTCCCGCGATCAGGGCATGGTTCGGATGGTCGCGGCCTGCAAATGGCAGCCGAAAGGATCATGCCCGGGGCGACACCCGGCCCGGGCCTGTCGATGCGCTTGCCTAAGATGCCATCGAGACTTTCTCGACGAGGACCGGCCGTCGGGACGACCCCAGAAGAGGACGTGATCGTGACTGACGAGCCCCGCCGGGGAGACGCGGAGCACCAGGATGCCCGTGCCCAGGATGCGCTGGTGGCCGAACGTCGAAAGAAGCGGGATGCGATCGCCGACCAGGGCATCGATCCCTATCCCTATCGCTTCGACCGGACAGCGTTGGCGGCCGAGCTCCGCGAACGCCACGGCGGCATTGCTCCGGACACACGCACCGGTGAGGTCGTCCGGGTGGCCGGTCGGTTGAAGACCATCAGAGGCCATGGCGCCCTCTCGTTCGCCACGCTGGAGGACGTGAGCGGGTCGGTGCAGCTGCTCATGCAGCAAGCGGCGCTGTCGGACCAGGCGAAGGCGGTCCTGGCCAATGCCGACTTGGGGGATTGGATCGGAGCCGAGGGCGAGGTGATGACCAGCCGGCGCGGCGAGCTTTCCGTCGGCGCTACCGAGCTCTGGCTCCTGTCCAAGGCTCTGCGACCCCTACCCGACAAGTGGCATGGGCTCGCGGCCACCGATACTCGGTACCGCCAGCGTGAGGTTGATCTACTGGCCAACCCCGAGAGCCGGAAGGTCTTCGACATCCGCATCAGGACTGTCGCGGCGCTGCGTCGGCAGTTGGCCGACGACGGTTTTGTCGAGGTGGAAACACCGATGCTCCAGCCACAGGCCGGCGGTGCACTGGCCCGGCCCTTCGTGACGCACGCCAACGCCCTCGACATCGACCTCCGCCTGCGTATCGCGACTGAGCTCTATCTCAAGCGACTGGTGGTCGGGGGCTATGAGCGGGTCTTCGAGATCGGTCGCAATTTCCGCAACGAAGGCATCGACACCCGGCACAGTCCCAAATTCACGACCCTCGAGGCCTATCAGGCGTTGGGTGACATGACCGACGGGATGGAGCTGAGTGAGCGGCTGATCATCGGGGCAGCCCGAGCCGCCACCGATCGGCTCACGTTCAAGGTGGGCAGTCGGAACATTGACCTGGCGACGCCTTGGCCGCGCCGTGCACTGCTCGACTGGCTGGAGGAGGTGGTGGGTCAGCGGCTGCACCCGAGCGATCCGGTGGAGGTGGTGCGGGCGGTATGCGAGAAGCACTCGGTGGACTACCTGCCGGAATGGGGGTCGGGCAAGCTCATTTTCGAGCTCTACGACACGATCCTTCTTCCGACAGTCGTCGACCCGGTGTTCGTCTGCGGGTTCCCGGTCGAGGTCTCGCCGCTGGCCCGTCGCAGCGAATCCGACCCGGAGCTGGTCGACCGGTTCGAGCTCGCCATCGACGGCAAGGAGCTGACCAACGGCTACAGCGAGCTGAACATCCCCGAGGAGCAGCTGGCGCGTTTCCAACGTGAGTCGGACGCCGCCGCCCACGGCGACCTCGAAGCCCACCCGGCCGACCTCGCCTTCGTGCGTGCCCTGGAGTACGGCCTGCCGCCCACCTCGGGGATCGGCATCGGAGTCGACCGCCTGGTGATGTTGCTGGCCGAAGTCGAGGCCATCCGCGACGTGATCCTGTTCCCGATGCTGCGGCCGGACACAGCCGGCTAGGGGTACCGTTGCCCGCGAGAGACGGCCTCCTCGCTAAGGCAAGTCCAGGGTCCGGTCAGCCGAGCGACATTTCCCGCTCGGCGAGTGCCTCGGCGATGATTCGGATGGCTTTCGGCCCCATGCCGTGGAGGGCCGCCAATTCGGACCGGGGCACACCGGCGAGCTGGTCGATGGACGTGTAGCCAGCTGCGAGCCGCGCCCGGGTCGCCGGTGCGCTCATGCCGGTGGGGAGGTCGACGGTTTCACTCATGCTGAATTCGGCGATCGTCGGACGCGGCACTCGCGAGAACCGTTCGTGATCCGGTGACCGCCTGGGCCCATTCGTCACCGACGGCAGTCCCGTACGCTCCTGACCAGGGAGAACGAGGTGATCTCGGCCCCACGGGATCGCTCAGCGGAGGGAGTGGGATTCGAACCCACGGTGCCTTGACGACACAACGGTTTTCGAGACCGTCCGATTCGGCCACTCTCGCATCCCTCCGGCCGAGAGGCTAGCCGCCAGATCGGCCGCGGTCGGATCCTGGGCGACGCATGAAGCCGGCGGGCAACGCCCACGCGTAGGCCTAGCCGATGTGACCTTCATCCAGGTCCAATTCGGGCAAGGACCGGCGTCCGACCCTCACCGGGTAACGGGCCCGAGCCAGCATGGCCGCGTCCCCGCCGCTGTTTCCGTAGGCGTAGTCGAGCCGGAAGTCGTCACCGAGGAGCTTGGCCAGCAGTTCGACTTTGACTGGGCCCCTGACGTTCGGACCCGACAGCTGGCCGGTGAGGATGCCGTCGTTGTCCACCTCCCACCGCGTGGCGATCACCTCGTGGACACCTAGTTGACGGGCCACCGGCTCCACGTAGGCCTCGAAGGAGGCGCTCACGACGACGACCCGGTGCCCCGCTTCTTGGTGCTTGTGCAGCCGAGCCGCCGTATCGGTCCGGATGAGAGACCGACCCACCACGCCGGCCGTGTACCGGGCGGCGGCCTCCGCCTCCTCCCGGGTGAGACCGCCGAGGATGTCCCGGCTGACGAGCCGCTTGGCCCGGTCCCGGGCGGATCCTCCCTGCAGGGCGGCCAGGAGCTGGGGGATGTGGCGCACGAACACCCGGGCGACGGTGGGCCGGCTGCGGACCGCGGTGAGGAAGAGGGGCATCGTGTCCCGCCGGGTGATCGTGCCGTCGAAGTCGAACGCGACGACGGGCCGGCCGTTCCCGGTTCCCTGGTCTCCCGATGGCGGCGCCTCCTCTGTGGTCACAGGCCCGGCACCGCCGGTCGAGGGCCCCGCGGCTCAGACCTCATCGCAGTGCTCAAGGTGCCGTCCCGTTCTGCCGATGGAGGAGGCACGGGAGGCGAGCGTCGAGGATCGGGGGACGGTATGGCAACATCCAAAGGACCGGGGCCGGGCGAGCCTGGCGAGGCGACCGGAATCGGGCGAGTCGTTGCGCGCCGGGGCATGACGCGGAATGTTAAGAGAGACGACACCTTGGCGTTCACGGTCGCCACGCCTGAAAGTAAATACCCGCTGAACGAGGCCCAACCTGTTAGGCAAGAAATTACTTTTGTCGCGGAGGATTCTGGGCAGGCAAATACTAAACTCAGTTTTGTGACTCGGCGAGTCCACAGTTTCATTTGCCGGCACACATCCCACGATTGGTTCGCCCTCGCATACCCACCGGCTCGCCGTTGGGAGTGCCTCCGGTGCGGCGTGATCGTCGAGGAGACCTCAACGGTCGTTCCAGCCCCTCGTCCGGCGCCCCGCGTCGAGACCAAACGGGCGGACTGGCCGACTCGAGGCTGACCTCGCCCTCTCCGCTCCTCGCGCGAACGCTACCGACCCGTTGCCCGCGACCCCCTGGGGACGCGCTGACATGGTGTTTTTCGACCATATTCGGTCACTTCTCGTGGCCGCTCGGCTGCGGTCCGTCCGATCGGTGTTAACCAAGGGATAACTCAGCGTTTAAAGCTTGTTTACCCGCGCGGTGCCCGTTACGGTGGCATCCGATGGGGCTTAGTGGATGGGGAGGCGGAGGCCTGGGAAGGCCGCTGGGGCAGGGACGTCCCACCCCGACCGGGCCGCGTCCGCAGCGGAAGCAGGTCGTTTGCGGAGCGGGCGGAGTCGGTGGCGAGGCGTGCGGTGGAACGCGTCCCGGCCAAAGGCAACCTCGCAGATCCGCCGGCCACGATCCCGAACCGGCGCCATCGCATTGATCAAATCTGTCCATCCAAGATGGGCAACTCAGTCAGCGAACACAGGATTTCATTTTGTCAATGGGCCCCGGTTAATGACCGGATCCTTTGCCATGGATACGCCGGTGGAGCGGAGCTCATTGGGGGGGCAAGATGCAAACGATAGATATCAGTGTGGTGGTGCCGACTCGTAACGAGCGCGCCAACATCGGACCTCTGATCGACCAGCTCAGCGCCGTGCTCCCCGCCGGGAGGTCCGAGCTGATCTTCGTCGACGACAGTACTGACGACACCCCTGAGGTGGCCGCCGCCGCAGGTCAGGGTACCTCTCTGCCGGTGCTGGTCATGCACCGGGGTCCCGGTGAGCGTGTGGGTGGCCTCGGTGGGGCGGTGGTGGCCGGGATGCGACTGGCCGAAGGCCGGATCGTGGTGGTGATGGACGGTGACCTCCAGCATCCGCCGGAGACCATCCCGGACCTCATCCGCCCGATCGACCTGGACCAAGCGGACCTGGTGGTCGCCAGTCGCTACGCCGACAACGGCGCGGCGGGCGGGCTTGCCAACCGCTCGCGGGCCGGTGTGTCCAGGCTGGCTACCAAGGTCACCAAGGCCGCCTTCCCTCGCCGCCTGCGGGAGATCACTGACCCGATGAGCGGGTTCTTCGCCGTCAGGGCGTCGGCCCTGGAGATGGACGCCCTGCGACCGTTGGGGTTCAAGATCCTGCTCGAGGCGGTGGCCCGGTGCCAGTTGCGGGTGGCCGAGATCGGATTCACCTTCGCTCCCCGCTACTCGGGCGAGAGCAAGGCCAGCCTCCGCGAAGGGTTCCGTTTCGCCAATCACCTGACCCGCTTGCGGGTATCGACGCTGGCCAGCGAGCGGCAGCTCCGAGCGGCCGGATTCGCCGGCAGTCGGGGCGAGCGGGCTCGTAGTCAACACCATCGCCTTCTGGTTGCTCGTCCGCTTCGGGCACGTGCCCTACCTCTGGGCTGCCGTGCTGTCCACGCAGATATCGACCACCTGGAACTTCGCCGGCATGGAGCTCTTCGTCTTCGCCGACCGGAAGGCCGGCAGCCTGTGGGCGCGGTACTGGAGGTTCTCGGTCCTCAACAACACCGTGATGCTGGCCCGGCTGCCGTTCCTGGCCCTGCTGGTCAGCCTCATCCACGTCCCGCAGACCTTGGCCAACGTGATCACGCTCATCGCTGTGTTCGTGGTCCGGTTCGGGATCAGCGACCGTTTCATCTACGAGGGAGGGGCAAAAATGGCGGAGGGAACCCGAACGACCAGCGAGGTCGGACCGATCAGGATCAGGGTGGACGATGCCGCCATCCGGCGATCTGTCCCCAAGGCCAAGACAGGTCCGTTCCGCTACACCTACGACCTGCACGGGATCGTGTCCATCGGCAGCGACGTGGTCTTGCCCGAGCTGGCCTTCTTCCGGGTGCAGCGGGAGGCGGGAGACACCCGGCAGCCCGACATCGGCATCCGGACCGGATCGGTGGGTCGGCCGAGGTTGCGAACCCGCATGCTCCGCTCGTCGGACGCCAGCTCGATCCGGTGGGAGGAGCACTTCGGACGCCTTTCGGCCAACTTCGCCATCGACTTCGGCGAGCACATTGCGATCACCAGCAGCCGGGCGCTCGCCCGGAGCCCACATGTGCTCTACACCAATGTGGTCGAAGCACTGCTCCGCTTCGTCTTCGTCGACCGGGGCTACATGCTGCTCCACGCCGCCTGCATGGAGGTCGACGGTCGGGGGGTGATGCTCTCGGCGAAGACCGACACCGGGAAGACCGGGACTGTTCTCAAGCTCCTACGGACAAGCGGTGGTCGTTTCCTGTCCGACGACATGACGATCATCGACAGCGCTGGGGTGGCCCGCAGCTTCCCGAAGCCGCTCACCATCAGCGAGCACACCCTGCGTGCCGTCGATGCAGGGGACCTCAGCCGATCGGAATGGACACGACTGCGGATCCAGAGCCGACTGCACTCCAAGGAGGGCCGTGGGTTCGCCATGAAGCTGGCCGAGCGCAACGTGCCGATCATGACCATCAACGGATGGACGCAGCGAGCCGTTCCGCCGCCGAAGTACCACGTCCAACGCCTGGTGACCTGCGAGCTCGCCCCCACCACGAGGATCGACCAGCTCTACATCATCGAGCGGGGCGTGCCGTGCCATCTCACGGTGCCGAAGGCCGAGGCAATGTCCGAGCTGCTGGAGAACACCGAAGACGCCTACGGATTCCCTCCGTACCGCTACCTGGCCCAGGCCCTGAACGTTTCCGGCTCCACCTACGAGGAGCTCCGCGAGCAGGAGCGTCTCATCCTGGTCAGCGCCATGGAGAGCGTGCGGATCCAGCGGCTCGGTTCCGACGACTTCGACTGGGCCGATCGGATCGCCGCCGAATTGGCAGCGAGCGCAGCGACGAGGCAGCCCTTCGTGGATCGCTCGAATACCGCGTCGAACAGCCAGGACGTGTTCGTCACGGACCATCGCAACGTATCCGAGGTGGATCGCCTGCCGGGCTCTGACGCCTGACGCTCCTCCATTCGCGGACATTCGGGAAGGCCGGTAAGTGACGCTGCTCAGCGACGAGACAGCGAGTCAGGGAGCACGTGAGCGCGCCGAACAACCGGCGGACAGCACAGATTCCCAGGATTCAACGGTTGTGACACCGGAGGCACGGTCGCGTCTGGCCTCGCTGATCGGCGGACCGGTTCCCACCTCCGCGTGGCTCGGGCTGACGCTCCTGATCGGCCTGGTCCTCCGGCTCGTCAACCTCAACGCCCTTGGCTTCAACAGCGACGAGGCGGTCTACGCCGGCCAGGCGGCATCTCTTGCCGGCAACCCGCTCTTCGTCAACCAGTTCCCGATCTTCCGGGCTCACCCGCTGCTCCTGCCCACGCTCATGTCGCCACTGTTCAGCTCCGGGACTCCGGATCTCCGCGGCCGGGTCATCGTGGCGTTTCTCGGGGTGGCCACCATTGCCGCCGTCTTCATGGTCGGCCGGGAGCTCTACGGTCCGAAGACGGCCGTGCTCGGCGCGCTGCTCCTGGCGGTCATGCCCTACCACCTCGTCGTCACCCGCCAGCTCCTGCTCGACGGGCCGGCGGTGCTGTGCATCACCGTGGCGTTCTGGATGTTCGCCCGGTTCGTCAAGACGGAACGGCTGGAGTGGTTGGCGGGGTCCGCGGCCGCCCTCGGCCTCGCCGTCCTGACCAAGGAAACCAGCGGGGTGATGCTCGGCGCCATGGTGCTCTTCCTGCTGGTGAGCCCCCAAGTGCGCCGGCCGGGACGGGCGGTCGCCCTGACGGTGGGCGTGGTCGTGGGGATGGGTCTCGTCTTCCCACTGGCCCTGTCCCTGGCCGGACGGAGCTCGACCGGCCAGAACTATCTCACCTGGCAGCTGGCCCGGACGTCCAACCACGCCGGGACCTTCTACCTGACGGTCATCCCTTCGGCCATCGGCTGGGCCCTGGTCGGTGCGGCGGCGGCCGCCCTCCTCGTGCGGATCAACCGCACATGGCGCGAGCTCCTGCTCGTGCTGTGGATCGCCGTCCCCTTCATCACCCTCGAGATCTACCCGCTGAAGGGCTACCAGTACCTGCTGCCTATCGCCCCGGCGTTGTGCATCCTGGCTGCCCGCGGCCTGGCCACCTGGCATCTTCCCGGGAGTCTCGACCGCTTCACGGCGACGATCGCCCGCCCCGCGGCCATCGCCATCGTGCTGGCCTCGCTGGTCCCGGGCATCGTCACGACGGTGTTCCCGCCGTCTACCGCCGCCGCCTTGGCCGGCCAGGGCGGTGTTCCCGGGGGACGTCCAGCAGGCCAATGGATCGGGGCCAACCTCGTGCCCGGCACCGAGCTCATGACCATCGGCCCGAGCATGGCCAACATCCTCGAGTACTACGGGCACCGACCCGTGCAGGGCCTGTCGGTGAGCACCGACCCGCTGCACCGCAATCCGGCCTACACGCCCGTCTACAACCCGGACCGGAGCGTCCGTGACGGGCAATTCTCCTATCTGGTGTGGGACGCCTACTCGGCCCTGCGGTCTCCGTCGACGGCGCGCCGGCTGGAGGTCCTGGTCTCCCGCTACCACGGGGTGATCGTGCACACCGAGCGTTTCGGTGGCCGACCTGTCGTTATCATCTACGAGGTCCATCCGTGATGCGCCCACTCCGACCGCACTCGTTCGGCCGTCGCCGCCGGGCCATCGCAGCCACCGCGACGCTGACACTTGTTTCCGCCATCGGCGCCCAGGCCATCACGGCGGGCGCGGCGGCGCCGCACCCCGCCGTCACCGCCCAGCACTCGACCGTGACCACGTCGTCGGCCATCCAGCACGTGATCGTCGTCATGCAGAGCGGGCACTCGTTCGACAATTACTTCGGGACCCGTCGCGGCGTCGACGGCATTCCCGCCGGGGTCTGCCAACGCGTGCAGGTCAACTCGAAGAGCTGTGTGAAGCCGTACCACCTGAGCTCCGACCAGGCTCGCGCCGGATTGACCGACACCTTGCGGGTCACCTCCAAGGCTCTGGATCTCGGAAAGATGGACGGCTTCGTGAACGCCCAGCCGAATGCCACGATCGGTTCATTGGCCATGGGCTACTTCAACGGCGCCGATCTTCCCTACTACTGGAACCTCGCCGACCGCTTCACGCTCTACGACCACTTCTTTGCGGTTTCCCAGGCGGGAGGGCTGCCCAACCGCCTTGCGGCCGAAGCAGGCCAGACGACCGGGCTCCTCGCCAACGCGTCGCCGGCCGGGGGCATTCCGGTGTCCACCGTCTTCGACCAGCTGAACGCCGCCCACCTGAGCTGGAAGTACTACGTGCAGGGCTACCCGTTCCAGCCGGTGACCGCCGGCGACCGGTCACGGGTGCCGCTGCTCTCCATGCCGGCCGTGACCGGGAACCCGGGCGACTCCAACCAGATCGTCGGCACCGGGCAGTACTTCAGCGATCTCGCCGCGGGGACACTTCCCGCCGTCTCCTACGTCTCCGGCTCCAGTGGCAACTCCGAGCGCTCGCCCCAGAGCCCGGCCCAGGGTGAGGCCTTCGTGGAGTCCCTGGTGAACGCCCTGATGCAGAGCTCGGCCTGGCAGCACACCGCGCTGTTGCTCACCTACGACGACTCCGGCGGATGGTACGACCACGCCGTTCCGCCGACGGTCGGTGGGCCAGACCTGGGGTCTGCGGGTGCCGACCATCCTGGTGTCCCCCTACGCACGGGCGGGGTACGTCGACAGTCAACAGCTGGACACCGCTTCCATACCGGGAATGATCGACCAGGTCTTCCACATGCCCCCGCTCACCCCCCAGATCGCCACCGCCGGGGACCTTCTGAGTGGGCTCGATCTGCATCAGCAGCCCATCTCACCCGCCATCCAGTCGCACGTGACCCTGGTCGGGGCGCGGCCCACGGTCTCTTTGATCTACCTGCTCTACCTCGGCGCTTTGGCCGGCGCCGCGCTGATCATCGTCCTCGCCTTCCGTCGGACACGGCCCGATTCCGACCCGATTCCGCGCTCTCGTCGTCGAGCCCCGATGCGCCCCCGGGGGTGCCGGCATGAAGACCTCAGGGCTCCGCCGTGTCACTGGCCGGGGGCCTGCTGGCTGTGCTGGCCGCAGGCAGCGTCGTCGCCGCCGCCCCGGCGGCATCTGCGGCACCGGCGCCGCGCATCGTGCAAGTCGTGGTGGTGCCGAACTACCCCGGCGTGCAGTTCACGCTGGACGGGATGGCCGGGGTGACCGGCGCGGGCGGGGTGGCGGAGGTCAACGACCCGAATCTGTCTGCTGCCGAATCCGCCGTAGCTGGTTCCGCCTCAGCAGCTCAGCTCCGACCTGCGGGTCAGCCTCGACCGAGTGGCCAGCGACCCGAACCACGGCGACTTCTCCCGGCGGCTGGTGGTCGAGTTGGATGCCGACCGGGCTGTGGCCATCCATCTCCTGACCCCGCAAGGGAAGCCCGTTCCGGTCAGCCAGGTGGACTCGGTGACTCTGAACGACAGCGTCGGTCGCACCACCAAGCTCACCCGTAACCAACTGCGCGCTCCGGTATGGCTGTCGGCCAGCCGGCCCTCCCCGGTGGCCCAGGGTGTGACGGACCGCAACATCACCTACTCGATTAAATCGGCCGTCATCAGCGGGTCCAACGCGGTCAATAGCGGCCAGTTGCGCTTCGACACCCGGCGTTCGCTGACCTGGAATGTTCCGGTGATCCTCCACTCGTTGACGATCGTCGGGAACGACCTGATGGCGGGACGCCCGGCCGGCTCGTCGGTCCGGCTCACCTATCCCGACGGCGCAGTTCGGGTGGTTCCGTTCGGCCCCGGGCACCGGGTGACCTTGACCGACCTTCCCCGTGGCAACTACGGCGTGAAGGTGCAGGGTGGGCTGGTGCCACTGGCGTCGACCGTCCGCCTATCCAAGGACCAGACGGCCACCGAGATCGTGGTCACCACCGGCAACGCGCTCGAGATCCTGGCCATCCTCATGGTCGTGGCCTCGGTGATCACGGCCGCCGGGGTGATCGGACGCCGCCGCCGGCGTGCTGTGCAGCACTTCGATGGTTCCGAGGCCGCGGGTCCGGCCGAAGCTGAGGTCGGCGCTCCGACGGGAGGTGTGGGCGGTGCCGCGCTTGTCTAGTTGGAGAACGCTGCGCTGGGGCGGCGGCCTGCTTTTCGTGCTGGCCCTGGTCGCCTCGGGCTGCGGGGGCGCGGAGGCGGATTCCGGCCCGACAAGTTCCACCGGCGCGACTCCGTCCACCGGCGGCTCGGGTTCGAGCCGGCCCATCTCTCCGACGCCGGTGCGGGACACCAACGCCAGTCACCGCATGTTCGCCTTCTACTACCTCTGGTGGGACACCCAGCACTGGCACTCACGGCTGGGCCCGAACTACCCGTACGGCGGAAATCCCCTGCCCCTGCCGGCCACGCTCAGCGCAGATGGCTGCACGGTCACCAACAACTACCCCGGCAACCAGCTCACCGACGTAGCGTCGCCTCTGTGGACGCAGGACGATCCGGCGCAGATCAGCTCCGACGTGGCGCTCGCCGCAAAGACCGGGTTGGCAGGGTTCGCGGTCAGTTGGGCAGGCACGGGTCAGCCCAACCAGACCGCGTCATCGTCGAGCTTCAACCGCCGCCTCGCCATGCTGGTGTCGGCGGTGCACCAGATCAACCAGGCGGGCACTCCTTTCTCCCTATGGATCGCGTACATCTCGTCGGCGGTCATCCGGACTCAGACGCAGATCGACAACGACTTGTCGTACCTGCAGACGACATACGGGAACGACCCCGCCTTCGACCGGAGCAACTCGGGCCGGCCCACCTTGATCATGATGGGCAGCCGCAAGTACCCCCAATCCGTGCTCGACAATTCAGCGCCCGGTGGCGGTCCCACTTCTACCTGGTGGGCGACGAGAACTGGAACACCTGGGACAGCGCAAAGGCGGCCGACTTCGACGCCGACCAGTACTACTGGTCCAGCCAGAACCCGGTGAGCAACCAGGCCTCGTTCAGCGACATCACCCAATTGGCGACCGAGGTGCGGTCGACCCGCAACCCCGATGGCAGTGCCAAGCAGTTCTTCAGCCCGCTGGCCCCGGGGTACAACAAGGTGATCGGGGGAGGATCGGGGTGTGTTCCCCGCGACGGGGGTCAGACGATGCGCGAGATCTTTAGCGGCAATTCCGGCGCCAACCCGAACGGGTGGATGGTGATCAGCTGGAACGAGATCGACGAGGGCACCTACATCGTTCCGCTTGAGCGCTACGGACAGCAGAGTGTGAACACGTTGAGCGACATCATCCACGGGACTCCTTCCGGTGGTGGGGCATGAAGACCCAGATCCTGGTCGGCATGGTTGTTATGGCCGTGGGCAGTGCCGTCGCAATGGTGGCCACCGGCGGCAAGAGCGCCGCGCAGCTGCCGCTGCCGCAGATTGCCTCAGCAGCACATCGGTCGCCGGTGGGCACGGGCTCGTCAGTTGGTTTGGCTGGTTCGTCGGGAAAGAGCGGCTCCAGCCTGCCCAGCGGCGCCGATCCGCCGTCAACGGGCGCCAATGGGGGGGCGGACGAGCCGTCGCTCTTCTACATCACCTCCCCGCCCGCCGCCCTCGAAGGATGTACGGTGTCCGTGTCCAATCCGGCGCCGGTCAGGGGACAGACGGCGGAGAGCGTTGTGGTGACCACCACTGCGGGAGCCGAGGTTCGGCTCGAGGCGGACTATGTCAAGACCCGCAGCGTCCATTCCTCCATCGCCGACGGGTCGGGTACAGCTGACTTTGCCCTGGCCATCAACCATGCCCAGCCGGGCGTGACCGTCCAGGTGACCGCCAACGTCTCCCTGCGGGGAACGAAGGATTCCTGCTCGACCTCGTTCACGCCCGTGTTTCCCGCAGGGATCCTTCCGACAACAGGTGGAGGGCAGTAGGAGTGCCCCGCCTTGCGCCTATTTTTCAACCTTGTAGAACCCACCCAGGAGGCCTGACATGCTCGAAGACCTGATCGGCGGAAACCGCTGGCGACCGATCGCAGCCGCCGTCGCCGTCATCGTGATCGCCACGATCACCTTCTTCAGCGTTGCCGGAGGGGGCGCCAGCTCGCGCCTCCCGGCTCCGCCGCATGTGGTCTCGGCGGCGCGTTCCAACCACAACAACACATCCCAGACCACACAACCCGATACGTTCACGCCGCTGGAGTCGGCGCCTCTGACGAGCTGCTCGGCATCTGTCTCGAACCCGGCGCCGCCCCAGGGAGCGACCGCCGAGACGATCACCGTCACCTCGGCCGCCGGTGCCCAGGTGCGTGTGGAGGCCGACTATGTGCGGACTCACAGCGTTCACACGACCTCGGCTGACTCCACGGGCAAGGCCTCCATCTCCCTGCCGATCGACCATGCTTCGCCCGGCGTCACCGTGCCGGTGAAGGTCACTGCCACCCTGGCCCATGCCAAGGTCACCTGTGGGTCGTCGTTCACCCCGGTAGGCGCCGCACTTCCCTTCAGTGGCTCCCTCCAGCCACTCACCCTCTTCCCCGCGGTCACCAAGCTGCTCCCGGGGGCGCCTACGTTGAAGCAACTGCCGCCGCTACCCCCGCCGACAATCACAACACCAACCCCGCCGCCGTCGAGTCCTCCTCCGACGTCGCCACCACCGCCACCACCGCCGCCGCCGACCACCACGACGACGACGGTGCCGCCGACCACGACGACCACGACGACCGTGCCGCCGACCACGACGACCACGACGACCGTCCCGCCGACAACCACGACCACGACGACGGTCCCGCCGACCACGACGACCACGACGACCGTCCCGCCGACCACGACGACCACGACGACCGTCCCGCCGACCACGACGACCACCACCCTGCTCCTCGGGTTGTAAGCCGGTTTCGCCCATCCGCACCTGCGGGCGGGCGAGGCGGTTCGTGCAGTCGGAACCCGATATGCCCGCGCGACCCGAGCCCTATTGGCCGTCGACGTCCGTGATCGAGATCCGGACGCTCACAGCCCAAATCAAGGGCCGCATGCTTTGATGCTCTCTCCGGACGCGAGCCATGGGGCACTCCCGAGCGGGTGGCGCCGGAGCATGTGAAGGAGGGTGCTGGATGCGGCAAGGTGGAGTGGATGGGGTGCGACGGGCCCTGTCGATCAGATCGGGGATCAGCCCATTGCCCCTTCGGCAAGGTACCGGAAGGGCCGTCTTGCGCGGGTTACTGGCCGTCAGCCTTGGGATCGTCACATCCGTGGCCGTCGTCGGCATCACGAAGCTGGCGGTGGGTACTCCCGCCGCGTCGGACACGGCACGGCTCGGGCGACCGGTGACGGACTGTGGGGCGGATCCCTCGCCACTCGGCCCGAACACGATCTCGGTCGAGTTCGGCTTCCATGCGACCGTGCAGAGCTGGATCGGTCCTTCCAGTGCCGTCCCGAACGCGGTCTGTGTCGACGCCATTGGTGATCAGGGCGTGAGCGGAACCGGATAGGGGGACCGGCGGGATCGTCAACGCGGTCCTTGGCCGTCGCCCCTGGTCAGAGCCTCAAGATCCTCGGTCGGGCAGATCGGGAACATTGCCTCTTCTGGGGTCTCATCCTGCTGGCCGCTACCTCGGCGGCGGGAAGGTGCTGGATCGGACGGCGGGGTGACGGTGGGTACCGGCTGGTTCCTCCGACTGAGGCATGTTGACGAACGGCACAGCTAAAACCTCTTGGGTTCACCTGCAATCTCGCGCTCGACAAGCCGATGGCATGTCGGATCTCCCTTGATGGCGGGCGCGCGTACTAGTTCGTCGCCTCGGACCGAGGGGTCTTCGGTTCTGGCAGCGCGCTCTTCTTCGGGTCCACCGGCAACATCGTGCTCAACAAGCCGGTGGTGGCAATGACCGGCATGCGGCACACCTAACGGCTGGCCCACTCCGCCCAACCCCACAGACCTCCCATGGGCACAGGTTCGACAGAGCGACGGATGGAGGGGGCGGCGTGTCAATCAGCGTCTGCGCGCCTCGAAGTACCGACGAAGCTGATCGCTCACCTCCCTGGCCCTGACTCCGGAGGTGACGGCGACCTCGTGGTTGAGGCGCGGGTCGGCACAGAGGTTGTAGAGCGACCCGCACGCCCCCGCCTTCGGGTCGGCAGCACCGAAGACCAGGCGTCCGAGCCGCGCCGCCACGAGGCCGCCGGCGCACATCGGGCAGGGCTCGAGCGTCACGACCAGGGTCACCTCGGAGAGGCGCCAGGTCCCGAGAGCCGTCGCCGCATCGGACAGGGCCAGCAGCTCGGCATGGGCTGTCGGGTCGCCGCGCTTCTCGCGCTCGTTGTGCCGCGAGGCGACGACATGGCCGTCGACCAGGGCGACCGCGCCGACCGGGACGTCGCCGTGGCCGGTCGCGGCGGCGGCCTCTTCGATGGCCAGGGCCATGGCTTGGCTATCGCCCAGCTTCGGCCCGCGGCCGGTCGACCCAACGGTGTTGGTGTCCCGGCCGGGTGTCGAATCCGTGTCCATGTGGCGGAGGCGGTGGGATTTGAACCCACGGTGGGTCTCCCCACACACGATTTCCAGTCGTGCCGATTCGGCCGCTCTCGCACACCTCCGGGCGCCACCGGCGCCGGAGCTAGGCCCCGTCGAGTCAGCGGCCCCGTCAGGCTACCCGGCCGGCTGTGAAGGGAGTGGAGGACTAGGCTTTCGACCGCCCCGGCGTTCGATGCGGCGGCTGGGTCCTGCGCAACGTCCTTCTGTGAATCGAGTCAGGGTCGGAAGGCAGCAGCTCTCAGCAGGCCAGGCCGTGTGCCGCAGCCAACCTGGCCGTCGCACCGAGCTCCGGGGCACTCTTGGCCCTCGGCCCCCGTTTTGAGCGCTGGCCTTCCGACCCTGACCGATGTACTTCGCTGGTCGACGGCGAGCAACATCGACGGCGGGCAATGCCGTGTAACTCGTGGCGTGCAAATGCCGTGTCACGCGTGGCCGGGATCACCGACCCGTACCCGCGGTGACGTCCACGGCCCTACCCCTCGCCGATGTTCACCTGCCACCCGATGCCGAACTTGTCGGTGAGGGCCCCGAAGACGTCGCCCCAGAACATCTTCTCGAGCGGACTCCGAACGGTTCCACCCGCGCTCAGATCGTCGAAGATCTTCCGAAGCCGATCTTCTTCCGTGCCGACGATGGACAGCTCGACCCTGGTCTGGGCATCGAGGGAGGTGTCGGTACGGTCGCTGGCTCGGATGGTGAGGCCATCGGACATCAGGCTGGCGTTGATGACCAGGTCCTTCATGTCTTCCGGAGCGCTCGGGTCGACCTCGCCGCGGCGAGTCACGGTGAGATCCCCAGCGAAGACGTCCTTGTAGAAGGTGATTGCCTCCTCGGCGTTGCCGGGGAAGAAGAGATAGGGGTCGATTGCCGGCATCGTGGTCCTCCTTGAACTCGTGGAATTCCGGACGGATGCTACGACGACGGGGCGGCTTCGAACTCATCGGTGGGACCCACCCGGCGAGCGGTCAAGGGAACTGTCCCACAGCGATTCACAGTCTCAGTCGGCTCGGAGTGGCAGCTCGAAAGGACCGGCGCCGTCAGAACTGGCGCCCGGCGGCTGTGACGCGCCGGATCTCTCGAAGGGAGCCGACCGTTGGGGAGCCAGACCGTTGGGGTGCCGGACCCGTTGCGGTGCCGGACCCTTGGGGGCCGGACCGTTGGGGAGCCGGACCTGACCGGACTCCGTCTCCTTCGCGGTGACACGACCCGTTCCCAGTGCGATGACACCGTCGGTCGCTGCAGGATGGCCTGGGCCCGGGGCGGGGTACCCCAGCCCGCCCGGGCTCGGCCAGCTGCTCAGCCGGCGATCCTGAGGATGCTCAGCTCACTTGGCGCCGTAGAACGGCGTGTTGAAGGAGAAGATCCCCCCATCCGAAGCGACCAGCCAGTAGCCGCCGGTGGCATGGTTGGCAGCCATGCCGACGACCGGGGCGACGAGAGCGATGTTCCCGGTCGAGCCGTAGAACGCCGCATCACCGAAGCTGAAGATCCCTCCGTCGGAGGCGACGAACCAGTAGCCCTGCCCGTCAGCGGTGGTAGCCATGCCGTTGACAGGCTTGTTCAGGACGATGTTCCCGGTGGACCCGAAGAACGGTGCGTTGAAGCTGAAGATCCCGCCGTCGGTGGCGACCAGCCAGTAGCCGCCCGTGGCGGAGTCGGCCGCCATCCCGACCACCGGCTTGTTGAGGTGTTGCCCACCCATGGAGCCGAAGAACGGCGCATCACCGAAGGCGAAGATCCCGCCATCGGAGGCGACCAGCCAGTATCCGTGCCCGCTGGTCGTGGGAGCGATGTCGACCACAGGGGCGTTGAGGTGGATGTTGCCGGTCGATCCGTAGAACCCTGCATCGCCGAAGGTGAAGGTCCCGCCGTCGGCGGCCACCAGCCAGTAGCCCTTGCCGTCCGGGGTGGCCACGATGTGAGTCATCGGAGCGTTCAACACCTTGCCGGCCATCGAGCCGTAGTTGACGGCGTTCCCATGGGCCGACACGGCTCCGGCCGCGTTGACCAGCCAGTAGCCCGAGCCGTCAGGCAGTGCGGCCATCCCGACGACCGGGGGCGCGAGGTTGCCGTTGGCCACGGGTGGCGGTGGGGTGGCCGGGACGACGGCATTGGAGGCCCCGGACGGGGGACTGGTGCCCGCCGGCATTGCTGGCCGTGACCGTGAAGGTGTAGCAGACGCCGGTGGTCAGGCCGTTGACGACGGCGGACGTGGCGCCCAGGCCGGCCGTGGCCGTGATCCCACCCGGCGACGAGGTGACGGTGTAGGTGGTGGCACGCCACCCGTCGTCGGCGGCGTCCAGGTGACCGTGGCGCTGGCGGCTCCGGCCGTGGCCGTGCCGATGGTCGGGCGCCAGGGGAGCGGTCGGGGCGGAGTTGTCTCCGTGAACGTGCCGGACCGTCAGCGGGACAGCGTTGACGGTTGCTGCGGGGTGACGGTGAATGTGCCGGCGGTGCCGTTGGCCGTGAGCACGGTGGAGCGTGGCCAGGCCCGTGCTGGTCGGTGCTCGACGTGGTGGTGGCGGTGCCGTTGGCGAAGGTGGCGCTGGCACCGCTCACGCCAGGCATGGCGGTGAAGACGACCTGGATGTGGGCTGGTCCACATCGGCATTGGTCGCGTCACGCACGGTGGCGCCGAGGTGCAGCGGAACGGGGAGTTGACCTGGACGGCGGGATTGTGCCCTGATTGTTGCCGGCCGTCGGCTACGACCTGGGTGGCGGTGCCGATGGTGTAGGCGGCCGCCACGCCGTCGTGTCCGACGAGGTACTGGCGGTCATGGTGTAGTTGCCGGCCACCGGCGTGGTGACGCCGCTGATGGTCACGATGACCTGGGTCGAGTTGCCGATCGTGATGCCACTGGCGGGCACGGTGAGCGTCACGCTGGCCCCGGATCCGCTGACACCCGGGGTCACGTGGTGGGCGCCAGCGTCGAGGTCGTAGCCGCTGGCGGGAAGGGCGCCACCGCTGTCAGCCAGGGTGATGGTCCCGGTCCCATTGGCGAGGGCGCCGGTGGCGCTGGTCGTGAACTCGACCGTGTAGGTCGAACCAGCGGTGCTGGCGCTGAACGGGTTGGCCCCGCCGATCACTGCTGTGACCGGGCCGTGGCGCCGATGCGGCGGTGGGTGCGATCCCCACCAGTGCGGCCCCGGCCAACATTGCCGCGCCCAGCGCGACCCGACGACTCCACTTACCGATCATTGGTCATCCCCCTCGGACTTCTGCCCCTGATGAAGCTTCCGCAATGTGAGAGCCGAATAGAAGAGGCGAACGTACCATGGGCCCGATCCTGCTGGAAAGGGGCCAACACCTAACGTGGCGGGCCGGTGCGTAACCCGTCGGGAACGCCGTTTGCGACGACCGCGCTCGGTGCTGTTCCACTCCGTCGTGACCCCGTTGCACAAGGCCCGCCAGGACTCGGGGAAGGGGTGCGGTCGCCGGTAGGCTCGCCCGGGTGACCGTCGAACCAGTCGACACCCCTTACCAGTCGCTCTACAGAAGGTTCCGGCCCTCGACCTTCGCCGGGGTACGCGGCCAGGACCACGTCGTCCTGGCCCTGCGGAACGCGGTCCGGGACGGGCGGGTGGCCCACGCCTACCTGTTCAGCGGGCCACGGGGCACGGGCAAGACCTCGACCGCCCGGATCCTGGCCATGGCCCTCAACTGCACCGACCTCCAGGACGGTGAGCCGTGCGGGGTGTGCCCGTCCTGCGTGGAGATCGCCCGCGGCTCGTCCCTCGACGTCCACGAGCTCGACGCCGCTTCCAACAACGGGGTGGAGGCCATGCGGGACCTGGTGGCGCGGGCGGCCCTCGGGACCCCTGGCCGGCAGAAGGTCTACATCGTCGACGAGGTCCACATGCTCTCGACAGCGGCATCGAATGCCCTGCTCAAGACCCTGGAAGAGCCGCCCCCGCACGTGGTGTTCGTGCTGGCCACCACCGACCCGCAGAAGGTGCTGCCCACCATCCGCAGCCGGACCCAGCACTTCGAGTTCCGCCTCCTCGGCCCTGACATCCTCAACGACTTGCTCGACCAGGTGCGCCGTGAAGCGGGGCTGGACGTCCCCGACGAAGCACTGGCCCTGGCCGTCCGCCGTGGCCGGGGGTCGGCCCGGGACGCGCTCTCCGTCCTCGACCAGGTGGCGGCCTCCGACTCGGTCGACGACGACCTGCCCGAGCTGGACGAGATCGTCGAGTCGCTGGCCGAGCGCGATGCGGGCCATGCCATGGCCGCCGTGGCCCAGCTCATCTCGGCCGGTTACAGTCCCCAGCAGCTGGCCGGTGACCTGCTCGACCACCTGCGGCAGGGCTTCTTGGTGCTGGTGGCACCCGAGCTGGTCTCGGTGGCCGGCTCGGAGCGTGACTCGCTGGCCGACACCTCTGAGCGGGTCGGGCTCGCCGGCCTGGTCCGGGCCCTCGAGGTGCTGGGCCTGGCCCAGGTGTCCATGCGGGAGGCCCCCGATCCCCGGGTCAATCTCGAGGTCGCCCTCATCCGGCTGGCCCATCCCGAGGCCGACGTGACGCCGGAGGCCCTGTTGGCCCGCATCGAACGCCTCGAAGCGGGCCGCACCGGATCGGCCGGTCCGTCCGCGGCGCACCCGGGACCGGCCCCGACCGCTTCCTTCGCCACTCCCTCGATCACTTCATCCATCACTTCCCCTCAATCGGCACCCCCGGATACTCCCCCGCAATCGGCACCCCCGGAAGCACCGCCGCCGGAGGCACCGGCGGCTGGTCAACAGCCAGGCGGCGACGCAGTGGCCCCGGCACCGACCGGCCCACGCCGGACGGTGGGCGCCGTCCGGAGGCAGGCGGCCGCCGCGTCGGGGCCCCCGACGGCTGAGGCCGAGCCCGAACCTCCCGCCGACCGGCCAGTCGATGAACCACTCCCGGTCACGGACGAAACCACGGACGAACCCACGGACGAACCCACCACGGCCGCGGCGCCGCCGGAGGGCGCGCCGGCGACGAGCTCACCGGCCGGCGGGTTCCCCGACCGCGACCAGCTGGTCCAGGCCTGGGGTGACCACATCATCGGGCGACTGCGACCGAAGGCCAAAGCTCTGTTCCAGGCCGGCCGGTTCATGGGCGCCTCGGAAGGCCGCGCTCAGTTCGGCCTGCCCAACGAGATCCACCGGACCCGGTGCGAGGAGCTCCGCCCCGAGGTCGAGCAGGCGCTGTCCGCCCACTTCGACTGCCCCGTCGTGCTCGATCTGGTCGTCGACCCCGGCGCCGAAGGCGCGCCGCAGGCCCCAATCGCCACGTCCCCCGAACCCGTACGCAGGCCCACCCCCTCGGGTGCCGGCGACGCCGAGACAACCGGTCCTCCCGGAGCCGGGTCCGGCGGCGCGGCCAGGTCTTCGCCGGCTCCCTCACCGGCCGCCGCAGACGAAGCCGATGTCAACGAGGACCTCTCGGCCTTCGACGAGTCCGAGCTAGGCGATGTGGCCGAAGTCGACAACTCGGCCCACCACCGGGTGCTGCAGGCCTTCCCCGGTGCCGAAGAGGTGACCTAGGTGGCCATCTTCTCGGGACCCCTGCAGGCGCTCATCGACGAGCTGGGGCGCCTGCCCGGTATCGGCCCCAAGTCGGCGCAACGCATCACCTTCCACCTGTTGCGGGTGGCGCCCGAGGACGCCATCCGGCTGGCGGAGGCCATCGTGGCCGTCAAGGAGCGGATCACCCTCTGCCCCCGTTGCTTCAACGTGGCCGAGGGCGGGCTGTGCGCCATCTGCGCCGACGACCGGCGCGACGCCACGTCGGTGTGCGTGGTGGAGGACCCCCGCGACATCGTCTCGGTCGAGAAGACCGGCGAGTTCTCGGGCAAGTACCACGTCCTGCAGGGCGCCCTCAACCCCATCGAGGGCATCGGCCCCGACCAGCTGCGGATCCGCGAGCTGCTCGAGCGGGTCGACCAGGAGGGGATCAAGGAGGTCATCCTCTGCACCAACCCCAACCTCGAGGGTGAGGCCACCGCCATGTACCTGGCCCGGCTCTTGAAGCCGATTGGTCTGTCCGTGACGAGGATCGCCAGCGGCCTCCCGGTGGGCGGGGACCTCGAGTATGCCGATGAGCTCACGCTCGGTCGTGCCCTGGAGGGCCGGCGGGAAGTGGAGGCATAGCCGCAAGCCGGGATTCCGGCGGGGCAAACGGCGTGCTGACACTCTGGAGTGGGGCTGACCGACTGGAGGCGGGGCTGACCGACTGGAGACGGGGCTGACCGACTGGAGACGGGGCTGACCGACTGAAAGTGTGAGTGGCTGACCGGCTGGGGGAGACGGTGGTCCTTGGCCGGCGCATGGTTGTCCCCTGCATGGAGGTGTTTCCCCGGCCGGCCGGTCCCCCACAGCAGGCTCGGGTCGGCTGGGGCACGATGGGGGCATGCCGGAGACCGTTAAGGGAGCTCTTCGGCACCTCTGGATCCTCCGCCACGGCAAGGCGGCCTCTGATGCACCGTGGGGAGGTGGTGACCGGGAACGGCCGCTGACTGCCCGAGGCCGACGCGACGCCTCGGCGTTGGGCAAGCGGTTGGCCGAGGAGTCGCCGGTACTCGGTCTCAACGGCGTCCGGCGGCCGGACGTTGCCATCTGCTCGGCCGCTGTGCGCACGCGCCAGACCGCCCGCTTGATCGTGAAGGCGCTCTCCAACCGGCTACCGCTCGAGTCGTACCGCTCCCTCTACGGGGCGGACACCGGGCTGGTACTGCAGAGCCTGCGGGAGATCGATGATGGAGTGGAGGGCGCCCTCTTGGTAGGACACAACCCGACGATGTTCGAGCTGGTCTGGGAGCTGTTGGTCGACGCAGACGGTGACCCGCCGGGGAGCGACCGTGCCCGGCTCGAGTCCCACGGGTTCCCGACCTGCGCCCTCGCCGTACTGGCGTTGCCCATCGACTCCTGGAAGGACGTCGCGCCGGACAGCGCGTCTCTCGAAGGCTTGTTCAAGCCTCCCTATTGATTCGGCCGTCTGACTCAGCCGTCTGACTCAGCCGTCTGATTCGGTCGTTTGACTCGACCGTTTGACTCGGTCGTTTGACTCGGCCGTTTGACTCGGCCGTACGGCATTGATTCAGCCCTGCGGCTGGTCCTCCTTCCCCAGTCCAGTGTCACACCCAGATGTTTCGCTTGGACATGGACCTCAACGTCCTGTCCGAGACCATTGACCACCTGGTGGCGGAGGACCCGTCGGCCTATGGCGATGCCGAGTCGATGGAGGTCCTCCAGCACGAGCTGGCCCGCCTCGAGTCCTTCGTCACCAATGCCACGGCCGCCTTCGACGCCTCGGGGGGTTGGGCCCCCGACGGGGCCCGCAACGGCGGCCTGGTTGGCCACCCGGTGCCGGCTGCCCAAGGCCCAGGCCCGGCGGCTGGTGCGCCGGGGCCGGGTCCTGTCCCACCTCCCGGCCTGTGCCCGGCCTGGTCGGCCGGGGAGATCAGCGGGGCCCACGTCGACACCATCGCCGCCCTGCGTCGGCCGGCCACCGAGGCGGCCCTCGACCGGGACGAGGCCCTGTTGGTCGACCAGGCCCGCACGCTGCGCTACGAGTCCTTCGTCCGGGCCGTCGCCTACTGGGAGCAGCTGGCCGACCCGGACGGCACCGAGGAGGAGGCCGAGGCCCGCCGCGCCCGGCGCCAGGTCTACCTCGAGGCCAGCTTCGCCGGCCTGTGGCTGGGCAAGATGACCCTCGACCCCATCGCCGGGGCCATCGTCGGCGGGGAGCTCGAGCGCCTGGAGGGCGAGCTGTTCGAGGCCGACTGGGCCGAGGCCCGCGCCTCGCTCGGACGGGACCCGAGCTCGGCGACTCGGCCGGACCCCGGGCCAGCGCCGGGCCGACGCCCTGGTCGAGATGGCCACCCGCTCCCGGACCGCCCCCGAGGGTGGGCGCCGCCCCGCCCCGTTGTTCAGCGTGCTGGTGGACTGGCCGACACGGCACGGGCGGATCTGTGAGCTGGCCCAAGGCCTGGCCTCTCCCCGGGGTCCCTCCTCCCCTGGCTGGATGCGGCCTATCTGGAGCGGGCCGTGTTCAAGCCCGACCGCCGGGTCGAGGTCAGCGCCACCGCCCGCCTGTTCACCGGGGCCACCCGCCGGGCCATCGAACTACGGGATCGGGAGTGCACCCACCCCTACTGCGACAGGCCGGCCTGCGACTGCGAAGTCGACCACATCCTGCCCCACGCCGCCGGTGGCCTCACCGTCCAGGAGAACGGGCGCGTGCTCTGCGCCTTCCACAACCGGCTGCGGAACCAACGACCACCGCCTTAGCGATCCCGAGTAAGCCGTCGCGAGTAAGAACGGGCCAGCCAACGGCGGCACTGAGTGATCCAAGGAACGCAACTGACCGAGGAATGCAATTGGTAACGTGCGCCCAGGAGGCGCGCCGCGTTCTGGCCGAGCCGCGCCTTACGCACCCAGCGGCACTCCGCTGTTCTGCCGACTCCAATTCAGGCGGCACTCGATTCCGAAACCACACTCGCACAGTGCCGGCACTTGACCGCAGCCACAGGCAGGTCGTCCGACAGGCATTGCGGGCACGTCTTCGTGTCCGGTGGGGGGCCGAAGACGGTGTTCCCCTTCCTTCTCATGTATGCCCGATACGGCACCACGAGGACGGCGTAGATCACCGCCATGAAGATGACGAAGTAGACGATGGCCGAGATGAACGAACCGAGCTGGATCCGCTGACCGCTGATCGTCCATCCGAGGCCCTGCGAGGCGGCCCCGCCGCCCTGTGCCGCATTCACCAGGGGCGTGATGATCGAGTCGGTGAAGGATTTGATGAGCGTGCTGAACGCCAGGGCCACCACCAAACCGACCGCGATGACGATCAGGTCCCCCTGCATGAGGAAGTTCTTGAACCCCTTCATATGCCGGCCTCCCGTGTATGTGTGCTGCGGCATTCTCGCAGCCGGTGTCACGGCAACCGTATTGCGTCACGCGCGGCGGCGTTGCCATCTACCGCACTCGCCAGTTACCGCAAGCGCAGAAGGCCGGTCGTCGACGCAGGCGCTCTTCCGACGGGGCGCCGGCTCGTGGCGGTCCCGGGTTCTGGGCTCAGGCGAGGCTGCGGAGCACTGCGGCGTCACCCTGGCCGCCGCCACCGCAGAGGGCGACCGCAGCCGTACCCCCGCCGCGGCGCTTGAGCTCCAGCAGCGCGGTGAGCGCCACGCGGGTGCCGGACATGCCCACCGGGTGACCGAGCGCGATGGCGCCACCGTTCACGTTGACCTTGTCCTCCCCGATGCCGAGGTCGTCGGCGGAGGCGAGCCCGACCGCAGCGAAGGCCTCGTTGATCTCGAACAGGTCGATGTCGGCGGTCTTGAGCCCGGCCTTGCCCAGCGCGACGGTGATGGCGTGGGACGGCTGGTGGAGCAGGGACGGGCTGGGACCGGCCACCTGGCCGTAGCTGACCAGTTCGCCGAGCGGGGTCACTCCGAGCTCGGCGGCCTTTGCCTTCGACATCACGATGACTGCGGCACCGCCGTCGGAGATCTGGGAGGCGTTGCCGGCCGTGATGGTGCCGTTCTTGTCGAAGGCAGGGCGCAGCTTGCTGAGCGACTCGACGGTGGTCTCGGGGCGCACACCCTCGTCCGTATCGACGACGATGGGGTCGCCCTTCCGCTGGGGCACGTTGACAGGGACGATCTCGTCCGCGAACCGTCCATCCTTGGCCGCGGCGGCGGCGCGCTCGTGGGAGAGGGCACTGAAGGCATCTTGGCGCTCGCGGGACACGCCGTCGGCGCCGTTGTACCGCTCGGTCCCGAACCCCATGGCGCATTGGTCGAAGGCACAGAACAGTCCGTCGTACATCATCGAGTCGACCACGGTTGCGTCTCCGAGCCGGTACCCGCTGCGCGCCCCGGGAAGCAGGTAGGGCGCCTGCGTCATGGACTCCATGCCACCGGCCACCACGATTTCGGCCTCACCGGCGTTGATCATCAGGTCGGCGAGGTAGATGGCGTTCAATCCCGACAGGCACACCTTGTTCACGGTGGTCGCCGGCACGTCCAGCGCCACCCCCGCCTTGGCCGCCGCCTGCCGCGCCGTGATCTGGCCGGCACCGGCCTGGAGCACCTGCCCCATGAAGACGTAGTCGATCTGCTCCGGCTTGACTCCCGCCCGCTCCAGGGCGGCCGCGATGGCAAAGCCGCCCAGCTCAGTGGCGGCGAAGCCGCCGAGAGCACCAGAGAGCTTGCCGATCGGGGTTCGGGCTCCTGCGACGATGACGGTTCCGGACATGACGACCTCCGCGGCCTGCTGGCCCTGATCAGGCGGCGATCCCCCCATTGGGCCGCCACAAACAACCGGCACCATGCTATTGCCCCGACCGGTTTCGCCACCAAACAGCTTCGGCCACGGCTTCGGCCACGGCTTCGGCCGGCAACGGATGTGGTTGAAAATCCGGCTTTCGCCGGGATTCCCGACCCGCCGACCACTCGGCAGATCACGGCCGATCGACCCGCCGAAGACGCCGCAACAGCGACGCCACACCCCACTTCGATCCGGAGCGGGCGGGCTATCCTCGCATCCCATGCAGGAGTTTCTGGCAGCCATCCAATCGAGCGCATCCGGCGACGAGATCGCCGCCATCCCCCTCCCCGAGTCGTACCGTGCCGCCTTCGTCCGACGTGACGAGGTAGCCATGTTCGACGGGCTCGAGTCGAGCGACAAGGATCCGAGGAAGTCGCTCCACGTCGGTGAGGTGGCGGTTCCGGAGCTTGCCCCCGACGAGGCCTACGTGGCCGTGATGGCCAGCGCCATCAACTTCAACACCGTCTGGACGTCGATCTTCGAGCCCCTCCCCACGTTCGGCTTTCTCGACCGACTGGGCAAGGAGAGCCGGTGGGGCAAGCGCCACGCCCTCGACTACCACGTGGTGGGCTCCGACGCATCGGGGGTCGTGCTGCGCACCGGCTCGGCCGTCCGCCTCTGGAAGCCGGGCGACAAGGTGACCATCCACTGCAACTACGTCGACGACCAGAGCCCGAGCGCCCACGATGACTCCATCCTGGCCGACAACGAGCGCATCTGGGGGTTCGAGACCAACTTCGGTGGGCTCGCCGACCTCGCCGTCGTCAAGGCCAACCAGCTGATGCCGAAGCCCACCCACCTCACCTGGGAGGAGGCGGCGGTCAACGCCCTGTGCAACTCCACCTCCTACCGGATGCTGGTCTCCACCCACGGGGCCCACATGAAGCAGGGGGACAAGGTCCTGGTCTGGGGGGCGTCCGGCGGCCTGGGTGCCTATGCCGTCCAGTACGTCCTCAATGGCGGGGGCACCCCCGTCGGCGTGGTCTCCTCACCGCAGAAGGTGGAGCTCCTGAAGGACCTCGGAGTCGAGGCGGTGATCGACCGGAAAGCGGCCAACTACCGGTTCTGGAAGGACGAGCACACCCAGGACGAGTCGGAGTGGCGCCGTCTGGGCAAGGACATCCGAGCCCTCGTCGGCGACGACGTCGACATCGTGTTCGAACATCCGGGCCGCCAGACCATGGGAGCGTCGGTCTTCGCCGCCAAGCGGGGCGGGATCATCGTGACCTGCGCAGCCACCTCCGGCTACATGATCGAGTACGACAATCGCCACCTCTGGATGAAGCTCAAGACCATCAAGGGTTCCCATTTCGCCAACTACCGAGAGGCCTGGGACGCCAACCAGCTGGTGTGCGAGGGAAAGATCCTTCCCCCACTGTCCGCCGTGCATACGCTTGAGGGCGTGGGTGACGCGGCCTACCAGGTGCACCAGAACCTGCACGAGGGGAAGATCGGTGTGACGTGCCTGGCCCCCGAGGAGGGATTGGGGATCGAGGATCCCGAATTGCGATCGCAGGTGGGCGAGGACCGCATCACGCTCTTCCGACGGCATGGGGCATGAGCACGAAGTGACTGCGACGTGAGCGCAACGTGACCGCACCACTGCTCACCGAGATCGACCATGTCGCCATCGCGGTGCGTGACCTCGACGCCGCGGTCGCCTACTACGCGGAGACCTTCGGCGCCCAGGTCAGCCACCGGGAGCGGATCGAGTCGGACGGGGTGGAGGAGGCGCTGCTCAAGGTGGCCGACAGCTACATTCAGCTGCTCACGCCCTTCAGGGACGACTCGACGGTGGCCACGTTCCTTTCCAACAAGGGTGAGGGCATCCACCATGTGGGCTACCGCGTGGACAATTGTGCAAAGGTGCTCCAGTCGGTCAAGGACCACGGCGGTCGGGTCATCGACGAGACGCCGCGGCCGGGTTCGCGTGGCACGACGGTCGCCTTCGTCCATCCGAAGGGTGCGTTCGGCACGTTGATCGAACTGGTTGAGGAATAGCCGGCCGCCGCGTGGACACCGCACCGGCGGCCAACACCGGCGCTCCTGACCGGAACCCTGCCGGGGAGCGTCCCGAGATCGGCGTCCCGAGCATCGTCGCCAGGGCGGATTTGAATCCCAAGCCTGCCCCCGTACCCTCGATTCCGCTCCCCGCTGAGTCGGCTTTTGCGGCCGAGCCCGACCCGGAAGCGTCCACTGCCCCGGCTGAGCCCCCGGTTTCGGCGGTTCCGATCGACCCCGCCGCCCCGGCCGAGTCCGCCCCGGCCAGGTCCGCCCCGACCGAGTCCGCCCCGACCGACCCCGCCCCGGCCAGGTCCGCCCTGGCCAGTCCCGCCGAGCCGACTCCTTCCGTCGCGCCGCCGCGCCTCGTCGCCTTGCCCTCCCCGGCGACGGATCCCCATGGGGCGAGCGAGCCGAGCTCTCGGACCGGGGGTCTGGCCGTCGCCGTTGCCGGCACGCCCTCCATCGGGGGTGCTCTGCCGGTGGACGACGACGAGGACACGTTCACACCGGCCGTCCAGGCCAAGCTCAAGTGCTACGTCTACCTGCTGGTCGATCCCCGCACCGGACGTCCCTTCCACGCCGGCCTGGGCCGGGGCGATCGCTGCTTCGAGCACGTCCGGGCGGCGAGGGGGATCGGCGGCCGTCCGGGCCGCGACACTCGCCCGGTCGACGCAGGCGCGGGCGAACCACCGGAGTACCCGGCGCTCGACCGGATCAGGCAGATCGAGGCGTCCGGCCGGTCGGTGCGCATCGAGATCCTGCGATACGGCCTGGACCCGGACCAGGCCCAGCTGGTCGAAGCCGTCGCCCACGACCTCCTGGGTCTGCCCGGTAGCCCAGCCGGTGAAAGCCAACGGCGCCCGGCCGGCGAGGTCCGACTGCTCCTGACCAAGCGGGCCAAGTTCAAGCGCTCCCACCAGGCCGTCCTCTTGCGGGTAGGCCCGCCGGGAACCGACACCTCGTACGGCCAAGTGCGACACGGGTGGCGGATCGGCCGGCGCTGGGTCGACGTCGACGCACCGCGCTCGCCCGACTGGGTGGTCGTCGTGGTCGGCGAGTTGGTCGACTCGGTCTACCGGCTCGACCGCTGGGAGGCACTCGGGCCCGCCGGCGTCGGGTCGGCCCCAGGGACGTTGGCTCCGGGTGAGCCGGGGAGGACGGCGGAGACGGAGCGAGCAGCCGACCGCTATTCGTTCGTCGGAACCCGTGACCCCGAACTCGAGCGCCGCTACGTAGGTAAGAGCGTGACCCCGTATTTCGGCAAGGGGGGGCAGAGCTCGGTCGCCTACGTCTGGTGTGGGCCGCACTGGGTCAACTCCGCCCACTGATCAACTCCGCCCACTGATCAGCTCCGCCCACTGATCAGCGCGCCGTTCGTCCGGCACTCCACCCGACTGCCTACCGTTCGGTCTTCCCGTCGACCGCTCCCGACGATCCGCCCGACCGGCGAGCCGTCCCGCTGGATCCGACCGGCCGGAGCCCGTCCGGTAGCCTCGGAGCCATGGATCACCCGATGACCCAACGACTCGAGGAGCTGGCCGAGCGTCGCGAGCAAGCCCGCAACGCCGGGTCGCCCAGGGCGGTCGAGAAGCACCACGCCAAGGGCAAGATGACGGCCCGGGAGCGCATCGACTACCTGCTCGACGACGGCTCCTTCCAGGAACTGGACATGCTGGCCCGGCACCGGGCCCACGGCATGGGGCTCGAGGAGAACCGGCCCTACACCGACGGGGTCATCACCGGCTTCGGCACCATCGACGGGCGGCGGGTCTGCGTGTTCAGTCAGGACTTCACCGTCTTCGGCGGGGCTCTCGGTGAGGTCTTCGCCGAGAAGATCCACAAGGTCATGGATCTGGCCTCCTCCATCGGCGTCCCGATGATCGGCCTCAACGACGGCGCCGGCGCCCGCATCCAGGAGGGTGTGGTCTCGCTCCACTCCTATGGGGGCATCTTCCACCGCAACGCCGAAGCCTCCGGCGTCATCCCGCAGATCAGCGTGATCCTCGGCCCGTGCGCGGGCGGGGCGGTCTACAGCCCGGCCATGACCGACTTCATCTTCATGGTGCAGGGGACCAGCCACATGTTCATCACCGGCCCGGACGTGGTGAAGACGGTGACGGGGGAGGACGTGACCCTCGAGGAGCTCGGTGGCGCCATGAGCCACGCCACCAAGTCGGGCGTGGCCGCCTTCGTCGCCCCGGACGAGAAGTCCTGCCTGGACGACGTCCGCTATCTGCTCAGCTTCCTGCCCTCCAACAACCTGGAGGAAGCGCCGCTGGTGGCCGCCGGTGACGATCCCGAGCGGCTCACCCCCGAGCTGACCGAGCTGATGCCAGCCTCCCCCAACCAGCCCTACGACATGAAGAAGGTCATCGAGGCGGTGGTCGACGACGGGGAGTTCTTCGAGGTCAACCACCACTGGGCCATGAACCTGGTCTGCGGGTTCGCCCGCATCGACGGCCGGCCGGTCGGCTTCGTCGGGAACCAGCCCCAGATGCTGGCCGGCGTGCTCGACATCGACGCCTCCGAAAAGGGCGCCCGCTTCGTCCGCACCTGTGACGCCTTCAACGTGCCCTTGGTCACCTTCGTCGACGTCCCGGGGTTCATGCCCGGGACCGATCAGGAGTACGGGGGGATCATCCGCCACGGCGCCAAGCTGCTGTACGCCTACTGCGAGTCCACCGTCCCTCGGATCCAGATCATCACCCGCAAGGCCTACGGCGGGGCATACGTGGTCATGAACTCGAAGTCGATAGGGGCCGATCTGGCCTATGCATGGCCCTCGGCCGAGCTGGCGGTGATGGGCCCGGAGGGGGCGGTCGAAATCGTCTACCGCCGGGACCTGGCCGAGGCCGACGATCCGGTGGCCCGCCGCAAGGAATTGGTCGAGGAGTACACCGAGCGGTACGCCAACCCCTATGCGGCCGCCGAGCGCGGCTATGTCGACGACGTCATCGATCCAGCCGAGACCCGGCGGGTGCTGGTGCGGAGCCTGGCGCTGCTCGTCTCCAAGCGCGAGGACCTTCCCAAGCGCAAGCACGGGAACATGCCCCTGTGAGCATCGATGCCGAGCCGAGCGGCTCCTCCATCGACTCCCTCGACATCGCCCGGCGGCCCGAGATCGACCCCGAGATGCTCGCCGTGCTGGCCGCGGCCGTCGATCTGGCCTGGCCCCGCCCGATGGTCGTCGTGGCGGAGGAGCCGGACACCATGCCCGCCTGGCGGTTCAGCGGGCGCTGGTGGTCGAGGCCGGCCACCGTCCGCCGCGACCGTCCCCGGGCCTGACCGCCCCCAGCCCGGCGTGAGGGCTGTCAGCCCAGGTGTCGGGCTGTCGAGGGGAACATGTGTTCGATAAAATGAGGGCATGCGGCCGGTTGACGCCGATGGCCCCGCCACCATCCTGCATGCCGATCTCGACGCCTTCTACGCCTCGGTGGAGCAGCTGCTCGACCCGACCCTGCGGGGCCGGTGCATCGCCGTGGGAGGGGGCGTGGTCCTGGCCGCCTCCTACGAGGCACGAGGGTTCGGAGTGCGCGCCGGGATGCCCGGCCGGATCGCCAGGCAGCTCTGTCCGAGCCTGCAGTTCGTCGGCGGCCACTTCCACGAGTACCAGCGCCTGGCCGATCAGGTCATCGGGGTCTTCAGCGACTTCACGCCATTGGTGGAACGGGTCTCGATCGACGAGGCCTTCCTCGACGTCGGCGGCGCCCTCCACCTCTTCGGGACGCCGGGGGAGATCGCGGGCGCCATCCGCACCCGGGTGCGATCCGAGGTCGGCCTGCCCGTCTCGGTCGGGGTGGCCCGAACCAAGCACCTGGCCAAGGTGGCCTCCCAGGTGGCCAAGCCGGACGGCCTGGTCGTGGTCGAGCCCGAGCGAGAGCGGACCTTCCTCGACCCGCTTCCGGTCGAGCTGATCTGGGGCATAGGCCCGGCCACCCGGGCCCGGCTGTCCGGCGTCGGCATCCGCACCATCGGCGATCTGGCCGCGACGGGAAGCCCGGTCCTCCAGCACCTCCTCGGGAGAGCCGCCGGCGCCAAGCTCGCCTCGCTTTCGGCCAACGTCGACCCACGTCCCATCGAGACCTCCCATCGCGCCAAGTCCGCCGGCGCCCAGGCGGCCCTCGGTCTCGCCCCGATCAGCCCCGACCTGGTGCGCGAGACCCTCGGCTACCTCTGCGACCGAGTGGCGAGCCGGCTCCGAGCGGCCGACCGGGCTGGACGGACGGTCACGGTTCGGGTCCGGTTCACGCAGCTGCGGACCATGACCCGAGCGATCACGTTGCCCTGCGCAATCTCATCCACGTTGACGCTGACCGAGGTGGCGACGGAGTTGGTCGGCGGCGCCCTTTCCGACCATCCGAGCGAACGTCACATCACCCTGTTGGCGGTCTCGGTCTCCAACCTGGGGGACGAATCAGCGCTGCAACTCGAGCTGCCGCTCTCACCCGACGGCCGTTGCGATTCGAGCCTCGACGGAGGGGATGTCGAGTGCCGGCCCGGCTCGGCGGCGGGTTCGGCTCGCTGGGCCGTGGACCGCGCCGTGGATGTCATCCGCGCCAGGTACGGGCGTGCCGCGGTCGGCTACGCCCACGTTGCCTTCTCCGACATGGATCGGGTCCCGGAGGAGTTCAGGGAACTGGCCGAGCGAGAGCAACGTGGCGATCACCTGTGAGGCCTCCCGACCTCGTGTTCGCCCCCTTCGGGCCGGCCGGCTCAGGACGCGGCGCGGTGACGCTCGGCCAGCTCGAGCATGTCGTCCATGATGCGGCCGAGCTCGAAGTCCTTCGGCGTGTAGACCCGGGCCGCACCCTTGCCGATCAGGATGTCGGCGTCCTCGGGCGGGATGATGCCGCCGACCACCACGGGGACGTCGACGCCCTCGGCCCGCAGACGGTCGACGATCTCGGGCACCAGCTCGAGGTGGGAGCCGGACAGGATGGAGATGCCCACCACGTCCACGTCCTCGTCGCGGGCGGCAGCCACGATCTCGGCGGGCGAGAGCCGGATGCCCTGGTAGACGACCTCGAAGCCGGCGTCGCGGGCGGCGACTGCGATCTGCTCGGCGCCATTGGAATGGCCGTCTAGCCCGGGCTTGGCCACCAGCAGCCGCGGCGGACCGCCGACCCGGGCGGCCATGGCCCGCGACCGGGCCAGCCACCGACCGGAACTCGGTCCCACGGTGGCCGACCCCGCCGCTCACCCCGGTCGGGGCCCGGTACTCGCCGAACACGTCCCGCAGAGCTCCGGCCCACTCGCCGGTCGTGCCGCCCGCATGGGCCAGCTCGATAGTGGCCGGCATGATGTTCTCCGACCCCTCGGCCGAGCGCTTCAAGCGGTCGAGGGCGCGCCGGACCGCGGCCGCGTCCCGACGAGCCCGCCACGCCTCCACGTCGGCCCGCATCTCCGACTCCACCGCCGGGTCGACCCGCAGGATGGTCCCGATGGCCGGCTGCCCGCCCTCCCCCAGGCCACGACCGGCACCGGCACTCGACGCCAGCGGCGACTCGGCCGTCTCGGTGAAGCAGTTGACGCCGACCACCTGTAGCTCGCCCGTCTCGATGCGCCGCACCCGCTCGGCCTGGCTGCGGACCAGCCGGGCCTTGAGCTCGTCGATGGCCTCGAAGGCACCGCCCAGGGCCAGGACGTCCTCCAGCTCGGCCCACGACGCCTCGGCGATCTCGGCCGTCTTCTTCTCGATGACCACCGAACCGTCGAAGATGTCCTCGTACTCGAGCAGGTCGGACTCGAAGGCCAGGATCTGCTGGATGCGCAGCGACCACTGCTGGTCCCAGGGACGGGGCAGGCCGAGGGCTTCGTTCCAGGCCGGCAGCTGCAGGGCCCGGGCCCGGGCCCGCTTGGACAGGGTGACGCCGAGGGACTCGAGCACGATGCGGGGCACGTTGTTCTCGGGCTGGGCCTCGGTGAGCCCGAGCGAGTTGACCTGCACGCCGTAGCGGAACCGCCGCAGCTTGGGGTCGGTGACGCCATAGCGCTCCGAGCACACCCGGTCCCACAGGGCGGTGAAGGCCCGCATCTTGCACGTCTCCTCCACGAATCGGACACCGGCGTTCACGAAGAAGGAGATCCGTCCGACCACCGACGGGAACTCGCTCTCTGGGACCTGCCCCGAGGCCTGCACCGCGTCGAGCACGCCGATGGCCGTGGCCAGGGCGTAGGCCACCTCCTGGAGGGGCGTGGCTCCGGCCTCCTGCAGGTGGTAGCTGCAGACGTTGATCGGGTTCCACTTCGGGACGTTGCGCACGGTGTAGGCGATGGTGTCCACGGTCAGCCGCCGGCTGGGCAGGGGCGGGAAGATGTAGGTGCCCCGCGACAGGTACTCCTTCACGATGTCGTTCTGCGTGGTGCCCGGACAGGACCTTGGGGTCCACGCCGCGGTCCTCGGCGTTGGCGATGTAGAGGCCGAGCAGCCAGGCGGCGGTGGCGTTGATGGTCATCGAGGTGTTCATCGACTCGACCGGGATCTGGTCGAGGAGCTGGCGCATGTGGCCCAGGTGGGCCACCGGCACGCCGACCTTGCCGACCTCGCCGGCGGCCTCGGGCGAGTCGGGGTCGTAGCCGATCTGGGTGGGCAGGTCGAAGGCGATGGACAGGCCGGTCTGGCCCTTGGCCAGGTTGGTGCGGTAGAGCTCGTTGGAGGCCTTGGCCGTCGAGTGACCGGAGTAGGTGCGCATCACCCAGGGCTTGTCCCGGTGCCGGGTGGCCCGTCTGTTCGGGACCCGGTGTGCCGGTCCCTCCGGTGTCGGCGACGTCGGTCATGCCACCATTCTTGTCCGGGAGGGGCCTCGGGTGAACACGAGGTGCTCCTCTACCTCTTCTCGTAGTCGAGGAAGCCCTGGCCGGACTTGCGGCCCAGCTGCTCGGCGGCGACCATCCGCCGCAGGAGCGGCACGGCGGCGTAGTTGGGGTCGCGGAACTCCTGGTAGAGGGCGTCCAGAATGGCCAGTGACGTGTCGAGCCCGACCAGGTCGAGGAGGGCGAACGGCCCCATGGGGAACCCGCACCCGCCCTTCATCGCCGTGTCGATGTCGGCGACGGAGGCCACCCCCTGCTCGTAGAGGCGGATGGCGTTGTTGAGGTAGGGGAACAGGAGGGCGTTCACGATGAAGCCCGGCCTGGTCCTTCACCTCGACCGGCGTCTTGCCGCACGCCTCGGCGAAGGCGCGGGCGGCGGCGATGGTCTCGTCGGAGGCGGTCAGGGGCCGGACCACCTCGACCAGCTCCATCACCGGGGCCGGGTTGAAGAAGTGGACGCCGCAGACCCTGTCGGGCCGGCCCGTCTGCATGGCCAGCTCGATGACCGGCAGGGTCGAGGTGTTGGTGGCCAGGATGGTCGTCTCGCCGGTGATCCGGTCGAGCTCGTTGAAGAGCTCCTTCTTCACCGCCAGGTCCTCGATGACCGACTCGATGACCAGGTCGACGCCCTTCAGGGCGGTCGAGCTCGGAGGTGGCGGTGACCCGGGCCAGCGCCTGGTCCCGCTCGTCCTCGGTCCGCTTGCCCTTCTCCACCTGGCGGTTGAGGGACTTCTCCAGTGCCGCCACGGTGGCGTCGGCCGTGGACTGGCTCCGGGACCGGAGCACCACCTCGAAGCCGCTGACGGCGGCGGTCTCGGCGATGCCCGAGCCCATGATCCCCGATCCGACGATTCCCACACGTGCGATTGACATGGGCATCGATGCTAACGGGGCGGCATCGACACTGCCTCTGGCCTGCTCATTGCTCTCTGACCGGAGCGATTCGGGCACTGGCCGACCCAGTCGCTGACGAAGCTTCCTCGCCGCCACGCCGTTTGCCATGGGACCCGGCCACCGACACGATGGGGTGATGGACGAGACGTCCGGCGGAGAGACGCCGAGCTCCAAGGCACCCGGCAAGACCGGCACTCCCCGGCTTTCCAGCGGCAAACGATCAGCCTCGGCCACAACCGACGTCGGCCCAAGGCCGAGGCCCCCAAGGCCACGTCCCCCAAGGCCACGTCCCGCAAGGCCACGTCCTCCAAGGCGGCCGCTGGCACCAAGTCCACCGCGGCCGCGACCCGGAAGGCGAGCGCGACCGCCAAGCGGCGCAGCCGTTCAAGGGGCGAGCCCGCTTTGAACCATGACAGGACGCCCACCGGAGCTCGCCCGTGGCCCGATCGCCCCCGGCCATGGCGGCGCAGGCTCCCGACGCGGATCTCTACAACCGCGGCGCGCAGCGGTCCCATGAGCAGTGGCCGATCGCGGCCCGGCTCTGGCCCGTCCTCTCGGCCATCCCGAGGTCATCCTCCGCATGCTCGGCGAGACCGACCCGGTGGAGCGGGACGGCCGGGTGCTGAACCGGGCGCTCCAGGCGATGCTGGACCATGGGCAACCGGCTGGGCGCCATCAGGTCTCCGCCCACCCCGGCCGACATGCCCAGTCCTTTCGTCATGCGGCGCCAGCTTGCGCAACTCGGCGCGCGCCGTGATGCCCGTCCGGACCGACGTCTACGTCTCGGGCCGCGTCATCCCCGGTCCCGACAATGCACCGCGCATCGGCATGCGGGTCTATCGCCAGTTCGGTGCGGGACTCGGCACCGGGGTGGGGAGGGGACGCCCGCTGCCGGCCATCGTCTACTTCCACGGCGGCGGGTGGGTGTCGGGCGATCTCGACTCCCACGACGCGCTCTGCCGGCTGCTGGCCGCGGCCAGCCGGTGCCTGGTGGTGGCGGTCGACTACCGGCTGGCTCCCGAGTACCCGTTCCCGGCGGCCGTCGACGACGCCTGGCCGCCTATGCCTGGGTGCAGCAGCACGCCGACGAGCTCGGGATCGACCCGGGCCGGGTCGGTGTGATGGGGGACAGCGCCGGCGGCAACCTGGCCGCCGTGGTGGCCCAGGGCACCCGCGCCGGCGCCGGGCAGCGGCGGGACCGGCAGCGTGCCGCCCCCGGTCGCCCAGGGCCTGGTCTACCCGGTGGTGGACGCCCGGCTCGGACTTCGAGTCGATGCGGTCGCTCGGCGAGGGCTTCCTCCTCACCCGTGCGGACATGGAGTACTTCCGGGACCACTACCTTCCCGACCGGTCCGACTGGGAGAACCCGTCGGCCTCGCCATTGCTGGCCGAGGACCTCAGCGGGTTGGCCCCGGCACTGGTGGTGACGGCCGGGTTCGACCCGTTGCGCGACGACGGGGTGAACTACGCCGAGGCGCTGCGGCGGGCGGGGGTGGCCGTCGAGTACCGCTGGTACGACGACCAGGTCCACGGGTTCATGGGCATGGGCATCGTGTCCGATTCGCTGGCCGCTGGCCACCGAGGTGTGCGAGTCGATGGGGAGGCTGATGAGGCGCTCGTCGCCGGACGACGACAGCGGGACCGGAACCCCGTAACAGGAACGCCGCAACAGGAACGCTGCAACGGACGCCGCAACGGACGCCGCAACAGGCGCCGCCGGTCGGGTAGCCCCCACCCGGCCGACCTCTACAGTTGGCCGATGGACCGATCCCAGGGAGTGCTGGCGCTGGTGGGCGGGGGCGAGTGGCGGGATGGCTGCAACTTCGACGCCGAGCTCCTGGCCGCCTCCGGGTCGGACCAGGTGCTGGTGCTGCCCACCGCCGCCGCCTACGAGCACCCCGAACGGGTGGTGGTCCAGGCGGGCGAGTGGTTCGCCTCCCTCGGGGCCCAGGTCGAGGGGCTCATGGTCCTGGCCCGATCGGACGCCGAGGATGCCGGCGCGGCCGCCGTCATGCGCGCCGGCCCGGCTGATCTACCTGGCCGGCAGCTCGCCCATGCACATCCGCAGCGTGCTGAAGAACTCGAAGGTGTGGAGCGCGCTGGTCGATGCCTGGCACGACGGCGCCGTGGTGGCGGCTCGTCGGGGGCGGCGATGGCGCTCACCGACCCGATGGTCGACGCCCGGGGTGGAGGGCTCACCATCGGGCTGGGCCTGCTCACCGGCCTGGCGGTGGTGCCGCACTTCGGCGACGTCCACGAGGACGAGCACGGGGAGAAGCTCCACCGCTCGGTGCACCTGGCCCCGGCCGGCACGCCGGTGGCGGGCATCCCCGAGCGGACCGCGCTCATCCGCGATCCGGGAGGCCGCTGGAGCTCGGCCGGTGCCGGCGAGGTGGCCGTCTTCCTGGACGGCGCCCGGGCCGAGTCGGGACTGGGCGCCCTGCCCGACCTGACACGGTGGCTAGCACACCGGCTCAGTCGGCCTCGGTGATGGTCACCGACTCGATGACCACCGGCTCCGAAGGCTGCGCCGGAGTGGCTACCGACCGACTCGATGGCCTGCACGACGTCGAGACCCTTGACCACTTTCCCGAACAGGGAGTAGTTCGGCGGCAGGGCGCACCCGTCAGGGCCGCTCACGATGAAGAACTGGCTGCCGTTGGTGTTGGGCCCGGCATTGGCCATGGCCACCGATCCGACCTCGTAGCGGCCGGGAGCCGGCAGCTCGTCGTCGAAGCGGTAGCCGGGGCCGCCCCGGCCGGATCCCTCCGGGTCGCCACCCTGGGCCATGAAGCCGGGGATGATCCGGTGGAAGACGATCCCGTCGTAGTAGTGCCATCTGGACAGGAAGACGAAGTTGTTGACGGTGCTCGGCGCGCCGAATGCGTCAAGGGAGATGGTCATGGTCCCCTTGGAGGTGACCATCTCGGCCGTATAGCGCTTGGCCGGGTCGATGACCATCGGAGGTGGTCCGTCGAATTGCTGGGTCTTGGGGCTGGAGCCGTCGACGGCGGGGATGTCCGGGGTCATGGCGTGTCCTTTCTGATTGCCGGCCGGGTGGTTCTGCTTGGCGGCCGGGTGGCTCTCGTCTCTTCGAGCAGCTCGGTTCGTGCAGCTCAGCTCACCGAGATGGTCACCGACACAATGCGGTGCATCTTGGTGGGGGTGCCAGTGCTGTTCGTCGAGGGGGCGCCGTCGGCATTGATCTTGTTCAGTACGTCCAGGCCCGAGGTCACCTTCCCGAACAGCGTGTAGTCCGGCGCCAGGCTCTCACCCTCAGGCCCCGTGACGATGAAGAACTGGCTGCCGTTGGTGGTCGGTTGGTGGTGGCCGGATTGTCGGCGTTGGCCATGGCCACCGATCCGATCGGGTACTGGGGGCTGGCTGTGGACGGGCCGGCTTCGGTGAACTGGTAGCCGGGTCCGCCGGAGCCGGTTCCGGTGGGATCGCCGGTCTGGTCCATGAAGGTCTGGATCACCCGGTGGAAGACGATGCAGTCGAAGAAGTGGTGGTCAGCAAGGTAGACGAAGCTGTTGGTGGCTTTGGGCGCCGTCTTCGGGTCGAGCTGCATGGTGAACGTGCCCGACGTCGGTGGTGACGGTGGCCGTGTAGGTCTTCGACGGGTTGATGGTCATCGGTGGAGCGCCGTAGGAGGGCTTGTTGAGCGTGGCGCTGTAGTTGGCCGGGCAGTCGGCCGAGGTGGTGATGGCGCTCGGGGAGGTGTTGCCCGACCCGCCGGCCGGGGCCGGCCGCGTGGTAGTCGAGGCGCCGGTCGTGCTGGTGGACGACTTGGAGCCCGACGGCTTGAAGATGAGATAGGAGAGCCCCACCACGATGGCCGCCACGATGACCACCGTGATCAACCGGCGAGTGTTCTGTCTGCGCTTCTGGGCTTTCTGCTCGGCCTGCAAGCGGGCTTGACGTCCGGCCTTCTGGCGCTGGCGCTTCTCCTGGTTCACGGGGCCACAGGGTAGCCGGTGCCCCCTCCCGCACCGGTGTCGCCCCGCCGGCGCGAACACGCCATACCGCCAGGTCCCGTAGGGTCGCCCCTGTAGCCTTGGTTGATCATGGCGTTGGTGGTGCAGAAGTTCGGTGGGACCTCGGTGGCCGACGCCGATCGGATCCGCGCCGTGGCCGACCATGTGGCCAGGAGCCGGCGGAGCGGTGACACCGTGCTGGTGGTGGTCAGTGCCATGGGCAAGGCCACAGACGACCTGGTCAGATTGGCGGCCGACGTCAGCTCCGTCCAACCCACCCGCGAGATCGACATGCTGCTCAGCGCCGGGGAGCGCATCTCCATGTCCCTGCTGTGCATGGCCCTCGCCGAGTTGGGGGTCGAGGCCACCTCCTATACCGGGAGCCAGGCCGGCATCATCACCGACACCGCCCACACCCGGGCCAAGATCCTCGAGGTCCGGGGCGATCGGCTGCGGGCCACCCTCGATGCCGGCGGCGTTCCCGTGGTCGCCGGCTTCCAGGGGATGTCGGTCGAGCGGGACGTGACGACGCTCGGCCGGGGCGGATCGGACACCACCGCCGTGGCGCTGGCGGCCGCGCTCGGGGCCGGTGTGTGCGAGATCTACACGGATGTGCCCGGCGTGTTCAGTGCCGACCCGCGCATCGTCCCCACGGCCAGAAAGCTGTCCCGTATCAGCTACGACGAGATGCTGGAGATCTCGGCCACCGGGGGCCGCGTGCTGGCCCTCAGGTCGGTGGAGTTCGCCCGGAACCATCGGGTGCCCCTACACGTACGCTCGAGCTTCACCTGGGAGCCGGGGACCTGGGTCGTCGAGGAGGATCCGACCATGGAACAGGCAGTTGTCACCGCAGTCACCCATGACGTGTCAGAGGCGAAGGTCACCGTGACCGGGGTCGCCGACCGTCCAGGGGTGGCGGCCACGTTGTTCCGGGGACTGGCCGAGCGGAACGTGAACGTCGACATGATCGTCCAGAACACCTCGCTGCACGGGACCACCGACATTTCCTTCACCGTGCCCGAGCAGGACCTGGCCGCGAGCACCGAGGTGTGCCAGTCGCTGGCGCCCGATCTCGGCGCCACCGGAGTGAGCAGCGACGACGACGTGGCCCGGGTGTCGCTGGTCGGGGCGGGAATGAAGACCCATCCCGGGGTCACTGCACTGACCTTCGAGACCCTGGCCGCCGAGGGGATCAACATCGAGATGATCTCCACGTCCTCGATCCGCATCTCCTGCATGATCCGTTCGTCCTCCGCCGAGGAGGCCGTCCGCGCTCTCCACAAGGCCTTCGATCTCGACTAGTCGGGGTTTCGATCCGACTCTGACCGGGCCGTGTCCCGACCCACCGAGCCATCCCCCGACTCACCCACGCTTCGCCCCCGATTCACCGAGCTTCGGCCCCGACCGACCGGGCTCCTCCCGTAGACTTGGCGCCATGCAGGTGGCAGTGGTGGGCGCGACCGGCCAGGTCGGAACGGTCATGCGGGCCATGCTGGAGGAGCGCGGCTTCCCCATCGATGGTCTTCGGCTGTTCGCCTCGTCGCGCTCGGCCGGCCGCCGCCTCGCCTTCCGGGGGGAGCAGTTGCTGGTCGAGGATGCGGCCACCGCCGACGTTTCCGGCGTGGAGCTGGCCCTGTTCTCGAGCGGGGCCACGGCTTCCCGCGAGCTGGCCCCGAAATTCGCCTCGGCCGGCGCCGTGGTCATCGACAACTCCTCGGCCTGGCGGATGGACCCTGCCGTCCCGCTGGTGGTGCCCGAGGTCAACGGCTCGGCGCTCGGGTCCATCCCCAAGGGGATCGTGGCCAATCCCAACTGCACGACCATGGTCGGCATGCCCGTCCTCAAGCCGTTGCACGATGCCGCCGGTCTGCGGCGGATCGTGGTCTCCACCTATCAGGCCGTCTCGGGGGCCGGCCTGGCCGGCGTGGAGGAGCTCGAGACGCAGCTGCTCAAGACCGTCGACCGCGCCGCCGCCCTGACCTTCGACGGCGCGGCGGTCGAGGCGCCACCTGCCGTCAAGTTCCCCGACACCATCGCCCACAACGTCATCCCCCTGGCCGGCCACGGGATGGACGACGGTTCTGGCGAGACCGACGAGGAGCAGAAGTTCCGGGACGAGAGCCGGAAGATCCTGGACCTGCCGGACCTGGATGTCAGCTGCACCTGTGTGCGTGTCCCGGTGTTCACCGGCCATTCGCTGTCGATCGTGGCCGAGTTCGCCGAGCCCATGAGCCCCGGACGGGCCACCGAGGTGCTGGCCGGCGCACCCGGTGTCGAGCTCGCCGACCTTCCCACTCCGTTGCGGGCGACCGGGAGGGATCCGTCGCTGGTCGGGCGAATCCGAGCGGCCGGCTCGGACGATCGACTGGCCCTGTTCGTGAGCGGTGACAACCTGCGCAAGGGGGCGGCGCTCAACGCCGTCCAGATCGCCGAAGCCCTGGTCGCGGCCGGCCTTCTGCCGGCGAAGCTGACCCGCCGACAGCGCTCCGTCCGGCGGCTCGACTCCGCCGGGCCGGCCGGTCGCTACCGCGCCGGCGACTCCGAATGGGCCAGCACGGCCACCCGCTTGGCCAGGTTGACCGCGTGGTCGCCGAAGCGCTCGTAGAAGCGGGCCACCATGGCCAGCTCGACGGCCACCGGAAGCGGCATCGTGCCGGCCACCACCTCGACGGTGAGGCTCACATGGAGGTCGTCCATCTCGTCGTCGAGGGTGTCGACGTGGGAAGCGGCCATCGACAGCCGCTCGGCGTAGGCGTCGGTGGTGGCGCGCCACATGTGGACGGCGACCTCGCCCATCCGCTCGACGAGGCCCCGGCTCCGGGCGGAGAGCTCGCCGCCGAGCCCTCGTACGGCCCGACGGGCAATGTGCTCGGCCAGGTCGCCGTTGCGCTCGAGATCGGGGAGCATCCGGATGACCGTGACGAGGAACCGGAGGTCCTTCGGGGAGGTGATGCCCGCCACGGTCAGCTGTTGGAGCCCGAGCTCCTCGATGTCGTGGTAGAGCTGGTCGACCACCGCGTCGCGGTCGGCCAGAGCCTTGGCCGTCTCCCGGTCTCCCGACAGCAGGGCATGGGTGGCCCCGGCCATCGACTCGCCCACCAGTGCGAACAGCTGGAGGACCTTGCGGTCGATCACGTCGAGCGGGTCCTCCACGGCACTCACGGTACTCCCGGGGGGACGAGCCCTGTCAGGCAGATGTCGGACCGGGCTGGTCACCCACGATCACCCGCGGTCCCGATCCCCATGACAGGTAACGCCACGACCAGTTGACCAGCACGACGATCTTGTTGCGGAACCCGATCAGGTAGACAAGGTGCAGACCGAGCCAGGCCAGCCACCCGAGGGTGCCGCGGACGATGGCCCCCCTCGGGAATTGGGTGATGGCGGCGCGGCGACCGATGGTGGCCATGATCCCCTTGTCGTGGTAGCGGAACGGCTCGGTGGGCTCGCCGGCCAATCGGCGGAGGATCTGCCGGGCGGCGTGGTGTCCCGATTGAATGGCCACCTGGGCCAGTTGGGGGCAGATGGCCCCCTCCTCGGTTGGACGAGGTCCCGCCGATCGGACCGCGGCCGAATCGCCGACCGCGTAGGCGTCCGCATGACCGGGGATGGAGAGGTCGGGCTCGACTCGCAGGCGCCCGTTCCTCTCGGTCGGCACCGCCAGCTGGCTGGCCACGGTGTCCTCCACCGTCACCCCTCCGGCCCACACGACCGTCTCGGTCGGGATCTGGGTCCCGTCGTCGAGCTCGACGCAGGTGTCGGTGACCCCCTTGACCATGCGCCCGAGACGAAGCTCGATCCCACGCCCCCTGAGGGTGTCGGCCGCGTATTCGGCGGCCGACGGCTTGAACGGGCTGAGCAGGCGGTCGAGCCCGTCGACCAGGATGATCCGGCCGGTCGACCGGGCGAAGGTGAAGCCGTCATGCCTGACGGCTACGTCCAACAGCTCGGCCAGGGCCCCGGCGACCTCGACCCCGGTGGGCCCACCACCGACGACGACGAACGTCAGGGGGCCCTCGGCCACCCGATCGGGGTGGGCGTCGGCCTCCTCGAAACGGCGGAGCACATGGTCCCGGAGCCGTCGGGCGTCCTTGAGGGTGTACAGGGGAAAGCTGAACTCCGCCGCTCCGGGAATGCCGAAGAACTTGGCCGTCGCCCCGCTGGCCACGATGATCGAATCGAAGGGAAGCGGGTCGGCCTCCTCGAGGGTCACGAGGCGATCCTCCCAGTCGATACCGGTCACCCGAGCCAGCCGGAACCTCACATTGGGGGCCTTCCCGAAGATGGCCCGGACGGGGTAGGCCACGTCACCTGGGTCGAGTCCGGCGGTGGCGACCTCGTAGAGCATGGGCTGGAAGGTGTGGAAGTTGCGCTGGTCGACGATCGTCACCTCGACGGGCTCACCGATGAGGGTCCGGCCCGCGGCAAGGCCTGCGAAGCCTGCTCCCACGATGACCACGCGGTGCATGCGGTCCATGGTGGCACAGTGGCTACAGGGAACCCAGGGGCTACGGGGGCTGCAGGGACCCAGGGCCTCAGGGCTAACCGGGGGGCACCAGGGACGGGGCAATACGGGCCGCGGCGGTGCCGAGGGCCTGCCCGCCGGCTGCTCACATGGTGCCGTCGAGCGGTGTCCACCACGTTGTCCACAAGGGTGCTTGCCGGGTCGATCTCCCCCTTCAGGGCGCCCGACGCCGGGGGGAGTCCCCGTTGTCGATACACCCCATCGGTACGCTGACCGCGGGGCCTCCAAGTGCCCCGAGCAGGATCCTGGAAGGACTCGACATGCTCATCGGTCTCATTCTCGGACTCGTCGTCGGAACTGCCGCGGGGATGGCGGCGGGCCTGTGGGCCCGCGCCACCCATCTGGCCGGCACCCGGGCGGCGGAGGCCCACCTGTCCGACGCGCTCGAACGTAACGGGAAGCTTGTGGAGGACGTGGCCGAGCTGCGATCGCTCGTCGCCGACCAGCAGCACCGTCTCGGCCTGACCCACGTCGAAGGGGCTCGCCTCACGGCGGAGCTCGAGGCCGAGCGCCGTGCCGCCGAGCAACGGGCCGCTGCCTTCGAGCAGGCACGTGAGCAGATGACCGGGGAGTTCGCCCGACTGTCGGCGTCGGCCCTCCAACGCAACAACGAGCAGTTCCTCCAACTCGCCGATGTGAAGCTCAACGAGACCCGACAGGCCGCCGACGGTGAGCTGGCCAAGCGGCAGGAGGCCATCGAGCAGCTGTTGCGGCCGATCGGGGACCAACTCGGCAAGTACGAGGAGGGTATGCGCCGGCTCGAGATCGAGCGCCAGCGGGCCTACACCTCACTGACCGAGCAGATGAAGTATCTCTCCACTTCCCATGACCAGCTGCAACAGGAAACACGCAACCTGGTCACCGCGCTGCGCTCGCCGCAGACCCGGGGTCGGTGGGGGGAGCTGCAGCTGCGCCGGGTCGTGGAGATGGCGGGAATGCTCGAACACTGCGACTTCGAGGAGCAGGTCACATCGGAGGCCGACAGCGGCCGGGTCCGTCCGGACATGGTGGTCCATCTGCCGGGCAGCAAGAACGTGGCCGTGGACGCCAAGGTGCCGATGCAGGCGTTCCTCGATGCCAACGACGCCGACGACGAGACAGTGCGCCGCAGCTGTCTGGCCAACCACGGGCGACAGATGAAGGCCCATGTGGACGCGCTGTCGAAGAAGGAGTACTGGAAGAGCATCGACCCGTCTCCCGAGTTCGTCGTGGCCTTCATCCCGGGGGACCCACTGCTGTCGGCGGCCATGGAGAACGAGCCCGGTCTCATGGAGTACGCCGTCGCCAACCACGTGCTCCTCGCCACGCCCACCTCACTCATCGCCCTCCTGAGGGCCGTGGCGTACGGATGGCAGCAGGAGTCTCTGGCCGAGAATGCCCGCGAGGTCCAGCTCCTCGGAGCCGAGCTCTACCAGCGCCTGTCGGTGTTGGGTGATCACGTCGGCGCTGTCGGCAAGGGGCTCAACGCCGCCGTGGCCGCCTACAACAAGGCCGTCGGCTCGCTCGAGGGAAGGGTGTTGGTCACCGCCCGGCGATTCGCCGAGATGGGGGTGGTCGGCGCGGAGCGCACCCTCGACCCGCCGGCGCCGGTCGACTCGACCACCAGGGCGCTGCAATCGCCCGAGCTGGGTCCGGCCGCGATCGAGCTCCCGTTCCTCGACGTGCCGGGGGATATGGACGAATCGGTGGTCTCCGGGGCCCGGCCGGCGAGCTGAGCACCGGCCTGAGTCGGCTGTGAGCTGGATCCACCCGCCCCACTGCGCATCCCCCAGCCACCATGTCTTGGACGACTCCTCTCACCTCGTGAACGCTGCTCCCGTCTCATCGAGGCGATTTCTTATTAGCTCTTTAACACCGCCTGAGCTAAACATCGCCGGACGACAGATGGACTCGGTGACCTGAAATTCCCCGCCCACTGGCAGGGGAAATACGCCCCGGGGGATTGTGAACATTGAGTTTCTCAGGGCCCTCCAAGGTGAACTGGTGGTAAAAGTGAGGCGACTCAAAGTGGCGTTACCGGGTACATACCGTGTCGCAACCGGCGAGCACTGTCGGACGAAAGGGAGACGAGACGTTGAAGATCCTGGTTCTTGGTGGCGACGGTTACCTAGGGTGGCCGACCGCGCTGTATCTCTCTCGGCGGGGGCACCAAGTGGGAGTGGTCGACAACTTCGCCCGACGCGGCTACGACCTCGAGATCGGCGTTGACAGCCTGGTGCCCATCGCTAGCCTCCAGCGCCGGATCCGGTGTTGGCGGGACCTCTCCGATCTGAGCATCGATCTCTTCGTCGGCGACCTCACCGATCCCTCCTTCGTCGGGGACACGTTCGCATCGTTTGAGCCCGATGCGGTCGTTCACTTCGCCGAGCAGCGCTCCGCGCCCTATTCGATGATCGACCGCCAACACGCCGTGTACACCCAGACGAACAATGTGGTGGGGACCCTCAACCTCCTCTACGCCATCGCCGAGCAGGATCGGGACATCCACTTGGTCAAGCTGGGCACGATGGGGGAGTACGGCACCCCCAATATCGACATCGAAGAGGGCTTCATCGAGATCACCCACCGGGGTCGTACCGATGTACTCCCCTACCCGAAGCAGCCGGGGTCCTTCTACCACCTCTCCAAGGTCCACGACAGCGCGAACATCATGTTCGGGTGCCGGATCTGGGGGCTGCGAGCGACCGATCTCAACCAGGGCATCGTGTACGGCCACGAGACCGAGGAGACGAGGCTGCACCCGGACCTGGCCACCCGCTTCGACTACGACGGTGTGTTCGGGACCGTCCTCAACCGGTTCTGTATGCAGGCGGTCACCGGTCACCCGCTGACCGTCTACGGGTCGGGAGGGCAGACCCGTGGGATGTTGAACATCCTCGACACCCTGGCCTGTGTCGAGCTGGCTTTGGAGAACCCGGCCGAGCGTGGTGAGTTCAGGGTCTTCAACCAGTTCACCGAGTCGTTCTCGGTGAACGAGATGGCGGAGATGGTGGTGGCCGCCTTCGACGGCGAAGCGACCATCGAGAATTGCACCGATCCACGGGTGGAGAAGGAGGAGCACTACTACCGGGCCGCGCACACCAAGCTGCTCGACCTCGGACTCGTGCCCCACCTGCTGACCACCCCGGTCCTTCAGGCCATCCTGGCGGTGGCGAACAAGTACAAGGCCAACGCCGATCTCGACGCCATCCGGCCCACCGTCGAGTGGCGAAGCACGGCCAGCGACCCCCTGACCTCGGGCCGGTCCTCTGACAACGGAGCAGCTGCACGGGTCCCGGTGCCGGCCGCCGGTGGCAACGGAGCGACCATCTTCCGGCGGTAGTCCCCGTCACCGGCCGACACCCGCAGTCCGGTCGGTCAGCACCGCGCCAGATCGAAGAGGCGTGGGTAGACAGATGGGGCGTTGCTCGGCGATCGCCACCGATCTCCGCAGGTTCGGAGCAGGTCGACGGCAGTATCGTCGTCGGGATGCCCAGAGCCCGACGGAGAAGAAGTCACTCCGCCGGTAGGCGCGGCCGTGGTGGCCGCATCGTGCTCGCCCTTCTGGTGGCGGTGACGATATCCCTGGCTATCGGATCATTGATCGAGATCAACGCGCAGTCGAGTCAGTACCGTGCCTCCACCGACTCCGGGTACGGCGCCATGGCCTCCAAGCTCGTTGCCGTCTCCAACCAGACCGGAAGCCAGCTGGCGTCCCTGATGGACGGTGCCCCACAGCTGGTCAACCATCCCATCCCGTTCCGGGCCCGCGCCGTCCTGCAGCAGGGTCTCGATGAGGCCGTCAGCTCGACGTCGGCGCAAGCCTCCCGTGCCGAGGCGTTGGAACCTCCTGCACCAACGGCCGGGGTTGGTTCCCAGCTGACCATGGTGATGTCCGATCGAGCATCGGCGACACTCGCTCTCCGCTCGAACATCGACCAGATGCTGGGCATGGCCCCGTTGCCCGTCGCCGGCGGACCGGAATCGTCGGCGCCACCGGCACCCACGCTGTTGATCTCGCCCGAACAGGCGGCAACCGGGATGACCGCCGCCGGCGTTCTCTTCCAGCACGCCGACGATGAGTACGGGTCGCTCCTCACCCACATCCGCACCGAGCGGCTCCCGACTCACCTCCCGCCGTCGGTCTGGGTCCCCGCCCCGGTGGCCGCCGCTCCCCTCGGTCCGGCGCGTCTCGGCTCGGCCGCCGCTCTACTCGACGGGTCGCCGGCGTTGCGGCCCTTCCACCAGCTGATCATCACCGCCATCGGCCTCGACCCGGCACCAGTCGCCTCGGGTGGCCCGCAGACCAGCATCCCAGGGTGCACCGCGCCCCAGTCGCGGGTCACCGCCGGCGCCCCGATGGTCATGCCGCCGACGAGTTCGGTCGCAGCCACGGTTACCGTGACCAACTGCGGAACCGTCGTGGAGCCCGTCGTGCGGCTGACCGGGACCCTGGCCCTGGCCGATCCACCGGGCACACCCCCGCCGTCGGCCGGAGCCACCGGCGGCGTGTCTGAGGCCCAGGTGAGCCTCCGGGCGGGGTCATCGGCAGCCCTGTCCATGCAGACCCTGCCGGTCGCCTCCGGCCATACCTACACATTCACGTTCACCATCGCCATCCCGATCAGCCAGCAGGCCAACAACCCGGACGGGTCGACTCAGCAACTCCTCCTGCAGATCTCGGGATGACGACCTCGTCCGCTCGATGTCACCGTCTCCGCAACACGGTGCCCGGCTGGCCACCGGGAGGACCGCAGTGGCCGGTTGGCTGAAGATGCAGGAGGTGGATCTAGGATTGGTACACCAGAGAGAACTGACGACAGAAGGGCCGGACCGACGTGGCCGAGAGCATCACCATCTGCGACAACCGCACCGGCGAGTCACTCGAGATCCCCATCGAGAACGGTGGCATCTCCTCCGCGCAATGGGCCAAATTGCTCCCCGGTATCTGGTTCTACGACCCCGGATTCGTCTCGACCGCGCCGTGTGAGAGCGCCATCACCTACCTCGACGGGGACAAGAGCATTTTGCGTTACCGGGGTTATCCCATCGAGCAACTGGCGGAGCAATCGACCTACCTCGAGGTGGCCTATCTCCTCCTGAACGGTGAGCTCCCGACCACCGATCAGTTCGAAGTTTGGGAGCAGGAGATCACCCTGCACACCTTCATCCACGAGAACGTACGGAAGCGATTCCTCGAGGGGTTCCACTACGACGCCCACCCGATGGGAATGTTGGTATCGGCTGTGGCAGCTCTGTCGACCTTCTACCTCGACGCCAAGGACATCTTCGATGTCGAGGCCCGGCAGAAGCAGATCATCCGGCTCATTGCCAAGATGCCCACGCTGGCGGCGGCCGCCCACCGGTTCAGTGTCGGGATGCCGTTCGTCTACCCCGACAACTCCCTCAAATTCACATCCAACTTCCTCTCCATGATGTGGAAGATCGCCGAGCCCCGATTCGAGGCGGATCCCACGCTGGCGAGGGCTCTCGACATCCTGTTCATCCTGCACGCCGACCATGAGCAGAACTGCTCGACCACCGCCATGCGGACTGTGGGCTCCTCGCATGCCGACCCGTACTCAGCCTGTGCCGCCGCCGCCGCCGCTCTCTACGGCCCCCGCCACGGCGGTGCCAACGAGGCCGTGATCCGCATGCTGACCGAGATCGGATCGATCGACGAGGTCGAACCGTTCATCAAGTCGGTGAAGGAGGGATCCGGCGGACGACTCCAGGGGTTCGGCCACCGTGTGTACAAGAGCTACGACCCCCGAGCCAAGATCATCAAGCAGACGGCCGACGAGGTCTTCGACATCACCGGCAAGAACCCACTGCTCGACGTGGCGTTGAAGCTCGAGGAGATCGCCCTCTCCGACGAGTACTTCATCTCCCGCAAGCTCTATCCCAACGTCGATTTCTACTCGGGGCTCATCTACCAGGCGATGGGCTTCCCACTGGAGATGTTCCCGGTGCTGTTCGCCATTCCCCGCACCTCGGGCTGGCTGGCCCACTGGCAGGAGATGCTGGACCAGGATTCGAAGATCGCCCGGCCGCGTCAGCTGTACATCGGAGCGGACGCCCGCGACTACACCCCCATCGCCTCCCGCTGAGCGCGGGTACCTGGGATCAGTGGGATCACTTGTCTAGGGCGCCGAAGCACCGCTCGAATTCTCGTTGGGGGCGGTGGACCGCGGCAGGACGCGCATCAGCCCCTCCTGGACGATCGAGACGGCCAACTCGCCGGCCCGGGTGAACAGAAACCCGCGTGCCAGGCCACGCGCGCCGAAGGCCACGGGGCTGTCCATGTCGTAGAGCAGCCAGTCATCGGCGCGGAAGCGGCGGTGGAACCACATGCAGTGGTCGAGGCTGGCACCCATGAAATCGTTGTCCTCCCAGCGAACATCGTGCGGGGCGAGCATCGTGTCGAAGAGCGACATGTCCGAGGCGTAGGCGGCGATGCAGGCGTGGAGGAGGGGCTCCTCGCCCAGGGCGCCGTCGGCACGGATCCACAGACGCTGGACTGGGTCCTTGTCCGCTCCCTGTGAGAACGGGAGCGGCCCCACGTGGCGCTGGTCGATGGGGTGGGGACGGTCGAGCCAATCCCCGAAGGTTTCGCGGTAGGGCTCGAGCCGGTCGACCAGTGAGTCGAGCTCCTCGGGCCCGGGCACGTCCGGCATGGGGATCTGATGGGAGAGCCCCGACTCGTCGATGTGGAAGGACGCCGAGAGGTTGAAGATCGCCCTCCCGTGCTGGATGGCGACCACCCGCCGCGTGGTGAACGACCGACCGTCGCGGATGCGGTCGACCTCGTAGAGGATCGGCACGTTCGGATCCCCGGGACGCAGGAAGTAGGCGTGGAGCGAGTGCGGCCGCCCGAGCTCCACGGTTCGCCCGGCCGCCATCAGCGCCTGCGCGGCCACCTGGCCTCCGAACACCCGCTGGCGGTCCTCGTTGGGGCTCACCCCCCGGAAGATGTTGACCTCGATGGGCTCGAGGTCCAGCAGGTCGACGAGGAGGTCGAGGTCTTCACTCACCGCACCATCCTGTCAGGTGCCGGGAGGAGCGAACCTCCCGGTCGGTCGCCGCGGGATGCGATCCTCCCGGGCCAGACGCGGCAGGCCCGGCATCGTCGGATACGGACCCGCTACGGTTGCCGCCCGTGCCCGAGCTCTCGTTCCCCGACGCGTTCATCTGGGGCACGGCGACCGCCGCCCACCAGATCGAGGGGGGCAACACCAACAACGACTGGTGGGCATTCGAGCACGACCCGATCTCGGGGTGTGTCGACGTGAGCGGTGACGCCTGCGACTCGTTCAACCGCTTCCCCGAGGACATCGCCCTGGTCGCCAACCTGGGCTTTTCTTCCTACCGGTTCTCGCTCGAATGGAGCCGCATCGAGCCGGAGGAGGGCGAGTTCTCGCGTGTGGCCCTCGACCACTACCGCCGGATGGCGGCAACCTGCCATGAGCAAGGCATCACACCCGTGGTCACCTTCCACCATTTCACCCATCCTCGATGGCTCGCCGCCGCCGGAGCATGGGAGGCTCTCCACGCCCCCGACCGGTTCGCCCGGTTCTGCGAACGAGCCGCCGCGCACCTCGGTGATCTCATCGGCATGGCTTGCACCCTCAACGAGCCCAACGTTGTCGCCACCATGGGTTGGCGGCACGGGATCTTCCCGCCCCGGGTCCGGGACCGGGTCCGGCGGGGTACGGTCAACGAGGCGTTGATCGGTGCCCATCGAAAGGCCGTCGAGGCCCTCCGTTCCGGCCCGGGCGACTATCCGGTCGGCCTGACCCTGTCGATGACCGACTTCGAGCTGCAGCCCGGCGGCGAGGAATGGCTGGAACGGATCAGACGGCCCTCCGAGGACGTGTTCCTCGAGGCGACCGGTGGGGACGACTACATCGGAGTGCAGACCTACACCCGGGCGCGGGTGGGCCCCGAAGGTTCGCTCGGCCGCGGAAGACGGGGTTCCGACCACCCAGATGGGGTATGAGGTCTGGCCGGAGGCGCTCGAAGGCACCATTAGGCGCGCCTGGGAGAAAACCAATGGTCTGCCCGTCTACGTCACCGAGAACGGCATCGGGACCGGCGACGACGCCCAGCGGATCGACTACGTCGGGCGGGCCCTGGCCGGAGTGGGGAGATGCCTCGCCGACGGACTCGATGTCCGTGGGTACTTCTACTGGAGCCTTCTCGACAATTTTGAGTGGGTGCTCGGCTACGGTCCCACGTTCGGCCTCGTGGCCGTCGACCGGCAGACCTTCGAACGGCTGCCGAAGCCCAGTGCGACCTGGCTCGGAGGCATCGCTAGGGCAAACGCCCTCTGACGGGCCCAAGACACTCCTGACCTCTCCGGGTGCAAGCGCCCAGGACGTTCACAGCATCGACGGCTAGGGTCTCTCCGATGACCAGCGTCCTGACCCGGGCGGAACACCTGTGGCAGAAGCGGGATACGCCCCAGGCGAGGCAACTGTTCCGCTACTCGATGGTGTCTGTCATTTCGACCGCCGTCTCCTTCGGCGTGCTGGCATTCGTGTTCGGTGTCCTCCATCTCTTCGGGGAGATCGGCAGCACGGTCTTCGCCAATGTCTGTGCCACGATCCCCTCCTACTATCTGAATCGAAAGTGGGTGTGGGGGAAGGGTGGCCGTTCCCATCTGCTGAAGGAGATCGTCCCCTTCTGGTGCATGTCGGCCTTTGGCATCGTCGTTTCGATCGGTGGGGCCGCGGTGGCCAGACACCTCGGCATCGAACACCATCTCACCCACATCCAGCAGACGGTGGTCGTGCTGGCGGCAAACGTCGCATCGTTCGGGGTGTTCTGGATTCTCAAGTACCTCGTCTTCAACCGGCTCTTTCATGTGCACCCCCTCGAGGAGCTCGACGAGCTCGTCGAGGCGGCCTGAGGCGCGGTCCGAGAGGCAGGGCCGGCGAGGCAGGGCCGGCGACGGCCGGCGAGGCGCGGCCGGCAGCGGCTCCGGATCTCCACCCTGGGCCTTGCCTCCTGAGCCCACCCCCCGGTTCTTGAGTGGATCGATGCTTCCGGCGTACGTTGGCCTGGAGGACGTCGGCCCGGGAAGGAGGACGGATGACCGCGACGGTGACCCACAGCGGTTCGCTCGTGTTGGTCATAGCCGTGTTCCTGGCCAGCGCCGTCGAGATGGTCGAGGCGTTGACCATCGTCTTGGCCGTGGGTGTGACCAAGGGATGGCGGTCGGCCTTGGAGGGGACGGCCGTGGCGCTGCTGGTGCTCGGCGCGCTGGTAGTCCTCCTCGGGCCAACGCTCATCCATCTGGTGCCGCTCACGACGCTCCGGTTGGTGATCGGCGCCCTCCTACTGGTGTTCGGCCTCCAGTGGTTGCGCAAGGCGGTGCTGCGGTCCACCGGCCTGAAGGCCAAGCACGACGAGGACGCCATCTTCGCCGAACAGGTGGCTGCCCTCTCCGGCTCCGCCTCGCCGAACGGTCGTGACACCACCGGGTTCGTGGTGGCGTTCAAGGGCGTGTTCCTCGAAGGCCTGGAGGTGGCAGTGATCGTCGTCACCCTGGGGTCGACGTCGCACAACCTCGGCCTGGCCGCGGCCTCGGCCGGTGCCGCGGCGCTGATCGTGGGTGTCAGTGGGCTCGTCGTGGCCCGACAGCTGTCCTCGGTCCCGGAGAACGCCATGAAGACGGTGGTCGGGCTCATGCTGGTCAGCTTCGGCACGTTCTGGACCGGGGAGGGGATCGGGGTGCACTGGCCCGGGTCGGATCTGGCCATCCCGGTCCTCGTGGCCGCCTACGCGGTGGCATCCTGGGCGCTGGTGACCATCCTCCGGCGGGAGGCATCGGATCGGCGTGTTGGCGGGATGGCGGCCGAGCCGGTCCCCGCCACCGAGCCGGTCCCCGCCACCGACCCGGTCCCCACGTCCGAGCCGGTCCAGACCGGGCGCGCTACTGGCGACCTGCTCCCGACGGACCCGGCCGGCAGGGTGACCGGGAGGGGACCGACGTGACCCTGGTGAAACGTCTCGTGGTCGGCTTCGGCCGGTTCTGGTGGGAGTTCCTGATCGGGGAGACACCGGAGTTGTTCGTGGGTGCCGCCGCCGTCGTCGGGCTCGTGGCCCTGCTGTGCCTCGATCACACGCTCAGGACCGCCTGCGCGGTGATCCTCCCCGTGCTGGTGATGGGGTTGCTCGGGCTTTCCGTGTGGAAGGCCGCCCGGGCTCGCTCGTCCTGAGTCGTCGTCCCGACCCGACTCGTCAGGCGAGGGAGGGGACCGCTCGAGGTCACCGGGCCCGTGGCGCCGGACCGGATCAGTCGCGGAAGTTGATGAACTGCAAGGGGATCCCGAAGTCCTCGGCCTTGCAGGCGGCGATCACCGCTTGGAGATCGTCCCGCTTCTTTCCGGTGACCCGGAGCTGGTCACCCTGGGTCTGCGAGCTGACGCCCTTGAGGCCCATGTCCTTGATGAACCGGTTGATCTTCTTGGCGTGGTCGGCCGAGATGCCGGCCCGAATCGTCAGCTTCTGTCTGGCGGAGCCGCGAGAGCCCTCCTCGATCTTCCCGGCTTCGAACGCCTTGAGGGAGACCTGTCGCTTGACCAGACGCTCCTGGAGGACCTGGTGCAGGGCGCGCAGACGATCGTCGGTGGACGACGAGAGTTGGATCTCCTTGTCGGTGAGCTCGATCGACGAGTCGGTGCCCTTGAAGTCGAAACGGGTGGACGCTTCGCGGTTGGCCTGGTCCACGGCGTTCCGGACTTCCTGCATGTCGACTTCGGAGACAACGTCGAAGGTGGGCATGCGTGAAACAGTACCGCCGGGCTGGTAGAGGTCCCCTCGCCGATCGCGGCCACGGTCGCGCGGTTGGCCCGACCCGCCTCAGGCCGCGGTCGCTCGCTCTGCACCGCCCAGACGGGCCGTTGCGACCAGCACCAGGCGGTAACCTTCGCCCGGCGGGTCGGTGCCCGAGCGGCCAAAGGGAGCAGACTGTAAATCTGCCGGTTCTGCCTACGAAGGTTCGAATCCTTCCCGGCCCACGCCCAGTCAACCGGTCGGTGGCGGCGAGGACCATGGTCCTCGCCGCCCGGTGGGCGTCTCCTCCGAACGAAGCAGGCCGGGCTGCCAGGGGGTCATAGGACCTGGACACTTGCTCCCCGTCGGCGCGTAGTTACAATAACGTTACGGGTTGATTGCGGTCATGGTCCCGGAGGCTCGTGCCGATGCGAGCGCTCCGGTGCCGGTCGGTGACGACTATCGACCGACCCCGAGGAGGCCGACGTTGGTCCTCCTCACCGAGGAGTGGCCGGCCGTCGGAGGGGCCGGTCGACCCAGCAGTTCGACCGAGGAGAAGCTCCCCAAAACCCATGTCGTCAGAGACAGCGGCTGGACAAGTGCCCGAGGCGGAGGGCGGGGGGCCGTATCAGGAGCCCGGTACTCCGGCGCTCCGCACTCTGGCCGTCGAAGCCGGCGGCGCCGGCTTGGAGCTCGTCGACCGGCTCGTCGTCAAGGTGCGAGCACGAGTCGAGCGCTCGGTTACCGACCAGGGTCCGAATCGCGAGCACTACCAACCGCGTGGCCTCGTACTGAGGCCGGCTCTGCTCGGTTTCGCGGCCATGCTGGCAATAGCCGTCGGCGCCTCGTTCCCGAGCTCGCCCTTCAAGCTGGAGATGCCCGGCGTCTGGTTCTTCGGGGTGCCCAGCAGCGGCGGGGCCAGCACCTGGGGGGTCTACGTCGTGCTGGCCGCCGTCTACGGAGGCCTGCTGCTGCTGATGCGGGTGTGGTGGGGGATGACCCGCCTCTATGCCCGTTGTCCCGGGGTACCCATCAACCGGATGGTCTGGGTGTTCGCCCTCTGGTCGCTCCCCATGCTGGTGATCGCGCCGCTCTTCAGCCGAGATGCCTACTCGTACGCCGCCCAGGGGGAGATGGTCAGCCACCACATGAACCCGTACTACTACGGGCCCTTCCAGCTGGGGAACAACTCGTTCACGGCACCGGTGGACAGCCTCTGGGGCAATGCACCGGCCCCCTACGGTCCGCTGTTCCTCCAGCTCGATGGCTTCTTCGCCCGGATCACCTTTCACAACGACCTGGCCACCATCGTCCTCCTGCGCCTGCTGGCCTTCGCCGGCGTGGTCCTCATGGCGGTGTGCGTGCCCCGGCTGGCCCGCCTGTACCACCGCGACGGCGCCGAGCTCTTCACCCTGATGATCCTGAACCCCGTGACCCTGCTCCATCTCATCGGAGGGGCCCATAACGACGCCCTCATGTTGGGGCTGCTCCTGGCCGGGATCACCGCGGCCAAGGAGAAGCGTCCGATCGTCGGGATCGTGCTCTGCGCCCTGGCCACGGCCATCAAGGCGCCCGCGGCCATAGGGATCCTGTACATCGGATGGACCTGGCTGGGGCCCGAGGCTGCGGCCCGAGAACGGGTCCGGCCGCTGCTCACCGCCGGACTGATCGGTGCCGGCGTCCTCGAGTTCTTCTCGTTCGTCAGCGGCCTCGGATGGGGTTGGGTGTCCATCCTCCAAACCCCGGGAGCTGTGCGGTCGTGGACCGCGCCCACCGAATTCCTGGCCCTCGTCTTCACCGGTATCGCCCATTTCTTCCACGTCGGTGTGGGCCTCGGCGGGGTGCTGACCTTCACCCGGCTGCTCGGGATGGCCATCGCCGGCGTGGTCGGGGTCTGGCTGCTGGTCAACAGCGACCGCATAGGGGCGCTCAAGGCGGTCGGGCTCACCCTTCTGGTCTTCGTCGCCCTCGGTCCGGTCGTGCAGCCCTGGTACCTGTCCTGGGGTCTCATCCTGCTGGCGCCGGTGGCGCTCGGGCGGCTGCGGACGTTGATCATCGGCCTTTCGATGGTCACTGCTTTCATCGAGCTGCCGGGCGGTGCCCAGCTGCTGCACAGCTTGATCCACGGGGATCCGCTGCTCATCGTGTTGACGCTGCTCTGGATCATGGTGGTGCTCACCGTGCCCCTGGCCACCTGGGAACGGCGTGACCGGATCTCAGTCGGAGCGGGTCCGGCTCCCGCCGGCCCAGAGCCGGCCATCTCCGCAGCCTGAGAGGGCGGTTGCCAGGTCCGAGCCGCCGACGGGTGACCCCAGCAACCGGGTCAACCCGAGGGAAGCAGTAGCTGGAGGACGGACACGTCGAGCCACCGGTTGAACTTGCGGCCGACCTCACGTTCGACGCCGACCATCTGGAAGCCGCATGCCAGGTGGAGCCCGATGGAGGCCTGGTTGTGTCCGCCGATGCGGGCGATCATCGAGTGGAAACCGTGCTGCTCGGCGAGGAGGACGAGCTCGTCGAGCAGGGATCGACCGACACCGGCGCCCCGCCGCCCGGCGTCGACGTAGACCGAATTCTCGACCGTGGTGGCATAGGAGGGCCGGTCCCGATAGGCGGAAAGCGAGCCGAAGCCGAGCGACCGTGCCCCGGCCGTCCACGGCCACGATCGCCGGGTAGGGCCCGCGGTGCCCGGCGAGCCAGACTGCCTGCTCGGCGACGGTTCGGGGCACCAGATCGAAGGTGGCCGTCGACCCGATGACTTCGGCGTTGTAGATGGCACGGATGGCCTCGGCGTCCGCCGGCGCGGCCAGGCGAATGTGCATCCGCCGATGGTATCGGGGGCGATCCGGCGCCCTCGGTGGGCACGGACCTCGCTATGCTTCCCTCTTTGCTGCTCCGTCGAGCCGCACTGCCCCCTTAGCTCAGTCGGCAGAGCACAGCCATGGTAAGGCTGGTGTCGTCGGTTCGATTCCGACAGGGGGCTCGCCCATGGCGGCGTAGCTCAGTTGGTCAGAGCACACGGCTCATAATCGTGGGGTCGCCGGTTCGAGTCCGGCCGCCGCTACTGGTTTCACTTTCAACCTCAGGAACGTCAGCAGGAGCGAACCGTGCCGAAGAATGAGAAGCGAGTCCAGGTCACCCTCGCCTGCGAGGTGTGCAAGAGACGCAATTACATCACCACCAAGAACAAGCTGAACGATCGCGAGCGGATCGAGATGAAGAAGTTCTGCCGGTGGGACCGCCGCCACACCCTCCACAAGGAGACCCGGTAACCCCACCGCCCACATCGACCGGTCGATCGAGATCGGCCGGGCCTCCCCGGGCCGGTTCAGGACCGAGCCGACGCGGTGTCCGGGCTGGCCGCAGCCCTCGGAACGCCTGGGAATCGAGTTCTTGCCGGTGGTAACCTGGCGAACCGCCCCTGCGATCGGCTGTTCCGTTCGCGGCACGGCGGTCGGCAGAGGGCAGTAGCTCAACTGGCAGAGCACCGGTCTCCAAAACCGAAGGTTGGGGGTTCAAGTCCCTCCTGCCCTGCTCACCACCGGTGGAATCGTCCCCAGGGAACGTCCGAAGGAAGCTGCAGTGAACAGAGAACAGAAGCGAATGATGCAGCGCCAGGGGCAGGACCCCGAGGGCGAGGCACCGCCCCGACGGACTGCCACGCCACCGCGGCGTCCGCCCAAGCGTGAGCCGTTCCGTCCGGGCCAGTTCCTGCGCGAGGTACGCTCGGAGTTGCGCCAAGTGGCCTGGCCCAACCGGTCCGAGGTCGTCAACTACACCACGGTGACTCTGGTCACCCTCCTGTCGTTGATGGTGCTGATCTTCATCCTCAACTACGCCTTCGCCAAGGGCATTCTCTGGCTGTTCAAGACGTGATCGATGTGACTGTGACCCACGACGAATCCAATCTTCAGCCCGGCGCCGACCCGGGCACCGACGCGGCCGAGGCGCCGATCACCGAGGAGACGGAGCCCCAGGGAACCGTGGATACCCCCGCTCCGGCCGCCGAGGCGGCCCCGACCGAGGCACCTGTCGAATCCGGGGAGCCTCGGGGCGAGGCGGGGGGAAGCGGAAGAGCGGACCCAGCCGAGGCAGCGGGGACAGCGGAGACAGCGGAAACAGCAGAACCGGTCACCCTGGCGACGGACGACATCGGGCAGAGCGCCGAAACGAGCGGCGGCCCGGTCACCGGGGTCGAGGCTGTCGATGTCGAGTCTCTCGAGTCCCTGGAGGAGCTCGACGAGCTGGAGGACGATGCAGGAGACGACGAGGAGGAGCCCCTCGTCATCAGCCCGTTTGACCAGCCCGGCCGGTGGTATGTCGTCCACACCTACGCGGGCTACGAGAACAAGGTGAAGTCCAACCTGCACAGCCGAGCCGTCTCTATGAACATGGAGGACCGCATCTACGAGGTGGTCATCCCTATGGAGGACGTGGTGGAGTTCAAGAACGGCAAGAAGGTGGTCGTCCAGAAGAAGGTCTTCCCCGGCTACCTCCTCTGCCGCTGCGAGCTCGACGACGACAGCTGGGCGGTCATCCGCAACACCCCGGGCGTGACCGGCTTCGTCGGTCCCGGCACCAAGCCGACCCCGCTCTCGCGGCGCGAGGTCGAGAGCATCCTCCAGGTCAAGGTCGAGGGCACCGAGGCCCCCACCAAGCGGAGCCGGCCCCGCCTCGAGCACGAGGTGGGAGAGACCGTCCGGGTCAAGGAAGGGCCCTTCGCCGACTTCTCGGGGCAGATCGCCGAGATCAACGAGGACCAGCTCAAGCTCAAGGTGCTGGTCAACATCTTCGGGCGGGAGACCCCGGTGGAGCTCGAGTTCAGCCAGGTCGCGAAGCTCTAGGCCCGAACGGACGAGAACGAGCAAGAGAGGCATCGATGCCACCGAGGAAGCGCGTCATAGCGGTCGTGAAGATCCAGCTCCCCGCGGGGGGAGCCACGCCCGCCCCACCCGTGGGCACCGCCCTCGGGCCGCACGGCGTCCAGACCATGGAGTTCTGCAAGCAGTACAACGCGGCCACCGAGAGCCAACGCGGTTCGATCATCCCGGTCGAGATCTCCATCTACGAGGACCGGACCTTCTCGTTCATCCTCAAGACGCCACCGACCCCAGCCCTCCTCCGAGAGGCGGCCGGCCTCGAAAAGGGTGCCTCCACCACCGGCAGGGAGCAGGTCGGCACGGTGACCAGTGCGCAGGTGGCCGAGATCGCCGCCGTCAAGCTCCCGGACCTCAACACCGACGACATCGAGTCGGCTAAGCGCCAGGTCGAAGGCACGGCCCGGTCGATGGGCATCGCCGTCGCCGGCTGAGCCGGGCGGGACGAGTGGCGATCACGGGTAGTCACGAGCCAACAGCGAACGGAGCAACATCATGAGCCGGGGAAAGAAGTACCAAGCGAGCGTGGCCCAGATCGATCGCCAGCACCTGTACACGCCGGCCGAGGCGGTCGAGCTGGTCAAGTCGTCGGCCAAGGCCTCCTTCGACGAGACGGTGGAGATCGCCGTCCGGCTCGGTGTCGATCCTCGCAAGGCCGACCAGATCGTGCGCGGGACGCTCTCATTGCCGGCCGGAACCGGTCGCATGGCACGGGTGGCCGTCTTCGCCGCGGGGGAGAAGGCGTCCGAGGCGCGGGCGGCCGGCGCCGACGTCGTCGGAGCCGACGACCTGGTGAAGCGGGTGGCCAACGAGGGGTTTCTCGACTTCGACGTGGCTGTGGCCACGCCCGACATGATGGGTCAGGTGGGGACACTTGGACGGGTGCTGGGCCCGAGGGGGCTCATGCCCAATCCGAAGACCGGCACGGTCACCGACGACGTCGAGCGGGCCGTGATCGAGTTCAAGGGGGGTCGGGTCGAGTACCGGACCGACAAGGTTGGGAACATCCATCTTCGCATCGGCAAGGTGTCCTTCGAGCCGGCCCGCCTGCTGGAGAACCTCCACGCGGTGATGGAGGAGATCTACCGGGCGAAGCCGGCCTCGGCCAAGGGTCGCTACGTGAGGGCGGTCACGCTGTCGTCCACCATGGGCCCCGGTGTGCACATCGACCCACTGTTGGCCCGCAACACCGACGAGAGCCTGGCCGTCTCGGCCTGATCGCCGTGGCCAGCGCCTGATAGAGTCGCTCTCTTCCAGATCTAACCGAACCGCCGTAGAACTCCGGTGTGCCGCCCCGGCGGCGCCGAAGGGGCCCGAGGGCCCGCCCGACGAGGCGTTCCGCGCCAAGCCCCCAGCGGTGCTGGGCGCGCCACCGCCTGCCGGCGTCTACGGCCCGATCTGAGCCACGAGCTCAGCGGAGGCACCATGGACAACCCGAGGGCCGACAAGGTGGCTGTCGTCGACGAGGTGCGCAGCCGCCTCGAGGAATCCGACGGCGCCGTGCTCACCGAGTACCGCGGTCTGACCGTGACGGAGCTGGCCGCGTTGCGCCGGGAGCTGACGGCGGCGGGTGGCGACTACAAGATCTACAAGAACACCCTGGTGCGACTGGCCGTGGCCGACGGACCGCAGGCGTCCATCGAGAACCTGCTGGTCGGCCCGACGGCCATCGCCTTCGTGCACGGCGACGTGAGCGCGGTGGCCAAGGCGCTGCGCGATTTCGCCCGCAACAACCCGAGCCTGGTGGTGAAGGGCGGCATGGTGGGGACCGGACTGCTCTCGGCCCGCGACCTGCAAGTGCTGGCCGATCTCCCGTCCCGGGACACCCTGCTATCCGAGGTGGCAGGGGCCCTGTCGGCGCCGCTGCAGACCCTTGCCGGCCTCATCGAGGCGCTCCCCCGCCAGCTGGCCTACGGGCTGTCGGCGCTGATCGAGAAGCGCGAAGCGGCCGGAGAGGGTTCGGCCGCTCCGACGGAGGCCGCCCCGACCGACGCGACGTCGGCCGACGATGCCACATCGTCGGCCGACGACAACGCCGAGGCCTCGCCCACCGCTGCTGAGGCGACCGGCGAACCCCCGGCCGTCGACGAGACGACCGCTGAACCCCCGACTGCCGAACCGGCAGCTGAACCCCCGGCCGCCGACGGCCAGGCGGCCCCCGAGTAGGGCCCGAGCCGCGCCGCAGAACGACCACGACGTACCGAACCGACCAAGTACCCAACTACTCAAAAACCCAACGACCAAGGACCCAAGGAGACAACCACCATGGCAAGCACCCTCACCAAGGACCAGATCCTCGACGGCATCGCCGAACTGTCCGTCCTCGAGCTCAGCGAGCTCCTGAAGGAGTTCGAGGAGCGCTTCGGCGTGACGGCAGCAGCTCCGGTGGCGGCGGTCGCGGCTGCACCGGCCGCGGGCGGAGCCGACGCAGGTGGCGCCGAGGAGGAGAAGTCCGAGTTCGACGTCATCCTGACGGCGGCGGGCGACAAGAAGATCCAGGTGATCAAAGAAGTCCGATCGCTGACCAGCCTGGGCCTCAAGGAGGCCAAGGACCTGGTGGACAGCGCCCCGAAGCCCGTGCTGGAGAAGGCCAACAAGGAAGACGCCGACAAGGCGAAGGCCCAGCTCGAAGGGGCCGGCGCCACCGTCGAGCTCAAGTAGCCCGGAATCGGAGCGGCTCTACCGGACCCGGCCCCGACGGGGGCCATCGGCCCTGGTCAGTGGGCTGGCCGGCTTCCGGGAGCGGTCCGGGTCCGCCTGGCGAGGCCCAGTGGCCGGGAGCTCCTGTCGGCCCGCGGCCGGCCCGCTGCCCGGCCCGTCGCCCAGGGGCGCCGCCGGTCGAGAAGTCTTGACGGGGGCCGGCGGTTCTCCTACCCTGTGCTGGCTTGGCCCGGGCCTCCGGCCTGTGGGTTGTGATCTTGTGCGCCTCCGGGTATGATCACTGGTTGCCGTGCCTGCTCCCTCTGCCGTCCTGCGTGTTCTGGCTGATTGACGCGCGCCCCAACACCCCCTTCGGCCGCCCCGCCGGTCGTCGTCGGTCCCGAGTTCTCGTCCCGATGTCCCTGGTAGCAGGCACGATTTGCCGCAACGCCTGATTTTTCGCAGTACCCCGTCGTCACCCCATCCGCCACGCAATTGGGAGGAGTAGGCCCGTTGACTGCACGGTCCCACAGCCCGGAACGGTTTTCCTTCGCCAACATCGATGAGGCCTTGCCGCTGCCTGATCTGGTCGCCATCCAACGCGACTCGTTCCAGTGGTTCCTCGATCGCGGCCTGGCCGAGACGTTCGGAGACATCAGCCCGATCGAGGACTTCACCGGCCAGCTGAGTCTCGAGCTCGAGTTCGACCCGACCGACCCGGATCTCCGGCCGCCACCGAAGTTCTCTGTGGAGGAGTGCAAGGAGAAGGACATGACCTACGCCGCGCCGGTATTCGTGCGCGCCAGGTTCATGAACGCGGGCACCGGTGAAATCAAGGAGCAGACGGTCTTCATGGGGGACTTCCCGGTGATGACCGACAAGGGCACCTTCATCGTCAACGGCACCGAGCGCGTGGTGGTGAGCCAGTTGGTCCGCTCTCCGGGCGTCATCTTCCAGCCGGGTCGCGACGCCAAGACCGTCTTCACCGGCACCATCCATCCCTACCGGGGGGAGTGGATCGAATTCGACGTCGAGGCCAAGCCCTCCAAGGACGTGACGGCCGGCTGCCGGGTGGCCCGCAAGCGTCGCCTCTCCCTCTTCGTGCTGCTGCGCGCCCTCGGCTACGAGGACACGGCGTTCCTCGAGCGCTTCGTGCGTCACTTCGACTTCCTCGAAGGCCAGTGGGAGAAGGAGCAGAACCTCGCCCCCACCCGCGAGGAGGCGCTCCTCGAGATCTACAAGCGGGCCCGGCCCGGTGAGCCGCTCTCGGTCGAGGCGGCCCGCCAGTACTTTGAGAACGCTTTCTTCAACCCCAAGCGCTACGACCTCACCCGGGTGGGCCGGTACAAGCTCAACCGCAAGCTCGGCCCCGAGATCGAGCGCATCTCGGATCTCTTGAAGATCGATCTGGAGCGCCCCTCGCCCACCCAGGGCGTCCTCAGCCCGTCGGAGATCCTCGCCTCGGCCACCTACATGCTGCATCTGGCCAAGCACATGGCCGACGGCGAATCGACCTACCGCATCGACGACCAGGACCACTTCGCCAACCGCCGGATCCGGTCGGTCGGCGAGCTCATCCAGAACCAGGTGCGGGTCGGGCTGTCCCGGATGGAGCGCGTCGTCCGTGAGCGCATGACCACCCAGGACGTCGAGGCCATCACCCCCCAGACGCTGATCAACATCCGACCGGTGGTGGCCGCGGTCAAGGAGTTCTTCGGCACCAGCCAGCTGAGCCAGTTCATGGACCAGAACAACCCACTGTCGGGGCTGGCCCACAAGCGGCGGCTCTCCGCGCTCGGGCCCGGTGGCCTGTCGCGGGAGCGGGCCGGCTTCGAGGTCCGGGACGTGCACACTTCGCACTACGGGCGGATGTGCCCCATCGAGACCCCCGAGGGTCCGAACATCGGGCTCATCGGCTCGCTGGCCACCTACGCGCGGGTCAACGAGTACGGCTTCATCGAGACCCCTTACCGCAAGGTCGTGGGCGGGAAGGTGACCGACGAGATCACCTACCTGGCCGCGGACGAGGAGGAGGAGCACGTCATCGCCCAGGCCTCTGCGGCCCTGGACGACAACGGGCGCTTCACCGAGGAGAAGGTCCTCGTCCGTCGCGGGCCGCAGGGGACCGGCGTGCGTGTCGGGGCCACCACCACCTCGTACGGCACCACCTCCGAAATCGACTTCGTCTCACCGGCGGAGGTCGACCTCATGGACGTGTCGCCCAAGCAGATCGTCTCGGTGTCGACCGCCCTCATCCCCTTCGTCGAGCACGACGACGCCAACCGCGCCCTCATGGGGGCCAACATGCAGAAGCAGGCCGTCCCTCTGGTCGTGCCCGAGGCGCCCTACATCGGCACCGGGGTCGAGGCCCGGGCCGCCCGCGACGCCGGCGACGTGGTGCTGGCCGAGGGTGACGGCACGGTGGTCGACGTGTCCGGCGACCAGATCACCGTGGAGTACAAGGCCAACACCAAGGACCGCAACGGGGCCGTGCTCGGCCGCAAGGTCTACAGGCTGGCCAAGTTCCGGCGCTCCAACCAGAACACGGCCATCAACCAGAAGGCCATCGTCGACGAGGGCCAGCGGGTCTCGGCCGGGGACGTCCTGGCCGACGGCCCGGCCACCCACAACGGCGAGCTGGCCCTGGGCAAGAACCTGCTCGTGGCCTTCATGCCCTGGGAGGGCTACAACTACGAGGACGCCATCATCCTCTCCGAGCGCCTGGTGAAGGACGACGTCCTCACCTCGATCCACATCGAGGAGCACGAGGTCGACGCCCGTGACACCAAGCTGGGGGCCGAGGAGATCACCCGGGACATCCCGAACCTCTCCGAGGAGATCCTCGCCGACCTGGACGAGCGCGGCATCATCCGCATCGGGGCCGAAGTGGACCCCGGTGACGTGCTGGTGGGCAAGGTCACCCCGAAGGGTGAGACGGAGCAGACCCCCGAAGAGCGACTGCTCCGGGCCATCTTCGGCGAGAAGGCCCGCGAGGTGCGGGACACCTCGCTCAAGGTGCCCCACGGCGAGCAGGGGACGGTCATCGACGTCCGGGTCTTCTCCAGGGACGACGCCCACGAGCTCCCGCCCGGTGTCGAGCAGCTGGTTCGGGTGTACGTGGCCCAGAAGCGCAAGATCTCCGAGGGCGACAAACTGGCCGGTCGCCACGGCAACAAGGGCGTCATCTCGCGGATCCTTCCCGTCGAGGACATGCCGTTCATGGCCGACGGTACGCCGGTCGACATCATCCTCAACCCGCTGGGCGTCCCCAGCCGGATGAACGTGGGCCAGGTACTCGAGTCCCACCTCGGCTACGCCGCCCGCTGGGGTTGGGAGGGGGAGGGTGTCGAGGCCGGACCGGTGGTGCGCGGCACCGAGACCAAGACCCGGCCGCGGACCGACCCGGCCGTCTGGGTGTCGACCCCGGTGTTCGACGGGGCGCACTGGGACGAGGAGGACGACGCCGGCCGTCACCCCACCATCCAGCAGATATTCCGCAAGCTCAACCCGGACGGGGTCGACGGCACCGTCCAGGTGGCCGACAACGGGAAGGCGGTCCTCTACAACGGGCGGACGGGCGAGCCCTACGACAACCCCATCTCGGTCGGGTACGTGTACATCCTGAAGCTGCACCACCTGGTGGACGACAAGATCCACGCCCGCTCCACGGGCCCGTACTCGATGATCACCCAGCAGCCGCTGGGTGGTAAGGCCCAGTTCGGCGGCCAGCGGTTCGGCGAGATGGAGGTGTGGGCCCTCGAGGCCTTCGGGGCCGCCTACGCCCTCCAGGAGCTGCTCACCATCAAGTCGGACGACGTGCTCGGCCGGGTGAAGGTCTACGAGGCCATCGTGAAGGGCGAGAACATCCCCGAACCCGGCATCCCCGAGAGCTTCAAGGTGCTCATCAAGGAGATGCAGTCCCTCTGCCTGGACGTCGAGGTCCTGGCCCCGGGTGGGGAGGAGATCGAGATGCGAGAGCTCGACGAGGACGTGTTCCGCACGGCCGAGGAGTTGGGCATCGACATCAGCCGGCCCGAGCGCGGCTCGGACGAGGAAGACGCGCGGCGCGCTGCCGAAAGGGGATTCTGATGTTGGACGTCAACGACTTCGACCAGCTGCGGATCGGGCTGGCCACGGCCGACTCCATCCGGGGATGGTCCAACGGTGAGGTGAAGAAGCCCGAGACCATCAACTACCGCACCCTCCGCCCGGAGAAGGACGGCCTCTTCTGCGAGAAGATCTTCGGCCCGACCAAGGACTGGGAGTGCTACTGCGGCAAGTACAAGCGGGTGCGCTTCCGCGGCATCATCTGCGAGCGCTGCGGGGTCGAGGTCACCCGGTCGAAGGTTCGCCGCGAGCGGATGGGCCACATCGAGCTGGCCGCGCCGGTCGTGCACATCTGGTACCTGCGGGGCACCCGGAGCTGGCTGGCCTACCTGCTGATGGGCACCGAGGCCCGCGAGGAGCTCAAGGCCAAGCAGCTGGAGAAGGTCATCTACTTCGCCGCCAACTTGGTCACCTGGGTGGACGAGGCCAAGCGCCACGAGGACCTGCCCGAGCTGGAGACCGAACTCGGGATCGAGATCGGCGAGATCGAGAAGAAGCGTGATGTCGAGATCGACCGCCGCTTCAAGGCCCTCGAGTCAGAGCTGGCCGAGCTGGAGAAGGGCGGGGCCAAGGACGCCGAGATCAAGGCGCGCCAGCGCAACGTCGAGAAGGAGATCGCCGCGGTCAGGGAGCGCTACCAGACCGAGATCGAGCTGGCTCAGCGATCCTTCGACGAGTTCAAGAGCCTGCACTCGCGCAAGATCCTCGAGGACGAGATGCTCTGGCGCGAGCTCCGCTTCCGCTACGAGGACTACTTCGAAGGGGGCATGGGGGCCGAGACCATCTCCCGGCTCATCGATCGGATCGACCTCGATGCCGAAGAGCAGAAGCTCCGCGAGATGATCGAGGCGGCCGACGGCCGCAAGCCCCTCTCCGCACAGCGCCGGCAGAAGGTCATCAAGCGGCTCAAGATCGTCACCGCCTTCAACCGTCGCGACGAGAACGGCCGCCGGGTCAACGATCCGCGGGCCATGATCCTCGACTCGGTCCCCGTGATCCCGCCCGACCTGCGCCCCATGGTGCAGCTCGACGGCGGCCGGTTCGCCACCTCCGACCTCAACGACCTTTACCGCCGGGTCATCAACCGCAACAACCGGCTGAAGCGCCTCCTCGACCTCGGCGCGCCCGAGATCATCATCAACAACGAGAAGCGGATGCTCCAGGAGGCGGTTGACGCCCTGTTCGACAACGGGCGGCGTGGCCGCCCGGTGACCGGGCCCGGCAACCGCCCGCTGAAGAGCCTCTCCGACATGCTGAAGGGCAAGCAGGGGCGGTTCCGCCAGAACCTGCTGGGCAAGCGCGTCGACTACTCGGGGCGCTCGGTGATCGTGATCGGCCCGACGCTCCAGCTGCACCAGTGCGGCCTGCCCAAGCTCATGGCGCTCGAGCTGTTCAAGCCCTTCGTCATGAAGCGACTGGTCGACGCCGAGTACGCCCAGAACATCAAGTCGGCCAAGCGCATGGTCGAGCGACGCCGCCCGCAGGTGTGGGACGTCCTCGAGGGCGTGATCAAGGAGCACCCGGTCCTGTTGAACCGGGCCCCCACCCTCCACCGCCTTGGCATCCAGGCCTTCGAGCCGGTGCTGGTCGAGGGCAAGGCCATCCAGGTCCACCCTCTGGTCTGCACGGCCTTCAACGCCGACTTCGACGGGGACCAGATGGCGGTCCACCTCCCACTGTCGGCCGAGGCCCAGGCCGAGGCCCGGGTGCTCATGCTCTCGGCCAACAACATCCTCTCGCCGGCCACCGGCCGGCCGATCACCGTGCCGACCCAGGACATGGTCTTCGGCATCTACTACATGACCCTGCCGGTCGAGGGGGCCAAGGGCGAGGGCCGGATCTTCCGCCACGCCTACGAGGTGGAGCGGGCCTTCGACGCCGGCGACATCGACCTGCAGGCCAAGATCATCGTCCGGCCCGAGACGGGGTCGCACCTGGCCCAGTCCGTGGCCCTGGCCAACGGGGCCGAGCTCGATGAGGACGGCAAACTGACCGGCCTGGACGAGGACGAGCGGCTCCAGCTGGAGACCACGCCGGGCCGTCTCTTCTTCAACGGCGCCCTGCCCGACGGCTACCGCTACATCAACGACATCGTCGGCAAGCGCAACACCGGCATCGGCGCCATCGTCGAGGAGGTGGCAGCCAACTTCCCGAAGGCGGAGGTGGCGGCCAGCCTCGACCGGATCAAGGCCCTCGGGTTCCGCTACGCCTCCCAGTCGGGCCTCACCATCTCGATCAACGACGTCCGGACGCCCCCGGACAAGGGGGTCATCCTCGACAGCTATGAGAAGGAGGCCGAAAAGGCCGAGGCCCAGTTCAAGCGGGGCATCATCACCGACGACGAACGCCGGCAGAAGGAGATCGAGATCTGGACGTCGGCCAACTCCGAGGTCGGGAAGGCCATGGAGAAGTCGCTGTCGACCATCGCGTTCAACCCGCTCGACATGATGGTCGACTCGGGGGCCCGAGGGAACAGCCAGCAGATCCGCCAGATCGCCGGCATGAAGGGGTTGGTCTCCAACCCCCGGGGCGAGATGATCCCGCGGCCCATCAAGTCCTCCTTCCGGGAGGGCCTCTCGGTGCTCGAGTACTTCATCTCGACCCACGGGGCCCGCAAGGGTCTGGCCGACACCGCCCTGCGCACCGCCGACTCGGGCTACCTGACCCGACGGTTGGTCGACGTGGCCCAGGAGCTCATCGTCCGCGAGGACGACTGCGGGTCGGTTCGCGGGATCTGGATCGAGTCGGTGATCCCCGACGCCGCGGGCCGTCGCTCGTACCTCGAGACGCGCCTCTTCGGCCGGATCACGGCCGAGGCCGTGACCCTGTCGGACAAGACGACGATCGACAACGGCACCCTGATCACCGAGGAGCTGGCCAACCGGCTCCGCGACGATCCCGAGGTCGGGCGGGTCCGGGTCCGCTCCGTGCTCACCTGCGAGGCCGAGCAGGGCATTTGTGCCGCCTGCTACGGCCAGTCGCTGGCCACGGGCGAGATGATCGAGCTCGGCGAGGCGGTGGGCGTCATCGCCGCCCAGTCGATCGGTGAGCCGGGCACGCAGCTGACCATGCGGACCTTCCACACCGGCGGCATCGTGGGCGAGGACATCACCCACGGCCTGCCCCGGGTGGTCGAGCTGTTCGAGGCCCGCACCCCGAAGGGAGCGGCCATCCTGGCCCGCCACTCGGGCGTGGTGCGCATCGACGAGGACGAGACCGGTCGCCACATCACGGTGGTGGCCGACTCCGGCGAGGAGCACACCACCCTGGTGGCCCCGAGGGCCCATCTCGAGGTGTCCGACGGCCAGGAGGTCGCGGCCGGCGATGCGCTGGTCGAAGGCCCGAAGGACCCGAAGGAGCTCCTCGAGGTCAAGGGAATTCGCGAGACCCAGCAGTACCTGGTCGAGGAGGTCCAGAAGGTCTACCGGGACCAGGGCGTCTCCATCCACGACAAGCACATCGAGCTCATCGTCCGCCAGATGCTGCGCCGGGTGCTGGTGGCGGAGCCCGGGGATTCCGTCTTCCTGCCCGGCGAGCGGGTCGACAGCCGGATCTACGCCGAGGTCAACCGCGGGCTGGTCCAGGACGACAGCCGTCCGGCCGAGGGCCGGCCCGAGCTCATGGGCATCACCAAGGCGTCCCTGGCCACCGACAGCTGGCTGTCGGCCGCCTCGTTCCAGGAGACGACCCGGGTGCTGACCGAAGCGGCCATCGAGGGTCGTTCCGACCAGCTGTTCGGGCTCAAGGAGAACATCATCATCGGCAAGCTCATCCCGGCCGGGTCGGGCATGGAGCGCTACCGCAACATCGAGCTGGAGATGCCCGGGGCCGAGCCCATGCCGTTCTGGGCGCTCGGCTCGGAGGGGGATGCCGGCACCGAGGACCTGGCCGCCTGGCTGCGGGACACCGGGGGCGACGCCGCCCTCGGCAGCTTCGGCTCGGACATCGACGCCAGCTGGCTGGGTGCCGTCCCGTCGACGGAGGAGCCGGCCGACGGTGCCCCCGACTTCGGTACGGAGGGGCAGGCGGCCGGTGGTGACGGCTCGCTCGAAGCCGGCGCCTGACCGCGCCACACCCGTGCCCGCCCGCCCGCGTCTACCCGCCCGCTCGAGGCCGGAGCCGGATCGAGCGTCCCGCCCGGCAGACATGGGCCGGGCGCCGCGTGGCGCGCTCACCGGCACCTGCCCCAACGGCCAGGGCATGCTTGCCCGCCGAGCTCCGCATGCCGTAGCATGGGATGCCTGCGGCCGCGCGCCCGACGGTAGGTCCGCCACCGGCGGTGCCTGCAGTTGGCCGGGCCGCATGTCCTCCAGCCGTATGTCGAGGCCTGATGTATTCCCGCAGTTCACAACCTTGAGGTAACGCGTGCCCACGATCTCGCAACTGGTCCGCAAGGGCCGGGCCACCAAGCCGACGAAGTCGAAGACCCCGGCGCTCCGGGGCGCGCCCCAGCGGCGGGGGGTGTGCACGCGCGTCTACACCCATACCCCGAAGAAGCCGAACTCGGCCCTGCGCAAGGTGGCCCGGGTCCGCCTGACCAGCGGCATGGAGGTCACCGCCTACATCCCGGGCGAGGGGCACAACCTCCAGGAGCACTCGATCGTGCTGGTGCGCGGGGGGCGGGTCAAGGACCTGCCGGGCGTCCGGTACAAGGTGATCCGTGGGACCCTCGACGCCTCGGGCGTCCGCGAGCGCAACCAGGCCCGTAGCCGCTACGGCGCCAAAAAGGAGTCCTGATGCCTCGCAAGGGCCCGGCCGAGCGCCGGGAGCTCCGACCCGATCCCGTCTATCACTCGGTCCTGGTCACCCAGGTGGTGAACCGGGTGCTGAGCCGGGGCAAGCGCACCCTGGCCGAGCGGATCGTCTACGACGCCCTCTCGGATGTGGCCGACAAGACCGGGGGCGACCCGGTGTCCGTGCTCAAGAAGGCCGTCGAGAACACGCGACCCGAACTCGAGGTCAGAAGCCGTAGAGTGGGTGGGGCGACCTACCAGGTGCCCGTCGAGGTACGGCCGCGGCGGGCCACCACCCTCTCCATCCGGTGGCTGGTGGGCTACTCGCAGCAGCGCCGCGAGAAGACCATGGCCGAGCGGTTGTCCAACGAGATCCGCGATGCGTCCAACGGCATCGGGGCTGCGGCCAAGCGCCGCGAGGACCTCCACAAGATGGCCGAGTCCAACAAGGCCTTCGCCCACTACCGCTGGTAGGCGGAGGGCCGGGGCGCCGGGCGCCCGGCCACCCCGAGCAGCCGTTGGCCCCCGGGGCGACAGCACCCAGGGCAGCGAGCAGACGAACGAGCAGGACCGAAGAACAGAGCGACCATGGCTGAAGCGACCACCCGCCAACATCCCCTGGCCAAGACCCGCAACATCGGGATCATGGCCCATATCGACGCGGGCAAGACCACGACCACCGAGCGGATCCTCTACTACACCGGCAAGAACTACAAGATCGGGGAGGTCCACGAAGGCGCCGCCACCATGGACTGGATGGTCCAGGAGCAGGAGCGCGGCATCACCATCACCTCCGCCGCCACCACCTGCAATTGGCACGACACGATCATCAACATCATCGACACGCCGGGGCACGTGGACTTCACCGTCGAGGTGGAGCGCTCGCTCCGGGTGCTCGACGGGGCGGTGGCCGTCTTCGACGCGGTCGCCGGGGTCGAGCCTCAGACGGAGACGGTCTGGCGCCAGGCCAACAAGTACGGCGTCCCGCGGATCTGCTTCATCAACAAGATGGACCGGACCGGGGCCAACTTCCAACAGTGCGTGGACATGATCCGGAACCGCCTCGACGCCCTGCCGGCGGTGATCCAGCTCCCGATCGGCTCGGAAGGGGACTTCCGGGGTGTGGTCGATCTCGTCCGGATGCGGGCCCTGGTCTGGGACGACGGGATGGGCGAGGAGTGGGCCGAGGAGGAGATCCCGGCCGAAATGAAGGCCGTGGCCGAGGAGGCCAACCACCAGTTGATCGACATCGTCTCCAACCACGACGACACCATCATGGAGAAGTACCTCGAGAGCGCGGAGATCACCCCTGACGACCTCCGCCGTGCCCTCCGCACCGTGACCCTGGGGAGCCACGCCGTCCCCATCCTCTGCGGCTCCGCCTTCAAGAACAAGGGTGTCCAGCCCTTGCTCGACGCAGTGGTCGACTACCTGCCGAGCCCGATCGACATCCCCCCGACCGAGGGGACGGTGCCCCGCCGGGAGGGCGTCACCATCGAGCGGCCGGCCGACGACTCGGCCCCCTTCTCGGCGCTGGCCTTCAAGGTCATGACCGACCCCTATGTCGGCAAGCTCACCTACCTGCGGGTGTACTCCGGAAGCCTGGCCAAGGGCTCGGGCGTGCTCAACTCGACGAAGGACCGCAAGGAGCGCATCGGGCGGCTACTCCAGATGCACGCCAACTCCCGCGAGGACCTCGACGCCGTCTTCACCGGGGACATCGTGGCCGCCGTCGGCCTCAAGCAGACCACCACCGGCGACACCCTGTGCGACCCGGGCGAACCGATCGTGCTGGAGTCGCTGACCTTCCCCGAGCCGGTGATCCACGTGGCGGTCGAGCCCAAGACCAAGGCCGACCAGGACAAGCTGTCCAAGGCCCTGTTCGCCCTGTCCGAGGAGGACCCGACTTTCCGCGTCCAGTCCGACGAGGAGACCGGCCAGACCGTGATCTCGGGCATGGGCGAGCTCCACCTCGAAGTCCTGGTGGACCGGATGCTCCGCGAGTTCAGCGTCGACGCCAACGTGGGCAAGCCGCAAGTGGCCTACCGGGAGACGATCCGCAAGCCGGTCGAGAAGGTGGAGTACCGCCACGTCCGACAGACGGGCGGCAAGGGCCAATACGGCCACGTGGTGATCAGCCTCGAACCCAACCCCGGCAAGGGGTACGAGTTCGTGGACAAGATCACCGGCGGGGTGATCCCCAGGGAGTACATCCCCTCGGTCGACCAGGGGATCCGGGAGGCGCTCACCTCCGGGGTGCTGGCCGGCTACCCGACGGTCGACGTCAAGGTCACGCTCACCTACGGCTCCTACCACGACGTGGACTCCTCGGAGATGGCCTTCAAGATCGCCGGCTCGATGGCCGTCAAGAAGGCGGCCGCCCTGGCCGATCCGGTCCTCCTCGAGCCGGTCATGGCTGTCGAGGTGACCACTCCCGAGGACTACATGGGCGACGTCATCGGCGACCTGTCGGCCCGCCGGGGCAAGGTCGAGGGGATGGAGCAGCGGGGCAGCAGCCAGATCGTCCGTGCGCAGGTACCGCTGAGCGATATGTTCGGCTACGCTACCGACCTGCGTTCGCGCACTCAGGGACGGGCCACGTACTCGATGCAGTTCCACGCGTACAACGAGGTTCCCGAATCGATTGCCAAGGAGATCATCGCCAAGGCGCGTGGTGAGTAGCGGCGTGCAACTGGGTGATCGTGGGCGTGCCCGGTAGCGCAACATCCGGAGCGGGACGGTGCCAGGGTCGGGGTCCGGTGCGGTCCCTCACCCAGGTGGCCAGCCCGCGGCAGCAGCAGGGCCGGAGTCAGCAGCAATCAGAGCCAGAGACAGCAGCGCGTTACTCCTGGTAAGACAGCAGGGCACACAGCAGCATCGTTACAGGCAGTACCACAGTCAGCGCAGTACCAGAGTCAGCAGAGACCACAGACACACGAGGAGACGTCAGGCAGCCGCCGGCGTCGCGGTGGGCCCGAAGGGGCACCGCCCGAGATCAGAAAGCATTCCCAAGACATGGCCAAGCAGAAGTTCGAGCGCACGAAGCCACACGTGAACGTGGGGACGATGGGGCATATCGACCACGGCAAGACCACGCTCACCGCGGCCATCACCAAGGTCCTGCACGACAACGACCCCACCACCGCGTTCACACCCTTCGACCAGATCGACAAAGCGCCGGAGGAGAAGCAGCGTGGGATCACCATCTCGATCGCCCACGTCGAGTACGAGACGCCCAACCGTCACTACGCCCACGTAGACATGCCTGGCCACGCCGACTACATCAAGAACATGATCACCGGAGCCGCCCAGGTGGACGGCGCCATCCTGGTGGTCTCGGCGGCGGACGGCCCTATGCCCCAGACCCGTGAGCACGTGCTGCTCGCCCGCCAGGTCGGCGTCCCCTACATCGTGGTCGCCCTCAACAAGGCAGACATGGTGGACGACGAGGAGCTGCTCGACCTCGTAGAGCTCGAGGTCCGGGAACTGCTCAACGAGTACGAGTTCCCCGGTGACGACACCCCGATCATCCGGGTCAGCGCCCTCAAGGCCCTCGAGGGCGATGCCGATTGGTCGAAGAAGATCACCGAGCTCATGGAAGCGGTGGACGAGTACATCCCCGAGCCCAAGCGCGACGTAGAGAAGCCGTTCCTCATGTCGGTGGAGGACGTCATGTCCATCACGGGCCGCGGCACGGTGGTGACCGGCAAGGTGGAGCAGGGGATCGTCAAGGTGGGCGAGGAAGTCGAGATCGTCGGCCTGCGCCCCACCCAGAAGACCACGGTCACCGGTATCGAGATGTTCCGCAAGCTCCTCGACGAGGGCCGTGCCGGCGATAACATCGGGGCCCTGCTGCGGGGGACCAAAAAGGAAGAGGTGGAGCGGGGTCAGGTGCTGTGCAAGCCCGGCTCGATCACTCCGCACACCAACTTCGAGGCCACCGTCTACGTGCTGAAGAAGGACGAGGGTGGGCGGCACAAGCCCTTCTTCACCAATTACCGCCCGCAGTTCTACTTCCGGACCACCGACGTGACCGGCACCATCACCCTGCCCGAGGGCACCGAGATGGTCATGCCCGGTGACAACACGGAGATGACGGTCGAGCTGGGCAAGCCGATCGCCATGGACGAGGGGCTCCGGTTCGCCATCCGAGAGGGTGGGCGGACGGTGGCCTCGGGCCGGGTCACGAAGATCCTCGCCTAGGCACCCGCCGGCGAACCACCCGAGAGGACACCGCACCCATGGCCGCAGAGGGCCCCCGCCAAAAGATCAGGATCCGTCTCAAGGCCTACGACCACGAGATTCTCGACCAATCCACCGAGAAGATCGTCCAGACGGTGCTCCGGACCCAGGCCAAGGTGCTCGGCCCGGTGCCCCTCCCCACCGAGAAGCACCGCTACACGGTGGTGCGGTCGCCCCACAAGTACAAGGACAGCCGCGAGCACTTCGAGATGCGGGTCCACAAGCGGCTGGTCGACATCGTCGAGCACACGCCTAAGACGGTCGACTCCCTCCAGAGGCTGGATCTGCCGGCCGGGGTGGACATCGAGATCAAGATCCAGACGGTCTGAAGGCCGCCCGGAGGGGCCCGCCCGCCGGGCGCTTCGGGCCCGGGGTGCCCCATTGTCCTCCCTGCTGGCCGTGGTATAGTCGTCGGTCGCCCAAACTTCGGGCTACGGGTGTGATTAGGACGTGCCCGAGCGCCTGCCGTGAACTGCGGCGGGGACCTCGGGCCAGACCAGGCGAGCGCTCCGCTCGGTTCATCCGAGCGGAGCGTCTGCGTGCAAGCCGATGTGGGTGGGGCATCGGTCCTGTCAGAGGCGCACGGTTTCGGGCGCGTCCGGTCGTGCCAGCAGAGTCGAGCAACACAAGGTGTGGACCGTGCCGGCCGGCGCGGACCCGAGGGAACAGCCGAGACGGAGAAGCTCCAGTGGCCACCAAGGCGATCGTGGGCGAGAAAGTGGGAATGACCCAGATCTGGGACGATCAGCACCGGGCGATACCGGTGACGGTCCTGCGCGTCGCCCCGGTCCGGGTGGTGCAGGTGAAGACACCCGACAACGAGGGCTACGCCGCGTTGCAGGTCACCTTCGGCCGCCGTCGGCTCTCCGCGTTGACCAAGCCCGAGCGGGGCCACTTCGACAGCGCGGGCGTCGATGCCGGCCGGCGACTCGTGGAGCTGCGCATCGACGACGTGGCCGACTACCAGGTGGGCCAGGAGCTGACCGCCGATCTCATGCAGCCGGGCGAGCTCGTCGACGCCATCGCCGTCTCCAAGGGGAAGGGCTTTGCCGGCGCCATGAAGCGCCACAACTTCAAGGGTCAGGGTGCGTCGCACGGCAATCACAAGAAGCACCGCTCGCCCGGCGCCGTCGGCGCCTGCGCCACGCCCTCTCGGGTGTTCAAGGGGACCCGGATGGCCGGGCGGATGGGCGGTCACCAGGTGACCACCCTCAACCTCGAGATCGTCCAGGCCGACCCCGAACGAGAGCTGATCCTGGTCAAAGGGGCCGTTCCCGGTCCGAGGGGTGGGACGGTGGTCCTACGGGACGCCGTCAAGGCCCCGCTGATGAAGGAGAGCAAGGCGTCATGACCACGACGTCGGCCGTCCCGGCTTCCGCCTCCGGCGAGACCGCGGTCCCGAGTGAGGTTCGTCGGCTCCGTCGCCCCGCCCCGGAGCGCCGCACCGTGACCCGCCGGTCGAGTACCGGCGCCGATCTCGGTGAGCTGGACCTCGAACCTTCGATCTTCGGCATCGAGCCCAACCAGGCCGTGCTCCACCAGGTGGTGACCGCGCAGCTGGCTGCGGCCCGCTCGGGCACCCAGTCGACCCGCACCCGAGCCGAGGTCCGGGGGGGCGGGGCCAAGCCCTTCCGCCAGAAGGGGACGGGCCGGGCCCGGCAAGGATCGACCCGATCCCCGCAGTGGACGGGCGGAGGTGTGGCCCTCGGACCGAAGCCCCGTTCCTATGCGCAGAAGACGCCGAAGAAGATGATCCAGCTGGCGCTGCGTTCGGCCCTGTCCGACCGGGCGGCAGAGGGTCGGGTGGCCCTGATCGACTCGTGGTCCTTCGACGCGCCGAGCACCAAAGCGGCGATCACCGCCCTGTCGGAGCTGGGTGTGTCGGGTCGGGTGCTGGTGGTGCTGGGGGAGGAGGACGGTTATGCCGACCGGTCGTTCGGCAACCTGCCCGAGGTCCAGACCGTCCTGGTCGGCGAGTTGAACGCCTACGACATCCTGGTCAACGACTGGGTGGTGTTCACGGACGCCACCCTGCCGGGCAGGACCATGGAGGAGGGGGAATGAGGGATCCTCACAACGTCCTCATCCGTCCCGTCGTGTCGGAGAAGTCCTATGCCTTGATGGACGACAACGTGTACGTGTTCGTAGTCGACCCTTCGGCCACCAAGATCGATGTGCGCCGGGCCGTGGAAAGCGCCTTCGGCGTTCGGGTGGCCAACGTCAACACGCTCAACCGCAAGGGAAAGAACAAGCGGAACCGCAAGAGCAACTCCCTCGGCCACCGGTCGGACACCAAGAGAGCGATCGTCACGCTTGCCGACGGCGACTCGATCGACCTCTTCGAGAGCTGAGGGACGGGTACCGGACCATGCCACTTCGTTCACGCAAGCCCACCAGTCCTGGGCGCCGTTTCCAGACGGTCTCGGACTTCTCGGAGATCACCCGTGATCGTCCCGAGAAGTCACTGCTCGCGCCCAAGCCGTCGACGGGCGGGCGCAACACGCACGGCCGCAAGACGGCGCGCCACCGGGGCGGTGGCCACAAGCAGCGCTACCGCATCGTCGACTTCAAGCGGGACAAGGACGGTGTGCCGGCCAAGGTGGCGGCCATCGAGTACGACCCCGGCCGCAATGCCCGGATCGCCCTCCTGCACTACCTGGACGGCGAGAAGCGGTACATCCTGGCTCCGGCCCAGGTCCGCGTGGGTGACAGGCTGCAGTCGGGCCAGGGCGCCGAGATCCGTGCCGGTAACGCGCTGCCGCTCCGCTACATCCCGGTGGGCTCGGTGGTCCACTGCGTGGAGCTCCGGCCGGGTGGGGGCGGAAAGCTGGCCCGTGGCGCGGGGATGAGCGTGCAGCTGGTAGCCAAGGAGGGGCCGTTTGCCACCCTCCGCCTTCCCTCCACGGAGATGCGGCGGGTGCCCATCGACTGCCGGGGGACCCTCGGCACCGTGAGCAACGCCGAGGCCGAGCTGGTGAAGGTGGGCAAGGCCGGCCGCAACCGGTGGAAGGGCAAGCGACCCCAGACCCGAGGTGTGGCCATGAACCCGGTCGACCATCCCCTGGGCGGCGGCGAGGGCAAGTCATCGGGTGGGCGCCATCCGGTGTCGCCCTGGGGGAAGCCCGAGGGCCGTACCCGGGCCCGCAACAAGGACTCCGACAAGATGATCGTCCGTCGCCGCCGCACCCGCGGTGCGCGCCGTTAGGGAAGAGGGAGGGACCGCCAGACATGCCTCGCAGCCTCAAGAAGGGTCCGTTCGTCGACGACCATCTGCTCAAGAAGGTGGACGCGCTGAACTTCGTCGGGGGAGAAGACGGTCATCAAGACCTGGTCTCGGCGTTCAACGATCATTCCCGACATGGTCGGCCACACGGTCGCCGTGCACGACGGCCGCAAGCACATTCCGGTCTACGTGACCGAGTCGATGGTCGGCCACAAGTTGGGCGAGTTCGCACCCACCCGCACCTTCAAGTTCCATGCCGGCCAGGAGCGGGCGGGGAGGCGTTGAGATGCCAGGGGTGAAGACCAACGAGCGCGAGGGGACCCGGGCGGTCCTGCGGCACGGCCGGATCTCGGCCTCGAAGGTCCGCCAGGTGCTCGATCAGATCCGCGGCCAGGACGTCGACCGGGCGGCGGAGACCCTGAATCTGGTGGACCGCGATGCCGCGGTGACCGTCGGCAAGCTGCTGGCCTCGGCGGTGGCCAACGCCGTCCACAACGACGGGATGGACGCCGAGGAGCTGTATGTGTCGGCCTGCTACGCCGACGAGGGCACCACCCTGAAGCGGTGGCGCCCGCGGGCCCGGGGGCGGGCGACCAGGATCCGCAAGCGGACCTCTCACATCACCATCATCGTGAGCCGGCTCCCCGAGGATCGCATCGCCCGGCGCCGCTCGAGGCAGGCGGCCAACGCCGCCCAGCGTTCTCGCCGGGTGGCCGGCTCCCGCCGCCGCCAACAGGCCGAGCCGACCGTGCCCTCGGTCACCGACGTCGATGACAGCGCAGTCGAGGAACTCGATGAGGGCTTCGAGCCGGACGAGACCGACGAGAGGGAGGTCCTGGACGTCGAAGCCCTCGAGACGGACGAGGTCGACGAGGTCGAGACCGACGAGTTCGACGAGGGCGAGACCGACGAGGTCGACGAGGACGAGTCCGACGAAGGCGAGACCGACGAGACCGAGAGCGGGGAGACCGACGAGACCGACCAGCAGGCAGACGGCGAAGCCGAAGCCGAGCAGGACGAGAAGGGCAAGTAGATGGGCCAGAAGGTAAACCCGTACGGGTTCAGGCTCGGCATCACCACTGATTGGAAGTCCCGGTGGTTCGAGGAGCGCAACTACCAGAACTGCGTGATCGAGGACTGGGAGATCCGCGACTACCTCATGTCGCAGCTCGAGTCGGCGGCCGTCAGCCGGATCGAGATCGAGCGGACCCGCGATCGGCTGCGGGTGGACATCCACACAGCCCGCCCGGGCATCGTCATCGGCCGGCGGGGGGCCGAAGCCGATCGGCTCAAGAAGAAGATCGAGGACATCACCGGGCTGAACAACCGGATCCAGCTCAACATCCAGGAGATCAAGCAACCCGAGCTCGACGCTGCGCTCATCGCCCAGGGCATCTGCGACCAGCTGGCTCGCCGGGTGGCCTTCCGGCGCGCCATGAAGCGCTCGATCCAGACCGTCCAGAAGGCTGGAGCGCTGGGCGTGCGCGTGCAGTGCTCGGGCCGTCTCGGCGGCTCGGAGATGTCCCGCAAGGAGTCGTACCGCGAGGGCCGGGTCCCGCTGCACACCCTCCGGGCCGACATCGACTACGGCTTCCGCGAGGCGAAGACCACCTTCGGCCGCATCGGCGTGAAGGTCTGGATCTACAAAGGCGACATCCTTCCCTACAAGATCTCGACGGACGACAAGATCACTCGGGAGGCGGCAATGGCCGTCGGGGAGACCTCGGGCCAGGTCGGCGCGGCGCCTCGCCGCCTGATCACCGCGGGCGGTGGCCGGCGCCGGGCCGAGCAAGGCGCTCCGGGCAGCGTGGTCACGGTCGAGTCGGGCTCGGGAGAGACCGAGATCCCAGAGGGGCTGGTGGACCGCTCCGCCGCCGACATCGCCGCCCCTCCGGCCGTGCCCGACGAGCTCGAGCGCATCCTGTCCGAGGACGAGGAGATCGAGCGCCGGACCCGCGAGCACCACGAGACCCCGCACTTCCGCAAGGAGGTCGACTGACGTGCTGATGCCCCGGAAGGTCAAGCACCGCAAGCAGCAGCGCGGCCGCACGACCGGTCAGGCCAAGGGTGGCTACGACGTCACCTTCGGAGACTTCGGGATCCAGGCCCTCGAACCGTCCTGGCTCACGGCCCGGCAGATCGAGGCGGCCCGTATCGCCATGACCCGCCATGTGAAGCGCGGCGGCAAGATCTGGATCAGGGTCTTCCCCGACCGCCCGGTGACCCAGAAGCCGGCAGAGACCCGGATGGGCTCGGGCAAGGGCAACCCGGAGCACTGGGTGGCGGTGGTCAAGCCGGGCCGGATTCTCTTCGAGCTGGCCGGCGTCGAGCCCGGGCTGGCCAAAGAGGCCATGGACCGGGCCATCCAGAAGCTGCCGTTCAAGGCCCGGTTCGTCGTACGGCCCGGGACCCATGGCACGCCTGAGGTGCAGATCTGATGCCCACCGCCAGCGAAATCGCCGAGTTCGACACCGAAGAGCTGGAGCGGCAGCTCAACGAGACGCGGCGCGAGCTGTTCAACCTTCGGTTCCAGCTGGCCACCGGGCAGCTGGACAACTTCTCCCGGATCCGGCATGTGCGCAAGGACGTGGCCCGGATGATGACCGAGCTGCGCATCCGCGAGATCGCCGAGGCCGAGGGGATGGCCCTGGAGGAGATCCCCATCCACCGGGCGGCGGCTCGCCGGCGTTCGGAGGACGAGGCCCTCGGCCGCAGCCAGACCACCGCGGCTGAGCGCCGGGCTGCGGCGCGGGCTGCGGCGGAGGAGTCCGACGAGGGGGAGTCGATCGACGAGGACGAGTTGGCCGAAGAGGTCGCCGACGACGACGGGATGCCGCCCGTCGTCGATGCGGAAGTCGAGGCCGAATCAGAGGCGGGCAGCGACGAGGACAGCGTGGCCGAATCCGAGGCGCCGAACCCGAGGCGGCCGAATCCGAGGCGGCCCATGCGGAGGAGAAGAGCTGATGGCTGACGATCAGACGGCCGACGCGGACCGCCGTGTCAATCGCCGCAAGGTCCGTGAAGGCATGGTCGTGTCCGACGCGATGGAGTCCACGATCGTGGTCGCCGTGGTCGAACGCGTGCGGCATGCCCGGTACGGTAAGACGGTCCAGCGGACGAAGCGGCTCTACGCGCACGACGCCGATGACACGGCCAAGGTGGGCGACCGCGTCAGGGTGGCCGAGACCAGGCCGATGTCGAAGCTCAAGCGCTGGCGGCTGGTGGAAGTGCTGGAGCGTGCTCGATGATCCAGCAGGAGTCGCGCCTCAGGGTGGCCGACAACTCGGGGGCCAAGGAGGTCCTCTGCATCAAGGTGCTCGGCGGCTCCCGCCGCCGCTACGCCTCCATCGGGGACGTCTTCGTGGCCACGGTCAAGGACGCCATCCCGGGGGCGGCCGTCAAGCGGGGCGAGGTTGTGAAGTGCGTGGTCGTCCGCACCAAAAAGGAGAAGCGACGCCCTGACGGCAGCTACATCCGCTTCGACGAGAACGCGGCCGTGCTCATCAATGACCAGCAGCAACCGCGAGGGACGCGCATCTTCGGCCCGGTGGGCCGGGAGCTGCGAGACAAGCGCTTCATGAGGATCGTCTCCCTCGCACCGGAGGTGTTGTAGATGCGAATTCGCAAGGGTGACAGGGTGCAGGTGCTCTCGGGTAAGGACAAGGGCAAGCAGGCGAACGTGGCCCGAGTAATCCCGGCCGAGGGACAGGTCATCGTCGAGGGGGTTCACGTCGCCAAGCGGCACGCCAAGCCGACCCGGGCCACCATGCAGGGCGGGGTCATCGACAAGTTCATGCCCGTGTCGGCCTCTTCGGTGGCTATCGTCTGCTCGTCCTGCGGACCGACCCGAATCGGGGTCCGAATCGACGAGCAGGGGCGGAAGCTGCGGGTCTGCAAGAAGTGCGGAACGGACCTGTGATGGCCACGGCGACCACCACCTACCGTCCGCGCCTCAAGGAGCGCTACGACACCCAGCTGCGGGCCGAGCTCAAGGAGACGCTCGGGCTTGCCAACATCATGGAGGTCCCTCGGCTCAGCAAGATCGTGATCAACATGGGCGTGGGCATGGCGACCCAGCAGCGGTCGCTCATCGAGGGAGCTGTCCGCGACCTCGAGATCATCGCCGGTCAAAAGCCGGTTGTGACCCGGGCCCGCAAGTCCATCGCCTCCTTCAAGCTGCGCGAGGGACAGGAGATCGGCGCCAAGGTGACCCTGCGAGGCGACCGGGCCTGGGAGTTCCTCGATCGACTGTTGGCCATGGCGATCCCCCGTATCCGGGACTTCCGGGGACTCTCATCCCGGTCATTCGACGGGCACGGTAACTACACCTTCGGGGTCACCGAGCAGCTGATCTTCCCCGAGATCGACTACGACCGCATCGACACCGTCCGTGGCATGGATATCACCATCGCAACCACCGCACGCACCGACGACGAAGGCCGGGCGCTTTTGGCCGCCTTCGGCTTCCCGTTCCGACAGGAGAACCTATAACCCCATGGCAAAGAAGGCTCTGACAGAGAAGCAACAGCGGACACCCAAGTTCAAGGTGCGCGGGTACACGCGGTGCCGCCGGTGCGGCAGGCCCAAATCCGTCTACCGGAAGTTCGGACTGTGCCGTATCTGTCTACGAGTGATGGTGCACGCGGGCGAGATTCCCGGTGTGACGAAGGCCAGCTGGTGAGAGGGGGCGAACCACGATGACGATGACCGACCCGATTGCCGACATGCTGACCCGTATCCGGAACGCCAACACCGCTCACTTCGACACGGTCACCATGCCCGGCTCGAAGCTCAAGGAGTCCTTGGCCGCTATTCTGACCGACGAGGGATACATCCGGGGCTACCAGGTGAGCGACGCCCCTGGGAAGCCGGGCAAGACTCTCGAGATCACGATGAAGTACACACCCGAGCGCGCCCGGACCATCTCCGGCATCAAGCGGGTTTCCAAGCCCGGGCTGCGCATCTACGCGCGCGCCGACAAGATGCCGCGCGTCCTCGGCGGGCTCGGCGTGGCGGTCGTGTCCACCTCGAAGGGGCTGATGACGGACCGCGAGGCTCGCAAGCGACGGATGGGCGGCGAGGTGCTCTGCTATGTCTGGTAGCGGCTCGCAGGCGGTCCGGACGGCCGACCGAGGTTCGGGCTGATGTCGCGGATCGGACGCGCCCCCATCGAAGTCCCCACCGGGGTGTCGGTGGCGCTGGACGAGAACACCGTGACCGTCAAAGGCCCCCAGGGGGAGCTGTCGCGGAGCGTGCCCTCGGCCATCGCCATCCGCCAGGACGGCGATGTGCTGGTGGTCGAACGACCCGACGACCAGCGTCAGAACCGCGCCCTGCACGGTCTCACCCGGTCCCTGGTAGCCAACATGGTGGCCGGGGTGACGCAAGGGTTCACCAAGGAGCTCGAGATCGTCGGCGTCGGCTACCGGGCCATCCCCAAGGGTCCCGCCGCGCTCGAGCTGGCGCTCGGCTTCTCCCACCCGGTGAACGTCACGGCCCCGGAAGGGGTGACCTTCGAGGTCCCGTCGGCCACCCGGATCATCGTGAAGGGGATCGACAAGGAGAAAGTCGGCCAAGTCGCCGCCGACATCCGCAAACTGCGCAAACCCGAGCCCTACAAGGGCAAGGGGGTGCGGTACGCCGGTGAGCGGGTCGTGCGCAAGGCCGGGAAGGCAGCCAAGTAATGACCCGCACTGCTCACAAGCTGGAGCTTCGGCGCCGCCGGCACGCCCGCGTCCGCCGCCGGATCCATGGCACCGCCGAGCGGCCGCGCCTCGCCGTCTTCCGTTCCAACAAGCACATCGCCGCCCAGCTGATCGACGACGACGCTGGCCGTACGTTGGTAGCGGCCTCGACCGTCGAGAGCGAGCTACGGGCCGGCTCGGGGGCGAACGTCGGTGCGGCGACCAAGGTGGGCACTCTGGTCGCCTCGCGGGCCAAGGACGCCGGCATCACGTCGGTGGTATTCGATCGCGGCGGTTACGCCTACCACGGCCGAGTCGCCGCGCTGGCTGATGCGGCGCGGGCACAAGGATTGGAGTTCTAGTCATGGCCGCCAACGATCTGCAGTTCGAGGAACGGACCATCCGGGTCAACCGGGTGTCCAAGGTGGTGAAGGGCGGGCGGCGCTTCTCCTTCGCCGCGCTGATGGTTGTCGGCGACGGCAACGGCAAGGTCGGCCTGGGCTACGGCAAAGCCAAGGAAGCCGGCCTGGCGGTCCAGAAGGGGATCGAGGAAGCCCGCAAGAACATGTTCGAGGTTCCCCTGGCCGGCTCGACCATCACCCATCCCATCCTCGGCGAGAGTGGCGCCGGACGAGTCCTGCTCAAGCCGGCCGCGCCGGGTACCGGGGTGATCGCCGGGGGCGCGGCCCGGGCCATCCTCGAGATGGCCGGCATCCGCGACATCCTGGCCAAGTCGCTCGGGTCGTCCAACGGGATCAACGTCGCACACGCCACCATCGCCGGTCTGAAGGGGCTCAAGCGGCCAGACGAGATCGCCAACCTGCGCGGCAAGCCGGTCGACGAGATCATCCCCGCGGCCATGCTGCGGGCCTACCGCGAGCGACGGCGCGAGGCCGATCTGTTCACGGAGGTGAGCTGAGATGAGCCCGGCCGACGCGCCGGCAGACGACGCCGGCCCGGGCGAGGTGAGCGGCCGGCCCGAGGCCCCGGCCAAGAAGGCCGCCCCGGCCGCGAAGACGGCCTCCGCCGCGGCCAAGGCCAGCGGCCCAGGCAAGAAGGCCGCCGGCCCAGCCAAGAAGGCCTCAGCCGCGGCCAAGGCCAGCGGCCCAGGCAAGAAGGCCGCCGGCCCAGCCAAGAAGGCGACTGCCACGACCAACGCGCCGGCCGACAAGGCCGCCGCCGCGACCAAGGCCCGGGCCGAGAAGGCCGCCTCCACCACCGGGACGGCTGCCCCGGCTCCGGCTGACCAATCCGACAAGGCCCCCGCCGCGACCAAGGCTGGCGCGACCGCCTGGCTCAGGGTGACCCAGGTAAGGTCGGCGATCGGTACCAAGCCGAAGCACCGGGGCACCCTCGGCGCTCTGGGACTGCGGGGGATCGGGCGGACCAACCTGTTGCCCGACCGCCCCGAGATCCGCGGCATGCTGGCCCGCGTCCCCCACCTGGTGGAGGTCGCGCCGGTTGATCACGACCAGAAAGGCTGACCATGAAGGTCCATGAGCTCCGACCACCAGCCGGGTCGACCCGCGCCCGCCGGAGGGTGGGGCGCGGCATTGCCGGCAAGGGGGGCAAGACCGCCGGGCGCGGCACCAAGGGACAGGGCGCCCGGGACACCATCCCGTTGGGCTTCGAGGGCGGTCAGCTGCCCTTGATGCAGCGCATCCCCAAGCTCCGCGGTTTCACGAACCCCTTTCGCGTCTCCTACACACCGGTCAACATCGGCGCGCTGGAGCGCGTGGAGAGGGACACCATCGACCCGGCCGGCATGGTCGAGCTCGGCCTCGCCGGGAAGGGGGACCTGATCAAGATCCTCGGGGGAGGGGCGCTCTCTCGGGCCATCCGGGTGGAGGCACACGCCTTCTCCAAGTCGGCCGAAAGCGCCATCACGGCGGCGGGAGGCTCTGTCACCGTCGTACCCTTGCCCTTCGGTCATGGCCGCCCTCCGGCCCGAGGCAACGCCCTCACCAACCGGTAGCATCGGCCCACCGAGGCGTCGAGGAGCCAAATGCTCGCCAGTCTGGCCAACATCTTCCGGATCCCCGACCTTCGCAAGAAGGTCCTCTTCACGCTGACCGTCATCGCCCTGTACCAGTTCGGGGCCAACGTGCCGGTACCGTTCGTCAACTTCTCGAAGGTCGCCCAGCTCACCGCGGCCTCGAAGTCCTCGGGTGTCCTGGGCTTCTTGAACCTGTTCTCCGGTGGGGCGCTCACCCGGATGGCGGTGTTCGGGCTCGGGATCATGCCCTACATCACCTCGAGCATCATCATCCAGCTGCTGGCCACGGTCATCCCGAAGCTCGAGCAGTGGCGTGACCAGGGGGCGGTGGGCCAGAAGAAGCTGACCCAGACGACCCGGTACCTCACCGTGGCCCTGGCCCTGATGCAGTCGACCGGCTTGGTGTACCTGTTCCACAAGGGTGGGGGCGGGCTGTTCGGCAGCTCCAACAACGTCGACCTGATCCTCAATTACTCGATCTGGCGCGCCGGGTTCATCGTCCTGACCCTCACCGCCGGGACGGCCTTCGTCATGTGGCTGGCCGAGCTCATCACCCAGCGGGGCATCGGACAGGGCATGTCCATCCTGATCTTCGCCAATGTGGTGGCGGGCATCCCCTCAGGGCTCAACACGGTCCTCCAGGAGGGTGGCCGGATCAAGTTCACGGTCATCATCCTGGTGTCGTTGGCTCTCCTGGTCCTCATCGTCTTCGTCGACCAGGGACAGCGCCGGATACCGGTCACGTTCGCCAAGCGGGTGGTGGGCCGGAAGATGTACGGCGGATCCAACACCTACATCCCCCTCAAGGTGAACCAGTCCGGAGTCATCCCGATCATCTTCGCCAGCTCGGTGCTCTACATCCCGGTCCTGCTGTCGAACATCATCCCCTCGTCGGCCTTCCGGAGCTGGGTCAACCACAACGTCACGCCCACCTCCGTCTTCTACATCCTCACGTACTTCGTCTTCATCCTCCTCTTCACCTTCTTCTATGTCTACGTGGCCTTTGACCCGCACCAGCAGGCCGACATCATCCGAAAACAGGGCGGTTACATCCCCGGCATCCGGCCGGGGCAGCCCACCGAGCGGTACCTGGCCCACATCCTCAACCGGATCACCTGGCCGGGGGCCCTGTTCCTCGGGGCGGTGGCGGTGACCCCGTCACTGCTGATGGCGGCATGGAACATCACCAGCTATCCCTTCTACGGCACGACGCTCCTGATCGCTGTGGGTGTGGCTCTCGAGACCATGAAACAGATCGACAGCCAGCTCATGATGCGTAACTACGAGGGCTTCCTCAAGTAAGTGGTACCCGGAGCCAGGCTCGTTGTCCTCGGCAAGCAGGGGGCGGGCAAGGGGACACAGTGTGTACGACTGTCCCACCACTATGTGGTGCCTCACGTCTCGACCGGAGACATGCTCCGGGCGGCGGTGAAGGAGGGCACCCCCCTTGGCATGAAGGCCAAGGACCAGATGGACCGGGGTGAGCTGTTGAGCGACGAGTTGATCATGGAGATGGTGGCCGATCGTCTGGACGAGAGCGACGTCCGGGCCCGCGGGTTCGTGCTCGACGGCTGCCCGCGCACGGTGGCCCAGGCCGAGGCGCTGGCGTCGCTCCTCGCTCCCTACGATCTCGACGCGGCCATCGACATCGAGATCCACACGTCCCAGGTCCTCAAGCGGCTGGCCGCACGACGGGTGTGCGTCGACTGCGGCTCCAACTATTCGCTCTCGTCACCCCCGTTGATCAACTGGACCTGCGACATCTGCGGTGGTGAGGTGGTTCAGCGTGACGACGACACCGAGGAGGCCATCCACCTTCGCCTCGAGCTCTACGAGGTACAGACGGCTCCGCTCATCGAGTGGTACCGGGACCGGAACCAGCTGGAGATCGTGCCGGGGACGGGCACCCCGGACGCAGTGACCCGCCGGATGGTCAAAGCCGTCGAGCAGCGCCGGCGGCGTGGGGGTCGGTTCTGATGCGTCGGACCGCCGACGAGCTGGCCAAGATGCGCAAGGCCGGGCGTGTGGTCGCCGAGATCCACCAGTGCACCCGGGCCGTCATCCGCCCGGGTATCTCGACGGCCGAGATCGACCGGGTGGCCCGCGAGGTGCTCGACCGGCGCGGCGCCGGCTCGAACTTCCTCAACTACCACGGCTTCCCCGCGGTGGTCTGCACCTCACCCAACTCGATGATCGTGCACGGCATCCCGGACGAGTCGGTCATCCTCCACGAAGGCGACATCATCTCGGTCGATTGCGGGGCGATCGTCGAGGGCTACCACGGGGACGCCGCCTACACCATGGGCGTCGGCGAGGTCTCGGCCGAGGCGGACAGGCTGATGGAGGTCACCGAGCAGAGCCTCGGCGCGGGGATCGAGCAGCTCCGCCCCGGCAACCGCCTCCACGAGGTGGGCCGGGCGATCCAGGGGGTGGCCGAGGAGGCGGGCTTCTCGGTGGTCCGGGAGTACGTGGGCCACGCCATCGGGACGGCCATGCACGAGGAGCCCCAGGTGCCCAACTACTGGCCCGGCACGCCTGGGCCGACCCTCAAGCCAGGGATGGTCTTCGCCGTCGAGCCCATGGTCAACGCCGGTTCGGCCGCCACCGTCCAGCTGGAAGACGGATGGAGCGTGGTCACGGCCGACGGCCGGCTGTCGGCCCATTTCGAGCACACCATCGCGGTGACCGACGACGGTCCGGAGGTCTTCACCGTCCTCTGACCGGGGCCCTCACCATCCCCTGAACTGCCCCAGCCGGCCCCGCTCCGGATTTCTCCCTACCGAGCTGGCAATTTGGTGCCGACGGGCTAAACTGGTCTTTCGGCTGGCCACGGACTGGTGGTGGCGTGCCGATCCCGCCGCGGTGGTGCCCTCACAGGCACGTCCCGATGCATGCGGACGAGCGGCCGGGCAACGTTCGTTGCGCTGGCCGGCCCCCGGGCCGTGCGGGCCAGAAGACAGACATACCGAGGAGATTCACCTGCCCAAGCCCAAGGAAGACGCGATCGTGCTGGAAGGGACCGTCGTCGAACCGTTGCCCAATGCCATGTTCCGGGTAGAGCTCGAGAACGGACACAAGGTGCTGGCCCACAGCTCCGGCAAGATGCGGATGCATCGGATCCGGATCCTCCCCGGCGACAAGGTGCAGGTGGAGATCACCCCCTACGACCTGGCCCGGGGAAGGATCACCTACCGCTACAAGTGACCCAGGGCGGCCCGGCCGCCGAGCGGTCTGAGAGGACGAGCGGTCTGAGAGGCCGACCGGTCCGAGTGACAGGCGTGCGACGAGCGAGGCGTTCGCACCGAGATGAATGAGCAGTCGACAGTAATGATGACAGTAAGGATGAGGAAGTGAAGGTTCGACCGAGCGTCAAGCCGATGTGCGAGAAGTGCAAAGTGATCCGGCGTCACCGCCGGATCCTGGTCATCTGTGACAACCCGCGCCACAAGCAGCGGCAGGGTTGACGTGCCCCGACCGGTCGAAGCCGACTAACGACGAGAGAAGGCAGGACATATGGCCCGCATAGCCGGCGTGGACATCCCCCGGGAGAAGAGGCTCGAGATCTCCCTCACCTACATCTACGGCATCGGCCGCACCACCGCCCAGCAGGTGTGCCGGGCCACGGACACCAGCCCTGACACCCGGGTCCGGGACCTCACCGACGAGGAGGTGACCCGGCTCCGCAACTACATCGACGCCGGCCTCCGGGTGGAGGGCGACCTGCGGCGAGACGTGTCCCAGGACATCAAGCGCAAGATGGAGATCGGCTGCTACCAGGGGATTCGCCATCGCAAGGGGCTCCCGGTCCACGGCCAACGCACCCACACCAACGCCCGTACCCGCAAGGGACCGAAGAAGACGGTCGCCGGAAAGAAGAAGGTCCGCAAGTAAATGGCCAAGACGACCAAGTCCGCCGCGGCCACCCGCCGCCCCCGCAAGCGCGAGCGCAAGAACGTCACCTTCGGCGTGGCTCACATCAAGAGCTCGTTCAACAACACCATCGTCTCCATCGCCGACCCCGAGGGCAACGTGCTCGCCTGGGCATCGGCCGGCAACGTGGGCTTCAAGGGATCGCGGAAGTCGACCCCCTTCGCCGCCCAGCTGGCCGCCGAGCAGTGCGCCAAGCGCGCCATGGAGCACGGGGTGCGTCGCGGTCGACGTTCTGGTCCGAGGTCCCGGATCCGGTCGCGAGACCGCCATCCGGTCCTTGGCCGCGGCCGGTATCGAGGTGGCCGGGATCAAGGACGTGACCCCCATCCCTCACAACGGATGTCGCCCCAAAAAGCGGCGCCGGGTCTGAGGGGCTGAACGACCGATGGCTCGATACACCGGACCTGTCTGCCGGCTCTGCCGACGGGAGCGCACCAAGCTCTTCCTGAAGGGCGAGCGCTGCTACTCCATGAAGTGCCCCGTCTCGGAGGCGGTCACCGACCGGCACAGCCGGGCCTACCCTCCCGGGGAGCACGGGCGGGACCGGATGCGCCAGGGCTCCGAGTACCTGACCCAGCTGCGCGAGAAGCAGAAGGCCCGCCGCATCTACGGCCTCCTGGAGCGCCAGTTCCACAACCTCTACGTCGAGGCCAGCCGGGCCCCGGGGATCACGGGCGAGACCCTGCTCCGGATGCTCGAGCTGCGCCTGGACAACGTGACCTTCCGGGCGGGCTGGGGCGCCAGCCGGGCCCAGGCCCGCCAATTCGTCCGCCACGGCCACGTGCTGGTCAACGGCAAGCGGGTGACCATCCCGAGCTACCGGGTGCGCCAGGGGGACGTGATCGCGCTCAAGCCGTCCTCGCGTGAGCTGTTCCACGTCCGCCGTAACATGGACACGCTCGATCGCCAACTGCCGCCCTGGCTGGAGACGGTGGGAGACAAATTCGAGGTCAGGGTGTTCTCGCTCCCCCTCCGCGAGCACATCGATGAGCCGGTCCAGGAGCAGCTCATCGTCGAGCTCTATTCGAAGTAGCGCCGGACAGGTCAGCACCCGCCCGCCGCCGGACCAGCACACGACCGACCACACCGCGACCGACCAGACGACATCACCCGAACCGACACCGCGCCGCCCACTGCCGAGGAGCCACGATCAGCATGCTCATCATCCAACGACCCACCGTCGAGTCGATCGGCGAGGAAGAGAACAACCGACAGCGGTTCGCCGTCGGACCTCTCGACCCCGGCTTCGGCCACACCCTCGGGAACTCCCTCCGCCGCACCCTCCTGTCCTCCATCCCCGGGGCGTCGGTGACCCAGGTCAGGTTCGACGACGCCCTCCACGAGTTCACCACCCTGCCTGGGGTGAAGGAGGATGTGACCGACCTGCTCCTCAACCTCAAGGACCTCCTCTTCCGGGTGCACAGCGATGAGCCGGTGACCATCCGGCTCGACAAGCGGGGCCCGGGGGACGCCACGGCCGGGGACCTGCAAGTGACCGCCGACGTCGAGGTGCTCAGCCCGGCCCAGCACATCGCCGCGCTGAACGGCAAGGGGCGTCTGGCCGTCGACCTCACCGTCGAACGGGGCCGCGGCTACCTCTCGGCCGACAAGAACAAGCGGCCGACCACCATCGGGGTCATCCCGGTGGACGCCATCTTCTCGCCGATCCGCCGGGTCGCCTTCACCGTCGAACCGGTGCGGGTGGAGCAGTCGACCGACTTCGACCGCTTGGTCCTCGACATCGAGACGGATGGCTCCATCACCCCCGCGAGGCGCTCGCTTCGGCCGGGGACACCCTGCGCACGCTGGTCGGACTGGTCGCCGACCTCGAGGACGAGCCGATGGGGCTCGAGCTGGGAGAGGTGGGCACGGTCGGGACCGGCTCGCCCGACCTCGACCTGCGCATCGAGGACCTCGACCTCACCGAGCGGCCCCGCAACTGCCTCAAGCGGGCCCAGATCAACACCATCGGCGAGCTGGTCGACCGGACGCTCGACGATCTCCTCAACATCACCAACTTCGGGCAGAAGTCCCTCGACGAGGTGCTCCAGAAGCTCGACGAGCGGGGCCTCGCCCTGCGGGTGAAGGACTGAGGACAGGGCCATGCTCGGCACCCCGAAGAAGGGCCGCCGCTTCGGCGGCAGCTCGTCCCACCAGAAGGCGATGATGGGGAACCTGGTGGCGTCGCTCATCGCCGCCGAGTACCTGGTGACGACCGAGGCGAAGGCCAAGGCACTCCGGCCCGTAGCCGAGAAGGTGATCACCGCGGCAGCCAAGGGCGGCGTGTCCCACCAGCGCAACGTGGTGGCCTTCATCCGGGACAAGGACATGGCCCACAAGCTCTTCGACGAGATCGGGCCCCGGTACGCCGATCGGCCCGGCGGTTACACCCGGATCCTCAAGCTGGGCAACCGATCGGGCGACAACGCCCCGATGGCCCGCATCGAATTGGTGTGAGCGGGTCCCACCGGTCCGGGGAGGAGGACCAGGTGGACCAGGTGGACCAGGTGGACCAGGTGGACCAGGACTGCGTCCGGTGGCGCCTTCGGGTCGCCTACGACGGCTCGGGCTTCCACGGCTTCGCCGCCCAGGACGGGCAGCGGACCGTCGCCGGCGAGCTCGGCCGGGCACTGGAACGGGTGCTCCGGGGCCCGGTGACGCTTACCTGCGCGGGACGGACCGACGCCGGGGTCCACGCCCTCGATCAGGTCGTCCACTTCGACGTCCCGGCCGGGGCACCAGCCCGGCTCGAGCCGGCCGCGCTGGCCAAGTCATGCAACAGTCAGCTGGCGCCGGCCATCGTGGTGCGGGAGGCCGAGCAGGTTCCGTCCGACTTCGACGCCCGCCGCTCCGCCACCGCCCGCCGGTACCGCTATCTGGTGGTCAATGCGCCGGTAGCCGATCCGCTCTTGGCCGGGCTGGCCTGGCACGTGGCCGACCCGCTGGACCTTCGTTCCATGGCCGCGGCGGCCGACGCCCTGCTCGGCGAGCACGATTTCCGGGCGTTCTGCCGTCGGGTTCCCGGCGCCAGTCCCGACGAACCCATCTACCGGCGGGTGACCGACACCCGCTGGGCCGACCTGAACGGGCTTGCGGGCCCCCCGCCATCCCCCCGCCCTGGTCCCCATGGCCGGCCGGTTGCTCGCCTTCGAGATCGAGGCCAACGCCTTCTGCCACCAGATGGTCCGCTCGCTGGTCGGGACCCTGGTCGACGTCGGGCAGGGGTCGCAAGCGCCCTGCCGACCTGGTCTGGATCCTGCAGTCGGCCGATCGCCGGCATGCCTCCCAGCCGGCGCCTCCGTACGGCCTGACCTTGGTGGCCGTGTGCTACGACGCCTGAGGCCTTCGGTCGCCCGCGGGCTGCCCCAAGGACGGGTCGCCCGGCTTGCCGGGACGGCCCACCGGTCGTATCCTGGGCGATCGCCTGCTTGGGCCGGGTCAGCGCTTCGGCCCCGACCGGCCGCCATGCGCCCTCCGCCCCGTCATTGGCGGCGGTGCCGCCCCTCCAAGGCACCCGGAACGACCGATCGAGGACCATTCGTGCGCACGTACTCGCCCAAGCCTGCCGACATCAATCGTGCCTGGCATGTCGTCGACGCCGACGGCCTGGTGCTCGGACGGCTGGCCACCGAGGTCGCCTCGGTGCTGCGGGGCAAGCACAAGCCCACCTTCGCCCCCCATGTCGACGTGGGCGACCATGTGATCGTGATCAACTCGGACCGGGTCGTCCTCACCTCGGGCAAGGCCGAGTCGAAGAGTGTCCTACCGGCACAGCGGGTACCCGGGCGGGCTCACCGCCACCCGGTACGCCGACCTGATGGAGGACCGTTCCGACGAGGTGATCCGAAAAGCCGTCCGGGGCATGCTCCCGAAGACCCGGCTCGGCCGCCAGATGGCCACCAAGCTGAAGGTCTATCGCGGCCCCGACCATCCCCACGTCGCCCAGGCGCCCGAGCCCCTCGAGATCCCGGGCGCCCGCCGGGTCCCGTCTGCCCGCAGCGGTGCCTAGACCGGCGTCGTGGCTCCCGATCAGGCCCGACCCGACAGCCCCAGACCCGACAGCCGACCCGAAGCCCCAGACCCACAGCAGCCAGACCCAGACCCAACAGCCCCGCTAGGCGAGCGACCACCAGGAACCGAAGGAACGAGGAACGAGCACCGTGGCCAACCCCGCCCCCATCTCCCAGACGACCGGGCGCCGCAAGCAGGCGGTGGCGCGTGTCCGGGTCCGTCCCGGGCAGGGAGCCATCACTGTCAACGGCCGCAAGTTCGACGAGTACTTCACCTCGGCCACCGACCGGATGATCGTGACCGAGCCCCTTCGGCTGACCTCGACCGCCGAGTCCTGGGACTACGACGTGACCATCACCGGCGGCGGGGTGTCCGGCCAGGCGGGAGCGTTCCGATTGGGCATCGCCCGGGCCCTGTGCAACCTCGACCCCGAGCTGCGTGTCACTCTCAAGAAGGCGGGCTTCCTCACCCGGGACGCGCGGGAGAAGGAGTCGAAGAAGTACGGGCTGAAGAAGGCACGCAAGGCCCCCCAGTACTCCAAGCGGTAACCCGGTGGCGCGCACCCGGTTCGGCACCGACGGCATCCGGGGTGTCGCCAACGTCGAGTTGACACCGGAGCTGGTGCTAGCCCTCGGTCGGGCCATCGCCCGCACCATCGCCGCCACCGCGTTCGTGGTCGGTCGCGATACCCGGCGCTCTGGGCCCATGCTTCAGGCGGCGCTCTCGACCGGCCTGGCCAGCGAAGGGGCGGATGTCGTCGACCTGGGTGTGCTGCCGACACCAGGGGTGGCCTGGGTATCAGAGGTCCGGGACCTGCCCGCTGTGGTCATCTCGGCCTCCCACAACCCCTTTTCCGACAACGGCATCAAGGTGTTCGCCGCCGGTGGCGTGAAGCTCAGCGCGGCGACCGAATCGGCCATCGAGGACGAGCTCGAACGCATCCTCGATCCTGCGGCCAAGGGTCTGCGCCGGGTGGAGGGATACGGCGTCGGGCACCTGACCGCCGAAGCGGACGTCGGCGACGCCTACGTGAGCCACCTGAGCTCCCTCGTGCCGGCCGGGGCACTCACCGGTCTCCGGCTGGTCGTCGACACGGCCAACGGCGCCGCCTCCGAGCTGGCCGCCGCCGTCTACGAGCGGGCCGGGGCCGAGGTCATCGCCATCGGCTGTGAGCCGGACGGGACGAACATCAACGACGGCTGCGGTTCGACCGACACCGCCACGTTGGCCGGTGTGGTCGTCGACAACCGGGCCGATCTGGGGCTGGCGCTCGACGGCGATGCCGACCGCCTGCTGGCCGTCGACGCCAACGGCCGGCTGGCCGACGGGGACGAGCTGCTGGCGCTCTTCGCCCTGGACCTGGCCGAGCGGGGCGGTCTGGCCGGGAACTCGGTGGTGGTGACGGTCATGACCAACCTCGGGTTCCGGATGGCCATGGAAGCACGGGGCATCCTGGTCGCCGAGACCCCGGTCGGAGACCGCCACGTGCTCGCCGCCCTGGACGAAGGGGGATTGTCCCTGGGGGGCGAGCAGTCGGGCCACATCATCTTCCGTCGCCTGGCCCCGACCGGCGACGGGATGCTGACCGGGTTGGTCCTGGCTGAACTGGTGGCCCGGTCCGGCCGGCCGCTCGCCGACCTCCTTTACGGTCTGGTCACCCCGGTGCCCCAGGTCCTGGTCAATGTGCCCGTGCCCAACACCGAGCTACTGGCGGGTGCCGAGGCCGTGTGGTCGGCCGTCGCCCAGGAGGAAGCGCGTGCTCGGCGACGCCGGGAGGGTCCTGCTCCGTCCGAGCGGAACCGAGCCGATGGTGCGGGTCATGGTGGAGGCGAGCGGGGAAGGGGTGGCCGAAGAGATCGCCGAGCGGCTGAGCTCGCTGGTGGGCTTCGAGCTCCGGGCCGCGGCCGCCACGCACGGCTGACCCAAGGCAAGGCCGACCCAAGGCAAGGCCGACCCAAGGCACGGCCGACCCCAAGGCACGCCCACCACAACGCACGGCCGACCACAACGCACGGCCGACCGCCCCGCCCACGCCCAAGAAACGAAGCCTGGACAACCGCTGGAGGGTGCCGGACAAGTAGCCTCGCGGGGCATGTGCGGCATCATCGGGATCACCACCCGCGCGGTGACCCACCCGGGCCGGGGCCAGGACCGAGGTGAGGCCGGGGACGAGCGGGTGCTCGAGGTCCTGCTCGAGGGGCTCGGTCGTCTGGAGTACCGGGGCTACGACTCCGCCGGTGTGGCCCTGGTCGGGTCGGCCGGCGGCTCGATGTGGCGGGCCCGGGCCGCCCACGGGACCCGGTCCCTCGACAACCTGGCCAAGCGGGCCGAGAGTGCACCGGGTGGAGCGACGGCCGGCATCGGCCACACCCGGTGGGCCACCCACGGCCGGCCGTCGGAGGAGAACGCCCACCCGCACCTCGACTGCTCGGGTCGGCTGGCCCTCATCCACAACGGGATCATCGAGAACCACGTGGAGCTGGCCGAGGAGCTCGTCGCCGGCGGCCACCGGCTCGAGTCCGACACCGACACCGAGGTGCTCGCCCACCTGGTCGAGGCGGCGTACGGCGACGACCCCGCCGCCGGCCTGGCCGCCGCGCTGCGCACCGCTCTCGAGCGGGTCCGGGGTGCGTTCTCGGTGGCGCTGGTCCACGCCGACGAGCCCGACGTGATCGTGGCGGCCCGGCGGATCTCCCCGTTGCTGATGGGGGTGAGCGACTCGGAGTCCTTCCTCGCCTCCGACGTACCGGCCATCCTCGGTCTCACCCGCGACTTCTTCGTGCTCGAAGACGACCAGATCGCCGAGCTGCGCCCCGGATCGGTCCGCGTCTTCGGGCCCGACGGCTCCGACGTCGAGCCCGTCCGCCTCCACGTGGACTGGGACCTCGAGGCGGCCCGCAAGGACGGCTTCGACGACTACATGAGCAAGGAGATGCGCGAGCAGCCCAAGGCGGTGGCCGACACCCTGCTCGACCGCGTGCTCCCCGACGGCACCCTGGCCCTCGACGAGGTCCACATCACCAACGAGGAATTCCGCTCCATCGACAAGGTGTTCATCGTCGCCTGCGGCAGCAGCTACCACGCCGGCCTGATGGCCAAGTACGCCATCGAGCACTGGGCCCGGGTGCCGGTCGAGATCGACATCTCGAGCGAGTTCCGCTACCGGGATCCGGTGCTCGACTCGCGCACGCTGGTGATCGGGGTGAGCCAGTCCGGCGAGACGGTCGACACCTTCCAGGCCATCCGCGAGGCCCGGCGCCAGGGGGCCAAGGTGCTGGTGATCTCCAACGTGGTCGACTCGTCCATGGCCCGCGAGGCCGACGCCGTCCTCTACACGCGGGCCGGCCCCGAGGTCGGGGTGGCGTCCACCAAGACCCACCTGGCCCAGATCACCGCCCTCCAGGTCCTGGCCCTGTACCTGGCCCAGGCCCGTGGCACGCTCTCGTCGTCCGGTGCCCGGGAGCTGCTCCGGGGTCTGGGCGCCCTGCCCGAGAAGGTCGCCCTCGCCCTCGAACGTTCCGAGGAGGTCGCGGCGGTGGCCCGCCGGTACCGGGACTCGCCGTCGTTCATCTTCCTCGGCCGTCACGTCGGCTACCCGGTGGCCCTCGAGGGCGCGCTCAAGCTCAAGGAGATCTCCTACCTGCGGGCCGAGGGGTTCCCCGGGGGTGAGCTCAAGCACGGGCCCATCGCGCTGGTCGAACCGGGGACCGTGGTCATCGCCGTGGCCACCCGCACACCGGTGTGGGAGAAGATGATGGCCAACGTCGCCGAGGTGAAGAGCCGCGGGGCGACCGTGGTCCTGGTGGCCAACGACGGGGACGACGAGGCCGCTCGCCAGGCCGACGCCGTCCTGTGGGTGCCTCAGGTCGAGCACCTGTTCTCGCCGGTGGTCGACGTGGTCCCGCTCCAGATGTTCGCCTACCACCTTGCCCGCTTGCACGGCCACGACGTCGACCGACCCCGCAACCTGGCCAAGGTGGTCACCGTCGAGTGAGCGTCATCGACGGCGCCGCCGCCCTGCGGGAGCTCGGGCAGCCGGCGGCCCGGGACCTGACCACCGGGGGAGCACTGGCCGGTGCGGTGGCCGGTGTGGGGGTCGATGCGGTCGACCTGGACCGGTTCCGGCGTGTCCTGACAAGACGCCCGCGGCTGGCCCACAGGCTCTTCACCCCGGAGGAGCTGGCCTACGCCCGGCGGTCCGGGGACCCGGTGCCCCGGCTGGCCACCCGCTTCGCGGCCAAGGAGGCCACCATGAAGGCACTGGGGGTCGGCCTCGGTGCCGTCACCTTCGCCGAAGTGGAGGTGGTCCGGGACGGTCTCGGACCGCCGCAGCTCGCCCTGCGGGGGGCGGCCGCGGCCCGCGCCCACCGGTCCGGCGTGACCGGCTGGCGCCTCTCGCTGACCCATACCGACCGGGTGGCCATGGCCATGGTGGTGGCCGAGGGTCCGCCCCGGACATCCCCGCCGCCCCGGGCATCGCAGCCACCGAACCCGACGGAGCGGTAGCGGGGGCGATGCGACCGGTTCTCACCGTCGCCGAGATGAACGCCGTCGACGCCCGCGCCGCCGAGACCACCCCGCTCGACGTGCTGGTCGGACGGGCCGGCGCCGCCGTGGCCGTCGCCGCCCTCGAGCTGCTGGGCGGTGCCTACGGGCGCCGGGTGGTGGTCATCGCCGGGCGGGGGAACAACGGCGCCGACGGGCGGGTGGCCGCCCGGCTCCTCCGGCAGCGGGGAGCCCGGGTGGACGTGGTCGAGGCGGGCACGGCCGATGCCCTCGGCCCGGCCGATCTGGTCATCGACGCCGCCTACGGCACCGGGTTCCACGGAACGTACGGCGCCCCCCGGCTCGCCCCGGGGACCCCGGTCCTCGCCGTCGACATCCCCTCGGGAGTCGAGGGTGACAGCGGCCGGGCGGCCGGCTGCCCCCTGCGGGCCGATCGGACCGTCACCTTCGTCGCCCTCAAGCCGGGCCTCCTCCAGGGCGACGGGGTCGGGTTGGCCGGGCGTGTCACGGTGGCCGACATCGGGCTCCCTCACGGCCCGGGCGCCATCTCGGTGATGGAGGACGCCGACATCGGCTCGCGTCTGCCGGCCCGGGGCCGCGAGGACAACAAATGGTCCGCCGCCGTGCTGGTGGTGGCCGGGTCACCGGGGATGGTCGGGGCCGCCTCGTTGTGCGCCCGTGCCGCCTACCGGTCGGGGGCGGGCATGGTGCGGCTGGGCGTGCCCGGAGCCGGCCTGGCCGGCGCGCCGGCCAGCGAGGCGGTCTCGGTCGACCTGCCCGCGACCGGGTGGGCCACCGATGCGCTGGAAGTGGCGTCGCGCTGTGCGTCCCTGGTGGTCGGGCCGGGCATCGGCCGAGACCCGTCCACCGCCGCCGAGGTGGTGCGCGTCCTCCGCGACTCACCCGTGCCGGTGGTGCTCGACGCCGACGGGCTCCACGCCCTCGGCCGCATCGAGGGCCCTTTGGACCAGCACGGCGGGTCCGGTCCCGAGGGCTCCCGGGCCTCCGAGCGAGACGAGGCCGACATCGTGCTCACCCCCCACGACGGCGAGTACCGGCGGCTCATCGGTGAGCTTCCCGGTCCGGATCGGGTCGAGGCGGCCCGCCGGCTGGCTGCCGCCTCCGGCGCGGTGGCCCTACTGAAGGGGTCGACCACCGCAGTCGCCGACCCGGAGGGCCGCGTCCTGCTCGGGGTCAGCGGGAGCCCCCGGCTGGCCACGGCCGGCACGGGCGACGTGCTCTCCGGCGTCATCGCCGCCTTCATCGCCCGGGGCGTGCCTCCCCGGGAGGCGGCCGCCCTGGGCGCCCATGTGCACGGCCGGGCCGCGGCGCGGGGACCGGAGGTGGGACTGGTCGCCGGCGATCTGCCCGAGCTCGTCTCGGCGGTGCTCTCCGGTGCCCACCCGGACCGATCACCGATTCCGGAGATGGAAGCCGAGCCGAGCACCATGACGGGAGCACCATGACGGGAGCGCCGTGACTGAGCGCCGTGACTGAGCGCTGGCGCCCGGCGTGGGCCGACATCGACCTCGGGGCGGTGCGGCACAACGCCGCCCTGCTCCGCCGCCTGGCCGGTCCGGCCGCCCTCTGCGCCGTGGTCAAGGCCGACGCCTACGGGCACGGCGAGCTGCCGGTGGCCCGGGCCGCTCTGGAAGGCGGGGCCTCCTGGCTGGCCGTGGCGCTGGTGGAGGAAGGAGTGACGCTGCGCGATGCGGGCGTCGAGGCGCCCATCCTTCTGCTCTCCGAGCCGCCCGAGGAGGCGATGGCCGAGGCGGTGGCCCGGCGCCTGGTCCCGACCGTCTACACGGGCGAGCGCATCGGAGCCCTGGCCAAGGCGGTGGCCGACGGCGGGTTCCCACCGGTCCCCGTCCACCTCAAGGTCGACACCGGCATGCACCGGGTCGGAGCCCGTCCGGCCGAGGCACCGGCGCTGGCCGACCTCATCCGCGCCGATCCCGGCCTGGAGCTCGGTGCGGTCTGGACCCACCTGGCCGTGGCCGACGGGGCCGGAGACGCGGACACGGCGTTCACCCGATTGCAGCTGGAGCGCTTCGACGGGGTTCTGGCCACCTTGGCCGGCGTCGGTCACCATCCCCCGCTCGTCCATGTGGCCAACTCGGCCGGGACCATCGCCGTGCCGTCGGCCCGCCGCGACCTCGTCCGCTGCGGGATCACTGTCTACGGGGTGGCGCCGACCGGCGCCCTGGCCGACCAGCTGTCGGCGGCGACCGGGGGTGGGCGGCTGCGGCCGGTGCTCTCGCTGCGCAGCCGGGTCACCCTGGTGCGCGACCTCGATGCCGGGGAGCGCCCGTCCTATGGCCGGTGCCGTCCTCTGGCCGAACGGTCGACGGTGGCGGTCGCCCCCATCGGCTATGCCGACGGCGTCCCGAGACGCCTGTTCGAGCGAGGGTGCTCGGTCCTGATCCGCGGTGTCCGCCGGCCGCTGGCCGGGACGGTGACCATGGACCAGATCGTGGTGGACTGCGGACCGGTGGGGTCGTCCGACGTCGAGGTGGGCGACGAGGTGGTGCTGATCGGTCGCCAGGGGGACGACGAGATCACCGCCGACGAATGGGCTGACCTGCTCGGGACCATCAGCTACGAGGTGCTCTGTGGGATCGGCCCGAGGGTGCCCCGCGTCACCGTCGACGGCAGCTCCACCTCGGCGGGCTCCTGATCGTCCAGCCCCGACGACCCGGCCGGCCCGGACCGGTGCGGAACTAGATTTCGGCCGTGACGTCGGCGACCGAACTGTCCGAGCTCGCCCGGGAGGCCGCCGACTGCACCCGATGCCCGCTGGCCGCGGGTCGGACCCAGGTCGTGTTCGGCGTCGGCGATCCCGGCGCCGACCTGATGTTCGTGGGGGAGGCCCCCGGTCGCGACGAGGACCTCCAGGGCGAGCCGTTCGTCGGCCGGTCGGGCAAGTTGCTCGACCGGCTGCTGCTCGAGGAGCTCGGCATCGACCGCAGCCACGTGTACATCGCCAACGTGGTCAAGTGCCGGCCGCCCGACAACCGTGACCCGAAGGCCGAGGAGATCGCCGCCTGCCGGCCCTACCTCGAGCGCGCAGCTGGAGCTGATCGCCCCCGAGGTGGTGGTCACCCTCGGCAATTTTGCCACCAAGCTGCTGTTGGAGACCGACCTCGGCATCACCAAGCTCCGGGGCCGGTCGTACGCCATGGGGACGCGCCAGCTGGTGCCCACCTACCACCCGGCGGCCGCCCTGCGATCGGGCGGCGTGGTTGTCGCCGAGATGCGGGCCGACCTGGTCCGGGCCAAGCAGCTGCTGGGCTGGAGCGGGTGATCGGGTCGGGCCTCATTCTCTTGCGCTCGACCGGCGCCGGGGAGACCAGGGAGCTGGCGGCAATCCTCGCCCGCCTGTGCCGACCCGGGGACGTCCTGCTCCTGGCCGGTGGTCTCGGCGCCGGGAAGACCACCTTCGCCCAGGGGTTCGGGGCCGGCCTGGGGGTGGCCGAGGCGGTGACCAGCCCGACCTTCACCCTGGTCCGCCAGTACCCGGTGGACCGCCATCCGATCACCACCTTCCTCCATGCCGACGTCTACCGGCTCGACCACCTCCAGGAGGTCGTCGATCTGGGTCTCGGCGAGCTGGTCGGGGAAGGCGGCGTGGCCCTGGTGGAATGGGGCGATGCGGTCGAACCGGTGCTCGGGAAGGGTGCGTTGACGGTGCGGTTGGAGACCGACCCCGACAACGAGGACGGCCGGAGGATCTCGCTGGGACCGCCGGGCGAGGCGTGGTCCGGCCGGTGGGAGGGTCTCGAGGAGGAGCTCGCCACGTGGCGGTGGGCCCCTTGCTGACGACATCCGATCCGGTGCCGCCGGAGTCGGCTCCGGGGGGAACGGTGACGCGGCCGGACCGGGGGGAACGGTGACGCGGCCCGACCGGGGGGAACGGTGATCCTGCTGGCCCTGGAGTCGGCCACCGACACCGTCGGCGCCGCCGTCATCCGCGACGACGACGGCTCGGCCGAGCGCACGCATGTGGGGGGCCGGGCCCACGCCGAAAACCTGGCTCCCGCCATCGAGGAGGCCTGTGCCCTGACCGGCTGCCGGATCACCGACGTCGACCACATCGCCGTCGATCTCGGCCCGGGGCTGTTCACCGGCCTGCGCGTCGGGGTGGCCACGGCCAAGGCGCTGGCCCAGGCTCTCGGCATCGGCATCCTCGGGGTCGGGAGCCTGGACATCCTGGCCGCGGCAGCCTGGGAGCGTGCCGACGGCCCGGCGGGACCGGTGGTCGCCGTGATCGACGCCCGCCGGGGCGAGGTGTTCGCCGCCGCCTACCACGTCGGGGACGACCCGGGGGGAGTGTTGGTGGCGGTGCCGGCGACGGTGGGTCGGGGCCCCCGGACCCGGCGACGGTCCGCCGGGACCGGTCCGAGCCGATGGCGCCGAAGGACCTCGAGGCCTGGCTCGTCGATCTGGCAATGACCCACCCGCGGGTGACGGTGGTGGGCGACGGAGCCGTCCGCTACCGGGACCTGCTGTCAGCCCACGGAACGCTCGACCTCGGGCTGGCCGACGAGCTGTCGGCACCGCCGCCGCTGGCCCAGGCCCACCTGGCCCACCGCCGGCTGGCCGGGGGAGCCATTCCCGTGGCCCCGGCGGACGTGGTGCCCGACTACCGCCGGGCCGCCGACGCCCGGATCAACTGGGAGCAGCGCATCCCCTCCCGCCGCGACGGCAGCGGCCATGTCACGAAGGATCGGGCCGGATGACCGGGCCGGGCATGGGCCGGTGAGGGCGGCCGCCTATCCCGAGGAGGGCCCCGTCTCGGTGGTCATCGCACCGATGCGCAACAAGGACCTGCGCGGCGTGCTGCGGATCGAGGAGTCGGTCTTTCCCCAACCGTGGTCCCACCGGCTCTTCGTGGAGGAGCTGGCCCAGCGCAAGACCCGGGCGTACCGGGCCGCCTGGATCGGCTCGACCATCGTCGGGTTCTCCGGCCAGATGTTCCTCGACGACGAGGCGCACGTGAACAACATCGCCGTCGATCCCACCTGGCAGGGTCGGGGGCTCGGAGCGGCCATCTTCAGCGACCTCGTACGCGTCGCACTGGCCCGCGGCACCCGGCATCTGACCCTCGAGGTCAGGATGGGCAACGAGCCGGCGCTCGCCCTCTACCGTCGCTTCGGCCTGGCCCCTGTCGGCGTGCGGCGCAACTACTACCCCGAGACCGGCGAGGACGCCCTGGTGATGTGGGCCCGGGACGTCGACTCGGCCACCTACGCCGAGCGCCTGGCCGCCATCGAGGCGTCCTACTCCGCCCGGCTGGCGGTGAGCTCGCGGCGCTGAGGCTTGGTGCCCGCCGGGCGCCAGGACTGCGCCATGCCGAGTCCCATGCCGAGTGCCATGCCCCCCGAGGTACGTCATCGGGCGCCACCTACCATGTCCCGATGGCCGCCCCCAAGCCGCCGGCCCTACCCGAGGGCTCCGACGACGAACGGGCCTTGCTCCTGGCCTGGCTCGGGTACCTCCGCGGCGCCGTGTTGCGCAAGGTCGAAGGGCTCGGTGAGCAGGAGGCTCGGTGGACGCCGGACGGGAGGCTCATCTGTCTCCTCGGCATCGTGAATCACCTCACCCATGTCGAGTGGAGGTGGATCGACGGCTCCATGCGCGGTCAGGAGGTCACCCGATCCGAAGAGGAATTCCGCCCCGGGCCCGAGCTGACGCTGCTCGACGCAGTCGAGGCCTACCGGGCGCGGGCGAAGGCGACCGACACCATGGTGCGGGCGACGACACTCGACGAACCCTGCGGTTGGGGTGACGGGACCAACCTCAAGTGGGTATTGCTCCATCTGATCAACGAAACGGCGCGCCACGCCGGACACGCCGACGCCACCCGGGAGATGCTGGACGGGACCACAGGAGAGTGAAGGCGTGGGGCTCGGGGACAGGTCCCCGGTGGATAGAGTCCCGATGGCAATGGCCGCCCTAAATGTGCACCGGGTACTCGGCATCGAGACCTCCTGTGACGAGACGGCCGCCGCCGTGGTCGACGGTGGTTCGGCCATCGTCTCCTCCGTCGTCAGCAGCCAGGTCGACCTGCACGCCCGCTACGGCGGTGTCGTGCCCGAGCTCGCCGGCCGGGCCCACGTCGAGCTCCTGACCCCGGTGCTGGCCGAGGCCCTCGACCTCGCCGGGTCCGATCCCTCGGGGACCGGCATCGACGGCGTAGCCGTCACCTACGGACCGGGACTCATCGGCTCGCTGCTGGTCGGGCTGTCCGAGGCGAAGGCACTCGCGCTGGCGTGGGGCGTGCCCCTGATCGGGGTCAACCACTTGGAGGCGCACCTCTTCGCCTCGCTCCTCGAGCATCCCGACCCCGGCTGGCCGATGGTGGTGCTGCTGGTATCGGGCGGCCACACCCTTCTGGTCGAGGTGTCCGAGCCGGGACGGTACCGGCTCCTCGGCGGGACGATCGATGACGCCGCCGGGGAGGCCTTCGACAAGGTGGCCCGGTTCCTCGGCCTCGGCTACCCGGGGGGGCCGGCCATCGACCGGGTGGCCGAAGACGGCGACGCCGACGCCTTCGCCTTCCCGAGGTCGTACCCGGGGGACGGCTTCGACTTCTCCTTCAGCGGGCTCAAGACCGCCGTGGTGCGGACCGTGGAGCGCCAGCCCGGCGCCTCGTCGCCCGATGTAGCCGCCTCGTTCCGCCAGGCGGTGGTCGACGTGCTGGTGGCCCGGGCCCGCCGGGCCGCCGCCGCCACCGGCGCCCGGGCCATCTGCCTGGCCGGAGGCGTGGCCGCCAACGCGCTGCTCCGCCGCCGGATCGAGGAGGCCTGCGCCGAGGACGGGATCGCCGCCTTGTTGCCCAGCCGGGCGCTCTGCACCGACAACGCCGCCATGGTCGCCGCCGCCGGCTGGTGGCGCCTACGGCGGGGGGACCGGAGCCCTATGACGCTCGGTGCCGATCCCAACCTCAAGCTGGCCTTGGCCGGTTGAGGTCGGTCGGAGACCGGTCGGGGTCCCCGGGCCCGGATCGAGGTCGCCCGGCCCAGACCTGGCACTCGGCCCACCTTGTTGCCAACCGTCGCTGGGATCGCTATCGTTAGCACTCTCAACCTTCGACTGCTAACGCCTGCCACAGGAGGCCTAACCCATGAGTCTGCACCCGCTTGACGACAGGATCGTCGTCCGCCCCAACGAGTCGGAGGAGACCACCGCCTCCGGCCTGGTCATTCCCGACACCGCCAAGGAGAAGCCCCAGCAGGGCGAGGTACTGGCCGTCGGCCCGGGCCGTCGTGCCGAGTCGACAGGTGAGCTCATCCCGCTCGACCTCAAGGTGGGCGACACCGTCGTCTACTCCAAGTACGGCGGCACCGAGATCACCTCCGAGGGCGAGGACCTCCTCATCCTCTCGAGCCGTGACGTCCTGGCCAAGGTGGCTAAGTAATGCCGAAGATTCTCAAGTTCGACGAAGCCGCCCGCCGCGGGCTCGAAGCAGGTGTGAACAAGCTGGCCGACACAGTCAAGGTCACGCTCGGCCCGAAGGGCCGCAACGTGGTCATCGAGAAGAAGTTCGGTGCGCCCACCATCACCAATGACGGCGTCTCGATCGCCCGAGAGGTGGAGCTCGAGGACGTCTTCGAGAACATGGGCGCCCAGCTGGTGAAGGAAGTCGCCACCAAGACCAACGACGTCGCCGGCGACGGCACGACCACCGCCACCGTGCTGGCGCAGGCCCTCATTCGCGAGGGGTTGCGCAACGTGGCGGCCGGCGCCAACCCGCTCGGGTTGCGCAAGGGCATCGACAAGGCGGTCGACGCTGCGGTCGAGTCCATCCAGAAGCAGTCCAAGGACATCGACTCGAAGACGGAGATCGCCCAGGTGGCCGCCATCTCGGCCGCCGACACGGCCATCGGTGAGGTGCTGGCCGACGCCATCGACAAGGTGGGCAAGGACGGGACTGTCACCGTCGAGGAGTCGAACACCTTCGGCATCGACCTCGAATTCACCGAGGGCATGCAGTTCGACAAGGGCTACCTGTCGCCATACTTCGTGACCGACCCCGAGCGCCAGGAGGCCGTGCTCGACGACCCGCAGATCCTCTTCGTCAACCAGAAGATCAGCGCCGTCCACGACCTGGTCCCGGTGCTCGAGAAGGTCATGCAGACCGGCAAGCCGCTGCTGATCATCGCCGAGGACGTGGAGGGCGAGGCTCTGGCCACCCTGGTGGTCAACAAGATCCGGGGCACCTTCACCTCGGTCGCCGTCAAGGCGCCCGGTTTCGGTGAGCGCCGCAAGGCGATGCTCCAGGACATGGCCGTCCTCACCGGGGGCGAGGTCATCTCGGAGGAGATCGGCCTCAAGCTCGAGAGCGTCACCGTCGACCTGCTCGGCACAGCCCGCCGGGTCATCGTCAACAAGGACGACACCACCATCGTCGACGGGGGTGGTACCGAAAGCGACGTGAAGGGCCGAATCGCGCAGATCAAGCGCGAGATCGAGGAGACCGACTCCGACTGGGACCGCGAGAAGCTCCAGGAACGGCTGGCCAAACTGGCCGGGGGTGTTGCCGTGGTCAAGGTCGGGGCGGCCACCGAGGTGGAGCTCAAGGAGAAGAAGCACCGCATCGAAGACGCGCTGTCCGCCACCCGTGCCACGGTGGAGGAGGGCATCGTTGCCGGCGGCGGGACCGCCCTGGTTCGTTCCCGTGCCGCCGTCCAGTCAGTGGCGGACTCCCTCAGCGGGGACGAGGCCACCGGGGCCACCATCGTGGTCAAGGCTCTGGCGGCGCCACTCCACGCCATCGCCAGCAACGCCGGGCTGGAGGGATCGGTGTTCGTGCGCCAGGTGGAGGCCGAGTCCGGCACCACCGGTCTGGATGCCACCACCGGGGAGCTGGTCGATCTGATGAAGGCCGGGATCATCGACCCGGCCAAGGTGACCCGCTCCGCCCTGCAGAACGCCGCCTCGATCGCCGGGTTGCTGCTGACCACTGAAGCTCTGGTGGCCGACAAGCCCGAGAAGGCCGATCCGGCCGCCGCCGCCGCAGCAGCCGCCGCCATGGGTGGCGGCATGGGTGGCATGGGCGGCATGGGCGGGATGATGTAGCCAGGTGCCGGCTTCCCGGGGTCGGACGTGTCTCGGCGCGTCCCCTCGGGACAGATGGACGAAGAACCGGCCGGGCCGACAGGTCCGGCCGGTTCTGCATGTGGGGACCCCGCCCGCTGTTCGGCGGCAGCACTCGTCGCCGGGTATCCCGACGACATGACGTCCCGGTGACCCCGTTGAACCCGGTGAGCGGGTGGCCGGTACCGACCCCTACCCTGGTCTCGCCATGACCTCGACCGAGCCCGACGGAACGCTGCCCACGCCCCCACCCACCGACGGCCGGCAGGTCATCCCGCGACCCCCACGCACCCGGCCCGGCTCCCCGGCCCCGTGGGCAGGGCTCCGATCCGACGACCGACGCCCCCTCCCGCTCGACCGGGTCCGCGCCGCCGTGGCTGACAGCCAGCCCGGACCACGCGACACCAGGCCCACCGGGCCGTGGCGCACCCTGGCCGGTGAGGTCATGGACGGCAGTCCGGCCGCGGTCCTGGTCGCCCTGTTCGAAGAGGCGGGAGACGCCCGGGTGGTGCTCACCGTGCGTTCCGGCCATCTGCGGTCCCACCAGGGCGAGGTGGCCTTCCCCGGTGGCCGGTTGGACGTGGGGGAGAGTGTCGAGGTCGCCGCACTCCGGGAGGCCTTCGAGGAGGTCGCGCTCGACCCCGGGCTGGTCGACGTGGTGGGCCGGCTCACGCCGATGCCCACCCGGTCCTCCAACACGATCATGACGCCGGTGGTGGCCACCCTGAAGGGGCGGCCGGCCCTCCAGTCCAACCCGGGAGAGGTCGACCGGGTCTTCGACGTCGCCTTGAGCGACCTGGCTGCCGACGGCGCCTTCACCGAGGAGTGGTGGTCGGTGGGGGATCGGCCCGGGCGCGGGGGACCCCCGCCCGGCGAATTCCCGGTGTGGTTCTTCGACGTCGCCGGCGAGACGGTCTGGGGTGCGACGGCCCGGACCCTCGTCGAGCTCCTCTGCCTGGTCCTCGGGGTGGACCGGCCCCAGTCGGCGCCCGTGCCCTGATCGCCGCGGGCCCGGACCTGGAGCCGGGACGGGCGGGCGCAGGCGGTATCGTGGGTGCCGTCGGTCGCCCACAGTCGGAGTGGTCGCCGATGGGAGGTTCGGCAGAACTGCGACCAGCGTCCGGAGGGCATACGTGGCTGACCTAGAGATTGGCATCTTCAAATCGGGCCGGAGGGCGTACGGGTTCGACGACATCGCCATCGTCCCCAGCCGGCGGACCCGCGACCCGGAGGATGTCGACATCAGCTGGGAGATCGATGCCTACCGGTTCGAGCTGCCGTTGATGGCGGCCGCCATGGACGGCGTGGTCAGCCCGGCGACAGCCATCGAGGTCGGGCGACTCGGCGGGCTCGGCGTGCTCAACCTCGAGGGCCTTTGGACCCGCTACGAGGACCCGACCCCGCTGTTCGACGAAATCCGCGAGCTCCCGGCCGAGAAGGCCACCGCCCGCATGCAGGAGATGTACAGCGAGCCGGTCCAGATGGAGCTGGTCACCCAGCGCATCAAGGAGATGAAGGCGGCCGGCGTCACCACTTCGGCGTCGGTCACGCCGCAGCGCACCCAGGCGTACGCCGAGGCGCTCCTGGCCGCCGAGCTCGACCTCCTGGTGATCCAGGGGACGGTGGTCTCGGCCGAGCACGTCTCGAAGACGGTCGAGCCGCTCAACCTCAAGCGGTTCATCCGCGAGTTCGAGATCCCCGTGATCGTCGGGGGCTGCGCCTCCTACCAGGCGGGGCTGCACCTGATGCGCACCGGCGCGGTGGGCGTGCTGGTCGGCGTCGGCCCGGGCAACGCCTGCACCACCAGGGGCGTGCTCGGGATCGGGGTTCCCCAGGCCACCGCCATCGCCGATGTCGCAGGAGCCCGGATGCGCCACCTCGACGAGACCGGCGTCTACTGCCAGGTCATCGCCGACGGGGGCATGTCCAAGGGCGGGGACATCGCCAAGGCCGTCGCCTGCGGTGCGGACGCGGTGATGCTCGGGTCACCTCTCTCGTCGGCGGTCGAAGCGCCGGCCCGCGGGTTCCACTGGGGCATGGCCACCTTCCACCCGACATTGCCCCGGGGCGCCCGGGTCCAGACCACCACGAGGGGCACCCTGAAGGAGATCCTCCTCGGCCCCGCCCACGAGAACGACGGGCGGATGAACCTGTTCGGCGCGCTCCGGACCGCCATGGCCACGTGCGGTTACGAGACGCTGAAGGAGTTCCAGAAGGCCGAAGTCATGGTGGCGCCCGCCCTCCAGACCGAGGGCAAGCACCTGCAGCGCTCGCAGGGTGTCGGCATGGGCCGTTGAGCACCGGCGAGCCCGACGCCACCGGTGCCGGCACCGGCCCGATCCTGGTCGTCGACTTCGGTGCCCAGTACGCCCAACTGATCGCCCGCCGGGTCCGCGAGGCCCACGTCTACTCGGAGATCGTGCCCGCCACCGCCACGGCGGCCGAGCTCATGGCCCACCGTCCCGCCGGGATCATCCTGTCGGGGGGCCCCAAGTCGGTGAACGAGTCGCCGGCCCCGACCATCGATCCGGCTGTGTACGAGACCGGGGTCCCGATCCTCGGGATCTGCTACGGGGCCCAGCTGCTCACCCGGCAGCTGGGCGGCGAGGTGGCCCGGACCGGCCGGGGTGAGTACGGGCGGACGACGATCACCCTCACCGGGTCCTCCCCCCTGTTCTTCGACTGGCCCGGCGCCGCAGAGGTCTGGATGAGCCACAGCGACGCCATCACGACCGTCCCCGACGGGTTCGTTGCCACCGCCTCGAGCCCGGACGCCCCGGTGGCCGCCCTCCACGATCCCGACCGGGCCATCTACGCCGTGCAGTTCCACCCCGAGGTGGTCCACACCCAGCGCGGCAGCGAGATCTTCGAGCACTTCCTGTTCGACGTGTGTCACTGCCTGCCGCTATGGACCCACACCTCGATCATCGAGTCCCAGGTCGAGGCGGTCCGGTCCCAGGTCGGCTCAGCCCCGGTCCTGTGCGCCCTGTCGGGCGGCGTCGACTCCGCGGTGGCCGCCGCGCTGGTGCACAAGGCGGTCGGGGACCAGCTCACCTGCGTCTACGTGGACACCGGTCTCATGCGGGCCAACGAGAGCGAGCAGGTCGAGGAGACGTTTCGGCGCCAGTTCCACGTGGACCTGGTGCACGTGAAGGCGGCCGACCGGTTCTTCGAAGCCCTGGCCGGCGTCACCGAGCCGGAGGCCAAGCGCAAGATCATCGGCGAGCTGTTCATCCGCATCTTCGAGGAGGTGGCCCGGGATCTGGTCGACGGCCCGGCGGCGGGGGCTTCGGCGAAGCGGGAGCGGGCCCCGGCCGCCGGCTCCGGACGAGTGCCGGCCGGCTACCTGGTCCAGGGCACCCTGTACCCGGACGTGATCGAATCGGGCTCCGACGCCGCCGCCACCATCAAGTCCCACCACAACGTGGGCGGGCTGCCCGACGACCTCGCCTTCGACCTGGTGGAGCCGCTCCGCCTCCTGTTCAAGGACGAGGTCAGGGCGGTGGGCGAGGAGCTCGGGCTGCCGCACGACATCGTCTGGCGCCAGCCCTTCCCGGGACCGGGCCTGGCCGTCCGCATCGTGGGCGAGGTGACGCCCGAGCGGGCGAGCATCCTGCGGGCGGCCGACGCCATCGTGGTCGAGGAGGTCCGCCGGGCGGGCCTGTACCGCCAGCTGTGGCAGAGCTTCGCCGTCCTCCCGGCGGTGCGCACGGTGGGGGTGATGGGTGACGGGCGTACGTACGCGTATCCCATCGTCATCCGGGCGGTCACCAGTGACGACGCCATGACCGCGGACTGGGCCCGCCTCCCCTACGACCTTCTCGAACGGCTCTCCTCCCGGATCATCAACGAGGTGGAGGGGGTCAACCGGGTGGCGCTGGACATCACCTCCAAGCCGCCCGGCACCATCGAGTGGGAATGACGGCGGCGAACGGGACCGCCGAACGGCCCGACGACGATGTCCGGGCCGACGACGCCGACCGCTCGCCGGACCCGGCGCCGGCCGACCTCGACTCGCTGGTCGCCAGCCTGACCGTCCCTCAGCGCGCCGCGATCGTGCACCGGGGCGGGCCGCTGCTGGTCGTGGCCGGAGCGGGCTCGGGCAAGACGCGGGTGCTCACCCGGCGCATCGCCCATCTGATCGCCTCCCGCGACGCCGCCCCATGGCAGATCCTGGCCATCACCTTCACCAACAAAGCGGCCGACGAGATGCGTCGGCGGGTAATGGAGCTGGTCGGCCCCCGCGGGGGGCGGATGTGGGTCTCCACCTTCCACTCGGCCTGCGTGCGCATCCTGCGGGCGCACGGGGAGCACCTCGGTTACAAGGGCTCCTTCACCATCTACGACGACGCCGACTCCCGTCGCCTGACCGAGATCATCTGCCGTGATCTGGACATCGATACCAAAAAGCTGTCCCCCCGCTCCATCCTCGGCCAGATCAGCCAGGCCAAGTCGGCCCAGCAGGGGCCCACCGAATACCGGACGGCCGCCCTCACCATCTTCGACCGTCGAGTGGCCGATGTCTTCGACGAGTACCAGCAGCGTCTGGTGGCGGCCAACGCCATGGACTTCGACGATCTCCTGCTCAATACGGTGCGGCTGTTCCAAGACCATCCGGAGGTGCTCGAGCACTACCGGGCCCGATTCACCCATGTGCTCATCGACGAGTACCAGGACACCAATGCGGTGCAGAACACGATGGCCGTGCAGCTGGCCGGCGGGCACCGCAACATCGTCGTGGTCGGCGACAGCGACCAGTCCGTCTACCGGTTCCGGGGCGCGGACATCTCCAACATCCTCGACTTCGAGCGGGAATTTCCCGACGCCACCGCCGTGACCCTGGATCAGAACTTCCGATCCACCCAGAAGATCCTGGACGCGGCCAACGCGGTGATCGCCAACAACGTCTCGCGCAAGCCGAAGACGCTGTGGACCGATGCGGGCGAGGGGGAGCCGATCATCCGGTACCGGGCGGAGGACGAATACGACGAGGCCGAGTGGCTCGCCCACGAGGTGACCCGCCTCCACGACCACGGCCTCCGCTGGGGCGACGTGGCCGTGTTCTACCGGACCAACACCCAGAGCCGCGCCCTCGAGGAAGCGCTGGTCAAGGCCGAGGTTCCCTACAAGGTGGTAGGGGGCACCCGGTTCTACGACCGGCGCGAGGTAAGAGACGTGCTCGCCTACCTCCGGGTGCTGGTCAATCCCGACGACGAGGTGAGCTGGCGGCGCATCGTGAACGTGCCCAAGCGGGGGGTCGGCGAGACCTCGGTGGCCAAGCTGGCCGGCTGGGCGGGTCTCAGCGGGGTGTCCTTCGGCGAGGCGGTCGCCCATGCCGAAGAGGCCGGGCTGGCGGGCAAGGCGGCCACCGCCCTCGGCCAGCTGGCGTCGCTCCTCGACGAGCTGCGGTCGAGGATGGCCCGGCCCGAGCTGGTGGACGAGTACGGCGACGCGGTCGCTCCCGACCCGGGTGCCGAGCTCTGGGCCAGCACCGGGCCCGAGTCACTGGCCGCTCGCGCCGCGGCCGGACCGGCCGACGGCGGCCTGCGCGCCGTCTCGCTCGAGGCGTCCCTGCTCGGGCCGGGCGAGCTGGCCACGGCCGTCCTCGAGCGAACCGGGTACCGTTCCGAGCTTCTCTCGGAGGGGACGATCGAAGCGCTCGGCCGGGTCGAGAACGTCGACGAGCTGGTCGGGGTGGCGTCCGAGTACCGCACGCTGGCCGAGTTCCTCGAAGCGGCCTCACTGGTGGCCGACTCGGACGAGCTCGAGGGCGACGGCACGCGGGTGTCGTTGATGACCATGCACATCGCCAAAGGCCTGGAGTTCCCGGCGGTGTTCCTGGTCGGCATGGAGGACGGCATCTTCCCCCACCTCCGTGCCCTCGGCGATCCGGTCGAGCTCGAGGAAGAGCGGCGCCTCTGCTACGTCGGCATCACTCGGGCCGAGCGACGGCTGTACGTGTCGCATGCCTGGAGCCGCATGTTGTGGGGCAGCACCACCAGCAACATCCCGAGCCGGTTCCTCAACGAGATCCCCGCCGAGCTCATCCGCGACGCGGCGGGCAGCACCGGCCGGGACGGGTCGTCCCAGGTGGTCCGGGGGGCGCCCGGCGACGAGGGCGGCACGCCGGGACGAAGCGTGTTCGGGCGCGGGATGGCGCGGGGCGAGGGGACCTTCGACGCCACCGGGCGCCGGCGGCGGGCGCCGGCCTCGACCGGCGCCGAGCGGCTCGGGCTGGTCGCCGGCGACGCCGTCGTGCACGGCAAATGGGGTGTGGGACGGGTCCTCGAGGCGAAGGGCAGCGGTGAGGAGGCCGAGGCGGTCGTCCAGTTCGAGTCGGTCGGGCGCAAGCAGCTGCTGCTGCACATGGCGCCCCTCAAGCGGGCGTAGTCGCCACCCGGCACGGGCCGTTTACGCGTTCACGGACGCATCGTTCCTGAAAGGCGGGTTCCTCAGCGCCGCCGCCGAGGAATGCCGGGCGTTTGTCAGCCGGGCAGTCGCCGCCACACCGCCCGGGGCAGGACCCGCATCACGGTGAAGACCCAGCGGAGGATGGGAGGGACGTAGACCACGCTGGCACCGTTGGCGATACCGGCGACGACGGCGTCCGCCACCCCATCGGGCGTGGTGGCGAAGGGCGCCGGTGTCATCCCCTCGGTCATCCGCCCGACGACGAAGCCGGGACGCACGATCAGGACCCGGGCGCCGCTGCCCGCCAGCGAGTCGTCGAGCCCCTGGCTGAAGCGCGTCCAGTCCGGCCTTGGAGGACCCGTAGATGAAATTGGCCCGGCGGGCCCGAAGTCCGGCGACCGAGGAGAGCACGATGAGCCGGCCGTGCCCCTGGTGGCGTAAGCGGGCCGGCCACGGCCAGCATCACCGCGGCCAGCCCGGTGAAATTGGTGTCGATCACCGAGGCGGCCGCCTCGGGGTCGAGCTCGTCGCGGTCCTGGTCCCCGAGCATGCCGGCAGCCACCACGACCAGGTCGAGGTCGCCGAACCGTTCGAACACCCGGTCGACGAAGGCGGCGTGGCCGGCCACGTCGGTGGCGTCGAAGGCCACCGACTCGGCGACCTCGGCCCCCTTCGCCTTGGCCCGGTCGACCGCCTCGGCGAGGCGTGGCCCCTCCCGCCCGGCCAGTACCACGGTCCGGCAGCGGTCCGGCACGAGCCGGGCCACGATGGCCTGGCCGATCTCGGAGGCTCCCCCGAGGACCAGCACCGACTGCGGTCGTCCGATGGCGTCGATCATGTCCCGGTCCGTCCTGTTCTCGGTCGTGCCTTCGGCCCGGTCGCCGTGGCCTTGGGCTGTTTCGCTCTGGCTTCCCCGGCCGTGTCCCGGGTGGTCGTCCGCTTCGTTCCGGCCGTTGCGGAGGGGGCCTCGGCCGACCCGACCCGGTCACTCGCCGCCGATGTTCGCCGGGCCGGAGCCCGGCGCTGGCGGCCACCCGTTCGACCCCGACCCCGCGTCTTCGGCGGGGTCCGGGGGCGGCCACACAGCCCCAGGCGGCGCCCGAGGTCCGATTGCATGACCCCGTCGGGATCGACCCGCTCGCGGACGGCGAGCCACTCGTCGAGGCGAGGGTACATGGCGCCGGAACGCGCCGGGGAGACCCGTGAGTCCTTGGCCAGATAGATGCGCCCGCCCGCGTCGATGACCTCACCGTCGAGCTCGTCGAGGAGCCCGGGGAGGGCCCGGTGGCCCACCGGTAGGTCGAGGGCCAGGGTCCACCCCGGGGCCGGGAACGAGAGCGGACCGGGGTCACCCGGGCCGAAGCGCTTGAGCACGGCCAAAAAGCTGGCGAGCCGTAGTCGGGTGAGCCGCTCGATGATCCTCCGGACCGTCTCACCCTGCTCGTCGGGCACCACGAACTGGTACTGGAGGAACCCCCGCCTGCCGTAGAGACGGTTCCACTCGGCCACGCCGTCGAGAGGGTGGAAGAAGCCGGCCATGTGCACCGGCTTGTCGGTCTGGTGACGAGGGGCCTTGCGGAACCAGAGCCCGTTGAACGCCCCGACCGTGAGCGGGTTGAGCAGGCCGCTCGGTGGGGTGAGCGGGATTCGGGCCAGGCTCCGGGGCGCGAACGCCCGGGCCCGGCCGGGGTCGCGCCGCAGCCGCTCCGGAAGGGCCTGGAGGGGCGCGTGGTCGCCCCGGGTCAGCACCGACCGGCCCAGCCGGCCGCCGGTCGCTTGGCAGTCGATCCAGGCCACCGAGTACCGGTAGTCCCTGTCGCCGCTGACCATCAGGTCCATGGCGGCGTCCAGGTCCGGCGCCCGCTCGGTGTCGACCAGCAGGTAACTGGTCTCGACCGGGATCAGCCGCAGGGTGGCGTCGAGGACCACGCCGGTGAGGCCCATGCCGCCGGCCGTGGCCCAGAAGAGGTCGGGGTCGGCCTCCGGCGAGACCACCGCCGTGCCGGTCGGGGTGGCGAGGGTGGCCTCGACCACATGGGAGCAGAAGGCGCCGTCGACATGGTGGTTCTTGCCGTGGATGTCGGCGGCGATGGCGCCCCCGACGGTCACTTGGCGGGTGCCCGGGGACACCGGTACGAACCAGCCCAGCGGTACCAGGCGCTCCATCAGGGTCTGGAGGCTCACGCCTGCGCCCACCGTCACCACGCCGCAGTCGAGGTCCACTCGATGCAGGCCGTCGAGGCAGGTGGCGTCGAGCACTGTCCCGCCGGCGTTCTGGGCGGCGTCGCCGTAGCTGCGGCCGAGGCCACGGGCGATGACGCCGCGCCCCGGGTCCCCGAGCTCGACGGCGTGGGCCAGGACCTGGTCCACGATCTCGGGGTGGACGGCGGGGACGAGCTCGGCCGAGGTCGGTGCGGTGCGGCCCCAGCCGGTCAACAGGCTGGGCCGGCCCCGGGGTGCGCTCATGTGGCGTAGACGCCGATGGCGAACAGCACGGCCCAGCAGAGCCCGTAGAGCTGGAGGCGGTGGTCCCTGAGGGCCAGCTCCTCGGGGGCGGCGCCGACCCCGGAGTCGAGGATGAGCACCACGTGGAGGAGGGCCACGGTGAAGGGCAGAACGGTCAGCTGGAACCAGATGGGGTGATGGCCGGGGTGGAGCTGGGCGGCCCGCTCGAAGGCCCACAGGCAGTAGGCGGTCACCGTGACGGCGGCCGACAGGGTCCGCACCGAGCGCAAGAAGGTCGGTGTGTAGGAGCCGAGCGTCTGACGGACCGAGTCGCGATCGGTGTCGTGGTCATCGAGCAGCTGCATCTCGCCCGACCGCTTGCCCGTCACGATGAGCAGGGATCCGAAGGAGGCCACGATGAGGAACCAGTTGGAGAGGGCCACGCCGGTGGCCACCCCGCCGGCCACGGCCCGCAGGACGAAGCCGGCGCTGACCGCCACCAGGTCGAGCAGGGGCTCGTTCTTGAGCCCGAGCGAGTAGGCGACGTTGACGGCCACGTAGATGGCGATGACGAGGGAGAGGTGCCAGTCGGTCAGCACGGCGGCCAGTCCGATCGACACCGCCAGCATGGCCGTGCCGAGGCTGACGGCCATCGGGACGGAGACGAGCCCCGCCGCGATCGGCCGCCGCCGCTTGGTGGGATGGCGCCGGTCGGCGTCGGCGTCGATGGCGTCGTTGAGGAAGTAGGTGCCCGAGGCGGCCACGCAGAAGAGGGCGAAGGTGGCGAGGGCGTGCAGCAGGACGGTGCGGTGGAAGAGCACGCCGGCGGCGGCCGGTGCCACGAACACCAGCACGTTCTTGACCCACTGGCGCGGCCGGGCCAAGCGGAGGAGCTCGAGGGGGAGGGGCAGTGGCGTCCGGGGGCCCGGTTGAACGGGTGGTTCGTCCGGCTGGTCCACGGCCTCAGCCGAGGTGGTCACGGCGTCCCCGAGGTGGCCTGACCATGGCGCGGGCGCCGGCGGTGCACCGCCCGGAAAGTCTCACGGACCCCCAGGGTAGGGCCTGATCCGGGGCAGGAGCGGTTCACCGTCCCGATCTCGGGACCGAGGAGGCGGGCGGGCAGTACCCGGCGGACCAGTGACCGCATCCGGCCAGGCCGGTCCGCCCACCCCAGGCCGCCGGGCTGACGATTCCGTCAGGGTTAGTATCTGCCTTCGTGAAACGCCCGTATCGAGTGGTCGTGGCCAAGCCCGGGCTCGACGGGCACGATCGGGGGGCGAAGGTCATCGCCCGGGCGCTCAGGGATGCGGGCTTCGAGGTCATCTACACCGGGCTCCACCAGACGGCCGAACAGGTGGTACAGGCCGTCATCCAGGAAGACGCCGATGCCGTCGGCCTCTCGTTGTTGTCGGGTGCACATCTCACGCTGGTTCCCCGGGTGATCGACGGGCTGCGCCAGAAGGGCCGCGCCGACGTCCTGGTTCTCGTGGGCGGGATCATCCCCGAGGACGACATCCCGAAGCTGAAGGAGCTCGGGGTGGCCGAGGTCTTCACCCCCGGTGCTCCGCTGCCGGCCATCGGGGCCTGGTTGGGCCAGGCCCTCGACGAGCGTGAGACGGGAGTGGGCGCCTGACCTGATTACTCTCCTCCGGCGGCCGCCCTCCCGCCCGGGACCGCCGGGAGCGACCGCCGCCGCCCGGGCCCCGCGGGCCGGCGCCATCGACCGCCTGGGCCTTCGAAGGCCGAGCGTCACCGGACGGGCCGGACGGACCGGAAAGACGGGACGGGAGAACCGGCCGGCGTGAGAGCGGCAGGGCCAACGAGCGGGGCAGTGATATGGCAAGCAAAGGGCAGGAACGTGGGCTTCCGAGAGGAGCAGATGGTGAGCGAGTCGCAGCGGCTGGGTGAGAGAGGGAGGAACGGATCCGGTGGATCTCTTCGAGTATCAGGGTAAGCAGTACTTCGCCCGTTTCGGGATCCCCATCTCCAAGGGCGGGGTGGCCGACACGGTCGAGGAGGCGCTCGCCCGGGCCGAGGCGGCGGGATTTCCCGTCGTGGTCAAGGCCCAGGTCAAGGTCGGAGGGCGGGGCAAAGCCGGCGGCGTCAAGCTGGCGGCCGACGCCGAGGAGGTGCGCACTCACGCCGCCAACATCCTCGGGCTCGACATCAAGGGCCACGTGGTCAAGCGGCTGTGGATCGAGCACGCGTCGGACATCGCCCGCGAGTACTACGCCAGCTTCACCCTGGACCGCAGTGCCAAACAGCACCTGGGCATGCTCTCGGCCGAAGGTGGCGTGGAGATCGAGGAGGTGGCGGTCACCAACCCCGATGCCATCGCCATGATCCACATCGATCCGGTCGACGGGCTGAGCGCCGAGGTGGCCCGTCGGTGGGTCGACCGAGCCGGCCTCGACCAGGAGGCCCGGGACCAGGCGGCCCAGCTGCTCGTCAAGCTGTACGACTGCTACACCCGGGGTGACTGCGACCTGGCCGAGATCAACCCCCTGATCCTCACGCCCGAGGGCAAGGTGCATGCCCTGGACGCCAAGGTCACCCTGGACGACAACGCCGGCTTCCGCCATCCGGAATGGGAGGAGTTCGCCGGCGACGAGGATGAGGACGAGCGTGAGACGCGGGCCAAGGAGCGCGGCCTCAATTACATCGGCCTCGACGGCTCCGTCGGGATCATCGCCAACGGAGCCGGGCTGGCCATGAGCACGCTGGACGTCGTCAACCAGTGCGGGGGATCGGCCGCCAACTTCCTCGACATCGGAGGCGGGGCCAACGCCGACGTCATGGCGGCGGCCCTCGAAGTGATCAACTCCGACCCGGCCGTCCGTTCGATCTTCGTCAACATCTTCGGCGGGATCACCCGGGTCGACGAGGTGGCCAACGGCGTCCTCGAGGCCCTCAGGCGGGTGGACATCTCGTCGCCCATCGTGCTCCGCCTCGACGGCACCAACGCCGCCGCCGGGCGGGAGATCCTCGCCCCCCATCTGTCCGACCGGTTGGTCGCCGAGCCCACCATGCTCGATGCCGCCCGCCGGGTTGTCGCACTGGCCGGGAGCGCCTCATGAGCATCTTCGTCGACGAACAGACCAAAGTGGTGATCCAGGGCCTCAGCCCCACCAGCCAGGGCCTGTACCACGGCCTCCGCAACCGGGCCTACGGCACCCAGGTGGTGGCCGGGACCAACCCGAAACGGGGCGGCGAAGAGATCGAGGGCATCCCGGTCTTCGCCACGGTCGCCGAGGCGGTCGATGCCACCGGGGCCACGGCGTCGTTCATCTCGGTGCCCCCCAAGTTCGCGGCCGAGGCCATCATCGAAGCCGCCGCCGCCGGGATCCCGTTCGTGGTGTGCATCACCGAGGGCATCCCGGCCCAGGACGAGGCGATGGCCTACAACCGGCTGGTGCGTGAGTTCCCCGGCACACGGCTCCTCGGTCCCAACTGTCCGGGCATCATCTCGCCCGGCAAGTGCAACATCGGCATCACCTCCGGCGACATCGCCATGGCCGGCGGACCGGTCGGGATCGTGAGCCGGTCGGGGACCCTCACCTACCAAGCGCTCCACGAGCTCTCCCAGCAGGGAGTGGGTCAGACCACCTGCGTCGGCATCGGAGGCGACCCGGTGCCGGGGACCAGCTTCATCGACTGCCTGGCCGCCTTCGAGGCCGATCCGGACACCCGGGCCGTCATGATGATCGGGGAGATCGGCGGGTCGGCCGAGGAGGAAGCGGCTGCCTACATCGCCTCATCGGTGTCCAAGCCCGTCGTGTGCTACGTGGCCGGGGTGACCGCACCGCCCGGCCGCAAGATGGGCCACGCCGGTGCCATCATCTCGGGTTCCAAGGGGACCGCGCAGGCGAAGATGGAGGCGCTGTCGGAAGCCGGTGCCACGGTGGCGCTCAACCCGACCGAGGCGGGGGAGGCCATGGTGGCCGTGGTCAGGAAGCTCGACTGAACGGTCCCGACGGGCGACCGGAGGCGTACCGCCGGCCGCCCGCTGGGCCGGTCCCGCCGTGGCCCGGTCATCTTCGATCTGGAACCGAGTCTCGTGAGCGGGTCACGATGAGTCTCGGGCGTGCCGTCCCGGCCCACGTCCCTGGCGCGCCAGGGGCCGACCCTCCCGAAAGTTTCGCTTCGGAAATGGCGAAACCTTGCCGATACGCCTGTCACGAGGGGCATTCCCTGGGCAGGGGGGACCGAGCGACGTGGGCCCGATTCCGGAGGCAGGCCGGACGGGCCCCGTCGCCCCGGTCCCGTGGCCCGGGGGACAGGTCACGGGCCTCGGCGCGGCCGGTCCTGTCCGGACCCACTCCGAAGGCGCACTGGTAGCGTGCCCGAGTGCCTGGTGCCACCACCGCCGATTCCGCCTCGGGCGGGGTGCGCCTGGCGGTTCTCGCTTCCGGGAGCGGCACCATCCTCGAGGCGATCATCACCGCCGGGCTCCCGGTCCGCCTGGTGGTGACCGACCGGCCCTGCCGCGCCGTCGAGGTGGCCGGCGCCGCCGGCATCCCGTCCGAGGTGGTCGACCGGTCCGACGTTCGGCGGCTTCGGTCCCACCTTCCAACGCGACCGCTACACGGCGGCGCTGACCGGAGCTCTGCAGGCCGGCGGCATCGACGTCGTCGCCATGGCCGGCTTCGGGACCGTGCTCGGCCAGTCAGTCCACGACGCCTTTCCCGGTAGGATCCTCAACACCCATCCCGCCCTCCTCCCGTCCTTTCCCGGCTGGCACGCCGTGTCCGACGCCCTGGCCGCCGGCGTGAGCGAGACCGGCACGACCGTGCACCTCGCCACGTTGGAGATGGATGCCGGCCCGGTGCTGGCCCAGGAGGCCGTTCCCGTCCTCCCCGGGGACACCGAGGCGACGCTGCACGAGCGCATCAAGGCGGTCGAGCGCACCCTGTACCCGGAGACCATCCGCCGTTTCATGGACCGCCTGGCGACCACCGTGGGGGATGGACCAGCATCACCGACGGAGGTCGCCCCATGAGAGCTCTGCTGTCCGTGTACGACAAAACCGGCCTGGTCGAGCTGGCGCGCGGGCTCTCGGAGCTCGACTGGGAGCTGGTGTCGAGCGGGGGCACCTCGGCTGCGCTGGCCGAGGCGGGCGTCGACCACGTCGAGGTGGCCGAGCTCACCGGTGCACCGGAGATGCTCGGGGGTCGGGTGAAGACCCTCCACCCCACCATCCACGGGGGCATCCTGGCCGACCGGTCGAAACCCGACCATCTCTCCGACATCGAGCAACTGGGCATCGGCCTCATCGACCTGGTGGTGTGCAACCTCTATCCCTTCACCTCCGATCCGTCGGTCGAGCTCATCGACGTCGGGGGGCCCACCATGGTGCGGGCCGCGGCGAAGAACCACGACCACGTCGGCATCGTCGTCGACCCGGCCGAGTACGGGGCCGTCCTCGACGAGCTCCGCCGTGAGGGGTCGCTGTCCGCCGACACGCGGCGCCGGCTGGCCCGCGAGGCGTTCTCCCATACCGCGGGGTACGACGCCGCCATCGTGGACTGGCTGGACGAACGGGAGGGAACCCGCACCGTCGAGGCCGGCGCCGAGGAGTTCGACCTGGCCTTGGTCCTACCCCCGTTCATCACCCTGAGCCTGGAGCGGGCCGGGTCGATGCGGTACGGCGAGAACCCCCACCAACACGGGGCCCGCTATCGGGTGGTCGGCGAGCGCTCGTGGTGGGACGAGGTGGTCCAGCACGGCGGCCGGGAGCTCTCCTATCTCAACGTCTTCGACACCGATGCCGCCTGGCGGTTGGTGCACGAGCTCCCGCCGAGCGGCACCGAGGACGTGGGCGTGGCCATCGTCAAGCATGCCAATCCCTGTGGCGCCGCCCTCCACACCGATCTGGCCACCGCCTACCGGCGCGCCCTGGAGTGCGATCCCCAGTCGGCCTTCGGGGGGATCGTGGCCATCGGCGGGCCGGTCACCGTGGCCGTGGCCGAGGCCGTGGCCGAGGGACCCCAGGCCGACGTCATCATCGCCCCCGCCTACGACGAGGCCGCCCTCGCCATGCTGGCCGCCCGGCGCAGAGCCACCCGGATCCTGTCCGGACCCGCCCCCGAGCCGATCGAGCGGCAGATCCGCAGCCTGGGTGCCAGCGTGCTCGTCCAGGACGCGGACCGCTTCGTGGCCGCCCCGGACTCGTGGGAGGTGGTGACCATGGTCCGGCCCACCGACGGGCAGTGGCGTGACCTCGCCATGGCCTGGACGGTCTGCGCCCGCACGACCTCCAACGCCATCGCGGTGGTGAGCGACGGCCAGGCGGTCGGGGTCGGGGCGGGCCAGCAGTCCCGGGTGGTGGCGGCCGAGATTGCCGTGTCCAAGGCCGGACGCCGGGCGTCGGGTGGCGCCGCCGCCAGCGATGCCTTCTTTCCCTTTCCCGACGGCCTCGAAGTGCTGGCCAAGGCCGGGGTGGCGGCGGTGGTGCAGCCGGGCGGCTCGGTACGGGACGGGGAGGTGGTGGCCGCCGCCGATGCTGCCGGGGTGGCCATGGTCATGGCCGGCGGTGAGCGACACTTCCGCCACTGACCGCCGGCCCGTGGCGGGCGGCCGGTCGGCGCCGCCGGGCGGTCAGGACCGGCGGGCTCGGCGGTCCGGGGACGGACGATCAGAGGAGGACGGAGATGCGAGCATGACGGCGAGGTTGCTCGACGGCGAGCGGTTGGCTGCCAAGATCCGGGCTGAGGTCACCGACCGGGTGGCCGGGTTGGCCGCGGCCGGCATCGGAGTAGGGCTCGGGACCATCCTCGTCGGGGACGACGGGCCGAGCGCCCGTTACGTCGCCATGAAGCACGGCGACTGCGCGGAGGTCGGGATCTACTCCGCCCACGAGCACCTGCCGGCCGACGTGTCCCAACGGGAGCTCGAGGGCGTGGTGGCCCGGTTCAACGCCGACCCGAAGATCAGCGCCTACCTCATCCAGATCCCGCTGCCGGGCGGCCTCGACGAGGAGCACGCTCTCATGGCCGTCGACCCCGACAAGGACGTCGACGGCCTCCACCCGGTGAATCTGGGCCGTCTGGTCATGGGGGCGCCCGGGCCGCTGCCGTGCACGCCGGCGGGCATCGTCGAGCTGCTCCGCGAGTACGACGTCCCTGTCGAGGGCAAGCACGTCGTGGTCATCGGGCGGGGGTTGACCATCGGGCGCCCGCTGGCCCTGCTGCTCGCCATGAAGCGACCGGGGTGCAACGCCGCGGTGACGGTGGTCCACACCGGGGTCGACGACCTGGCCGGCTACGTCCGGCAAGCCGACGTCGTCGTGGCCGCAGCCGGGCGGGCCGGTCTGGTGACCGCGGACATGGTGAAGCCCGGGGCCGCCGTGGTCGGCGCCGGCACCTCCTGGGAGGGGAAGCGCCTGCTGTCCGACGTCGACGAGTCGGTGGCGGAGGTGGCCGGCTGGATCACCCCGCGGATCGGGGGGTCGGCCCGATGACCCGGGCCATGCTGTTGCGCAACACTCTCCGGGCCGCCGAGAGTGCCTCGTGAGCGACGGACCGGACAACGAGACCGATGTCCGGCCCTGGGGCCGGTACACGGTGCTGGATGACGACGGCACCCACAAGGTGAAGCGGATCGAGGTGCTGCCCGGCAAGCGGCTGAGCTACCAGCGCCACGCCCGCCGCTCGGAGCACTGGTTCATCGTGCGGGGCACCGCCGAGGTCGTGCTCGACGGCGCGCCACGGGCGCTGGTCGCCGGCGACTCGCTCGACATCCCGGCGGGAACGAACCACCGGATCGGCAACACCGGCCAGACCGAGCTGGTGTTCGTCGAGGTCCAGCACGGGGAGTACTTCGGCGAGGACGACATCGTTCGCCTCGAGGACGATTTCGGCCGGGGCGGATCCTGATGGGCCGGTGGCGATCGCGGGACGGAGCACGCGCCCGGCTGCTCGGGACAGTCGCCGCCCTGGGGACCGGTCTGATCGTCGTGGTCCCCGCGCCGGCCTGGGCGGCCGGCCCGTCTGTCGTTCCCCGAACCCTCCCCCCGTCCCCGGTGGTCCGGTTGGTGGCCGACTCCACCACGACCACCACGAGCCTGCCGGTCACCACAACTGTTCCCTCGACCACGCTGCCGCCCACCACGACGACCACGAGCTCGACGGTGCCGGCCTCCTCCTCGACTCGTCCGGTCCGCACCACGACGACCACGGGACCGACCACGACGACCACGGCGCCCCAGACCAATGCCTCGTCGAAGACGCCGTGGGCTCTTATTGCCGTCATCATCGTGCTGGTTCTCGCCATCGCCTTGGTGCTGCTCCTCATGCGGGCTCGCCGGCGGAAGGGCCTCGAGGCCGACTGGCGGCGGGCCGTCGTGCCCGCTCTGAGCGATGCCCAGCTGGCCCGGGAGTCGTTGCTCTCGGGCAACGCCGTCACCGAGGACGCCGAATTGCGAGGCGCAGTGTCCGTCCAGGTCGAGCGGGCCGCCGCCGCCCTCGAATCGGCCGCCCGCAAGGCGCCTGATCCCGAAGCCGGGTCCTTGGCCACGGCCACGGCCGGTTCGCTGCGTGGCCTCGCCTTCGCCGTCGAGGCGGACCGCCTGCTCCGGCATGGGGCGTCGGCACCGACCGGTGTCCAGCTGGCCCAGGCCGATGAGGCCCGTCGGGCTCGTACCACCGAGCTCAACACCGCGCTGGCCCGGCTCTCGGCTCGCATCGGCTCGGGCTCGGGATCCTCTTCGCGCCGCTGAGCTGGAGGGCTCGGGAACGCCGGCCCAGTGTCAATGGGCGGACCCGACAGTAGGATTGTTCGGCTATGACTCGAATCGTCGACCTCCTGGCCAAGGGGAGGACCTACTCGTTCGAGTTCTTTCCGCCGAAGACCGACGCCGAGCAGGCCACGCTGGTTCGGACCCTGCGGGAGCTCGAACCGCTCGGTCCCTCCTTCGTCTCGGTGACCTACCGGGGCGGGGCCGAGTCGCGCCAGCGCACGTTCGATCTGGTGACCGGGATGTTGCGCACCACCACACTCGTCCCCATGGCCCACCTGATCTGCGTGGCGCACACCCGGCTGGAGCTGGCCGAGATCCTGGTCGCCTACCGCGCCGCCGGTATCGAGAACCTCATGGCCCTGGGTGGCGACCCGCCCACGGATCCCGAGGCCGGCGTCGGCGAGCTGGCCCATGCCTCCGAACTGGTCGAGCTGGCCCATGCCATCGGCGGGTTCTCGGTGGGCGTGGCCGCCCAGCCGCTCGGCCACCCATCGTCACACGACCTCCGGGCGGACCGGTCCTTCCTCGCCGCCAAGCTCGACCTGGCCGACTTCGCCATCACCCAGTTCTTCTTCGAGGCGGCGGAGTACACCCGGCTGGTCGACGACCTCGCCGCCTTGGGCGTGGACAAGCCGGTGCTCCCCGGGATCATGCCGGTGACCTCGCTCGGCTCCGTGCCCCGCATGGCCACCATGGGCGCGGCTGTGCCCGAGTGGATGGTCGACCGGCTGGAGGAGGCAGACCACCGGGGCGGCAAGGATGCCGTCCGGGACGAGGGCGTGGCCATCGCCACCGAGCTCTGCGACCAGCTGCTGACCGCCGGAATTCCGGGGCTGCACTTCTACACGCTCAACCGGTCGAGTGCCACCCGCGAGATCTACTCCGCCCTGGGTCTCGTGGAGCTCTGACACCGCTGATCGCATCTGACCCGCCGGCTGCCCCGCCGGCACCTAGCCGTGGCGCGGTCGGTGCGCAGGCGCGAGGCTGTCGGCGTGTTCGAGCGATTTACCGACAGCTCACGGCGGGTGTTGGTCCTGGCGCAGGAGGAGGCGCGGTTGCTCGACAGCGGCGTCATCGGTACCGAGCACCTCCTACTCGGGCTGATGGCAGAGCGAGAGAGCATCGCCGCCGAGGCACTGTCGTCGCTCGATGTCTCCATCGGGTCGGTGCGAGAGGAAGCACGAAAGGCTCTACCAGTCCCACCCCGAGCCACCGGCTCCCCGCCCTTCAGTCCTCGAATGAAGAAGGTGCTGGAGTTGTCGCTCCGCGAGACCTTGCGACTGGGCGCCGAGGACATCGGACCGGAGCACCTGCTCCTGGGCCTGGTCCACGAGGGCGAGGGCGTCGGTGCCCAGATCCTGGTGAGCGTGGGTGTTGCTCTGGCTACGGTCCGCCAGCGGGTCGTTCAGCTGCTGGTCGACGTCCACGGCGAAGGTGGTGTCGGTGACCGACTGACCCATCGGCCCCCGTTGCCTCCCGGGCTCCGCGGGGAGCCGGGGGAGCCGGCGATCCAGAGGCATGGTCCGACGGGGGCCAGGATCGTGGCGTGCTCGTTCTGCGGCGCCACCCCACCGCAATCGGGACAGCTGATCGCGGGTGACAACGCCTTCATCTGCGAGAGCTGTGTACGACGCTGGTTCAGGCGGCTCGCTCCGCTCGGGCCATTTCAGCCCCGGCCATTTCTGAAGGCGGGCTTGTCCTCGGTTCGTCGCGGTCCGCAACCCGCCGACCCCGACGCGGCCCGGAGGGAGATCGAGGTCGCGTTCGAGCCATGGCGTGCTCGGGGATGAAGGTCGGTCCGTCCCGGCGGTCGAGGGAGGCGAGAACCTCGGGCCGACCTTGGCGGCCGCCAAGAGGAACCGGCCCGAGGTGGCGGCCCGCAATGTGGAGGTGTCGATCGACGAGGTCGCCTTCGTCGATACGGGGCATGCCGCCGTGTTGTACTCCATCTGCGTCGACGGGAACCCGGTGCTCACCAACCACCGGGGCGACGCGGTTGCCATGGATGGCGTGTGGAAGGTAGCCAGGTCCACGTTCTGCGAGCTCATGGGGATGGCGGGCGTACCCTGCCCGCCGCCGGACCCTCAGCCGCCGAGGCAGTGACTGCCATCTCCTTCGACCGGGCCGCCGGGTACTACGACGCCACCCGAGGTCTGCCCGACGAGGTGATCGAGGCGGTCATCGACGTGCTCGCGGCCGAGGCGGCGGGGAAGGGGCGCTGTGTCGAGATCGGCGTCGGTACCGGGCGCATCGCTCTTCCCCTGGCCCGGCGGGGCGTGACCCTGATCGGCGCGGACATCGCCGAGGCCATGCTGCGCCGGCTCGTCGACAACGCCGGCGACCGGCTCCCGTTCCCACTCCTCCTCGCCGACTCCACGGCGCTGCCACTGGCCGGTGGCGCGGTCGGGACGGTCGTGGCCAGCCATGTCCTGCACCTGGTCCCCGACTGGAAGACCGCGGTCGACGAGGCGGTCCGGGTGCTCCAACCGGGCGGGGCATTGCTCGTGGACTTCGGCGGCACACCGAGGGCCCCGTGGCACGAGTGGAGCGTCGAGCAGTTCCGCCAGCACGGGATCGTCCGATCCCGCCCGGGCGTGTCCGAGCCGTCGGAGGTCTCGGCGCATCTCGGGGAACGGGCCCGCGCCCGCCAGTTGACGCCCGTGGAGCTGGTGATCCACCGGAGCCTCGGCCAGGACCTCGACGAGTTCGAGCGCCAGATCCACTCCTGGACATGGCCCTACCAGTCCGACCAGATGAGGACGGCCTGTGACGCGCTGCGCAGCCGGGCCCGGGGCGAGGGTCGACCACTGGACGAGGAGGTAGGGATCGCACGGATCATCCAGTGGTGGGCCTTCGACCGCCTCTCGTGAACCGCCTCCTATGGCTCAGCCCCCAAACGACTATTCGAGCTCTTTCCAGTGCGGCCGCCTGAACAGCCGGGCAAATCGTGCGTTCAGTGAGGGACCCTCGTCGTAGGTGGCGTCGAGGTGGAGGACCGGTTGGCCGTGAGGTGGCGCAAGCGAGTTGACTTGCTCGTCTGAAAGGTTGCACCGAACCTGAGTCGTCGTGATGCCCGCAATCTGGTCGCGGTCGACGAACCGCAAGCCCTTCTTGGTCGAGACGACGATGCCGTCGAATTCATCCAGCTCGGGTATTTGCAGAACGTGTTCGACCGTGCCAAACGCAGTGCCGGCCGAAATTGAGAACCGGCGTACCGGTTGCCAGGGCGAGGTAGGAGATCGGTTCACCGTCGTCCATCAGCCCGTCCATCAGCCACCTCCTCGACCGTCGAGCCGTTCGACGATGTTGTCAGTCCCCTCCACCGTGGCCTCGCTCAGCCCAGGCCGGCGATGACTTCGTTGAAGGTCGCCGACGGGCGCATGACCGCCTCGGCCAGCGCCGGGTCGGGGCGGTAGTAGCCGCCGATGTCGACCGGCGAGCCCTGGACGGCGAGCAGCTCGGCGACGATGGTCTCCTCCCGGTCGGCCAGGGCCGCGGCCAGCGGCGGCGAAGGCCGCGGCCAGGTCGGCGTCGTCGGTCTGGGCGGCCAGCTCCTGGGCCCAGTAGCAGGGCCAGGTAGAAGTGGCTGCCCCGGTTGTCGATCCCGCCCAGCTTGCGGGTCGGCGACTTGTCCTCGTCGAGGAAGGTGCCGGTGGCCCGGTCGAGGGTGTCGGCCAGGACCTGGGCCCGGGGGTTGCCCGTGCGTCTGGGCCAGGTGCTCGAAGCTCGACGGCCAGGGCGAGGAACTCGCCCAGGCTGTCCCAGCGCAGGTAGTTCTCGTCGAGCAGCTGCTGGACGTGCTTGGGGGCCGAGCCGCCGGCCCCCGTCTCGAACAGGCCGCCGCCGCTGATCAGCGGGACGATCGAGAGCATCTTGGCGCTGGTGCCGAGCTCCAGGATCGGGAAAGAGGTCGGTCAGGTAGTCGCGCAGCACGTTGCCGGTGACCGAGATGGTGTTCTCGCCCCGGCGGATGCGCTCGAGCGAGAAGGCCGTCGCCTCCTCGGGGGCCAGGATCTCGATGTGCAGCCCGTCGGTGTCGTGGTCGGGCAGGTACGTCGGCGACCTTGGCGATCAGGTTGGCGTCGTGGGCCCGGCCCTCGTCGAGCCAGAACACGGCCGGAGTCGCCGGTGGCCCGGGCCCGGGCGACGGCCAGCTTGACCCAGTCGCGGATCGGGGACGTCCTTGGTCTGGCACATGCGGAAGATGTCGCCGGCGCTCGACCGGCTGCTCGAGCACGGTGGCACCGTCCCGTCGAGCGACCCGGACCGTGCCGTCGACGGGGATCTCGAACGTCTTGTCGTGGCTGCCGTACTCCTCGGCCGCCTGGGCCATCAGGCCGACGTTGGGGACCGAGCCCATGGTGGCCGGGTCGAAGGCGCCGTGGGCGCGGCAGTCGTCGATGACGACCTGGTAGACGCCGGCGTAGCTGCCGTCGGGGATGACGGCCAGGGTGTCGGCCTCGGTGCCGTCCGGACCCCACATGTGGCCGGAGGTGCGGATCATGGCCGGCATCGAGGCGTCGACGATGACGTCGCTCGGCACGTGCAGGTTGGTGATGCCCCGGTCGGAGTCGACCATGGCCAGCGCCGGGCCGTCGGCCAGCTCGGCGTCGAAGGACGCCCGGATCTCGTCGCCCTCGGGCAGCGAGTCGAGGCCGGCGAGGATGGCGCCGAGCCCGTCGTTGGGGCTGAGGCCGGCGGCGGCCAGGACGTCGCCGTAGCGGGCGAACGTCTCGGGGAAGAAGGCCCGCACCACGTGGCCGAAGATGATCGGGTCGGACACCTTCATCATGGTGGCCTTCAGGTGGACCGAGAACAGCACGCCCTCGGCCTTGGCCCGGGCGATCTGGGCCGTGAGGAACGTCGCGCAGCGCGGCCACCCGCATGACCGACGGCGTCCACCACCTCGCCGGCCAGCACGGGCACGGACTGGCGCAGCACGGTCGTACCGTGCCGTCGGCGCCGACCAGCTCGATGCGGAGCGTTGCCCGCCTCGGGCATGATCGCGGAGCGCTCCGTCGAGCGGAAGTCGCCGCCCTCCATGTGGGCGACGTGCGTCTTCGAGTCGGGCGACCAGGCGCCCATGCGGTGGGGGTGGGCTCTGGCGTAGCGCTTGACCGAGGGCGGCGGCCCGCCGATCGGAGTTGCCCTGGCGGAGCACCGGGTTCACGGCGCTGCCCATGACCTGCGGTCGTAGCGGGTCCGGCCGTCGCGCTCCTCGTCGGACTTCGGGTCGTCGGGGTAGTCGGGAAGGGCGTAGCCCTGGCTCTGCAGCTCGGCGATGGCCGCCTTGAGCTGCGGGACCGAGGCCGAGATGTTGGGCAGCTTGATGATGTTGGCCTCGGGGCTGGCCGTGAGCGCACCCAGCTCGGCCAGCGCGTCGGCCTGACGCGCTGGTCCGCCCGGAGCCGCTCGGGGAAGGCGGCGAGGATGCGCCCGGCCAGCGAGATGTCCCGGGTCTCGACGGTGACACCCGCGGTGGCGGCGAACGCCTGGACGATGGGCAGAAACGAGTACGTCGCCAGCGCCGGCGCCTCGTCGGTGTGGGTGTAGATGATCGTCGGTTCAGTCACCGCATCACCGCATCTCCGCTCCACCTGGCACGCCGTCGCAGTATTGCACCGGCCCTCGCGGCACGACACCGTCGGCGCGATCACTCCGAGCGTCTGTACCGATCACCCCGAGCGATCCGACCACGTGAGGGGTCGACCGGCCCGAAGACCACGGGTAGCCTCGGCGGCATGGCAGCCAAGTCTCCGATCCACGTCACCGTCACCGGCGCTGCGGGCCAGATCGGGTACGCATTGGTCTTCCGCATCGCCTCCGGTCAGCTGCTCGGGCCAGACCAGCCGGTGGTCCTCCGCCTGTTGGAGATCGAGCCTGGCATGAAGGCGCTCGAGGGCGTGGTCATGGAGCTCGATGACTGTGCCTTCCCGTTGCTCAGCGACGTCGTCGCCACCGCGGATCTGAGCACCGCGTTCGAGGGGACCTCGTGGGCGCTGCTGGTCGGGTCGGTGCCGCGCAAAGCCGGCATGGAGCGGGGCGACCTCCTGACGGTCAACGGTGGCATCTTCGGCCCGCAGGGCCGGGCCATCGCCGACCGGGCCGCATCCGACGTGCGCGTTCTGGTGGTGGGGAATCCGTGCAACACGAACTGTCTCATTGCCCGCTCGAACGGGCCCGAGGTACCGGCCGACCGGTGGTTCGCCATGACCCGTCTCGACGAGAACCGGGCCAAGAGCCAGCTGGCCCGCAAGGCGGGCGCTCCCGTCGCGTCCGTGAGCAACCTGGCCATCTGGGGAAACCATTCCGCCACCCAGTTCCCCGATTTCGCCCACGCACTCATCGAGGGAAAGCCGGCGCCGGAGGTGATCCAGGACCGTGCCTGGCTGGAGGGCGAGTTCATCACCACGGTGCAGAAGCGGGGCGCCAGCATCATCGACGCCCGCGGCCTCTCCTCTGCGGCGTCGGCGGCCAACGCGGTCATCGACTCGGTGAGCACCATCCGGAACGGCACCCTGGGCGACGACTTCACCTCGCTCGCCGTCGTATCCAATGGCGAGTACGGGGTACCGCTCGGGTTGCAATTCGGCTTTCCGGTGCGGACGACCGTCAACGGGGGCTGGACGGTGGTGGAGGGACTGACGCATGACGGGTTCGCGACCGAGCGCATCCGCATCACCACCGAGGAGCTGGAGGCCGAGCGCGCCGAGGTCACCGACCTGCTCCCCTGACCACTGGCGCCGGTGCGCCATACGGTCCTGCTACGCGGGGAGGAGCTCGATCCGGTTGCCGAACGGGTCGTCGACGTACCACTGCGGCCGGCCGGGGACCTCCTCGGTGCGCCGGACCGGGTGGCCCGACCGTTCGAGGAGACCGCACAGCGCCTCCAGGTCGGACACGGCCAAGGCGGGGTGGGCCTTCCGGGCCGGGTGGAAGTCTTCCTCGACACCGAGATGGACCTTGACCAGCCCCTGTTCGAACCAGCAGCCGCCCCGGACGGCGAGCTCCGGGGGTTTGGGGACCCGCGCGAAGCCGAGCAGCCCGGCGAAGAAGGCCTCGGCCTCGGCCTCGGCATCCGGGCCGGGGGGCATGGCCAACTGGACGTGGTCGATGCCCTCGATGCGATGCGACCCCTCGGTCACCCTGCGCTCCGGCCGACACTCTGGCGGGTGTCCCGACGGAGCGGGTGCTCGGGCGGGACCTCGACCAGGTGGATCCGCAGGCCGTCGGGGTCGTCGATCCAGGCCTCGATCAGTCCCCAGGGCTCGAGCCGCGCCGTCCGTACCACGGCCACGCCCCTCCCGGTCAGCTCGGCGAGGGTGGACTCGACCGACCGCACCTGGAGCCAGAGGGCCAGGGGCCCGGCGGCGGGCGCGTCCTCGCGCCCCGTACTCGCGGCGGCCGCCCATCCGGAGACCACCTCGATGAGGCCATTGCCGGCGAAGAAGACCACCCCCCGCGCCCGCCCCTCGCCGAACTCGCGGGCCACCGCCAGTCCGAGGGTCGTCCTGTAGAACTCGATCGATCGATCCAGGTCGCTCGGGTGGATGATGGTCCGGCTGGTCAGTACGTCCATGCCTCTCCCCCTTGGGTCTGCCCCCGTCGGCTCGCCACACCGGTCAGGGCCCTCGGTCGCGTCGGGTCAGTAGGTCGTCGAGGTGTCCAGGTCCCCGGTGGCGTCGCGGGCCGCGGCCAGCAGCTGCTGGGCCTCGACCAGGACGGTGAGGTCGCCTCGGACCCGGATGCGGCCCTGGTTGAGGGCCTCGGCCGGGGACAGTTCGCCGGCCGACATGGCCACGGCGTCCTCGTAGGCCAAGGCCATGGTGACATCGGGTGCCGGCCCTCCACCGTCGGCGGCACGATGTCCGCCTTCGAGGCCGTCAGCGCGCTCGAGACGGAGGGCGCCCCGGTCGATGTGGAGGAGGAGCCGAACGTCACCTTCGGGCCCGCCGCGGATCTCCTCGGCCACCGTGACCGGACCGTCGGCCACCGCCAGCCCCGAGCCGTGCCCCGGGATCGGCAACGTGGCGCCGGCCAGAGCGGCGTTGAATGCGTCGACCCACTCCCGGCTGAGGAACCTGGCCACGGGCCTACCCCCGCCCGGCGCCACGCCGGTCACGAGCCGAGCGCCGCGCCGGGCTCAACCGGTCGGCGCGTCGGTGTAGGTATCGGTCCCCTCCGGGCTGCCCGAGCCGTCGTCCGGTCCCGCCGTCCCGGTGCCGGCCCCCGGGGTGGTGGAGCCGCCCCGGGCGGACCGGTGATCGTCCTCGGCACCGGGCACCCCGTGCACCTCGAGGCCGGGCTGCACAGCGGCTGGCCCGGTGGCCGGTGCGGTGGCCAACGCCTCGGCCGGTGAACGCTTCGTCCGGTTGAGGATCTTCCGGCCCAACCAGGCCACCGGGTCGTAGGAGGCGTCCACCACCCGTTCCTTCAACGGGATGATGGCATTGTCGGTGATCCTGATGTGCTCGGGGCACACCTCGGTACAGCACTTGGTGATGTTGCACTTCCCGAGGCCCTGTTCGTGGCGCAGGAGCTCGCGCCGGTCGTTGTCGTCGAGCGGGTGCATCTCGAGCTCCGCCGTGCGGGCGAAGAACCTCGGACCGGCGAAGGCCGTCTTGTTCTCCTCGTGGTCCCGGATCACATGGCAGACGTCCTGGCACAGGTAGCACTCGATGCACTTGCGGAACTCCTGGCTCCGCTCGATGTCGATCTGCTGCATGCGGTAGCCACCCGCCTCGACCTCGTCGGGAGTCTTGGCCCGGGGGCTGAAGGGCGGGATCCTCTTGGCCACCTCGTAGTTGTAGGAGACGTCGGTGACGAGGTCCTTCAGGATGGGGAAGGTGCGCATCGGGGCCACGGTGACCGCCTCGCCCGGCGGCAGCGAGTCCATGCGGGTCATGCACATGAGGGACGGGATCCCGTTGATCTCGGCCGAGCAGGAACCGCACTTGCCCGCCTTGCAGTTCCACCGGCAGGCGAGGTCCGGCGCCTCGGTGGCCTGCACCCGGTGGATCACATCGAGGACGACCTCGCCTTCCTGGGCCGGCAAGACGTACTCGGCGAACTCGCCTCCGGTCGCGTCGCCCCGCCACAGGCGCATGATCACCTCGTCGCCCGGCACGCGGGCGGCCACGACCGGGTCCGTGGTGTTGTATCCGTCGGTCATCAGGCCGTCTCCTCGAGCAGTGCCGCCAGGTCGTCGGGCATGGCCGGGATGGGCTCGGGCCCGACGGTGATGGTCCGTATCGACGGCGTGCCACCGGCCCCGCCGGTCTCCTTGCCGTTCCCGGGGATCCGCTCGACGAAGTTGACCCGGCCCAACTCCTCGACGGGCTTCGGGAAGTCGTCACGGGTGTGGCCCCCTCGGCTCTCCTTGCGGTTGATGGCACCGAGGGTCGTGCACCGTGACACGGTCAGCATGGCGGGGAGGTCGGTGGTCAGGTTCCACCCCGGGTTGTAGCGGCGATCACCACTGAGAGCGACGCGGTTCGCCCGGTCCTCGAGCTCGTCCAGACGGCCCAGGGCATCCTCGAGCTCGTCGCCGGTCCGGATGATGCCCACCAGTGACTGCATGGTCTCCTGGAGGTCGTGATGGATGGTGTAGGGATTCTCGCCCTCCTCCCGGGCAAAGGGGGCGACCGCCGCCTCGATCACAGCGGCGACGGAGCCCTCGTCCACGTCCACCGATCCCGACCGGTCTCGGGCGAACTCGGCTGCTCCCGACCCAGCCCGTCGTCCGAACACCAGCAGGTCGGAGAGCGAGTTCCCGCCGAGCCGGTTGGCTCCATGCATCCCACCGGCGGACTCCCCGGCCGCGAACAGGCCGGCCGCGGAGGTGGCTCCGGTGTCGGCTTCCACCCTGATGCCCCCCATGATGTAGTGACAGGTCGGCCCGACCTCCATGGGCTCGACGGTGATGTCCACCCCGGCCAGCTCCTTGAATTGGTGGTACATGGAAGGAAGGCGGCGGCGGATGTCCTCGGCCGTCCGGCGGCTGGCTATGTCGAGGTACACCCCGCCGTGCGGGCTGCCCCGGCCCGCCTTCACCTCGCTGTTGATCGACCGGGCCACCTCGTCGCGGGGCAGGAGCTCGGGTGGTCGGCGACCGGCGGAGTGGTCGTCGTACCACTTGTCGCCTTCCTCCTCCGAGTCGGCCGTCTCGGCGGCGAACATCGGCGGGATGTACTCGAACATGAACCGCTTCCCGTCGGAGTTGCGCAGCACCCCGCCGTCGCCCCGAACCCCCTCGGTGACCAGGATGCCCCGGACGGACAGGGGCCAGACCATTCCCGTCGGGTGGAACTGCACGCACTCCATGTCGATCAGGTCGGCGCCCCCCCACAGGGCCATGGCATGCCCGTCGCCGGTGGACTCCCACGAGTTCGAGGTGTACTGCCAGCTCTTGCCGACCCCGCCGGTGGCCATGACCACCGCCTTGGCCTTGAAGACGACGAACTCACCCGACGGCCGCCAGTAGCCGACGAGCCCCGAGACCACCCCCTCGGCGTCGTGCAGGAGACGCAGGACCTTGACCTCCATGAACACGTCGATCCCGTCGGTCACCGCTTTCTGCTGCAGGGTGCGGATCATCTCGAGACCGGTGCGGTCGCCGACGTGGGCCAGTCGGGCGTAGCGGTGCCCCCCGAAGTCGCGTTGGAGTATCAGGCCGTCGTCCGTCCGGTCGAAGAGGGCGCCCCAATCCTCGAGCTCGCGGACCCGGTCCGGTGACTCCTGGGCGTGGAGCTGGGCCATGCGCCAGTTGTTCAGCATCTTGCCGCCCCGCATGGTGTCCCGGAAATGCACCTGCCAGCTGTCCTCGTCGTAGACGTTGCCCAGTGCGGCCGCGACCCCACCTTCGGCCATCACCGTATGGGCCTTGCCCAGCAGGGACTTGCACACCAGCGCGGTTCGCAGGCCGCCGGCGCGGGCCTCGATCGCCGCCCGGAGCCCGGCGCCCCCGGCGCCGATCACGATCACGTCGAAGTCGTGAATCTCGTAGTCAGCCATGTGCCCGATCCCCTCAGAAGTGGAATCCGTAGTCGTGGATGGTCCCGCTGGCGACCAGCCGCACGTAGAAGTCGGTGAAGGCGACGAACACGAGGCTCATCCAGGCGAACAACATGTGGCGGGCATTGAGCGGGGTCAGGGTCTTCCACAGCCAGTGCCGGAACGGCGCCTTGGAGAACTGCCTCACGCCGCCACCGCACAGATGCCGGCAGGCGTGGCAGCTGAGCGAGTAGAGCCACAGGAGGGTGGCATTGATCAGCAGCACGGCGGTCCCCACGCTGAACCCGATGCCGACTCCGGGCTGACGGAAGGCCACGACGGCGTCGATGGACAGGATGACGTTGAAGACGAGCCCGAAATAGAAGAAGTAGCGGTGGATGTTCTGCAGCAGGAGGGGGAATCGGCTCTCACCGGTATAGGAGCCGTGGCCGTCGGAGACGGCGCAGGCCGGCGGCGCCTGCCAGAAGGACCGGTAGTAGGCCTTGCGGTAGTAGTAGCAGGTGAGCCGGAACCCGAGCGGGAAGATCAGGATCAACAGGGCGGGCGAGATCGTCCACCAGGTGATGACCGTGCCGGGGTGGCTTCCCGGTACGCAGCTTCCCGTGAGGCACGGCGAGTAGAAGGGCGAGATGAGGTCGCGGTTCTGGGATGCGCCCACGTAGTAGTTCTTGTTCACGAAGGCGGCCCAGGTGGAGTAAGCCACGAACAAGGTCAGGACGCTGACGGTGACCACGGGCTGGACCCAGTACCGGTCCTTGCGCAACGTGGCGACGTCGGGGCCTCCCCGGGTCCCACCCAGGACGACCGGGGATACCGTGGTCTGCTCCAACGTGGTCAAGAATTCCTCTCCCTCATTCCCGCCCGCGCCCCGTGCTCTGCCTGCTCATGCGACATGCCCTGTCTGCCTTGTGGTCTGCACTCGTGCGACCTCCTCACCGCCGCCCCGCGCGCTGACGCAGGGCCCGGGGCCGCTGGATGCCATCATCATTCCACCCCGAGGACCCGGTTGCGAACCGCAGCCGGGCCTACGCACCGGGGCCGTTTCGTCCCGCGTAGGCTCGCGCCCATGACCAACCCGGAGCCCACCGCCGACACGGACGCCCCCGAACCCGCCCTCGACCCTTGGGCCCGGCTCACGCCCCCTCCGGACATCACCACGCTGGGCCGACTCCGCGAAGCGGGCTGGCGCTCGGTCCCGGTGGCGGAGGAGATCCGACGGAACGCCGCCGCCCGTATCGCCGCCGGCAAGCCCCTCGTCACCGGGGTGCTTGGGTTCGATGACACCGTCCTCCCCCAGCTCGAGAACGCGCTGCTGGCCGGGCACGACGTGATCCTGCTGGGCGAGCGGGGGCAGGCCAAGACGCGCATCCTGCGGTCGCTCGTCAGTCTGCTCGACGAGTGGGTCCCCATCGTCGCCCACTCCGAGATCAACGACGACCCGTTCCACCCGGTGTCGAGGTTCGCCAAGGATCTCCTGGCCGAGACCGGGGACGACCTGCCCCTGGCCTGGGCGCACCGCAGCGACCGTTACGGCGAGAAGCTGGCCACCCCCGACACCTCGATCGCCGACCTCATCGGAGAGGTCGACCCGATCCGGGTGGCCGAGGGGCGCTACCTCTCCGACGAGCTCACCATTCACTACGGCCTCGTCCCCCGGGTCAACCGGGGCATCTTCGCCGTCAACGAACTCCCCGACCTGGCCGAGCGCATCCAGGTCGGGCTGCTCAACGTGCTCGAGGAGCGCGATGTCCAGATCCGTGGCCACCGGGTGCGCCTGCCACTCGACATCATGCTGGTGGCCACGGCGAACCCGGAGGACTACACCAACCGCGGGCGGATCATCACACCCCTGAAGGACCGGTTCGGTGCCCAGATCCGTACCCACTACCCCGACGACGCTGCCACCGAGCTGCGCATCGCCGAGCTCGAGGCCGAGCTTCCCGGGCGGACGGGCCGTTCCGGGACCGGCGACGGCTCGCCCGGCGATCCTCAGGTGGTCGTGCCCGAATTCATGGCCGAGGCGGTGGCCGAGCTCAGCCAGCTGGCGCGCCAGAGTCCGCACCTCAACCAGCGTTCCGGGGTCTCGGTCCGCATGACCATCGCCAACTACGAGACGCTCGTGGCCAACGCCACCCGTCGCGCCCTGCGCAACGGTGAGTCGGAGGCCGTGCCCCGGATCTCCGACCTCCAGGCCCTGGTCTCGTCCACGGTGGGGAAGGTGGAGATCGAATCGCTGGAGGAGGGTCGCGAGGAGGTGCTCCTCTCGCAGCTGGTGTCGGCCGCCGTGCTCCTCGTGTTCCGCCGGAGAGTCCAGCTCGCCGATCCGCAGGCCGTCGTCGGGTCGTTCACCTCCGACACCGTCGTGCACGCGGGCGACGACCTCCCGGCGGCCGCCTATGCCAGCACGATCTCCCAGATGCCGGCGCTGTCCGCCCCGGTCGTCGCCCTCACCGGTGGGTCCGAGGACCCCGGCGTGGTAGCCAGCGCGCTCGAGTTCCTGCTGGAGGGGCTGCACCTGACCAAGCGGCTCAACAAGGAGGCGGCCGGTGCGCGCGCCGTCTATCGAGGTCGAGGATGACCTGGCGGTTCGACTACAGACGCTGGGACGGGACACAGGACTCGGAGGTCGACGACGCCGACGGGGTCCTCTCGCAGCTGACGGACGACCTGCTGGCCAACGGCGACATGCACGAGGCACTGCAGCGGATGCTCAACCGTGGGTGGCGCACACCGGACGGCCGTCAGGTCCAGGGCCTGCGGGATCTGCTCGACCAACTGCGCCTCGAGCGGGAGGAGCAGCTCGAGCGGGGCGACCTCGGGGGTGCGTACCACGAGATCGCCGAGGAGCTGCAGCAGGTGCTGGCCGAGGAGCGCCTCGGCATCGAGCGGCTCGAGGAGGATGCTCGTACCTCGGGCGACCAGCGCCGCCAGGAGGTCACCGATGACGTCGCCACGGAGCGACGGATGCAGCTCGACCTGTTGCCCAGCGACCTGGCGGGCACCGTGCGCGGGCTCCAGAACTACGAGTTCGTCTCCTCGGAGGCGCGGCAGCATTTCGAGGAGCTCATGGAGCGGCTGCGCGAGGAGGTGGCGAAGACGTACTTCGAGCAGATGTCCGAGGCGCTGTCCAATCCCGATCCCGAGCAACTCAACCACATGCGAGAGGCCTTCGACGCGCTCAACCGGATGATCGAGCAGCGGGAGGCCGGTGAGCCGCTCGATCCGAGCTTCGAGTCGTTCATGGAGCAATTCGGTGACCTCTTCCCGGGGAACCCGTCAAATCTCGACGAGCTGTTGGAGCAGCTGGCGGCGCGGATGGCGGCCGCCCAGGCCATGTGGAACTCGATGTCTCCCGAACAGCGGGCCCAGCTGCAGGGACTGGCCGAGGCGCTGCTGGAGGACCTCGACCTCCGCTGGCAGGTGGACCGACTGGCGGCCAACCTGCAACGGGCCTTCCCCGAAGCCGGGTGGGAGCAGCGATACCGATTTCGCGGCGACGATCCGATGGGGATGGGAGAGGGAACCGACGCCGCAGGACGGCTGCGCGACCTCGACGAGCTGGAGAGCTTCCTGCGTTCGGCCAATTCGCCCGCCTCCTTGGCCGAGGTGGATCTCGACAAGGTGCGGCGACACCTTGGTGACGACGCCGCTCGCTCGCTCGACCAGCTCTCCAAGCTGGCCAAGCAGCTGTCCGACGCGGGGCTGATCGACCAGCGGGAGGGACGGTTCGAGCTCACCCCTAAGGGGATCCGCCGCATCGGCCAGCAGGCGCTCGCCGATCTCTTCACCCAGCTCGACAAGGACCGGGTCGGCACCCACCGGACCAGCTGGTCGGGGGCCGGGCACGACCGCGAGGAGACGACCAAGGCGTACGAGTTCGGTGACCCCTTCAACCTCGACCTCTCCCGCACGGTGCACAACGCGGTGCGGCGGTCCGGCACCGGCGTGCCGGTCCGGCTGTCGCCGAACGACTTCGAGGTCATCGAGACCGAGGCCCTCACCCGCTCGGCCACCGTGTTGCTCCTCGATCTGTCGCTGTCCATGCCGATGCGCGACAACTTCGTCCCGGCCAAGAAGATGGCGCTCGCCCTCCACACCCTGATCGCCTCGCGCTTCCCACGCGACTACCTCGGTCTGGTCGGGTTCTCGGAGGTGGCGAGGGTCATCGAGCCGGAAGACTTGCCCACGGTGAGCTGGGACTACGTCTACGGCACCAACCTGCAGCACGGGCTGATCCTGGCCCGCAAGATGCTCGCCCACCAGCCCGGGACGAAGCAGATCATCCTGGTCACCGATGGCGAGCCGACGGCCCATGTCATCCCCGATGCCGATGGCGTCGGCTACGACGTCTACTTCAACTACCCACCGGTCCCGGAAACCCTCGAGGTGACCCTGGCCGAGGTCCTGCGGTGCACCCGGGCCGGTATCACCATCAACACGTTCCTGCTCGATCCCGACCGCGGGCTCCAGGGCTTCGTCGAACAGCTGGCCCGGATCAACCGGGGGAGGACCTTCGCCACCTCCCCCGACGAGCTCGGCGACTACGTACTGGTCGACTTCCTGGCCCACAAGACCGCCGCCCGGTCTCGCCGCCGGGCCGGCTGACCGGCTGCCTCTTCGTTACTCGGCACCGACGCCCGGCGGCGTCCGTTGTCTCGTTCAGCCCAGCTCGACGGGAGCCACCTCGACCTCGACGACGGCATCGCCGCGCAGCACACGCAGGGTCAGGATGCACCCGATGGCCGTCGCCGTCATCAGGCGCTGCAGGTCCCCGGCGTCCTCGATCGGTGTGCCGTCGACGGCCAGGATGGTGTCGGTGGGGCGCAGACCGGCCCGGTCGGCCGGGCTGCCATCGGTCACGTCGATGACCCCCACTCCGCTCGGCTGGCCGACATCGGCGGCCCGCCGCGGAGCCAGGGGCCGGCTCCCTCCGACCACGCCGAGGTAGGCACGGCGCACCCGACCTTCGCGGATCAGGGTGCTGACGATGTCCAGCGTGGTGGCGTTGACGGGCACGGCGAGGCCGAGCCCCACCCCGGCGAGGGCGGTGTTGACCCCGACCAGCCGGCCTCGTGAATCCACCAAGGCGCCCCCGGAGTTGCCGGGATTGAGGGTGGCATCGGTCTGGATGACGTTCTCGACGAGCCGACCCCCGGCCGGGAGGGACCGCCCGAGCGCGCTCACCACGCCGGCGGTCACCGATCCGGCAAGACCGTAGGGATTGCCGACGGCGACCACCAGCTGTCCCACACGGAGACGGTCGGCGTCGCCGAGCTCCACCCCGGGAAGGTCGGCACCGGAGACCCGCAGGACGGCGAGGTCCGAGAGCTTGTCCCGGCCGATGACGTCGAAGCCCAGGTCACGCCCATCAGGGAAGGCCGCCGTTCCCCGGTCGGAGGCCGACACGACGTGCGCGGAGGTCAGGAGATACCCGTCGGGGGAAAGCACGACGCCGCTTCCCGCGCCCTCGCGCCCGGGCCGGGACCCGACCCGCAGCGCGGCCACCGAGGGGACCACCCGGTCGGCTACGGCCGTGACGACGGTGGAATAGGCGTCGAGCGCCTCGCTTTCACGGACGTCAACGTCGGCGAGCACGCCGGTCACAGAAGGGTCGGGCCCGTCGCCCGGACCTGCTCGACGCCGACCAGTGCTTCGCGCAGCTCGGCCAGCCAGTCGGCTTCGTGCCGTCCGACGAGCTTCACGCACCAGGCCAGGGCGTCACTACGGCTCCGCGCCACCCCGGCGTCGATCAGGGTGTCGAGTACGGCGCGCTCGCCGATGCGGAGCCGGGTCATCACCGGGATGCTCTGCGAGGTGAACACCGTCCTCACGCCGTCGTGCACGACACCCCACGAGACCTTGCGCTGGAACCGCGCTTCGGCGTCGCCGGCGATGGCCATGCGCTCCGTCCTCGTCTGCTCGCGGAAGGACTCCACGCCGGCGTCGGACGGAAGGGTCCCCACGCAGAGGATCTCGTCGTCGTCCATCTCGATGCCCAGCGGGCCGGCGAACCACCCGTTGGGCAACCGGGCACTGATGAACGAGGTCACTTCTTCTTTGGTCATATTACAACATTACAGGATTGCAGGCCATGCCACACCACCGACGGTCCCTGCGGGGGCTCGCCGGGGCCGGTCGCGGGTGGATCCGGCCGGGGATGTTCGTCGCTGACAGCACATGGCCGATAGATGGCCGATAGAGGGCCGATGGCGGGAGAGTGATGGAGGTGACACTCCGATTGCCAGGTTCCTATCGGTTCCTATCGATGGCATTTCCCCCGATGCCACCTGGGCTCGAACCGTCTTGCGCCTGCGTTCACAAGCAGGTTCTTCTTGCGTTTCCCCCTCGGATAGTGAAAGATGACATATCTGTAGTTACATCCGTGCTATGCGATTCCATCGAATGATCGCGTGGACCAGTGGGAGGGAGACCCGTCAATGGACATGGTGTCATTGATGCACGAGCCCCAACAGCGCAGCTGGCAGGCCAGGGCCAACTGCATGGGCGTCGACCCCGACCTGTTCTTCCCCGAGCGGGGGGCATCGACCCGCGAGGCCAAAGAGGTGTGCCGGGGGTGCGTCGTCCGGGAGGACTGCCTCGAGTACGCCCTGGCCAACGGCGAGAAGTTCGGCATCTGGGGTGGGCTATCCGAGCGCGAACGCCGACGCCTTCGCCGCCAGCGGGCCATGCAGCGCCGGGCGGCCATGAGCGCTTCCTGAGGGCACTGTCCCTCGGCCGGTGCACGACGGTGGCGCCGGTCGCTACCTCCGTTCGACGGTGAGTTCGTGGCCCTTGGCGGCCATCCGGCTCTCGATGGTGCGGTCCTCGCCGAGGTCGAGCTCGACCCAGCGGTCCCGGGGGGCAGCGTGGAGGACTCTCTCCGGCGCCAGCCCCACCAGCTCCGCCCGTTCGAGGGCGCAGCCGGCGGCTGCGGCCCCGGCAGCCACGGTGTCATAGAGGCCGGCCAGCGAGAGAGCGTCGGGCCCGACGACGTTGACGCTCACCTGGGCTCCGCCTGGCACGGCCAACCCGAGGGCACGTAGCTCCCGACCTCGGAGCTCGGCCGCCAGTTTCCGGGCCACGGCGAGCGTCCCGGGCCGCGACTGGTCGGCGGGGGGCTCGCAGGCGGCGAGCCAGAGGTTGTAGGCCACCAGCACGGGCCGGGCGCCCACCGCGCAGGCGCCGGCGCGGGGGTGGGGCTCCACGGGGCCGGCATCGGGCGGGAGCGAAACGAATGCCGTCCGACGCACCTCAGGAAGGGATCGCTCCGGCCCGTAGAGAAAACAGGGGAGTCCGAGCTCGGCTCCGGCCCAGCGGGCGAACCGGTCCCGGGCCGCCACGATGGCGGGTGGAGGATCGGCCCACCCTGCGCCCGGATCGACGAAGGGCACCACATCGGCCGCCCCGAACCGCGGATGGACCCCTTTATGGCGGCCGAGGTCGATACGGGCCACCGCAACACCGACGACGCGCCGTGCCGCTTCTTCGACCAGTGGCAGTGGTCCGCCCAGGGTCAGCACGCTCCGGTTGTGCACGACGTCGGCGTGCACGTCGAGCACCGTATCGGCGGCAGCTGCGACTGCCTCGTCGATGACGAAGGTCCGTCGCCCTTCACTGATGTTGACCACGCACTCGGCCAGCATGCCGCTCGCAGTGCGTCGACCCTCGAGGCTCAGGCCTCGGGGCGGGCCGGATTCATGGTTCAGACGGCGACGGCGTGGCCGATCCGGCGGCGGCGCAGGATCCGGCGGCGCTCACGTTCCGACTTGCCACCCCAGACGCCGTGGTCGACGCGCTCGTCGAGCGCGTACTGCAGGCACATGTCGGAAACCGGGCACTCGGCGCAGATTCGCTGGGCGGCTTGAACGCCGACCCCGTCACTGGGAAAGAAGATGGAGGGCGAAAGGTCCTTGCATTTCCCCTGGTTCATCCATTCCGTGTCCATCGTGCCTCCATCGATCTCCGAGGCTGCGCCGGGTCTCGAGTCTGGTGGAGAACCCCGTGGCCGCCGCCTGCCGTTGCCCTATTAGTCTCGCATTCGGAACTGTTCCTCAGTGCGGAATGAGCCGGTATTGATGGATTCCTCACAATATTCTTATGGGGCACCAGGACCTTCTTATGAAGGACAGGACGAGGAGCCCGCACCGGGGGAGCCGTCCCGACCGTCCGAGGCCCCTGGCGACCGCGCCGCACCAGCCCCCCAGAGCGTCCCCGCCGTGCTGCCCGTGGTCGGCCCTCACGCTCACGAGGCTTTGGTTGCGCCCCCGCCTCCACCCCTCCAACCACCCGGATACCCCGTCTACCCGGGTGGGTACGGACCACCCGGCTATCCGCCCGCCTACCACTACCCCTACCAGATGGCGCCACCACCTCGGGTGGTGCGTCATACCCTGCAGCGCCGGACGTGGCTGTGGCTCGTCGTCGTCACGGCCCTGGTGGCCGCACTGGTGGGTGGGCTGGTCGGCGCCGTCGTCGGCGCCGGCAGCCAGCAGACCATCGTGACCACCTTCGCTCCCAACCGGAGCGTGCTCTCGCATCCTCAGGACGTCCAGGAGGTGTTGGCCAAGGTGGAGCCGGCCGTGGTCTCCATCGACAGCCAGTCCGGGACGGGTGGTTCGGCCGGCGGCGACTTCGTGCAGGCCGCTGGGAGCGGGATGATCATCACAGCCGACGGTGAGGTGTTGACCAACAACCACGTCATCGCCGGAGCATCCTCGGTCACGGCCACGTTGTTCGGTCAGACCAAAGCGCTGTCGGCTCATGTACTGGGCACCGATCCCACCGACGACCTGGCCCTCATCCAGATCGACCATGTCTCCGGTCTACCGACGGTCAACTTCGGTGATTCGTCGCAGACGAGGGTGGGTGACTCCGTCCTGGCCATCGGCAACGCGCTGGCCCTGGCCGGGGGACCGACGGTGACCGAGGGCATCGTCTCGGCGGAGAACCGTTCGCTCTCGGCCCAGAACGACACCGGCCAGACGGAGAACCTGGCGGGCCTGCTGCAGACCGACGCGGCCATCAACCCGGGCAACTCGGGCGGTCCGCTGGTCAATGCCCAGGCCCAGGTCATCGGCATGAACACGGCCGTGGCCTCCAGCAGCACGGGGAACGCCCCGACCGAGAACATCGGGTTCGCCATCACGGTGGACTCGGTGAAGCCGCGTCTGGCCCAGCTCCGGCAGGGCGGCGGCGGCGGAACCGGGACTCCCACACCGGCCGTCGTGCCGTCGTCGAATGCCGCCTACATCGGGGTGACCGTGGGACCGGTCACTCCGGCCTTGCAGCAGCAGGACAATCTCACCCCGTCGTCGGGGGCGCTCGTCCTGTCGGTTCAGCCGGGGAGCCCGGCGGGAGCGGCGGGACTGCAGGTCGACGACGTCATCGTGTCCCTCGACTCCACCACCATCCAGAGCCCGTCGGACCTGACCGCCGCCATCCACCCCCACAAGCCGGGCGATCGCGTGACGCTCAGCATCTATCGCGGGAGCGACCAGATGAGCGTCCCGGTGACGCTTCAGGCCCGCCCGACCGGCGGGTAGGCTTCGCCAGCCGCGACCCGAAGAGGACCAACGACGATGACCCCAGTCCCTGACGAACCGACCTTCACCGACGAGGACGGCGAGCCGCTCCCCCCGCTCGGGCATGCCCGCGTCGTGTATCTCGGACCGGTGGCGCCGCACTGGGAGGTACGGTCCGACTACGGGGACCCGGCCCTCATCGACGAGTTCCGTCGCCGCACCATGGCCCGCCTGGTGCTGTTGCCTCCGCACGACCCCCAGTACCGGCGCAATCGAGAGCGGGTCATCCGGGACGCCGAGCGCGAGCGCATCGCGCTCGAGTGGGACCTGGGTGTTCCCGAGGAGGAGGCGGTCGCGGCGCCGCCTGCCGCAACGGCACCCGGCCCGGGCGGGACCGAGGAGGGCGCGGTCTCCGAGCCCTGACCGGCGGTGCGTTCAGGCGAGCTCGTCCGGCGGTTCGGGCTCGTCCAGCTCGGGCAGGCTGATGCGCTCGAGCCACAGGCCAGGAGCATCCACCTCGGGGGGAGTCGGGAGGTTGGCGGCCGACGACCACAGCCGGACCAGGCCGTCCTCCCCGGCGCGCTCGACCACCCCGGTGACGAAGGACCGACCCCGGTCGACCTCGGACTGGTCGAGGTCGAGACCGAAGAGAGCACCGGCCGCCTCCTCGCCCTTTCCCCGCTCGATCCGGCGGCGGTAGAAGGCTTCGGCCAGTTGTCGGTGGGATCCGACGATCTTCAGCCCGACCAGATCGGCGATGTGGTCCGCATACCCGTCGACCACGATGGCCACCGCGGTCAAGCGTTCCGACGAACGTCGGGTCTCGGGCGTCAGCAGCTCGCCGAGGAGCGACTCGGGGTCGCCCAGCAACCCCTGCAACGACTCGATGTCCATGCCCGGGCCTTGCAGGGCGTCGGGGTTGCTGAGGGCCGTCAGGCGCCCGGTCAGGTCCTGCTGGGCGGCAACGCTCGAGGCGGCCAGGTCGGCCAGGAGCTCCTCGATGCGAGCCCGGATGGCCGGGCGGGAGAGCACCGAGTGGGACGCCAGCTCCCGGGCGCACACCCAGAGGATGGCCTCCTCCTCGGGCAGGCTCCAGTCCTTGGCGAAGGTGGTGATGTTCTCGGGGACGAGTACCAGTTCGTCACCGGGCGCCCACGGGATGGCCAGGGGATACTGCCCGAGGGCGCGCTGGGACAAGTGACCGACGACCGATCCGACCTGCAAGCCGAAGAACATCGGACCGATGGCGGCGGCCCACTGGCCGAGCAGGCCGCCGAGCCCGCCTGTCGGGTCCTCGTCCCCGAGCGGATCGAGGTCGTGGGGGGTGGGAGGCGGGGGGGTCGGCCCGGCCGGGGGCGCCATGGCGCTCAGGATCGACCGCCATGAGTCGAGCGCCCGCACCGTCCAGTCGCCCCGGCCCACCGGCACGCAGGTCAACCTCCGCCCGTCGGATGAGACCGGCATGCCGGTCGCCTCGGTGACGTTGAGCTCGGCGACCCGGGCCAGCTGCTCGAGTTGGATCCGTTGGATGGGCTCGACGTTCGGCTCCGGCGTCCCACCGGTGGCCACGTTGACGGCGAACGACCGGGTCATCTCCCACTGGTCCGGGGCGTTGGTCCCCAGCATGTTCATGAGGTCGCCCAACAAGGACTGGAAGGGGTTTCCGGCGTTCCCCGGCTCGGGTGGTGCCATCACCCCATGCTACGGCGGGACGTCACCTCACGGCGCGTCGGGGTTCGCCTCGGCGAGGACCACGGGCAGGGTGATGGTGGACCCGTCGCGGACCAGGCTCAGGTCGAGGATTGTCCCCGGGGCGTCGGGGTACAGCCGGGCTTCGAGCTCCGACTTGGATTGGACCGGGTCTCCGTCGACGGCGGTGATGACGTCGCCCGCTTGCAGTCCCGCCTGGGCGGCCGGGCTGTTCTGATCGATCGAGTCGAGCCGCGCTCCTTCGATGAGCGAGGACCCGGCCGTCGTCGTCGCTGTTTGCACCGTCGCCGCATGAGCGGACCCGACATCGCTGGTCTCGACGCCCAGCCAGCCGTGGTCCACCTCGCCGGAGGTGACCAGTTGCTGGGCGACGCCGAGGACCACCTCGGCCGGGAGGAAGACCGCCGTGGGCGCTCCACCAACCTGCCCGGTCCACTCCAACAGTCCCGACACCTGGCCCGCCGCATCGAGCAACGGGCAACCGATGTCGTCACCGGCCATTGGCGCGTCGACGACCGACGCCGACATCCGACTAACGGCCCCGTCCGCGCCGGCGGCGCGGCCGGCGGACGCCACCGTTCCGGCGTAGACCTTGGCCGCCGGTGGTGTGCCCGTGCTCTGTCCCGGTCGTAGCGCCATGGCTACGGACACCGAATCGATGCGGGGATCGGCGACGTCGAAGCTGGCGGCCGGAAGGTCGTCGGCGATCCGGAGCACGGCCAGACCCGAATCCTTGTCGATGCCGACGATGTCGGCCGCCTGCCGGGTCCCGTTCGCCTCGATCACCGTCACGGTTCTCGCCCCGGACACGAGTTGCGACGCGGTGACGATGATGCCTCCTGACTCGGCCACGATGCCCGTCCCGTCTGCCGTGCCGGTGGGCATCCCCACACTCAGGGCCACCACCGACGGCCGGGCCGTCGAGACCATGCCGGCGATGGCGGCGGCGTCGGGCATCCGGCTCATCCCGGCCTCGGTCGTGGGTACCCCGAGCAATGAGGCCACCCGGGCCTGGCCGCCCGCGTCCCCTTGGTCGGAGGAGCCAACGGTGATGATGACCAGACCGGTGGCCACCAGGGCCAGCAGCACGCACGCGGTGGCCCCCCCGACGAGCCATGGACCGGAACGCAAGCGAGCGGGGGTTCCGGCCGGGACCGGCGGCCGGGCCGCAGCGCCCGCCGTGATCGGGGCACCGGACTCCGAGGGATGACGCCACAATCGGTCATCAGGCGGGATCCAGCCACGGATGCCCTCGCCGTCGACCTCATCCCACCACTCGTCACCAGGGTCGTCCGGGACGCCCTGGTCCTCTTCGTTCACGGCTATCGAGGTTACCGACGTGCTCGCTCGAGGGGAGGTCGCCACGGCAGGAGATCGGCCTGGAGGTTGGCCGGACGTGGATCCATCGGCCCAAAACCGGTCACTTCACACCGTGGCCCTACGATGACGGCGTGGCTCGTGACCTCGCGATCGACCTCGGGACGGCCAACACCCTCGTCTACGCCAAGGGCAAGGGGATCGTGTTGAACCAGCCGACGGTCATCGCCCTCAACACCAGGACCCACGAGGTGCTGGCGGTGGGCAACGAGGCCTGGAAGATGATCGGCCGGACACCGGGCTACATCGTGGCCGTCCGTCCCTTGCGGATGGGGGCCATCACCGACTTCGACATCACCGAGCGCATGATCCGGCTCCTGCTCCGGCGGGCCGGCATCTCCAAGCTCAACCGGCCCCGCGTGCTGATCTGCGTTCCATCGGCCATCACCTCGGTCGAACGCCGGGCGGTGAAGGAGGCGGCGCGCCGGGCCGGGGCCTCGGCGGCCCACCTCATCGAGCAGCCCATGGCGGCGGCCATCGGGGCCGGGCTGGACATCAACGAGCCGGTCGGCAACATGGTGGTGGACGTCGGTGGCGGCACCACCGAGACGGCGGTGATCTCGCTCGGCGGTGTGGTCACGTCCCATGCCATCAGGTGCGGCGGGTTCGACATGGATGCGGCCATCCAGCAGTACGTCCGCCACGAACACGGCATCGCCATCGGGGAGCGGACCGGGGAGGAGCTCAAGATGGCCATCGGGTCGGCCCTGCCCTACGCCGATGAGCTGAAGGCAGAGGTCAGGGGTCGAGAGGTGACCACTGGGCTGCCGAAGACCGTCATCCTGTCGCCGGAGGAGATCCGCTACGCACTCCGAGACCAGGTCGAGCAGATCGTGGCGACCGTCGTCGAGTGCCTCGGGGAGTCCCCCCCGGAGCTGGCCCAGGACATCATCTTCGAGGGCATCCACCTGGTAGGCGGGGGAGCGATGCTGCGGGGGTTGGCCAACAAGCTCGCCGACGAGACCGAAGTACCGGTCCACCTGGTGGCGACACCGCTCGAGTGCGTCGTGCTCGGCGCCGGGCTCTGCCTCGATTCCTTCGACAGCTTGCGCCCTATCTTCGCCGCCGCCGAGAGCTGAGCCCGGTCCGCTCCGGCGCCGGCGCGTCCGGCGCGCCTACTGGATCGCCAGGAGGTCCTCGGCCACCTGGCGTACCTGCCAGTCGCGATCCTCGAGGCACCGTCGCAGGGCGGTCTCGACTTCGGGACCCTCGAAGGCGGCCAGGGCTGCCGCGCCACGCCGCCGGACGGCGGGCTTGTCCTCGAGCGCGGCCACCACGGCGGCCAAGCCGGCCGGGTCCCCGATGGCTCCGAGCGCCGCCACCGCCGCTTCCCGGCACAGGGGGTCACCATGACCGCCGGTCGATGAGGCCAGCGCGGCCGAGTGCTGGGACGTAGACGGGTTGACCCCGCTCGCCCGCGGCCCAGGCGGCCATCTCCACCACCGAGGCGTCGCCGTCCTCCAATGCGGTGGCGAGGTCCACCTCGGGGTGGTGGACGGCCAGCTCGCAGCCGCGGCGGCGCACCGCCGCGGCCGGGTCGACCAGGGCGCGCCGCAAGTCCTCGTCGGTCAGGATCCCGAGCCGGGCCAGGGCACCGAGTGCGGTGCTGCGCACGGCCGGAGCGCCATCGGCGAGGCCCCGGCGGGCCGAGGACTCGTCGCCACGGTGGCCGGCCAGGGCCACCCGCCGCCGCCGTTCGGTGACGGCCGGGTCAGGGGGTTCCGTGGCAGGCTGCATCGGCGGGCCCGGTTTCCCGGGTGCCGACATGCCCGGTGACCTGGGAGCAGCCACCGCACCACTATGACCGAAGACCACGAACCCGTGCGTATGCCGGCATCTGCATCCGCCACCGCCCGGCTTCCGTCCGGCACGGAAGCCCCACCGGGGGCCACCCCCGCGGCGCCGACCGGCCCGGAGATGACCGCGCCGGTCATCTCCCCGCGCCGCCGCCGCCGCCGCCTCTGGCCCTGGGTGCTGCTCATCGTGGTCGTGGTGGCGGTGGCCACCGCATCCCGCTGGAACCTCAACTACTACGCGCTCCAGCCGGGGTCGGCGCAGTCGGTACAGCAGTTCATCAAGGTCCCCCCGGACCGGAGCCATCCGGTGAGCCACCCCGTGCTGCTGACCGATGTCGAGATCGGCCGGGTCACCGCCCTTTCCTACTTGTTCTACAGACTCCAGGGCGACACCACCCTCGAGCCGCTGGAGGACGTCACCGGTGGTACGCCGCCCTCGCAGCTCGACGCCCAGGGGAACCTCGAGATGTCCCAGGCCGAGTCGGCCGCCAAGACGGCGGCCCTGCGGCGATTGGGCTATACGGTCACCGCCACCGCGTCGGGTGCGGTGATCTTCGGGACGTATCCGGGCACGCCGGCCTACGGTGTCCTCAATGTCGGAGACGTCGTCACCGGCGTCGACGGCACGGTTACGCCCACCGCGTCAGCCCTCACCACCACCCTGCACCATTTCCACTCGGGTCAGGCGATCACGCTCACCGTGCGCCGGAGCGGGACTGCGCCCCCTGCACCGGTACCGGTGACCTTGAAGAGCACCTCGGTGGATGTCGGGGGCGGGCAGAGGGCGACCTTGGACCTCGGCATCCAGCCGGAGGACCAGGTCGACTACGCCTACCCGTTCGCGGTGAACATCGATGTGACCAACATCGGTGGCCCGTCCGCCGGGCTGGCCATGACCCTCGGGGTGATCGATGCCCTCACCAGTGGCTCGGTGACCGGCCACCGCACCGTGGCGGTGACTGGCACCATAGACAGCCAGGGCAACGTGGGCCCCGTCGGTGGGGTGGCCCAGAAGACGGTGGCCGTCGAGAACGCCGGAGCCTCGATCTTCCTGGTTCCGCCCCAGGAGTTCAACGACGCCAAGTCCAAGGACCGCCCGGGCCTCCATATCTATGCCGTGTCCACCCTGGATCAGGCCCTGGCCGTGCTGGCCGCGCACGGCGGATCGGTGCCGCAAGCGATCTCGACGTCGTCGGCGGCCGGGGCCACAGGATGACCGGTTCCGAGGACCGACAGTCGTAGGCTTTCGGCCATGCCAGAGGAACGACGGGTCAGCATCTCCTCCTCCCACCTGGCACCGGACGAGGTGGCCCGGCACTCGTTCGGCTCGGTCCGCCGGGGATACGACACCTCCGAAGTACGTGCCTACCTCGAGTCCATTGCCATCGGCCTGCGGGGACTAGCCGAGCGGGAGGAACAGCTTCTCCGAGGGGCTGGACGACGCCGAGTACCGGGCGGCGCATCCCGTGCTCGACGAGGCCACGTTGTCGGCGGCGGTGGGCAACGAGACGGCCCGGGTGCTCCACAGCGCACATGAGGCCGCCGCCGAGATGGTGGCCAAGTCGGAGGCGGAGGCCAACCGGTTGCTGACCGAGGCACATGAGGAGATCGAGCACACCCGGGCCCAGACCGAGAGCCGCCTGGCCCAGCTGGCCGTCGAGTCCGAGGACGGCGGCCAACGAGCTCCGCGAGAGAGCTGCGCAGCAGGCGAGCACCCATCTCGAGGCGGCCAGGTTCGAGGCCGAGGAGATGCTGGCGCAGGTCCGCGAGCAGTGCCGTGTCATGGTCGACGAGGCACAGGGCCTGCGGACCCGGGTGCTGGCCGACCTCTCGAAGCGCCGCAAGGTGCTCCATGCACAGATCGAACAGCTCCGGGCCGGGCCGCGAACGCCTGGCCGAGACGGTGAAGGACGTGCGCCGGTCGGTCGACGTCATCGCCGACGATCTGTTCGCGGCGGAGGACAATGCCCGCCTGGCCGCCGAGGCTGCCGGGCGCGAGTCGCTGGAGCGGTCCGACGAGAGCTCGCCGGAGGATCTCGCCGCCCTCCTGCTGGCCGAAGAGGAGGCGGTCCCGTCCACGGCGGCGGCCGAGGTCGAGACGCTCGGCGCGGTCGAGGTCGGGGAGGTCGTCTCCGAGGTCATCACGGAGGACGAAGTGACCGAGGAGGTGGAGGTCGTCGAAGTCGCCGAGGTGGTCGTGGCCGGGGTACCGACGCCGGAACCGGTCGGCGAGAGCGGCGCCGAGGGTGCGGAGGGCTCACCGGTCCAAGCGTTGTTCGCCAAGATCCGAGCGGCTAGCGAAGAGGGGGTCGTCGAGGGGTCGGTCGAGGCGGGGTCCGTCGAGGCGGGGGCCGTCGAGGAGCAGGCGACCGGGCCTGTTGGAGAAGCGCCGCCGGAGATGGAGCCGGGCGACCCGGAACCTGTCTCATCCGGGCGGTCGACGAAGCAGGATGCCCGGAGAGCGGGCCCGGCTTCGGCCGCCGCCCCGACCGAGGCAGGGGAGGGCCCCGCGGGACAGCAGCAGGACGAACCCGGTGACGCCGCGTCGAGGGCCCTCCGGACGAGCGCAATCACCTGGCCATCCGGCGGGACGAGCTCATCGCGCCCATCGTCAAGACCCTCTCTCGTCGACTCAAGCGCTCCCTCCAGGACGACCAGAACGAGCTCCTCGACGCCCTGCGCTCGAAGGGGTCGCGGTGGTCGGCAGGCCTGCTCCCAGACCTCACCGAACAGACCGACGCCTATGCCACCGCGGCCCTTCCCATTCTCGAAGAGGCTGCCGAGGCCGGCGTGATCTTCGCCGGAACGAAGAAGCCGTCCGAAGCTCGCGCTCGACGAACTGATCGGGATCGCCGACGGACTGGCGGACGCGATCATCGGCCCTCTCCGCCGCCGTCTCTCCGATGACGACGGGCTTGCCGACGCTGACGAGGCCGCGGTGGCCGAGCACGTTGGATCGGCGTTCCGGGAATGGAAGGGCGAGCGTATCGAGCGACTCGCCGGCGACCAGGTGGTGTCAGCCTTCTCGGCGGGGACCATCGCAGCGACAAAGGGCAAGAAGGCGGTGGTTCTCGAGTGGGTATCGGACCCTGGCGCCGGAGACGTGCCGTGCCCCGATTGTGAGGACAACGGCCTGAACGGAACATTGCAACCGGACGAGGAGTTCCCGACCGGTCACCGGCATCCCCCTGCCCATCCTGGCTGTCGATGCCTGTTGGCCGTCGCCGCCACCTAGGCTGCTCCCGTGCGCCCGCCGACTGACATGCCTCAGGCGCCGCGCCCCGGCTCGCGGCGCCGGCGTCGAGGCATCATCATCGGGCTGATCATCCTCATCGTCGTGTTCGCTTCACTGCGGACATTCGCCGTCTTCTACACCGATGCGTTGTGGTTCTCGTCGGTCTCGCTGCATAACGTTTGGGTCAAGCTGCTCGAGATAAAGCTGGGGCTGCTCGTGGTCTTCTCGGCCATCTTCGCCGTGATGCTGCTGGCCAGCTTGATCGTGGCGGAGCGGCTGGCGCCGAGGGGCCCGTCGCTCGATGCCGAGGACGAGTTCGTGAAGCGCTACCAGGAGGTCATCGGGCCCTACGCTCGCTGGCTGCGGGTCGCCGTGGTGACCGCCCTTTCCTTGATCGTCGGGTCCCAGGCCGTCGGCCAGTGGCAGAACTGGATCCTCTTCAACAACAGCACGCCCTTCCCCTCGTCGGATCCGCAGTTCCACCGAAACGTCGCCTATTTCGTCTTCACGCTTCCCTTCGAGCAGTTCCTCGTCCACTGGGCCCTGGTGGCCCTGTTCGTGGTGCTGTTCGTCACCGTGCTCAGCCACTACCTCAACGGCGGTATCCGGGTCCAGGGGGCCCGGCCGAGGGTCCGCCCGGCCGTCAAGGCCCATATCTCCGTCATCCTCGGACTGCTAGCCCTGGTCAAGGCCGTCGGGCTACTGGTTGGCCCGCTTCAACCTCGACCTGTCCAGCAACGGGTACGCCCAAGGCGCCGGCTATACCGACGTGCACGCCCGGCTGCCGGCGCTCGAGCTCCTCATCCTGGTCTCACTGGCCGCAGCCGCATTGCTGATCTACAACATCCGCCGACAGGGCTGGGCGCTTCCGATCCTCGGAGTCGGGCTGTGGTTCCTTGTCGCCCTGACCGCCGGCACCATCTACCCGGCGGCCGTACAGGCCCTGAAGGTGAACCCGGCCCAGAACACGCTCGAACGTCCCTACATCCAGCGCAACATCGACGCCACCCGGGCGGCCATGGACCTCAACAAGGTGACCACGGCGTCCGTACCCCGCATCCTCTTCGCTGACGGCGGCGCAGCTCACCGCCAACAGCGACACCTTGGCCAACTCACGGTTGTGGGACCCCACCCAGACCAAGCCCACCTACGACAAGCTGCAGGACCTCCGTTCCTACTACCAGTTCAACGCGCTGGCTCGATAGACCGGTACCAGGTGGGTGGCGTAGAGACTCCGGTGGTCGTGGGCGTGCGGGAGATCAACGACGCCGACCTTCCATCCACCTCGTGGGTCAACACCACCCTCCAGTACACCCACGGCTACGGCATGATCGTGTCGCCCGCCAACACGGCCACGGCCAACGGATCCACCGGGGGGAACGACCCCACGTTCGCGGTGGGCGGTGTACCGCCGGTCTCGGCCAGCGGCCTGCCGACCGTCAGCCAGCCCTCGATCTACTTCGGACTCAACAACGTCGGCTACGTGGTGGCCAACACCAAGCAGCCCGAGATCGACTACCAGTTGAGCAGCGGCTCCAACGTCGAGACCCACTACTCGGGCAACGGTGGCGTGAAGCTGTCGAACTTCTTCGACCGGGCCATGTTCGCCCTGCGCTTCAGCGATCTCAACCTGATCATCTCCAACCAGATCACCAACCAGTCGCGCATCATGTTCGACCGCGGCGTGCAGGACCGGGTGTCCAAGGCCGCGCCCTTCCTCAGCCTGGACGCCGACCCGTATCCGGTGCTCGTCGGCGGTCACATCGACTGGGTGCAGGACGCCTACACCACCACCGACAACTACCCCTACGCCCAGAACGCCGACACCGGGGCCCTGCCGAGCACGAGTGGACTCAACCAGAACCTCAACTACGTGCGCAACTCGGTGAAGGTTGTCATCGACGCCTATACGGGCAAGATGACCTTCTACGTCATGACCCCCCACGATCCGATCATCGAGACCTACGAGAAGGCCTTCCCCGGCATGTTCACGCCGGCGGCCAAGATGAGCTCCGAGCTTCGTGCGCACCTGCGGTACCCCGAGGACATCTTCGCCCTGCAGGCCACCATGTTCGGGCGCTACCACATCGTCCGGGCCCAGAGCTTCTACAGCGCCGCCGACGCTTGGACGCTGTCACCGTCGCCGGGATCGGGGTCGCCCTCGCAGGCCCTGCCGACCACGTTGACCACCAATGCCCAGGGTCAGGTGGTATCGACCGGTCAGGTACAGCGGATGGCGCCCATCTACCAGGTGATGCGCTACCCCAGTCAGGTACAGCAGTCCTTCACCCTGCTGGACGCGTTCGTCCCGGTGTCGACCCAGAGCCAGATCCAGACCTTGTCGGGGTTCATGATGGCCCAGTCCGACCCGGGTCACTACGGCCAGCTCGAGATGTTCGTGACGCCACGCGACAACCCGCCCAATGGCCCGTCGATCGTGGCCGCCAAAATCGACGCTACGCCGAACGTCTCGAAGCAGATCACGCTGTTGAACACCAACGGGTCCTCGGCATTGCTTGGAAACGTTCTGATGATTCCGGTGGCCAATGCGCTGCTCTACATCCAGCCGCTCTACGTCCAGTCCTCGCGGAATCCATTCCCCGAGCTCCAACAGGTCATCGCCGTCTATGGCAATCAAGTCGCGATCGACAATACGTTGCAGCTGGCCCTCAGCGACGTCTTCGCCGCACCCGTGTCAACCACTCCCGGAGGCACCGGTTCGACCGGGGCACTCTCCCCCCAGGTGCGATCATTGCTCAACGACGCCCAGACCCAGTACCAGCGGTCCCTCACCGACCTCAAGGCCGGGAATCTGGGTGCCTATCAGACCGACATCAACATGCTCGCGAGCGATCTGGAGCAGATCCAACAGCTGACCGGCGGCACGGTGGCGCCGACCCCCACGACGACCACGACCACCTCGCCGACTGGGGGATAGGGCCCGCCAGTCGAGCTGGTGAGGTGGTGCTGGCGACCGCTGGAGCTTGTCGTATGGACGACGGCGGCCGGGTCGGCCCGTGGCCGTGGACGGCACTCCTTGGCGCCGAACGCAGACCACCGAGGTGGACATCCGTCGATGAAGTGGTAGCGTGGTCGGCCACGACGCGGGGTGGAGCAGTCTGGTAGCTCGTCGGGCTCATAACCCGAAGGTCGCAGGTTCAAATCCTGCCCCCGCCACCAAACCAACCACACCAACCATGTGATGTGTCAAGACATCGGAGACCGATGTGTCGGGACATCGTAGACAGGTTCTGTCCGCCGTGTTCAGGGCAGGGCTTGGTAGTCAGCGGTCGGGTCCAGCGTCAGCTGGCGGAGGGGCCAGCCGTCCGCCCCGATCACCTGCACCCTCGTCGCCGGCTACCGGGTGCGGCCTAGCAGGGCGAACGTAGTGGCCACCGAAGGCGGGGGAGCGGGGCGGGCGGGGGGCTTGGCGCCGCATAGCTGATGAAGGCGGAGCGAAAACAGACTCTGTTGCAACTGCGTCCAATATGATCTCGAAGTCCCCACGCCTCACCCGGTTCACTGGGCGAAAAGTCAAGCCAACAGTTAGGCGAGCCGGTGGCCAGCATCTCGCTCACATAGGTTGGGACTGGTTGAATTCGGGACCATGACCCATTGCTGGGCTGCCCCCTAGGGATTAGCCCCCGGGTCCGGCGCTCGCCGTTCGTTTCACGGTCCCAGTCTGATGTCTGGTGCGCAGCCATTCCCGTCCTGTTCGGCGAACTGGTACCTCTGCAAAGCGATAAGAGAGTTCGGCTACCACACATGTGAGCACCACGATGATTGGTGCGGCTTCGTGCAGGCTGAGGTGGGTTGTCTGCCCCACCAGTGCTATCAACGTGAGGCCGTAGAGGTAGATCCCATAGGAGCGGGATCCGGCCCACCTAGGAAGGGAACTGCCGAACAGGCGCGAGATCCCAGAGGTCGGAGCGCAGTCGAGAGACACAATCAACACGATGGCGGCAATGGCCACGAGCACCATCCAGAGGCTCAACCGGGTGCCGACGTGGGGTGTATACACGATCGCCACTAACAGGAACGCCAGTGCAGCCGCACTGGCGAGCCGCCCCGGAGCGGTGCTCATCCATCTGGGCTTCCAGCCACGATGCCTGAGCCACGCCGCGCCAGCGCCCAGTGCGAGTGGGAGGAGATGACCAGTCGGAAGGAAGTAGTTCCCTCCCCGAAACAGCAGAAGGCCTCCGAGCGCCGTCAACAAGGCAAACGGGACCGCTTGTAGCCTGCCGGCAACCCGACAGATCCCAAAGATCAGGAGCGCCGGCCAAACGAGATAGAACTGTTCCTCCACCCCGAGCGACCACGACTGATCGAACGCGGCGGCGACATTGTGCGTGAATGCTTCTAGGAAGTCGTTGAAGTACAGCACCGAACCCAGGGCGCTCAATGGGATGAGATGTGCTTCATGAGCGGAGAGAGCCGTTGGGATCGCAATGAGTGCTACCCAGATCATCAACGCCGGCATCAGGCGGAACACCCTCCGCCAATAGAAGTCTCCCAACCGCGGGGTGTCGGATGCCGCCTCTTCCAGGAGGATGCCGGTGATCAGATATGCGGAGAGTGCGAAGAAGATATCGACTCCGATGGCCCCACCTTCAAAGTGCGCCCGATTGAGATGAAGGAGGAACACTGCGCCAATGGCGAGGGCCCGGACCCCATCCAAAGCGGGGACGTAGGCGCTCGCTGCCCGCACTTCTCCCTCGCGGGCGGCTCTCTGCTCCGGTCCGGTTTGCACAAGTGCCACTTACCGGTATCGACGAGCCGGGCGAAGAGGTTTAGCAGCCAGCCACCCCTGAGTTGGTTCGCGTGGTCGCGACTTGCCGAATCGTGCTGACCACCTCGCTAAGACTGGCTTCGACGCCCCCATTCTCGTTCTGAGCTGCTGCCGCGACGCAGTGGCGGAGGTGGTCATTGAGAAGGCCCACGGCAACCTCTTGAGTCCCGTTGTGACCGAGGAGACCTGGACGATGATATCTGGGCACCAGCGGGTCCTGTGGGTGCCGAAACCTCATCCGATGCCCTTACCTGGTGTTTCCACAAGTAGTTGTGTCAACAATAATGTTCGAAATCGAGGCCCTTAGCGTGGGAAATGGCTTCGAACAGGTTGCAGTCGGACCAGGTCAACCGAGTTATGTCGGTAACCCACTGACTGAATGCCCGCGTCCGTGCATTGCACAAGCGTTCGCTCAAGTTGGCGGTTGCGGCGCTGGTTCACAATCGGGCGGTGAGCACGGTTCGTTTGATGGCCAAGCGTGGAGATCTCGGCGTGGATCCCGAGACGGACAGCAGCAACGCAGCGTTCGTCACTTGAGCATCGGTGGAGAGGTGCGGTGATTCGTCGAAGAGAGAGCTCGAGCGAACAGCTTTGCCGCTGGCCGAAGTGGTCCGACTCACTGGGCACAGCCAGATCGAATTACTCGACCTCGTTCGTGCAGGCGATCTCGATGAGGTTCCTGGGCGCGGTGCGTGCAAGCTCACCGCATCGAGTATCCAATCCTGGATATCGCAAGCGCCGGATTTTGACGACGACGACGAGCCGTAACCCGCTCGCAACCTCGACGGTAGGATCATGCCAGCGACTCGGCCCTCTGGGCTCCTATATCTCTGAGGTCGGCGACCCGGCCAGGTCCCAACGAGTGCAGGAGAGCGTCGATGACATCTTCAGTAAATGCAAAGCCGGCGTCAGAGCCGGAGCATGGTGCGTCACGAGCGGAGAAGAAGGTGGCGATCGTCACGGGGGCGTCGCAAGGGATCGGTGCGGGCATCGCTGCCGCTTTCACCGCGGCGGGTTACGCCGTAGTGGGTACGGCGCTTTCCGTCGAGCCGTCCGCAGTACCGGATGTGCTGATGGTACCGGGAGACATCGCGCAAGCCGAGACCGCCGAACTCGTGGTCGGGCAGGCGCTCGATCGGTTCGGCCGGATCGACACGTTGGTCAACAATGCAGGCATCTACATCGGGAAGCCGTTCACCGACTACACGCTCGACGATTACGTGGCGATCACGTCGGTCAACCTCACCGGGTTCTTCCACATGACTCAGCGGGCCATCGCTCAGATGGTCGCCCAAGGTGGAGGCCACGTCGTCAATGTCAGCACCAGTCTCGTGGAGCACGCGGACGCAAGGGAACCGTCGGCCCTTACCTCCCTGACCAAGGGCGGGCTGGAGGCGGTGACACGCTCTCTGGCCACCGAGTACGCCGGACGGGGCGTCCGCGTCAACGCGTTGGCGCTCGGCATCATCGAGACCCCACTTCACGACCCGGTTTCGTACCGTGAGCTGGCTAAACGACATCCACTGGGACGCGTGGGCGAGGTCAGCGACGTGGTCGACGGGGTTCTCTACCTCGAACGCGCCACGTTCGTCACCGGTGCGACGCTCCGTATTGACGGGGGCCGGGCAGCCGGAGGCTGACCAAGCCAGTGGACAGCAAACGCCGACCTACAGAAGTGCGCGATTAGACCTCGGCGACGCGACGAGGTCTCTCGCGCCATCGCCGCACCCCTCAATTGGGCAGCCGTTCTTGTTGCAGACCCGCCGAATCGCACCGCCCGACGGCGGTCTGCTGATCGCCTATGGACTTCTCGTGTCCGGTGGCGCAATCTTGGGGAGTGGCCACGCCGACGGCAGGGCCGCGGCAACCGGTTGTCAGCGGGTGGCACTGAGATCCCCGCAGGCATCGTCGAGTGAAAGGCAGTCACCCCATGCGATCCGACATCAGACCAGGCGGCGTGTTCCCCGACTACTCGTTGCCGGATCACACCAACATCGTTCGCACACTCAGTGAGCTCCAAGGTGACGATCCGATGATCCTCACGCTGGCGCGAGGCAATTACTGTCCGAAGGAACACCAGCAGCACCTGGAGCTCGCAGCGAACTATCCGAAAATCGCCGTCGCCTATACCCAGGTCGTCACCATCGCCACCGATGACCACCACACCCTGCAGGAGTTCCGGGGTTCAGTCGGCGCCCAATGGACCTTTCTCTCGGACCCAGCTCGGACGATCCAAAAGGACCTCGACATCCAGGAATACACCGACCCCGAGCACGATCCGATGATCCCCCACACGCTGGTGCTCAAGCCTGGACTCCTCATTCACAGCATCTACAACGGCTACTGGTTCTGGGGACGCCCGTCGTTTTACGACTTGTGGTCCGACTTGTGCGCTGCGTCGAGCGAGATCCGCCCCGACTGGGACCTGAGCAAACCGGGATTGCGCGAGGCCTGGGATGCAGGCGACTACTCGAGCTTTCACGGTTGGAACAAACGGGCCGCCAAGTCGATGCCCACATCGTATGAGTCCTAGAAGATATGGATCTGTCCGTGTTGGGTGGAGGACGGCCTGGATCGAAGGGGTAGGTGGCAGTAGTGCGAACGCCGGTCTGCGAACTGCTCGGGATTGAACAACCGATTGTCTTGGCGGCGATGGTGGCGGTGCCCGAACTGGCGGCAGCGGTCTCGAATGCCGGTGGGCTCGGCATGGTGACGCTGACGTGGTCCGATCCGGCAGGAGACGTGGTTCGCGAGACGGCGGCGCTCACCGATCGTCCCTTCTGCGGCAACCTGGTTCTCACCTCCGATCAGCACCGTCGCCTCGATGAAGCCCTCGAGGCCGGTTTGCGGATCGTGTCACTGTTTCTGGGAGATCCCGCTGGCTACATCGAGCGGGTCCACGATGCGGGCGGACTCGTTCTGTGTACGGTCGGAAGCGCCGAAGAGGCGCGGCGGGCGGTCGCCAGCGGAGTTGATGTCATCGTGGCGCAGGGTTGGGAGGCTGGGGGGCACGTGGGGGGTCAGATTGCGACGCTCCCCTTGGTGCCCGCCGTCGTGGACGCGGTGGCGCCGGTGCCGGTGATCGCGGCCGGTGGGATCGGGGACGCTCGCGGCGTGGCCGCCGTCCTCGCCCTGGGCGCTCAGGCGGCGTGGGTGGGTACCCAGTTTCTGCTTGCCCAGGAGATGCCCATCCACCAGGAGTACCGCACTCGCCTGATCAACGCGGTCGAGACCGACGCGGAGTGGTACCCCGACCTCTACGACGTCGACTGGCCGGACTCGCCCCACCGCGCGCTCCGCAACTCGACGGCCGAGATGTGGGAGGCCGCGGGCCGGCCGCCTCTGGAGAGTCGGCCCGGAGTGGGCGATGTCATCGCGCACTTCGCTTCGGGCGAAGCAATCGTCCGCTACGAGCCAGCGCCGCCGATGGTTGGCACCACCGGTGACATTGAAGCGCTCTCCATGTGGGCCGGACAGAGCGTCGCGCTCGCCAGGCAGCCACGACCAGCGGCGGAGATCGTGGCTGAGCTCGTCTCGCGTTTGTGAACCAAGCCGGCCTGCCGGCGACGGCGACGAGCAGAAACTTGAGAGAGAGTCGTCATTGATCGTCCATCTGAATTCTCCATCAAGGTGGCCCAGAGCGTTGTCGCGCTTGAGGTACCGACGTATCTGCGCAGATGTCAAACATACGCGGGCCCTCAGGCGCTTCAGACCCACCGGCTGGGACGTGATCCCGGAAGTTCCATGGCGTGGTTCTTTGCTCGAATCCCATGCCAGCGAGCGCCGGAACGATTCGCTCGGTGTCCAACTTGGCGACCACGACCTGGACGTCGATGACGTCCTTGGCCCGGAGTCCGGGCACAGACGTCGAGGCGATGTGGTCAATACCCAGGGCGACACGGTCTAGGACTCAGCGCGGCGCAACGGGCTGGCGGCGCCGCCAACCCGCTTCCCCGTCAAGTCGTTCGGGCTAGCGTTCGCTGAGTATGCCAGTCCGATAGCCGATAGCCGATAGCCGATAGCCGATAGCCGTTAGCCGTTAGCCGATAGCCCATCTCCAGTCGCAGTTGAGCAGATCTGATGCTCATCGGCGCTGCCAGATCGGATCTTGCGCATCCACGAGCGAAGGAGTTCACGTGACCACGACCCCCATAGCTGACTATGCGCTCCTGTCGGATCGGCACAGCGCTGCGCTGGTCAGTCGGGGCGGGTCGATCGACTGGCTCTGCTTCCCACGGTTCGACAGCCCCTCGACCTTCGGTCGCCTCCTCGACGAGAAAGCCGGGCACTGGTTCTTCGGGGCCACCAACGCGACGGAAGTGAGCAGGCGCTACCTGGACCGCACCATGGTGTTGGAGACCACGCTGCGCACACCGACCGGTTCGGTCACGATCACCGACGCACTTGCCATGGGTTCTGGCAACCGGGGACACGAGCTCGGCAAAGGAGCGCCTCACGTTCTCCTGCGGCGCGCCACGTGTACGGAGGGACGGGTCGACTTGTCCCTGGAGTACGTCCCGCGCCCCGATTACGGGTTGAAACATCCATCGCTCGACGCGGTCGACGGTGGAATGACGGAGTCGGGGAGCGCTGACGGGCTGGTGCTGTCGACGTCCGTGGCCCTGACGCTCGACCAGGACCGCGCCGCGGCCTCGGGCCGGTTCCAGCTTGCCCAAGGCGAAAGCATGGGCTTCGCCCTGCATCACGGGAACCAGACTGAGGGCAGTTCGGCCAGGGTCTGGAGCCCGTCGGAAATACGCGCCCGGCTCGAAGACACCGTGGCGGGGTGGGAGTCGTGGTCTGAGCTCCACCAGGCCTACGTGGGTCCGTGGCAAGACATGGTGCACCACAGCGGCCGGGTGCTCCAGTCACTCTCCTTTGCACCCACCGGCGCTATCTGCGCGGCGGCGACCACGTCGTTGCCCGAGGTGGTGGGCGGCTCCCGGAACTGGGACTACCGCTATGCCTGGGTCCGGGACGCTTCCTTCACGATCCAGGCCCTTTGGGTGGCGGCTTGTCCCGACGAAGCCAACCAGTTCTTCGATTACGTCTCCTCGTCCGCGGCCGGCTCGCTCGACCGGGGCGGTGCCTTGCAGATCATGTTCGGCATCGGCGGTGAACGGGACCTGACCGAGCGGGAGCTGCCGCAGCTGGAGGGCTGGCGGCACTCGGCGCCGGTCCGGGTGGGCAACGCGGCCTGGAAACAACGCCAGCTCGACGTCTACGGCGAGTTGCTCAACGCGGTGTACCGCATGTCTGACCACCTGTTCGACGACACCCACCGGGTCGGGCCACTGTCCGACTCGGGCAAGTGGGATACGCCCACCGACCTGGCACCAGCCACGCGAAAGTTCCTCGTGCAGCTGGCCGACACCGCCGCCCGCCGGTGGCAGGAGAAGGACCAAGGAATCTGGGAGATCCGGGGGGAGCCGCGTGATTTCTTGTATTCCAAGCTGATGTGCTGGGTGGCCCTCGATCGAGCGGTGATCCTGGCCGACCGTCTCAACGCCTCCTCTCGAATCGGGTCATGGACGCAGACGCGGGACCAGATCCGTGAGGCGATCGTGACCAAGGGCTGGAGTGACCGGGCCAAGGCCTTCACCCAGTCCTTTGGCTCGGACGAGCTTGACGCCTCCAACCTCATGGTGCCCCTGGTGGGATTTCTCCCGGCGGACGATCCGAGGGTGCTGGCCACGGTCGACGCGACAGAGGAGCGGCTCACCGACCAGCGGGGATTGGTCTATCGCTATCGGTCCCACGACGGCCTCGAGGGTGAGGAGGGCACCTTCCTTTTGTGCACCTTCTGGCTGGCCCAGGCCCTGGCCCAGGCAGGCCAGCCGGTTCGGGCCCGGGCCGTTTTCGAGCGTGCCGCCGCCTTCGTCAATGAGGTCGGCCTGCTGGCCGAGGAGGTCGATCCAGTCAGCGGGGAGCTCCTTGGCAACTTCCCGCAGGCGTTCAGCCATATCGGGCTCGTCAACGCGGCCTGGGCAATTTCTGAGAGCGAGCGACAGGCGCAACCGACTTGAACATCTGCTGGACTCCCGTGGGATCTTTGGACCAGACCCTTTCGAGTTTGGAGGCCACATGCGCAGCGACATCCGTGAAGGCGAGACGTTTCCCGACTACGAGCTCGCCGATCAATCCGGCCGGCGGCGGTCCCTGTCGGAGCTCCAGGGGGGCAACCCGATGGTGCTCCATCTGTCCCGTGGCGGCTTCGATCCCAAAGAGCATCAGTTCGTAGGGCAATTGGTCGACGTATATCCCGAGTTCAGGAATGCTTACACGCGATTGGCCCTCATCTCGACCGACAATCAGCTGAACATCAATGAGTTCCGGGACGCGCTGGGCGCCACGTGGCCGTTCCTGTCGGACCCCGATCGGGTCGTCCAGAAGGATCTGGACATCAAAGAGTTCACGGATGAGCCGCACGATCCGATGATCCCCCACACGTTCGTCCTCGAGCCCGGACTCAAGATCTTCAAGATCTACAACGGATACTGGTACTGGGGCCGGCCCACGATGGCAGAGCTCCACGTAGATCTGAGGGGCGTGTTCAAGAAAATTCGGCCCGACTTCGACTTGGCGGCTCCGGGGTTGAGGGAGGCGTGGGAACGAGGAGACCGGGATCAATTCCTCGTCGACACATTGGAGGAGCCGATCCGGTACACCGAAGGCAAGAGCATCGGTATCAAACGCTGACCCTGGGGGGTCGGGGCGCCCGTCCTCCGCTCGGGTTCTCGACCATAGGAACTCGAGCTGCTCGGCGGGCCGGGCGGAAAGGTTGAGACGTGCACCCGTGCATCGCCATTCGACCCCCGTACGCTGGAACGACGTCGAACCCCGAGTGCGAGGGATGTTTCAGGTGCAAGGCGTTCGCCTGGGTGCGACAATCCTTTCGGGACCAGACAGAGGAGAGCCGGATGAGCACCGTCGATGGACAGAGCGCACCCGGCGGATCGCCGAGCAGCGAACCGGCCGATCTCAAGCTGGAGGCGGTCGTCATCCCCGTGGCCGACGCCGATCGCTCCAAGGCGTTCTACGCCGGCCTCGGCTGGAGGCTCGACGCCGACTTCTCCTTCGACAACGGCTTCCGGGTCGTGCAATTCACGCCACCGGGATCGCAGTGTTCTGTGCAGTTCGGCACCCACATCACGGGGGCGCCACCCGGATCTGCCCATGGCCTGTACCTGATCGTGTCTGACATCGAAGCCGGGCGCGACGAACTTGTCAGCCGGGGAGCCACGGTCAGTGGGGTGTTCCATTCCGGAGCGCCCGGAGCGCAACTCGACCCTGAGGGGACGGGTGATCGGGTCAACGGGCCGGATCCGGATCACAAGAGCTACAACTCCTTTGCCACGTTCGAAGACCCCGACGGCAACAGCTGGCTGCTCCAAGAGGTGACCGATCGCCTCCCGGGCCGCCTCGATCCGACCACCACCTCGTTCAACTCCGCCGGTGACCTGGCTGCGGCATTGCACCGCGCCGAGTCGGCCCACGCTGAGCACGAGAAGCGCATCGGCCGGGCCGACTCGGACTGGCCCGACTGGTACGCCGAGTACATGGTGCGCGAACAGAGCGGCCAGGAGCTTCCTGTATGAGCGATTTCGACGTGATCGTGCTGGGCGGCGGTGCGCCCGGCGAGCACTGCGCCGGGGCCATCGCGGCGCGTGGGCTTCGGGTCGCCGTCGTCGAGCGGGAGCTGGTCGGCGGCGAGTGCTCCTACTGGGCGTGCATCCCGTCCAAGTCCCTCTTGCGTCCGGGGGAGGCGGTCCAGGGCGCCCGCGACGTCGGCGCCAGCGCCGAGGTGAACGTGCAGGCGGCGCTGGACTGGCGGGACTACATGGTGTCCGGCTATTCGGATGCGGGACAGGAGAAATGGCTGGCGGATCGGGGCATCGCGCTGGTCCGGGGCGTGGGCCGGCTCGCCGGGCCCGGCGTGGTCGACGTGGACGGCACTCGCCACACGGCGGAGCATGTCGTCGTAGCGACGGGCGCGGATCCTTTCGTGCCACCCATTCCGGGGCTCGACGGCCTGGTCGGCGTGTGGGGCACGCGCGAAGCGACGGCCATGAAGACGGTTCCCAGCCGCCTCATCGTGCTCGGCGGTGGCTCGGCCGGTGTCGAGATCGCACAGGTGGTACGGCGGCTCGGTGGTCAGGCCGTGCTCGTCGAGGGCGCCGATCGGCTGATCCCACGAGAGCCGGCCCCCCTCGGCGTGGCTCTGACCGAGGCACTGCGGCGGGACGGGATCGAGTTGCACCTCGGAGTCCAGGCCGCGGAGGCCTCGCGCGACGGCGGCGACTACGTCCTGAGGCTCTCGGACGGGACCTCGGTACAAGGAGAGCGACTGCTCGTGGCGACCGGCCGCCGTCCCCGTGTCGAAGGGATCGGGCTCGAGACGGTCGGTATCGAGGCAAACCCACACGGCGTCGTGGTGGACGAGTATCTGCGTGCCGGCGACAACATTTGGGCCATTGGGGATGTCAACGGGATCTGGCCCCTGACACACGTCGGCGAGTACGAGGGAGACGTTGTGGCGGCGAACATCGCCGGAGAGAGCCACCCGACGAACTACGAAGCCGTGCCGCGCGTCACGTACACCGATCCGCAGGCGGCCGCCGTCGGTGCCGCGGAGGCACCCTACAGCAGCACAACGCTCTTGACCGACGTGTCCAAGACCGCGACGTACAGCCACCAGTACGCCCAGTCGAACGGATTCTTGACCCTGCTCAGCGACGGCGCCCGGTTGACCGGCGCTTACGCCCTCGGACCCGAGGCCGGCGAGTGGCTCCAGCAGGCGACGCTCGCCATACGCGCCCGCGTTCCGTTGGAGGTGTTGAGCGACGTCATCCAGCCGTTCCCGAGTTTCTCGACCATCTTCGATTCGGCTTTCAAAACCCTTCGAATGGAGATCGCCAAAATGCCGCCGCCTTTGCAGCCCATGCAGGCGCAGATGGCACGGCTATGACCGTGGAAGACCATCGGAGGTAGCAGATGGCCGAGGTCCCACCGCCCCAAGAGGAAATCCTGCTCACACACTTCATCGTGTCGGACGACGTCGAGCGCTCTCGGCGCTTCTACACCGAAGTCCTTGGGGGCCGGGTCGCCTTCTCCAGCCCCGGAGGGCCGACCAACGTCGCACTGTCCAATAGTTGGATCGTCATCAATGCCGGCGGAGGCCCGACCGACGACAAGCCGGAGGTCACCCTGGAGACGCCCGGCGACCCAAATCGGGTGAGCAGCTTCGTCAACATCCGGGTCAAGGACATGGAGACGGTGTACTCCGAATGGAGCGCGCGGGGTGCTCAGTTCCTGACGCCCCCGAAGCAGCACCAGTACGAGATCCGTTGCTACATCCGTGATCCCGATGGTCACCTGATCGAAGTGGGGCAGACCACCGACCCGCAGGGGGACTGGGTGCCCGATCACTGGCCATCGAGTACGCCCGCCGACGAGCTCCCAACGCCCCCAGAGGGAATCGTGCTGGCCCACTTCATCGTGTCGGACGATGTCGAGCGCTCTCGCCGCTTCTACACCGATGTGCTCGGGGGCAGGGATGCGTTCTCCGGACCCGGAGGGCTCACGTATGTCCAACTGTCGAACAGTTGGATCATCATCAACGTCGGCGGAGGGCCGACCGACGACAAGCCGGAGGTCACCCTTGAGACGCCCGCCGATCCCAACCGGGTCAGCAGTTTCCTCAATATACGAGTGACGGACATGCACGCTGTGTACACCGAATGGAGCGCGCGCGGTGCGGAATTCCTGACGCCACCGAAGCAGCACCAGTACGAAATCCGTTGTTATATCCGCGATCCCGATGGTCATCTGATCGAAGTGGGACAAACGACGGACCCGGGGGGAGATTGGTTCCCCGATCAATGGCCATCGAGCAAGTCGGAGTGAGCTTCCTGACGGGGCGGAGGTCTCCATCATGACCACGGCGATCATCGGCACCGGAGGCATCGGATCGGCCATCGCGCGTCAGCTTGCTGCCGGTGGCGAGGCCCTCCAGCTCTCGAGCGCCGACAAGGAGTCGGCGCGAAAGCTGGCCGCGGCAATCGGCGGAGCGGCGGTCGTCGCGCTCGACAACCGGAGCGCTTTGCAGGGAGCCGATGCCGTCGTCCTTGCGCTGCGGTTTTCCGTGTTGAAAGACGTCATCGACGAGATCGCCGACGCGCTGGGAGACACGTCTCTCGTCGTTCCGAGCAATCCGGTCGGACTCGACGCACAAGGCAAGGTCGTGCGACTCCTACCGGAAGGGCAGTCATCGGGCCAAGTTGTTGCTGGGTGGTTGCCGATCGGGACACGCTTTGCCATTGCGTTCGGCACCATGTCGGCCGATCTCTTCGAGTCCTCGAGCCACCGGTCGCCCGAGCCCGCGGTTCTGTTCTACGTGTCCGAGGACGAGCATGGGAGCGACGAAGTCGAGCACTTGATCCGAACGGCGGGCTTTGAGCCGATGAGGATCGGCGGGGTCGAACAGTCGAGCCGACTCGAGGTGGGCGGCGATCTTCACGATCTTGTGGTCGGCTCCGCAGAGGCGCGGTCCCTCGTCATGGGGGCCTGATTGCCTTCCGACGTGGCCGGGGCCAGCAAACGAGACCGAATCAGAAGTGATGTCGTGAACAGTCGTCTTCCCGATCCACGTCTCGACCTGATCTACCGCTTGGAAGCGAGCGTCGGCGACCCCCAGAAGAGCAGAGTTTCTCGGGACTCAGCCGCCGTGGCGCAGACATTGAGTAGGCGCCTGCCCTATGCAGTGAATATGCAGGGCGCAATGACCAGCCGATTCGTCGGGTTTGTAGCCCGCTGGGTGCGTGATGGCTTGGAACCCCCGCCACCACACCACCAACCAAGGGCCCTCGACATAACAGTCGGCGCCGAGACGACAGAACTGCGTTGTCCCGGTAGGCCAGCCACGGGCCGATCTCCGACGCGGGCCCGAGCGACGACAACATCCCAGTGTTGCCATGGCCCGGTGGTGGGAATCCACCAGAGTGCGCTAGGATGCTCAAAGAGTTCGACCGAATCACGCGGGTCGAGAATCGTTGCCGGTTGCCGTAGAGGTCCTCCCGCAAACATCGAGCGTGGAGAATTGAGGCAATCAAATGGCCGAAGGTACCGTCAAGTGGTTCAACGCGTCGAAGGGGTTCGGGTTCATAACCCCGAACGATGGCTCTGCTGATGTTTTCGCCCACTTCTCGTCCATTGAGGGATCCGGGTATCGGGAGCTGATCGAAGGGCAGAAGGTGTCATTCGAGTCCGAGCAGGGGCAAAAGGGCCAGCAGGCGAAGACCGTCCGAGCAATCTGACCGCCGCCGACCGCACTTCCCGCAACCAGGTGGCCGTCGGCGTGGATTCGGCGACGGTGCATCAGCACCTGTCCCTCCGCTCGTTTCGCACCGACCCGGCACGGCGGATCTCTCCGCTCAAGCTCTCGCCTCGGCGCGCAGGGACCGACGGGGACCATCTTGGTCTGCCATCTCCTCGATCCACGCTCCAGCATGCCTACCCCGTGGTGCTCGAGGCAGTGGCGGGCCCGCTTGCCCTCTTCTACGGGGTCCTCCTGCTCACGGGCTTCCGAGGCGCCCTCGTGGCGGCGCTGGCGTGGTCGTACCTGGCTCTTGCCCGGAGGGTCCGGAGGGGAGAACGGATTTCCACGATGCTCCTGCTCGGAACGGCACTCCTGACGGCACGCACCGCGATCTCCTTCATCACGGGCAACGCCATCGTGTACTTCGCTCAACCCATGGCCACGGCTGTCGTGACGGCGTTCGTCCTCATTGGGTCAGCCGCCTTCGGCCGCCCATTGACCCAGCGATTCGTCCACGACTTCTGCCCGATCGATCCCGAGCTTCTGGCCCGCCCGCGGGTCCGTCAGTTCTTCGTGAGGATCTCGCTGCTGTGGGCGACCGTGCTCATCGTAAATGCCGGGATCACGCTCTGGCTCCTACTCTCCTCGTCATTGCGCACGTTCGTGCTCGAACGGACGGCGGCCACCTGGGGACTCACGGCGCTGGCCATCTTCCTGTCGATCGCCTGGTTCGTGGCTTCGATGCGTAAGGACGGCATCACAGTTGAGTGGGGCCGGTACCGCAAGCCGCTGCCCATTCCGGTCGAGATCGACCGATCACTGGCGACCGGCGCGACCCATACTTCCCACTCTTGAAGCGTTCTACCCGGCCTGCTCATCGCCCAGATCGCCCTACAGCGACCACCTGTACCTGCATCGCAGCCTGCCCCATCGCTCCGTGCGTCTCGACGCCCTCGCAGTAGGCGAACAGCGGGGATTGCGTCATTCAATCACGGTACCGCTGAGGTGCAGTCTCAGGTATCGCGCTGTTTCCGGGTAGGGGCACCTGGCCGGCTCGGCCCCGTCGGCGATGGTGTGGTTGTCCGAATCCGAGCTACCCGCTAGGGCCTCTCTGACCATTTGAACCGACAGTCAGTGCAATGGCATTCCCACTGGGAATCAGAAGAGCTGTCGGACCTCTCGAATCGGGTGGTTATCTCCATGCTGTCGCAGTGTGGACAAGAGTCATGCTCGGGCTTACCCATGACCGCGACGCTATACCCCCGAAGTCGGGAGCCGATCTTCCGCGGTTGCGAGTTCATCTAGACCGGCAGTGCCGCAGGACTGGCGTGTTCGGTCATTCACCCATCGGGCATAGGGTGGATGTGAGAGACAGCATCGGTCCCAATCAGGCTCCGACTGCACTTCTGCAAGGTCGCCGCTGATCCGAACTGGGCGCGGCGATCGATTGGAGAACGATGGCTACAACCGATGCAGGTCAGGCGGGCGTCCAGCTCGATCAACACCATCTTCCGGAAACGAATGGGCGAATGTCGGTCTGCCGACGCTGTGGAACCCAAACTGATGGTCCCGAAGGCGTCCACCACGTACCACATGAGCGGCAGTTGACCCGTTCTAATGAATGGCTGATTGCTCATTCGAGAGTCAGAACATCGATCGTCCGCGACAGATGCGAGGGCTAAATCAGGTCATCGGAGTCGGTTCCAACGCCACGGGCATCGTGTATCTGACTCAGAATGGCTCGGTCGTCGGAAACGCCGAAGTCGTGGTCAGTTCTGCCGGCTCGGGGATTGCCGTTACCGGTGCAACCCCATTCGTCATCACAGGGCTAACGGCCGGCGCCTCGTACACGTTCGGCATGGAGTTCGGCAGTTCTAGCGGAACATCGACATTCACGAACATGTCGATAACAGCACAGCCGCTCTAGGAGCGATACCAGTTCGGCGCGGTCTGCATTGCCGACGCCGGGTCGATCACCTGGCCGCCCTCGACGAACGTCCCGACGCTATCGGCGCAAGTCTCTAGCTGGTAGTCGCCGTCGGCCGGTTGCAGGCCAGTCGGTAGCGGCCTGATCGGCGGCGAGCGTGCCGGTGCAATACGGACCAGGCGGCACGGTCGCCGTCGTGGTCGTCGGAGTCACGGCCGGCACGGTCGTCGTGGGGGCGCTCTGTGCGGCCGCAGGGGCAACCACCGGCGTCCGGCGCCTTGGTCCGACGAACCCGAAGGCATAGGCGACGAGTCAGGGGCCGATGCGACCGTCGTGGGAGTCGTCGTCGAAGGAACCGGGGCGGTCGTCGAGGTCGTAGGCGCCGTGGCGTCGGACCGCTGCACGAGTGCGACCGGCGGGGCCGACGTGTGGCCGCCCGACGTCGCCACAGCACCGAAAGCGGCGCCGGCGAGGACAAGCGCCGTCAAGGCGATGGCGATGGGGAATGCTCGATCGTGGCGGATTCGTAGCCGTCGATGCGGCCTGTGCCGTGCTCCTGCTGGCGATCCTCGATGGCCGATGGGCGGGCCGACGCCTGTTCGAGCTCAGACCGATCGTCGCGCTTGGCATCGTGTCCTACGGGTTCTATCTCTGGCACCTGCCGGTGTTCTTTGCCATCCGGTACTTCGATCCCCATTGGCCTGACGTGCTCCGAGTCGTCGTGGCTCTGTTGGTGACGCTCTTCTTCACACTGTTGTCGTGGTTCCTTCTGGAACGTCCCCTGATGCGATGGAGCAAGCGACTCGAGGCCAGGCGGTACAGTCGTGAGGGAGCCGCCCAAGTTGCGGCCTCCGGCTCCGACCGCCAATCGACTCTTGTCAGCGACGGCTCGAATGCGGATGAGGGCACTGCCACGAAGTCGACCTCCCCGGGAGCCATCGACGCCCCACCCCCGTCCTAAAAAGACGAACGTGAATGCCACACAGGTGGCGATGAGCAGTGCAGCACCGACCAGCGAGGCTCGGGGACTCTGAGCCAATCGCTTCGAATGCCGAATCGGATTCTCGATGACGAAGTAGGTGATGGCCGCGACGACCAGGGCCAGGGCGCAGAGTCCGAGGCGCAACGTCACCGAGAGGGATCCGTAGAGCACGCGCCCGTACTCGGCCGCCATCACAATGAATGCCAGGTGCCACAGATACCACGAGTACGTCCACCGTCCGACCCAGCGGAAAGGGGGGGATCCGAGCAGGACCTCTGTGCCCCATCGGGGGGCGGCAGCCCCACCCAAGATGATGAGGGACACGCACGCCACCGGCACCGCCGCTATGTATCCCGGCCACGGAGTCGCCACTTGCACCAGATGTGCCGCCAGCACCAGGCCCAAAAGCCCCGCCCAGGTCAGAGCGGCGGCGACAGCAGTGGGAAGGCCCTTCAGATAAGGCGTCGCCAGTGCCACCAGACCGCCAAAGGCCAATTCCCAGGCTCGTGTAAACGGTGAATAGTAGGGTCCGAGTTGACCCGCGGCCGAGGTGATCACCGATACCGCGAAGGAGGAAACGACTACGCCGATCAAGCCAAATGTGAGGCGCCGACCCCTTGACCAGCTGCCGGGTAGGACCATGAGCAGGATGAAGAATGCCGGGTACACCAGGTAGAACTGCTCTTCGACGGCCAGAGACCAATATTGTCCGAAGGGGGACTGGCGAAGAACCAAGACGTTCGGGTCGACCCTGGCGAAATGGAAGTTGCTGGCGAACAGAGCCGACCATCGGCCGTCACTGGCCGCCGCCACCGCATCCCGATGGTTGGCCAGGAGGCTCACCGCCACCAGGACCACGACGATGACAAGCATCGCCATGGGAAGAATTCTGCGTGCTCGACGGGCATAGAACTGCAAGAAGCTGATTCCCCCCTCGGCCAAGTGCTCTCGGAGCAGTACCCCGGTGATGACGAATCCCGAGATCACAAAAAAAGCGTCCTGGCCGACCGTGCCGCCCTGCATCTGGGGTACGCCAGCATGAACGAGCACGATCAACAACATCGTCACGGCTCGGAGACCTTCCACGTCCGGTCGGAAGGCTCGATCCTCTGGTGGCGTACCGGCTTCATTTCCTGATGGCAGGAACCGCTGCTGCTCCAACGTCTCGGTTGCCCCGCTACCGCCCCCCTCCTCAGTGCTGGTACTCCGAGTGACCTCCCTCGCCATAGTTTCCGATTATGCCACCAAGCGATAGCTCACTGGCCTGGGGCCAGTCGTTCCGATGGCAGTTCACCACGGCACGAGCTGGGAGCGACCGAGCGATGGTCGGCGAGCCGAAGTGACGGGGTGGACGCTCCTCCGCCTCGTACGAGAGAATCCCAGACGTCGTCGGTGGTGACGGTCCCAATGGGCCATAGCTCGCTACACTCCCTCGGAATAGGGGAGGGCCGGAACGCATCCATGGGTACCGCCGCGGCGATCGATGAAAATTCGAACATTCCACAAGTACTTGTGTCAGCGACAATATGGGAATCGGGACCGATAGCGTGGGAAATGGCTTCGAACGAGACACAGTCGGAGCAAGTCAACCGAGCTGCGTCGAGAGCGCGCCAATCAACGAATCCTACCGGCCACACTAAGGAAACCCCCGGCGGGAGAGTGGGAGAAGGGCGGCGAAACGGGCCAAAAGCGCCGCGGAGGACGAGCCGGGAAGGCGGCGGGAGGCTCGGCAGAAAGGGGGAGGACAGGGCGCGGGGGGAGGAGAGGGCAAAGTTGTAGGTGCCCCACAACGCACATCGGGATCAGTCCACAGTTTCGGCATCCGGGATCCGGCAATCCCGCTCACATATTCCGTGCAATGTCGAAGAAGCGGACCATATCTTGCGCAATCGGTCGAAGGCCAGGGTCAAGTGGCCTCGAACCAACTTGCATGAACATGTGGCCCATGTTCTGGACCAAGACAAGTTGCGTTTCGTCACCTGCGGCTTTGAGGTCCTTATAGAGCTCCATGGATTGCGACTTGAGGACTGTCGTATCGGAGACGCCCTGAACAAGAAGGATGGGCGGCGAGTTCGGAGCAACAAAATGCGTGGGGCTAGCCAGCACCAGATCCCGGTGATCACTCTTGCCGAAGACTTGCTGAATATCAGAAGGAGAGAACCCCGATGCTCGCTCGGTGAGATTCGCTGGGCCGAACATGTCAGCTACTGCAAGCAGGTTGCTCGGCTGCGTCGGATACGGTCCGACATCGAGTGCAGAGTGCGGACCCGTGAGAGCAGCCAGCGCAACGAGCTGTCCTCCAACACTGGTGCCAAACGCGAATATCTCGCTTGCGTTCAGATCGTACTTGGGTGCCTTGGCTCGCAGGTACCTGATTGCGCACTTGACATCCTCGATCTGGGCGGGAAACCGAGACTGGGGAGCCAGTCGGTAGTTGACGCTGGCCACCGCATAACCGGCTGAAGCCAGTGCGTCAAGGAAAACCGGGTTGAGGTCCGACTTGTCGCCTGCGGTCATACCTCCCCCGTGAATGTACATTGCGATGGGAAGCGGGCGAGCGACAGCGACGCGCGGGATGTAGAGATCCAGACTTTGCGAATTGCAGTAAGTCAGATTTAGGTCGGCCGTGCCCTGTGTAAATGGCACATTGTGCGGTGCGGTGGTGCACCCAGCCATCAGCCCTACCAAGACCAGCCCGACAGGGAGTAGGAGTCGCCTGATCACCTTTACAGTCTCCGGGCGTCTGCGGAGTGGCGCTAGGGCCCTTAGTCACTGTGTTGCACAACCGACCGAGTCGGTCTCCTACTCGCTCTGTCAATCCAGCGTCAGCACAGCCGTTGCGAACTTCGCTGGTCGGCCAGGGACTTGATACTTCAGAAATGGATCGATCAGTGCCTCGTCGAGGCCGCCAGCTTCCGCCCAGAACCAAACTGCGTCCCATCAGGACGCTGCCTGCTATCCGCCGGTGCGCTCGCGGTGCTTGCAGCCTGGCCAGCAGCAAGGCCGACGCTGGCCTTCCTCAAGCTCCTCCTCGGTCCGGCGAATGCGGCGTTCCCGGGTCATCTCCTGCTTGGCATCTTCGACCCAGCAAATGAACTCGTTGCGGGCCAGAGGCGTGATGTCCTTCCAGGCATCGAGTGCCATGGGGTTCGCAATCAGCGCCTTGCGCATGTCTCCTGGAAGCTTGTGCACGACCCCACCGGGTACTCGCGAGCTGCTCACAGGGCCACGGTAGCGGGTCGGGGCCAGGGAGCCCCACCAGCGACGCCTGGGTCTTCGTGATCCACCGGCCCGGCAATTCGGGGCGCGCCATCCGCGGACCCATGGGAGATCTTCACTGGGCGGGCCCACGCTGCGGCCATACGCGCCGCGCAGCCGAATCGCGCAGGGCTTGTCCATCCGCACGGAACAAGGAAAGGGAAGCATTAACTCCTCGTCATTCTCAGAGTAACGCGCATTAGGCGCTTGCATCAAGGCCCTGGTCGGTGCGCAGAATCTCCGATCCGATCCGATCCGATCCGATCCGATCCGATCCGATCCGAACCAGAACCGGAAGGAGGAAGGGTGGCGTATGGCCAAACATGCGGTGGTGATCGCCGGAGGAGGGCCGACGGGCATGATGTTGGCGGCTGAGTTGGCGCTTGCGGGGATCGACGTCGCCATCGTCGAGCGGCGCGCCGAGCCAGGAGCTCGACGGCTCGCGCTCCGGCGGTCTGCACTCGCGCACCATCGAGGTGCTCGATCAGCGCGGCATCGCCGATCGGTTCCTGGCGGAGGGGCAGGCGATGCAGGTCCAGGCGTTCGCCGGGATCCCGTTGGACATCAGCGACTTCCCCACCCGCCACAACTACGGGCTCGCGCTGTGGCAGAGCCACTTCGAGCGCATCCTGGCCGACTGGGTCGGCGAGCTCGGGGTGCCGATCGTTCGCGAACGTGAGGTGACGGGCTTCGCGCAGGACGACACCGGCGTCGACGTCGAGCTGTCCGACGGCCGGTCGCTACGGGCGGACTACCTCGTCGGGTGCGACGGAGGACGCAGTGTGATCCGAAAGGCGGCCGGCATCGAGTTCCCCGGGTGGGATCCGTCGACCAGCTGGCTGATCGCCGAGGTCGAGATGGACGAGGAGCCGGAGTTCGGCCTGCGCGGCGGTGGTGGCATCGGCCCGGCGGACGGAGGGCGAATACGGGTCGTACTGACCGAACAGCACCTCGAACACACCAGCGAGCCCACCCTGCAGGATCTCAGCGAGGCACTCATCGCCGTCGACGGGACGGACTACGGGGTGCACAGCCCTACCTGGATCTCCCGTTTCACCGACATGACCCGGCAGGCGGCGTCCTACCGCAAGGGACGTGTGCTGCTCGCGGGCGACGCCGCACACGTGCATCCCCCGCAAGGTGGACAGGGCCTCAACATCGGTGTGCAGGATGCCGTGAACCTCGGATGGAAGCTGGCCCAGGTGGTCAACGGGACATCACCGGACGGCCTCCTGGACACCTACCACGCCGAGCGGCACCCGGTCGGTGCCCGCGTGCTGCACAACACCATGGCGCAGGGCGCGCTCAGCGGCACCGACGAGCGCACCGATGCGTTGCGCGACACCATGACCGAGCTGCTGAGCATGGACGAGCCGCGCAAGCGGTTCGCCGCGATGATGTCCGGTCTCGACATTCACTACGACCTCGGCGAGGGACACCCGCTGCTCGGGCGCCGCATGCCCGATCTGGACCTCGTGACCGCCGACGGCCCGCTGCGGGTCTTCACCCTGCTGCACGACGCCAAGCCGGTGCTGCTCAACCTCGGTGAGCCCGGCGGCCTTTGACATCACTCCATGGGCCGACCGGGTCCAGCTGATCGATGCTGAATATGTCGGCCTGTGGGAGCTTCCGGTACTTGGCGTGGTCACCGCTCCCACTGCCGTGTTGATCCGGCCCGACGGATATGTCGCCTGGGTGGGGGACGGCACGGATACCGGATTGCGTGACGCCCTGACCACCTGGTTCGGAACACCATGACGAGATGCTCGGCAGTTCCGACGGACCGCTTGGCGGCAGCGATCGGATTATCACCCCGTCCCCGAGGGGGGAAGGGGGAGGGTCATCGACTACAAGGTGGGTGAGGTGAACCACAGCTGGCCTGTCACCTCTCAGCCACCTGTTTGCCTCATGGGCGGTTGTCCCCGACGGTCTCGGTCAGGTGGCGACGTAAGCCGCGAGGTGCTCGCCGGTGAGGGTCGAGCGGGCGGCGACCAGGTCGGCGGGTGTGCCCTCGAAGACAACCCGGCCGCCGTCGTGTCCGGCGCCGGGGCCGAGGTCGATGATCCAGTCGGCGTGCGCCATGACCGCCTGGTGGTGCTCGATGACGATGGCCGATTTGCCGGAGTCGACGAGCCGGTCGAGCAGGCCGAGCAGCTGCTCGACATCAGCGAGATGGAGGCCGGCGGTCGGCTCGTCGAGGACATAGACGCCGCCCTTCTCGGCCATGTGGGTGGCCAGCTTGAGCCGCTGGCGCTCGCCGCCGGACAGGGTAGTGAGCGGCTGGCCGAGGATCAGGTAGCCAAGCCCGACGTCGGCGAGCCGGTCGAGGATGGCGTGCGCGGCCGGTGTGCGCGCCTCGTCAGCGTCGAAGAACTCCTCGGCCTCGTTCACCGACATCGCGAGCACCTCGCTGATGTCACGGCCGCCAAGGTGGTGGTTCAGCACCGATGCCTCGTATCGCTTCCCCTCGCACTCCTCGCAGGTGGTGGCGATGCCGGCCATGATCGCCAGGTCGGTGTAGATGACACCCGTGCCGTTGCAGTTGGGGCAGGCGCCCTCGGAGTTGGCGCTGAACAGCGCCGGCTTTACACCGTTGGCCTTCGCGAACGATTTGCGGATCGGGTCGAGCAGTCCGGTGTACGTCGCCGGGTTGCTCCGTCGCGAGCCGCGGATCGCGGCTCTGGTCGACCGACACCACACCGTCCCGCCCGGACACCGAGCCATGGATCAGCGAGCTCTTGCCTGAGCCCGCCACCCCGGTAACGACGACCAGCACCCCGAGCGGGATGTCGACGTCGACGTCCTGCAGGTTGTGGGTGCTGGCGCCGCGCACCTCCAGTTCTCCCGACGGCGTGCGCACCGACGTCTTCAGGGAGGCGCGGTCTCCCAGGTGCCGTCCGGTAAGGGTGTCACTGGTCCGCAGCAGCTCGACGGTGCCCTCGAACACCACCTCGCCGCCCTGGGAGCCGGCACCGGGGCCGAGGTCGACGACGTGGTCGGCGATCGCGATCGTCTCCGGCTTGTGCTCCACGACGAGCACCGTGTTTCCCTTGTCCCGCAGCTGCAGTAGCAGGTCGTTCATCCGCACGACATCGTGCGGATGCAGCCCGATGGTCGGCTCGTCGAAGACGTAGGTGACATCGGTGAGCGAGGACCCGAGGTGGCGGATCATTTTGGTGCGCTGCGCCTCTCCGCCCGACAGCGTGCCCGACGGGCGGTCGAGGCTGAGGTAGCCCAGCCCGATCTCGTCGAACGAGTCGAGGGTCTCCCCGAGCGCCGCCAGCAGCGGCGCCACGGACGGCTCGGCGAGGCCGTTGACCCATTCGGCGAGGTCGCTGATCTGCATCGCGCAGGCGTCGGCGATGTTGATCCCCTTGATCTTCGATGACCGGGCCGCCTCACTGAGCCGGGTGCCGCCGCACTCGGGGCAGCCGGTGAACGTCACCGCCCGCTCCACGAACACGCGGACGTGCGGCTGCAGCGCGTCGACGTCCTTGGACAGGAACGACTTCTGGATCCGCGGGATCAGACCCTCGTAGGTCAGGTTGATGTTGTCGACCTTGATCCTGGTCGGCTCCTTGTGGAGCAAGTCGCGGAGCTCTTTCTTGGAGAACTTACGGATCGGCTTGTCCGGGTCGAAGAAGCCGCAACCGCTGAAGATCCGACCGAACCAGCCGTCGACGCTGTAGCCGGGGATCGTGAGCGCACCCTCGTTGATCGACTTGCTGTCATCGTACAGCTGAGACAGGTCGAAGTCGGTGACCGAGCCCCGGCCTTCGCAGCGCGGACACATGCCGCCGGTGCGGGTGAAGGTCTTTCTGACGGTCTTCCCGCCGCCGCGCTCGACCGTGATAGCACCGCTCGCCCGGACGGAAGGGACGTTGAAGGAGAATGCGTTGGGTGAGCCGATGTACGGCTTCCCAAGTCGGCTGAAGAGGATGCGCAGCATCGCGTTGGCGTCGGTGGCGGTGCCGACCGTGGAGCGGGCATCGGCACCCATCCGCTCCTGGTCGACGATGATCGCGGTCGTCAGGCCTTCGAGCACGTCGACGTCGGGCCGCCCCAGCGTGGGCATGAACCCCTGGACGAACGCGCTGTAAGTCTCGTTGATCAGCCTCTGCGACTCCGCAGCGATCGTACCGAACACCAGAGAGCTCTTACCTGAGCCCGAGACCCCGGTGAACACCGTCAGCCGGCGCTTCGGGATCTCGACACTGATGTCCTTGAGGTTGTTCACGCGCGTCCCGTGCACGCGGATCAAGTCGTGGATGTCGGCAACGCGCAGCTCAGGCGATTTCGTGGCCGCCGTATTCGTGGCCCTGGTCTTCTTGGGTGCCGATTTCGTGGCGGTTGTCTTCTTGGCCGCCGCCTTCCTCTGCGAGGCGGCCGTAGTGGCCGTCTTCTTGTCCATCCTTGTGGCCATGCTTACCGTGTCTCCATCTGTTGGGCGGGCCGCCTTCGGTGTCTCCGCCGGCCTCGCCTAGCTCGATCTGACGACCTTCGTGCCGTACGTCTGATCCTCGTTCGCCAGAGCCAGCAGGTGGGCGCGGGGAGCCGGCACTCATCGATGGTGAGTGCCGGAACTCATTGATCCTGAAGGAGCCCCAGCACGTTGCCATCGGGGTCGGTGACGGTGGCCACAAGGCGGCCGCCACCGACGTCATGCGCGGGCTCCTTCACAGTGGCACCCGCCGCGGTCACCTCGGCCAGCTTCGCCTCGAGGTCCGGCACGTGCCAGAAGGCCACCGGTGAGGTCATGCCCTGTGGTCCACCGCCCGGCACCAGCCCGATTTGCTGGCCCGCGGCCTCGAAGCCGACGTAATAGGACTCGTCGGTCTGCGGCGGTACGCCGAGCAAAGCGGCGTACACCTCCTTGGCCGTCGCCAGGTCGGAAACGGGATGCAGCACGGTCTTGATTCCCTGGGTGGAAGAGCCGGTCATGGTCACTCCTGAAGTCGTTGGTCTGGTAGGGATTGTCTGGATTGAAGACGAACGCTCCCTGTCACATCGTGCGGGATTCTTCCGTCACTGCTATGACGGATCATAAGAGGAGGATGTGACCGTGACTGAATGGCTGGCCGACGAGTTCGAGGAGAGCAGGCCACGGCTTCGGGCCATCGCCTACCGGATGCTCGGTTCCACCGCCGAGGCCGATGACGCCGTGCAGGAGACGTGGCTCAGGTTGAGCAGAACCGAACCCCAGAGCATCAACAACCTCGGCGGCTGGTTGACAACGGTCGTCTCCCGTGCCTGCCTCGACTTGCTCCGATCCCGACGGTCTCGGCGCGAGGAGCCGGCCGACGCCAGCTTTCCCGTGCCGGTATCTGCTGTAGACGACCTGGCGCCCGGTGATGGAGATCCAGAACAGGGCGCTCTTGTTGCAGATGCCATTGGACCAGCGCTGATGCTGGTGCTTGACTCCCTCGACCCGAACGAGCGGCTGGCGTTCGTGCTGCACGACCTCTTCGGCGTGCCCTTCGGTGAGATCGCTCCCATCGTGGGACGATCGCCGGATGCCACCCGGCAGCTGGCGAGCCGTGCCCGCCGGAGGCTTCGCGGCGCTCCCGCGACGGGGGCCGCATCGACCCCCACCCAGGATCGAGCCCGCCAGCGCCAGCTGGTCGACGCCTTTCTGGCTGCCTCCAGGGAGGGCGACTTCGACGCCCTGCTGGCGCTTCTCGACAGCGAGGTGGTGCTGCGGGCCGACCCGGTGGCGGTCCGGTCGGCGGCCGCCAGGCGGTCCTTTGGTGCGCCACCGCTCAAAGATGTCCTTCGCGGCGGCGAGCAGGTCGCCCGGACGTTCCTCGGCCGAGCGGCCGAAGCCCAGTCGGCCCTCGTCGATGGTTTGCCGGGTGCAGTTTGGGCACTTGGCGGGAACCCGCGAGGTGTGTTCGTCTTCAGATGGCGCGAGGACAAGATCGTCGAGCTCGAGGTCATTGTCGATCCACGCCGGATCCGAACGCTCGACATTGCCTTCTGAGGTGGACCGGTGCGGCAGGGTCTCATCCTGTGCCGACGATCGCAAGCTGACGGCAAGGCCGACTTCCGAAGCTCTTGTCCTCAGCGGCGGATCGCCATCGTCAAACCGCAGCCGACCAGGACGACGAATCCGATCAGCTCCACGATGATCGACTCGGTGGCCCAGGGAACGCCCAGCCCGTCATGAATGCCCAGGAAACCAACGGTGGCGCTGAGAAGCAGACCGATCACACTCGCTGCTTGGAACACTGCACCGGCCAACACGGCGAACATTCGACGAGATACGACGATGACAACCGCCAGCACGAACCCGGAAATGGACTGAGCCAGGAACAGAGGACCGATGCGGGGCACGTGACGGTATCCGACGATCCAAAGATGGAGGTGAATGGCACCCGATGCACCGACCGTCGCCGCCCCGATCAGGATGGCCACAATCAGACCGACGCGAACGTGCGCGGGCGACGACGTTGGGACGCCGAGAAGGAGCGTGGTTCGCGCCCATTGGGCAAACCTCGGCCACTCCGGCGCGGATGCGGTCATCGATGGAGGCACTGAGAGGAGGCCCGTCAGCGGTCGCAGCCGTCCCCGTCATTCGGACCGCCGTTGTTGTCGGCGTCATGGTCCCCACCGTTGTTCTGGGGGATGGTGCACTGTGTCGTGGATGGCGACGACGTTGCCGCGGTGGAGGGCGAAGTGGTTGCCGTGGTCGTGCTCGTCGATGAGTTGCCAGAGTTCGCTGCTGGTGGAGATGAGCTGCCGCAGGCGGCGAGACCAATGGCGAGGAAAAGTGACGCGAAGCAAAGCCCGATGGAGCAACTTCTCTTCGACCCCATCAAGCCATTGACTGCCGGGCCGGTATCCCTCGATCTCATTTGGTAACCCCGTTTCTGGCGTGGCGACGGTCCGGCGGTGCTTAGGGTGCCTGGTTGGGTTGGTTGCGGATCTCATCCTCCTACCCAACCACCTGCGGCGCAACAGGCGTTGATGGTTCAGCTGTGGCGCTGCCGGGTGGCGGGGCCGGTGGCTACCACCTCGAGACAGTGGGTTCGGGAGCCGACGCCCTCGCCGCCGTCAGAGAGGCTCTGGATCCCACTCGAGCCGATGTGGTCGTCCATTCCATCAAGGCTCCCTCGTGGACGGCCACCACGGTTTCCGCGGTCCTAGGCCGCTCGCTAAGTTGGAAGCACCATCTGCTGCGACCGCCGCGACTACTCCGACATTTGCCGAGGAGGGCGTCATGCCTCTCATCGTTATCACCCGGCTTCGCCTGAGAGATCCAGCTTTCTTTGAACCGTTCTTGACCAGCGCAGTCGCCGTTGTGGAACAGGCGAAGGGCACCGAGGGTAATTTGGGAGCAGACGTACTTGCCGACGCGAACAACGTGTATTGGACGCGTACCGCTTGGCAAGACCGTGCTTCGATGGAGTCCTTTGTGCCTATTGAACCCCATCTGAGCACGATGTCTCGAATTGACGATTGGTGCGACGAGGCGACGTTTGTCGATTGGGAGCAGAACAGCCCGGATCTCCCGGATTGGCAGGCGAGCTTTAGTCGCCTGGTCGCCGATGGCCAGGTTTCGAGCCTCAAGCACCCTTCCGAGGCAAATGGGAGTCGGACGTTTCCCCCGCCCGTTGATGCCCAATAGGGGATCGCACCGTCGGTGGTGTCCACTCCAACTGATTGATTCGGCCGTCGGGCCGGATCATCCGGCCCGACGGAGTAGCTCTTCGAGGTGGTTCAATGCCTCCTGAAGACCACCTTCCATCCCCGAGGCGATCGCAGCGTCCCGATGCTCCTGGCTGGGGAAACGGGTCAGGATCCGCAAGGTGGTCACTCCATCGACTTCCTCGAAGGTCGTGGTGCTCAGGCCCTCGGCGTCGGGAACGAGCTCGAACACCTCGGTTCTGACCACGAGGTGAGGCCGGTCGATTTCGCGGTACTCGCCGCTGAAGGCCACCTCGAAGCCACCATTGGCGACCATGACCCATCGCCAACGTCCGCCGACGCGCAGGTCGATCTGTGCCTCGGTGACCTGCCCGCGGTCGCCGGCCCACCATTGCTTGACCACCTCGGGCGTGGTCCAGGCGTCGAACACGAGCTCCGCTGGCGAGTCGAACGCCCGGGTGACGAGGATCTCGACGTCCGATGGCAGTGTGACCACGGCGGAGCCGTGGCGGTGGCCGAGCGTGTTGTTCATCGTTGCTTCTCCTTTGCTTGGAGCTCGACGAGCACGTCGTCGAGCCGGTCCATTCGGGCATTCCAGGTCGATTCGAAGGTGCGCACCCACTCGAAGAGGGGTTGGAGCGCCGGTCCGTTGACTCGGTACCAGCGGTGCCGCCCATCGGCTCGGACAGAGACCAGCCCTACGGTCCGCAGCACGGCGAGGTGCTTGGAGACCTGCGGTTGACTCATCCCGAGTCGATCGACCAGCTCGCTGACCGTGGCCTCCGCCGTTTCCAAGGGCGTCGAGGAGGTCACGGCGGCCGCCCTCGGCTACGGCGTTGAACGCATCGGTCGTCGTTGGGGTGCGAGCCACGGGACAATCATATGTCGATATCGGAATATGTCAAGGCCGACGAGGTCGGAGGCTGGGCCGGCGGCACCGTGCTGCGGCGGGCACTCGTCAGGGACAATGGCAAGGATCGACTCATGGTGGCCGGAGGCCGGTAGGGAGGAAGCTCGATGGGCAGAGTCGTCGTTGTCGAGCACCTGACGCTGGACGGCGTGATGCAGGCACCAGGCCGCGCGGACGAGGACCGCCGCGGCGGCTTCGAGCACGGTGGCTGGGGAACGCCCTACGGCGACGAGGTCATGGGCAGCGTCATGGGGGAGCGGATGGCCCAGGGTGGGGCGCTGCTGCTTGGGCGACGGACCTACCTGGACTTCGCCTCCGTATGGCCCGATCGGACGGACAATCCCTTCACCGAGGTGCTCAACAACCGTCAGAAATACGTCGTGTCCACCACGTTGAGGGAGCCTTTGCCGTGGCGCAACTCCACGCTGGTCCAGGGTGATGCAGCGGACGCCGTGACCAGCCTCAAGCGGCTGGACCAAGACCTCGGCGTACTGGGCAGCGGCGTGCTGGTCAGGTCGCTGATGCGGTGCAACCTCATCGACGAGTACCTCCTCGTCATCTACCCGTTGGTGCTCGGGGCGGGACGTCGCCTCTTCAGCGATGATGGAGCCTTCGCCGAGCTCAGGCTCGTCGAGGCCAAGACGACGACGACCGGCGTGATCATCGCGACGTACCGGCCGTCAGAACCGGTGGGCGGCGAGACCGCGTAGACCCGATTTTCCGACATCGAGTTGCCAGTGTGATTACTGCTGGTGGCGAGCGTGCTGTGTCACGGTATTCGCAGGTCGTGGTATTCGGCGGCCAGGCGTCGGTCTTCGTCGGTCAAGTCCGTGCGCGGGACAGGAGTGACGAGCGACCAATGACCTCCGACGGGACAACGCTGAAACCTAATCCAGCCAAGGCGAACGGCCTTGAGTGAAGCGCCGGGAATCCAGATCGTCGTAAACACATGCCCCTGGCGGCAGCGCACGACGACCTTGCCGCCCAGCCCGTAGCCGCGGCTGGTCAGGACGAGCAACTCGATGGCGAGCGTGACGACGGTCATCCCGACGCCGACCCTGCGCCGCCGCCGGCCTTTCGAGGCACCACTGTCGCCAGACGGGATGGGGGATACCTCGAGGCTCATCACGACCTAACCTCCACGGCGACTGGCGACGCCCTCTTCACGGAACGGATCCACCGTATCGGCGCCATTTCCGCGACCGAACAGTCATCGTGAGATTGCCGGCGGCGCTGATCATCTCTGTTGTCTCGGATGGCGGGATCGGGCGGCATCTTCCTATATATCTGTATAGGAAACTATTCCTATGTATAGGATGAGGCAGAAGCGAGGAGGTGAAGATGTCGGCTCCCGCACTGGAGGGTCCGCTCCTGGAGGATCTCACAGCCCGGGCGCGCATCCGTGAGGCGGCGCTCCGTCTCTTTGGCGAGAAGGGCGTGGAAGGGGTCACGATCCGGGAGGTCGCCGCAGAAGCAGGCGTCTCCGGCGGGCTTGTCCGTCACCATTTCGGCTCGAAGGGCGATCTTCGCGCCGCGTGTGATGCACACGCCCTGAGCCAGTTGATGCGGATCAAGGAGCAGGCGGTGCTCGAAGGACAGATGGCCAGCCCGGGCTTCATGGCGTCGGCTCAGCCGGCGATGTTGTTCCTCTTCAGATACCTCGCCCGCTCCATGGTGGACGGCTCACCGGCGGCCGACGCGATGTTCGACGAGATGGTCGAGCTCGGTGAGGGCTGGCTGGCCGAGCACCACCAGGGACAGATGCGTGATCCGCGGGCCTATTCGGCCTTGTTGATCGCGATGGAGCTGGGAGCGCTGACCTTGCGGGAGCAGCTGTCTCGACAGCTCGGAGCCGACATCTTGGAACCCGAAGGGCACTTGCGACTTGCCAGAGCGAAGCTGGACTTCTATTCACAACCTCTTCTGGATCCGGAGCTGGCGGCCCGAGCCCACGCGACGTTGGGCCGACTCCAGCGAAAACCTTCCACAACCCGGAAGAGGAAGCGGTCGACTCGAAACAAGGCGGAGCGATGACCGTGGGTGAGCTGGGGACACCGGCCATTCGCACCCAGGGCCTCACCAAGCGCTATGGCGACATGCAAGCGCTCGACTCCCTGGATCTGACCGTCTCGAACGGGGAGGTGTACGGCTACCTCGGGCCGAACGGGGCGGGCAAGACGACCACGATCCGGCTCCTGCTGGGCCTCCACCGGCCCACCGACGGTAGGGCTGAGCTGTTCGGTGTCGATGCCTGGGAGGATCCGGTGACGGCCCACCGTCGGGTGGCCTATGTCGCGGGGGAGCCGTTCCTGTGGCCCTCCTTGACCGGAGCCGAAACCTTCGAGTTCCTGGCCCGGGTGCACGGCGGTGTCGACACTGGATACCGACAGCACCTCGTCGAGCGATTCGCCCTCGACACGGACAAGAAGGTCCGAGCCCTTTCGAAGGGAAATCGCCAGAAGGTGCAGTTGATTGCCGCGCTGGCCACCAGAGCCGACCTGCTGCTGCTCGACGAGCCGACGGCCGGGTTGGACCCGCTGATGGAGATGGTCTTTCGCCAGTGCGTGCACGAGGCCAAGGAGCGCGGCCAGACAGTGTTCCTGTCCTCCCACATCCTGAGCGAGGTCGAAGCCCTGTGCGACCGGGTCGGGATCCTGCGAAACGGGCGAATGGTCGAACAGGGCACGCTCGCCGAGCTCCGCCATTTGAGTGCCCAGACGGTGGACGTCACCTTCGAAGGGCCGGCACCTCATCTGCCCTCCCTTCCCGGCGTGCACGCGACCGTCGTCGGGCCGAATGCGCTCCGCTTCGAGACGCACGGATCGGTTCGCCCGTTGATCGCCGCACTCGGCCAGTATCCGATCGCCACGCTCACGAGTCGCGAGCCGTCACTGGAAGAGATCTTCCTGCATCAATACGACTCTTCCAACGGTCACGGTCATGTCGGCGGTTAGCGGGACCATCTCCCGACGAAGTCACCGCTCGACGCGAGGTACGAGAGCCTCGCCCGGCGCAGCGCTGTTTCGCCGTGCCTTCATGGACGCTCGGATCCGGACGATCGCGTTCGCCTACGTGTTCGCCGTCTACTCCTGGTTGCAGGCGGCTGGCTACCACAGCGCGTATCCGACAGTTGCCGACCGGACCGCCTTTGCCCGTACCTTCGCCGGCAACGATGCTATTCGCCTGTTCTATGGCTACCCCTACGATGTCGTCAGCGTCGGGGGATATAGCGCGTGGCGTGTCGGCGGGACGTTGAGCATTGTGGCTGCGGTGTTCGGAATGCTCGCTGCCATCAGAGCGCTCCGGACCGATGAGGACGCCGGCCGTGCCGAAATCATCCTCGCCGGGCCGGTGAGCCGCCGTACCGCCTTTTTGTCGGCGATGGAGGCGATCGGGGTCGGCGCGGTGGTCCTGTGGTTGGCGGAATTCGTCGGGTTCGCGCTGGCGCGGCTGCCCGTTGCCCAGTCCGCCTACCTGGCCCTGGCCACGGTCTCGGTAGTGCCCGTGTTCGTGGGCTTCGGTGCCGTGGCCAGCCAGCTCGCCCCCACCCGCCGGATCGCACTCTCGCTGACAAGCGCAGTCGTGATGATGTTCTGGCTCCTACGAGTGATCGCCGACACGTGGGCTGGAGGGGCTTGGCTTCGCTGGGCGACACCGCTGGGCTGGTCCGAAGCGATGCGTCCATTCGCCGGGACCCGCCCGACCGTCTTGATCCTCCCGTTGGCCGCCACTATCCCGTTGCTCGTTGTGTCGGCTCGGATCGCCGCCCGGCGCGACATCGGAACCGGAGTGCTCCGGGTTCGTGACCGCGCCGCGCCAAGACTGAGACTGCTCTCGTCCCCCATTGCGCAGGCGTTCCGCAGTGAACGAGCCAGTCTGATCGTGTGGACACTGGGGATCGCCACCTTTGCCGCGATCCTCGGCATGATATCGACCAGCATCTCATCAGCCGGGGTCTCGGAGAAGCTTCAGAAACAGCTCGCCAAGCTTGGATCTGGGTCGATCTTCACCCCCTCCGGCTACCTGGCGTTTGTCTTCATCATCTTCATCCTCGCTGTCTGTCTCTTCGTGTGCGCGCAAGTCGGTGCCGCTCGTGAGGAGGAAGCGGATGAACGGCTCGAAACGTTGCTCACCCAACCGGTCAGCCGCCACCGGTGGCTCGGTGGGCGGCTACTCATCGCTGCAGGAGCGGCTGTCGTCCTCTCGTTCCTTGCCGGGCTGCTCACCTGGGCCGGCGCCGCGTCACAAGGCGTCAACATCTCGTTGCCCCGAATGCTCGAAGCAGGAGCGAACTGCTTGCCCGTCGCCCTCCTCTTCCTCGGTTTCGCCGCCCTTGCATACGCCATCGTGCCCCGGGCCAGTTCGGCGATCACCTACGGCCTTGTCAGTGCCGCCTTCCTCTGGTACCTGGTCGGATCGCTGCTGGGCGTGCCGAAATGGGTGGTCGACCTGACCCCGTTCCAGCACATCGGACTGGTGCCGGTACAAGCCTTCCGGCCTGTGGAGGCGGGAATCATGGTGGCGATCTGGATCGCTTTCACCCTTGTGGCGTTGGGCGCCTTCCGCCGGCGGGACCTCCTGGCGGCTTGAACGGGGCGATCCCCCGCCCCGCAAGACTGAGTACCGTGATGACATGCCATCGGCATGGCCGCCCCTTCCCTACCAGTCCTGGAAGCCCACTTGCGACACGTTGCACGCCCACACCCAGGTGCTTGGCAAGCTTGCCGTGGCCTTGGCTCCGCCCGAGCCCCAGCTTCAGCACGCGGCCTTGCGTCTGACGGCTCGGGGCTGGGAGACCGCACCGCTGCCCTCCCCTGATGGGTCCGGCGCGTTGGTGGTGGCCTTGGACCTTCGTAGCCATGAATCGGTGATCGAGCACAGCGATGGTCGAGTCAGGCGGGTCCCGCTGGCGCCAGACCGGCCGGTGGGAGAAGTCACTCGATCCGTCCTTGCCTCCCTTGGCGATCTCGTCGGTCCGGTGCGGATCAATCCGCGCCCCCAAGAGACCCCCTGGACGGTGCCCCTCGACGAGGACGACGAGCATGCCACCTATGACCCGGTGCAGGTGGCCGCCTACTTCGCCGCCGCCACTCAGGCAGCTCTGGTGCTTGCTGAGTTGCGGGCCCCGTACCGGGGGCGCTCGACGCCAGTCAACGCCTGGTGGGGCACCTTCGACCTGGCCGTGAGCTTGCTCTCGGGCAAACCGGCAGAACCGCCATCGGGTGATTTCATCATGCGCAACTCGGCGAACGCCCAACAGATCGAGGTGGGCTGGTGGCCTGGAGATGCCCGCTACGAGCGGGCCGCCTTCTTCGCGTTCGCGTCTCCCGCCCCCGAGGGCTTTGGGCGAGCGACCCTGACACCTCATGCCGCTCGCTGGGACGGCGAGCTGGGCGAGTACCTCCTCGACTGGGACGATGCCCGCGCCGCCCCGGACCCCCACCGCGCCGCCCTCGACTTCGGTCTCTCCGCCGTCCGCCATGCCTGCTCGGTGTGCGGCTGGGACCACGACCTGGCCTCCAGCGCTGAGGGCATACCCCCGCCCGTTGCCTGACCGATTCCGAGCAATGGGTCACACGCTGGCATGCGCGGTGACCTTCTGACCTCGGACGAAGACGGCACACCACCGGTCTTCGGCCATGATGCGATCGAATGCCTCTCAATCCTGATGGCCGGCATCCATTTGAGCTTCATGGCGGGAACCCCGGGGGGCTCGGTTCATTAGTGCTCGGTGTCCGGTCCGCGCTTCGTCACAAGGCCCGCCCGCTCGGTGGCCAGATCGCCGAGCCGCTTCCAAGCAGGCGATGCGCTGGCCACGTCGGCGGTCATGAGCTGGACGACGAGTGCTTGATCGTCGGTCAGCTCGTTCTCGTGTGCTTCTGCCGAGTGCGGGTTCTTCAGGGACCAGTTGGCCATACGCTCGGCGAGCTCGTTCAAACGGGGATCATCGGGGTCCCAGTCGAACGCCTCGTCGCAGGCCAGATAGAGATCTCGAAAGGCCGGATCCGTGAGAGCGGCCTGCTTCTGTCTGGCCCAACTGGGAACGAGCCCAGGAGAGACCGCAGATACCACGATCCAGCCGTCCCGCTCGATCTGCACCGTGCGTTCGCTCACCCCCAATTCGCGCATCTGTTCGAGGATGGTCACGACGTCGTCGGGCAGGAACGGTCGCTCACCATGGGCCAGCTCGGTGAGACGACGGCGGTGCTCCTGCAAGTCGTCGATCCGCTCTTCGAGGGTGCGATCGATCGATGCGACGGCCTCCTCGAACTCCGCCGGTGTGGCTCGCAGCAACTGGGCGATGCGGGCGAGGGGTACACCGGCCTCGGCGAGGGTCTTGATGCGAACGAGGTCGACGACCGCCTTGGCGTCGTAGCGACGATAGCCGGAGGCGTCTCGTTCCGGCTCGGGGAGCAACCCTCGGGCGTGGTAATGCCGCACGGCGCGGATGGTCACTCCCACGTGATCGGCGAGCTGGCCGATGGTGAGCCTCGGGGTGGTCATCAGTCAGCTCCGGTCAGATCTGGTTCGGTCGGATCTGGTTCGGTCAGATCTGGTTCGATCGGATCTGGACGGTCGGGTCTTGAGGGAGTCAGCGTCACGGCGTTCTCGATCGTTCAGCGGGCCGGAAGCCGATCGTACTGAGAGCGGGCCCACAGGTAGCCGGTCAGGCTGATCGCCGCACACCATGCCACGGCAAGGAATGCGTCGTTGCCGATGGGGGTGCCGGTGAGCAACCCGCGGAGCGTGTTGATCACCGGGGTGAAGGGCTGATGGGCGGCGAACCAGGCCACGCCGGCGGGCATCGAAGCAGCTGGCACGAAGGCGCTCGAGAGGAAGGGCAGGAACTCTGGGAGGAGCGACAAGCTGTTCGCCCCTGCGGGTGTCTTGGCCACCAACCCAAAGGCGACGGTGAGCCAGGTGAGGGCCAGCGTGAGCATGGCGAAGACTCCGACGACGGCGACCCACTCGATCGGTGTCGCCGTCGGCCGGAACCCGACGGCCACGGCCACGGCTACCACGAGGACACCGCTTACGAGAGTGCGGATGAGGCTGCCGAGCACCTGACCGGTCAGCACCGAACCCCGGCTGATGGCCATGGTGCGGAACCGAGCGATGATGCCCTCGTTCATGTCGGTGCACACGTTCACTGCCGTGGCCGCGGCGGCGGCTCCGGCCGTCATGACGAGGATCCCGGGCGTCAGGAAGTTGATGTAGCTTCCGGCACCGGAATCGGAAGCCTTGAGCCCGGCTCGGAGGGTGTGGCCGAACACCCCGGCGAACAGCAGGAGGAACACGATCGGCACGGACATGCCGCTGATCGTCATGGCCGGATATCGCAACGAATGGCGGAAGTCCCGACGCAACATGGTGGTTGCGTCCTTGATGGCGTAGGAAGCAGTGGTCATCTCAACTCCGTTCGTTGGTCGATCGCGGGTCGGCATGGGTGGTGTCCGTTCCTCCGGTCAAGGCGAAGAACACGTCATCAAGGTCGGCGGTATGCACCGAGACCGTCTCGACCTCCACGTCACGGTCCTCGAGCGTGCCGAGGAGGGCCCGCACGTGGGCCAGTGTCCCGTCGCTCGGGATCCTCAATGACAGTCCGGTCCGATCCGCCTCCCCCTCCGCGACACGGGCCGCGGAGGCCAGCATTGCCTGGTCGGCGAAGTGCAGTACGACGTGGCCACCGGGTACCCGTCGCTTGAGCTCTGCGGGCGCACCCTCGGCGACGAGGTGACCGCCGTCGAGCACCGCGATGTGGCCGGCAAGCTGATCGGCCTCCTCCAGGTACTGGGTGGTGAGCAGTATCGTCACCCCGGCGGAGGTGAGCTCGCGCACGATCGCCCACAGCGTGTGTCGACTGCGCGGGTCCAGACCTGCGCTTGGCTCGTCCAGGAAGATGATGCGGGGCTCGGCGATCAGGGTCATGGCGAGGTCCAGCCGGCGTCGCATGCCGCCCGAGTAGGTGGAGGCGGTCTGGTCGGCCGCGTCCACCAGGTCCAATCGTTCCAACAGCTCGCTTGCACGGCGACTCCCGATCGCTCGGTCGAGATGCGTGAGATCGCTCATCAGCTGCAGGTTCTCCCTCCCGGTGAGGAGGTTGTCCAGGGCAGAGAACTGGCCGGTGACCCCGATGGAGCGGCGGACGAGGTCCGGTTGCCGGATGACGTCGTGCCCTGCCACCTGCACCGTGCCCTCATCGGCGGCGAGGAGCGTGGCCAGGATCTGAACGGTCGTGGTCTTCCCCGACCCGTTTGGGCCGAGCAAGGCGAAGACGGTGCCTTCGGCCACGGCGAAGTCGATGCCATCGAGCACCACCTGGTTCCCGAGGGACTTCTTCAGGCCCCGTACCTCCACTGCCGGTCTCGGCCCAGCAGGAGTCGGCGCCATCGGGCTGGCACCTGCACTTTGAATCGGCTTGTCGAGCGTTCTGTGCTGGGTGAAGACGGTCATGGGGCTCATTGTCGAAGGTTGACGCGAGGTCAAGGTCAACCCCCAATCTGGCTGTATGTGGCTCTTCGGAAGCACATCCGAGACACAGCCCGGGCTGGCCCGGTCCGTATCCAGATCCGATTTCGGCAGATGGGCCCGGGAAGACACTGGCGTCGGGCGAGGCCGGGCCCTTGAGATGCCCCGGCGGCGAGGATCGCTCACACGAGCCCGATCAACAACCGCCGGGCCGTTTCGAGGGGCGGGTCACGGCTCCCTGGGTGCGGGGAAGGCGCCGCTGTTGTGACTTCTGGCCCTAACTTCCGGAGGGAACGAGGAGCATCCTTGGATCATGGTCATGAGGGTGCACTTCCCGGGGGGCGGAACCGGCGTATCAAGCCGGCACAGGTCGATCCGAGCCTCCACTTCGTCATCATGCTCGGGCGTCGGCATCTGCGCCGCCAAGGCGTCGGTCGACCTCTTCGGCCCGCAGAAGGACGACTTCATCCCCCGAGTCACGGACATCATCAGTGTGGGGGACGTTTCCTGCCTGGCCACCGGCGGCCGGATCGTTTTCACCTGAACCATGGCTCGCGTTGTCCGTGTCGACCACATAGAAGGCGACCGCTTCGAGGTCTCCGTCCGAGGCCACGCGCTACAGGTGGACCAGCCGACCGAGGACGGCGGTTCGGATCGCGGCCCCACGCCGACCGAGCTCTTCGTCGTCAGCCTGGCGGCGTGCGTGGCCTTCTACGCCCGGAGGTTCCTCGGCCGCCACGGCCTGCCCGAGCAGGGTCTGTCGGTTCGCGCCGAATTCGATATGGCTCAACGGCCGGCTCGCGTCGGTGAGATCAGGCTCTGGATCCACGTTCCCGACGGCATACCCGACGAGCGTCGCGCAGCCCTGCTTGCCGTCGCCTCGCACTGCACCGTCCACAACAGTCTCGAGCACCCGCCGACTGTCAGTATCGAGCTCGCCGCACCGCAACCGTCGGCGGTCGGATCGGGTCTGGGCCGATCCTGACCCTCGCGGGCTGAAGCAGTCGCCCTTCCAGTCCCGAGGTTGTCCGGGGCCTCGACCGAGTTGTGGTCAGGTTCGGGCTTGTCGCGACTATCCGAACCTACTTCCAGCCGTTGAGCAGACCGGATTGTTGGAGACCCGTCCAGGTCTGGCTTTCCGACGACCCACCGGCGACTGCTGTGTGCGGTGCTTCGGTCATGCTCGGCGGGGAAGGTGGGCCCGAGGATCGAGCAGAAGTAGCCGTCGCACGTGGTGCGGAGGTCGACGGCCGCACGGGTGTGGGGGAACCGATCGTCGGGGAGCGAGAGCGTACCTCACCGCCGACCAGCGTCGCGACGCCGAGCTGTTCCTGGGCGGGAGCGGCTGGGGTTACGGCATGAGTGCTCCACCTACGGACCATGCCGAGGAGCGCATCCCGGCTACGGCTGGGACGGGGGGTCGGCCACCGTCTGGCGCACCGACCCGGCCACCGGACTCACCGGCATCCTGTTCACCCAGCGCCAACTCACCTCGCCCGAGCCGCCGCCGGTCTTCGTCGATTTCTGGGCCGCAGCCCGGGACGCCCTGGCCTGAGGGAACGACCGCACGGCTCGGGGCGCCAGCGCCGGGGCCGGAGGCGGCCAGGGTGCCGGGTCGGCCACCGGATCAGTTCTGCCACACGCGCAGGCCGTGCCGACTGAGGTGGGTCGGGACGACCTGGCAACGCCGGTCGGCTTCCCCGAGGGCACGGAGCAGCTTCCGCCTGGCGCTCAAGTCGGGCCCGCACAAGATCGTGACACTCCCGCCCTCACCGCCGGCGCCGTTCAGCTTCCATCCCGACGCGCCGTGGGCCGCGGCCACCTCGAACACCACCTGAGCCTCCTTGCTCACCACGCCGGCGTGCAGCCGGCCCTGGACGTCGGTGTTCCCGGTCATGGCCCGGCCCAGGGCCGGGAAGTCGGCTGCGCACACGGCGTCCCGCGCCTGCTCGGCGGCGTGGCGTAGCGCCTCCAGTCGGGGCGATTGCTCGCCCTCCCGCTCCAGGCTGGCGATGACCCGGTCATGGACATCCGACGACACATGGGTTCGCCCGAGGAACACCAGCACCAGACGGCGTTCCAGCTCGGACCAGACCGCCTCCGGCACGGAGAGCTGCGACACCGACGCCTGCGGATAGTCGAAGATCTCGATGTAGTTGATGCCGCCGTAGGCCGCACACAGCTGGTCCTGGATCCCTGACTGGAGCCCGAGCCGGTCGATCTCGACACGATGGGCGGTGGACGCGATCTCGTGGGGCGTCAGACGTCCCGGTGTCAGCCGGTCGAGGGCGCCGATGAGCGCAACCGTCACGGCTGCCGACGTGCCCGTCGAACCGCCGGCCGGAGCCTCCGAGTAGAGGCTGATCTCGACCGATATGTCGTCCGGCAGGCCGATGTGGTCAACGGCCGCCTCCAGCAAGGGGTGGCGACCGGGAAGGGCGCCCGGCTCGAACGTGTACCGCTCACCGTAGTTCTCGGCCGCGAGCACGATCCGGTCGGGCAGCGCGCCGAGCGGGTGGACCTTGACCTGTACTTCGACGCACGGATGCACGCCGATGTTGAACACCTTGCCGTGGCGGGCGAACCACGTGTCGGTCCACCCGCCGTTGTCGCAGATCCGGATCGGAGCGGCGGCATTGACGACATATGAGGGATCCGGGGGCTCACCCACCGCGCTCATCATGCCCGCCCACGGCCCACCGCGCTGCCGGCCCGAATGACGTCGGTGCCAGGAGCCTAAGCGGTGACGTGCCATGGTGGCCGAGTGGCGGCTACCAGCGGTAGAACCGTCTGTTCCCGGCGCTCTCCCCGCGGCCCCTGGCGAAGCCCACCAGCCAGAGGACGAAGAGGATGGCGGCAACGATCCACAGGAAGTGGAGGGCAAACCCCAATCCGAAGAACAGCAGGACAATCAAGAACGCAAGCAGGATGGTCATCCATCTCCCTCGAGCAATCGGTCATTTGAGTGCCACGGATGATTACCTTGCCGACGCGGTGTCAAACGTATGTCGCAGACGGGTCGATCTGAAGGGAGTCGAAAGGCCCCCAAGCGCGGCTGGCCCGGACACTGGAGGACCACAGGGTGTGGTCCGCCGTGGGTAGCACCAAGGCATGCCGGACAAGTTGAATCGGGCCGCCGAGCTCGGGGGAGAGGAGCAGGCTCGATCGAGGCGGCCACCCTTTGGCCAAGTCAGCCGTCGAGGAGCGGACGAGGCCTGCCCACACGTTCCTCACGGCAGGGAAACCGGCAGATCAGATCCACCCGCCCTGCGGATGGAGGGGGAGCTTCGGGAAGGGCTGCTCTCGCTGGCGCTGTCACATTTCGGCGCTGAAGACAGTCATAGAGACGGCGCACGACTTTCGGGCGCCGAGTGACTCGAGAGGAGTCCAGGATGGCTACGTACCTTCCCCCCGTCGAGAAGCCCAAGGGCTTGTTTCTCAAGGCGATGTACTTCTTCACACGCCGCCAGTTCGGCAAAGTGATGACGCCGCTGTCGGTGTTCTCCGCCCGGATGCCCCTGGCGTTCACCTCCTTCTACGGCAAGGTATCCAGATTGGACAAGAAGCTCGAGTTGTCGTCGGACACGGCCGTGCTCATCCGCGAGCGGGTTGCCAGCATCAACACGTGCCTCTTCTGCATGGACGCGGCCAAGTGGTACGCGCTGAAGGCGTCACCCGACAACCTGTCCCGATTCGATGCACTGCCCGAGTACCGGACCAGCCCGCTGTTCTCCGAAGCCGAGCGCGCCGCCCTCGACTATGCCACCGAGCTCACGACCAACCGGGAGGTCACCCCTGAGACCTTCGCCCGGCTGGCCCGCCACTACAACGAGCGCCAGATCTGCGACATCGTGTGGCTCGTGGCCAGCGAACACCTCTACAACATGAGCAATATCGGCCTGAACATCGGTTCCGACGGTCTCTGCGAGCTGGACCCCGCCTCGCGCTCGGTGGCACCTGCCGTGAGGCCCGAGCCGAAGGCTGCTGGGCAGAAGGTCTCGACCGCGAGTCACTGAGCGCGACCACCGGACGGTCGGATCGCCGCTCCCGCCCGGTCCGCGTCCGGGTTGATCATCGGTAACAAAGAGATTACGGTAGCCAATGTGTTACCGACAAAGTGGCAAGGAGCCCAGGTCGGGTCGCGGAAGTCGAGCTCGAGACGGTGAGCGGAGCGCCGGCCGACGTACCTGGCGACCCGTTCGATGCGTTGGGGGATGACACCCGTCGAGAGATCCTGAGTCTGCTCAGCCGCGGGGACAAGGCGGTGAACGAGCTGGCCTCCGCGCTTCCCATCAGCCGGCCGGCGGTATCCCGTCATCTCCGGCTGCTCAAGAACGCCCGGCTGGTGGCCGAGCGCTCGGACGGGACCAGGCGCATCTACCACCTGGAAGAAGAGGGGATGCGGGCCGTCCAGGACTACCTGGAGAGGGTATGGGGCGAGGCCGCAGCGCGGTTCAGGCTGCTCGCCGAGAACACCCGGCCCGACCAAGGCTGATGACCGGACCGCTCCGCATCTCCTTCGATGTGTCCTGCCCGGCTCGTCATGCCTTCATCACCTGGACCTCGCGGATCGGTTCGTGGTGGCCCACAGATCATTCGGTGAGTGGTGATCCGGGCCTCGCCGTCTTCCTCGAGGAGCGGATCGGTGGGCGTATCTACGAGCGGACCGCGGATGGGCTCGAACACGACTGGGGAGCCATCACCGAGTGGGACCCTCCTTCGATGCTCGGCTACTCGTGGCACCTCGGTAGGGAGGCCACCGAGGCAACCGATGTGAAGGTGCGCTTCGTGGAGCTCGACGGGGACAGGACCCGGATCGAGATCGAGCACAGCGGGTGGGAGCGGCTCGGGCCCTCGGCCGTTGTGTGGAGGGACCGCAACCGTGTGGGCTGGGAGTCCCTGCTGCCGCATTTCTCGGCGGCGATCGAGAAGGGAGATGGATGATGGCGGCCGGAACCCAGGATGACCCGTGGGAGCTCACCACCGCGCCGGGCACCTCGCAGTATCTGATGTACGCAGAGGAGGGGTCGGACCCGCCTGCATTGGTGTGCCAAGTCGGCTCGACCACGCTGAGGTACCACCTGCGGGCTATCGAGGACCTCCATGGGTGGCTCCTGGACCAGGGCGATTGGGTCCCTCAGGGCGCCAGCGACGAGAAGAAGGAGCCGGCGGAGGGCACCGTCGAGGCCTGGGGTCGCGCCGCGGACAATCCCGTTGGCGGCTGGTACGGCCTGCGCAAGGGCTACCGGGGTCGCTTCGGCATGTACCTGCCACCCCTGCTCGAGCTCCTCGGCTTGGCCGAGGTGACCCATGAGGCGAGGAACAACAGCATGCGGGCGATCCGATGAGCCGCGCCGTCGTGGTCCGGTACCGGACCAAACCGGAGCAGACCGAGGCCAACGAGCGCCTCATCCGAGCTGTCTTCGACGAGCTCGACCTGGTCAAGCCGGCCGGCCTCGACTACCGGGCCGTCCGGCTCGACGACGGCGTAACGTTCGTGCACGTGGCGGTCCTACCCGAGGGGGGTAATCCGCTCGACGAGCTGGCCTTTCAGGCGTTCGTGTCCGGGATCGGCGAACGGTGTGCAGACGGCCCCGTCCCCGCCGAGGGTGCCCTAGTGGGCTCCTACCGGCCGGCCCTCGATTGACCGGCGCGAAAGGAAAGGTCGTGAAAGAAAAGGTCCGTGAAAGGAAAGGTCGTGAAAGGAAAGGTCGTGAAAGGAAAGGTCGTGAAAGGAAAGGTCGTGAAAGGAAAGGTAGAGCATGAAGGCTCCGGAGACCTGGAAGTACATCCACGCCGAACGGGAAGTGATGGCGGACACGCTCTCGGGCCTGACGATGGATCAGTGGGCGGCGCCGTCGTGGTGTGAGGGCTGGTCGGTGCGGGACACCGCGGGCCACATCCTGGCCGCGGCCGAGCAGACCCCCGCGAACTTCTACAAGGAATTGGCCTCGGCGGGCTTCAAGTTCCACGTCTTCACCGACCGGGCCGCCAAGCGCCTCGGCGGCCTCGGCACCGACGAGATCGTCAGTCGACTCCGGGCTCGTACGACGACCACGAACCACCCTCCGGCGCCGGTCTCGGCCATGCTCGGTGAGATCGTCACCCACGGCCAGGACATCCGCGGACCATTGGGTCTGGCCCATCGGCCTCCCGTGGAGGCCATGGTGGCCGTCGCCGACAATTACAAGAAGTTGAACCTGCTCATCGGCTCGAAGCGTCGGATCGGGGGACTGACCCTACGCGCCACCGATTGCGACTGGGCGACGGGCGACGGCCCTGAGGTCTCCGGACCGCTCCTCTCGTTGGTCCTGGCCATGGCCGGACGCCATGCGGCATGCGCCGATCTTTCCGGTGAGGGGGTGGCAGTCCTCGAAGGCCGTTGATGGTGCTCGGGTGCGCTGAGCCGGGGCTCGTCGGTGATGCTGCTTCGCAGATGGTGGCCGACGGCGGCGGTCCGGTCGAGGAGTTCCTGTATGGCGGCCAGACCGGACGGCGTCTCGTGCGCGAAAGCCTTTGTCGCCTGGTGAACGGCTGGGCAAGTCGCCTCGGCCGGTCCCCAGCCACCTCGGTCGGGGGGCGGTGGCCGATAACTTGACGGGCTGTGGCCATCTTGGTGGGCGTCCTGGTGGCCGCGGCGTTCGGCAGCGGAGACTTCCTCGGTGGGCTGGCCTCACGCGAAGCCAACACCATGACCGTGTTGGCCCTCGCCCAGTTCACCGCCCTCGCCGGGGCCATCGTCGTGGCCCTGGTTGCCGGCGGGCCCCTTTACGGGATCGGTCGTCCTGCTCGGGATCGGTGCGGGGACACTCAACGTGATCGCCCTCGGTTGCCTCTACCAGGGGCTGGCCATCGGCCAGATCGGCGAGGTGGCCCCGGTGGCGGCGGTGGTGAGCGCCACCATCCCCGTGGCCTGGGGATTGGCCGTCGGGGAGCGCCCGCCCGCTCTGGCTCTGGCGGGAGGGGCCATGGCCGTGGTGGCGGCCGGGTTGATCACCCTCGAGCGTGACGAGCGCCAAGGCATCCGGGTCGGCCGAGCCCTGGTGCTGGCGGTCTGCGCCGGAGTGGGCTTCGGCACGTCGTTCATCCTCTTCGCCGACTCCTCTCACCACAGTGGGTTCTGGCCCGTCCTGACCGCTCGCGCCGCGGCCGTCGTCGGGGTGGGCATCGTGGTCGCCGCCTCCCGGGCGCCCAGGTCGCTTCCCCGCAGGCCGCGCCTCCGGGCGGTGGGAGCCGGGCTCTTGGACGTGCTCGCCACCACGCTCCTCCTCGTCGCCGTCCGGCTGGGCTTGGTCGCCGTCGTCGCCCCGGTGGCCGCCTTGGCGCCGGCCTTCACCGTGTTCGGGGCCTGGTGGTATCTGCGGGAGCGGGCCTCGGCGGTGCAGATCGGCGGGTTGGTGCTCGCCTTGGCCGGCCTGGTCCTCATCGCCGCCTCCTGAGGGGTCGACGACGGAGATCACAGCCCGTGACGGAGTCTGTCTCGCGGCCACCAACGGTGCCCCTGGCCCGGTAGCCGATCGAGCAGGTCGCCGTGACGCCGTCCGGTCCCGACCCGAGCGGCGTTCCGGTGGTGGCCGGCCGCCCGCCCGGAGTGTCGGACGCTCGAACTTGACGGACCCCATAGGACTGGGTCGACACTGAGCCGATGCCACGGACTCGCACCGCACTTACCCCGTCCGCCGCCGGTGGAGGGTTCGCCTTGTTCGAGACGCCCGTGGGCCGCTGCGCCATCGCCTGGGGCCCGAGTGGTGTCCGCGGCACCCAACTGCCCGAGCGCACCTCGGCCGCTACCCGAGCCCGAATTGCGGAGCGAGTGCCCTCCGGCGGCGAGCAGTCCACACCCCCCGACATCCGCCGGGTGATTGCTGCCATCCTCGCCTCGCTCGACGGGGAGCTGGTCGACCTGGCCGGCGCCCGTCTGGACATGGCGGGGATCCCCGCGTTCCACCAGGCGGTGTACGAGGCTGCCCGCACCATCCCGACCGGGACGACGCTCACCTACGGCCAGGTGGCAGTACTGGCGGGTGCCCCAGGTGCGGCTCGGGCGGTCGGCTCTGCGCTGCGTCGCAACCCTTTCCCTCTGATCGTGCCCTGCCACCGGGTCGTCGCCGCCGGCGGGATCGGCGGATTCTCGGCCCAGGGCGGGATCACCACCAAGCGTCGGCTGTTGGCCCTGGAACGAGTGTGGTGACCGACCGGGCAGTCCGGCGGCGGGCGGAGAGTGAACCCGGCAGGGGCTCTGGATTTCCTAAGGTGCGCTGATGCGGTCGCCGATGACGCATGAAATGCGGACGTGGCTCACCACCAAGGGCGCGCTCCGGGTCCCCGAGATCACTGCGGCGTTCTGGATCATCAAGTTCCTGTCCACCGCCATGGGCGAGTCGACCTCGGACTTCCTCGTGCACGCCATGTCCCCGGCCCTTGCCGTCCTGATCGGGTTTCGCCGGCTTCGCCGTCGCGCTCGTCCTGCAGTTCCGGATGGCCCGGTACGTGGCCTGGACCTACTGGCTCGCCGTGGTCATGGTCGGCATCTTCGGCACCATGGCCGCCGACGTGCTCCATGTCGGCTTCGGCGTTCCCTACACGGCGTCGACGTTCCTTTACGCTGCGGTGCTTACCGCAGTGTTCCTCACGTGGGAACGCACCGAACGGACGTTGTCGATCCACAGCATCGACACACCCCGACGGGAGGCGTTCTACTGGGCGGCGGTGGTCGCCACCTTCGCCATGGGCACGGCGCTGGGGGACTTCACCGCCTCGACGCTCCACCTCGGCTACTTCCCGTCGGCCTTCCTCTTCGCCGGGGTGATCACCATCCCGGCGATCGGCTACCGGTTCCTCCGGTGGAACGCGGTGTTCTCCTTCTGGTTCGCCTACGTGATCACCCGACCGCTCGGGGCGTCGGTCGCCGACGGACTGGGCAAGCCCAAGAACCTCAGCGGCCTCGGGCTCGGGAACGGGTGGGTGGCGCTGGTGTTCGGGGCCGCGATCGTGGTCATGGTCGCCTACCTGGCGGTGACCAAGGTCGATGTGCAGCTGGGGCCGGAGCCTGCGCTCGAGACGCGGCCCTCCCGTCGGGTACGGCGCGACCTCGGACAGTGAACCGGAGGCACCCGCCGGCCGCTCAGGCGCTTCCCGACGGCTCCGCTGCCAGCGATGCCGGCGTGCCGTCGTCTTCCGCCGAAGAGAGCTCACGGACGACGACCGCACCGGCGGCGAAGCGGGTGGGACTCGGAGTGATCCACCCGCCGGGCCACCGCCTCCGGGGTGGTGGCCGATTCGTATACTGCCGCAGGTGGCCGCGACCCCCGCCGACCCCGATTTCGAGCGGGCCATCGATGAGCTCATGGCGAGGGAGTTCGAGGAGTCGCCGGTCTGGGCTTCGCTCCTCGGCCGGGACGGGTTCGACCACCGGCTGGACGATTGCTCGGCGGACGGCTTCGAACGCCGGGCGAGCGGAGGACCGCGACTGGCATGGGCGGTTCGCTGCCATCGATCCGGCCGGCCTGACCTTCGAGCAGTCGATCGATCGTGACCTCGTCCTCGCCCATCTCGGCCAGCGGGTGGCGCTGGCCGAATGGGCGGGGTGGCGCCGCTCGCCCGAGGGCTACCTCGAGACCGGACTCACCGAGCTCCACCTGCTGGCCCTGCGCACGGAGGACGATTTCACCGACGCCGCGGTGGCCCGGCTCACGGCCATCGGGTCGGTGCTCGAAGATGCCGAGCACAATCTCGACCCGTCCCTGGCCAGCCCGCTGATCGTCGAGCGCGGACTCGCCCAGTGCGTGGCCAATGTCGGCTTCGCCCGCCACGAGGTCGCCGGGCTGGCCCTCCAGCCGGCCAACCGGGAGCGCCTACAGGAGGCCGGTGAGACCGGTGCCCGCGCCTACGAGCGCTTCGCAGACGTCCTCCGCCGGCTGCTGCCCCGATGCACGGGCTCCTATGTGTTCGGCGAGGAGCGCTATCAATCCGTTCTGACCAGTGGCGAGCTCCTCGACCTGGACGTCGCCGGCCTGCGCCAGCTCGGTCTGGACGAGTACCACCGGGTGGCCGACCGCATGACGGGCCTGGCCGCCGCCATCTCGGGCGGGGCCGACGACTGGCCGGCGGTCGTGCGGCGTCTCCAGCAGGGTCACGCCGCCACGATCGAAGGGATGAGGACCGAGTACGACTCGATGTGCGACCGGGCGCGCCGGTTCTTGAAGGAGCAGGGCCTGGTCTCCAGCCCCGCCGACGAGCGGTGTGAGGTCATCCCGGCCCCGGCCGCCGTTCGGGCCACCCTCGCCGTGGCGAGCTACATGGCGCCACCCATGTTCAAGCCCTCGAGGGTCGGCCACTTCTTCGTGCCCTACCCGGTCGACCCCGACGATGCCGAGGAGGTGGGCGGCCTGCTGGAGAGCAACGCCACCTACTCGGTGGCCACCACCGCCGTTCACGAGGCCTACCCCGGCCATCACTGGCACCTCATGACCATGAAGGCGGCCCGACCCATCCGGCGCCTGTTCACTTCGACCTACTTCGTCGAGGGATGGGCGCTCTACACCGAGGGCATGATGCGCGGCGCCGGGTTCTTCACCCCTGAGGAAGAGCTGGGCCAGCTCGAGGCCCGCCTCTTCCGGGCCGCCCGGATCGTCGTGGACACCTCGCTCCACACCGGGGAGATGTCGGTGGACGAGGCGGTGGGCTTCATGCACGAGCGGGCGTTGCTCCCCCTGCCGACCGCCCGGTCGGAGGTGGCCCGGTATTGCGCCTGGCCCACACAGGCCTCCGCCTACCTCACCGGTGCGCTCGCCATCGAGCGGGCCAAGGACGAATGGGTGGCCGCCGGCGGCTCCCTCCGGGGATTCCACGATGGCTTGGCGGGCAGCGGTGCGATGCCGGTTCCGCTCGCCGTCCGGGCCGCCCGCGGGTCGTCCGGAGGGCAGCCATGACCGGCGGCGCGGTGGAAGGCTGAACCGTGGCTCCGGTCGCGGCCGGGAGCCCGCCGCCGTGACCTAGGGTCGCGCCCGCCATGGCAACCCGCCGTTCGCTGGTCGTGCTTCCCGCCGTCGCCCTGGTTCTCTCCGGGTGCTCCCTGGTGGGCACTCCGAGCCCGCCGTCGGTGAAGGACGCGTCGCTGGCTCCCACCGGCCCGGTGGGCTACGTGGTCTGCCCTGCGGCGGTCACACCCGTCGAGCTCGACACGGCCACGCCCGAAGCAGCCATCGCCCTGCCGCTGCCGAGCCCGGCCCCGATCGGGAACTTCGCCATCGCCACCTCGCCCGACGGCCGGTGGGCCTACGTGGTGACGACGTTCGGCGGGACGGCGGCGGCCACCCCGACGGTCCTGGCCGGCGGCCCCTCGACGGCGGCGACGGCGGATGGCGCAGCCGGCAACAGCGAGGTCATACCCATCGACCTGGTCAGCCAGCGGGCGGGGCAGCCCATCCCGCTTCCCGGACTGGGCGGCACCCATGCCATCCTCGTTCTCCCCGGGGGGCGGACCGTGCTGGCCGGCGACGGCACCGCCATCGTGCCGGTGGATGTCGCCTCCCGACGGGTCGGCACGCCGATCGACCTCGGCGCCGGCCACACGGTCTACGGGCTGGCCCTCGCCCCTGCCGGGACGACGCTCTACGCGCTGGTGCCCGGGGGCGTGTTCCCGGTCGACACGGTGCATGGCTCGGCCGGACCCGAGATCCCGACCGGGCTGGCCATCTCGTCGGTCTACTCGCCCCATGGCATCGCCGTCACCGCCGACGGCGCCACCGTCTACGTGGCGGGCCAGGGTGGTGCCGACTTCGGCGGCCGCGTCCTGCCCATCGTGACGGCGACCCGGGCCACCCTCCAACCCACCGGGTTCGACCGGTATCGGCATCGCCGATCCCGCCGCCCTGGCCCTGGCCGCCGACGGTTCGTCGATGCTGGTGGTCGACAACGCCAACAACTGGATCAACCCGGTCGAAATGGCCACCTTTACCGATCCTCCGCCACCCGTCCGGCTGCCGCCGCGCCAGGATCGACTTCCACCTCGGGCACGGAGCACCCGACCGACATCGTGACAGGCCCGGGTGGGACCGGCGTGTTCATCGTCGACGGGTTCACGTCGCTAATCCCGTACCAGCCCGCCACCCAGCGGTTCGGCCGGCCGGTCGCGGTGTGCTCGGGCGCGTCCTCGATGGCCATCGCCCCCGCACCCTGATCGGCTGTCGGTCTTCAGTCGCCGCGGGACGTCCACCGGTCGACCCCCGAGGCCGCGCAGCGGCGTCGGCTGCCTCCTCCGACCGGTAGGTGGCCGGAGCCAGTCCCGCCGTGTCGAGCAGCTCGTCGAGGGCGAGCGGGGATGGCGGCCGTGAGCTGCCACATCTTCGGGATGCACTCGGGGCAGGCGATGATCCCCCAGTAGAGGACGCCGCGGTAGCTCATGATGGTGATGTTCAGCCCCATGCCGTCCATGACCGGCCCCAGGGGGAAACCGGACTGCAGCTCGGCGCCGGCCAGGTAGAGGGGGAAGTCGGGGCCGGGGACGTTGGAGATGACCAGGTTGGCGATGGGCCGGTGGCGGTCGGCCAGCCGCATCCGCGTGTAGAGGCGGGCGGCGGTGGCGAAGACGTTGGGGGTCGGCGTGCTCGGCCCAGTTGCTGGAGCGTGTCGGCGCCGAGGGCGTTGTGCTCCTCCTTCGCCCCCTTCGTCCCCTCGTGGATGGCCATCAGCCGGTCAATCGGGTGGTCGAGGTCCACGGGCAGCTGCACGAACATGGACGAGACCTTGTTCGAACCCTTGGGCGCGCCGATGTCCGGACGAACCGACACCGGGACCACCGCCACGAGGGGTTGTCGGGGAGCTCGTCACCGGCCACCAGGAACGATCGCAGGGCGCCGGTGCACACGGCCAGCACGACGTCGTTGACCGTGGTGCCGGTGGCGTTCTTCAGCCGCTTGACGTCGTCGAGGCCCACGGCGGTGAGGGCCACCGGCGCCGGCGGGTGAGGGTGCTGTTGAACGAGGTCCGGGGGGCCGACAGCGGGAGCGCGGCCTTGGCTCTGGTTCGACCGTGCCCGGCTCGTTGCGGACCCGGCGGACGTTGAGCAGGCGCTGGCCGGTGCGCAGGATGTCCTGGGTGATCTCGAAGGGCCGGACGACCCGGGCCGCCATCGCCTCGCTGATGAGCTCGAGCGCCCGACGGGATCCGTCGCCGGCCGGCGGGCCGTCGTCCGGGCGGTCCTCGCCGGCTCCGGGCCGGGAGCTCGCCCGGCTCGAGGTCGAAGAGGACCGAGAGCAGGGCGGCGCCGGACATGCCGTCGACCGTCGAGTGGTGCATCTTGGCGATCACGGCGATCCGGTCGTCCTCCAGGCCCTCGACGATCCAGATCTCCCACAGCGGCTTGGCCCGGTCGAGCTGGCGGCTGGCGATGTCGCCGGCCAGGTCGGCCAGCTCCAGCAGGCCGCCGGGACGGGGCACGGCGGTCCGGCGGACGTGGTAGTCGATGTCGAAGTGCGGGGTCGTCGACCCACACCGGGTGGCCCAGGCGGAACGGGACCTCGACCAGGCAGCCGGCGGAAGACCGGCGCCTGGTGGGTGCGGGACGGCGATCTGGGCCTGCATCTTGGCGAACGAGTAGCCGCCCGGGACGGTGGACGGGTCGAAGACGGTGACCATCTCCACGTGCATGTGGAGGGTCGGCGTCTCGAGGTAGAGGAAGCTGGCGTCGAGGCCGCTGAGTGGTTCCATCGGCACGCCTCCTGTCCCTCCGACGGCCGCACCCAGATGATGGCCCCACCCGGCGTCCGACCGTCGATCCACAGCCTGGCTTCACGTTCCCCCGGTCCGGACGGTGTTTGATGGTGGGGTGCCCTGGGTGCTCTCCTCGCCTTCAGCTGGTCTTCGCCGCCCTGGCGGTCAACGCGTGGTCCCCGGTCCGGCGGGAGCCGTTCATCCTCGTCTGCTTCGCCTTCGGCTGGATTCCGAGCGAGCTGCCGGTCCAGGTCGGCGCGCTGGTCGACCGGCTGGCGGTCGCCGTCGCCCTCGCCGGCGGGCTCGCGCGCCTGGCCGGCGTGGCTGGGGCTGGCCGTCGTCGGTCGGGACGTGCGGCCGTGGTCGATCCGGCGCACGCGTCGGTGGCCCACCGGGCCGGTGGCCCTGGTCGACGCAGGCCCTGGACGCGGCCACGCGGCGGACCCCATCCGCGCCGGGGTTCGACCCGGCGCCGGCCTGGAACCGCTGGTGGCGCCTGGTGCTGGCCGTGCCCGTTCCGGTTCCGGCGGCATCCGCCGGCATCCGCAACATCGACTACTGGGGCGACGGCATCTACCGCCACAGGCTCGACGTCCTGATCCGCCGGGCGGACCCGCCGGCGGGCAGGCGCCGGTCCTGGTCTACATCCACGGGGGGGCCTGGATCATCGGCGACAAGCGGGAGCAGGGCATCCCGATGCATGCACGAACTGGTCCAGCGGGGCTGGGTCTGCGTGGCCGTCAACTACCGGCTCAGCCCGAGGGCCACCTGGCCCGACCACATCGTCGACTGCAAGCGGGCCATGGCCTGGGTGCGGGACCACATCGCCGAGTACGGGGGCGACCCGCGTTCCTCGCCGTCTCCGGCGGCTCGGCCGGCGGCCACCTGTCCGCCCTGGTCGCCCTCACCCCCAACGGCCCGAGTGGCAGCCCGGCTTCGAGGAGCCGACACCTCGGTCGACGCCTGCATCCCGTTCTACGGGGTCCACGACATGACCGGCGACCCCGACGCGGCAGGGAGCCTACGGCCACGGCCTCGTCGAGCTGCTCGAGAAGCGGGTGATGAAGGTGCCCTACGTCGGACAACCCGGCCGTGTTCGAGCGGGCCTCGCCCGACCAGCGCATCACGCCGTCGGCGCCGCCATGTTCTTCGTCGTCCAGGGGGCCAACGACACCCTGGTGCCGCCGCGAGGTGGCCCGCCGGTTCGCCGAGCGGCTGCCGGCGCGTCTCGGCGTCGCCGGTGGCCTACCTCGAGCTGCCCCGGGCCCAGCACGCCTTCGACGTCGCTGGCCTCGATCCGGTCCCGGCACACCACCCTCGGCGTGGTCGCGCTTCCTCGAGGGGGTCCGGGCCCGGGCGCCATCGACTGGCCCGGACCCGAACCGGCGTCGGTAGACCCCGGACCGTCCGGGCCCGTGCGGCCGAGCGCCCGGGTGCTGGACACGCGGCCGAGTTTCTGACGTAGAGTCACATATTCGTGTCGGCGCCGGGTCCATGTCGGCCGGGCACGGACGCCGTCGGTCCATCCGGACCGCATCGACGACAAGGGGGAGCCTTGCGCTCAGCATCATGGAAGACGCGCATCCGCCGCGCTGGCGATGGTGCTGGCGGTCGGCACTGGCGTGGCGGCCTGCAGCTCCACCAGCTCGTCGTCGACCACGACGACGGCGGGCGGCGGCGGCGGCCACGGGCGGGCCTCGGCCGATCCCGGCCAGCGCCTTCACCGACCACACCGGCATCACGTCCACCTCGGTCAGGTCGGCAACGTGTCCACGCTCTCGGCCGGCCTCTTCAAGGGCGCCCAGGTCGGCACCCAGGCCTACGTCGACTACGTCAACTCGACCGGCGGGGTCAACGGGCGCAAGCTCGTCGTCAACAACGCCGACGACGGCTTCACCGGCGCCGGCCAACAAGCAGGCCACCCAGAACGCCCTGCAGAACGACTTCGCCCTGGTCGGCGAGCTTCTCGCTCGAGGACAGCTTCGGCGGGGCGCGTCCTGGCCGCAGAACCCCGGGTTCCCCGACGTGTCCCAGGTCCTCGACTCCGCCACCAACAAGCTGCCCAACGTCGTACAGCCCGGTCCCGCTGGCCGACGGCTGGGCGTCGGGCCCGATCCAGTACTTCAAGAACCGGTTCACCCACGACGTCGAACGCCGTGGGCACGTTGGTGGCCGACTCGCCCTCGGCCGCCCCGACCTGGGCGGGGAGAAGTACGTCGCGGAGAAGGCGGGTACAAGTTCGTCTACGAGCAGACCTACGCCACCACCCAGACCGACTTCAACCAGCAGGTCATCGCCATGAAGAACGCCGGCGTGAAGATCATCTTCATGGACCAGATGCCCGTCGAACTACGCCTCGCTCGGTGCTCAAGGCCCTGACCCAGCAGAACTTCCACCCCCAGGTGCTCCTCGGGGCCGCCACCTACTCCAACCAGCTGGTCGCCGGCAGTCGGGCGGGGCGGCCAACGTCGACGGCGTCCTACCTCTCCCAGAACCTCGCTCTACCTCGGCGAGGACCCGGCGGCCGTGCCGGCGGTGGCGCACCTTCCTCCACTGGGTCAAGGTGGCGTCCCCCGGCTTCAAGCCCGACCTGTTCACCGCCTACGGGTGGCTGTCGGCCGACCTGTTCGTCCAGGCCCTGAAGAACGCCGGCTCCGAACCCGAGCCGGGGCTCGCTGCTCCAGGCCCTGTCCAAGATCACCTCGTTCAACGGCGGACGGCTTCAACGCCCCGACCAACCCGGCGGCCAAGACGCCGCCCAACTGCTACCTGATCGCCAGGTGGTCAACGGCCAGTTCGTGCGTGCCGGACGACCCGCCGATGATCGGCAGCACCAACGGGTTCCGTTGCGACGGGTCGTACGTGACGCAAGCCCGGTACCTGAGCAGGGCCGCGACGAGCAGCGGAGGTCTCGGCGAGGGGGCTCGACGGGGGATGAGGATGACTCGGTGAGCAACTTTCTCCAGTTCACGGTGTTCGGGGTCATGCTCGGCGCCGGGTACGCCATCGCGGCCACCGGCCTGGTGGTGACGTACACCACCTCGGGCGTCTTCAACTTCGCCCAGGGCGCGGTCGGGATGATCGCCGCCTTCGGCTACTGGGAGCTGGTCTCGGCCCACCACCTGCCGGTGCTGGGGCCCTGGTGATCGTCCTGATCCTCGGGGCGTCGATCTCCGGGGCCTTCGTCGAACGGGTGCTCATGCGCCGGCTCCACGGCGCCTCGGCCGAGCGGCCGGTCATGGTCACCCTCGGGCTGATGGTCATCCTGACCGGCATGGCCACCGTGGTCTGGTCGCCGACCGTCCAGCGCACCGGTCGAACCGCAGATCAACGGGCCAGTTCCGCCTGGTCGGCATCAACATCCAGTACCAGTACGTCCTCATCATCGGCGTGGCCGCTCGCCGTGGCCGTCGGGCTGCGGCTGCTCTTCTACTCCACCCGCACCGGGTTCGCCCTGCGGGCCGTGGTCGACGACCCCGAGCTGCTCGGCCATGGCCGGGGTCTCGCCCAACCGGATGAGCCAGTACGGCTGGATCCTCGGCTTCTTCATGGCCGCCCTGTCCGGCGTGCTGCTGGCCCCGACCCAGACGACCGGGATCAGCATCGAGGCCTTGACCCTGCTGGTGGTGAGCGGCTACGCCGCGGCCATCGTCGGGCCGCCTGAAGAACATCCCGGTCACCTTCGCCGCCGCCATCGCCATCGGCCTGGCCGAGAACTACATCCTCAACTACATCGTGCCCCACCTCTCCCAGATCCTGTCACCCGACGTCGACCGTGGCCCTGCCCATGGTCTTCCTGTTCATCGCCCTGGTGACCCTGCCGTCGGTCCGCCTGCGGGCCGTCGGCCGGCTCACCTCGATGCGGGCGCCCCGGGTGGCCGGCGGCACGGGAGTCGCTCGTCGGCGGGGCGGCCTTCCTGGTGGTGGCCGTGGTCGTCGGCGTGGCCTTCGCCAACACCGCGTCAACGGCACCACCCTGCTCACCCTCGGCGGCATGGTGATGTGCCTCGCCATCGTCGGGCTCTCGCTGGTGCTGCTGACCGGCTACTCGGGCCAGGTCTCGCTGTGCCAGTTCTCCTTCATGGGGATCGGCGCCTTCGTCATGGGCAAGGTGGCCGGCGGCGGGTCGCTGGTCGGGCCTGGTGGCCGCCACCGCCATCTGCGCCGGCGTCGGTGCCCTGGTCGCCCTGCCCACCATCCGGCTGAGCGACCTCTACCTGGCGCTGGCCACCTTCGCCTTCGCCGACGCCGTGGCCAACGGGCTTCTTCGCCGACGGCCGCGTCTACGGCGCGGGCGGCGGTCTCAACATCGCCCGCATCACCCTGCCCGGGCTCTCGTTCGGCGGCGACACCGCCGAGTTCCTGCTGGTGACCGTGTTCTTCGTCCTGTCGCGCCTGGCTGGTGCTGGCCATCCGCCGCAGCCTGTTCGGCCGGCGGCTGGTGGCCGTCAACGACTCGCCGGCCGCCTACGCCACGGTCGGCCTCAACATCGGCTTCACCAAGGTGGCCGTGTTCGCCATCGCCGCCGGCATGGCCGGCCTGGCCGGCGCCCTCTACGGCACGGTGCAGCAGATCGTGGGCACCACCGACTTCGACATCTTCCCCGGCATCATCTTCGTGCTGTTCGTGACCATCTGGGGCATCCGGACCGTGTCGGGCGCCTTCCTGGCCGCGCTCACCTACGTCGTCCTCAACCAGATCTGGCCCTCCAGCATCGGCATCTTCGCCGGGCCGGGATCATCCTGATCGGCCGGGCGGCCAACGGGATCCTCGGGATCGAGGCGCTCCACGTCCGAGCTGCCGTGGGTCAAGCGGCGGTGGCCCGGTCGCCACCGCCGTCCGCCGCCGACCCGACGGTCCGTGGCTCCGGCGACTCGCGGGGAGGGAGCTCCCGTGCCGCCAGGCTGACGCCGCCGGCCGGACGACGAGCCGTCCTGACCGTCGACGGGGGTGGCCGTCCGCTTCGGCGGCGTGGCCGCCCTCAGCGACGCCAACCTGTCGGTCGGGCCGGGACGGTCACCGGGCTGATCGGCCCGAACGGCGCCGGCAAGACCACGCTGTTCAACGTCATCAGCGGCCTGCAGACCCCCGACCGGGGGACGGTCCTGCTGTACGACACCGACATCACCAGGATGAAGCCCCACCGTCGGGCGCGCCTCGGGCTGGCCCGCACCTTCCAGCGCCTCGAGCTGTTCGGCACCCTGTCGGCCGGCGAGAACGTGCAGGTCGGGCTGGAGTCCTCGGTCAAGTGGTGGCAGTGGCGCCACGTGAGGCGGATCGTCCCCCTGGGTGAAGGCGGGCGTGCCCACGGTCGGCGGCGTGCCCCGAGGCGAGCCCACCGGCCGGGCTCGCTCGCCGTGGCCACCGCCTCCGACCGCCTGCTCGAGGGTGTCGGCCTCGGCGGGCTGGCCGACCGACAGGCCAGCGCCATGCCCACCGGGCTGGCCCGCATGGTCGAGCTGGCCCGGGCCCTGGCCATGGCCCCGAAGATCCTGCTGCTCGACGAGCCGGGGTCCGGGCTCGACGACGCCGAGTCCCAGGCCCTCGGCGACCTGCTGACCACGCTGGCCGGGGGGGCATGGGCGTGCTGCTGGTCGAGCACGACATGGAGCTCGTCATGCGGATCTGCGACTACATCTACGTGCTCGACTTCGGCGACATCATCGCCTCGGGCACCCCCGAGGAGATCCGGCAAGGACCCGATGGTCCAGGCCGCCTACCTGGGCGAGGTGAACGATGACCGTCGGCACCGCTGCGCCGGCGGGCGACCGATGCGCCCGGCGGACGGCAGCGAGCCGTGACCGAGCTGGCCTCCCCCGCCCCGGTCGGCGCCGGTCGACGAGACCGACCGGCCGGCCCTCGGTCTCACGCGTCCGCGGGGTGCGCGCCTCGTACGGGCGCATCGAGGTGCTCCACGGCGTCGACCTCGAGGTCCGGCCGGGAGCGTCTTCGCCCTGCTCGGCCCCAACGGCGCCGGCAAGTCCACCCTGCTCAAGGTGATGAGCGGCCGGATGCGGCCGACGGCCGGCGAGGTGCTCGTCGGCGACCGCCCGGTCGGCAAGACCCCGCCGAGAAGCTGGCCCGCCAGGGTCTGTGCGCCGTGCCCGAGGGCCGGGGCATCTTCCCCAACCTGACCGTGCGCGAGAACCTGCGGATCTGGACCTACGCGGGGCGGCATCACCATGAAGGAGGTGGAGGAGCGCACCTACGCGGCCTTCCCCGTCCTGAAGGAGCGGCGCCGCCAGATGGCCGGCACCCTGTCGGGCGGCGAGCAGCAGATGCTGGCCATCTCCCGGGCCCTGGTGACCGAGCCCCGGGTCCTCTCCTCGACGAGCTGTCCATGGGCCTCGCCCCGCTGATCGTCGCCGAGCTCTACGAGCTGGTCGGCGGCCTGGCCCGCCAGGGGATGACCATCGTGCTGGTCGAGCAGTTCGTGACCACCGCGCTGGCCGTGGCCGACCACGCCGCGATCATGGTCCACGGCCGGATCGAGCAGCAGGGGACCCCCGGCGAGATGGCCGAGGCCGCCCTCAGCATCTACCTGGCCTGATCCCTCCGGTTCCCGCCGGGACCGCTCCCGTGCCCGGTTCCTCCGGCCGTCAGTACTCCTCGGCCAGCTCGACCTCGACCGAGGGCACGTCGCCCACGGCCGTGACCAGTCGACCACCCCGCCGGCGTCGCGCACGTCGCCCTCGGCCGTCCAGGGCGTCCAGCCGGGCGGCCGTGTCGGTCACCGTCAGGCGGGCGACCTGGGCCCGCATCGAGCGCTTGGCCGTCGTCTTGGCCCGGCGGACGGCGCCGAGCACCTCGGCCGCCACCTCGAGGACCGGCGCCGCTGGTCGCCTCGTCGGCCGGTGCCGCTCCGAGCTCGTCGACCGTGGGCCACCGGGCGGTGTGGATCGAGCCGGCCTGCCACCACGACCACACCTCCTCGGTCACGAAGGGGAGGACTGGGGCGAGCAGGCGGAGCAGGACCGACAGGGCGGCGGCCAGGGCCGCCCGGGCCGAGGCCGGGCCCGGGTGGCCGGCGTCGCCGTAGGCGCGGGTCTTGACCAACTCGAGGTAGTCGTCGCAGAAGGACCAGAAGAACGCCTCGGTGCGCTCGAGGGCCCGGGCGTAGTCGTAGTCCTCGAAGGCCGCCGGTGGCCTCGTCGACCACCCGGCCAGGCGGGCCAGCATGGCCCGGTCGATCGGGGCGGTGACCGCCTCGAGCGGCGGGCCGACTCACCGTGCCGTCGCCGTCGGCAGGCGGCCGAGGGCGAACCGCGAGGCGTTGAGCACCTTCATGGCCAGCCGCCGCCCGACCTTCATCTGGCCCTCGTCCACCGCGGTGTCGGTGCCGGGCCGCCCGCAGGCCGCCCAGTAGCGCACGGCGTCGGCGCCGTGCTGCTCGAGCAGGGGCAGGGGGGTGACCACGTTGCCCCTTCGACTTGGACATCTTCTTGCGGTCGGGGTCGAGCACCCAGCCGCTGATGGCCGCGTCCGACCAGGGCAGCACGCCGTGCTCGAGCTCGGAGCGGACGACGGTGGAGAACAGCCAGGTGCGGATGATGTCGTGGGCCTGGGGCCGGAGGTCCATGGGGAAGACCCGGGCGAACAGGTCGGGGTCGTCCTCCCAGCCGCCGGCGATCTGCGGGGTGAGCGACGAGGTGGCCCAGGTGTCCATGACGTCGGGGTCGCCGACGAACCCGCCCGGCTGGCCCCGCCGGTCCGCGGTGTAGCCGTCGGGCACGTCGGTCGACGGGTCGACCGGGAGGCGGTCCTCGTCGGCGAGGATCGGGGCGTCGTAGTCGATCTCGCCGTCGGCGTCGACCGGGTACCAGACCGGGAAGGGCACGCCGAAGAACCGCTGGCGGCTGATGTTCCAGTCGCCGTTGAGCCCTTCCACCCAGGCCCGGTAGCGGTGGGCCATGTAGGCCGGGTGCCAGTGCAGCTCCTCGCCGCGGGCGAGCAGCCGTCGCGGAGGGGGAGGGTCTGGACGAACCACTGCCGGGACGACACGATCTCGAGGGGCCGGTCGCCCTTCTCGTAGAACTTGACCGGGTGGGTGATCGGCCGCGGCTCGCCGATCAGGGCCCCGGTGCGGGCCAGCAGCTCGACGATGCGGGCCTGGGCCTGCTTGACCGTCTGGCCGGCCAGCTCGGCGTAGGCGGCGTCCGCCGCCCGCGGGGTCGTCCGACTCCCAACCCGGCTCGCCCGAAGCGACCGGCAGCAGGCGGCCGTCCCGGCCGACCACGGTCCGGGTGGGCAGCGAGAGCTCGCGCCACCACACCACGTCGGTGGTGTCGCCGAAGGTGCAGATCATGGCGATGCCCGAGCCCTTCTCGGGGTCGGCCAGCTCGTGGGCGACGACCGGGACCCGCACGCCGAACAGCGGCGTGGGGACCTCGGTGCCGAACAGGGGCTGGTAGCGGTCGTCGTCGGGATGGGCGACGAGGGCCACGCAGGCCGGGAGCAGCTCGGGCCGGGTGGTCTCGATCTCCACCGCGCCCTCCGGCGTCGACCCGGGGGAACCGCAGCCGGTGGTAGGCGCCCGGGCGCTCCCGGTCCTCCAGCTCGGCCTGGGTGACCGCGGTGCGGAAGTCGACGTCCCACAGGGTGGGGGCGGTGCGCTGGACCGACCTGGCCGCGCTCGGCCAGGCGGAGGAAGCCCCGCTGGGAGACCCGCTGGGCCCGCTCGCCGATGGTGGCGTAGGAGTGCGACCAGTCGACCGACAGCCCGAGCGTCCGCCACAGGTGCTCGAAGACCTGCTCGTCCTCGGCGGTGAGCTGGTGGCACAGGGCCACGAAGTTGGGCCGGGAGATGGCGACCGGGTCCTTCGCCGGCTCGCTCGGGCGGCACGAAGTCGGGGTCGTAGGGGAGGCTCGGATCGCAGCGCACCCCGAAGTAGTTCTGCACCCGCCGCTCGGTGGGCAGCCCGTTGTCGTCCCATCCCATCGGGTAGAAGACCGCGCGGCCGCGCATGCGGTGGAAGCGGGCCACGGCGTCGGTGTGGGTGTAGGAGAAGACGTGGCCGATGTGGAGCGAGCCCGACACCGTCGGCGGCGGCGTGTCGATCGAGTACACCGTCGACGCGGTCGGCGTGCGGTCGAAGCGCGTAGATGCCCTCGGCCTCCCACCGGGCCGACCAGGTGGCCTCGAGCCCCTCGAGGGCGGGCTTGTCGGGGATCCCGGACGCCCTGGTCACCCGGCCGCGGCGAGCCGGTCGTCTGCTCCGGCATGATCGGGTTACCGTACCCTGCGTGCTCCGGCTCCACGACACCGCCACCGGCGACGCTGGCCCCGCTCCGGCTGCGCGAGCCGGGCCGGGTCTCGCTGTACGTCTGCGGGCCGACGGTCGACGGCGTGCCCCACCTCGGCCACGGCCGGTTCTCCCTGGTGTTCGACGTCCTCCGCCGCTACCTGCTCTTCAGCGGCCTGCGAGGTCACCTACGTCTCCAACATCACCGACATCGAGGACAAGATCATCGAGCGGGCGGCCGAACGGGGCATCGAACCGTCGCCGAGTTGACCGCCGCCAACGAGGCGCTGTGGTGGGAGATCATGGACGCGCTCGGCGTGCTCCGGCCGGACGAGGCACCCCACGCCACCGCCTACGTCGACCGGATGGTCGACCTCATCGCCGACCTGGTCGGGCGGGGGGTCGCCTACGAGACGGCGACGGGCGTGTACCTGTCGGTGCTCGACGTGCCCGGGTACGGGCTGCTGGCCCGCCAGCCCCTCGACTCGTTGCGGGCCGGGGCCCGGGTCGAGGCCGACGAGGAGAAGCGGTCGCCGCTCGACTTCGTCCTGTGGAAGAAGGCCAAGCCGGGCGAGCCGACCTGGGACGTCACCGTGGGGCGCGGGACGGCCCGGCTGGCACACCGAGTGCGTGGTCATGTCCCTCGACCTGCTGGGCGAAGGGTTCGACCTCCACGGCGGCGGCCAGGACCTGTCTTCCCCCACCACGAGAACGAGCGGGCCCAGGCCGTGGCCGACGGCCGCCAGTTCGCCCGCCACTGGATGCACAACGGGTGGGTGATGGTCGGGGGCGAGAAGATGTCCAAGTCCCTGGGCAACTTCACCTCGCTCGACCGACCTGCTGGCCCGCAGCGACGCCCGCGCCTACCGCCTGCTGGTGCTGCGGTCCCACTACCGCTCGCCCATCGAGGTGACACCGGAGACGATCGCCGAGGCCGAGGCCGGACTGGCCCGACTGGACGAGCTGGCCCGGCGGTTCGCCCTGGCCGACCCGCTGGCCGACGGTCCCGTGGCCGCACCCGTTGACTGGCCGGCGGGACCAACTCGAGCGCGAGGTGCTCGACGCTTCCGTCGCCACCATGGACGCCGACCTCGACACGCCCGGTGCCTTGGCCGACGGTGTTCGACCTCGCCCGGCGGGCCAACGCCGCCGCCGACGCCGGCGACACCTCGACGGCCGACGTTCGGCGCGCACGGCGGGCTCCTGTGCCGCCGCGCTCGGGCCTCGGCGCTCCGGGGCGGACCCTCGACCGAGGCGCCCGATCCCGACGTCGCCGACAAGGTGCGCCGGCGGGACGAGGCCCGGGCGGCGCGGGACTGGTCCACGGCCGACGCGCTGCGGGCCGAGCTGGAGGAGCGCCGGCTGGCTGGTCGAGGACGGGCCCGAGGGTACCCGGGTCCGGCGGCGATGAACGCAGTGTGAACAAGGAGCCGGGGACGACGGGGAAAGTTCGATTCTCGGCGGTGGGCTGCTAGCGTTTCGCGGGCAGGCAATCCATCCCCTCCCTCTTCGGTCGTCGAGCGCCCAATGGGCGCATCGGGACCGGGAATGCGGAATCGTGGTTGTCGTGAGCACGACGTGGGTGAAGGAAAGGGGAATGCCACCGTGGCTTCCGGAACAGTTAAGTGGTTCAACGCGGAGAAGGGCTTCGGCTTCATCTCCCAGCCGGACGGTGGTGCCGACGTGTTCGTGCACCACACGGCCATCCAGATGAACGGATTCCGCTCTCTCGAGGAGGGCCAGGCGGTCGAGTTCGACCTCCAGGAAGGGCCCGAAGGGCCTCCAGGCGGTCGACGTGCGCCTCGTCCAACCAGCCTGACCCCACTCCTTCAACCCCCGGCTGAGACAGCCGGTGCCGGCCGGTAGGTCCACCGACCGGACCGGAGGTTCGCGGCCGCCCGCCGGCTTCCCGAGCGCTCTTCCTGTCGCCCCCGCTTGGCCGGGTCGGCCCATCTGACCTGGCCCGGTGGTCGCCTCGCCGGCCCCGGGCTCCGGCTGTACCCTGGGCACGCCCCGATGAGGTTACTATTGAGTAACAACGAGTGACGGGTCCCGGGCCGGAGAGGCCCGCCCAGGTTCGGTCCCCATAGGTCGACCGTACCGACACCGTCGTGGGTGAGCAGGCCCGTAGGGCCGGAACGGAGCGAGCACCATGTCCGATTTCTCCCTCGATCTCAACGAGGATCAACTGCAGATCCAGAAGTGGGTGCACGACTTCGCCGAGGACGTGATCCGACCGGCCGCCCACGAGTGGGACGAGCGGGAGGAGACCCCCTGGCCCATCATCGAGGAGGCGGCCCAGATCGGCCTCTACTCCTTCGACTTCATCGCCCAGGCGTTCTTGGACGCGAGCGGTCTGCTCTTGCCCATCGCCGCCGAGGAGCTGGCCTGGGGTGACGCCGGCATCGCCCTGGCCATCCTGGGTAGCACCCTGGGCCTGGCCGGCATCGCCAGCAACGGCACCCCCGAGCAGCTGATCGAATGGGGGCCGCAGTGCTTCGGCACCCCCGAGAACATCCAGATGGCCGCCTTCGCCGTCTCCGAGGCCGACGCCGGCTCGGACGTCTCGTCGCTGCGGACCCGGGCCGTCTACGACGAGGCCAAGGACGAGTGGGTGCTCAACGGCACGAAGACCTGGATCACCAACGGCGGGATCGCCGACATCCACGTCGTCGTGGCCTCGGTCGATCCCGAGCTCGGGTCGCGGGGCCAGGCCAGCTTCATCGTGCCCCCGAAGACACCCGGCCTCTCCCAGGGCCAGAAGTTCCAGAAGATGGGCATCCGGGCCTCGCACACCGCCGAGGTCATCCTCGACGACGTCCGGGTGCCGGGCCGACTGCTGCTCGGGGGCAAGGAGAAGCTCGACGAGAAGCTGGCCCGGGCCCGGGAGGGCAAGCGGTCCACGCAGCCAGGCGGCCATGAAGACCTTCGAGGCCTCCCGCCCGGCGGTCGGCGCCCAGGCGCTCGGTATCGCCCGCGCCGCCTACGAGTACTCGCTCGACTACGCCAAGGAGCGCAAGGCCTTCGGTCGGGCCATCATCGAGAACCAGGCCATCGCCTTCAAGCTGGCCGACATGAAGACCCGCGATCGACGCCTCCCGCCTGCTCGTCTGGCGGGCATCGTGGATGGGCCGCAACGGCAAGGAGTTCACCTCGGGCGAGGGCTCGATGTCGAAGCTCTACGCCGGCGAGACTGCCGTGTATGTGACCGAGGAGGCCATCCAGATCATGGGCGGCTACGGCTACATCCGCGAGCACCCGGTCGAGCGGTGGCACCGCGACTCGAAGATCTTCACCATCTTCGAGGGCACCTCCGAGATCCAGCGGCTGATCATCGCCCGGGCCATCTCCGGGGTCCACATCAACTGAGCCAAAGCGTCCCGAACGTGCAGATCCTCACCCTGTGCACCGGCAATGCGGCGCGCTCGGTGATGGCCGGGGCCATGCTCGGCGCGGCCGGACTCGCCGTGGTGACCTCGGGCACCCACGTGGTCGACGGCCAGCCGATGAGCCGGCGGACCCGGGACGCCCTCGCCTCGCTGGGCTTCGTCGCCGACGTGCCACCGGAGCCGGCAGGTCACGGCTGAGGCTGTGCACCGGGCCGATCTGGTCCTGGCCATGGCCGGCGAACACGTCGCCTATATGCGGCGCAAGTTCCCCGCCGCGGCCGCCAGGACCGCATCGATCAAGCGGTTGTGCCGCGATCTCCAGGCCGGTCCCCGCCCGCTCGGCCAACGGCTCGACTCACTCGGCTTGGCCGACCTGCCCGTCGAACCATGGGAGGACGTCGAAGACCCGGCCGGCGGTGACGACCAGGTCTATGTGACCTGTGCCAAGGAGCTGGCCGACCTCTGCGCCGGGCTGGCTCCCCGGCTCCGCTGATCCCGGTCCCGGTCGGCGATCAGGCGGGACGACCCTCAGCCAGCTTCGGGTGGCGCAGCGAGAGGTCGGCGCACGCCGCGCACACCTGGTCGGGGATCACCCCGGCACGCATCAGGAAGGCGAAGACGGTGCACCCGATGCAGACGCCGAACACCGACTCGAGGAATGCGGCGACGGCGATGGTGGCGACCAGGCCCCAGGCGGCGGCGTGCTCGACCGAACCCATACCAGAGGACGAGCGCCGAGGTGGATATGGCCGTCCCCATGGCCTGGGCGAACCGCTTGGGCGGTCCAGGCACCGGCTTCGGTGGCCAGGGCAGGCGCGGGACCACCAACCGGGTGGCCACCAGGCCGAGCGGGCTCAGCCGCGGTCCGGTGAGCACCCGGGCCCAGAACCCGTAGGCCAGGGGGATGAGCAGGAGGGGTTGGCGGAAGGCCAACGCGGCCGCCGCCATGACCAGCACACCGCCGGCCACCGTTCGGGCGGCGTGCTCGTCGACCGGGTTGGGGAAGCTGAACACCCACATAGTTTACCGGCTCGGTCGGGTTTTGCGCCCGCCGGGCCGGTGATGTGGCTCGCCCATAACCCCGGTCAGGCGGCGGGTGCCACCGCCCCGCGCAGGAGGCCGAGCCCGGCCAGGCCGGGGAGACGGTCGACCCGACGATCGATCCGTTCGGCCACGGCCCGGCCGTCGGCGTCCCCGAAGAGGTAGTCACGTAGGAACACGACCTCACGGTCGGGGACCACGCCGCTGCCGACCGGCGCCCAGAACCGGCGCAGGGCCCACCGGGTCAGCCGCTGCGCGGCCCGGCTGTCGGCCAGGCGGCGCCCCGCCTGGGCGGCGTAGAAGTCGATGTGCCGCCCCTCCTGTTTCATGATGCGGCGCAGCAGTTCCGACAGGGTGGGGTGCCCCGCCAGCTTGGCCAGCCGGGCGTAGCCCGCCTGGGTCGTCCACTCGTTGACCGCGCCCCATGTCATGTGGACCGCGGTGAGGTGGGGGGTGAGTGCCGATCCGAGCTGGAAGGTGAGCGGACGCCACGCGTCCCGCTTCGGCAGTCGGTGGCGCAGAGCGGCGATCCTCCCGGTGCCGGCCGGCTCGTCATGGGCGGCGAGGATCTCGGCGATCGCCTCCCCGTGCCAGAACTCCTCGTAGTTCCACAAGGTGAGAAACGAGGTCACCTCCGGGTCCCGGTGGGCCCGGGTGACCAGCACATCGCGCAGGTAGCAGACGGTGTGGTTCTCGACGTCGTGCATGTAGCGCAGGCATCGCAGGGCCTCGGGTGGGAGTGGCCGCTGCCGGAACGTGTCGAAGTCGATGTCGGTGGTGTCGAGCTTCGCCGAGAGCTTCCGGTAGCGGCCGATGTCGATGCCCATGGCACGTGTTCGTCGCCGGGCGCCCACCGGGATGAGGTCGCCGGGCGCCCACCGGGATGAGAGAGTGTCGGTGAGTGTCGGTGAGTCGCCCATTCCTCCCCCCGACCGCTCGTCGGGCCCCTCGAAGTGGGGTTTCTCCAGCTCGCCAAGCCCATGGCGTCATCTGGGGGGGCCACCGGCTACGGATACTGTTCCGTGATGGTCGAGGTGCGCCAGGCGAGCGACGCCAATCTGGTCGTCGCCGTCGGCCCGGTGGCACCAGGAGGCGCTGGCCGAGGTCTACCGCCGGCACGGCGGTGCCGTGCACGGGCTGGCCCGCCGGATCCTTCGCAGCGACCCGCCGGCCGAGGAGATCACCCAGGAGGTCTTCTTGGACCTGTGGAACCAACCGGAGAAGTTCGACGCCCAGCGGGGGACGCTGCGGTCCTATCTCCTGGCGCGGACCCACGGCAAAGTCGGTCGACTTCGTTCGCTCGGAGGTGGCCCGCCGCAAGCGCGAGGAGCGGACCTCGCGCCAGACGGCCACCGCCGGGTACGACATCGATCACGAGGTGTGGGACATGGCCGTCGCCGACCAGGTGCAGGAGGCGCTCGGCGCTCTGCCCGAGGAGCTCCGCCAACCGATCCAGCTGGCCTACTTCGGCGGCCACACCTATCGCGAGGTGGCGCGGATCCTCGATGCAGCCCGAGGGCACGGTGAAGAGCCGGATCCGGTCGGGGCTGGGCCGGCTGCGAACCAGTTTGGCCGAGCTCGGCATCCAGCCGGCGGGGGCGGAGCAGTGAGCGTGCGGCCACCCCGGAAGCGGATCATCGGGAGATCCAGGAGCTGCTCGGCGCCTACGCGCTCGACGCCGTCGATGCCGACACCGCCGCCATCATCGATCGCCATCTCGACACCTGCCTGCGGTGCTCGATCGAGGTGGCCCACCACCACGAGGTGGCCGGGTTGCTGGCCAACTCGGGTGGCGAGTCACCTCCCGAGCTCTGGGACGGCATCGCCGCCGCGCCTCGAGGGATCCGCCCCGCCGTCCTGGGAGCGCCTGGCTGCCCGGCTCGAGACCGGTGCCGAGCGGGCCCCCGGGCCGCCGGGTGTGGCGTCCGCCCCCGGGACGGGACCGGGGACATCGGGCGGCCCCGGTGGAGCGGTCGAGAACGGTCACCGGCGACTCGGCCGGGGCTGGGTCACCGCCGGCGCGGCCGTGGTGGCCGTCGCCGCGGCCGTGGTGGCCATCGGGCTCGGGGTGCGGGTCGACCATCTGAACCACCAGGTCAGCTCCCTCACCTCGTCGCCGAGCCTCAACGCGGCCGAGCGGGCCGCTCTGGCCCAGCCGGCCACCCGGCAGGTCGAGCTCACCGCGCCGGCCGGAAGCGGGTCGCCGGCCACGGTCCTCGTCGTGCTCACCCGGTCGGGCACCGGGTTCGTCCAGGCGCACCGGCTGCCCACCCTCCCGGCGGACCGGACCTACCAGCTCTGGGCGGTGGTCGGCGGTCAGACGATCTCGCTCGGGCTGCTCGGCCGGGATCCCGCCGTGGTGCCCTTCAGCGTGGCCGCCGGCCAGCCGATCCACGCTTTTGCCATCACCGCCGAGCACGGTGGCGGCGTGGTGCAGACCACGCAGCAACCGGTGGTGGCCGGCCAGGTGCGGACCTGAGCCCATCCCCCTGGTCCTGCCCGGGCCGCCGGGGCCGGGGCACACGGCGCGATCGGGTCAGACCCGATGCACCTGGCGCAGGCCGGCCCAGGCGAAGTCGGCCAGCCGGGTGGCCAACAGGGCGGCCTCGTCCGCCAGGGTGAGGGCGTCGGCACCGCCGTTCAGGGCCCGCTGGCGCCGGGCGTCCAGCCAATGGCGGGTGGCGCCTTCGGCCACCCCCACCACGGCGTGGGCGAGCAGCAGCCGGTGCTCGGGATCGAGCCCGGCAGCGATGAGCGGGTCGATGGCCTCGGCGATGGTCTCCTCCACTCGGCGCAGGGCCGCGCCGAACTCGGGGTCGTCGGGCGCGTCCCGGCCGTAGAGGAGACGGAAAGCCGGCTCGTTGCCCACCATGAGCTCGAAGTAGGCGGCGAAGCCGAGCTCGACCTGCTGGCGCGGCCCCTCGGCGTCGGCCGTCGCCTCCACGATGCGGTCGACCAGCTCGCGGGAGAAGACGTCCATGAGCTCGAGGTACAGCGCCCGCTTGGACTCGAAATGCTGGTACACGAGTGGCTTGGTCACCCCGGCCGCCTCGGCGATGTCGTCCATGGTGGTCGCGGCGTAACCATGCTCGGCGAAGAGGGAGAGGGCCACCTCGAAGAGCTGGCGCCGGCGGGCGTCAGCCGTGAGCCGCCTGCCCCCCTGGGCCTCCGCCCGTCGCCCCGTCGCCCCGGCGGCACCGGACTCCGTGGTGACCGGGTTCATGGCGTGCATGGTACCCGGGGCCCTGACCACCGGGGACGGCCCCGACCAGGCTCGACGTGGGAGTGGGCGGGCGAAGGGTTCAGAGCTGCGGCAGGACCGAGACGATGTGCTCGGGGAGGTCGGTGAGGGAGAAGTGGGTGGCGGCCACGGTCCGATTGCCGTCGAGGAGGGACGGGTCGGGAGCGGCCAACCACGACGCCAGACGGTCCGAGCGCCGCAGCGGGAACCACTCGAACCCGAACGCAGCCAGCTCGCGCGCCGACCGGGTACGGCCCGATGGCGAGCGGGCGGCGGTGGACGGCCGACTCAACGGACGGGTTGCCGAAGCCCTCCCAGGTCGAGGGCAGGGTCACCACGTCGCAGGCGCGGTAGGCGTCGGCGACGGTGAACCCGGGCGATCCCGACGGGGGACCGAGCACGACCGGGCACCTGGCCCGGGCCAGCAGCTCGCCGAGCTCGGGGCCGTAGCCGTCCTCGGCCTGGCCGAGGAGCCAGTAGGTGGCGCCCAGCTCGGCGGCCAGGCGCAGCCCGCCGGCGACGTTCTTCCGCGGCAGGGCCCTCGTCGGGTGCAGGACCAGGAGCTGCTCCGGGTCGACACCGAGCGGCGTCCCGCACCCGCGTCTGGCTCGATGGCGTAGGTCGGATCGACGGCGAAGGTGTTGTGGACGGTGACGGCGGCGATGCCCCGCCTGGCCAGCTGGCGGCGGCTCAGATCGTTGATGGTGACCTGCGTCCATCGGGGGTCGACCGGCGGTGGGGGATGGTGGATGAAGGGCGCCCGTTGCCAGGGGAGGTCGTGGTGGTGGAGGACCGCGGGCCGGCCGACCAGTACCGCCGCCACCGCCGCGGATGCCGCCGGGTTGAGGGGCAGGGAGCACAGGTTCTCGACCACGACCAGGTCGGCGTCGCCGAGGGCAGCGGCCAGCTCCGACCGGGTCGGAGGGGATTCCGCCTCCATGGCCAGGCCCGGCAGGAGCCGGTCGACCGGTCCGGCCCCGGCCACGGTGACGGTGGTGAAGCCCAGTGACGCCAACGCCCCCTGCCATTTGGCCGCCTCGATGGCGACGCCGTCGGTTCCTCCGAGGCGGAACGAGAGGAGGGCGGCGGTCGGAATGGCGACACCGTAGCGGCGCGGGTGCGGCCCGCCGGCCGGCGCCGCCCTGGCCCCGGAGGGGCCGCTCCGGCCTCGAAGGGACAGTGACGCAGCGGGCGGGGTACCTTCGTCCGGTGCCCGAAGACGCCCCGACCGCGGCCTCGCCGGATCCGACGGGCTCCGAGCTGCTGGCCGAGCGGGCGGGGGCCGTCCTCACCCTGACCCTCAACCGGCCCGAACGCCGAAACGCCATGACGTGGGAGATCATCCGCGGCCTGCGCCACCACGTGGCGCGGGCCCGCGCCGATCCCATGGTCCGGGTGGTGGTGCTGACCGGTGCGGGTGACCAGGCCTTCTGCGCCGGAGCGGACCTGTCGGGCATGGTGCCGTCCGGGACCGCCGGCGACCGACGACCCCTTTGCCGACCACCATCAGGCCCGGGGCTGGCTGGCCGAGCTGTTCGAGGACCTCTGGCACCTGGGCAAGCCGACCATCGCCCGGGTGCAGGGCTGGGCCATGGCCGGAGGGTTCGGCCTGGCGCTGGCCTGCGACATGGTCGTGGCCTCGGAGCGGGCCCGGTTCGGCGCCCCCGAGCTCAACGTCGGCCTCTGGCCCTACATGGTGACCGTCCCGCTGCTCCGCTCGATGCCGGCCAAGAAGGCCCTCGAGCTCATGCTGACCAGCCGGGTCGTGGAAGCCGAGGAGGCGGAGCGCATCGGGTTCGTCACCAAGGTGGTGCCTCACGACCGGCTCGATGCCGAGGTGGCCGACCTGTCCGCCGTGCTGGCCTCGAAACCGCCGGGTGTCATGAGGATGGGCCGCGAATCGTTCTACGCTGTACTGGATTCGGCGGCGTCCGAGGCGTTGCCCTACCTGCACGCGATGCTCACGGTGACCAGTCAGACCGCCGAGGCGGCCGAAGGGATCGCCGCCTTTGCCGAGAAACGGGCGCCGTCCTGGCAGGCGCCCCCCGCCGACGCCCACTGAGCCCGAGAGGTCCTACCCACATGGCGAAACGAGCACTGATCACCGGCATCACCGGCCAGGACGGCTCCTACCTGGCCGAGTTCCTCCTCGGACAGGGTTATGAGGTCTGTGGCATGGTGCGCCGCTCCAGCACCGTGAACTTCGAGCGCATCGCCCACATCCAGGACCGGGTGACGCTGGTGGCCGGAGACCTCCTCGACGAGGTCTCGATGATCAACATCCTGCGCGACCATCGGCCCCACGAGGTCTACAACCTGGCCGCCCAGTCCTTCGTGCAGACGTCGTGGAACCAGCCCGTGCTCACCGGCGAGACCACCGCCCTCGGAGTGACCCGGGTCCTCGACGCCATCCGGATCGTCGACCCGGAGATCCGCTTCTACCAGGCCAGCTCATCGGAGATGTTCGGCAAGGTCCAAGAGGTGCCCCAACGTGAGCTGACCCCCTTCTATCCACGCAGCCCGTACGGGGTGGCCAAGGTCTACGGCCACTGGATCACCGTCAATTACCGCGAGAGCTACGGGCTCCACGCCTCGTCCGGCATCCTCTTCAACCACGAGTCCCCGCGCCGCGGCCTCGAGTTCGTGACCCGCAAGGTGACCCACGGGGTGGCCCGCATCAAGGCCGGCATCGACCAGCGCCTGGCCCTCGGGAACCTCGACGCCCAGCGCGACTGGGGATACGCCGCCGACTACGTGCGGGCCATGTGGATGATGCTCCAGCAGGACCGGCCCGACGACTACGTGGTGGCCACCGGCGAGACACACTCGGTCAAGGAGTTGGTCGAGCTGGCTTTCGCCGCTGCTGAGCTCGACTGGGAGAAGCACGTGGTCATCGACGAGCGCTACCTTCGCCCGGCCGAGGTGGACCTGCTGGTGGGCAATCCGACCAAGGCGGAGAAGACGCTCGGTTGGTTCCGCGAGGTCGACTTCCCCGAATTGGTGCAGATGATGGTGGAGGCCGACCTGGCGCTGGTGCAGAGCCAGTTGGCCTGAGCGCCCCGCCATGGTCGGTCCGGCCGCGGTCCACGCCGACCCGCTCGGCCTGCTGGTGGCCTTCGGCGCCGGAATGCTCTCCTTCCTCTCGCCGTGTGTGCTCCCGCTGGTCCCGGCATACCTGTCGATGGTCTCCGGGCTCTCCGCCGCCGAGATCGCCGAGCTGCGGCCGGCGCCGGTGCCCGCGGCCGTCGGGGGTGGGCCTGCCCCCGCCCGGGCGGCCGATCCGGACGGTCCCGGCACGAGCGGCCGTCCGGAGGCGGACACGCTGGTGCACCGGCGCGCCCGATTGTTCCGCGGGATTCTGGCCTTCATCGCCGGGTTCACGGTCGTCTTCACCGTCCTCGGAGCCTCGGCGTCGGCCATCGGCCGCCTGTTCCTCACCCACCAGCGTCTGCTCGAGACCATCTCCGGACTGCTCATCGTGGCCTTCGGCGCCCTGCTGGTGGTCATGGCGGCCGGCGTCACCCTTCCGTCCGGACTGTTGGGCGAGCGCCGGCTACGGATCCGACCCTCGGCGCTCGGCGCGTGGGCCCCGCCGGTCATGGGCATGGCCTTCGCCTTCGCCTGGACCCCGTGCATCGGTCCGGTGCTGGGCAGCGTTCTCGCCCTGGCTGCCGGTACCGGAGGGTCAGCGGTCGGGGGCGTGGCCCTGCTGCTGGCCTACTCGTTGGGCATCGGCGTGCCCTTCCTTCTCACCGGCCTGGCCTTCGGGCGCCTGACCGATGTGCTGGCCCGGGTGCGCAACCGGCTGCGGGTGGTCGACCTGGTGGGCGGGGCGGTGCTGATGGCCTTCGGGTTGCTGTTGCTCACAGGTCATGTGGGCACGGTGTCGGGCTACATCGCCGACTGGCTCCGTGACCTGCACCTCAGCCGTCTCTCGACGAGCTGAGCGCAGGCGCCGGGCCGGCTCCTCACAGGGCCCGGCCCGTCTGGCTCCGCCAGGGCCACGCCCGTACCATGGTGGGCGGCCATGGCCCCCCCACCCCCCACTTCCAACGTGCTGGCCCTGCACGACGCCGTGGCGTTGGCGGGACGTTTCCCCCTCCTCGCCGGCCTGGACCTCGAGGTCGGGCCAGGCCAGACCGTGCTGGTCGAGGGACCGAACGGGGCCGGGAAGACCAGCCTGCTGCGGGTCTGCGCCGGGCTGGTGCCCCTTGCCTCGGGCCGGGTGACCGTATTCGGGCTCGACCCGGTACGCCGGCGCGCCCAGGTGCGGCGCCGGGTCGGCCTGCTCTCCCATGCCGCCCATCTCTACGACGACCTCACCGTCCTCGAGAACGTGACCTTCGCCGTGCGGGCCGCCGGTGGCGATGTCGCCCGGGTGGAGGGCGCTTGCGGGCGGTTCGGACTGACCGGGCGTCTGCTGCGGACCACGGCGGCAAAGCTCTCGGCCGGCCAGCGGCGCCGGGTGGCGCTCGCCGTCCTCACCGCCCGCTGGCCCGACCTCTGGCTGTTGGACGAGCCCCATGCCGGGTTGGACTCGTCGGCCCGCCACATCCTCGACGCGCTGATCGCCGAGGCGTCGGCGGCCGGGACGACGGTGGTCATCGCCTCGCACGAGGCTGCTTCCGTCGAGCATCTCGCCACGCGGGTGGTCATCATGGCCGGAGGCCGGGTGACGGGGGAGCGGACGGTCCCCCGCCTGGCGCCATCCACCTCCTCCGGCGAAGACGCCGCCGGGACGATCGCTTCGACGCCGCCGACCGCTCCCGGGCCGAGCAACGTCCCGGTGGGCGGGTCGATGTCTCATGTGGCGTGACGCCCTGCTGGTAGCGGGCAAGGACCTTCGGATCGAGGCCCGCTCGCGTGTGGCCATGTCCCAGGTTGTGCCCTTCGGCGTCGTGGCGCTGGTGATGTTCGCCTTCGCCCTCGGTCCCGACCGCACCCTCATGGCCAGGGGTGCACCGGGACTGTTCTGGGTGGCCGTCCTGTTCTGCACCGTTCTCGCCGTGCAGCGCAGCGTGTCGGTCGAGGCGGCCGACGGGGCCCGGGACGGCCTCCGGCTGTCGGGGATCGACCCCGCCGGACTGTTCCTGGGCAAGGCGCTGGCCGTCGGTGCCCTGCTGGTGCTGCTCGAGGCGGTGCTGGGTGCCGGGGTGGTGCTCCTCTACGGGGCGCAGGTCGACCACCCCTGGCTGTTGGTGGCGTCGGGTGCGCTCGGCGCAGTCGGGTTGGCCGCCACCGGGACGCTGTACGGGGCCTTGTCCGCCGGGCTCCGGGTGCGTGAGACCCTGCTCCCGTTCCTCCTGCTGCCCATCGCCGCCCCCGTGCTGCTGGCCGGCACCCGGATCTGGCAGGCGGCCATGGCCGGCGGAATCCCGGCCGACGGCACCCAGTGGCTCCGCCTGCTCGTCGTCTTCGACGCCGTCTACGTGGCGCTCGGCGTCGTGGTGTTCGGCCCGATGCTGGAGTCGGCATGAGCCGGCCCGGTCCGGGAGCAGATCCCCATGTTCGAGGTGGGGAGCGCCCCCCGCTCCTGCCCTCCCCGCGGGCCCGCCGGGTCGAGCGCACCATCGGGCTCGGCGCGCTGGTGGCGCTGGTCGGCACCGTCTGGCTCGGCTTGTGGGTGACCCCGCCCGACCAGACCCAGGGCGACCTGGTGCGCCTCGTGTACCTCCATCCCGGCGTGGCCTGGGTGGCGCTCTATCTCGCCTTCGGCCTGGCTGCCGGGGCCAGCCTCCTGTACCTGTGGCCCCGCACCCGTTCGATGTTCTGGGACCGCCTGGCCGCCGCCGCGGTCGAGGTGGGCGTGGTCTTCAACATCTGCACCCTCGTCTCGGGCTCCATCTGGGGCAAGCCCACCTGGGGCGTCTGGTGGGCGTGGGACGCCCGGCTGACCAGCACGGCGGTGCTGGCCGTCCTCTTCCTCGGCTACCTGGCCCTCCGTCGGGTTCCGGCCGAGCCCGAAGTGCGGGCCAAGCGGAGCGCGATCGTCGCTCTGTTCGCCGCGGTGGACGTGCCCATCGTCCACTTCTCGGTCCTCTGGTGGAAGACCCTCCATCAGGGGGCGACCGTCCTCAACCCCGATCTCTCACCGAGCATCCACGGGTCCATGGCCTGGACGCTGCTGCTCGGCTTCGTGGCGCTGACCCTCGTCTTCGTGTGGATGCTCCTCGTCCGCTACCGCATCGGCCTGCTGGAGGACCGGCTCGGCCACGGCGAGCTCGACGTGGCCCTGGCCGAGCGGCGGGCCGAAGGGGTCGTGACCGACGAGGACGAGGCGGCCTGATGCGCTACGTGGTGGCCGGTTACGTCGTGGTGCTCGGGATCCTGTTCCTCTACGCCGTGCAGCTGCTCTGGCGCCGCCGCCGGCTGACGCGGACGGCCCTGCGCCTCGACTCCGGCCCACCCGATCCCGGCCGCACCACCGCGACCACCGGGACACCGGGACCACCGGCACCACCGGGACCACCGGCACCACCGGCACCACTGCCACCGCCGGCCGGGCCGACGACCGGTGACGACCGCCCCGCCGCGGCCCCCGGCTCCCGCCGGCGACAGGGAGACCCCCGTTGGAAGTGCACCCCGGCCCCCGGCCCCTCCGCATTCGGGTCACCGGCTGCGCTACGTGGTGGTGGGGCTCGTGCTGGTCGGGTCGCTCGCCTTCCTGCTGGTGAAGGGGCTCGGGTCCGCCCTCAACTTCTACCTGCCCGCCGACCAGGCGGTCCGCCAGGAGGCCAGCCTGGGCGGTCGGACCATCAACTTGGAAGGGGTGGTCGAGCGGGGGTCGATCCGGTCCACCCCCAACGGGGTCGACTTCGTGGTGACCTCGGGGACCACCGCCGTCCAGGTGCACAACACGAGCAGCCCGCCCGAGCTGTTCCAACCGGGCATCCCGGTCATCGCCGTCGGCCATTTCAGCGGGCCGGTCTTCCTCTCCGACCAGATCTTGGTGAAGCACTCCTCCGACTACATCGCCGCCCACCCGGGCCGGGTCACCGCCCCGGACGGGACGAAGCGATGATTGCTCGGTCGCTCACCGGCACCGCCGGTCCCGACCGGTGAACGGGACCCTCGGCCACACCGGGGTCCTCCTCGGGTTCGCAGCCGCGCTGGTGGGTATCGGCGTGCTGGCCGCCGGGCTGGCCCGGGGCCGGACGGCGTCGATCCGACGGGGCCAGGTCTACGCCCCCCTCATCCTGCTCGGCGGGTTGCTCGCCGTAGCGGCCATGGAGCGCGCCCTCCTCACCCACGACTTCTCGCTCACCTTCGTGGCCGACAACAACAGCACCTACACCCCGCTGCTCTACACGATCACCGGCCTGTGGTCGGCCCTGGCCGGGTCCATCCTGCTCTGGGCCGTCATCCTGGCCGGCTACGCCACGGCGATGGTCTGGCGGTTCCGCCATCGGGCCGGCGATCCCTTGGTGGCCTGGGCCACCCTCGTCGTCTACGTGGTGGCCGCCTTCTTCTTCGGGCTCATGCTCGGCCCGGCCGACCCGTTCCACCACGTGGCCGGGGCCGTCCCGACCAGCGGGCTCGGTCCCAACGTCCTCCTTCAGGACAACCCGCTCAACGCCTTCCACCCGCCCCTCCTCTACCTCGGTCTGGTCGGCTTCACCCTGCCGTTCGCCTTCGCCGTCGCCTCGCTCGTCACCGGTCGGGTCGACGACGACTGGCAGGGTGAGACCCGCCGATGGACCCTGTTCGCCTGGGCGATTCCTCACCGCCGGCATCCTGCTCGGGGCCTGGTGGTCGTACCAGGTCCTCGGCTGGGGTGGCTTCTGGGCGTGGGACCCGGTCGAGAACGCGGCCCTCCTGCCGTGGTTGGTGGGGACGGCCTACCTGCACTCGGTGATGGTCCAGCAGCGCCGCGGGCTGCTCCGGATCTGGAACCTCTCGCTGGTCATCGCCACCTTCAGCCTGACCATCCTCGGCACCTTCTTCACCCGCTCGGGCGTGTTCCAGTCCGTCCACTCCTTCTCCACCTCGTCCATCGGGCCGCTCCTCCTCGGGTTCTTCGGCCTGGTGGTGGCCACCGGTGTGGGCCTCATCGCCTGGCGCGGCGACCGCCTGCGCTCCAGCGGGGGCATCGACGCGCCGCTCAGCCGGGAGGGCGCCTTCCTGGCCAACAACCTGCTGTTCGTGGGCTTCGCCTTCGTCGTCCTGCTCGGCACGGTCTTCCCCCTGTTCTACGAGGCCCTCCACGGTGGTGACCAGGTGGCCGTCGGCGCCCCCTACTTCAACCGGATGTTCATCCCGGTCGGTCTCGCCCTCCTGTTCCTCATGGCGGTGGCCCCGGCCCTGCCCTGGCGGAAGACCACGCTGGCGACCATGCGGGGACGGCTGGCCGTGCCGGCCGTCGTCGGGGTCGTCGTGGTGGTGGCGTGCGTGTTGGCTGGGGTCCGCGGCGTCGAGCCGTTGCTGGCCTTCGGGCTCGGAGGGTTCGCCGCCGCCGCCGCCGGCCGGGCCCTCGTGCTGTCGGTCCGCGGGGCATGGCGCACGGCGCAGGCGTCCGGCGCCGGCGCCAGCCCGGGCCGCGCTCTCGGCCTGGCGCGGTCTGGTCGGCCGGGCCAACGGGGGCATGATCGTCCACATCGGCGTGGTCGTCGTCGCCGTCGCGCTCTCGGCCGCGGCCGCCTTCCGCCACGACGGGCTGGTGCTGCTGCACCGCGGCCAGACGGCGACGGTCGCCGGCCATCGGATCGAGTTCGTCGGGACCCGCACGTCGACCTCCCCCTCCCACTCCGAGCTCCAGGCCGTGCTGCGGGTGGACGGCGGAGGCGAGTTCACGCCCGGCCATCAGCCAGTTCGGCACCGGCACCCAGACCGTCGGCACGCCGGCCATCGACTCGGGCTGGCGGGACGACGTCTACCTCACCATCGCCAACGTGCAGGGCCAGGGGACGGCGTGGCAATTCCGGGTGGTGGTCCAGCCCCTGGTGGCCTGGCTCTGGACGGGTGGAGCCCTCATCGTCGTCGGCTCGATCCTGTCGGCGGTGCCGGGTCGGAGGCGGCGTCCGACCGACCCGGTCTCGGCGCCCGTGCTCGACGTGGCCGGCGCCCCGCCATCGGACGGGGACGAGCCCGACCGGGCCCCGGCGGGCACCCGGCCCGAGCCCGAGCCCGAGCCCGAACCGCTCCCGGTCGGGCGCGGCCGACCATCCGTGATGGCAACGACCCTCCCGCCGGCTCGCCACCGGGCCCGCTGGGTGGCCGTCGGGATCCTGGTGGTCGTCGCCGGGCTGGTGGCGGTACTGGCCACCCGGCCCCCGGCCACGGCCAACGAGGTCTTCAGCCCGCTGGTGGGCAAGCCGGTCCCCGCGGTGGCGGGTACCACCGTCGACGGGTCGCACTACGCCCTGGCCTCGCCGCCGGGCCGGTACACGGTGATCAACTTCTTCGCCAGCTGGTGCGTTCCCTGCCAGCAGGAGGGCCCCGAGCTCGTCAAGTTCCAGTACGAGCACCAGCGTTCGGGTGACGCCTCCATGCTGAGCGTCGTCTTCGACGACAGCCCGAGCTCGGCCCGCTCCTACCAGGCCACCCTCGGGGCCACCTGGCCGACTCTGGTCGGCGGCTCTCTGGCCGTTGCCTTCGGGGTGCGGGCGCCGCCGTCGACCTTCGTCGTCGCCCCCGACGGGAGGGTGGTCGCCTTCCTCGTGGCGCCGGTGACCGCCGCCGATCTCGACCACATCCTGGCCCGAGGCCGAGGCGTCGCACGCGTGAGGGCACGCCACGTCCCGCTCTGGACACTGCTGGCGGTGGTGCTGGTGGTGGCCCTGATCGTCGGCAGCGGCGTGCTCTCCTCCTCGCCGCCGACCCCGGCCCAGCGCGCCTATGCGATCGAATCGGTGCTGCGTTGCCCGAGCTGCGAGGACCTCTCCGTCGCCGACTCGACCGCCCAGACCGCGGTGGCCGTCCGGGCCACCGTCCGGCAGCTGCTGGCCGAGGGCCGGACCGACCAGCAGGTCGAGTCCTACCTCGTCGCCCGCTACGGCTCCACCATCGTCCTCGACCCGCCGGCCCGCGGCTGGTCGTTGCTGGTCTGGCTCCTGCCCCTGCTGGGCGGAGCCGTGGCCGTGGTCGCCCTCGGGATCTTCCTCTTCCGCCGCCGAACCGCCATCGGCGACGCCGCCGACGCCGACGGCCGGCCCGGGGTCCTCCTCGAGCCGGCGCCAGCTCGAGGAGCGCCGGCAGTTCCTCGCCCGGTCGCTGGCCGACGCCGATGCCGAGTACCTGGCCGGCGATCTCTCCGACCGGGACTACCTGTCCCTCCGTCAGCGCGACCTGCGCCGGCTGGCGTCGGTCGAGGCACGCCTCGGCACGGTCCCAGCGGCGGCCGACGGCGTCACCGCCGGCCTGTCGGGCGTCCGGCCCGAGGCGTCGGTCTCCACTGTCGAGCGGGCCGATGCCCCCGACGATGGTGAGGTGAGCGACGCCCAGCCCGCCGGAGGCAGCACAGACGGCGCCGCCCTTCCGGCCCGGCAGCACGGGCCGGACCAGGGCCGGCGCAGCCGCTGGTTGCTCCGCGGCGCGGCCGCCTCGTTTGCCGCCGCCTTGATCGTCGCCGTCTCGCTCTTCGCCTCCAACCGGTTGCCCGGCCAGACCGCCACCGGCACCGTGAGCCTGACCGGGTCGCAGCAGCTGGCCCAGGCCCTCGACCAGGCGGCGGCCCTCGAGAACCAGGGCCAGTTGGGCCAGGCGGCCCAGCTCTACCAGTCGGTCCTGTCCGGCCACCCGGGCAACGAGGTGGCCCTCGCCCAGCTCGGCTGGCTCGAATACCAGACCGGACGGGCGGGGAACAGCCCATCGCTCACGGCCGACGCGCGAGGCCAAGCTCCAGCGGGCGACCGGGCTCGACCCCGGCGACTACGCCGCCAGCCTCTACCTCGGGACCGTCCTGCTCCAGCGGGACGGGAACGCAGCCGGGGCCGTCGGGCAGTTCCAGCGGTTCCTGGCCGACGATCCTCCCGCCACCCTGCTTCGCCAAGCCGCGCCCGAGCTCCGCCAGGCCTACACGCAGGCCGGCGTGCTCCGTTCCCCCACAGGTGCCGACGGCCTGAATCCCGTCGGCCGGTCAGGGGACGAGGACCGCCTTGCCGGCGATGGTGCGGTCGATGAGGCCCGACATCACCGTCGGCGGCCTCGTCGAGGCGATAGGTGACGGGGTGCGTCGGGTGCAGCCGGCCGCCGTCGACCAGCTCCATGAGTTCGTCGATCAGCTGCCGGTTGCCGGCGGGATCCTTGAACGTCCACCCGCCCCAGTCCACGCCGACCACGGTGCGGTTGTTGAGCAGCACCTGGTTGAGCGGCACCGAGGCGATGTCGCCCGAGGCGAAGCCGATCACGCAGAACCGGCCGAGGTGGCCCAGGGCCCGCAGGGCGGGCTCGCTGTGGCGACCGCCCACCGGGTCGACCACCAGGTCGACCCCGCCGCCGGAGAGCTCACGGGCCCGGGCCTTCAGGTCCTCGTCCTCGTAGCGGATGGTGGCCTCGGCGCCCATGGCCGACGCCACCGCCAGCTTCTCGCCGTCGGAGGCGGCGGCGATCACCCGTCCGCCGAGGGCGGTGGCGATGTCGACGGCGGCCAGCCCGACGCCCCCACCGGCGCCGAGGACGAGCACCCACTCGCCGGCCACCAGCCGGGTGCGCCGGGTGAGGGTGAAGAGCATGGTGCAGTAGCTCTGGATGAGCGCGGCCGCCTGTGCGAAATCGAGGGCCTCCGGCATGGCGACCAGCGAGAGGGCCGGGACCAGGACCTGCTCGGCGAAGGCGCCGAACCCGGTGAAGGCGATCACCCGGTCGCCCATCGACGATCCCGGCGACCCCGGGACCGACGGCCGGCGACCACGCCGGCCACCTCACTGCCCGGCACGAACGGGGTGGGCGGCTTGATCTGGTACCTGCCCTGGCAGATGAGGCCGTCGACGAAGTTCACCCCGGCGGCCTTCACGTCGATCACCACCTGTCCCTCACCGGGTACCGGTGTCGTCCCGCTCCTCGAGGACCAGGGCGTCGAGCGGCCCGAGCTCAGGGCAGACGAGGGCGCGCACGGCCAGAACCTACCGCGCCGCCGGTCGAGGCGGCTCAGCCCGCCGGCGCAGGGCGCGCAGCGCCTCCACGACCGGGCCGAAAGCCGAACCGAAGGCGTCGACGTCAGCGTCGGTGGTGGGCCAACCCACCGACAGCCGCAGTGAGCGCTCGGCGTCCACCCCCATGGCCTCGAGCACCGGGGAGGGCTCGAGCGACTCCGACGAGCACGACGAGCCCGAATGGGCGGCGATGCCCGCCTGGTCCAGGCCGAGCAGGACCGGCTCGGCCTCGACCCCTTCGACCGCCAGGCACACGATGTGGGGGAGCCGATCGGTCGGATCGCCGAGGAGGTGCACCCCGTCGACGGCGGTGGCCGTCTTGGCCAGTCGGTCGGTCAGGGCACGCGCCCGGGCGGCCTCGGCCTCCGAGCGCGCCGGGTTCGCCGAGGGCGGCGGCGGCCGCCCCGAAGCCGATGGCCGCCGTCACGTTCTCCAGCCCGGCCCGGCGCCCCCGCTCCTGATCGCCGCCGACCAGCAGCGGCGCCAGCAGCAGCCCCCGGCGGACGATGAGGGCACCGATGCCGGCAGGGCCACCGAGCTTGTGGGCCGAGACCGAAACCAGGTCGGCCCCGACCTCGACGACGTCGATCGGCAGGTGACCGGCGGCGGCGGCCGCGTCGACGTGGACCAAGGTGCCCGGCGCCCGGCATCGCTCGACCACCTCGGCCACCGGCTGCACCGTCCCTACTTCGTGGTTGGCCCACTGGCAGTGGACGAGCACCGGGTCGCGCCCGTGCAGGGTTCGGCAGCGCCGGAGGGCATCGTCGATGTCCACCAGTCGACCCAGCCCGTCGACGGCGATCGGGACCACCGGACCGGCCCGGGCCGACGCCTCCCGCACCGCCGAGTGCTCGACCTCGGAGCAGGCGATGGGACCGGGCTCCGAGGCGGTCACACCCCAGACGGCGGCGTTGATCGACTCGGTGCCCCCCGAGGTGAACACCACCTGGCGGGGACGGGCACCGAAGAAGGCCGCCACCTGCTCCCGTGCCTCCTCGAGAGCGACTCGGACCATCCGGCCCTCGGTGTGGACCCGGCCGGGGTCGGCGACGACGCCCTGTTGCGCCCACTCGACCATGGCCGCTCGGGCCTCCGGTCGGAGGGGCGTGGTCGAGGCGTGGTCGAGGTAGTGACGGGCCACGGTCCCGCTTGCCGCTCAGACCACGGCGGCGCAGGCGTCGTCGCCGCGGGCACGCGACGACGACAGGACCACGGGGACCGTCCCGTCCGGGTCCTCGCCGCACAACCCGGCGAGCAGTCCCTTGACCATCCCCCGGTCGACGGCGCACAGGACCGGGTACTGCGACGCGGCATCACCGAAGGGGCAGTTGTCGGCCACCACCGCCGTCGAGGCGCCCTGGTCCTCGGCATGGGCGGCGAAGCCGTGCGCGGTCAGGGTGTCGGCGATGGCATGCATGGCGGTGCGCAGCGAACGCTGACTTTCCCCGGCCGACATCTGGCCGGCCAGCGTGCGGCCGTACTCCTCGCCCACCCGCTCGGCCATCTCCTCGGCGGCGGCCGGGCCGAGCAACTGCATCGCCTCCCGCAGGAGGAGGACGAGCAGGTCGTCACGCCGGGTGAGCAGGTCGAGGGTCGGGTCGTTGCCCACGGCCCGGAACCGTTTGGACGGTCGCCCGGCGCCCTGACCGACGGGCCGCTCCATGGTGACCTCGAGGTAGCCGCCGGTGGCCAGCCGCTCGAGATGGTGGCGGGCGACATTGGGATGGAGGGAGAAGCGGGCGGCAACTTCCGAGGCGGTGACGCCCGGGTTGGAGCGGACGAAGAGGTAGATCTCGCGCCGGGTCGGGTCTCCGAAGGCGGCGGTCACCGCGGTGACGGCGGCGGAGAAATGGCTGTCCGAGCCATCGGGGTCGGTCCGACCGGCCGAGTCGGTCGGCCGGCGCAGTGCACCGGGCTCGACGGCGAGGCTGTCCGACTCCGGTGACACGTCCTCTAGTCTACCGTTGGCGGCCGATTTCCCCGAGGAGAAGCAGTATGTCCATCGACGAGTCCCAGGTCGCGACGGCGGTGGCGGACGTCGTCGACCCCGAATTGCGGCGGCCGCTCGGGGAGCTCGGCATGGTCGGAGGGATCCGGGTCAGGCGCCGGAGCGTAGAGGTCCAGGTGTCGCTGCCCGTCGCCCACTACCCCCAGGTGGACGAGCTGGTCGCCCGGGTGCACCGGGCGGTGGGCGGCCTGGGGGCGGGCGAGGTCACCGTCGACCCCGTCGTCATGGACGAGCCCTCCCGGGCCCGGCTGCGCGCCCTGCTGCGGGGAGAGCCTGTCGCCGGCGGGACGGGGCCGGCCGGTCACGGACACGAGGCCCCCCACGGGGACGCCCTCGGTCACGAGGAGGGCCGCCCCAACCGGTTCATGCAACCCCGCTCGAAGACCCGGGTGCTCGGGATCGCGTCGGGTAAGGGCGGCGTCGGGAAGTCCTCCGTGACGGTGAACCTGGCGGTGGCGCTGGCCCGGCAGGGCCTCGATGTCGGGATCCTCGACGCCGACGTCTACGGGTTCTCGGTGCCGGGGATGCTCGGGGTGACCACCGATCCGCTCATCATCGGGGACCTGGTCGTGCCACCGACGGCCAACGGTGTCCGATGCCTGTCGATGGGATTCTTCGTCCCCGACGAGACCCCGGTGATCTGGCGCGGGCCGATGCTGCACAAGGCACTGGAGCAGTTCCTGGTCGACGCCTATTGGGGGGAGCCCGACTTCCTCCTCATCGACATGCCCCCGGGCACCGGCGACGTCACCCTTTCCCTCGGCCAGTACCTGACCAAGACCGAGGTGTACGTGGTCACCACACCCCAACCGGCGGCAGAGCGGGTGGCCCAGCGCTCGGCCTACGCCGCCCGAAAGCTCAAGCTCAGCGTGCGCGGGGTCATCGAGAACATGAGCTGGTTCACAGGCGACGACGCCACCCGCTACGAGCTGTTCGGTACGGGGGGCGGTCAGCAGCTGGCTGACGAGTTGGGCGTCCCGTTGCTGGCCCAGGTGCCGTTGGTGCCCCTCCTGCGTCGAGGTGGGGACGAAGGGGTGCCGATCACCGTGTCCGAACCGGACGGCGAGGTGGCTGCCGTCTTCGACGCCCTGGCCGCTTCGGTCATCGACCTCGGCCCTGCCCGCGTCTACCGCAAGGAGCTCACCGTCCACTGGACCGCGGTGGGAAGCCGCGACTTCGGGCGCCGGGTCTGGGGTCAGTCCCAGGCGCGGCGGGTGGCCGGCATCCCGCTCCGGCCCGAGGGGCCGGGCACCACCCCGAGCACCTGGTGGATGGCGAGGCCGCCGTCATCGAACCCGTTGGCCGAGGCCGCCATGTACAGGCGCCAGATGTTCGCCCGCGCCGGGCCGACCAGGGCCACCGCCTCGTCCCAGTGGGCCTCCAGGTTCGCCACCCAGTGATGCAGGGTGCGCGAGTAGTGCTCCCGGAGGGACTCCACGTCGCGCACCTCGAAGCCACATGCCTGCATGGCGCCGATCACCACGGCCACGTCGACCAGCTCGCCGTCGGGGAACACGTAGCGGCCGATGAACGAGCGGCGACCGAGCACGGAGCCACCCGGTTTGGAGATGGCGTGGTTGAGCAGCCGGCCCTCGGAGGTGAGGAGGCCGCACAGGGTCTCGAAGTAGCGGATCATGCGGGCCGACCCGACGTGCTCGAACATGCCGATCGACGAGATGGCCTCGAAACGCTCGCCGTGGAGGTCGCGATAGTCCTGCAGGCGGATCTCGACCCGGTCCGAGAGGCCGGCCTCCGCCACCCTGCGGGTGGCCTCGTCGGCCTGTTCCCTACTGAGGGTGATCCCCACCACCCTGGCCCCGTGGAGGGCGGCGGCGTGCATGGCCATCGAGCCCCATCCGCACCCGACGTCGAGGAGGCGGGTGCCGGCCTGCCGGTCGAGGCCGAGCTTGCGGCAGATGAGCTCGTACTTGGCTGTCTGGGCGTCCTCCAGCGAGGCCTCGGCGGTCAGGAACCGGGCGCACGAGTAAGTCATGCTCGGCCCGAGCACCAGCCGGTAGAAAGGATTGCCGACGTCGTAGTGGTGGCTGACTACCGCGGCGTCCCGCGACGGTGAGTGCATCCGACCGGTCGGGTGGCACTCTTCGGGTGGGGGCGGGATCGGCGGCCCGAGAGCTCCCATCCGTCGGGCGGCGGCGACCACCGTGGGGAGATCGCGCCAGCCGACGGCACGGAGATCGCGCCGCGAGGCGTCGTGGAGGACCCGCAACAGGGCGAACAGGTCCCCTTCGATGGTGAGGTCGCCGGCGACGAAGGCGCGGGCCAGCCCGAGCTCTCCGGGCGCCCACAGGATGCGCCGCAGCACGCGTCGACCGAGTTGACCGAGACCGTCCCGATCCCCTCCGTTGGCCCGAGGCTGCTGCCGTCCCAGAAGACGAAGCGGACCGGGACCTCGGTGCCGACCATGGCCAGCAGGAGGGGAGCGAGGCCCGCGGCCGCGCTACCGGGCGGCTGGTCGTCCGGTCGAAGCGGCCCGACCGGCCCGACCGCGGTGGCGGGACCGGGGCCGGTGCCCGCATCGGTGGTGGTGGGCGGACGGCTCGAGCTCGATGTCTGAGTGACCATGGCAGACCTCCTCCGGGCCCGCGACCCCGCCGGGTCCCCTCCGATCCTATGGGAGCGGCCGGCCGCTGGGAATCGTCGCCATCGGGGTCGGAGACCGAGAGAGAAGGCAGATAGACCGAGAGAGAAGGCAGAGAGAAGGGATGAGAACGGGGGAGAGACGTCGACGCGCCGCCGTTGCTACCGTGCCGGTTGTGAGCCCCGGCCCCGTGCTGCTCTGCACCGACGGCTCCGAGCTTTCGGTCCAGGCCCTCCGGGCCGGCATCGTGCTGCTCGATCAGGGGACTCACTTCACGGTCGTCACCGTGGCCGACACGCCGGACGAGACTCTGCTCACGGGGTCCGGGTTCGCCGGGGGAGTGGTCTCCCCGGAGCAGTTCGACCGCGACCGTGACGCGGCCGGGGAGGCGGCCCGGTCGACCATCGCGGCCACGGTCTCCGCCCTCGGCCTTGACGGAACGGACACCAGGATCATCCAGGGCGAGCCCGGTCCGGCCATCTGCCGGCTGGCATCCGAATTGTCGGCGGCCGGCATCGTGATCGGGTCGCGGGGCCGGGGTGGCCTCAAGCGTGCCGTGCTCGGCTCGGTCTCCGACCACGTCGTCCGCCATGCGCCGTGTCCGGTGCTGGTGACCCGGGAGGCGGTGCCGTCAAGCTGACCGGGCGGCTCAGCGGTTGGCGAGCCCGACCCCGGCCGGCAGCTTGTCGGGGTCCCAGCCGACCAGGGCGACCGCCCGGCTGAAGGCGAAGCGGTCCGTCATCCCGGCGACGTAGGCGACCGCCGCCCGCACCGCGTCGGGCTCGCCCCCGGTCAGCTCGGCGCTCAGGCCGCTTCCGTCGGGGATCAAGTTGGGCCGGTCGCTGAAGTAGTCGACCAGGGCCCGGAGGACGGCCACCACCGAGCGACCTTGGGCCACCGAGCTCGGCCGCAGATAGATGTGCTCGTAGTTGCTGGCCCGGAAGGCGGCGAGCGCCTCGGCCTGCTCGTCGTCCATGGCGATCCGGCCGGTGGCAAGGATGGTCGACACCAGGGCGTCGATGAAGGTACCGAGCTGTCGACCCCGGCGCTCCCCGCACCGCTCGCGCACCACCGCGGGCAGGGCGCCCGTGGTCACGATCCCGCTGCGCACCGCGTCCTCGAAGTCGTGGCAGACATAGGCGATGCGGTCGGCCCAGCTGACCACCTCGCCCTCGGGCGTGGACGGGGCCGGGCGCGACCACGAGTGGTTGCGGATCCCATCGAGGGTCTCGGTGCAGAGATTGAGGGGTGCCAGCGAGACGTCTGCCCCCCATGGTGCATGGTCGAAGCCGCCGTCGAGGTAGGGGGAGAGCGCGTCCTCGCTGGCGTGTCCCCCCGGCCCGTGGCCGCAGTCGTGCCCGAGGGCGATCGCCTCGGTCAGCGCCACGTTGAGCCCGCACGCCCGGGCCACGCCGGTCGCCACCTGGGCGACCTCGAGCGCGTGGGTGAGGCGGGTGCGCTGGTGGTCGTCGGGGAAGACGAAGACCTGCGTCTTGCCGGCCAGGCGGCGGAAGGCGCTGGCGTGGAGGATCCTGTCGCGGTCGCGCTCGAAGCACGTGCGCCACGGGTCCGGCTCTTCGGGTGTCAGTCGATGGCCGGCGCCTTGCGCCCGGGTGGCCCCGTGCGCCAGGCGCTCCCGCTCGAGCTGCTCACGGTCGACGCGGTCGAGCCGTTCGGCGGGACGCTGGACGGTGTCGCGGGAAGGACTGTCGGCATGGGCGAACCGAAGGCCCGACCCGTGATGGCCGGCCATGGTCGAGGCCCAGCGGTGTTTCCGTTCGTTCTCGCCCTCGGTCAGGTCTCCGCCCGGCTGGCCACTCCCGTCCCGCTCGACGCTCCCGCTCCTGTCGTCCATGCCGCTACCTCGTGTTGCTCCGAAGTGATGCGCGCGCCACGCGCGCCGGGTGCTCGCCGGACGCCCGTGGCTCCGCCCATCTCCCTTTCCGTCGCTCCGTGTCCATCACGGTGTCCAGTGTGCCCCATAGCTGTGACGGCCGAGCCGGTCGGCCGGTTGGGACCCTGTAGGGTCGGTGGCGACCGGCGGGCCCCCGGAGCCCGTGGAGAGGAGCGTGCCAGGTGGACGTGCGTATCGGGATCGTGCAATCGATGAAGGAGCTCGACATCGAGCTTCCCGATGACGCGGACCGCGACAAGGTTCTCGCCGACATCGAGACGGCCCTGGCCGGAGACGGAACGATCCTGTGGCTGACCGACCGGAAGGGTCGTCAGGTCGGCGTCCCGGTGGGCAAGGTCGCCTACGTCGAGGTCGACCCTCCGGTGACCGACCGCCGGGTCGGCTTCGGGATCTCCTGACCCCGCCCCTCGCCATCCGGCCCGCAGTGGCAGGGTAAGGGCCCGACCCGGCCGATGCGTCCTCTCCTCGATCTCAAGCTCCTCTTCGTCACCGGCAAGGGAGGGGTGGGCAAGACCACCGTCGCCTCGGCCCTGGCTCTGTTCGCGTCGCTGCGAGGCAAGCGGGTGCTGATCTGCGAGGTCGACGCCAAGGGAGACGTGGCCGGCTTCTACGAGGCGCCGCCGACCGGCTTCAACGAGACCGAGGTCCTCCCCGGCCTGTTCGCCATGACCATGGACACCGAGGCCTCGCTGCGGGAGTACCTCAAGCTGCACCTCCGCATCCCGGTGGTCGGGCGCATCGGTCCGCTGGCCAAGGCGTTCGACTTCGTGGCCACGGCCGCCCCGGGCGTACGGGAGATCCTCACGGTAGGGAAGCTGACCTACGAGGTGAGGGAGCGCCACTACGACCTGGTGGTCGTCGACGCCCCCGCCTCCGGTCACATCGTCGGGCAGCTGGCCGCCCCGCAGGCCATCAACAACCTGGTCAAGGTGGGGCTCATCCGCTCCCAGACCGACTGGATGCTCGAGATCCTCTCCGATCCGCGCTCGACCGGGTTGGTGGCGGTCTGCACTCCCGAGGAGATGCCCGTCAACGAGACCATCGAGCTGGCCTCGCGGGTGAAGAACGAGACCACGGTGCAGCTCGCCGCCGTGGTGGTCAACCGGGTCCTTCCCGAGCTCTTCGGCCGCCAGGAGGAAGCGGTGTTCGACGCCCTCGCCGGTGAGCCGCCCCGCTCGGAGCTCGACCGCCTGGTGGGAGGTGACGCCGGGCCGGTCCTCGCCGCAGCGCGCCTGGCCGTGACCATGCGACGCACCCGCGCCACCCACCTCGACCGGCTCCGCAGCACCATCGACCCGGCCGTGCCGATGCTGTACCTCCCCTACCTGTTCACCCGGTCGCACGGGTTGCGGACCACCCGGCAGGTGGCCGCCTCGCTCGGTGAGGAGCTCGGGTACTGATGGCCCGGGCCCGGCCCGCTCGCACGGGGGGGAAGTCGGCGCCCTCGGCGGCCGGCACCGGGTCGATCGACGGTCTGCTGGCCACCAAGGAGATCGTCATCGCCTGTGGGCCGGGTGGTGTGGGCAAGACCACCACCGCGGCGGCCGCCGCCCTCATGGCCACGCTGCGCCACGGCAGCAAGGTCCTGGTCCTCACCGTCGACCCGGCGCGCCGTCTGGCCGATGCCCTCGGTCTGGACGGGATCGGGAACACCGCCCACCGGGTCCCCAACGAGGCCTTCGTGGCTGCCGGGCTCAAGCCGAGAGGCCAGCTGTGGGCGGCCATGCTCGACACCAAGGAATCGTGGGACTCGCTCATCCGTCGCCATGCCCCCGATGTCCAAACCCGCGACGAGATCCTGGCGAATCCCCTGTATCAGAACATCGCGGGGCGGTTCGTCCAGAGCCACGACTACATCGCCATGGAGCAGCTCTACGAGATCCACTCCGAGAGCGATTTCGACCTCATCGTGGTGGACACCCCCCCGACCCGGAACGCTCTCGACTTCCTCGACGCCCCGCAGCGCATGGCCGACTTCTTCTCCTCCCGGCTGCTGCGCTGGCTCGTCGTGCCCTACCGGTCGCGGGTGGTGAACGTGGCCACCAAGCCCTTCTACCAGATCGCCGACCGAATCCTCGGGACCGAGTTCCTGGCCGATATCTCGGAGTTCTTCGTGCTCTTCCAGTCGATGTACGAGGGTTTCGTCGCTCGCGCCGAGTCGGTCGGGCGCCTGCTTTCGGACCGGCGGACCACCTTCGCGGTGGTGTCGACTCTGGAGGCCGTCCCCCTGCGGGAGGCGGAGTTCTTCGCCGAACAGCTCGTCAACCGCAAGCTGCATCTGGGTGCCATCGTGCTCAACAAGGTGCTGCCCGACTACCTGCGGGGAGCCGAAGGCGCCAGGGTGGCGGACACCATGCGGGACCGGGCCGACGAGTTGGCCCAACAGTTGTTGCCCGTCCTGACCGGGGTCGACGCCGGCCTCGCCGACCCCGACCAGGTCTCCAGGGTGCTGACCGAGGTGGCCGACAGCTACCTCAACTTCCAGGTGGTGGCTCTCCGGGAGATGGAGGAGCGGGCCCTCTTGTCCGTGGTGCCCGACGTGGTGGCCACCGTGCCCTTCTTCGACACCGACATCTACGACTTGGCCGGGCTGGTGAGGCTGGGCGAGCAGATCTGGCAATGACCTGACGGGCGGACCTTCCCCGGGTGCCGCCCCCGGCGCCACCTGACTTACGATGCAGTCGTGACCGACATCGTCGACCCCGAGCTCGATGGCTACGCCGAGGCGCATACGACCGCTCCAGCCGCCTACCTCGAGGAGCTGGCCGAGGAATTCCGCGCCACGCTGGACTTCCCGGGCATGATGGTCGGCCGTCTCGAGGGCCGGTTCCTCGAGATGCTGACGTTCGCACTCGGAGCGCGCCACGTCCTGGAGATCGGCACTTTCGGCGGTTACTCGGCCCTGTCGATGGCACCGGGTCTCGCCCCCGGGGGCCGGATCACGACACTCGAGATCTCACCGGTCCACGCCGAGTTCGCGCGCCGCCATATCGGCGCCAGCCCGTATGCGGACCAGATCGAGGTGCTGGTCGGCCCAGCCATCGAGACCCTTGCCACCCTCGAGGGTCCGTTCGATCTGGTTTTCATCGACGCCGATAAGGCCGGCTATGCCGCCTACTTCGAGGCGGTGCTGCCCAAGTTGGCCGCCAAGGGTCTCATTGCCGCAGACAACACGCTGTGGAGCGGCCGCATCCTCGACGAGGACGACACCAGCGAGGACACCGTGGCCCTCCGCCGGTTCAACGACGCCCTGACCGTCGACCCCCGCGTGGTCGTCGTCCAGACCACCGTCCGGGACGGGGTGACCCTCATCCGGCGGGCCGGGTAGGACGCGCGCCGAGCGGATGCTCGACTACCACCTGCATCTGTGGCCCCATGCCCAGCGCGATGTCGAGGCCACTGTCGGGCAGGTGCGGGAGTACTGCGAGCGGGCCGTCGAGGCCGGGGTGGTCGAGGTGGCCGTGACCGAACACCTCTTCCGCTTCAGGCAGGCCACCGAGCTCCTCGGCCGGTTCTGGGAGGACGAGCCGGAGCCGGCGCTGCATCCGGGCATGGCCGCCTACTGGGACCACCATGCCCGGTCCGATCTCGACACGTATGTCGAGGTGGTCGAGGCGGTGAAGGCAGAGGGGCTGCCGGTGGTCCTCGGGCTCGAGGTCGACTACTACCGGGGCCGGATGGACCGGGTCGCAGAGCTGCTTGCCGGCTATCCCTTCGACGTGCTCCTCGGCTCTGTTCACTGGCTGGGGGCCTGGCGGTTCGACGTGCTCGACGAGCCGGAGGTGCTGGCCGAGTGGGACGCCCGCGACGTCGACGCGGTGTGGGACGAGTACACCCGGGCCATGGAGGAGCTCGGGGCGTCGGGGGCTTGCGACGTGTTCGCCCATCCCGACCTTGTCAAAGTGGCCAACCGCGTCCCGGCCGTGCCCGACGAGTTCTACGACCGCATCACCGAGGCGGCCGTGCGATCCGGGATGGCCGCCGAGCTCTCGTCGGCGGGCCTGCGCAAGCTCCCGGGGGAGGAGTACCCGGCACCGCCCTTGCTCAAGCGCCTGGTGGAGCGCGGTGTGCCGCTCACCACGGCCTCGGACGCCCACGCCCTCCCCGATGTGGCCTACCGCGCGACTGACCTGCGCCGGATCCTCGCCGGCGCCGGTGTGAGCCACCTGCGGGCGTACCGCAGCCGGCAGCCACACGACGTGGCCATGGCCCCGGCCGCGAGCTGAACGTGGTTACGCCGGCGGAGGCTGCCTTCGAGCGCACCAGTCTCGACGACCAGCAGCTGGGTCATCTGCGGCGGCTGCTGGGTACCTGGGGAATTCTCGCCGACCTGTCCTTCTCGGATCTGGTGCTGCTGGCTCCGATGGCACCTGAACTGACCGCCGGTCCGAACGAGGAGACCGATCTGGTCATCCTCGGCCAGATGCGTCCGTCCAACAGTGCGACGCTCGTCCCCGACGACCTGGTGGGTCAGGCCCTGGCCTCGGCCGACTGGCCCCTCGTCCTGGCGACCCTGCAGACCGGTGAGGAACACCGCGGTGAGGTGCTGCTCGAACCGGAGGAGGAGCCGGTGGGCCTGCAGTGCATCCCGGTGCGGCTCGGCGACGCGACGGTGGCGGTCCTGTCCCGCCTCCACGCCGGGACGGCCCGGCGGCCCGGTCACCTGGAACGGACCTACCGGGGGCTGTTCGAGCGGTTCGTCACCATGGTCACCGAGTCGACCTTCCCGTTCCCGAGCGAGGACGTGGCCACCGAGGAGGCACCCCGGGTCGGGGACGGCGTCCTCCTCGTCGACGAAGAGGGCCGGGTCCAGTACGCATCGCCCAACGCGACGAATGCATTGCACCGGATGGGCTTGTACTCACAGCTCGATGGCCGCCGCCTCACCGACCTCGGGATCGAGGAGTCTGCCATCGAATGGGCGCTGGCCTCCGCGCTCCCGGTCGTCGAGGAGGTCGAGCGGCGGCCCGATGTGACGGTGCTGCTCCATTGCATCCCCCTGTTGGCCGGCGACGAGGTGACCGGGTGCCTGGTGCTGATGCGCGACGTGACCGACGTCCGGCGACTCGACCGCCTGCTGCTGTCCAAGGACGCAGCCATCCGAGAGGTGCATCACCGGGTGAAGAACAACCTGCAGACCATCTCGGCTCTGCTGCGGCTGCAGGCGCGCCGGCTACCCCCCGGTGGTGGGAAGGTGGCCCTCCTCGAGTCCGAGCGGCGGGTCCGCTCCATCGCCATCGTGCACGAGATCCTGTCCCGTGAGCCGAGTGACCAGGTCCCCTTCGACGAGATCGTCGCCTCGCTGATCCGGATGGCCGAGGACGCCGTGGTGCTCTCCCGTGAGCTGAGCTTCGAGGTGACCGGTGAGCTCGGCGAGGTGCCGGCCGACGTCGCGACCCCGTTGGCCGTCGTGCTGGCCGAGGTGTTGCAGAATGCGGTGGAGCACGCCTTCCCCGTGCCGGCGCCCTGCGACGACGGATCCGACCAAGGGACGGAGGACCCGCGGCGGCGTCCCCACCGGCGGGCCACGTGCGGGTGGACCTCGTCAACGATCTGAGCAGCCTGGTGGTGTCCGTTGTCGACGACGGCGTCGGGCTTCCGCCCGGCTTCGACATGGAGGCCACCCAGAGCCTCGGGCTTTCCATCGTGCGCGATCTGGTGCGCGACCAGCTCGGTGGCACCATGACCATGCGACCGCGCACCGATGGCGAGAACGGCACCGTGGTCTCGATCGAGCTCCCGGTCGCCGAAGCCAAGTCGCTCGGCCGGTAGCCACGAAGAGGACCGGCCGGGAGGTCCGGTTGTCCCAAAGGCTCTGGAGGTCGCCGTTGCCAGGCCCCGCTCAAGAGGCCCGGGCTCGGAGGCCTCGCTCAGGAGGCCTCGCTCATGTGGCCTCGCTCATGAGGCCCGGCGCCGCGCCGCCAGCCAAGCCCGGCGCAGCTTTCGCCGCTCCTCCTCGGAGGTGCCACCCCACACGCCGGACTCCTGGTTGGTGGCCAGGGCGAAGTCGAGGCACGGCTCCTGCACCTCGCAGCCCCGGCAGACTCGCTTGGCCGCTTCGATCTGGTCGATGGCCGGCCCTGTGGTGCCGATGGGGAAGAAGAGGTCCGGTTCGGTGCTGCGACAGGAGGCCAGTTGCCTCCAATCGCCGTCGTCCCACTCGACCGTCCTGTTCCACATGAGCGCCACGATGCATGTCCTCCCCGGTCCTCCCCTGGCTTTGTGATCTGTTTCACATAGGGCGGCGCTCAAGGGGCGCCGGCCATTCAGGGTTCAGTCACTAGAGTAATCAGCGTCCCTTGAGGTTGCAAGCGTCTGGGTCCAATTCATCGGCTCTGACCTGCTATCACAGCTGAACAGCCCGGTGGAGGTCGCCCCCTTGCCAACGGTTGCGGTGCTGGCCCACCGTGGCAGCCCCGATCCCGCCAACGGGGTGGGGGAGAACACCATCGAGGCCTTCGCGCGTGCCCGCCGGCTGGGCGCCGACGGCGTCGAGCTCGATGCGAGGCTGGCCGCCGATGGAGCCGTGGTGGTCTGCCACGACCCCGTGCTCGGCGGCATCGGACCTGTCGGCGAGACGCTCTCGGCCGATCTGCCCGATGAAGTGCCTCTTCTCTCCGCAGCCCTGACCGCCTGCCGGGGGATGACCGTCAACATCGAGATCAAGAACCTGCCGGGCGAGCCGTCCTTCGACCCCGGCGAGCGCTTGGCCGACCAGGTGGCCGAGCTGGCCGGTGGACTGGCCGGTGGGAGGCCTCTGTTGTCGTCTCGTCCTTCTGGCCGGGGACCCTTGAAGCGCTCCGCGACCGGCACCCCGAGGTGGCGACCGGGTTCCTCGTCACCGCCTGGCCCGATCCGTCCGCCAGCGTGGCCGCCGCCGCCGGCTTCGGGTGCCGCGCCCTCCATCCCAACCTTGCCATGTTGAGCCGGGAGCTGGTGGACGAGGCGCACGCAGGCGGGGCTGGCCGTCGCCGCCTGGACGGTCGGGGACCGAGCCGACGCGATGACGGCCCGCTTGGCCGGGGTGGACACCGTGATCACCGACGATGTGGCCCTGGCCCGGACCGTGCTCGGTCGACAGCCGGCAGAGTGAGGCGGTGTGGGGCGAGCCCGGCGGCCCGGGCCATGCTGACCAGGGCTCTCGGGTCCGATTGGTCGAAGGTTCCGATTTCAACAACAATGCACGGCCATGAACGTCGTCGTCTGTGTGAAGCAGATCCCCGATCCGGCTGCCCCGCCGGCCCTCGACCCGGGGACGAAGAACCTCGTCCGCGAGGGAAAACTGATTCTCGACGATTCCGATGCCTACGGCGTGGAGATGGCGCTCCAGCTGGCCGAGGCGGCCGGCGGGGGCGAGGTCACCCTGGTGTCGATGGCGCCGAACGGCGAGACCTCGGGCCTGCGCACGGCGCTGGCCATGGGGGCGGCCAAGGCCATTCTGATCAGCGACGACGCTCTGGCCGGATCGGACGCCCTGGGCACGGCCAAGGTGCTGGCTGCCGCCATCAAGCGGGCCGAGCCCGACCTGGTCCTGGCCGCCACCGAGTCCACCGACGGCTACACCGGGACCACCCCGGTGCAGGTGGCCGAGCTGCTCGGATGCCCTCGGTCACCTTCGCCAAGAAGGTGGAGATCGACGGCTCCTCGGTCAAGGTCGAGCGCCAGACCGAGGCCGGCTACGACGAGGTGGAGAGCCCGCTGCCTGCCGTGGTGACCGTGACCGCCGGTGTCGTGGAGCCCCGCTACCCGTCGTTCAAGGGCATCATGGCGGCGAAGTCCAAGCCGATCGAGACGCTGACCGTCGCCGACCTCGGGATCGATCGCCGGCGAGGTGGGCGCCGCCGGAGCCCGCCAGGAGATCACCGAGGTGGCCGAGGCCGAGGCCCGCACGGCCGGCGAGATCGTGGTGGACGAGGGCGAGGGCCACTTGCGGGTCATCGACTTCCTCGAGCAGCTCAAGGTCCTCTAGGGATCGGGTAGGAGAGCACGCGCACATGTCTGTCGACAAGATCTGGGTCCTGGCCGAAGTGGCGGACGGGGCCCCCATCACCACTTCCCTCGAGCTCATCAGCCAAGCTCGGTCCCTGGCCGGGACGGTCGAGGCCGTCGCCTGGGGCGACGACACCGCCTCGGTGGCCGCCACCCTGGGCGAGTACGGGGTCACCACCGTCCACGACGTCGGCGACCTCGGCGGCGCCCTGCCCGGGGTGCCGGTGGCCGCGGCCATCGCCGCCGCGGTGGCCGCGGGTCAGGGCCCCGACGCCATCCTCTTCCCGGCCACCTACGACGGCCGGGACATCGCCGGCCGCCTGTCGGTCAAGCTCGACCGGCCGGTGCTGACCAACGTGGTCGACCTCGTCGAGGAGGGCGGCGGGCTGGTCAGCCAGCACGCCATCTTCGGCGGCAGCCAGATCGCTCTCGGCCCGCTTCACGGGCGAGGGCCCCGGCTCTTCGTGGTCCGGGCCAAGTCGTTCTCCGCCGAGCCATCCGGTGGCGCGGCCGGCCGCGGTCGTGGCCGCGCCCGCCGGACGACACGGGGCCACCAACGCCGCCAAGATCCTGGCCCGTCACGTCGAGGAGCGGACCGGGCCGAAGCTCGACGAGGCCGACGTGGTGGTCTCGGGCGGGCGGGGCCTCGGCGAGAAGGAGCAGTACGCCATGATCGAGGAGCTGGCCGCGCTCCTGCACGGCGCCGCCGGCGCCAGCCGTGCCATCGTCGACGCCGGTTGGGTGCCCTACTCCCACCAGGTGGGCCAGACCGGCAAGACGGTGAAGCCGACGGTGTACCTGGCGTGCGGGATCTCGGGTGCCACCCAGCACCTGGTGGGGATGAAGAACTCGAAGAACATCGTGGCCATCAACAAGGACCAGGACGCGCCCATCTTCTCGGTGGCCGACCTCGGGATCGTCGGGGACGTCCACAAGGTGCGTCCCGAAGCTGATCGAGGCGCTCAAGGCCCGGGGCTGAGCCGACCGGCCCGTCGGGCCGGCCGTGTTCGGGTGACCCGGGGCCCGGCGCACTCCCCCGCCCTCCTCAGGCCGGCGCGCAGCCAGCCGGTAGTGTCCGGGCCGGTGGCGCGTCCTCGGCGCGGCGCGCCATGGCCGTATCCGCCCGACAGACGGCTCACGTGCTCTTCCCCACCATCGACTTCGCCATCTTCTTCGCCGTGGTGTACACGGTGCAGTGGATCCTCAATCCCTATCCCGGGACCGTGGAAGGCGTTCATGGTGGTGGCCAGCTACTTCTTCTACGGCTGGTGGGACTGGCGATTCACCTTCCTGCTGGCTGCCTCGACGGCCATCGCCCAGGTGGGTGGGTCGGTCGTCGCACCGGTGCGCCGGGCACGGCTCGCCGGGTGGCGCTCTGGGCCACGCTGGGCGGGCTGATCGGCCTGCTGGCCTGGTTCAAGTACTACGGGTTCTTCGGGGTGAACCTCGACAAGCTGTTCCATTCGCTGGGCCTCGGCCGCCCGGTGCCCCTGCTGGCCATCACCCTTCCGGTGGGAATCTCCTTCTTCACCTTCATGGCCATCAGCTACGTGGTGGACATCCACCGGGGCGTGCTCAAACCGGCTCGCGCCATCGACACCGCCGTCTACCTGTCCTTCTTCCCCCACCTGGTGGCCGGGCCGATCGTCCGTGGCACCGAGCTGCTCCCCCAGATCCGCCGGCGGCGGGACGAACGTCACGTCAACTACGTCGAGGCCTGCTGGTTGATCGCGCCGGCCTGGCCAAAAAGGTGGTCCTCTCCTCCTACCTCGCCACCTATGTGGTCGACCCGGTGTTCGCCGACCCCAAGCAGCACTCCGCCCTCGAGGTCCTCGTGCGCCGTGTACGGCTACGCGGTGCAGATCTACGCCGACTTCAGCGGGTACACCGACATCGCCATCGGCCTGGCGCTGCTCCTCGGGTTCCAATTCCCGCAGAACTTCAGACGGCCCTACACGGCCGTCTCGCTGCAGGACTTCTGGCGCCGGTGGCACATCACGCTCTCGTTCTGGCTGCGCGACTACCTCTACATCCCGCTCGGCGGGAACCGGGGCCGCGAGTGGCGGATCTCGGCGAACATCCTCGATCACCATGCTCATCGGCGGCCTGTGGCACGGGGCGGCCTGGACCTTCGTGGCCTGGGGCCTCTACCACGGCATCGGCCAGGTCATCGGCCGACAGCGCCGTCGCTTCCGATCCGCCCGGGGCCTGCCCCCGGAGCCGGCCGGGCGGGGCCGAGTGGCGCTGGCCCGGTTCATGACCTTCCATTGGTGTGCTTCGGCTGGCTGCTCTTCCGGGCGGACAGCCTCCAGACCGTCTGGGCCATGCTCGGCCGTCTGGTCTTCGGCTGGGGACCGTCGCCCCTCGTCACGCCGCTGGCCGTGCTGGCCATCGCCGCCGGCATCGCCAGCCAGTACCTGCCCGACGACTGGCTCGCAGCGGGTGAAGGCGTTTCGCCGGGCCGCCGGCCGGTGGTCCAGGGGGGCATACTGGGCCTGGTGCTTCTGGCCATCACCACCCTGGGGCCGCAGGGTGTGGCCCCCTTCATCTACTACCGCTTCTGACCGATGGCCCCGACTCCTCCATCGCCGCGAACGCGCCGGTCCCGGGCTCCCGGCACGCCACCCGGCGCGGTCGAAACCCTCGACGAAGGGATCGGGCAGGGGGCCGGCAACGGCGGGGACGGGCCCGGCGCGGCGCAGGTAGCCGAGCCACAGGACGACGCCGGGACGGCTCCGACGGCACGGCCGGCGCACGGTCGACGGCGCGGCCGGCGGCACGGTGGTCGGGGACCGAGGAAGGCCACCTGTCCGGATCCAACCCGAGCCCGGCCCGCGCCCCCGGCTCTTCCCGCTGGCCGCGCACCGGGAGGGATTCGCTGGACCCGGATGCTGCTCATCGGCGTGGTCTGCTTCGCCGTGTGGCTCCTGCTCGACGCCCCGAGCCTCCAGCGCTCGGCCACCAGTCGTCCGCTCGGGCACTCGCCGGACGGTGTCCCTGGACGTGGTCGGGCCCATCGCCGCGCTCAGCCGGGGCCTCGGGCTCTCCCACGTCGTGGGCTGGACCGACGAGGCACTGGGCCGGACCCCGGGCGGTGGCCCCACCCTGGCCAAGCGCCGCCACCCGCTCCCGCCCGCCCGCGCCGTGGTCACCGACACAGCCGGCGGGACCACCGGCCATCGCGACCGACCGACACCCTGCCCCCGCTCGACCATCCACCCGACCGCCGGCCGATCCCCTGCGGGTCCTGGTGGTCGGCGACTCGATCGGGATCGACCTCGGGCAGCCGCTGGTCACCGACCTGGTCGGCCACCGGGGTGGTCACCGCCACCCTCGACGGGCGGATCGACACCGGCCTCTCCCGGCCCGACTACTTCAACTGGCCCGCCGAGCTCCGGGTGGACCTGGCCAACGACCGACCCCAGCTGGTGGTGGTGATGATGGGGCGAACGACCCCCAGTCGCTCGTCGGGCCGGACGGCAGCACGCGCCTACGGCTCGCCCGGCTGGAACGCCGCCTACGGACGGCGGGTCGGTGCGTTCATCGACGAGGCGGAGGCGGCCGGGGCCCACGTGCTCTGGGTGGGGATGCCCCCGATGGCCGCGCCCCGAGCTCAACGCCGGCATGCAGGACCTCAACAGCGTGGTGCAGCGGCCAGGTCGCCGCCCGACCCGGGAGGCCACCTATCTCGGCGTCCACCGACGTGCTGGGCGACGGCCAGGGGAACTTCACCGCCTACCTGCCCGACAGCTCGGGCGCCGAGGTGAACATCCGCACGCCCGACGGCGTCCACCTGTCACCGAGCGGCGGGGAGCGCCTGTCGCAGGCGGTGCATCGCCAGCCTACGCACTCGAGCTCCACATCGATCTCCCGGCTGCGGAGCCGGCCCGGCACGACGTGGGCCCGCACCGGGTCAGACCAGCGGCCAGGGGTAGGGGGGACGGTCGCCGTCGGGTTCGGGAAAGACGCCGGGCCCGACGAGCCGCTCGATCCGGTCGACGACGGCGTCGGCGCTCGGCGGAGGCAGCAGTTTGGCGAGCTCGCCCGGTTGCTCGCCGGCCAGCGCCGGCGAGGTCGGTGAGGATCGGCCTCGGGCACCGGCTCGCCGGCGAAGTCCCAGATCACGGTGCGCAGCTTGGGCTGCCGGTGGAAGCACAAGCCCGTGGTCGATGCGCCCAGAGCCGCCCGTCGGGCCCTTCGAGCACGTGGCCGCTCTTGCGGTCGGCGTTGTTGGCCACCACGTCGAAGGCGCACATGGCCCGCAGCGCATCCTCGTCGTGCCGCCCTCGTCGAACAGGGTGAAGTAGTGCTGCTCGTAGTCGGCCTCCACGAACAGCTGCAGCGAGCCGTGGCCCGAACGGGCCGTCGTCCCGGTCGACGGTGGGGGGGACGAGGCCCCAGCCGAGCGCCTCGGACAGCTCGTAGGCCGCCACCTCACGCCGGTAGAGGCCGTCGGGGAAGTCCCAGAGGGACCGCTCGCCGCGGGCCGGCTTGTACACGGCGTGGAGCGGCTCGGCGGCGCCGGCCTCGATCGTGACCAGAAAGGTCAGGTTGGAGCTCCAGGGCAGCCGGCCCACGACCGACACGTCGCACGTCGCCGAGCAGCGCGGGCGACCGACTCCAGCTCGGGACCGAGCGTCGGGCCGCCAGCCGGTCACACGGCCGGGGGACGGTGTCCGTTGGTTCGCGGGCATTCGTGTCCTGACGGGTCGAGCGGCGAGCCGCACAGCGGGCAGGGCGGCCGGCCCGACTCGACCAGCCGGGTGGCCTGGATGGCAAACGCCGGCGGCCTGCTCGCGGGTGATGGACAGGCGGGCGATGGCCCCCGTCTCGTCCTCGGGGACCAGCTCCTCGATGACCAGGACGACGCGGTCATCGCCCTCGTCGTAGGAGACGCCGATGGTGCCGACCACCCACGCCGGCTCGGCCGGCTCCTCGAGGGCGAGGTCGTCGGGCAGGTGTCCGGGGCGCGGTCGGTCCCGCACGATGCGGGCCAGTAGTCGGCCATCACGGCCACCTGCTGCTTCTCCACCTTGAGGGTCAGCAGCACCGGCCCCTGACGGCACTGCAGCAGGAAGAGCCGGTTGCCGACCGGCCCCACGGTGCCGACCGTGATCCGCTCCGGGGCCGACAGGTCGTAGCCCTCGCTCACGACGGCACCAGCTGGGCCAGGGAGCCGGTCGAGTTGACGGTGAGGACGTGCGGGGTCGAGCCGTAGGCCACGGCGATGACCGAGCACGGCGCGACGGTGAGCCGCTGGAACAGGTCGAGGGGGGTCCCGGCCGCCGAGGCCACGCGCCGCCTTGATCGGGTCGGCGTGGGAGACGGCCACGATCGTCTCCCCCGGATGCTGCCCGGCCAGGCGCCGGATGGTCGCGGCCATGCGGGCCTGCATCTCCAGGAAGGACTCACCGCCGGGGAAGCGGAACCCGCTCGGGCCAGCGCTGGACCTGCTGCCACTCGGGCTTCCGTGGCCAGCGCGGCAGACGTGCCCCGGTCCACGAGCCGAAGTCGCACTCGAGCAGCCCGCGCTCGCTGCGGACCCGCAGCCCGAGCCGGCGGGCGATCGGCTTTGCCGTCTCCGTGGTCCGCTCGAGCGGCGAGGCGTAGACGGCGGTCGGACGCACCGGCCCGTCGCCGCCGGCCTCGGCGATGCGCTCGGCCACCGCTTCGGCCTGGGCCTGCGCCCTCGGCGGACAGATGGAGCCCGGGTGCTCGTCCCGGCAGGATCTTCCCGGTGGTCGGCGTCAGGCCGTGCCGGACCAGCAGGACCACGGTGGGTCGATCGGGCTTCCGGCGGCTGGCCACGGCCGTTCACCGTACTCCGTCACCGTCCCGGCCCGACCGGGCCGCGGCGGCCTGTCCCGGCCTCCGGGCGCGTCCGATCCGCCCGGCGGCGGCGACGGCGGCGCGTCAGGTGGTGGCGGGAAGCCGACCGGGCATGGGCACCGCCGTGGCCGGCCACCGCCGTCGGCTGACCCGGGCCAGCTTGTGGAGCAGGGCGATGGCCCCCGGGTCGTCGTCCCCGGGCCTGGTCTCGACGGCACCGTCGGCGATCATGGCGTCGAGCAGCTCGCGACCGGGCTCGGTGCGCACGATGGTGAGGGTCCAGTCGTTGAAGGCCCCGATGCCGCCCGTGGAGATGTCGGCATGCTCGGCCGCGAAGTCGGGGCACAAGGTGCAGCCCTCGCGGGTCCAGGCGTGGGCCTCCTTGAGGGGGATCTCGTGGTAGCCGCCGTCCTTCGTCCAGACCTGGAAGACACCCTTGATGTTCATCTTCTGCGATGTCCGCCCGGGCGATGCCGTACGTCGCCTCGAACAGCTCGGGGAAGATGGCGTCGTCGAACGTCTTGGAGCACATGAGCCCGATGGTGAGGGACAGCCGGCGGGCGATCTTGCCTGCCTTGCGGGCCTTCATGACCGGGGCGGCCGAGGCCTGGCATCCCATCCCGACCAGGGCGATGCGCTCGGCGCCCGCCCTCGATGGCCTGGGGGTAGGCCAGCGGATTGGCCGAGTAGGTGTACCGGGACCCGGCCGCGGCCGAGCACCTCGGCCCGGCTGGTGGCCACGCCCGGCACCGCCTTCCAGGTCGAGCCGTCCCCCTCGAGGAGCGACACCAGGGCGGCGTCGATGACGTCGTGCTCGAGCGCCCAGACCAGCAGGGCCGAGACCAGGCCGCCGTCCTGGCCGAGCTCGAGCATCTCGGGATCGGTGGCCCGCACCAGCAGGACGTCGGACGACACGCCGGCGACCTCCTCGGGGGTCCGCTCCCGGCCGAAGAGGTGGGTGTCGATCTCGGTCTCCCAGATCCGGAACCGGGGGCAGGCCCGGGTGCACATGGTGCAGCCCTTGACGCCGTGGGTGCAGCTCTCGGGGCCGCCCTCGGCGTCGATGTGGAACGGCTTGTAGCGCCCACCGGTGTCGTCGTAGGAGAGGACGTCGTAGGGGCAGGCCACGATGCAGGCGGCGCAGCCGGTGCACAGGCCCGAGGTGACCACCTCGGTGAACAGCTCGGCCCAGTGGGGCTTCTCGGGGGGCATGGCCTCACCCTACCGGTGGCCGCCACCCGGCCCGGTGCGGCTCGCCCGAGCGGGTTGGCTACCCTCGGCCGGTGCCCGAGCTTCCCGAGGTCGAGCGCGTACCGGCCGCTGGCCGAGGCCGCGCTCGGGCGGCCGATCTCGGCGGTCGACTCCCCGACGCCTGGTACCTGAAGGGCGGGGCCACCGGCCCGGTCCTCGAGCCGGGCTCTGGTCGGCCGTCCGTTCGTCGCCGCCCGACGGATCGGCAAGCTCCTGCTGCTGGACGTCGACGACGGGCCGACGGTGGGCATCCGGTTCGGGATGACCGGGACCCTGATGGTGGACGGCGCGGCCGCCGTCGGCCGGCTCGCTACGCGCCGCGCCGGCCACGACCCGCGGCTGGGAGCGGTGGTCGGCTCGGGTTCGCCGACGGCGGGACGCTGGTGGTCCGAGGATCCGAGGCGGCTCGGGGGGGTGACGCTCGACCCCGACCTGGGCCGGCTCGGGCCCGACGCCGTCGACCGTCACCGCCGTCCGGGCTGGCCGCGGCGCTCGCGGGTCGACGGCCCCGCTCAAGGCCCGACTGCTCGACCAGTCGCGGGTGGCCGGCATCGGCAACCTCATCGCCGACGAGGTGCTGTGGCGGGCCGGGCTGTCCCCGCTCCGCCCCGCCGGCTCGCTGTCGCCGGCCGAGGTGCGGCGACTCCACCGGCACCTGCGGCCGACCCTCGACGACCTCATCGAGCGGGGCGGCTCCCATCTCGGCGACCTGATGGACGAGCGCCGCCCGGGCGGCCGGTGCCCCCGGGACGGGGCCGAGCTGGCCCGGTCGACGGTGGGTGGGCGCACCACCTGGTGGTGCCCGCGCCACCAGCGGTTGACCGGGGTCCGACCCGGGTGTCAGGCGTCCAGCTCGGCCAGCACCTTGTCGGCGTGGCCGTCGGCCTTCACGTGGTACCAGGGCCGGACGACCTTGCCGTCGCCGCCCGATGAGGAAGGTCGAGCGGATGACCCCGACCGTCTTCTTGCCGTAGAGGGTCTTCTCCCCCCAGGCCCCGTAGGCCTCGCCCACCTTGTGGTCGGCGTCGGTGAGCAGCGGGAACTTGAGCCCGTACTTGGCCCGGAACGGCCGGTGCTTCTCGGCGCTGTCGGCGGAGATCCCGAGGACGGGCACCTTGGCCCGGGCGAAGGCCCGGAGGTTGTCGTTGAACTGGCAGGCCTCCTTGGTGCAGCCCGGCGTGTCGTCCCTCGGGTAGAAGTAGACGACCACCCGCTGGCCGGCGAAGTCCTTGAAGGAGACCTTCTTCCCGTCCTGGTCGGGCAGGGTGAACCGGGGGCCTTGTCGCCGGGCTCAGCTTTCCCATGCTCGGCATCCTTTCGTCGGGGCTGCGCGTCGTGCGGGCCGACCGTGGCAGCCAGCCCACGGGGGCATGGCGACAGTCCCGACGCCGTGCCGATGCCGGGCACCGGCCGAGACGTCCCGGGGCCGTCCCGATGGCCGATCCCCGTTGACCTGGAGCTGCGCCTGGTTCCGGGGTACACTGGACTTCGTGGTCGGGAACGGTGCCCGTCCACCGGGGTCTTCCTCATCCGGTTCCTCGGGGCTCGACACAGCCCTGACGATGGCCCGAGGCGGGCCCGCACCGCTCGACGATCCACGGGCGGCGACGGCCGCCGGCCGTCACCGAGAGACCAGAGAGAGAGCACGAAAGACCCCATGACCACCGCCATCGATCCCTCGGATCGCGTCCTCGAGGCCGACGAGCCCGCACCGTCCGAGCACAGCGACCCGCACACCTTCGCCTCCCTGGGCGTCGACCCCGCCCTGGTCGAGGCCCTCGGCGCCCAGGGCATCACCACGCCCCTTCGCCATCCAGGCCATGACCGTGGCCGACGCCCTGGCCGGCCGCGACGTGTGCGGCAAGGCCAAGACGGGCTCGGGCAAGACCCTGGCCTTCGGCGTCCCCCTGCTCCAGCGCACCATGGCCGCCCGGTCCACCGGCCCGGGCCGGCCCGCGGGCCCTGGTCCTGGTCCCCACCCGGGAGCTGGCCGTCCAGGTGAGCGAGGTCCTCGAGCCCGCTGGCCGAGGCGGCGGTCTGCCGGATCGCCGCCGTCTACGGCGGGGCCGACATCGAGCGCCAGGTCAAGAAGCTGCGACGCGGCGTGGACGTGATCATCGCCACCCCGGGCCGCCTCATCGACCTCGGCGACCGGGGCGAGCTGTCGGTGGCCGACATCGAGACCCTGGTGCTCGACGAGGCCGACCGTATGGCCGACATGGGGTTCATGCCCCAGGTCGAGTGGGTGCTGCGCCGGCTGGAACGCGAGCCACCAGACCCTGCTGTTCTCGGCCACCCTCGACGGGGCGGTCGACCGGCTGGTGAGCCGGTACCTGACCGATCCGGTGATGCACGAGGTGGCCTCGCCCAGCACCACGGTCGAGGCCATGGAGCACCGCTTCCTCGAGGTGCACCAGATGGACCGGGTGAAGGTGTGCGCCGCCATCTGCCGCAACTCGGAGAAGACGCTGGTGTTCGTGCGGACCAAGCGGGGTGCCGACCGGCTGGTCGAGCAGCTCCGCAAGGAGGGGGTCAAGGCCGACGCCATCCACGGCGACCTCCGCCAGGCCAACCGGGAGCGGACCCTGAAGGACTTCGCCGACGGCAAGCTGCCCGTCCTGGTGGCCACCGACGTGGCCGCCCGGGGCCTGGACATCGACATGGTCGACGTGGTCGTCCACTTCGACCCGCCCGAGGACCACAAGGCCTACCTGCACCGCTCCGGCCGCACCGCCCGGGCCGGCGAGGCCGGGCTGGTGGTCACCCTGGTGCAGTGGAACCAGGTCCTCGAGGTCGAGCGCATCCAGACCCGCATCGGGCTCCAGGTGCCCATCGTCGAGATCTTCTCCAACGACCCCCGGCTGGCCGACCTGGCGGCCTGGCAGCCGGGCGAGCGACTGAGGGCCCGGTCCGACCGGACCGGCGCCCGAGCCGGCCCGACCCGCCACCGGGCCTACCGACGCCGGCCGTCGAGCACGAGGAGGAGGAGCGTGTCCGACACCCATCGGCGTGCGCCGCATGACCGTCGATGCCGGCACCGAGGGCGTCGAGCGGATCCTGGTGGTGACCGCCCACCCCGACGACGTCGACTTCGGGGTCCGCCGGCTCGGTGGCGGTCTGGACCGACGCCGGCGTCGAGGTGGCCTACTGCATCGTCACCGACGGCGACGCCGGCGGGTCGGACCGGTCGATGCAGCCGGGCCGACATGGCCGCCATCCGCCGCGAGGAGCAGTCGCGAGGCGGCCACGGTGGTGGGGGTGACCGACGTGACCTTCCTCGGGTTCCCCGACGGCCGGCTGGTGCCCGACCTCGACCTGCGCCGGGCCATCACCGGGTCATCCGCCGGTTCCGCCCCGACCGGGTGGTGGCCCAGTCGCCCGAGCGCAACTGGGCCCGCATCTACGCCAGCCACCCCGACCACCTGGCCGCCGGCGAGGCGGCCACCTGTGCCGTCTACCCCGACGCCCGCAACCCGTTCGCCTTCCCCGAGCTGCTCGACGAGGGGCTCGAGCCCCACACCGTGCCCGAGCTGTGGATCATGGCCACCGAGCGGGCCGACCGGGCGGTCGACGCCACCGACCAGCTTCGACCGCAAGCTGGCCGCCCTGCGGTCGCACCGGAGCCAGGTGGGCGACGGCGACCAGCTCGACGGCCTGCTGCGGGCCTGGATGTCGGGCACGGCGCTGGCCGCCGGCCTGCCCGACGGCCGGCTGGCCGAGGCCTTCCACGTGGTGGCGACCGGGTAGTGACGGCCGGCGCCGATCGCCGGCGCGGTCGCAGGGCGCCGACGGCCGCCGTGGGTCGTCCTCCAGCACGTCGCCCACGAGGGCCCGGGCTCATCGCCGAGGCCCTCGCCGAGGCCGGTCGCGGCCGTCGAGGTGGTCCGGCTCGACCTCGGCGAGCCGCTTCCCGATGCCGGCGTCGTTCGCCGGCCTGGTGGTCCTGGGCGGGCCCATGGGGGTCCACGACACCGACGGCCATCCGTGGCTGGCCGCCGAGCGGGCCCTGATCGGCGCGGTGGCCCGGACCGGACGCCGGTGCTCGGGGTGTGCCTCGGGGCCCAGCAGCTGGCCGTCGCCCTCGGGGCCGAGGTGACCACCGGGCCCGCGCCGGAGATCGGGCTCGGTCAGGTGCGAGCTGACCGCCGGCCGGCGGCATGGACCCGGTCTTCGGTCCCGAGTACGGCGGCCTGGCCGACACCGCCATCCCCTGCGTGCACTGGCACCGCGACACCTTCTCCCTGCCCGCCGGCGCCGTCCACCTGGCCGGCCACCGGCCCGCTATCCCCACCAGGCCTTCCGGTGGGGGAAGCTGGCCTACGGCCTGCAGTTCCACGTCGAGGTGGACCGGGACCTGGCCGCGGCCTGGCGCCCCCACCTGCCCGAGGGGGTCATCCTCGACGGGCCGGCGCTGGCCGCGGTCGAGACCGTGGGCCGCCGCCTGCTCCGGCGCTTCGTGGCCTGCGCCGCCGGAGCGACCGAGCTCGGAGCCACTCGCCCGCGACCGGGCCGAGGGACCTGATGGTCCGGACCGACAGCCTTGTCGACGGCGACGGGCTCGGCCGCTGGCTGCCCCCGCCGGTCAAGCCCAGGCTCCGGGGCGTCTTCCACGAGGTGGCCTTCTTCGTCTCGCTGGTGTCGGGCGCCGCGCTGGTGGCGGCCGCCCCGACCGCCGGCTCGGCCGCTGGTCGCTCGCCGTCTACGCCGTCTCCATCTCCCTGCTGTTCGGGGTCAGCGCCCTCTTCCACCGGCACACCTGGGGCCCGGTCGGCCGCCGCCGGATGCGGCGGGCCGACCACTCGACCATCTTCATCGCCATCGCCGGGTCGTACACGCGCCGTGGCCGGCATCGCCCTCAGCGGCTGGGCCCGGACCGCCGTGCTGTGCATCGTCTGGGGCGGTGCCGTCGTCGGCATCACGGTGCGGCAGGTCTGGCTGGACGCGCCCAAGTGGGTGATCGCCCTGCCCTACGTGGTGGTGGGTTGGGCCGCGCGTGGCCGTGCTGCCCCAGCTCGTCCACGCCCTCGGCGGCGCGGGCTTCACCCTGCTGCTGGCCGGGGGGCTGGCCTACTCGGCCGGCGCGGTCGTCTACGCCCGCAAGCGACCGGACCCGGTCCCGGGGTGTTCGGGTACCACGAGGTGTTCCACGCCTGCACCATCGTCGGGGGCGGTCCTGCAGTTCGTGGCCATCGCCTGGTTCGTGCTGCCCGCTGGCCGGCTAGAGGGGCCGGCCCCGAACGGTGGGCGGCGGACCGGCCCGGCCGTTCAGCCGGCCATCTGGCGCAGCATGTAGGGCAGGATGCCGCCGTGGCGGTAGTACTCGGCCTCCATCGGCGTGTCGATCCGGAGCCGGGCCTCGAACTCCACCACACCGGTCGCCGTCCGTCGGCCCGGACCGTCACCGTCTTCGGGGCGGCACCCTCGTTGAGCGGAGCCAGCCCGGTGACGGTGAAGACCTCGTGCCCGGTCAGGCCGAGCGAGGCCGCGGTCTCGCCGTCGGCGTACTGGAGCGGCAGGACGCCCATGCCGATCAGGTTGGAGCGGTGGATGCGCTCGTAGCTCTCGGCGATCACCGCCCGGATCCCGAGCAGGGCGGTGCCCTTGGCCGCCCAGTCCCGGGACGAGCCCGATCCGTACTCCTTGCCGGCCAGCACCACCAGGGGTACCCCTTCGGCGGCGTAGCGCTGGGCGGCGTCGTAGATGGTGGTCTGCTCGCCGTCGGGCAGGTGCAGGGTGAAGCCGCCTTCGGTGCCCGGGGCCAGCTGGTTGCGCAGCCGCACGTTGGCGAAGGTGCCCCGCACCATCACCTCGTGGTTGCCCCGGCGGGTCCCGTAGGAGTTGAAGTCGGCGCGGTCGACGCCGTGCTCGGCCAGGTAGTGGCCGGCCGGGGTGGTGGGGCTGATGTTGCCGGCCGGCGAGATGTGGTCGGTGGTCACGCTGTCGCCCAGCTTGGCCAGGACCCTGGCCGCCACCACGTCGGTCACCGGAGCCGGCGTCATGGCCAGTCCTTCGAGGAAGGTGGCCGCAGGACGTAGGTCGAGTGCTCGTCCCACTCGAAGGTGTCGCCCGGGGGCGTCTGCACCGCCCGCCAGCGCTCGTCGCCGTCGAACACCGCCCCGTAGCGCCGGCGGAACATCTCCGAGTCGAGCGAGGTGCGGATGGCCTCGGTGATCTCCTCGGCCGTGGGCCAGAGGTCGGCCAGGTGGACGGGCCGCCCGTCGTCGCCGGTGCCGAGCGGATCGGTGGTGAGGTCGATGTCCATGGTGCCGGCCAGGGCGTAGGCCACCACCAGCGGGGGGACGCCAGGTAGTTGAGGCGGACGTCAGGGTGGATGCGCCCCTCGAAGTTGCGGTTGCCCGACAGGACGGCGGCCACCGACAGGTCGCCCTCGTGGACCGCCTCGGACACGCCGGAGCAGCGGCCCGGAGTTGCCGATGCAGGTGGTGCAGCCGAAGCCGACCAGGTCGAACCCGATGGTGGCCAGGGGCGCGGTGAGCCCGGCCCGGTCGAGGTAGTCCATGACCACCCGCGAGCCGGGGGCCAGCGTGGTCTTGACCCAGGGCGGGGCCGCAGGCCGCACTCGGCCGCCCGGGCGGCCAGCAGCCCGGCGGCCACCATGACCTGGGGGTTGGAGGTGTTGGTGCAGCTGGTGATGGCGGCCACCACCACTGCGCCGTCCCGCACCGTGGCGGTGGTCCCGTCGCCCGTCACCGCCTGGCGGGCGCTGGCCTCGCGGCCGAGGGCGCTCCGGTAGGAGGCGGCGGCGCCGGCCAGAGGCACGAGGTCCTGGGGACGGGACGGCCCGGCGATGCTCGGTACCACCGTGGCCAGGTCGAGCTCGATGGTCTCGGAGAACACCGGCTCGGTGGCCCCCGGCCGTGTGGAACATCCCCTGTTCCCTGGCGTAGGCCTCGACCAGCTCCACGTGTTGGCGGCGTCGCGCCCGGTGAAGCGCAGATAGTCGAGGGTGACCTCGTCGATGGGGAAGATGGCGCAGGTGGCTCCGTACTCGGGCGACATGTTGCCGATGGTGGCCCGGTTGGCCAGAGGTACTGCGGCCACCCCGGGACCGTAGAACTCGACGAACTTGCCCACCACCCCGTGCTGGCGGAGCAGGTTGGTGATGGTGAGCACCAGGTCGGTGGCGGTGGTGCCCGGCGGCTGCTCGCCGGTCAGCCGGAAGCCCACCACCGGCGGTAGAGCATGGAGAGGGGCTGCCCGAGCATGGCCGCCTCGGCCTCGATGCCACCGACGCCCCAGCCGAGCACGCCGAGCCCGTTGACCATCGTGGTGTGCGAGTCGGTGCCGACCAAGGTGTCGCAGTAGGCCTGGCCGTCATCGGTGGCGAAGACCACCCGCGACAGGTACTCGAGGTTGACCTGGTGGCAGATGCCCGTCCCCGGCGGCACCACCCGGAACCCGTCGAAGGCCTGCTGGGCCCAGCGCAACAGCTGGTACCGCTCCATGTTGCGCTGGTACTCGATGTCGACGTTCTCGTCGTATGCCTCCGGCCTCCCTGACACCTCGGCGATGACCGAGTGGTCGATGACCAGCTCGACCGGGACCAGGGGATTGACTTTGGCCGGGTCACCGCCGAGCGCGGCAGCGCGTCGCGCATGGCGGCGAGGTCGACCACGCCGGGCACACCGGTGAAGTCCTGCATGAGAACCCGTTCGGGAGTGAGGGCGATCTCGGCTGTGTCCCCCTGGCCCAGTCCGTGGCGCTCGGGGTGGCCGGCCCACCCGGCCACGGCCTCGATGTCCGCCGGGCGCACGGTCACTCCGTCCTCATGGCGGAGGAGGTTCTCCAGTACCACCTTTATCGAGTACGGGAGCCGGGCGATGTCGAACCGGTCCGCCAGCGCCATGATCCGGTAGATCTGGTAGGCGCGAGCACCCACCGACAGGGTGGCGCGGGCGCCGAACGAGTCGGGGTGGGCCGGGGCGGAGGACGTTGGCATACGCCCATTCTGCTCCCGCCGCCGGAGTGCCGGCCACCGGGCCGGTGCTCAGATGCGGGTGCGGTAGCGGCGGACGGCGAGCGGGACGAGCACGGCGAGCAGGCCCAGCGACCACAACAGGGACTGGACCACCCATTTGGCGGTGGGCCCGCCGATCATCAGGGCCCGGCAAGCCGAGACCGTCACGCTCACCGGCTGGTAGGTGGCGAAGCCCTGCAGCCACCCCGGCATGGACGAGACCGGTACGAAGGCGGACGAGGCGAAGGTCAGCGGGAACAGCAGGGGGAAGGAGATGACTTGGGCGACCTCGCTGTTCGGGGCGGACAGCCCGATCACGGCGAACCCCCATGAGATGGCGTAGGCGAAGAGCAGGATGATCAGGAGCCCGGCCACGTAGGAAAGGGGACCAGTGGTCGGCCGGAACCCCACGATGAGCCCGACCACGGTGATGATGACCACGGTGAGGACGTTGCGGAGCAGGTCGGCCGTCGTGCGGCCGGTCAGCACGGCCGAGCGCGCCATGGGCAAGGCGCGGAACCGCTCGATGATCCCCTTCTGCAGGTCCTCGGCCAGCCCGATGCTGGTCTGCACCGAGCCGAAGGCGACCGTCTGCACGAAGATGCCGGGCATGAGGTAGTTGACGTAGCTCACCCCGGGCACATGGATGGCGCCACCGAACACGTAGACGAAGAGCAGCACGAACAGGATGGGCTGCACGGTCGAGAAGAACAGCGCCTCGGGGATGCGCGTGTAGCTGAGCGACGTTCCGCTTGGTGACGGTCAGGGTGTCGGCGAGGGCCCAGCGCATCCGGACCCCGAGGCGGGTCGAATGCGGGGCGCGGGTGGCGGTGGGAGCGAGGGTGGTGGTCGTCACGAGCGTCCCCCTGTCCCGGCCGGTACGGCCGCGGGCGCCTCGCGGCTCTGCTCGTGACCGGGCGGATCGCCGTCGGTCCCGTCGCCTCTCCTCCTCGGCCCGGCGGCCGGTCAGGGCCAGGAACACGTCGTCGAGGCTCGGCTCCCGCAAGGTGAAGGTGGTCGGGACGATCTGCCGCTGATCGAGTGAGCGGAGGCTGGCCATGGCCGCTTCGGGCCCATGGTCGACGGTCACCTCGACCACGGTGCCGTTGGCCGAGGGCGTGTGGGGACCGATGGCGTCGAGCACCCCGAGGGCGCGCTGGGCATCCTCGATCGAGCTGAGCCCGATCTCCAGCACGGTGGCCCCCAGGTTGGCCTTCAGCCGGGCCGGCGTGCCTTCGGCGATGACCCGCCCGTGGTCCAGCACCACCAGGGTGTCGGCCAGGCGATCGGCCTCTTCGAGGTACTGGGTGGTCAGCAGCACCGTGGTCCCGCCCCCCACCAGTTGCTCGATGACCTCCCACAGGTCGTTGCGGCTCTGGGGGTCGAGACCGGTGGTGGGCTCGTCCAGGAACAGGACGACCGGCCGGGCCACCAATGCGGCGGCCAGGTCGAGCCGGCGGCGCATGCCACCGGAATAGGTCTTGAGGACCCGGTCGCCGGCATCTTCGAGACCGAATTGGGCGAGCAGCTCCTTCGCCCGGCCGGGCACCGTCGAACGGCGCATGTGGTTGAGGTTCCCGACCATCTCCAGGTTCTCGCGACCGGTCAGGTTCTCGTCGACGGCGGCGTATTGCCCGGCCAGGCCGATGACGCTGCGCACCAGGGCAGCCTCCTTGCGCACGTCGTGCCCGACCACCCGGGCAGCTCCGCCGTCCGCCTTGAGGATGGTGGTCAGGATGCGCACGGCCGTCGTCTTGCCCGATCCGTTTGGACCGAGGAGGCCGAAGACGGTGCCCTCGGCGGCATTGAAGCTCACTCCGTCGAGGGCGCGCACGGTGTGCTTGCCGTCGAAGGTCTTCTCGAGGGCGTCGACCTCGATGGCGTCGTGCATGGAACCGTCGTCCTGTCTGGTCGGGGAGCATGGGACCGCCGCCAAAGGGCGGCGGTCCGGGTCCGGGCTGACGCCCGCTGAGGGCATCTTACGAGGCCTCCCCGGAGGCTCGAACGGCCGAGCCGACCAACGCACTGCCGGCCGGGTCGCACTAGCCTCGTGGGCATGCAAACGGGGGATGCGGCGCCCGACTTCGAGCTACCCGACGAGGACGGCAAACCGCGGCGGCTGAGCGAGCTGGCGGCCGACGGCCCCGTGGTGCTCTTCTTCTATCCCGGCGGCGATGACCCCCGGGTGCACCGCCGAGAGTTGCCATTTCCGCGACATGAAGGCGGAGTTCGAGAGCGTGGGCGCCCAGCGGGTCGGCATCAGTGCCGATCAGGTGGAGAAGCAGAAGCGGTTCTCCGACAAGCACTCCTTCGACTACCCGCTCCTGTCCGACCCCGACGGTGCGGTGGCGACCCAGTTCGGGGTCCGGCGCCGGTTCACCAAGCTGTCACCGACCAAGCGGGCCACCTTCGTGATCGACCAGGACCTCAGGATCCTCGATGTGATCCAGAGCGAGGTGCGCATGAACGTGCACGCCGATCGCGCCCTGGGCGCGCTGAAGCAGCGGTCCGCTCCCTGAGCACGCCGGGCTTCCGGGCCCGGCCTCGTCGCGCCACCGTCCCTGACCGGGCGCGTGCTCCGATGGGAAGCTGGGGCCATGGATGCAGCGTGCGGTGGGTCTGCTCGCATGAGCCCGGTTCCGGGGAGCGCCCGTATCGAGCACGTGGCCCAGGCCATGGCCGAACGGGTGGTCTACCTGGTCATGGAGGCCATCGACATGGACGCCCTGCTCGACCGGATCGACGTCGACGCCGTCATCTCCCGGGTGGACGTCGACGCGGTGGTCAACCGGGTCGACGTGGAGCGTCTCATCGAGCGGGTCGACGTCGAGAAGATCATCGAGCGGGTCGACGTGAAGCAGATCGTGGAGCGGATCGACATCGACGCGGTCATGGAACAGACCGAGCTCGGTTCGATCATCGCCCGATCGACCACCGGGGTGGCCGCCGAGGTGCTCGATGTCGTCCGCTCCCAGGGCGTGGGTCTCGACGACTTCGTCGCCCGATGGGTCAACCGGATCCTCCGCCGGCGCGGCGAGGACCTGCCGCTGGGGCCGCCCGCCCTGGTGCGGCCGCCGGCGCCTGCCGCTGCGCAGATCGTCGGAGATCCGTGACATCGGCGCTACCGGCCGTCAAGCCGGTCGAGGGGAGGCAGGGCCACTACGCCGGCGCGGTCACCCGCCTGGTGGCGTTCGCCGCCGACGTCGGCGCCTCGTGGGGCCTGTTCACTCTGGGTGCCGCCGCCCTGGCCTTCTCGGTGCAGCTGGTGACCGGCCAGAAGTTCACCATCACCAACTACCAGGTCGCCTCGCTCGTGGCCGCCACGGTCTGGGAGTTCCTCTACTTCGCCTACCAGTGGGCCCTCAGCGGGAGGACCATCGGCATGGCGGTGCTCGGCATCCGGGTCGTCACTGCCGACGGGGCGGCCATCGGGCCCCGTCAGGCGATCGTGCGAACCCTCGCCCTGCCGCTCAGCTTCCTGCTGTTCGGCTTGGGCTTCCTCGGCATCCTCACCAACCGCCACCGCTGGGCCCTGCACGACCGTATAGCCGGCACGGCCGTGGTGTACTCGTGGGACGCCCGGGCGGCCCGGCTCCGCTGGCTGGCCAAGCAGGACGCCGCCGACCCGGCCTGACGAGGTCCGGTGAGGTCCATGCGCGAACTGCTCCCCCGGGAGGACCGGTCGGTGGCGGCCGGCGCGGTCCATCTGCCGGGTTGGCTCGACCTCGAGCGCCAACGCGCCCTGGTCGACGCCTGCAGATCGTGGGGCGAGGCGGCCGGGGGGTTCCGCGCGCCACGGATGCCGCGCGGCGGCGTCATGTCCGTCGAGATCACCTGCCTTGGATGGCACTGGTTCCCCTACCGCTACACCCGGCGGGTGGAGGATGGGGATGGGGGGACGGTGGCTCCGTTCCCCGTCTGGCTCGGCGGGCTGGCCCGCGAGGCCGTCGGGGCCGCCTCGCTCCTCGACGCCTCGCTCACCGGCGGAGCGGAAGTCGGCCGCCGTGCCGCCGGGTACCGGCCCGATGTGGCCCTGGTCAACTGGTACGGCCCGGGGGCCCGCATGGGCATGCACGTCGACCGCGAGGAGCCGAGCCCGGCGCCGGTGGTGTCGCTCAGCCTCGGAGACAGCTGTGTCTTCCGCTTCGGTTCGCCGGCCGGGCGCGGCCGCCCGTGGGACGACGTGGTGCTCGAGTCAGGCGACCTCTTCGTCTTCGGGGGCCCGTCACGGCGCGCCTACCACGGGGTACCGAAGGTCTTCCCCGGGACGGCACCGGCCGGCATCGGGCTGGACGGCGGGCGCTTCAACATCACCGTGCGCGAGACCGGGCTCACCGACCCGCTCTGACCGGCCGGGGGCGCCCCGGACCGGAACGCGGCCCGGGGGAGATGGCCGGGAGGCTCAGTCGGCCAGCCCCAGGTCCCGGGCCAGATTGGCCACCACCTCGTCGAAGAAGACTGCCGGGGCGAGCACCGTGTTGCGCCAGTGCCCGAAGAGCTCGAGGCTGATCACGCCGATGAGGGCCGACCAGGCCTGGACCGCCCGGGCCACGACGGCGGTCGGGAGGCCGGGCAGGAGGCTGTCGGTCACCGGCTCCAGGCTCGAGCCGAGCGCGTCGGGCTCCACCGGAGCGCCGGTGGGCAGGCGGAGGCGGCCCTCCCGAGCGGCGACCACCACCGGCCGGACCAGCGCGGCGGCCAGGCGGGCGTAGGGAACCACCGTGGCCTGGGGGGCGGCGTAGTCGGGCACCGGTGAGCCGAACACGAGCCCCCATTCGTGGGGGTGCCCGAGTGCCCAGGCCCGCATCGACCGCGGTACGGCCGCCCACCTCTCGGGCTCGGTGCTCCCGCGGTCGAAAGCGGCAGCCGAGGCCTGCTCGGCACCGTCGGCCAGCGATTCGAAGGCCTCGAGAATGAGGGCGCTGAGCAGGTCGTCGCGACTGGAGAAGTAGCGGTAGAGGGCCGAAGGGGCCATCTCCAGCTCCCGGGCGACCGACCGCAGCGAGAGGCCGTTGGCACCGTCCCGGGCCAGCTGGGCTCGGGCCACGTCGAGGATTTCCCGGGTCAGCTCCTGGCGGACTCGGTCCCGGGCGGAGCGGGGGGCGGACATGGAGCCAGTTTGACTGTTCAGATCAGTGAACACAAGTACTTGACAAGAACAGTGTTCTCTATAAAGATCAGTATTCAAAGCCGACCACACCCCCAGGAGGCAGCCATGCCGGAGACTCCGCACTACCAGCGCCCAGATTGGTTCACCAGGACCCTCGTCAACCCGTTCCTCAACCTCCTCATGCGGTTGGGGATCAGCATCCGCGGCTCCCGGGTGCTCGAGCATCGGGGCCGTCGCTCCGGCCAGCCCCACCACATACCGGTCAACCTCCTCGATTTCGAGTCCGACCAGTACCTGGTGGCGGCCCGGGGCGAGACCGAGTGGGTGCGCAACGTCCGGGCGGCCGACGGGCACCTGGTGCTGATCCTCGGCCGGCGCCGGGACGAGCGCACCGCGGTCGAGATCCCGCCGACCGAGCGCACCCCGATCCTCCGTGCCTATCTCCGCCGGTGGGCCTTCGAGGTCGGGATGTTCTTCCAGGGAGTCGGCCCGGATTCGACGGACGAGGAGTTCGCCGCCATCGCCGAGCAGCATCCGGTCTTCGTCCTGCGTTAGTCGCCGCCTCCCCGACGCGGCGTAGAGTCCGTTCATGGCCCGACTCAACGTCCCCGAGGGTGAAGGTGGCGATGCCGTCCAGATCTGGTCCCTCCGACCGGAGATGGGTGCGGCGGTGAACCGGTTGGTGGACGCCGCCTACAACAAGAGCATCCTTCCCGTCCGGGTGCGCGAGGCGGCCCGGATGCGCATCGCCCAGCTCAACGACTGCACGGTGTGCCTGGCCTTCCGGGCGGACAGCGTGAAGGCCCAGGGCCTGACCGAGGAGTTCTACGGACATGTCGCCGCCCACGACGACGGTGTCGTGTTCGACACCCGGGAGCGGTTGGCCATGGAATACGCCGAGCGCTTCGCCCTCGACCATCTGAGCATCGACGATGCGTTCGTCGACCGTCTCCGCCAGTCCTTCTCCGACCCGGAGATCCTCGACCTCACGATCTGCCTGGCGGCCTTCCTCGGACTGGGCCGCACCCTCCGGGCACTCGGCATCACGGAGACCTCACTCAGCGACGTTTGACCGGTCCGGCGCAGCACCGGATCGTGCCTGCGGGTTCCGTCCGCGTTCTTCGGCCGTGAGTCGCGCGGCGTGACCGCCCGGCCTGGGTTCCCCGGCCTGGGTTCCCCGGTCAGGAATGGGATGGGGCGGCCCGGGCGCCGTCGACTTCGAAGAAGAGATCGTCGGCGTAGCACCACCACCAGTCCTCGCCCGGCTCAAAGGAGCGGATGAGCGGGTGATCGTGGTGTTCTCCCCAGTGCGCGGTGGCGTGTCGGTTCGGCGAGTTGTCGCAGCATCCGACGTGACCGCAGCGCATGCACAGTCGGAGGTGGACCCACTGACCGCCGATACGCAGGCAGTCCTCGCATCCGTTGCTGGAGGGTGTGACGTCCTCCACACTGTCGAGGTGGCTGCAGGTTTGGCTCATGGCTGTGGCCTTTCTCGGTTCCGAGGCAGTGGTACGCCTGTGTGACCCTGTTCTTCTCGGGGGCGTCCATAGGGTTTCCGTGTCCAATGAAGCCTGCGACCATTGAAGTCGCGCTGTCCGATAAGCCAATCATCGCCTCTCCTGTGTCCCGATGGGAGCTGAGCAGGAAAGGGAGCTGAGCAAGATGGGGAGCTGGGCAGACGGTACTCCGCCCCCCTTGTCCCGGCGACCCGATGTGTCATCTCGTGTTCCATCCCCTGTCCGAGCCAGAATGGATGAATCGTTCAAGTGGGTGACACGCCGAGGGAGCGCGCCGCATGAGGGCCCTCTTGCCGCAGCCAGTTGCCAGGGTGGAGATTGCCGATGCCTACGCGATCCCGCCCGGCATCGGCGACGACCGGCCCTTCGTGCGTTGCAACATGATCTCGAGCCTCGACGGCGCCATCAGCGTCAACGGCCGTTCCGGAATGCTCGGTGGACCGGCTGACGGCCGGGTCTTCGGGACCCTCCGCTCCCTGGCTGACGTGATCCTCGTAGGTGCCGGCACCGTCCGCTCCGAGGGATACGGCCCGGTCCGTCTCGACGACGAGCAGCGACAGCAGCGCAAGAACAAGGCCCAGACCGCGGTGCCGCCGATCGCCGTCGTGACCCAGTCGGCCAACCTGGACTGGTCATCCCCGTTCTTCACCGATGCCGAAGTGCGCCCGATTGTCATCACGACCAGCAACTCCGACAAAGGGGCACGGTCGCGTGGCGAGGCGGTCGCCGATTTCGTCGTGGCCGGCGATGACCGTGTGGATCCACGCCGGGCGCTCGATTACTTCCACCGAGTCGGATACCGCTCGGTCCTCCTCGAGGGCGGGCCCGGGCTCAATGCCGATGTGGTCGAGGCCGGATTGATGAACGAGCTCTGCCTCACCGTCTCGCCTCGCCTCGTCGGTGGCTCCGGTCCTCGGGTCCTCGCCGGCCCAGAGCTGGCCGCCCCGCTCAAGCTCGAGATCGCCCACCTCCTCGAGGAGGATGGGTTCCTCTTCTATCGGTTGGCCGTGCCGCCGCCTGAGCCGCCTCCGAACGGATGAGGGCGCCGGAGCTCTCGCTGCGCTTCACTTCCGTTCGACCCGCCGCTCCCGAAGCTTCTCGTGGAGCCTCTGGTCAGGGGACGAATTGCCGAGCTTTCCGGACGACAGGTCAGGTTCGTCGGACCGATGGACACCCATAAACCGCCGCCGGGCCGGCGTCCCCGGGACGTCAGCTGATCGAGGGGTTCCGGCCGGTAGACCGTCCGTTGTCGACGAACCGAGCACCCACGGCACCAACACCCCTCACCGTCATGTCCGGTGGCGCTTCTGCTCGGTCCCGGGGGACCCCTTCCTCTGTACGCGGCAATGCTGGGCGGAGCCGGTCAGCCGGCGCTGGTCTCGATCACTGCGGTTTGGATGACCTCCCCCCCTGGAGCAGTGGGGTCGGGGTAGCTGTACGTGACAGTCGAGAATTCTCGCCCGGCGCCCGTCTCGATGGGGTAGCTGAGCTCGACACTGGCGGGCACCGAGACGAAGGTGCCCTCAGCGCAGTTGGGGATGCAGGTGTTGTGGATGTAGTTCCCGGTCGCAGAGGCCGTCGAGGCGGTCCACGATGACCAAACGAGGTTGGTGAGGGAGGCGTTACCGTCGCCGCAGGCCAGCACGATGCTGAGGGGCTCGACCGCCGGACCTACCGCCGGGTCGGTGCACTGGTAGAGCACGGACGGGACCGGCGTGGGTGGAGGCAGTGCCTTGGCCGTGGTCGTAAGCCAGTAGCCGTGCCCGTCTTGCGTGGCCGCCATCCCGACCACCGGGTTGCTCGGGGGGGTACCACCCATCGAGCCGTAAAAGGCGGCGTCCCCCAGGCTGAAGACGCCCCCGTCGGCCGCCACCAGCCAGTAGCCGTGCCCGTCGGGGGTAGCGGCCATCCCGACCACCGGCTGGTTGAGCCGCGTACCGCCCATCGAGCCGTAGAAGGCGGCGTCCCCGAAGCTGAAGACGCCCCCGTCGGCTGCCACCAGCCAGTAGCCGTGCCCGTCGGGGGTAGCCGCCATCCCGACCACCGGCTGGTTGAGCCGCGTACCGCCCATCGAGCCGTAGAAGGCGGCGTCCCCGAAGCTGAAGATGCCCCCGTCGGCCGCCACCAGCCAGTAGCCGTGCCCGTCAGAGGTGGCGGCCATGCCGACAACCGGCGCGTTCAGGGGTCCACCGGCCATCGAGCCGTAGGAAATGGCGTCGCCGAAGTTGTAGGTGCTGCCCACGTCGGTAACGAGCCAATAGCCGCGACTGTCGGGGGTGGCAGCCATACCCACCACGGCGACAGCGAGCGCCGTGCCGGCCTCCGACCCGAAGAAGCCGGCGTCCCCGAAGCTGAAGACGCCCCCGTCGGCTGCCACCGACCAGTAGCCGTGCCCGTCGGAGGTGGCGGTCATCCCGACCACCGGCGCGTTCAGGTTCGCCGATGGGCTGCCGTAGGAAGCGGCGTCGCCGAATGGCACGACGGAGCCGGGTGCGGTCTGGGCGCTCACCGGGCCATCCAAGAGGGCCGCCGCCCCGGCCGTGAATGCCGCAAACGTCAGGGCAGCAAGTGTCGCTCGAAACCCCCAGGCCAGTCGCCCCGAGGCCATGCTTCCCCATGCAGTCACTGCGACAACCCTTCTACGGTGTAGTTGCTGCCCGGTGAGCGCCCCACGATCACTTTGGGTGTCGGTGCACACGCTAGCCATCGGCCCCGTTCCCTGCCCCCCGTCCACCTCCTGGGACACCTTGCGCCACCCACCCTGAACCGGTCAGAAGCGCGCACCGGAGATCGTGGGTGGGAGCGGTCACTGTGAGCCGAGGGTGTGCTGGCGGGTGCGGTTGAGGACCACGGTGACATCGACGTCTCCACCGGGTCGGTTCTGGTCGGGGTGCTCCTGGCGATCGCGCTGCCGCTGGCGCTGGGGATTCCTGGTCGCAACCGGATCCCTCGCCCTGGCCGACGCGCTCCCGACGCCCAGGCTTGCATCTCGACTATTCAGTGTTACTATGTACTGGTAGTCACTATCACTGAGTAGTAAGGAGGAGGAGCTCCGTGGGCAAGCAGGTGACTGAGATGCTCAAGGGGACGCTGGAGGGCATCGTTCTGGCGATCCTGTCCGGCCGGGCGGCCTACGGCTACGAGATCACGGCATGGCTGCGGGAAGAGGGCTTCTCCGACATCGCCGAAGGGACCGTCTACGCGCTGCTCATCAGGATCGAGCAGCGTGGCCTCGTCGACGTGGAGAAGGTGCCCTCGGAGAAGGGGCCGCCGCGCAAGGTCTACTCCCTCAACGCTCATGGAAAGGACTATCTCGAAGAATTCTGGAGGACCTGGAGCTTCCTCACAGAACGGCTCGAACAGCTCCGCGAAGGAGGCAGATAGAGATGGCTACAGGGTGGACCGAGCAGAAGAGGCGCTACCGGCAGTACAAGGCGCGCGCGGAACGGCTTCCCGCGAACTATCACACGGCGATCGATGCGCTTGAGCGGTACATGGAGTTCTTCGGTCCGGGGAAAGGAGACAGCCTGCTGTCGATGCTGGAGGACCTTGTGGACCTCTTCGAGCAGAGCGCGGCGAACGGAACCCCGATCCGCGGGATCGTCGGAGAGGACCCCGTGGAGTTCGCCGAGGCGTTTCTCCGGAACTACCCGGAGGGTCAGTGGATCAGCCAGGAGCGGGAACGGCTGACCAGCGCGATCGAGCGCGCCGCCGGAGAAGACAAGGAAAACGAAGGAATCTCCCGATGACAAAACAGCCGCGCCCCACTTTGATGACGGCGTCGCACAGGGCACCTGAACCTACCGAGATCGCGATAGGGGCGATGGGGCGATGGATGCACGAGGCTGAAGGTCGAGGCAGACCTCATCGGGCCGGAGCCTCTTGTCGACGCCGAGCACGGTCACGTCGCGCAAGCCCACCAGCAGCTCGCACGTGCGCGTAGCGTCGGTTTGCACAGGTGCTCTCTAGGATTCGGGTGGCTTAGGAACCTTTCGATTCTGAGAGCCCCTGCTACTCCGGACGGAGCGAGAGCGCCAGGCGTGGCACGACGAACGACACGAGAAAGATCGGCAAGAACCTCTTTCCGGTGCATCGGAAGGCGACGACCTGGCCCTCGGCCGCGTCGAAGGTCAGAGTGCGGCTCAAGTTTCGGCCGTTGCGGACTTGCAGGGTGTGATGTCCAGCTTCGATTGGTATCTCGATCGTGTCGTTCATTTCGAGCGACCCGACACGCTCACCGTCGACCACGACATCGAACGTGCCACGACGGACCTCCACTCCGATCGCTTTGTGCGTCAGCTTGAGAGTTGCCGACATCTTCAGTCTCGTTTCTGTGTCAGCCGATCGGCCGGTCCGCTCATTTGCTTCCATTGTGTCACCCGCCATCTCCCTGGAACCGTGCCGCAGGGTCGCCCAGTTCGCCGGCAGTGGGTGGCCCTGTAGCACCGACTTCGCAGGATGTTTTACGTCGGGACGCAGCAGCCCAGTCGGAACCGGGGCTCGCCGATAGTTTGGAGTCCAACGCTGGAACGCAGATGGGCCGAGAATTTCCATGGGATTGGTAAGCCTCGACCCCGATCGAAGGGACGCCGATGACCAATTCGACAGCATCCGGTGCGTCAGTGGCGCTACCCGTGCGACTTCACCATCACGCTTTCGTCACCACGGATCAGGAGGCCACCCGCAGGTTCTACGAAGACATCGTGGGGTTGCCTCTGGTTGCCACCTGGACCGAGGTAGAACATCTGATGGGCGGAGAAGCGCAGGAGTTCTGTCATACCTTCTACGGCATCGGCGATGGCGGCAGCCTGGCCTTCTTTCAGTTCGCCGACAACGAGTTCTCCGAGCAGTTCGCACCATCACCCCCGCCGTCTCTGTTTCGCCATGTGGCCCTCCTCGTCAGCACCCAGGGCCAAGATGGGATCCGTGATCGGGCCCAAGCGGCGGGGGTCGAGACGATGACAGCTGACCACGGCTACTGCAAATCTCTGTACATCACCGATCCAAACGGCCTGCTCCTGGAATTCACCGTCGACCACCCACACGTTGACGAGATCGACGCCATTCGTAGGGAAAATGCACACCGTGATCTCGCCCGGTGGTTGTCCGGCGACCACTCGAGCAACAACGCATGGCGCCCGGATGGTGAGGAGGGGTAGCACAGCCTCCAGCCCGGCCTCGACCAGGCTCGTCGAGGAGGTCCAGGGATCCCCATTTCGCCGGGTAGGCGGCTGCTGCGGTGCGTCACCCAACGGCATGCCAAGAGACGAAACCACGGAGCCGTTGGTGTGCGAGAATGAACAGGTGGGAAATAGTCTATGAAGCGCCTAAACAGGGTGATGGTACTGTTCTTGTCCCTCGCGTTCGTATGGAGCGCCGCCCTTACCGTGTGGGCATTTGTCGTGGACATTCCCCTCACGCCGGGATCGCACAGACTCGTCCAGACCGCATCGGGAGGACATCAGGAGGTAATAGCCCTTCCGAGGACTTACTTCCAGGCATACGGGGTGTCAGAGTTGTTTTTGACCGGCATGGGCTTTGCAATTGCTGCCCTCGTCGCCTTCCTGCTCCATCAACGAAGCAGTGATCAACTGCCGAATGCGGGACGGGCGGCTTGGGGTGTCTCGATTGCGGCCCTCGTTGTCGGCATCATTGGTTTCCTGGGCATCGCCCCTTACATGTTCTTTGTCGGCCTTTTTCTCATCGGGGCTTGTCTCAGCTACACGGCTCGACAATCCACAGTCGTGAGGTCTGAGCGGCTGCCATCATCGGGCAACAATCACCATGCTTCGGTGACGTAGGCAATTTCGTCGATCCACGCCGGAAGGTGGCCTTGAACGCCGGGTCGGTGAAGCAGTAGCTACCCGGCGAAGGCGGTGGTGCAAATGCCCAGACCTGCGGCGATCTGGCCCTGCGATCGGTCGCCTCGGACGGACCGGCCCACAGGCATCCCGTCGGAACTCCTCGGGATAGATATGCGGACGACCCACTGCGGGCTCATTCTTCTGGGGTCTTGCCCAGAATGAAGTGTCCGCGAGAGCGGGTCAACTCGGTCAAACAAGGATGGCTGCTATGAACGACACTGCGTTCCAGGATCTCGTCGATTGGCCTTGTTATGGGTGTGGACGACTCAATGAGAAGGGCTTCCAAATCAAGAGCCGCTGGGAGGGAGAAGAGGTCGTTTGCCGGTGGCGTCCGGAGATCTTTCACGTAGGGCTCCCGGGACGAGTGCAGGGTGGAGTGATCGCTACCGCAGTGATATGCCATGCGCTCTGGTCGGCCACCGCGACCGCCCATCGGGACGAAGGTCTGGAGTTGCGTGAGCCCCTCGCCTTCGCGTACACCACGACGTCCCTGAAGCTCGATCTTCTACTGCCGACTCCTCTGGATGCGTCGATGACGCTACGAGCACGAGTCCTCGCTCTGGCTGGGGATCGTGCAAGTGTGACGTGTTCGGTATTCGTCGAGGGAAGAGAGACTGCTCGTGCGAAGACGGACCACTCCCGTATATCTCTACAACCTGCCTAAGCTGAGACACAGCGTCAGCGAGAGCTCCTGAGTGTCAGCGATCCGAGGACCCCTGGGGCCGCGGGTCGAGCGTTCCTATCTGGATCGAGGAGTTGGGCCGACAGTCCTCTTGGTCCACGGCTCCAACACCGATCATCGCATCTGGGCTGATCATCTAAACATTCTCGCAAACAGCTGTCGTGTTGTAGCTCTGACTCAACGCTATTTCGGGTCCGAGACGTGGTCAGACGAGGGACAGCGGTTCTCGATTGAAACTCACGCCGACGATCTCGCGGCATTTGTCGAGCAACTGCAGCTTTCTCCTGTAACGCTGGTCGGGTGGTCTTACGGAGCCGCCGTGTGCCTGTCCGCGGCTGTGAACCACCCGCAGCTGGTTAACAAACTTGTTGTCTACGAACCTGCCATCACCAGTTTCGTGCAAGACCCTGTTGTCGCGGAACGCGCCGCACAGGACCGGCTGGCCATGACGGCAGCGGCCAAGCTGGAAGCCAGCCATGGAAACCTTGAGTCCGCACTTCGTCTCTTCATGGACGGAGTCAACGACCAGGACGGGACGTTCGAATCCCTCTCGAAGCACGTTCAAGAGGTGATGATCGACAACGCTCGAATGTTGCCTCTCCTATTCGCTGCGCCCGTCCCCCGGCTGTTGTGCGACGACTTGGCGGATCTCGAGGAGCGTGTCGTGGTCGTAGTGGGTGGTGAGACCCGCCCGTTCTACATGATCGCGGCCGAATGGGCTGTTAAGTGTGCCCGGAATCCGCGGCTGGTCACCGTACCTACCGCGCGCCACCTGTTGCCCGTACAAGATTCAAAGAGATTCGCGGAGCTGGTTCTCGAGCTTGTTACCCGGTGATCAGCGCAGCGACCCCCTGGCGGACCGGGTTAGGGCCTGGGCGGCGGAGCGGTCGGGGGGACGAGTTGCAGAAGCCCACTCGCGGGCGGCGGGGGTAAGCGTCCATCCTCAAGTGCAGCCGGCGGACGGGCCGGGCAGCGCCGTTAGGGGGGTGGCGAGTTTCAGAACCCCTTATCTCCTATCCCGATACCACAAAAAAAAGCGCCCTCGGCAGGACTCGAACCTGCGCACACGGCTCCGGAGGCCGATGCTCTATCCGCTGAGCTACGAGGGCGGGTGGCCGGCGGGAGGCGGCAACGGGAGACCCGGGTTGCTCGCTCGACTGGCTCGACAACTGTAGTTCGGTCAGCCTCCGGCCAGCCTGCCGTCTCGTAGGCGCATCCGCTAGGAGGACGTATCCTCGCTTCCACCATGCCCACCCGCGATCTCCTGGCCCAGGCCATCAGCGACGCCGCCGCCGCCGTGGCCGAGCGGGACGGCCTCGACCTCGCCACGGAGCCCGGGCTAGATCCATCTCGAACGTCCCGCCCGCCGGGAGAACGGCGACTGGTCGACCGACGATCGCCATGGCCGCGGCCAAGCGGGCCGGGACCAATCCCAGGACGCTGGCCCAGTCCCTGGTGGACGCATTGCAGGCCGATCCGCCGCCTCACACCACCTCTGTCGAGATCGCCGGTCCCGGGTTCATCAACTTCCACCTCGACAACGGCTGGCTCTACGACGCGCTGGCCGAAGTGCTGGCTCAGGGTGAGGATGGGTATGCCCGCCCCGACGTGGGTCACGGAGAGCGGGTCCAGGTGGAGTTCATCTCGGCGAACCCGACCGGACCCATCCATGTGGGCAACGGCTGGTGGGGGAGCTACGGGGACGCCCTGGCGCGGGTGCTCGCCCGATCGGGCCACCAGGTCAGCCGCGAGTACTACGTCAATGACACCGGTGGGCAGATCCGGACCCTTGGTGAGAGCCTCCTGGCCCGCCGCCGCAACGAGCCGGTTCCCGAAGGCGGCTACCAGGGCGAGTACGTGACCGAGCTGGCCGCCCAATACGACGGCGCAGACGATGTGACCGAGGCGGGCCGGTGGGCGGCCGCGGAGATCCTCGACCACATCCGATCCTCGCTGGCCTCGGTCGGCATCCTCTTCGACGAGTGGTACAGCCAGGCCTCGATCGAGGAGAGCGGAGCCGTCGACGAGACGATCGAGCTGTTGGCCACCAAGGGATTGGTCTTCGAGCAGGACGGTGCCACCTGGTTCCGGGCCACGGCCCTGGGTGACAGCCGCGATCGGGTGCTGCGCAAGTCGAACGGTGACGCCACCTACCTGGCCGGGGACATCGCCTACCACCGCGACAAGTTCCTCGTCCGCGGCTTCGATCGGGTGATCGACGTGTTCGGTGCCGATCACCACGGCCAGGTGGCCAGCCTCCGGGCGGGTGTCGAGGCGCTGGGTGTGGACCCGGACCGGCTCGAGGTCAAGCTCGGTCAGATGGTCTCGCTGGTCGACGGCGACGAGGCGGTGAAGATGGGGAAGCGGGCGGGCAACGCCGTCACCCTCGACTCGCTGGTGGCCGACATCGGCCCTGACGCCACCCGTATCCTCAGCCTGATGACCTCCCTGGACCAGGCGACCACCTTCGACCTGGCCTCGGTGCGGGAGCAGTCGCTCGAAAACCCCGTCTATTACGTGCAGATGGCCAGTGCCCGCATCGGCGGCGTCGCTCGCAAGGCTGTCGAGCGCGGCGTGACTCGGGCCCCGCTGGCCGATGTGGACCTCACGCTCCTGGCCCACCCGCGTGAGCTCGAGCTCATCCGGTGCCTCGAGGAGCTCCCCGAGGTGGTGGCCGACGCGGCTGTCGACCGAGCCCCGACCAAGGTCACCGCCTGGGTGCGGCGGCTGGCCACCTGCTTCCACGGCTTCTACCACGACTGCCCCATCCTGGGCGATGACGTGGACCCGGGCTGGCCCAGGCCCGGCTGTGGCTGGTCGAGGCGGCCCGTATCGGTCTGGCCATCGGCCTCGGGCTCCTCGGGTGTCTCGGCGCCGGAGCGACTGTGACCGGGCGAGCGGGCCCGTCGGACTACGGGAGCGGAGCGTCCGGCTTCGACCGCCCGTCGGATCCGGTGGACCCCGGGCTGCTCCCCCTGACCGCCGAGATCGGACGCCGACCGGTCGGCTCCGGGTCGGTGGGGTCGACGTGGTCGACCTGGCCGAGGAGCACGGCACCCCGCTGTTCGTCTACGACGAGGCCCACCTCCGGGCCAACTGCCGCCAGGCGGTCGAGGCCTGGGGCGACGGGGTGGCCTATGCCACCAAGGCCTTCCTCTGCACGGCCATGGCCAGACTGGCCGCGAGGAGGGGATGTCCCTCGACGTGTCGACGGGCGGAGAGCTCCACGTCGCCCGGGTCGGCCGGCGTGCCGGCCGACCGCCTCGTGCTCCATGGCAACAACAAGTCGGACGAGGAACTGTCCACCGCCGTCTCCCTCGGTGTCGGCCGCATCGTGGTGGACTCGTTCGACGAGATCGACCGCCTCGAGCGGTTGCTCATCAAGGAACCGGAGGCCGGTGCCGGCCGCCGGCCCCGGACTCCTGTCCGGGGCGCCCCGCCCCAAGGTGCTGGCCCGAATCACCCCGGGTATCGAGGTGCACACCCACGAGTACGTCCAGACCGGACAGGACGACTCCAAGTTCGGATTCGGGTTGGGCTCCGGTGCGGCTCGACGAGCCGTCGAACGTCTCGTCGACCTCGACGCCGCCGGGGCCGTCGAGTTCGTCGGCATCCACGCCCACCTGGGCAGCCAGGTCTTCGCCCTCGCCCCGTTCGCCCGGGCCATCGAGGTGCTGGCCGGATTCTTCGCCCCGCTCGGCCTCCCCGAGCTGGTGGTCGGAGGTGGGCTCGGCGTGGCCTACGTGAATGGTGAGCGGGCGCCGACGATGGCTGAGTGGGCGGACTCGGTCCGGCAGGCCTGCCGCCAGGCCGGGATCGCCGAATCGGTGCGCGTCACCGCCGAGCCGGGCCGGTCCATCGTCGCCGCCGCCGCCGTCACCCTCTACCGGGTGGGCACGGTGAAGGAGGTGCTCGGGGCACCGGACCTACGTCTCGGTCGACGGTGGGATGAGCGACAACCCGCGCCCCGTCCTCTACGGCAGCGGCTACGAGGCGTTCCTGCCCCGCGCCACGGACGCCGAGCGATCCCTGCCCATCCGACTGGTGGGGAAGCACTGTGAGACCGGTGATGTCATCGTCTCGGAGGGCTTCGTGCCCGCCGACCTCGCGGTCGGGGACATCCTGGCCACGCCGGTGACGGGTGCCTACGGCCACTCGATGGCCTCCAACTACAACAAAGTGCCCAGACCGGCCGTGATCTTCGTGGCCGACGGCGTGGCCCGCACCGTCGTGCGCCGTGAGACCCTCGAGGACCTGGTACGCCTGGACGTGTGATCGCCGTCCACCCCGGTGGGCAGCGGTAGCGTGAACGAGGTGACCTTGGGGCCGTTCTCCGGACAAGCCGTGCGCGTCGCCGTCCTCGGGTGCGGCAACGTGGGGTCCGCCCTCGTCGGCATGCTCCAGGACCGGGCTGCCGATCTGGTCGTCCAGAGCGGCGCCCGACTCGAGGTCGGCGGCATCGCGGTGAGCGACCTGGCGCGCCGGCGGGACCCCCATATCCCGACCGGCCTCCTCACCGCCGACGCGGCCGGTCTGGTGAACGATCCCGCCATCGACGTGGTGGTGGAGCTGATCGGCGGCCTCGAACCGGCCGGCGAACCTCATCCGGGATGCCCTCAAGTCGGGGAAGCCCGTGGTCACCGCCAACAAGTCGCTACTGGCGTCGCCTGAAGGCGTCGTCCTGCGCCGTCTGGCCCAGGAGCAGGGCGTGGACCTCCTCTACGAGGCGGCGGTGGCCGGCGCGATCCCGCTGGTGCGGGCGCTGCGCGAGTCCCTCACCGGTGAGCGGATCCTGCGGGTGATGGGGATCGTCAACGGCACCACCAACTACGTCCTCTCCGAGATGGCCGACAAGGGTGCTGACTATGCCGCCGTGGTCGCCGAGGCCCAGTCACTCGGGTTGGCCGAACGCGATCCGTCGGCCGACGTTGACGGGTACGACGCGGCGGCCAAGGCGGCCATCCTGGCCGGCGTGGCCTTCGGCTACGACGTGGCCGATACCGATGTGATGCGCGAGGGGATCACCGGCATCGAGGCCGTCGACGTCGCGTTCGCCGGCCGCCTCGGCTATACGGTGAAGCTGCTGGCCATCGTCGAGCGGACCGGCGACGACGCGCTGTCGGTGCGCGTCCATCCGGCCATGGTGCCGACGTCGCATCCGCTGGCCGGGGTGAGGGGCGCGTTCAACGCCGTCTTCATCGAGGGCGAGGCGGCGGGCGAGCTGATGCTCTACGGGCAGGGGGCCGGCGGCCTGCCGACGGCCAGCGCGGTGGTCGGCGACCTGATCGACGCGGTGCGGAACCGGCTGGCCGGCACCACCGCACCGGCGCCCGAGCGGCGACCGGCCCGGCTGTTGCCCGTCTCCGAGCTGACCACCCGGTGTTACGTCCGCCTCGACGTGATCGACCGGCCGGGTGTCCTCTCCGCCGTGGCCAAGGTCTTCGGGGACAACCACGTGTCGATCCGATCGATGGAGCAGGAGGGACAGGACGGCCAGGCCCGCCTCCTCTTCGTCACCCACTCGGCGCTCGAGGGGCAGGTGCAGTCCACCCTGACCGCGCTGCGCGAGCTCGATGCCGTCCAACGGGTGGGTGGGGTCATCCGGATCGTGGGCGAGGGATGACGGCCGCCACCGGCCGCGGTTGGCGCGGGGTCATCGAGGAGTACCGCTCGTTCCTCCCGGTGTCGGCCGCGACACCGGTGGTCACCCTGCTGGAGGGCGGCACGCCGCTGCTGCCGGCACCGCGCCTGTCGGATCGGGTCGGGGCCCGGGTCCTGCTCAAGGTGGAGGGGGCCAATCCCACCGGCTCCTTCAAGGACCGCGGCATGACGGTCGCCATCTCCAAGGCCGCCGAGGAGGGGGCCAAGGCCGTGGTGTGCGCGTCGACCGGCAACACCTCGGCATCGGCCGCCGCCTTTGCCGCCCGGGCCGGCCTGACCTGTGCCGTTCTCATCCCCGAGGGCCACATCGCCCTCGGGAAGCTGGCTCAGGCACTGATCCATGGCGCCAGAGTCCTCCAGGTGCGGGGCAACTTCGACCAGTCCTTGGCCATCGTGCGGGAGCTGGGCGAGCGCGCTCCGGTCACCGTGGTCAACTCGGTGAACCCGTTCCGGATCGAAGGCCAGAAGTCGGGGGCCTTCGAGATCGTCGACGCCCTGGGCGACGCGCCCGACGTGCATTGCATCCCGGTCGGGAACGCCGGCAACATCACCGCCTACTGGAAGGGTTACCTCGAGTTCAAAGAGGCCGGCCGGTCCACCCGACTGCCGCGAATGCTCGGATTCCAGGCGGCCGGCGCGGCACCCATCGTCGAGGGGCATCCGATCGACCACCCCGAGACGGTGGCCACCGCCATACGGATCGGCAACCCGGCCAGTTGGTACGGAGCCACCTCGGCTGCGTCCGAATCCGGCGGGGGCATCGCTGCGGTGTCCGACGACGAGATCCTGGCCGCCTACCGCTTCCTGGCCGCCGAGGAATCGGTGTTCTGCGAGCCGGCCTCCGCCGCGTCGGTGGCCGGTCTGTTGAAGACCGGACTTCCGGACGGGCTCGGTGCGGGAAGCACCGTCGTCTGCGTGCTGACCGGGCATGGTCTGAAGGACCCGGACATCGCCATCAGCCAGATCTCGGTCCCGACGGCGGTCGACGCCGACCTGGGCGCTGTGCTGGAGGAGCTGTCGCTGTAGGGGTGACGTCGAGGAACCTTGAGCTCCAAATGGCCGCCGGCCGGCCCCGGTTGTTGCCCGAAGGGATCGCTCCCTGTAGTATGGGTTCACCGTCGCCTCCACAACGTGCCGTTCGGGCCGGTGGACGGGGCATCCTGGTCTGTTTCTCATGACGTGACCAGCCCGCATGCGGCGTCGGGGGAAGCCGCAGCGAGAGCGGATCTCGAGACCGGCGACTTCCCATCCCTTTAATTCCCGGTGGACGGCCTCAATGCCTCCGCCGACGATGACATTCGAAGCGAGGAAGCCGATGACTGCCGAACAGCAGCTCGAACGCTCGGTGTTGGAGGGCAAGGAGCGGGACGAACTCCAAGCCATCGCGCAGGCACTGTCTGTGAAGACCAATACCCGAACGAAGAAGGCCGACATGATTGACGGCATCCTGAAGGCCGCCGGCGTGTCGGCGGACGACGGAACGACCGGGGGTGCGGCGGACAACGGTTCGGAACGGGCTTCCGGCAATGGCGCAGGATCGCGGGCTCCGGCCCGCCGCAGGCCGGCGGCCCAGTCCTTCGCCCCGGGCGAAGACGCCGCCCGCGCCGGTGATCTCGAGCTCGACGATGACCTCGCCGACCTGGTCGTCTCCGACAACGGGGCCGGTGGGGTCGATGCCGGTGGAGAGTCGGCGACGATCGACCAGCGCGACGGCGGGACCACCGACCGGGCTGACACAGCGCAGACCGCCGGCCATCAGAACGGTGACGGTGGTCGGTACGGGGGCCAGACGGTCAACCAGGGCAACAACCAGAACCGCAACCGCACCAACCAGAACCGCAACCGCACCAACCAGAACCGCAACCAGGGCGGCAACGACGACGTGGGCAACCGCCGGAGCAACCGCCGTCGCCGGGGTCGGGATCGACAAGGGGGAGGCCCCGAGGGGGACCTGCAGGGTGCCGGCAGCCACCAGGACCAGCAGTACCAGGGCGAGCTCATTCCGGTACGCGGCCTACTCGACCTCCGCGACGAGGGCTATGGCTTCCTCCGCTGCGAGGGTTACCTCCCCTCCAGCAAGGACGTCTACGTCTCGATCAGCCAGGCCCGGCGCTTCGCCCTGCGCAAGGGTGACACCATCGAGGGGTTCTGCCGCCCGGCCGGCAACACCGAGAAGTTCCCGGCGTTGCTGCAGATCGACCAGGTATCGGGGCTCGACCCGGAGGTGGCCCGCCAGCGCCCGCGCTTCGAGGACCTGACCCCGCTCTTCCCCGACGAGAGGTTGAACCTCGAGGTTTCGGGCGAAAAGGAGAACATGACCGCCCGGATCGTCGACCTCCTGTCGCCGATCGGCAAGGGACAGCGCGGCCTCATCGTCTCGCCGCCGAAGGCGGGCAAGACGACGGTGATGAAGCACATCGCCGCCTCGATCGAGGCCAACAACCCCGACGTCCACCTGATGGTGCTCCTGGTGGACGAGCGCCCCGAGGAAGTCACCGACATGCGCCGCTCGGTCAAGGGCGAGGTGGTCGCCTCGACCTTCGACCGTCCGTCCGAAGAGCACACCGCCGTCACCGAGCTGGCCATCGAGCGGGCCAAGCGCCTGGTCGAGTCGGGCCGCGACGTGGTCATCATCCTCGACGGCATCACCCGCCTGGCCCGCGCCTACAACCTGGCACAGCCGGCCACCGGACGGATCATGTCGGGCGGCGTGGACTCGGGCGCCCTCTACCCGCCGAAGCGATTCTTCGGTGCCGCCAGGAACATCGAAGAAGGTGGGTCGCTCACCATTCTGGCCACCGCCCTGGTGGAGACCGGGTCGAAGATGGACGAGGTGATCTTCGAGGAGTTCAAAGGCACGGGGAACATGGAGCTCCGGCTGGACCGCCGGCTCGCCGAGCGGCGGCTCTATCCGTCCATCGACGTCAACGCCAGCTCGACCCGGCACGAGGAGCTGCTCTTCGACCGGTCCCAGCTCCAGCAGGTCTGGAAGCTGCGCCGTGTGCTCAACGCCCTGGCCAACGAGGGCAGTGCCGCCCCAGGCCTCGAGTTGCTGATGGACAAGATCCGCACCACCAAGAGCAACGACGAGTTCCTGGCCGAGATCGCCAAGGGGCCGGCCACCTGAGCCGACCCTGCTCGGCCCGGGAGGCGACCCTGCGGTCCACGCGGACGGCCTTTCCTGCCCCTCCGGTACACTGCGTCGGCGGTCATGGCCTGCCGGGCGCGTGCCGCATCCACACGGGAGAACTCGATGAAGTCTAACCTGCACCCAACCTATGTCGAAGCCTCGGTGCGCTGCTCGTGCGGCAACACGTTCACCACGCGGTCGACCAAGCCCGAGATCCACCTGGAGCTCTGCAACGAGTGCCATCCGTTCTTCACCGGCAAGCAGAAGCTGGTGGACTCGGGTGGTCGCGTCGAGCGGTTCCAGCGCCGGTACGCCAAGAGCGGCTCGCGCAAGCGCAAGGCGACGCCACCCTCGGCCTGACGGGTAGGCGCGCTCCGCTCCGGTCGGAGCCGGAGGACCCCCGAGGCGTTGGCGCTACCCTTGGCTCGTGTTCCACCAGCGGGTCCATGACCGACTCGACGAGCTCGAGGGCGAGTACGAGGCGGTGCTGGACGACCTCAACGATCCGACGCTCTCGGCCGACCCGCGCCGACTTCGTGACGTCTCGCGCCGGCATCGGGAGCTGAAGGAGGTCATCGACGGTTGGCGCGGCTTGCAAGCGGCCGAGTCGGACCTCGAGGCCGCCCGCGAGATGCTCCACGACGCTGCCGGCGACGAGCGGGAGCTGGCCCAGGCCGAGGTCGACCAGGCCGAGACCGAGGTCGCCCGGCAGGAGGAGGAGCTCAGGCTGCTGCTCGTGCCCCGCGATCCGAATGCGGGTCGCAACGTGATCATGGAGATCCGGGGCGCCGAAGGGGGGAGGAGGCGAACCTCTTCGCCAAGGACCTCTTTGAGATGTACTCGCGGTACGCCGCCCAGCGAAAGTGGAAGCTCGACGTGCTCTCCTCCAGCCCGTCCGAGCGTGACGGCCTCAACGAGATCACCTTCGTGGTGCAGGGCGACGATGCCTGGCAACGGCTCGAGCACGAGGGCGGCCCCCACCGTGTCCAGCGGGTGCCGGTGACCGAATCCCAGGGCAGGGTCCACACGTCGTCGGCGGCGGTGACCGTCCTGCCGGAAGCCGACGAAGTGGACGTCGACGTCGACCCGGGCGATCTCAAGATCGACGTCTACCGGTCGACCGGCCCGGGCGGGCAGTCGGTCAACACCACCGACTCGGCGGTCCGGATCACCCATCTGCCCACCGGAATCGTGGTGGCCATGCAGGATGAGAAGAGCCAGATCCAGAACCGGGCCAAGGCCATGACCGTCCTCCGGTCGCGCCTGCTCAAGGCCGAGCAGGATCGCCAAGCGGCGGTCGCCTCGCAGCAGCGCAGGAGCCAGGTCGGCGGCGGCGGTCGCTCGGAGAAGATCCGTACTTACAATTACAAGGAGAACCGGGTGACCGATCACCGGATCAAGCTCACCCTGCACAAACTCGACCGCATCCTCATGGGCGACCTCGACGAGCTGACCGAAGCCCTGATGGCCGACAAGCGCTATCACCAGCTCGACGACGGTTGAGCAGGTCCGCCATCCTGGCCGAGCTCACCGGGCGACTGGGCTCGGCAACCGAGGCGCGGTGGATCCTCGACCATGGCGGCGACCGGTGGCCCGAACTGACCGAGCGCCGGATGGCGGGTGAGCCGTTGCAGTACGTCCTCGGTTGCTGGTCCTTCCGCGACCTCGAGGTGGCGGTCGATCGCCGGGTGCTCATCCCCCGACCCGAGACCGAGCAGCTGGTCGAGGTGGCCCTGGCCGAGCTGGGCCGGCTGTCTCGTCTCCCATCGGCGGCGGGGACCAATGGGGCGGGGGGCCCCGCCGCGGGCCGGGTCTGCGTCGACCTCGGGACCGGCTCCGGCGCCATCGCCCTGTCGCTGGCCACCGAGGGCCCGGCCGTCTGCGGGGATCTCGAGGTGTGGGCCACCGACAACTCGGCCGCGGCCCTGGCCGTGGCCCGCGACAACCTGTCCCGGATCACCGCCACCCGGAAGATCGCCACCACGCACTTCGTTCAGGGCGACTGGTTCGAGGCCCTCCCCCCGGAGCTGGCCGGCCGGATCGAACTGCTCGTCTCCAATCCCCCCTATGTGCCGGCCGCGGACATCGCCGGCCTCGACCCGGTCGTGCGGGACTGGGAGCCCCGGGAGGCGCTGGCTGCAGGCCCCGGCACCGGCGGGGTACCCGGGATGGCGGCCATCGAGGCGATCGTCCGCGCCGCGCCGGACTGGCTCGCACCCGAGGCGACCCTGGTCGTCGAGCTCGATCCATCGCAGGCGGCCGTGGCCGCCGAGGTGGCCCGCTCTGCCGGGCTCGGCCGGATCCGTGTCGAACCAGACCTGGCCGGACGGGACCGCATGCTCGTTGCCGGGCGCTGACCATGCCGCCCCGGCTGCTCGAAGCGGACGTCGAGGCGATGGAGTGGGTGGTCGGTGCGCTGGAGGCCGGCGCGGTCGTCGCCATCCCCACCGACACCGTGTACGGGCTGGCCGCCCTTCCCGGTGATCCCGACGCGCTGGCCGCGCTGTTCACCGTGAAGCGCCGGCCTGCGGACGTGGCCGTTCCGGTTCTCGTCGGGCACGGCGACCAGGTCCAGGACGTGGCCGGCCGTCTGGAACCGGCCGCCGCCCAGCTGGCCCGGCATCACTGGCCGGGGCCGCTCACCCTGGTGGTCCCGAGAAGCCCGGATTTCAAGGCCGACCTCGGCGGTCCCTCGACCGCCCGAGCGGCGGTCGGGATCCGATGGCCGAACCACACCGCGGTCGAATACCTGTGTCGCCGGGCAGGCCCTCTGGCCGTGACGAGTGCCAATCTCCACGGCGCACCGCCCGCTACCACGGCCGCCGCGGTGGTCGGGTCGTTCGCCGGGGCCGATGGCATTACCGCCGTGGTCGACGGCGGGGTGTGCGACGGCATGCCCTCCACCGTGCTCGAGTGCCGGGGCTGGTCCGTCCGCTGCCTCCGCCGCGGGGCCCTTCCCCGGGTGGAGCCGGTCGTCGATCTCGAAGGGAGCGAGACCGTCGACCCAGTCTGGGTCGACCTCCGCCGGGCCCCGTGACCGGCCCTGGGGTTGACGGTTCGCTCCCGACCGGCGACACTGGATAGGTGATGGCAACACGCCCAGGCCGCCGCGACTCCGTAATCATCATCGACTAGGCACACACCCCGCCGGTGTGTGCCTTCCGACCGTCCACTTGGTGGACGGTTTTTCAATTGGGCGCAACCCTGCGGTCTCGGGTCGTCGGCCGGTGCCACCCGACCGGTGGCTCCGGGCGCAACACTAGGAGCGGATCCCAGGGACCGTAGGGATCAGAGACCGTTGAGGCCAGAGCAGGCCGAGACTAGGACAAGGACAGACGAACCGTGAGCACCTACCACGTCGGCCTCATCGGCGGTGACGGCATCGGACCGGAGGTTGTGGCCGAAGCGCTCAAAGTGGTCGAAGCCTCCGGCGTGTCACTGACGACGACCAAGTACGACCTCGGCGCCGACCGCTACATGCGGACCGGCGAGGTCCTGCCCGACGCCGTCCTCGAAGAGCTGCGGGCCCAGGACGCCATCCTGCTCGGGGCGGTCGGTCCACCGGTCGGGTCGACCGCCGTCCCTCCGGGCGTCCTCGAGCGGGGGCTCCTGCTGCGGTTGCGGTTCGAGCTCGATCTCTACGTGAACATGCGCCCCTTCACCGGGGTGCCGGGCGCTCCCGCCCCCGATTGCGACTTCGTGGTCGTCCGTGAGAACACCGAGGGAACCTATGCCGGGGAGGGTGGCTTCCTCCGCAAGGGCACCCCCTTCGAGGTGGCCACGCAGGGGTCGGTGAACACGAGGCACGGGGTGGAGCGGTGCGCTCGCTTCGCCTTCGGACTAGCCGCCGACCGGGGCAAGCACCTGACTCTGGTGCACAAGACCAACGTGCTGACCTTCGCCGGTGACCTGTGGCAGCGGACCGTGGCGGAGGTGGCAGAGGAGTACCCGGCAGTGAGCCGCGACTACAACCACGTGGACGCCGCCTGCATCTATCTGGTCGAGGACCCCAACCGCTACGACGTCGTCGTCACCGACAATCTCTTCGGGGACATCATCACCGACCTGGCCGGGGCCATCGCCGGGGGCATCGGGTACGCTGCCTCGGCCAACCTCAACCCCGACCGCACCGGACCCTCGCTGTTCGAGCCGGTGCACGGGGCCGCCCACGACATCGCCGGCACCGGCCGGGCCAATCCGGCCGCGGCCATCCGCTCCGCCGCGCTGATGCTCGATCATCTTGGTGAGGTGTCGGCCGCCGAAAAGGTCACCCACGCCGTTGCCCAGTTCATCGCTTCCCAACCCGACCCGTCGCTCTCCACCGTCGAGATCGGCAACGCTGTCGCAGAAAGGCTCTGAGCCATGCCCGTTACCCCGACCGACAAGATCTGGATGGACGGCGAGCTCGTCGACTGGGCAGACGCCACCACCCACGTGCTCACCCACACCATGCATTACGGCTCGGGCGTCTTCGAGGGCATCCGGGCATACCCCACCGCGCGCGGCGTGGCCGTGTTCCGGTTGCGCGACCACATCGAGCGGCTCTTCATGTCGGCCAAGGTCTTCATGATCGACATTCCCTTCTCGGTCGACGACATCACCGATGCCGCCCGCACCGTCGTGCGGGTCAACGGGCTGGATGACGGCTGCTATATCAGGCCGCTCGTCTACCTGGGCTACGGCGAGATGGGCCTGAACCCCATTCCCTGCCCGGTCAACGTCGCCATCGCCGCGTGGCCCTGGGGTACCTACCTCGGCGACGAGGGGGTGGCCAACGGCGTGTCGATGAAGATCAGCTCGTGGCGGCGCCACGATCCGAACGCCGTTCCGACGGCGGCGAAGGGTACGGGCATGTACGTCAATTCCTCCCTGGCCAAGGTCGAGGCGTTGCAGGCCGGGTACGACGAGGCCATCCTGCTCTCGCCGGACGGCAGGGTGAGTGAATGCACCGGCGAGAACATCTTCATCGTCCAGAAGGGGCGGCTGATCACCCCACCCACATCCGATTCAGGGGCTCTGGCCGGCATCACCCAGCAGTCGGTCGAGACCATCGCACGCGACCTCGGGTACGCGGTGAGCTACGAGCCGATCATCCGGACCGATCTGTACACCGCCGACGAGGCGTTCCTCACCGGGACCGCGGCCGAGCTCGTGCCTATCCGCGCCGTGGACGACCGGCCGGTCGGGGACGGGACGCCGGGGCCGATCACCAAAAAGCTCCAAGCGGCCTACTTCGCCACCGTCCGCGGTGAGGTGGACCAGTACAAGGACTGGTTGGACTATGTCGAATGACGGCCCGACGCTCGGGGACGCGCCGCGGGCAGGGCAAGGACATGCCGGCCATTCACACAGGTACACGCCGAAACCCGGTGCGGACCGCCTGCTGACGCCGGGCCAGCGAGCCCATGCACGCGGCAAGGCGGGGGAGGAAGGGGCCCGAGCTGTCGGCACCGATGGCCACGACTTCGATCTGCCCGACCTGCCCGATGCGGTCGATGTGTTCGACACCACGTTGCGGGACGGCTCCCAGCAGGAAGGCCTGTCGCTGACCGTCGACGACAAGCTTCGGGTGGCCGAGCAGCTCGATCACCTGGGGGTGGCCTTCATCGAGGGTGGATGGCCGGGCGCCAATCCGAAGGATGCCGAGTTCTTCGCCCGCGCCCCGAAGGAGCTCTCGCTGGCCCGTTCGACGCTGGTGGCCTTCGGCTCGACCCGACGGGCCGGGGTTCGGGCCGAGGACGACGAGACCTTGCGTCACCTGGTGGAGGCGGGGACCGAGGCCGTCTGCATCGTGGCCAAGTCCTCGGAGATGCATGTGGTCGACGCGCTCCGCACCACCCTCGACGAGGCCGTGGCCATGGTGGCCGACTCGGTGGCCTTCCTGCGTGCTCACGACCTGCGGGTGTTCCTCGACGCCGAGCACTTCTTCGACGGGTACAAGGCCAACCCCACGTTCTCCCTGGCCATTCTCCGTGCCGCCGAGGAGGCCGGCGCCGAGACCCTCGTCCTGTGTGACACCAACGGCGGGACCCTGCCCCACGAGGTGGAGCGGATCGTGCACGATGTCCTCGGACGGTACGAGACCCAGTTGGGCGTGCACTTCCACAACGACGGCGGCTGCGCAGTGGCCAACTCGCTGGCCGCCGTCGGGGTAGGTGCAACCCACGTGCAGGGATGCGTGAACGGTTACGGCGAGCGGGCCGGCAACACCGACCTGTCGGCGGCCATCCCCGACCTCTCGCTCAAGCTCCGCGTGGCCACCATCCCGCTGGAACGGCTGGAGCTGATCACGCCGGTGTCCCACCACATCGCCGAGCTGGTCAACATCGCCCCCAACCCGCAGCAGCCCTATGTCGGTTCCTCGGTCTTCGCCCACAAGGCCGGGCTCCACACCTCGGCCATCGTCCGGCGGTCCGACGCCTACGAGCACATCACGCCGGAGGCGGTCGGCAACGGCTCACGCTTCGTGGTGTCGGAGATGGCCGGCCGCTCGACGCTCGCCCTCAAGGCCAAGGAGCTGGGCCTCGAGCTCGACTCCCAGGCCATGGCGTCGGTGCTCGACTCCCTGAAGCGCCTCGAGCACGAGGGCTATCACTTCGAGGTGGCCGACGGATCCCTGGAGCTCTTGCTCCGCAATGCCACCGGCTGGGAGCAGGACTTCTTCGACCTGGAGTCCTACCGGGTGATCGCCGACCAGGGTGACGGCCAGTCCACCGAGGCCACGGTCAAGGTCCTGGTGGGCAATGACCGCATCGTGGCCACGGCCGAAGGGAACGGGCCGGTCAACGCCCTCGACGGGGCGCTGCGGAAGGCCATCGGCATGCGCTATCCGGCGCTCGCCGGTGTCCACCTGGTCGACTACCGGGTCCGCGTCCTCGACACGGCCAAGGGCACCGCCTCGGTGACCCGTGTCCTCATCGACACCACCGACGGCGAGCGGACCTGGACCACCATCGGCGTGTCCGAGAACATCATCGCCGCCTCGTGGCAAGCCCTGTCGGACTCCATCGTCTACGGTTTGCTCCGCGCCGGCGCCCCTGCCGTCTAGACGGGCGGGGCGAGCACCCCGCCTCTCAGGAGCATCGTCGTGACCCAGCCCAGCTTCGTTCCCATCGTCGAGACCGATCAGGTGCGACCCGCCTATCGGCTCAAGGTACCCACGGTGTGGACGCAGTCACGACCCTCGGAGCTGCTCGGCACGGCTCGTCCCCGGGGAGAGCGGTTCGGCGTCCCCGGTCCCGACCAGGGGTTCGCCCTACGACTGGCCCGGCGCTTCGAGGACTGGCTGATCCTGGCCGAAGGTGAATCCGCCGAGGACGCCATGGTCGGGTGCACGGCCGTCGCCATGCGCCGTTGCGCCCAGTTCGGGCGGGCGCCGGTCATCTTCGACCTGGAGTTCGCCTACACGCTGTGGGGATTCCTCGGCGGCGCTCCGTCCGACCTGGTCGAGGCCCGCGGTCCGCTCTTCCGGTCGGCCGCCCACCACTACGAGGCCCAGCGGGCCATCTCCTCCGCCGTGAACGACGAGGCGCTGGCCCTCACGCCCGAGGCCGTAGCGGCCCGACTCGACCGGTGGCGTGAGCTGCTCACTCTGCCCAGCCGGCAGTGAACACCTCGGGCCCACCGGCGGGCCGGCGGATGCTCGGGAGGCGACGTTGACCCGGATCGAGATGGGCGAGCTGGAGGCCAACGGACTGACCTTCACCGTCCGCCGAGTGGAACCCGGCCGCGGTCGGGGCGTCATCCTCCTGCACGGCTTCCCGCAGACGTCGGTGTGCTTCGCCGACTCGGCCGAGGCGCTCGGTCAGGCCGACCACCGGGTGCTGGCCCCGGACCAGCGGGGCTATTCGCCCGGCGCGAGACCGGACCGGGTGGAGGACTACGCCGCCGCCCAACTGATCTCCGATGTGCTCGCCCTGGCCGACGCCGCCGACATGGACCGCTTCGACCTGGTCGGCCATGACTGGGGCGGCATGGTCGGTTGGTGGGTGGCCGGGCTGCACCCTGAACGGGTCCGCACCTTCACCGCTGTGTCGACCCCGCACCCGGCCGCGCTGGCCGTCGCGCTGGCCGACGACGCCGACCAGGGCGAGCGCTCCTCCTACCTCGAGCTCTTCCGCCAGGCGGAGGTGCCCGAACGCCTGTTGCTCGGCGAGGAGGGCGACGGGTCCGGGCTGCGACAGCTCTACGCCGGGACCGGCATCGCTCAGGGCTCGGTCGACGCCTACGTGGAGGCGCTCTCGTCCCCGGGGGCGCTCACCGCCGCACTGCACTGGTACCGGGCCAATGACCTGCACCAGCCGGAGGTGGCCCGGGTGGCCGTACCCACCATGTACGTGTGGTCGACCGAGGACATTGCGCTCGGTCGCCGGGCGGCGGAGGCCACCGCCGACTTCGTGGACGGGCCGTACCGGTTCGAGGTGCTCGAGGGCGTGAGCCACTGGATCCCCGACCTGGCCGCCGGCCGCCTCAACCAGCTGCTCCTCGAGCATCTGGGTGGATCGGGCTGAGCCCGAAGAGCTGTCCCGGTGCGGTGGGCCGCGAGCCGGGCCCACCTGGATGGTCGCAACGAACCCGCCTTGAGTAGCTTTGGCCCGGTGGACGCACCCGGATTCGCCCTCACCGACACCCAGCGCCAGTTCCGCGAGACGCTACGCAAATTCGCCGAGGACCAGGTCGCTCCCCATGCGGCCGAGGCCGATCGCGACGCCACCTTCCCCCGACGGTCCTTCGAGGCCTGCGCGGAGCTCGAGCTCCCCGCTCTCGGCATCCCGACCGAGTACGGAGGGGCGGGAGCCGACATGGTCACCCAGGCGATCATGGCCGAGGAGCTGGCCCGGGTGTGCGCCTCGACCTCGCTGACCCTGCAGATCTCCAAGGTGGCGATGATGCCGGTGATGAACTGGGGCTCCGAGTACCTGAAGCAGGCCTACCTGCCCCGGGTTGCGTCCGGCTCCCAACAGGCCAGTTATTGCCTGTCGGAGGCGGACGCCGGCAGTGATGTGGCCGCCATGCGGAGCCGCGCCGTACGCCACGGCGACCGCTACCTCCTGAGTGGAACCAAGTACTGGGTGACCAACGCCGGCATCTCCGACCTCTACACCATCTTCGCGGTGACCGACCCCAATGCCGGGCGGCGGGGTATCAGCTGTTTCGTGGTCGAGGCCGAGTGGGGGATCGAGGTTGCGCCCAAGGAGGACAAGATGGGCCTCCGGGGCAGTCCCACCGCGGCCGTCTCCTTCGACCAGTTGGAGGTCCCGGCGAGCAACCTCGTCGGGGAGGAGGGGATGGGGTTCACCATCGCCATGCACACCCTGGATCGCAGTCGTCCTGGCATCGCCGCCCAGGCGGTCGGGGTCGCCCAGGGTGCCATCGACGAGGCCGGCTCCTACATGAAGCAGCGCCGGGCGTTCGGCCAGGCCATCGCCGAGCTCCAGGGACTGCGCTTCATGCTGGCCGAGATGGCGATGCGCACCGAGGCGGCCCGCACCCTCCTCTACCGGGCCTGTTCACTTGTCGACGCGGGCGACCCCGACCGGGAGCTCACCGCCGTCGGGGCCATGGCCAAGTGCTTCGCCTCGGACACCGCCATGGCGGTGACCACCGACGCCGTCCAGCTCCTGGGCGGCTACGGGTTCACCAAGGACTTCCCGGTCGAGCGCTTCATGCGCGACGCCAAGGTGACCCAGATCTACGAGGGCACCAACCAGATCCAGCGGGTCGTGATCGCCAAGCACCTGCTCGGGTAGGCGACCCGGTGCCGGCCCGAGGCGCCGCCGGCCCGGCGTGCTCAGGTCGCGGGGGCGTGCGAGGCCACGTAGGCCGCGGTGCCCGAGAGGAAGCCGGCTACGTCTGCCGCCTTGCCCGAGGCGATGTCGCCGAAGTACGCCGGCACGTAGACCTGGACGGCGCCCTCGTCGAGGGCGCAGAAGACGGCGTCCACCAGCTCGCTCACCGGTATCGATTCCACCCCGGCGACCACCGGGTCGTTATCGGGCAGCGAGAAGAGCTCGGTGTCCACCAGTCCCGGGTAGACGACCAGCACCTTGATACCCGTCGGCCAGAGGTCGACGGCCATCGACTCGCTGAAGGCGGTCAGCGCCGCCTTGGAGGCGTCGTAGGCGGACTCGCCGGGCGAGCTGAGCGTGGCGGCCACCGACGAGACGTTGATAATGCGGCCCTTGCTCCGTTGGAGCATGTTGGGGAGGAGGGCCGAGTGTGAGGCGCACCGGGCTCAGGTAGTTGATGGCCATCACCCCCTCGACGGTGCCCATGTCCAGCTTGGTCACGTGGCGCCGCTTGGGGATGCCCGCGTTGTTGACCAGGATGTCGATGCCGCCGAGCTCCTCCAGCGCGTCGGTTGCCAGCCGGTCCACCTGGTCCGGTCGGGAGAGGTCGGAGATCCAGCGGCGCGACTCGGGGGAGTGGGCGCGGCAGCGGGCCAGTACCTCGTCGAGACGGTCCTGACGCCGGGCACAGATGCCCACCACCGCGCCGCGGCGGGCGAACTCCTCGGCCAACCCGGCTCCGATGCCGGAGGACGCCCCGGTCACGAGCACACGCTGGCCGCTCAGGTCGATGGCCATCTTCCCCTCCTCGATCGGCGATGTCCGACCGGCATGATACGCAGCAGCGGTGCCACCCGCCCGGGTGGCCGGGTGCGCTCCCGGTAGGTCGGCGCGATGGAGAGCCTGTTCGCCCCTCCTGAGAACCACCCGTGGCAACGGGTCTCGCCCCGGCTGTCCCGGATGCGCCGCACCGTCCTGGTCGGCGTCGGCCTGCCGGCCGGGGCGGCCGTCGCCCTTGCCTGCGGTGCGGCGTCGTCGACCGCGGGCGAGGCCATCGGGGCACTCGTTGTGGTCCTCCTGGTGCTGGCCTGGATCTCGATCGGGCGCAACCAGCGTTCGTGGGGGTACGCCGAGCGCTCCGACGACCTGCTGGTGACCCACGGCGCCCTGTTCCGGAAGCTGACGGTGGTCCCCTACGGCCGGATGCAACTCGTCGACGTCGAAGCCGGTCCCATCGAGCGTTCCTTCGGACTGGTGAGCGTCAAGCTCCACACCGCGGCGGCCACCACCGATGCCAAGGTGTGCGGGCTGACGCCGGACACGGCCACCCGGCTCCGTGACCGGCTCACCGACCTCGGCGAGGCCCATGCCAGCGGCCTCTGAAGCAGCAGGCGCTCCGGAGTCAGCGGATCGCGGGGAGGAGGTCTTCCGCCTCCATCCCCTGACGCCGATCGCGCTTGGCGGGAAGGTGCTCGGTCTGATGGCTGTGTTCATCTTCTTCAGCCTGCTGAGCCAGCGAACCGGCGATGGCCAGGGCATCAACTGGGTGCCGCTCGCGATCTTCGGCGGCGTGTCGGTTCTCGTCGTGCTTCGGGGGATGGTCAACGTGGCCGTCACCCGCTACCACCTGCTCGGTGGCGAGCTCCGCATCGACTATGGACTGCTACAGAAGCAGTCGAAGCGGGTCCGGCTCAACCGGGTGCAGAGCGTCGACGTCCTCGAGCCGCTCGCCGCTCGCATCTTCGGGTTGGCCGAGCTCAAGGTGACCACGGCCGGCACCGAGCGCTCCGCCGTCCGGCTCCGCTACCTGGCGCGTCCGGTGGCCCAGCTCCTGCGCGCCGACCTGCTCGCCCGGTCGGCCGGGGCCGACGCGGGCATCACCGAGGCACCGGAGCGCCCCGTCCTCTCGGTCCCCCACGGCCGCCTGGTCCGCGCCGTCCTGCTCGAAATGGTCTCGTGGCGGCTGGTGCTGCTGCTCATCGGTCCAGCCTTGGGCCTGCTGGGCCAGGCCAACAGCCACCGGACGACCGTCGGGCTCGGGCGTCGCGCTGTTCTTCTCGTTCGCCATCGTCATCCTCCACGCCATCTGGCGACGGGTCTCCACACTCTGGGATTTCACCATCACCGACTCGCCCGACGGGCTGCGCATCCGGCACGGGCTGCTCTCGACAAGTCGCCAGACGGTGCCGCCCGGCCGGATCCAGGCCATCCTGATCCACCAGCCCGCGTCGTGGCGACTCTTCGGTTGGGCACAGGTGCGGATGAACGTGGCCGGCTACGCCGGCAACGCCAACTCGAAGTCGACGATGCTGGTCCCGGTCACCGACCTGACCTATGCCCTGGCCCTGGTCGGCTGGGTATTCGGCGGGATCGACATCGACGCCGTCCCGGTGTCGCGCCCACCGCGGCGCGCCGCGATCAGGATGCCGCTGTGGTGGCGGGCGCAGTGGGCAGGCTCGGACGAGCGTGTGTTCGTCGTCCGCCACGGGCTCCTCTCGCGCACGGTGGACGTCGTCCCCCACGCGCGGACACAGAGCGTCCGCCTCGAGCGCGGGGCCGCTCCAGCGGACGCTGGGCCTGGCCACCATGCACCTCGACTCGACCCGGGGACCGGTCAGGACCCGGGCCAAGAACCGTGACGCAGTCCAGGCCCGTCGCATGCTCGACGACGAGGTGGAGATGGGTCGGCGCGCCCGGCGGTCCCTTACCCCGACGTCCCCGGTCCCGTCCCCCGAGGACGCGTCGGCCAGCCCGGTCTGACAGCCAGGGCGGCCACGTCCAACCGCAGGTCCATCAACGCAGCTTCTCCCCGGGCCGGCTTGCCCTACACCGGCTTGCCACACCCGCTGGGACGGGCCGAACATGCCCGGGGATGGGGATCGCGGCGGCCCGGCCGTCGGGCCTTCGGGCTCAACCCGGACCGCTGCGGCTCCGGCCACCGGGCGAGCGGAGGCTCGGTCGCCGCGCCACGGCCGGCGCCTTCGGGGCCCGCTGGGGCGGGCGCCTCGGCGCGACTGCGCCTGTTCTCAGGTGCCGTCGAGGACCCGACCACGGGGCCGGAGGGGCGGTGAGCCGGTCGGCCAGGCGATAGGCGACGGGCTCGTAGTTGACCCGCCAGCCTCGGAAGTCGGGCCAGGCCTCCTCGGCGCTGCGCTCCATCGGGAACCCGACGCCGGCGAGCATCTCCACGGCCTGCTCGAACTCCTCGTAGGTGAGCGCGATGGGTCCCTCGGGATTGGGGTCGGGGTCGACATGCCATTTGAGCGCGGTGGCGATCCGGTTGAGGGCTGTGAAGCCCATCCGGAGGCATAGCCGGGCCTGTGACGTGGCCGTGCTCGGGGCGAGGGCCAGGTGCATGGCTGCTCCGTCGAGCACGGCGAGGAGCCCGATGAGCCACGAGAACCACGCTTGCGGCGATCGGAAGAGCAGCATGACGGGGTACGTGGTGTGGCTCTCGGCCACGTCAGCCGACCACTCCTCCCAGTCGGCGTAGAAGCCGGGAAGGGCGTCGATGATCCCGACGAGCTGGTGGCGGGCCAGCAGCTCGGGTCCCCAGGCGGGGATGCCGGCTCGGCTCTCCAACATGGCCACCAGGTTCTCGCGACGGTTGAACGCTCCGTAGAGGGCGGGGAGGTAGGCGATCTGCAGCGCCACGATGACCACCCAGGTGGCTCCGGCGGCGATGTCGACGGCCCGGTTGGGTCGGCCGGCGAGGTCGATGGTGCCGACGGTGAACACCGACCCGGCCGCCTGCACCAACGAGGTGGTGAAGCTGTGGGTGGTCGCCACCAGCATGAGGGCGAAGCCGAAGATGAAGAAGCCGGCCCAAAGGACCAGCTGGGCGATGAGGGCCACCGGGGCGGTGGAGGCCAGGATGAGGTCCTTGCCCTCGTAGGTCCGAGCGAGGCGGGACAGGCTGACGAAGAACAGCCGGACCGTGCGATTCACCAGGACCGTCAGCCGCTCGAAGCTCCGGGGTTCGCGGGGGAGGACGATGGTGAACAAGACGCTGCCCGAGGTCAGCAGGACGATGATGACCCCCAGGGCGAAGAGCACGCCGTTCACGGAAGTCTCGCCACCGCCATGCCCGTCATTCCGTCATGCTAGGGCCCACGCTCCCCGGCGCCGGGCCCGGACCGGCCCGAGGGAATCCCGGACCGATGGCCGGGGTTGCCCGGTGCCGCGGGCAACCATGAAGGAGGGACCCATGGATGTTCAGGACCGGCCGGATGAGCACCGGTTCGTGGTGGAGGCCGAGGGATCGGTCGCCGAGCTGACCTACGACGTGCGCGGCAAGGATCTGGTGCTGATCCACACCGGCGTTCCCGACCAGCTGGCCGGTCGCGGCGTCGCCGGTCTGCTCGTGCAGGCGGCCATCGACCGCGCCGCACACGACGGGCTGGACATCGTGGCCCAGTGCCCCTTCGCCCAGGAGTGGATCGAGCGCCATCCCCAGGCGCTCGGCCAGGTACGCCAGGCCCACCTCTGAATAGGCGGGGGCGTCAGGAGGGGACCTTCTAGAACAAGTTCTATACTCGCGGCACAGTCGACCGGCTGGCTCGGGCACGCCCTGGTCCGCCGACCTCCACCCGTCACACCCTGAGACCTCCGAGGGGGATTCCCATGGCCCAACCCGTGATCGTCGAAGCAGTCCGCAGCCCGATCGGCAAGCGCAACGGCTGGCTGTCGGGCTTCCACGCCGCCGAGCTCCTGGGCAACGTCCAGGTCGAGCTGGTCAAGCGGGCCGGGGTCGCCCCTGGTGACGTCGAGCAGATCGTCGGCGGTTGCGTCACCCAGGCCGGTGAGCAGGCCTCCAACGTGACCCGCACGGCGTGGTTGAGCCAGGGGCTTCCCTACGAGGTCGCCGCTACCACCGTGGACTGCCAGTGCGGTTCGGCCCAACAGGCCAACCACTTCGTGGCCAACCTGGTCGGCGCCGACGCCATCGAGACCGGGATCGCCTGTGGCGTCGAGGCCATGAGCCGGGTACCCCTCGGGGCCAACGCCTTCAACGGCCCGGGTCGGTCCCGCCCCGAGGGCTTCCCGTGGGACATGCCCGACCAGTTCGGAGCGGCGGAGCGGATCGCCGAGCGGTACGGGATCACCCGCGACGATGTGGACTGGCTGGGGTTCGAATCCCAGCGGAAGGCGGCCCAGGCCGTGGCTGAGGGCCGCTTCGACCGCGAGATAGCGCCGCTGGAGGCGCCGGTGGTCGGCCCGGACGGGCCCACCGGTGAGAAATCGCTGGTGACCAAGGATCAGGGCCCGCGCGACACATCCCGGGAGGGGCTGGCCGGCCTCAAGCCGGTGCTGGCCGACGGCATGCACACCGCCGGCAACAGCTCGCAGATCTCTGACGGCGCGGCCGCCGTGCTCTGGATGTCCGAGACCCGGGCGGCCGAGGCCGGGCTGCGCCCACGGGCCCGCATCGTCGCCCAGACCCTGGTCGGCTCCGACCCCTACCTGCATCTCGACGGGCCCATCGCCGCCACCACCGATGTGTTGCGCAAGGCGGGCATGACCATGGCCGACATCGACCTCTTCGAGGTCAACGAAGCCTTCGCCTCGGTGGTGATGTCATGGGGCAAGGTGCACCACGTGGACTGGGACAAGGTCAACGTGAACGGCGGGGCCATCGCCCTCGGCCATCCGGTGGGGTCGACGGGCTCCCGACTTATCACCACCGCCCTGCACGAGCTCGAGCGATCGGACGCCACCCTCGCCCTGGTGACGATGTGCTGTGGCGGCGCGCTGGCCACCGGCACCATCATCGAGCGGATCTGAGGTCCCGCGCCGTCCTGCGCCGGTGGAGCGCGACGGCACGACAGATCCGGGCCTGCCTCGTGGTCGGCCTCGCCCGAGCGGTGCATGGCGAGACGGTGGTCGCGTCGAGTAGAAGTTGAAGATGGCTGCCTTCTCCGGTGCTCGGGCGTGCCCGCCGATGCGCCTCGGTACCACGCTCCTTGCCGCCACCCTGAGCGTGGTGCTGGTGGCACTGACGCCGCCAAAAGTGGCGGCGTCCGCCGCCACCCGACCTTCCCTCGCGGCTGCCTCCGATTGGACGACCTTCGACCACGACCCGCTCCGTAGCGGGGTCGACACCTCGGGCAACTCGTTCTCACCGGCCGCACCGGCGTGGAACTCGCCCACCTTCGACGGGCAGCTCTACGGACAGCCGTTGGTCTTCGCCGGTCGGGTGTTCGCCGCCACCGAAAACGACACCGTCTACGCCCTCGCCGCCAACTCCGGGTCGGTCCTGTGGTCGGTCCACCTCGGCACGCCCCTCGACCCGACCACGGTCCCCGGTCTGTGCGGAGACATCCTGCCGACAGTCGGGATCACGTCCACCCCGGTCATCGACGCGGCGACCGGCGAGCTCTTCGTGGTGGCGGCCATCGGGGTGCCGGGCGGGGCGCAGCACCACCTGATCGGGCTCGACGCCTACACGGGCGCCGAGCTGCTCGACGAGGTCATCGACCCGGTAACCAGCAATCAGGCCTTCCTGCTCAACCGGGCCTCGCTGGCGCTCACCGACGGTCGCGTGATCATCGGGTTCGGTGGCAACGCCGGTGACTGCGAGCCCTACAACGGATGGGTCGTCTCCGCTCCGGAGAACGGTTCGCCCCCTGTCGACTTCGAGGTGGCCGCCGGGGACAGCCAGGGAGCGGTGTGGATGGGGGGGGCGGCGCCGTCGATCGACGCACAGGGCAACGTGTGGGTGGCCACCGGCAACAGCGCCAACCACAGCGCATCCGATCCTTACGACGACAGCGACGGCGTGCTCAAGCTGAGCCCGACGATGCATCTGTTCGACTACTTCGCTCCCACGTTGTGGTACCAGGACAACGGTGGCGACGCCGACCTGGGTTCGACCGCCCCGGCCCTGCTGCCCAACGGCCTCGTGTTCCAAGTCGGCAAATCCACCACCGCCTATGTCCTCAACCAGTCCTCTCTGGGCGGCATCGGCGGCCAGAGGGCGTCGGCGCCGGGATTCTGCTCGGGCGATCCCGATGGAGGCGCCGCCGACGTCAATGGCACCTTGTTCGTCCCCTGCAGCAATGGCATCCACGCCGTGACGGTGACCGCATCCACGCCCACTGCGACCTGGACCACCTCGAGCGGGGCCCATGGCTCGCCCGTAGTGGCCGGCGGGCTGGTGTGGTCGATCGGCGGAGGGAACCTCTACGCGCTCAACTTCTTCACCGGTGCGGTGGTGCAGCAATTCAGCCATCGGGGGATCGGCCTCCTCCTTCCCGTCGCCCTCGGCCGCCGACGGCCAGGTGCTGGCGCCCTCCGGCAACCAGATCCACGCCTTCGACGGACCGGCCGGCCTACCGGGACCGCCGGCCCCGCCTCCGCCCCGCCCGGGCTACTGGCTGGTGGCCTCCGACGGAGGCGTCTTCAGCTTCGGCGGGGCGAACTTCTACGGTTCTACCGGGGCCCTGACTCTCAACCGGCCGGTGGTGGGCATGGCCGCCACTCCCGACCACCAGGGCTACTGGCTGGTGGCCTCCGACGGCGGCATCTTCTCCTTCGGCGACGCCCGGTTCTTCGGCTCGACCGGGGCGCTGCGTCTCAACCAACCGGTGGTGGGCATGGCCGCCACCCCCGACGGCGGTGGCTACTGGCTGGTCGCCTCCGACGGCGGCATCTTCTCCTTCGGCGACGCCCGGTTCTTCGGCTCGACCGGGGCACTGCGCCTCAACCGGCCGGTGGTGGGCATCGCCGCCACCCCCGACGGCGGTGGCTACTGGCTGGTCGCCTCCGACGGCGGCATCTTCTCCTTCGGTGATGCGGCCTTCTTCGGCTCGACCGGGGCGCTGCGCCTCAACCGGCCGGTGGTGGGCATGGCCGCCACCCCCGACGGCGGTGGCTACTGGCTGGTCGCCTCCGACGGCGGCATCTTCTCCTTCGGCGACGCGGCCTTCTTCGGCTCGACCGGGGCGCTACGCCTCAACCAACCGGTGGTGGGCATGGCCGCCACCCCCGACGGCGGTGGCTACTGGCTGGTGGCCGCCGACGGCGGTGTGTTCGCGTTCGCCGATGCCGCGTTCGAGGGATCGACGGGCGGGCTGGCCCTCCGCCGTCCGGTCGTGGGGGTGGCCAGCGCCGGAGTGCACTGATGGTCCCACGGCCCAGCGCCCGGCGTGACCCGAACCGGCGTTGGCGCCCGCAGCCGACCATGAAAGTAGAATGCGTTCTAGTCAACCTGTCGTTCCTGCCGGTTGTGACCGTGTCGGCGCGGCGGTCCGTTCGACTCCCGGCGCCACGACTTCGGGTTCCGCGGGACGAGGGAATCGCGGGACGAGGGAATAGGGAATAAGGAGCATGCGTGATCGGCACTGAACACTTGACGTACGAGCGCGTCGGCACGACGGCGATCGTGACCATGAACCGCCCCGATGCCAAGAATGCCCTCTCGGGGCCCATGTTGGTGGGCATGGCCGACGCCTGGGTGGATATCGACTCCAACGACGAGATCCGATGCGCCATCCTCACGGGTGCGGGCGGCACATTCTGCGCCGGCATGGACCTCAAGTCGATGTCCGGCCCCGGCAACGAGGCGGTGCAGCAGCGGATGGCGGAGGATCCGGACCTCCACTGGAAGGCCCTGCTCCGCCACTACTCGCTGAAGAAGCCCCTGATCGCCGCGGTCGAGGGCTGGGCGGTGGCCGGCGGTACCGAGATTCTCCAGGCCACCGACATCCGGGTGGCCGGCGAGGGGGCCAAGTTCGGAGTGTTCGAGGCAAAGCGGGGCCTGTTCCCGTTGGGCGGGTCGACGGTCCGGTTGCGCCGGCAGATCCCCTTCACCATGGCCATGGACCTGCTGCTCACGGCCCGGGAGGTTTCGGCGGCGGAGGCCAAGGAGATCGGCCTCATCGGCCGGGTGGTCCCCGACGGCAAGGCGCTCGAGACGGCGCTCGAGATCGCCGAGGTGATCGGGGCGAACGGCCCCCTGGCGGTGGAGGCCATCAAGGCCTCGGTCAAGGCCACCGAGGGCGTGCCCGAGGAGGAGGCCCTCAAGATGGAGCTCGAGTTCGGCTGGCCCATCTTCGCCACCGAGGACGCCAAGGAGGGCCAGAAGGCCTTCGCCGAGAAGCGGCCGCCCCAGTACCGCCGCCGGTGAGCGCGACCGCCGGCGGGTCCCGTCGACGGCTGGCCGCCGCCCTCCGTCCCGTGATCACCATGACGGTGGCCGGTCTCTTCGAGGACGAGGACGTAGTGGAGGCGGCCGAGGCCCTCGAGAGGGTGTCGGCCCGCATGGCGGGCCGGGCCGGACCGGGCCGGCTGCAGCGCCTGCAACCCGACATCTCGCGGCCACCCCAGGAGTTCTTTCCCACCAGCCCGGTCACCGGCCTCGACAACCCGGTGTCCGCGCCGGTCCACGTCGAGGTCGTCGACGGCGACGGTCCCTACCGCGAGATCCGGGCCGAAGCGTGGTTCGACTATCCCTACGAGGGCCCGCCCACCTGCGTGCACGGTGGGGTGATCTCCCAGACGTTCGACGAGCTGCTCGGTGCGGCCAACATGGTGGCAGGGCATCCCGGAATGACCGGCACGCTCATCGTCCGGTACCGCAAGCCGACGCCGCTGCGCACCCCGCTCCGGATCGAGGCCAGATGCGTGAGCCGTGAGGGCCGAAAGGTTCGCACCTGGGCCGGCATGTACCACGACGACCTGATGACGGCCGAAGCGGAAGGGATCTTCATCGAGCTCGCCCCGGCGCGGTTCGTGGCCATCGCCGAGGAGAACGCCGAGGGGACCGATCCGACCACGCTCGAGATCATGCGGGCGGAGGCCCGCCGGCACGGCGCCGCCTCCGACGTGCCCGGCTTCCTCGACGAGCCCGGCTCCCTCGACGTGCCCGGTTCCACCTGAGGCTCAGATCTTCTCGCGTCCTTCCCAGTAGGGGTCGCGTAGCTTGCGCTTGTAGAGCTTGCCGTTCGGGTCGCGGGGCATGGCGTCGGTGAAGTCGATCGATTTCGGTGTCTTGAACTTCGCCAACCGGCTGGCGCAGTACTCGAGGATCTCCTCGGCCAGCTCCGGCGAGGGCTCGACCCCTTCGGCCGGCTCGACGACCGCCTTGATCTCCTCGCCCCAGTCGTCGTGGGGTATGCCGAACACCGCCACGTCGCCGACCGATGGGCACCCGAGCAACACGTTCTCGATCTCGGCTGGGTAGATGTTGGCCCCGCCGGAGATGATCATGTCGATCTTGCGGTCGCGCAGGAACAGATAGCCGTCTTCGTCCACCAGGCCGACGTCGCCCACGGTGAAGTACTTGCCGATGCGGTTGCTCTTGGTCTTGTGCTCGTCCTTGTGGTACGAGAAGTCGCCGGTCTGCATGGACATGTAGACGGTACCGATGATGTTGGGCTCCTCGACCCTGTTCCCCTCGTCGTCGAATATGGCGACCTCGGAGATGGGCCACGGCTTGCCGACGGTGCCGGGCTTCTCCAGCCACTCCGCCGCCGTGACCAGCGTCCCACCGCCCTCGGACGCGGCGTAGTACTCGTCGATGGCGTTGCCCCACCAGTCGATCATCTTGTACTTGACGTCGATCGGGCACGGGGCCGCGGCGTGGATCATGTGGCGCAATGAGGACACGTCGTACTTGCTCCGGGTCTCCTCGGGCAGGGCCAGCAGGCGGTGGAACTGGGTCGGGACCATGTGGGAGGTGGTGACCCGGTACCGCTCGATGAGCTGGAGCATCTCCTCGGGGATCCATTTGTCCATGAGCACCAGCGTGTGACCGAGGTGGATTGACGCACCCGAGAAGCGCAGCACGGCGGTGTGGTACAGGGGCGAGCCCACGATGTGGACGTTGTCGTCGCCGGGCTGGATCCCGAAGAGGAAGAGGATGCCGGATAGGCCGAGCGCGGCCTCCTCGGGGGAGAGGCCCGACAGCGGGCGGTACACCCCTTTCGGGTTGCCGGTCGTCCCCGAGGTGTAGTTCATCACGTCGCCGACGGTCCGGTCCGACGGATCCGTAGTCGGCTCCGCCTCCCGTAGGTCGGCGAAGGAGGAGAAGCCGTCGACAGCGCCCACCGCCAAGCGGGCGCTCGAGGGGAGCTGCGCCTCGTCGGCCGCCGCCCGGGCCACGTCGCCGAAACGCTCGTGGGCCACGAAGGCCTTGGCCCCGGAGTCCTCGAGGATGTAGGCCACCTCGGGGCTGATCAGGTGGTGGTTGATCGGCACCAGGTACCACCCGGCCTGCAGGGTGGCCAGATAGAGCTCGAACATCTCGACGCCGTTCGGCAGCAGGGTGGCGACCACGTCGCCCGTCTCGAGCCCCAGCCGGCGCAGGGCATGCACGACCTGGTTGGTGCGGCCGAGGAGCTCGCCGGCGCGGTACTCGACCCCGTCCGGGCCGACCAGGGCCAGGTGGTCCGGGTCTTCGTGTGCCAGTGCCCAAAATCCGAGATCGCCCATCGCGATGTTCCCCCTGCGCCGCGGTCGGCGCTCGAAGATGATCCCCGTCGTCGAGGCCGGGCCGGCGATCAGGGGCGTCGGCCCCGGGTGGCAGCGGCCCGCCGAGGGACGCTAGAACAGGTTCTCGTATTCGGTCAACACCGCCGGTGGCGGAGGCGCGAGGAAGAGGCATCCATACGATGAGCGAGTTCTTGACCGACAAGGTGGTGGCCATCACCGGTGCCGGAGGCGGGATCGGTCGGGCAGTGGCCCTGGCTGCTGCTTCCGAGGGGGCCAGGGTGGTGGTGGCCGACATCGGGGTGTCCATCGCCGGTGAGGATCCCAGGAGCGAGGTGGCCGAAGGCTTGGCCACCGAGATCGAGGCCTCGGGTGGCCAGGCCGTGGCCGTGGCCGAGAGTGTGACCACTTTGGACGGTGGTGAGCGGATCGTCGGAGCCGGCCTCGAACGCTGGGGCCGGATCGACGGGGTGGTGGCCGTAGCCGGGATCCTTCGCGAGCGGATGCTCTTCAACATGTCCGAAGACGAGTGGGACGCGGTCGTCGAGACCCATCTCAAGGGGCACTTCACCGTGTTCCGGGCGGCATCTGCCGTCATGCGCAAGCAGGACGGAGGAGGGGCGCTCGTGGCGTTCACCTCGGGTGCCTTCGCCGGCAGCGTGGCCCAGGCCAACTACGCGGCGGCCAAAGGCGGCATCGTCTCCCTGGTTCGCTCCGCTGCCGCCGGGCTCCAGCGCTACGGCATCACAGCCAATGCCGTTGCGCCGGTGGCCCGCACCCGGATGTCGGCCAACGTCCCGATGGACCTGGCCGAGATGGGTGATCCCGAGGACGTCGCGCCCCTCGTCGTCTACCTGCTCTCCGACCGGGCCCGGCACGTGACGGGCCAGGTCTACACATCGGTGGGCCCGAAGATCGCCGTGTGGAACCAACCCCGCGAGGTGCGAGCCATGTACGCGTCGGGGCGATGGACGCCCGAGGAGATCGCGGCCAGGTTGGACTCGACGGTCGGACAGGAACGGATGCCGTTGCTGGATCAGCTCGAGGAGTACCGGAAGGCGGCCGAGGCCAAGGCGGCCGAGGGCGGCACCGGCGTTTAGTCCCCTCCGTCCGCCACCGGGGCAGGGTGGCGGGCCCGGAGCAGAAGGTGGCGGAACCTCGCTCAACGGGCCCGCCGCGGCGCATGGTAACGACGGCCCCCGGTGCCGGCCAATCGGCCTGGTCACGCATGTTCGACGGGTCCGGGTGGCCCGACCGTTCCACCCCCGCCGCCGGCACGTAACCTCACGTCGGCAGCCATACACCGGTCGCCTCGCGTTGCTCCCTACCATGAGGCGCGGGCAGCAGGTTTGGGCACGGGGCATCGCCTCCCTGACAATCCCGGAGGTCGCAGATGGTCGCACTGGCAGTGGTACTCAGCGTCGTCGTCCTGCTGTTGGGCGTTCTGGTGGCCGGGCTCCTCCGGAGCCACGCCGACATCCTGAAGGCACTGCACGACCTCGGGGCGGGCGTGGGCGATCCGACGGTCACGGTCGGCTCCGCCGACCGACGCTCGGACGCCAGGGGTCCCCGTGACCATGGGCCCCCCGTTGCCCGGCGAGCGGAACTCGACCTCGGCGCCGACCGTGGCCGGGGTGACCCCCGGCGGCGACGCGCTGGGGGTGTCGGTGGCGACGACCGACCACGCCACCCTGCTCGCCTTCCTCTCGTCGGGCTGCAACACCTGCGCCGGGTTCTGGCAGGCGTTCCGGGAGCCGAGCGGCCTCGGCCTGCCGGCCGGCACCCGGCTCGTGGTCGTGACCAAGGGACCGGAGCTGGAGGCGCCGGCCGAGGTGGCGAGGAGCGCAAACCCGGCTCTCACGGTGATCATGTCCACCGATGCCTGGACGGACTACGAGGTGCCCGGCTCGCCGTTCTTCGTTCTGGTCGACGGCCGTTCCGGGCGCCGCATCGGCGAGGGGGTGGCGAACCACTTCCACCAGGTGGTCGAGATGGTCCGCCGCGCCGAGGCCGACGCCGGTGGGTTCACCACCGCCACCACTACCGGTCCGGCCTCCGCCGCCGGTCTCGACGGTCCCGAGCGCGAGCTGGCCAACGACAGCGAGCTGCTGGCGGCCGGCATCCGTCCCGGCGACCCGAGCCTGTACCCGCGCTCGCTCGATGACCTGTACGGGGTCGGGGTGGACCGCGAGAGGCACCGGCGGCACGGACCGGCGCCGGACAGCCCGACGGGCGGGCTGAAGGTGCCCACCCTTCGGGCTCACGGCATCGAGGCGCCCCTCCCCGCGGGGTTCGAGGGGCGGATCTTCACCCGGGACGCGGCCGGCGATGGTGCCGTCACCTACCCGGTGGCCCACTTCGCCACGTTCGCCCTGCCCGCCGACGTCGGGGACTTCGGGGGTGGTGCGGTCAACCTGTTGGGCGTCAGCCGACATCTTCGCCGTCCTCTTCGAGTACGGACCCGAGAGCCTGGGCCGGCGCCTCTTCGCCCGCCAGGGCATGCCCCGTTCCGTGGGACCGGCCGACTTCCGTCCCTACACGCTGCGGCGCGGCCTCGGCGGCCAGTCGGGCACCCAGTGGTTCTTCACCGAGGCGGGCGGCCCTTCACCCTCTATGTGGTGCTCGGGAGCCACGCTCGGTCGCGACGTGCTCGTCCCGCGGGTGAACGAGCTCCTCGCCCGCCTGGCCATCGCCCCGGCCGGTCAACCGCCGGCGCTGGTCGGCCCGCCGTTCGTCTCGCCCGGTGGCGCGCCGTGGAACTGATCGGGCTGTACCTGGTCGCCTGCGACCTGCTGGTCGCGGCCGGCGTCGGCCAAGGCCCTCCGCCCCGACGGACACCGCCCGCGCTCTCGCCGGCCTGTCCCGCCAACCGGCTGCCGGTGGCTGGATGCGGCGGTTCGTGCGGGTCGGTCGCCGTCGCCGAGGCGGCCCTCGGGCTGGTGGCCCTGGCCGTCCCCCGCCCGCGGTCGGCATGGCTGGTCGCCGTCTCCTACGCCGCCTTCGCCGTGTTGGTGGCCTACGTCCGGACGAGTGGCGGGGCGCTGGCCAGTTGCGGCTGCTTCGGCACGCCGGACACCCCGGCCACCGCTGCTCCACCTGGTGGTCGACGTGGTCCTGGCCGCGGCCGCGGCCGCGGTGGCCCTGGCCCAGCCGGCCGGCTCGATGCTCGGGGTCCTGGCCCGCCAGCCGGCCGACGGGGTGCCCCTCGCCGCCGTGTCCGCCCTGGCCGCCTGGCTCGCCTACCTGGCCGTGGTCGCCCTCGCCGATCTGCAGGCGGCCCGGGCGCTGGCCCAGGTCTCGTTCCGGCGGGAGCGGTGACGCAACCGACCGGCGGTCCGACGCGGTGACGCTGGTCGAGCGGGCGTCGGGGTTCCTCGAGTCCCGGCTGTCGCGCCGCAGCTTCATCAACCGCTCCGCCTACGCCGGCAGCGCCGTGGCCATCGGCGCCGGTCTCGACCTGGTGCTCAAGCCGGGGACCGCCTACGGGCTGGTCTGCACCTGCGGCAACGGCGACTGCGGATGCGGCTCGACGTGCTGCGCCGGGTTCTCGGAGTTCTGCTGCTCGGTGAACGGTGGGTACAACTACTGTCCGACCGGCACGGTGATGGGCGGCTGGTGGAAGGCGGACAACTCCTCCTTCTGCGGTGGCCCGCGCTACTACATGGACTGCAACGCCACCTGCGGGTGCACGACCGGATGTGGCGACGGTTGGGCGTTCTGCGACACCGGGTGCGACGGCACCAACTGCGGCTGCGGCCCGGCCGGCTGCGACTCCTTCGTCACCGGCTGCTTCCAGTTCCGCTACGGCCAGTGCAACCAGGAGGTGGCGTGCATGGGGCGGATCGTCTGCCGGGTCGTGGCCTGCGTCCCTCCCTGGGAGGTCGATCCTACCTGCACCACGGCCAACGCCCAGGACGACAGCACGGCCGAGCAGAACGAGGCCTGCTGGACTCCGGCCCCGCCGTCGCCGCCACCGCCTCCGTGCACCTCCCCGCTGACCAACTGTCAGGTGGTCGGCATTGCCTCCGAGCGCCGACGGGGCGGGCTACGGGATGGTGACCTCGTTCGGCCGCCTCTTCGCCTTCGGGGACTTCGCCGGCCAGGGGCGATGTCTCGTCGCTCGCCCTGAACCGGCCGATCGTCGGGATGGCCGCCACGCGCGCCAGGGCGGCTACTACTTCGTGGCCTCCGACGGCGGCATCTTCTGCTTCGGCGGCGCGCCGTTCTTCGGCTCGACGGGCGGCCTCCGGCTCAACCAGCCGATGGTCGGCATGGCCGCCACACCGAGCGGTCTCGGCTACTGGCTGGTGGCCGCCGACGGCGGGATCTTCTCCTTCGGCGACGCCCCGTTCTTCGGCTCGACGGGCGGCCTCCGGCTCAACCGCCCGGTGGTCGGCATGGCCGCCACCCCGAGCGGGCGCGGCTACTGGCTGGTGGCTGCCGACGGCGGCATCTTCTCCTTCGGCGACGCCCCGTTCTTCGGCTCGACGGGCGGCATCCGTGCTCAACCAGCCGGTGGTCGGCATGGCCGCCACCCCGAGCGGGCGGGGCTACTGGCTGGTGGCCTCAGACGGCGGGATCTTCTCCTTCGGCGACGCCCAGTTCCTCGGCTCGACCGGCGGCCTCCGGCTCAACCGGCCGAGTGGTCGGCATGGCCTCCCTCGCCTCGGCCCAGGGGTACTGGCTGGTGGCCCAGGACGGCGGCATCTTCACCTTCGACACTCCCTTCTTCGGTTCACCCGCCTAGCGATGGGAGCACCATGACCCTCTGGATCACCGCCCTGGCTGTGCTGGTCGCGGCGGGCGCGGCGGCGTGCGCTCGACCTGGTCGCCCTGTGGCCTTTCCATGCTGTCGACCATCACGCCGGTAGGGAGCGGGCCAAGGGGCACGCGTTACCGGGCCACCGCCGCCTGGTTCGTCCTCGGTTCCACGGCGGGGGGCGCCACGCTCGGCGCGCGTACTGGCGTGCTGGCCGCGGGCGTGGGCCGGCTGTCCGTCGCGCCGGCGTCCTCGGGTCGGTGGCCGCTCGGCGCCGCCTGGTCACGGCTGCGTCGGATGCGGGCATCGCCGGGGTGAAGGTGCCCATCCACCGTCGTCAGGTCAACGAGCGCTGGCTCGACCGGTACCGCCCCTGGGTCTACGGCGCCGGGTTCGGCTGGCAGATCGGGACCGGCGTGGCCACCTACATCACCACCGCCGCCGTCTACCTGATGATGGTCCTCGCCGTCCTGACGGGCCGGCCGCTGGTCGCCCTGTCGGTCGCCACCGGGTTCGGTCTCGTGCGCGGGCTGGCCGTGCTGCTCGACGCGGCGCCTGGCCACCCCGACGGAGTTGCGCGCCTTCCACCGTCGCTTTGCCGGGCGAGGCCCGGCGGTGGGACGGACCGTCACCGGCCTCGAGGTGACCGCTGCCGCCGTGTTGCTGGTCGTCCTCCACGACCCGGCGGCGCTCCTGGTGGTCGCGGCCGTCGCCGCCGTCGTGGCCGCTGCTCCGAGCCGTCGGAGTGACGGCCGAACCGTCAGTCGGGCTCGGCCAGGGCCGGCCCGCTCCTCGGGACGGCCGAGGTCGGGAAGCTCGGGGACCAGGGAGGGGACGGAAGCCGGCTCCCGGACGGGAGCGCCTCCGGTGTCCTCGCCCCGTCTCCACCGCTGGAGTGGGCCGATGCGGCTGGCGAGCAGGATGGCGCCGATCACGGCCAGGGCGATGCCCGCCCCTTGCACCAGCAGCGAGCCGAGGTGGCCGTCCTCGCCGAGCCAGAGGTGCTCGTCGAGAAAGCGCTCGATCCCCCAGAGCACCATGCCGACCCCGAGGACGATGCCTGCCGGCGGAGGGGCCGTGAGCGCCGGCTCGCCTCCTTCCGATCCGACTGACGCCGGGACGGCCCGAGGGGCCTGGGTCCGCAGCCACCGCTCGACCAGCAGCAGGATGCCGAAGATGGTGAAGTCCTCGATCGACTGGAAGATGGGGACGGGGAGCCGCTTGCCGACCTGGCCGGCGTAGTACATACCGAACCACTGATGGGTCTGGTGGCCGCCGCCGGCCACCATCAGCTGGGGACCGAGCAGCCGGCCGATGCCCCAGGACGCCATCAGCACCGGCGCCATCAGGTCGGCGAAGCGCAGGGTGGGCAGCTGGGGGCAGCGGCGGCGGGAGCTCACGATGGCGACCGGCACGGCGAAGAGGAGTCCGCCGAACGAGGAGAGCCCGCCCTGCCAGATGGCGATGACCTGGCCCGGATGATGGCTGTAGAAGGAGAGGTTGGAGAGCACGTGGAGCGCCCGGGCCCCGATGATGGCCGAGATGATGACCCACACGAACATGCCCGGTGACCCATTGCCAGGGGTAGCCGGCTTTGCGCAGCCGCCGCTCGGCGTAGCGGAGTCCGAACCAGAAGGTGAGCGCCAGCCCGACGCCGTAGGTGTGCACCTCGAGGAACCAGACGTGGAACGCGACAGGGATGGGTCTCATCGGGGTTCCGGCTCTTGGTCAGGGATTCGGCTGGTGGGCGAGCGCCTGATCCGAGACTCGATCGGCACCACCCCAGTATGCACCAGGGCCTCGGTGGGGTGGCAGCGGCCGCCGGCGCCGTCGGCCGCCGGGCCAGGACCGACCGGACCGTCGAGGTCGGGCAGAGCGGGCCGGCGACGGCTCAGCCGACCCGGCCGACACCGGCGAAGCCGCTGTCGGTGCGCACGCCGGTGATCCAGACACTGGCCCCGGTGTAGGGCGCCTCGATCATCGAGCCACCGCCCACGTACATGGCTACGTGATCCGAGCCGCCGGGGCCGTAGAACAGGAGGTCGCCGGGCTGGATGTCGGCCAGCGAGATGTGCGTGGTGGCGGCGTACTGGGCACCCGAGGTGCGGGGCAGGCCGATGCCCACCTGGGCGTAGGCCCACATGACCAGGCCCGAGCAGTCGAACCCGGCCGGGCTCGAACCGCCCCAGACATAGGGGACGCCGATCTCGCGCTCGGCTGCCTGTACGGCGCCGGCCGCACCGGCGGCCAGAGGCGGTGCCGGCCCGGCCGGGGCGGACTGCCGCCCCACCGCCACCCCGCCCCCACCGCCGGCGGATTGGCTTGGCGCAGGCGGCGGCCTGGGCCCGCTGGGCGGCGGCCAACTTGGCGTTGAACGAAGCGGTGGCCGCGGCCTTGGCGGCAGCGGCCGCGGCAGCCTGCTGCTGGGCCACCAGGTTCTGGATGTTGGCGTCGACGCTGCTGAGGGTGGCCTGATCCTGGCTGACCAGGGCGGTGGCCTGGCTCTCCGATGACTGCAGGCTGTTGCGGGCCGCAGTTGCCTGGCTCTGCTGCTGCTGCAGCTGGCTCTGGGCGGCCTGCAGCTGGCTCTGGGCGGTGTGCAGGTTGTCGATGGTGGTGGTCACGTTGCCGGTGGCGATGGACGAGTACTCGTCACGGATGTCTGTCGTGTTCGGGCTGGACGAGAACATCTGGGTCACCTGGTTGGTGGTCCCGCTGCTCGTGTAGTCGCTGATGGCCTGGACCCGGAGCTGGTTCTCGTCCTTGGTCACCTCGGTCTGGTCCTTGGCCACTTGGGCCTGGTTGGCCGCGATCTGACCGTTCAATTGGGAGAGCTGGTAGTCGGCCGACTGCACCTGCCCCGACAGGCTGGCGATCTGGCTCTGGGCCGCCTGGATCTTGGCGGTGATGGCCGCGGCTTGCGCTTTGGCATCGGAGATTTGATCGGCCGCGGCGGGTCGCGCAAGCGAAATCACCGCGGTGGTGACCCCGATTGTGACCGCCAACCCGAGCACGGCAAACACGTGTTTGCGGGAGGTTCTACCTGGGGCGGGGGTCACGGTTGTCTCTGACGTCGAGGACGGCTCGGCGTGAGGCATCGGGCTCCCTGTCTAGTCGTTCCCACTCCGATCCACAAGTACCCACTGGACGAATACGTCGATGACCAGGTTGTTCGATCGCAAATTCTCTGACCGGGAGCGAGCCGGCCGGTGACCCTCCCGCTCCCCGTCGGCGTGAGCGCGGTGGCACAAGTGAGCGCCCGGGGACCCACACGATAGGGTCCACCTGCATGGGTGAGATCATCGAATTTCCAAGCAATGGAAGCCGTGGTCGTGGCTATATCGCCGTTCCCGTCAATGGCCCAGAATCGGGACCTGGAATCATCGTCCTGCAGGAGTGGTGGGGCTTGGTCGACCAGATCAAGAGAACCTGCGACCGGTTCGCCGCCGCCGGCTTCACCGCCCTCGCCCCCGACCTGTACGAAGGAACCACCGTGCCGCTGACCGAACCGGACGAGGCCGGCCGCCGGATGATGGCGCTCGAGATGGGGACGGCGGCGAAGGACCTGAGCGGCGCCGTCGATGAGTTGCTCCGCCGAACCGGTCGCGCCTCGGTCGGCGTGATCGGCTTCTGCATGGGCGGTGGATTGGCCCTGGTGCTCGCCACCCAGCGTCCCGACGCGGTGAAGGCGGTGGTCCCCGCCTACGGGCTCATCCCGTGGCCCGACGCGCAACCCGACTACTCGAAGCTCGCCGCCGCGGTGCTGATCCACGCGGCCGAGCAGGACGACTACTTCACGCCGGACGCAGCCAGGGCGCTCCAGACCCAGCTCGAACAGCTCGGGACCGACGTCGAGGTGCACGTCTACCCCGGCGCGGGCCATGCCTTCTTCAACGAGGACCGCCCCGAGGTGCACCGCCCCGAGTCCGCCGACAAGCTCTGGGAGCGGTCGGTCGCCTTCTTCAAGCGCACCCTCGCCTGAACAGCATGGGCGAGCCGGGGCTGGTCGAGCGGTACCTCACCCTCGGCCTGCATCTCGGGCGCCATATCGACGGTCTGGTCGACGCCTACTACGGACCTCCTGCCTACGCCGCGGCGGCGGAGACCGGACCACCTCGGGAGCCGGCCCGGCTGGTCCGGGAGGCCCGGGCGCTGTTGGCCGCCCTCGACGGCGGGGAGCCGCTCGACCCACCCGTCAGTTCGGGCGGCGGGGACGAGGCCCGCCGTCACTGGCTCCGGGCCCAGGTCCTCGGGCTGCTGACCACGGCCCGCAAGCTGGCCGGGGAGGCCATCGGCTACGCCGACGAGGTGGAGGCCTGCTACGGGGTGCGGCCCTCCCGGGTGCCCGAGGAGGTGCTGGCCGAGGCGCACCGCGACCTGGCGGAGGCGTTGCCGGGCGCCGGACCACTGGCCGAACGGCTGGTGGCCTGGCGGGAGGCCCACGCCGTTCCTGTTGACCGGCTGGCCCCGGCCATCGACTCGCTGGCAGAAGACCTGCGGGCCCGCACCGCGGCGCTGTTCGGCCTGCCCGACGGGGAGCACGTCGATTTCGAGCTCGTCTCCAGCCAGCCGTGGTCCGGGTTCAACTACTACCTCGGTGACCTCCGTAGCCGGGTGGCCGTCAACACCGACCTTCCGGTGCTGTCCATCGGCCTCGCCCACCTGGTGGCCCACGAGTCCTACCCAGGGCATCACACCGAGCACACCCGCAAGGAGGTCGGGCTGGTGCGCCAGCGCAGGTGGTGGGAGGAATCCATCTTCTTGGTTGGCACCCCGCAGTGCCTGCTGGCCGAAGGGCTGGCCGATCTCGGGCTGGAGGTGGTCGTCGGACGCCGCCCCGAGCCCGTGGTGGCGGAGCACCTGCGACCCCTCGGGATCCGGTACGACGCCGACATCGTCGCCGCCGTGTCGGAGGCGGGCGAGGCGCTGGGCGCAGTGCGCCAGAACGCCGCCTTCCGCCTCCACGAAGACGGGGCGGACCCCGAGACGGTGACGGACGAGGTTGCCCGCTTCGGCCTCTTACCGCGCCCGCGCGCCGCCAAGGTGGTCGAGTTCCTCACCCACCCGACGTGGCGTGCCTATCTCACCTGTTATGTGGAGGGGTTGCCGCTGTGCCGGGCTTTCGTCGGGGGCGATCCGGAACGTTACGAGCGGCTCCTCGCCGAGCAGCTGACCCCGGATCAGCTGCGTAGCCAGGTACCCGCCGACCAGGACAGCTCGGGCGCGGGCCGGTGACCGGCATGCGGGCCCTCCAGGTCACCGAACACGGCGCCCCGGGCGAGGTGCTGGCCGTGCGAACAATCGAACGGCCCGAGCCGGGCCCGGGCGAGGTGCGGATCAGGGTGGCGGCGGCCTCGCTCAACTTCAACGACATCAACCGGTGCCGTGGCACCCTGGTCTCGGTGCCGACCCCGCCTCCCTTCACCCTCGGCATGGACGCTTGCGGGGTGGTCGATGCAGCCGGCGAGGGATCGGAGTCGTGGCTGGGCAAGCGGGTGGTCGCCGTCACCAAGACGGCCCTCGGCGGTATCGCCGAGTTCGCCATCGCTCCGGCCGTGTCGGTGTTCGAGGCCCCGCCCGAGCTGGACGACGCCGAGGCCGCCGGCTTCCTGCTGAGCTACCAGGCGTCGCACTTGGCCCTGTTCCGCCGGGGCCGTCTGCGCCCGGGCGAGACGCTCGTGGTCCACGCCGCCTCGAGCGGTCTCGGGAGTGCCGGCGTCCAGCTGGGCAAGTCGGTCGGTGCCCGCGTCATCGGGGTGGCCGGCGGCGCGGCCAAGGCCGAGTTCGCCCGTTCGCTCGGCGCCGACCTCGTGGTCGACCACACGGCCACCGACTTCGTCGAGGTCGTGCTCGAGGCGACCGCGGACGCCGGGGCCGACGTCGTCTACGACCTCAGCGGCGGCGATTTCGTCGAGCGTTCGTGGCGGTGCACGGCCCGGGGCGGGCGCTACCTGGCGGTGGGCTTCGCCGATGACCCCGACAACGGCATGACCGGTCGGCCCCTGCGCATGGCCTGCATCGCCAACATCGACATCGTGGCGGTGATGCTGGCCTGGGTGGAGGAGGTCGACCCGGGGATGCGCCGCTTCGGCTTCAACCCCTTCGGCCGTGACGTCGCCGACGACGTGCACGCCGAGCTCCTCGAGCTGGTGGCCGACGGGCGCATCCGGCCGGCCATCGGCCGGCGGGTCGGCATGGAGGAAGCCGGCCGCGCCCTCGACGATCACGAGGCGAGGCGGTCCGTCGGGCGCACGGTGATCGAGGTGGCGACGCCGTAGCCCGAGGCTGTCTTCTGGCCCCGGGAGAGGCCGTTTCCCGGTCCCGGGGATTGGCCCTACCATGCCAGGCATGTCCGAACGCTCCCGCTACCTCCCCCGCCGCTCGTGCATGTCGACGCCCGGGTCGAACGAGCGCTTCCTGGCCAAAGCCCCGACCGTAGCGGCCGACATGAGCTTCCTCGACCTGGAGGACTCGGTGGCCCCGTCGGAGAAGGAGGGTGCCCGGGCCAAGGTGGCCGACGCCATCAAGAACCTGTCCTGGGACGACCGGGTGCTCTGCGTCCGCATCAACGCATGGGACACCGAATGGACCTACGGCGACGTGATCGACGTGGTGTCGAATGCCGGCGAGCGCCTCGATGAGCTCATGCTGCCCAAGGTGCAGAACGCGGCCGAGGTCGTGGCACTCGACCTCCTCCTCAGCCAGGTGGAGAAGAAGTGCGGGCTCCCGGTCGGCCACATCGGCATCGAGGCTCAGATCGAGACCACCCGCGGCCTCATCAACGTGGAGGAGATCTGCGCTGCCTCGCCCCGACTCGAGACCATCATCTTCGGGCCGGCCGATTTCGCCGCTTCGATGGAGATGCCGGTGTTGACCGGCGGGGTGGCGATCCCCGAGTACCCGGGCGATCACTTCAACTACGTCTTCTCCAAGATCCTCATGGCCGGCCGGGCCAACGGCCTTCAGGTGATCGACGGTCCCTACCTCAAAGTGCGCGAGCTCGACACCCTGCGTGAATTCTCCATGCGCACCCGGGTCCTCGGCTACGACGGCAAGTGGGCGCTCACCCCCGACCAGGTCACCGTCCTGAACGAGGTCTACTCGCCCACCCAGGAGCAATTCGACCGTGCATGGGCGATCCTCGACGCCTACCGGAAGGCCACCGAGGAGGACCGGTCGGGCGCGGTGATGTTCGGAGACGAGATGATCGACGAGGCGTCTCGCAAGATGGCGACCAAGTTCGTGAGCCGCGGCGAGCGGGCCGGGCTCACCCGCTCCTCCGGCTGAGTCCCCGCCCGGCCCGTTCAGAACTTGAATTTCGCGGTACCACTCCTCGAGCACTGAGTAGTCACCGATCACGTCCATCGGGCTGAGCGGCGGTCGGTGGTACAGGGTGAGCTCGAGATCGGATACCGTCCCGTTGACGGTCAGATCGCCTGCCGGCGGCTCCTCGCCCGGCCCGGGCCGGACCACGTCTATCCGGTTGGACTCCATCACGATCGACCAGCTCACCGGCGCGTCGGTGCCGCGCAGCGACAGGGTGCGGCCCGTCCCCTCGCCGGTCCGGTCGCGGGCGGTGACCAGGGCCCCGAGGATCTCGTCGATGCCGTCTGTGGCCAGGTCGGAAGGGATCGGCCCGCAGGCGCCGTGGGCCGACTGGGCGTCGTAGCGGTGCACGGCGAGCTCATGGGCGCATCGCCGGGCCACGAACCGGGCGGTGTGGTCGGTGGCGAGCCAGGTCCAGACCTCGGTCGTCTCCGGGGTGGTCTCGAGCTGGCCGACAAGATGGCCGTGGAGCTCGCCCAGCCACGGGAAGAGGGCGGCACCCTCGGGCGGATCGGGGTACGGGGTGAGGGGACGCCCCGTACCCTCACAGAGCACATGGGTCCAGAACCCGCAGAATGCCCCGAGGTGAACGACGAGGTCCTCGACCGTCCAGTGCTCACAGGTGGGAACCGGGGTGTCGGGGTCCGGGTCGGATTCGAGCACGGCCACCACCGCCGTGCCCTCGGTCCGCACGGCGTCGACCAACGCGTCGTAGTTCACCGCTGGACCCTGTTCAGCCGGCCGCGTCGGCGAGCAGCCGACGGGCGATGACTTTGAGGGCCAGGGTCTCGTCGGCACCCTCGAAGATGGACAGGACCCGGGCGTCCACGAAGTAGCGGGAGACCGGGAACTCCTCGGCGTAACCCATGCCGCCGTGGATCTGGAGCGCCTCCCGGGTCACCCATTCGGCGGCACGGCACACGTAGGCCTTGACCATCGACGCTTCCAGCGTGCCCTCACCCTTGGACATCAAGCGGGCCACCTGGTACGAGAATTGACGGGCCGATTGGATGAGGACGGCCATGCGGGCGAGCTTGGCCTGGGTCAACTGGTAGTCGACGATGGCCTCGCCGAACACCACCCGGTTCCGCGCATAGTCGAGGGCCGCCTCGTAGGAGGCCTGCATGACGCCGACGGCACGCGCCGCGGTCTGCAGCCGCCCGTTCTCGAATCCCTGCATCTGCAAGTAGAACCCCCGGCCGAGTCCTCCCTCTCCACCGACCAGGTTGGCGTCGGGGACGAACCAGCTCTCGAAGGCGACCTCGTAGGAGTGCATGCCTCGGTAGCCGAGGGTGTCGATGGCACGCCCCTCCATGCGCCCGGCCGAACTGCGCGGCCGGCCGCCCGCCCCCGCCTCCTGGGTGAACACGAAGCCGTGCCCGTCGCCCCTCGGTTTCTCCACCAGGAAGAGGCTGAGGCCGCGGTGGGCCTTCCTCCGGTCGGGGTCGGTGCGGGCCAGCAGCAGGAGCACGTCGGCGCGAGCCGCGAACGTGCACCACGTCTTCACCCCGCTGATCAGCCAGCCCCCTTCGACCGGCACGGCCGAGGTGACCACGTTGGCGACGTCGGAGCCGAAGTCCGGCTCGGTCACCGCCACCGCCCCGAGGACTTGGGCGGTGGCCAGCCTGGGTAGCCAGTATTGCTTCTGCTCCTCGGTCCCGCCGTAGACGATGGCGCGGGTCAGGATCTCCGGACGGGTGATGAGCGAGCCCCCGGCGCCGAGGGAGCCCCAGGACAGCTCCTCGGTGGCCACCACCATGCCCATGTAGTCGGACTCGCCGCCGGTGGCGAACCCGTCGTACTCCTCGGGAACCGACATGCCGAACCCACCCATCTCGGCCAGGCCCGAGATGATCTCCTCGGGGATGTCGGTGTTGGCCCGGTGGATGTGCTCGGCTCTCGGCCTGACCTGCTCCTCGGCGAACCGGTGGAAGGTCTCGCGGACCAGCTCGAAGTCGGCATCGAGATGGCGCTCCCCGGGCGTCTCGGCCAGCCCGGCGAGAAACACCGGGTCCCGGTAAGTGGCCACGAACTCCTCGGCCGGGCCCATCCAGTCGGCCGCCACCCCCCAGTGGGCGGCGCGCCCGGTCGTGCGCGACGCCAGGTCGGCGAGGGCGTCGGCCGTGAACGCACAGGCGATCCGCCCTTCGGTGTCTCCGTAGGACCCGTAGGCGAGCACCGACTCCGCTGTCCTGACGGCCGCGGCAGCGTGGGCGACGTCATAGGCCAGCACCTGGGCGATGTCGGGCCCCCCGGCCGCGCCCAGGCCGGCCACGCCGGCATCGATCACCGATTGGGCCACGGCCAGCGCGCCGGCTGCAGCGACCAGGTCGGGAGCGGCCAGGTCGGGGACCGGCGGAGCGGGCGGCGTCACCGGTCCAGGTTACCGAGCCCCGGCCGGTCCATCCGTTGGAGCCTGGGCCACCACCGTAACCAGAGGGGGCAGGACCACCGCGTCGTCACCCGGGTCGACCTCGGTGACCAATTTCGAGGTAGTCGGCCACCGGCCCCGGGCCGGCCCCGGCCGGCGCCTCGGCCCAGGCGTCCACGGTGACCAGACCGGCGCGGCGGACGAGCGAAGGCATGAGCGCACCGATGTCGGGGTGAAGGGCGGCGGGCATGGTGAACGGCTGCCCGTCGATGCGGCCGGCGCTGGTGATCGGCTCCTGGGCCACCACCCACCCACCGGGGCGCACCGCGCCGGCCATGCGGGCCAGCACCACCGCCGGGTCGACCACGTGGAGCAGCAGGAACCGGCAGAAGGCGAGGTCGACGGGCTCCGGGAGGCGGAGGTCCTCGCCGGCCTGGGTGATGGCGAGGACCTGGCTGTGGGCGGCCGCCGCCTCGGCCACCTCGTCCCGGGCCATCGGATCGCTGTCCACCGAGTAGACCCGTCCGTCCCGCCCGACGATCTCGGCCAGGGCAACCGAAACGTCGCCACCCCCGGCACCGACGTCCACGCAGGTCCAGCCCGGGCCGATGCCGAGCCGGTCGAGCGCGGTGGCCAGCGGTCGGCGGTAGACGTCGTCACGCAGGCCCCGCAGTTCCATGCGACCAACGTTACCGGGACGCCACCAGGGCCTTGGGGTGACCGGGGCCGGGTATCCTCGACGGTGTGAGAGTCACCATGATGCTGTGCGACGCGGCCCAGGTGTCGGACGGCAAGCTCTACGTGCTGGGCGGCGGCTGGAGCATGACCGGGCCGGACCCGGTGCCGTCGGCCATCGCCCTCAAGATCGATGTCGGGTGGCACGAGGCCGAGTCCGCCCACCACTGGGAGCTCTTCCTGGAGGACGCCGACGGCCGGCCCGTACTGGTCGAGACCCCCGACGGCGAGCACCCCGTCGAGGTCCGCGGCGAGTTCACCGTCGGGCGGCCTCCCGGCATCCCCGAAGGGTCGCCCATCGACGTTGCCCTGGCCGTCAACCTGGGTCCGCTGCCACTGACCCCGGGCACCCGGTACACGTGGCGGATGGCCATCGACGGTGACTCCCACTCGGACTGGGTGCTCGGGTTCACCACGCGGCCCACATTGGTACGCGACTGAGCATGGCCACGTTCGACCGCCCGTTCGGTCGTTACTTCGAGGACTTCGAACCGGGCGACATCTACCGCCATTGGCCGGGCAGGACCATCACCGAGGCCGACGACCATCTCTTCTGCATGATCACCATGAACCATCATCCGCTGCACTCCGATGCGTGGTTCGCGGAGCACGAGACCGTGCAGGGTCGAAACGTCGTCGTCGGCAACCTGGTCTATTCGCTGGTGCTCGGGATGAGCGTTCCCGACGTCAGCGGTGCGGCCATCGCCAACCTCGAGGTGGAGTCGCTCGTCCACCGTGCCCCGACCTTCCACGGCGACACCATCTATGCCGAGACCAGGGTGGTCGACAAGGCCGAGTCGAAGTCGAAGCCGGACCGGGGCGTGGTCACCGTCGAGACCAAGGGGTTCAACCAGCGCGGCGAGGAGGTCTGCTTCTTCCGGCGCAAGGTCATGGTGTGGAAACGGGACGCCGCCCCGCCCCGCCGGCTGCCCTACGGGGACGACGTCTGGAACTGAGCCGGCAAGCGGCCCGTGCGCCGGTGCCGGCACGCCCGGCGGTGCGCCACCCGCGCCAGGTCCGCGAGCTGGGGCGGGCCATCGAGCGTTGGGGGAGCGCGACCGGACGGGAGTCGAGACGGCCGGAGCTCCCGTGGCGCGGCACCCGTGATCCGTGGGCCGTGCTGGTCAGCGAGGTCATGGCCCAGCAGACCCAGGTCTCCCGGGTGGTCCCCGCCTACGGGCGCTTTCTGGCCGAGTTCCCGACACCGACCGCTTGCGCTTCGGCGTCCCTGGGCGAAGTGCTGCGGGCCTGGCGCGGCCTCGGCTACAACCGCCGGGCGGCCAACCTGCAGCGTGCCGCAGGCGTCATCGTGCGCGACCACGACGGCTGCGTCCCGTCCGGCCTCGCCGCACTGCTCGCCCTGCCCGGCGTGGGCGCCTACACGGCCCGGGCCGTACGGGCCTTTGCCTTCGGAGCCGATGTCGGGGTGGTGGACACCAATGCGGGGCGGGTCCTCTCCCGGGCGGTGGCCGGCCGGCCGGTCGACGCCCGCCAGGCGCAGGACCTCGTCGACAGCATGGTTCCGGCCGGCCGGGGCTGGGGATTCGGGCAGGCCCTGCTCGACCTCGGCGCGCTCGTCTGCGTCTCGGCTGCGCCGCGCTGCACCGAGTGCCCGATCCGCCGCCGCTGCCGCTGGGCGGCCACGGGGCACGGCCGTCCCGACCCGGCTCGGGGATCGGCCGGGGTCTCGACCCCCCAGACCCGCTTCGACGGCTCCGACCGCCAGGGACGGGGACGGCTCCTCGACGCCCTGCGCACCGGGCCGCTGACACCCGGTGCCCTGGCCGCGGCGGCGGGTTGGCCGGACGATCCGGACCGTGCCCGCCGCGTCGCCGGGGCACTGGTGACCGAGGGGCTGGTGGTGCGCGGCACCGGCGGCTCCCTCCACCTGCCCTGACGCCGCCACAGCGCCGCCCGCAGTCAGGCCGTCAGGAACCGGATGATGTGGTCGCCGACGAAGTCGGGTCGCTCGAGGTGGAGGAAGTGGCCGGCCCCGTCGACCACCACCATCTCCGATCCCGGAGCGAGGAAGTCGGTCACCGGGCCGATGGTGTCGATCCCCATGCAGCCGTCGTCGGCGCCGTGCAGGTAGAGCGTGGGCTGCGGGGCGATGGAGCCGGACGCCGCCTGGGCCGCGGCCGCGTCGGATCGTCGGGGGGCCCGGCGAACATGGCTCGGTAGTACCCGATGGCCGCACCGAGGGCTTCGGGGGAGGCCAACGCCTCTTTGACGTGGGCCGTGTCCCACGAACCCTCGTACCCGGGGGACCAGTCCGCCCAGAGCCGGTCGATGAAGGCGTGATCGTCGAGGGACACGGCGTGCTCGGCCAAGGCCGTCTGGAAGAAGAACACGTACCAGCTGCGCCGGAGCTGGTCGAAGCGGAAGAACCCCTCGGCCATCGAGGCCTGAGGCGCGACAGCCGCGGCGACCGTACGACGCCATCGCTCCGGCTCGGCCGCGGCCGCGCCATAGGTGGCGAAGGCGCCCCAGTCGTGCCCGATCAGGACGGCATCCCCGTCCCCGCCGAGGGCCTCGTGGAGCTCGCACGCGTCGATGGCCAGCGTCCCCGTGTCGTAGCGGCCGTCGACCGGCACCGCGCTCGGCGCGTAGCCGCGCTGGAAGGGGGCAACGGCGTGGAAGCCGGCGCCGGCCAGACGGGGGAGCAGGTGGCGCCAGGTGTAGGCGGTGTCGGGGAACCCGTGCAGACAGAGCGCCAGGGTGCCGTCGGCCGGGCCCTCGTGGAGATAGGTGAACTCCAGCCCGTTGGCCGGCACCGTCCCCTGCTGCATGCCCGGAGGGTAGCCGGAGGGCTCGGCGCCCGTCCGACTAGCCTGCCCCACGGTGAGGATCACCTTCTTCGGTGTCCGGGGCTCCTGCCCGTGCTGCTCTGAGCAGCAGCGTCGTTACGGGGGCAATACCGCGTGCGTGCTCGTCGAAGTGGCCGGGGAACCGCCCCTCATCCTCGATCTGGGCACCGGACTGCGCGCCCTCGGGGACCACCTCGAAGCATCGTTGCGGGCCGCCGGCAGGCCGCTGCGGGCCACCGCTCTGCTTAGCCACCTCCACTACGACCATGTCCTCGGGTTGCCGTTCTTCGCCCCGATGCGCGACCCCGGCGCCGTGCTCGAGGTGCATGGACCCTCCCAGGACGGGGCACCCCTGCACGACGTGCTCTCGGGGATGGTCAAACCCCCGTTCTTCCCCGTCAACATGTCCGATTTCCGGGGTGAGCTCCGATTTCACGACCTGGAGGGGCCGGCCGACTTCACCCTCGGCTCGATCCGGGTGAAGGCCCGCTCGATCCCCCACATCGGTCACACCCTCGGCTTCCGGCTCGAGGCTGACGGGCGGGTGCTGACCTACATCTCCGACCACCAGGCCCCTGTCGACCGCATGACCGTGGACAAGGAGGCACTCGACCTCTGCGACGCTGCCGACCTGGTCATCCACGACGGCCAGTACTCCGACGACGAATTCCTGCGGCTGTCCGATTGGGGGCACTCGACGCCGGCCTACGCCGTGCTGGTGGCCCGGGAGGCCGGGGCCCGCCGCCTCAGCCTGTTCCACCACGACCCGGCCCATACCGACAAGGAGATCGACCGCCTGCTCGAGCATGCCCGCCGGCTCACGCCCAAGCGCGACCTCGATGTGACCGCGGCCGCCGAGGGGACGTCCATCGACCTCGGCGCGGCCTGACGTTGGGTATCGACCCCGAGCGGTTCAAGGAGGCCATGGGCCGCTTCGCCACCGGGGTGACGGTGGTGGCAGGCATCGAGGAGGGACGACCGGTGGGCTTCACCTGCCAGAGCTTCGTCTCGCTCTCGGTCGACCCTCCCTTCGTGGCGGTGGCGCCGGCTCGCACGTCGACCAGTTGGCCGCGGATCGCCCGGGCCGGGACCTTCTGCGTCAACGTCCTCGCCGACCGGCAGGTCGAGGCGGGGCGCCGCTTCGCCGTCTCGGGCGGGGACAAATTCGACGGCGTCGAGCTGGCGCCCGGCGCCGATCACCGGCTCCCCGGTCATCGACGGCAGCCTGGCCTGGGTCGACTGCGAGGTGGAGCTGGTCCACGACGCCGGCGACCACGAGCTCATCATGGGCAAGGTGCTCGACCTGGGCACGAGCGAGGGCTCGCCCCTTCTCTTCTTCCGAAGCGCGTTCGCTACTGTGTCCCCCGATCCGCACGACGAGGACCGGGAGTAGGACGTGCCAATCATCAAGGAGTCCGAGGTCATCGCCGACGTGATGGTGGTGGAGCCCGACGCCCACGGAGACGACCGGGGACGGTTCATCGAGACGTACCGGCGGAGCTGGTTCCCGCTCGGGCGGGAGATGACCCAGGCCAACCGGTCCGAGAAGCAGGCGGGGGCGATCGTCGGGCCTCCACTACCACCTGCACCAGGCCGACTACTGGTACGTGCTGCGGGGGACGGCCCGGGTGGTTCTCCACGACCTCCGTCTGGGCTCGCCGACCGACGGCGCCACCCTCAGCGTGGATCTCGAGGGGGACCGCGACCGGGGGCTGTTCATCCCTCCCGGCGTGGCCCACGGCTTTGCCAGCCTCACCGACCTCACCCTGTGGTATCTGGTCGACGGGTACTACAACCCGGACGACGAGCTGGGAGTGGCCTGGGACGACCCAGCCGTCGGGGCCGACTGGGGCCTCACCGACCCGGTGCTGTCGGCCCGGGACCGGTCGAACCCGCGGCGGTCGGAGATCCCGGCCGGTTTGCAGCCGAGGGCCACGCTGCGAACCTGACCGGCGGTACCTCTGGCAGACTGCGCCGATGCCATCGCAGCCGGAGGATGCCGGTCCGTCGACCCCGCCCGGACCCGGTGCCCGGCCAGACCCCGATGCGGCCGGGCGGCTGGGCCGTCCGGGGACGGGCGTCCTGGTCACCGGCGGTGGGTCGGGGATCGGGCGCGAGACGGCGCTGGCCCTGGCCGAAGTGGGCCGGCCGGTGGCGGTGTGGGACGTCAATGCGGCGGGTGCCGAGGAGACCGCCTCGCTCTGCCGGGAGCGGTATGGCGGGGTCGCCGACTGGTTGGTGGTGGATGTGGCCGACACCGGCGCGCTGGCCGCCGCGCTGTCCCGGGCCGAAGAGGCCCTGGGGTCGCTGGGCGGGTTCGTGCACGCCGCCGGCGTGTCGGGCGCCATGCCGGTCGACCTCATCGAGGATGAGCTGTGGGACTCGACTCTCAACGTGAACCTGCGGGCCGCGGCGATGATCAGCCGCTTGGTCATCGAGCCGTTCCGCCGGGCCGGACCGGGCTCCGCCGCCGTCCTCATCTCGTCCGTCGAGGGCCTGTTCGGCTCCTCGTTCCTCACCGCCTACTGCGCTTCGAAGGGCGGCGTCCTCGGGCTCATGCGGTCGATCGCCCACCGCTTCGCCTTCGAGGGCTTCCGGATGAACGCCGTCTGTCCGGGGGCGGTGGCCACTCCCATGCTCGCTCCCGCCCTCGACCTGCCCGACTTCCGCCGGCAGCTAGAGGAGCGCACCCCGTTGAAGCGGGTGTCGAGCCCCGACGAGATCGCCCGGCCCATCCGGTTCCTCCTCTCCGAGGAGGCGTCCTTCATCACCGGCACCCACCTCACGGTCGACGGGGGTCTGACCGCCGTCACCGCCATCTGACCTGGGCCGACCGATCACCGCCGGCCGCGTGGTCGACCCCGTGGGAGGCGCCGCCTCCACCGCTCCCCGCACGCCCGGTTGTTCGGGTTGAATGGGCGGCATGTGGTACGTCCTCGGAGCGGCGGCGCTGGTCGCGGTCATCGTGGCCGCCTTCTCGGTTCTGCGCCGTCCGAGTGCCGAGGACCTGAGCTCGGTCCGGCACTATCACTCGGCGCTCGGGACGCTCGAGCACCTCTCGGAGCGGAGCGTCCGGACGGTGCCCGAGGACAGCGAGCCCGGCGAGGATCGGCCCGCCGGCGGGGACGGCCAACCGCGGTTCTACCGCCGCCCCGACGCCCCTGGTCCGCTTCCCGCCGGGGTTGGTCCCGGCGGGGATGACGAACCGCCGCAGCGCCTGTCACCACGGAGCTCGGGACGGGTCCCCCCCGCGACCGTCCGGGGCGAGCTAGCCGAGCCGGGGAACCCAATCGTCTTCGACGATGCCCGACCCCGGGACCGCTTCGAGTCCGGCCAGACGCCGCTGGTGCCGCGCCCACGGGTGGACCGGGTCCAGCGACACGCCCTCGAATCGATGAACCACCGACCCCGTCGGGGGATGGCCCTTGCCGCGGTGGCCGTCGTGGTCGTGGTCCTCTTCACGGTGCTGGCCATCGTCGGCAGCCAACGCTCGCCCCGGCACACCAGCGGTGCGGTCACTCCCACTACGACTGGGCACACCGCGGCCACCGTTCGGCCGCCCACGGGGAAATCGGCGCACCACCGGACCACCTCGACCACGGCACCCGCCCAGCTGGTCGCCCAGTCGTCGACGGCCAGCACGGCGTTGTACACGGTCGGCCCGTCCTCCTTCCAGCTGAGCCTCTCCACCTCCGGTCCCTGCTGGGTGAACGCCACCACGGCATCCACGGGCTCGACGCTGTGGACCGGGACCATGCAGGCCGGCGGGAGCCAGGACATCCCGGCAACCGGCACGACCCGGCTGGAGCTCGGCACCCAGGCCGTGGCGGTTACCGTCGACGGCGTGCCGGTCGTCATCCCGCCGTCGATCCACTCGCCGTTCGTCCTCACCTTCGAGCCGTCGTCGTCGGCTTCGCCGGGGACCGCCTCCTCCTCGACCACCACCTCGGCGTTCGGCTGACGCCACCGGGTCGTCCGGCGACCGGCCCAGCCCGACGGAGGGTGCCGCCTGCGAGCGTCAGCTGCTGTCGGCCAGTCCCACCGCGTCGAGGATGTAGGCGTAGACGAAGGCCTCGTCCCGCCAGGCGTCATAGCGGCCCGACGGCCCGGCGTGGCCGGCGCCCAGCTCGGTCTTGAGCAGGACGCGGTTGTCGGGATTGGCCGCCCGCAGTTTGGCCACCCACTTGGCCGGCTCCCAGAACCCGACCCGCGGGTCGCTCAGCCCGGCGGTGGCCAGGATGTCCGGATACCGGATCGGGCGGCCGGAGGCATCGGTCGACCGGACGTTGTCGTAGGGGGAGTAGGACTTCATCACCCGGTAGATGTCCGGGTCGGTGACGGGGTTGCCCCACTCGTCCCACTCCAGCACGGTGAGGGGGAGCGTCTCGTCCAAAATGGTCGTCAGGCAGTCGACGAAGGGCACCTCGGCCACCACGGCCCGGAACAACTCGGGGGCCAGATTGGCCACGGCCCCCATGAGCAGGCCCCCTGCGCTCCCCCCGCGGGCCACCAACCGGTCGGGTGCGGACCACCCGGCGTCGATCAAGGTACGGGCGCACGCCACGAAATCGCTGAACGTGTTGGGCTTGGCCGCCAGCTTCCCCTCCTCGTACCAGGCCCTGCCCATCTCGCCACCGCCGCGTACGTGGGCGATGGCGAACACGAAGCCCCGGTCCAGCAGGCTCAGGCGTAGCGACGAGAAGGTGGGGTCCATCGACGCCTCGTAGGAGCCGTAGCCGTAGAGGAGGCACGGCGCCGGGCCGGCGGACGGCCCTGCGTCAGCGGGGCGGGTGACGAGGTCGTGCCGGTAGACCAGCGAGATCGGCACGTGGGCGCCGTCGTCGGCCTTCGCCCAGGCACGCTCGGTCCGGTACCGGTCCGTCCGGAAGTCGCCCAGCACGGGTTGGCGCTTGCGGAGGGTGGACCGGCCGGTTGGGAGGTCGAGGTCGTAGACCGACCGCGGGGTGACCAGTGAGGTGTACTCGTAACGGAGGGAGGTCGAGTCGTACTCGGGATTGGCCCCGCCCCAGACGGTCGAGGGGGACTCGGGCCGCTCGACGGGGTGAGAGGCCCCCGAGCCGTCGATGACCCGGAGCCGGGTCTCGCCCCCCTCCCGCTCGTAGACGGCCAGCCAGTCGGCGAACGGGTCGACGGCATCCAGGCGGACCCCGGGCCGGTGGGGGATGACCTCGGCCCAGTTGCCCCGGGACGGTGCGGCGTCCGGGGCCCCCATCAGCCGGAAGTCCTCGGCCCCGTCGTTGGTCACGATCAGATAGCGGCCGGCGCGCCTCCCGTCGCGGTCGCCTCGGTCGTGGGTGACCCGGTACTCGACCCCGTGGCGGCGGGGCTCGATGACGGCGAATTCCCCATCGGGATCGTCGGCCCGGAGTGAGCGCACCTCGGTGGTCACCTTCGACTCGAGGTCCATGAGGATGCAACGGTCGTCCTTGGTCCGGGAGACCGACAGGTAGAAGCTGTCGTCGGTCTCCTCGTAGACGAGCACGTCGCCGGCCGGGTCGGTGCCCACCACGTGGCGCCACAGCTGGTACGGGCGCATGGCCTCGTCGACCCGTACGAAGAACACGGTGGCGTTGTCGTCGGCCCAGGCCGACCCGTACGAGGTGTCCTCGAGCAACTCGGACCACTCGACCCGGCGGTCCAGGTCGACGAAGCGCATGGTGTAGCGCTCGGCGCCGGTGGTGTCGGTCGAGTAGAGCAACCGCCGATGGTCGGGGCTCACCTCGAGGTTCCCGAGGGCGAGGAATTCGTGCCCGGCGGCGAGGAGGTTCTCGTCGAGCAGGACCTCCTCTCCCGGGAGCGGATCCTGGCTCCCCGGCCGGACCGGTTCTGCCTGCCCGGGCGCGGCCCCTCCGCCGACGGCCGGGCGCCGGCAGTGGATGGCGTAACTGCTCCCCTCGACCGTGCGGCTGTAGTACAGCCAGGGCCCCTTCCGGACCGGGACCGACAGGTCGGTCTCCTCGATCCGGGCCACGATCTCCTCGTACAGGGCATCCCGGAGCGCCTGGGTGTGGGCAGTCACGGCCGCGGTGTAGGCGTTCTCGGCCTGCAGGTGGGCGATCACCGCCGGATCGTCCTTGTCCCGCAGCCAGTACCAGTCGTCGACCCGAACGTCGCCGTGGGCTTCGAGCTCGACCGGGCGTCGCGCCGCAACCGGGGGAGCCGGGTCCGGGCCGCCGGGAGTCGGATCAGCAACCATCGGCCCAGGATGTCACGTCCTCTGGCCAGGGTGTCCGCGCAGGGTTCGGAGCGTTGTCCAGGGTTGTTACTATCTGTATAGGAGAAATCAGCCGTCCGATCGGGTTGCTGACCAGGGAGCGTGATGACCACCACCGACCTCGACCTCGGCAAGTACAAGCTGGGATGGTCCGATGAAGAGGACTACGTCTTCAAGCCCAAGAAGGGCTTGAACGAGTCCATCGTCCGTGAGATGTCGGCCATGAAGAAGGAGCCCGACTGGATGCGCGACTTCCGCCTCCGCGCTCTTTCCCGGTTCGAGCGGCGCCCCATGGCGGAATGGTTCGCCGTCAACATGCCCGACCTCGACTTCGACGACATCTACTACTACATCAAGCCGACGTCGGGGCAGGTCGAGGACTGGAACGAGCTACCCGACAGCATCAAGAACACCTACGAGAAGCTGGGCATCCCCGAGGCCGAGCGCAAGTACCTGGCCGGGGTGACCGCCCAGTACGAGTCCGAGGTCGTCTTCCACCGCAACCGCGAGGACCTGGAGGCCAAGGGCATCATCTTCTGCGACATGGACACTGCCGTCCGTGACTACCCCGACCTGGTCCGTCAGTACTTCGGCAAGATCATCCCGCCCAACGACAACAAGTTCGCCGCCCTCAACTCGGCGGTGTGGTCGGGCGGGTCGTTCATCTACGTCCCGCCCGGGGTCGTCGTCGATCAACCGCTCCAGGCGTACTTCCGGATCAACGCCGAGAACATGGGGCAATTCGAGCGGACGCTCATCATCGCCGACGTCGGGTCCCAGGTGCACTACATCGAGGGTTGCTCGGCGCCCGTCTACACCAGCGACTCGCTGCACTCCGCCGTGGTGGAGTTGGTGGCCCTCGAGGGCGCCCGCATCACGTACACGACCATCCAGAACTGGTCGAACAACGTCTACAACCTGGTGACCAAGCGGGCCCGGGCCGAGGCCGAGGCTCATGTCGAGTGGATCGACGGCAACATCGGCTCGCGGCTGACCATGAAGTACCCCTCGGTCTACCTGATGGGGCCCAAGGCCTCGGGCGAAGTGCTCTCCGTCGCCTATGCCGGGGCCGGCCAGCACCAGGACGCCGGGGCCAAGATGTTCCACGTCGCCCCCGAGACCACCTCGACCATCATCTCCAAGTCGATCTCGAAGGACGCCGGAGTGACAACCTACCGGGGCAAGGTCCATGTCGACGAGGGGGCCAAACGGTCCAAGAGCTTCGTCCGCTGCGATGCGCTCCTGCTCGACGACCACTCGGTCTCGGAAACCAAGCCCTATATGGAGGTGGCCGAACGGGACGCCCGGATCGGTCACGAGGCCACCGTCTCGAAGGTGGGGGACGATCAGCTCTTCTACCTGATGAGCCGCGGCCTGTCGGAGACCCAGGCCATGGGCATGATCGTCAACGGGTTCATCGAGCCCATCACCCGTACGCTTCCCATGGAGTACGCCGTCGAATGGAGCCGGTTGATCGAGCTGCAGATGGAAGGCTCGGTGGGCTGATCGCCGGCCGGGTCCGACCCGGTGCGGCCCCGCCAGGGTGAACGGCGGGGGAGCGATCGGAAAGGCAGAATGTGGCCATGGCCATGAGGGAAGAGTGCAAGCACTTCCAGAGCCGCACCTACGACTCGGGGGAAGTGGCCCGGTTCTGCAATCTGGATCTGGCTCCCGAGGCGCCATGGCGATGCCCGGACGACTGTCCTTCCTATTCGAGGCGCCTGGCTGACGTCGGCTGGGCCCACGGGTCGCTCGTCGAACCCAAGCTCGAGCCGATGCCCGATGTGCCCGGCGAGGAGGCGGCCAAGCTGCTCGACCAGGCCGAGAGCATCATCAACTCGGTCGGCCCCGAGGTCATCGCCGAGGTCGAAGAGCAGGAACGGCGGGAAGAGCGCGGCGAACGCCGCTGGTGGCGCCGCCGCCGCTGACCGGAACGGGAAAGCGCCTACTTCCCGGTGAAGACGCCCGGTCGCTTCTCCATGAAGGCCGTCATGGCTTCGGAGAGGTCATCGGAGGCAAGGGAACCGGCGTTCCAGATGGCCACGAACTCGAGCCCTTCGGCCACCGACCGACCTTCGCCCGCGGTGAGCACGGCCTTGGTGCCCTGGACGGCCAGCGGCGAGTTGGCCGCGATCTCCACTGCCATCGCCCTGGCGTCGGCCAGCAGCTGCTCGGGGTCGGGACTGGTGCCGTTGACCAGTCCGATGGCCTGGGCCCGCGCCGCGGTGATGTCCTTGCCGGTGTAGGCCAGCTCGGCCACGTGGCCCTTCCCGATGATGTGCGGCAAGCGCTGGAGGCTCCCGAGGTCGGCCACGATCGCCACCTTGGTCTCCCGCACGGAGAACATGGCGTCGGCACTGGCCAGCCGGATGTCGCAGGCCGCGGCCAGGTCCACGCCGCCCCCGATGCAGTACCCGTGGATGGCGGCGATGGTCGGCAGTGGACAGTCGGCGACGGCGCTGACCGAGGCCTGCAGGCGTCGTATCTCGGCCCGCGCCGAGCCCGCCCGGGCGGCCATCGAAAGGCGGGCGCCATTGCCGCCTCCGGACCGCCCCACCAGAAGCTCGGCCATGGCCACCAGGTCCAGACCGACCGAGAAGTGCGGGCCCTTCGCCGCCACCACCACGACTCGGAGCGCCGGGTCGGAGGCGATGGCGTCCATGGCCCGGGGAAGGTCCGACCAGAACGCCGGACCCATGGCGTTGCGCTTCTCGGGACGGTCCAGCCAGAGCGTGGCCACGTGGGCATCGGCCTCGACGGTGAGGACATCGGAGGAGAAGGCGACGGTGCCGGGGCCGGCAGACGAGGGCATGAGAAGAGCGTAGGCGCGGGCGCCACCCACCTGGGCCGGCCGTCTCATCCGAGCGACGATCGCCGGGGCTGGGCCATCGGAGAGGGTGGGTAGAATCGGAGGCCGAGGCCTGGGATCCGGGCCTCCTTCCGCGAGAGGCTGTTGTCCTGAGCACCTTCAACCCCGAATCGGCCGCTGCCCTGCCCGGGCCCAGCTGGCTCCAGCGCCGAAGGTCGGCCGCGGCGGAGACCTTCTCGTCCCTTCCCCTGCCCAGCGAGAAAGACGAGGTCTGGCGCTACAGCCGGATCGACCAGCTCGACCTCGACCGCTTTCGCCCCGCGCCACCGGTGTCCCCGGCGAGCCCGGCGCGGCTGCCCCCCGAGGAGGTCCGTGGCCTGATCGACAGCCTGGGGCCCAGTTCCGCCCTGATGGTGACGGTCGACGGAGTGCTGGCCGCGCTGGCCTCCACGGTCGACGATCATCTCGTCACCCTGGGCCGCCTGTCCGACGGTGAGGACGCCGACACCCTTCTCGGATCGGTGATGAGCGATCCGCACGACTTCCAACTCCTGAACGACGCCTTCGCCGCCGAGCCGCTGTTAGTGGACGTGGCGCCAGGCGCCACCGTCGAGGAGCCGATCGTCGTGGTGCACGTGGTGAGCGGGCGGGACGGCGACGCGCACTTTCCCCGGACGGTGGTCCGGGCCGGAGCCGGGTCGAGCGCCGGCGTGGTGGAGATCCTGGTCGGCACGGGGACCCCACTCCTGGACGACCACGGCAGGCCGAGTGCAACGGCAAGCGTCGCCCCGGGCGCCCGGTCGGAGCACCTGGTGGTGCCGGTCACCGAGGTGCAGGTGGCGGAAGCGGCGGCGCTCTCCCTGGTCAGCGTGCAGTCCCTGGGCCACGACGCCTGGGTGCTCGGCCACCAGTCGAGCACCATCGAGGCGAACGCCACGCTCCAGAGCTTCGCTGTGGCGCTCGGGGGCACGTACGCCCGGCAGCGGACCGACTCGACCCTGGCCGGGGCGTCGGGGACGAGCTTCCTCCGGGCCGCCTTCATCGGTCGGGACGAGCAGATGCTCGACTTCCGCACGCTGCAGGACCACGTGGCCCCACAGACCATCAGTGATCTCCTGTTCATGGGAGCTGTCGCCGATCACGCCCATTCGGTGTACAGCGGGCTGATCCGGGTGCGACGGGGCGCGGTCCGGACCGACGCCATGCAGACCAACCACAATCTCGTCCTCGACGAGGGGGCGCACGCCGACTCGGTGCCCAACCTCGACATCGAGGAGAACGACGTCCGCTGCAGCCACGCCTCGACGGTCGGCCCGGTCGACGAGGATCAGCGCTACTACCTCGAATCGCGAGGAGTGGAGCCCGAAGTGGCCGAACGCCTCATCGTGGCCGGGTTCTTCCAGGACATATCCGACAAGGTCCCCATCGCCGGAGCTCGCCGGATGGTGGGGCAGGCCCTGGCCGACCGCATCGCGGTGCACGATGGTTGAACCGGCGGTCGAGCGTGCGGGAGAGCCGACGACGATCCGGCTGTGCGCCCGGGGCGACCTGGCCGACGCCGAGGCCAGACGCTTCGATGTCGCCGGGCTCCGCATCGCCCTGGTGCGGCTGGGCGAGGACTACTACGCCATCGGAGACCAGTGCAGTCACGAGGACTATTCGCTGGCCGAGGGGGAGGTGTGGCCCGAGGAGTGCGAGCTCGAGTGCGCCAAGCACGGCTCGACCTTCGACCTCCGGACCGGCGAGCCCTGCTCCCTGCCGGCCACCCGCCCGGTGCCCGTCTACCGTGTCGTGCTCGATGGCGACGACGTTTCGGTGGTGGTCCCGTGAGCACCGGCGAGCTGTGCATCGAGGGCCTGCGGGCCGGGGTCCCGGGTCGGGAGATCCTGCGCGGGGTGACCATCACTGTGCGCAGCGGCGAGGTCCACGCCGTGATGGGTCCCAACGGCTCGGGCAAGAGCACCCTGGCGCACGTGCTGATGGGTCGTCCGGGCTACGAGGTGCTCGACGGATCGGTGACCCTCGACGGCGTCGACCTCCTCTCACTGCCGACCTGGCAGCGCGCCCGCGCCGGCCTGTTCCTCGGGATGCAGCACCCGATCGAGGTGCCCGGGGTCTCGCTGCTGCAGTCGTTGACCGCGGCCCGCCCGGGCATCCCTGCCGGCGAAGTGGCCGCCGGCGGGCCGGACGTCGAGGCCACGTTGCGCACCGAGGCGGCGCGCATCGGATTCGACGAGCGGTTCCTCGACCGGCCGCTCAACGTCGACCTGTCGGGCGGTGAGCGCAAGCGCAACGAGACCATCCAGCTGGGGGTGCTGCATCCACGCTTCGCGGTGCTCGACGAGATCGACTCCGGGCTGGACATCGACGCGCTCGGGGCGGTCGGCAAGCGGGTGCAGGAGGCCACCGCCGAGTGGGATCTCGGCGTGCTGGCCATCACCCACTTCCGCCGGCTGCTGAGCGTGCTCCATCCCGACGTGGTCCACGTCCTGTCCGACGGGCGGGTGGTGGCGACCGGCGATCCCGAGCTGGCCGAGCTCGTCGACCGGACGGGGTACGGCTCGTTCGCCTGAGACGCAGGGGTACCACTCGTCCGGGCTGACCTGACGTCGCCCCCGGGCTACCCGGGCTACCCGGGTCACCCGGGGCTGCCCCGGGACGGCGAGAGCCGGTTGGTAGCGTTCTGTCAGCATGGCTCGTCGACGGGGTGGCGCCCACAGCGCCGGTCGCAAGGGCGGTCGCCCGCCCGGGACGGCCGGCGGGAGGCGGACCAGACCCGGGGGCCGGCACCGACCCGACCGCGTCGGACCTGCTCGCCGCCGGGCGGTCCGGCGACGACATCGGCCCCCCTCTGTCCCGCTCCGAACGGCGGGCCACCACCCGGAGGGGCCGGGCCAAGAAGAAGGCGAAGCGCAGCTGGCTCGACCGGGTCCTGCTCGTGGCCGTCGTCATCGTCGCCCTGGCCCTCGTGGCGGTGGGGTCGGGCTACGCCTATCTGCAGTACCGGTTCAACCAGGTGGCCAAGGTCACGGTCAAGCACCTGACCCGGGCGCCGGCCGGGCAGCCCTTCAACGTGCTCCTCATCGGATCGGACACCCGGGCAGGGATCAGCGCCGCCGACCAGTCCCACTTCGGCAATGCGGCGGACGCCGGCGGCCAGCGCAGCGACGTGGTGAAGATCCTCCATGTGGTCCCGGCCACGGGAGAGGTGCGGGTGCTCTCGATCCCCCGGGACACCATGGTGACCGTCGACGGGGACACGAGCCAGACCGGCACGTACAACCGGATCAACGCCACCTACGGCACCGGCCCCGATCAGCTCGTCCAGACCGTCGAGGCCGATTTCGGGATCCCCATCGAGCACACCGTCCAGATCGACTTCGTGGGCTTCCGCGGGCGCGGTGGACGCCATCGGGGGGATCAACCTCAACTTCCCCTACCCGGCCCGCGACACCTACACCGGGCTCAACGTCACCGCGCCGGGTTGCCAGCACCTCAACGGCGGGTACTCGCTGGCTGTGGCCCGCAGCCGGCACTACCAATACGAGAAGAACGGCTACTGGCAGTACGACCCGACCAGCGACTTCGGGCGCATCCAGCGCCAGAACGCCTTCTTGAAGGCGCTCATCAACCAGGCCGAGACCCGCTACAACCCCCTGACCCTCAATGCCTTCATCGGGTCGGTGGTCCAGGGCGTGACGATCGATTCGACCTTCAGCGTCAGCGAGCTCATCTCGCTGGCCCGCCAGTTCCACACCTTCGCCTCCCAGTCCCTGGCCACAGCGACCCTGCCCACCTATTCCGCCTCCAGCTCCCGCTTCAGCGCACTGGGGGACGTGCTCTACGTGCAGCAGCCCCAGGCCTCCGCGGTCATCGGCCAGTTCCTCGGGGAGTCAACCGTGTCCGCGTTCACCCCTCCGCCGGGGCCCTACGGTCCGGTCCCGACCACGACGACCACCGTCCCGCCCGTGTCGTCGCAGTCCACCCCGGCGACGTCGGCCTCGTCCAGCACGACCACCACCATCGAGACCGATTTCGACCCCACCCCATGCTGAACGCCGACGCCTTGCCGAGCAGGCGGTCGGCTCCGCCGTGACGGCGCCGTGGATCAGGCGACGGACTCGCTCTCGTCGAGCCCCTGGGCCAGCGTGTTCCAGCTGAGGGTGGCGCATTTGATACGCACCGGGAACTTGACCACGCCCTGGAGGGCGGCGAGCTCGCCCAACGCGTCGACGTCGAGGGCCTCGGGCTCGAACACCTCCACGGCTGTGTCCGGCGCACCACTCGAGTCCCCGTTCTCCGACGGCAGGGTGGACTCGTGGATGGACATCATCCCCTTGAAGGTCCGGATCAGATCGCGGACCTCGGGAACCGGCTTGCCCTTCACCGCGGCCGACATGAGGGAGGCGGACGACTGGCTGATCGAGCAGCCCGTCCCGGCGATCTTGATGTCGGAGACGATGCCGCCGTCTACCTGGATGGTCACCACCACCTCGTCGCCGCACAGCGGGTTGAACCCCTCGACGCGTCGGGCGGGAGGCGACTCGAGCTCGCCGCGGTTGCGGGGCGATCGGTAGTGGTCGAGGATGATCTCGCGATAGAGGTCTTCGATGCCGGTCATCCGAAGGATCCCATGGACGCGGTCCGGCGAGCGACGAGGGTGGTCACGACAGGTCTCACGGGCTCAGCGTACCGTCCGACCCTCAACCGAAGAACGCTCCGGCCTGGGCCAAGGCGTCGGCCAAGGCGTCCACGTCCCCCCGGTCGTTGTAGAGGGCGAACGAGGCCCGGGCGGTTGCGTTCACTCCCAACCGCCGCATGAGCGGTTTGGCGCAGTGGTGGCCCGCCCGCACGCACACCCCGTACTCGTCGAGGACCTGTGACACGTCGTGGGGATGGATGTCGCGGTAGGCGAAGGAGATGACCCCACCCCGGGCCGTCGGTTCGCTCGGCCCGAAGATGTGGATGTCTTCCCCGAACCGGTCGTCGAGCGTGCCCAGCGCGTAAGCGGTCAAGGAGACCTCGTGCGCGCGGACGGCATCCATGCCCACCGACCGTAGGTAGTCGACCGCCGCCCCGAGCCCGATGGCCTCGGCGATCGGCGGGGTCCCGGCTTCGAACCGCCACGGGATGTCGTTGGCCACGAAGCCGTCCTTGCGGACGTCGAGGATCATCTCGCCGCCTCCCAGGAACGGATCCATGCCGGCCAGCAGCTCCTCGCGCCCCCACAGGACGCCGATGCCGGTCGGGCCGAGCATCTTGTGGGCGCTGAAGGCGAGGAAATCGACGCCGAGGGAGCGCACGTCGGTCGGCAGGTGGGGGACGGACTGGGCGCCGTCCGCCACCACCACGGCACCGGCGGCGTGGGCGGCGGCGGCGATCTCGGGCACGGGAGTGAGCGTCCCGAGCACGTTGGACATGCAGGTGACCCCCACCAGCTTCGAGCCCTCGAGGAGCTGCTCGAGCCCGTCGAGCACCAGCCGGCCGTCGTCGTCGATCGGTATCCACCGGATGGTCAGGTCGCGCTCGGCGGCCAGCATGTGCCACGGGACGATGTTGGCGTGGTGCTCCATCTCGGTGAGCACGATCACGTCCCCGGGGTGGAGGTGGGCCCGACCCCAGCTGTGGGCGACCAGGTTGATGGCCTCGGTGGCGTTCTTGGTGAACACCACCTCCCGGGACGGATCTGGGGCGCCGATGAACGTCCCGACGTTGTGCCGGGCCGCTTCGAACCGCCGGGTCGCCTCTTCGGCGATCGAGTAGACGCCCCGGTGCACGTTGGCGTGGGTCGTCTCCTCGTACTCGCGCATGGCGTCGAGCACGGGGACCGGCCGCTGGGACGACGCGGCCGAGTCGAGATAGATGATGGGATGCCCGTGCACCTCGCGGGCCAGCAGCGGGAAGTCCTTCCGCAGGCGGGCGACGTCGAGCTCCCGCGTCACGTCGGTGTTCACCTGCGCCATGCGTCGTACCCCTCGGTCTCGAGCGTGGTCACCAGCTCGGGCCCGCCCCGGGCCACGATGACCCCGTCGACCAGCACGTGCACCCGGTCCGCCTTCAGCTCGTCGAGCATCCGCTGGTAGTGGCTGATGACCAGTACCCCGAGGTCGCCCCGGGCCTCCCTGACGGTGTTGATGCCCCGGGCCACGGTCCGCAGGGCGTCGACGTCGAGTCCCGAGTCGGTCTCGTCGAGGACGGCCAGCTCGGGCTCGAGGATCGCCAACTGCAGGATCTCGTTCCGCTTCTTCTCACCCCCGGAGAACCCCTCGTTGAGATGCCGCTCCCCGAAGGCCGGGTCCATGCCCAGCTTCTCCATCCATTCCACCATCATCAGCCGGATCTCGAGGGCCGACATGTCCATGCCGCGGCGGGCGGACAGCGCCTGGCGCAGGAACTGGATGACCGGCAGACCGGCGATGGTCTCGGGCTCCTGGAAGGCGAGGAACATACCGGCCTTGCCCCGGACGTCGGTCGGCCAGGCCGTGATGTCCTCACCCCGCAGGCGGATGGCCCCGGCGGTGATCTGGTAGCCCGGGTTGCCGAGCAGCACCTTGGCCAGGGTCGACTTGCCCGAACCGTTCGGGCCCATGAGGGCGTGGAGCTCCCCGGCCCGGATGGTGAGGTCGATCCCCTTCAGGATGGGCGCACCCTCGACCGAGACGTGCAGATCGGCGATCTCGAGGAGGGGCGGTCCGGTCTCCTCGGGACCGACCGGCCCATCGGCCGCTGCCCCGGTTCGTTCGTCGGTTCGGACGGGCACAGCACAGAGCTTAGTCGGAATCCGTAGTTTCTCCTATGAGAATAGGGCTAATGGGACCCTGGCCGCGGGTCGCAGACGGCGGCAGAACTACCTAGGTCACCAGGCCAGCCGATACCGTACCCACATGTCCGACCCGTGGAATTTCGATGGTCCGGTGGCCAGGCTCGGGGCCAGCACCGACAGCGTCACGCTGGTGGACGAGTCGACCTTCGCCATCAGCACGAACGCGGGCGACATGTCGCCCCGGGCCCCCCACGGGCTCTTCGTGCGGGACACCCGGATCCTGTCCAGGTTCGAGCTCCTGGTCAACGGGGCCACGACCGAGCCCCTGGCCTCTGTAACCGACGACCCCTTCTCGGCCACCTTCGTCTCCCGCTGCCTGCCCACGGCCGGTCGGGCCGATTCCACCCTGATGGTCTTCCGGGACCGCTACGTCGGTCAGGGCATGCGCGAGGACCTGCGGATCAGGAACTTCGGCGGGGAGCCGGCCCTCTGCACCGTCGAGGTGGTCATGGGCTGTGACTTCGCCGACCTCTTCGCCGTGAAGGAGGAGCGGGTCGGACCCCAGCCGGGCGCCGGCGAGCTGACCTCCACGGTCACTCCCCTGACCTCGGTGGAGCCGTCGCCGGAGGGCGAGGTGGACCCGGGATCGGCGGCCGTCGTCGGGGAGTCCCCGACGTCCGTGGTGACCTATTCGTACAGCCGGGGCGGGGTGGTCCGTGGGGTCGAGCTCCGCCTCCGCGGGGTCACCCGCCTGAGCGCCGACCTGGCCATCTTCGAGGCCATCGTGCCCCCCCGGGGCCAGTGGTCGACCTGTATCGAGGTGGGGCCGGTCTTCGACGGGTCGGCGATCGACCCGAGGTACCGCTGCGGCGAGCCCGTCGAGCGGGCGGCGCCTTCCGAGCGGCTCGAGCAGTGGCGCCGCCAGGTGCCTCACGTCGAGACCAGCCACCCGGGGCTGTCCGGTGTGATCGCCCGTAGCGCCGAGGACCTCGGCGCGCTGCGCATCTTCGACCCCGACTTCCCCGAGCGGGTGGTCGTGGCCGCCGGCGCGCCCTGGTTCATGACGGTGTTCGGGCGTGACTCGCTCCTCACCGCCTGGATGGCGCTGCTGGTCGACCCCGACCTGGCCCGGGGGGTCCTCCAGACCCTGGCCCGATTCCAGGGGAAGGAGATCGACCCGCGGCACGACGAGGAGCCGGGCCGGATCCTCCACGAGATGCGCTTCGGGGACGCCGCCTCGCTCTCCCTCGGCGGAGGCAGCATCTACTACGGATCGGCCGACGCCACCCCGCTCTTCGTCATGCTGCTCGGGGAGATGCGGCGTTGGGGGGTCGCCCGCGAGATGGTCGACGAATTGCTCCCCAACGCGGCGCGGGCCCTCGAGTGGATCGAGCAGTTCGGCGACGCGGACGGGGACGGGTACGTGGAATACAAGCGGGCCACCGACCGTGGCCTCGCCAACCAGGGCTGGAAGGACAGCTGGGACGGGATCCGCTACGGGGACGGCCACGTCGCCGAGGCCCCGATCGCCCTCTGCGAGGTGCAGGCCTACACCTACGGCGCCTACCTGGCCCGGGCCCACTTCGCCTTCGAGGTGGGCGACACGGCCACCTACGACCGCTTCCGGGCCAAGGCCACCCAGCTCAAGGCAGCGTTCAACCGTGATTTCTGGCTCGAGGAGAAGGGCTTCTTCTGCCGTCGGGCTCGACGCCGACAAGCGGCCGATCGACTCGATGACCTCCAACATGGGGCACTGCCTGTGGACGGGCATCGTGGACGAGGACAAGGCCCGCCGGGTGGCCGAGAAGCTGGTCTCGCCGGCCATGTTCAGCGGCTGGGGCCTGCGCACCCTCTCCGGGGACAGTCCCGGGTACAACCCGATCAGCTACCACTGCGGGTCGGTCTGGCCCCACGACACGGCCATAGTGGCCGCCGGCCTGGCCCGCTACGGCTACGACGGCGCCGCCCAAAAGCTCATCTTCGGCCTGCTCGACGCGGCCCAAGCCCAGGGCGGCCGGCTGCCCGAGCTGTTCAGCGGACTCGACCGGGAGGAGCTGGCCGTGCCGGTCGGGTACCCGACCTCGTGCTCGCCTCAGGCCTGGGCGGCGGCATCACCCTTGCTCTGCCTGCGGACCCTGCTCCGCCTCGATCCCTGGGTCCCCTACGGGAAGACCTGGCTCTGCCCGAATCTTCCCGAGGAGATCGGCTACCTCAAGGTGGACGGCATCCCGCTGGCCGGTGCGCGGGTGACCGTCGAGGTCGGCTCGGAGGTACCGGGTCGGGTGGCGATCAGCGGGCTCCCACCCGAGATCGAGCTGATCCGCGAACCGAGGCGGCCCTCCACCGCCGTCTGAGGGCCTGGGCCGGCCGCTACCAGCCCCGTTCGATCCACTCGGCCAGGTGGGGTGACTCGGCGCCGATGGTGGTCCCCTTGCCGTGTCCCGGCAGCACGATCGTGTTCGGGCCGAAGGCGCTGAACAGCCGGTCCTCGATCGAGGTGATGATGGTGGCGAAGTCGGAGTGCTCGAAGGAGGTGTTGCCCGGGCCGCCCGGGAAGAGCGTGTCGCCGCTGAACAGCAGGGGAGTTCCCTCGACGGTGAAGCACATCGAGCCCGGCGTGTGGCCGGGCGTGGCGATGGTGGGCATGGCCAGCCGCCCGACCTTGAGGACGGAGCGGTCCTCGAGGATCTGATCGTAGGAGGGCAGCATGGACGCATCGGCGGCGGTGACCGCCACGTCGATCCCGGCGTCTCGGACGGCCTCCACGGCCTGGATGTGGTCCCAGTGACCGTGGGTCTCGACCACCTGGCGCACGTTCAGGGCACGACACAGATCGAGCAGCTTGTCGTGCTCGTTGGCCGCGTCGATGAGGGCGGACTCACCGGTCGCCTTGCACCGCACGATGTAGACGTTGTTGTCCACGGGACCGACCACGATCCGGTGGACCTCCACGGCGGAGTCCTCGTAGTCGACGGTGGTGACGGCCATGGAAACGAGCGTAGTTGGGGTTCTCGACCCGTTGGTCAGCGCCGGTCCGGGTCTGGTAGACAAACGGGGCACGTGGGACCCGCCCCCGGGGCCCCCTCGGATGGAGAAACACGATGAACTTCGCCTTCAGCGAGGAGCAGGACGAGCTGCGGCGGTCCGTCCATCGCTTCCTCGAGGACAAGTCTCCCGAGACGGAGGTCCGCCGCCTGATGGAGACGACCGAGGGCTACGACCCGGCCGTCTGGGCCCAGATGGCCGAGCAGCTGGGCCTGACCTCCCTCATCATCCCCGAGCAATTCGGTGGCGCCGGCTTCACCTACGTCGAACTGGTGGTGGTGCTGGAGGAGATGGGGGCGAGCCTCCTGTGCGCCCCGTTCTTCTCCACGGTGGCCCTGGCCACCAACGCCCTCCTCACCTCTGGCGACGACAAGGCGAAGGACTACCTGTTGCCGGGGATCGCCGCCGGCGAGACCATCGGCACCCTGGCCTTCACCGAGGACTCGGGGCGGTGGGACCCTGAGGGCATCACCCTGGCCGCGGTCAAGTCGGGCGAGGGCTGGTCGCTCAACGGCCACAAGTCGTTCGTGGTCGACGGGCACGCGGCCGGGCTCGTCCTGGTCGTCGGGCGGACCCCGGCCGGCCTGTCGCTCTTCGGGGTGAAGGGTGACGCCCCCGGACTCACCCGCACGCCATTGGCCACCATGGACCAGACGCGCAAGCAGGCCCGGCTCGAGTTCTCGGACACGCCGGCCTGGTTGATCGGTACCGAGGGCGGCGCCGAGCCCGGGTTGCGCAAGACACTCGATCTGGCCGCCGTGGCGCTGGCCGCCGAGCAGGTGGGCGGGGCGCAACGATGCCTGGACAGCTCGGTGGAATATGCCAAGACCCGCATCCAGTTCGGCAGGCCGATCGGGAGCTTCCAGGCCATCAAGCACAAGTGTGCCGACATGCTGCTCGAGGTGGAGTCGGCCAAGTCTGCCGCCTACTACGCCGGTTGGGCGGCGGCCGAGGATTCCGACGAGCTGCCGGTGGTGGCCAGCCTGGCCAAGTCCTACTGCTCCGAGGCCTACTTCCATGCCGCCGCCGAGACCATTCAGATCCATGGAGGGATCGGCTTCACCTGGGAGCACCATGCCCACCTGTACTTCAAGCGGGCCAAGTCCTCCGAGCTGATGCTCGGGGATCCCTCCTACCACCGCGAGCTGCTGGCCCAGCGCATCGGGATCTGAGCCGGACCGTGGACGAGCGCGAAGGCCCTCCCACCCTCGGCAGTTCGGCCGCGGCCCCACCGCCCGGCCTAGCCTTCCGGCGATGACCCTCAGGAACACCATCGCCTGGCTGCTCCTGGCCCTGCTCGTCGTGGTCGGCGCGGGTGCCGCCGTCCTCGGGGTGGCGCAGGCGCCCACCAACGCCCCTCTCCTCAATGCGGTGACAAACACCCTCAGTGCCCCCAACTTCTCCGAGGTGCTCGTGGAGAACACCGCGCAGGGACAGCAGAGCGATTACCTGACCTTCCAGGCGCCCGACCGCCTGGGCGGCTACATCCAGAGCGGCGACCGGCGTACCTACGTCTACGTGATCGGTACCTACCAGTACCAGAGCCTCACCGTGCCGGCCGCCGCCGCCCCCCGGCGCCTCGTCTTCTACCGGCAGCTCAGCCAGGGGGCGGTGTCCCTGGACCCGGCCCACGGCTATCTCCCCTACGCCACCCAGGCCAAGCACCCGTCGCAGTCGGGCGACACCTACTCGTTCACGCTCACCAAAGGCGGACAGACCGGCACCTTCACCTACACCGTGAGCGGCCAGTACATCTCCCAGTTCAGCCTGACCGTCCCGCATGCCTCGGTCACCCTGGACATCTCCCACGTCGGGACGTCGGCGCCGGTCGAGCTCCCGGTCGGGGCCAAGGTGGTCAGCGCACCCACCGCTCCGGCGGGCTGAGCGGCTGCCGCCCTGACCGAATACGGTCAGGGCCCGTTGCCTTCGACGGTCTCGTCGATGACCCGCCGCAGCGCCCGGGCGTTGGCCTTGGGGTCGGTCGCCTCGGTGAGCCAGCGGACGACCACGAAGTGCCGAGCGCCGACGGCGAGGAGGGGTCCGACCGTGTCCGGGTCGACGCCACCCGTCACCCACACCGTCCAGGGTGCCTGGCGGGTGGCCTCGGCCACGTAGTGCGTGCCGGTGCCCGGCCGGCCCGGCTTGGTCGGGGTCGCCGACACCGGCCCGGCGGAGATGTAGTCGACGGGGAGGGCGCCGGTGCCGGGCCGGCCCGCATTCGGCGCCGAGCCCACGGCGCGGTCCAGCTCGGCCGGGGCATGGGTCGAGAGCCCGACGATGGCATCCGGGCCGACCAGGGCACGGGCCTTGGCCGGTTCCATGTCGTCCTGGCCGACGTGGACTCCGTCGGCACCGATCGCCGCGGCCAGCGCCGGGTCGTCGTTGAGCACGAAGGGCACGTTGTAGTCGGCGCAGACCCGCTGGACCAAGGCGGCCCGCGCCGTCAATCTCACCGAGACCAGCCCCTTCTCCCGCAGCTGGACCACGTCGACCCCGCCCTCGATGCAGGCCTCGACGAACCGCTCCAGGTCGGGCCGGTCAGGCGTGCAGAGGTAGAGCCGGCGGTCGGTCAGGCCCCAGCGGTCCGCGGGAGTGGTCGGGCGCCTCAACCGGCCTTGGACGTGCCGGCCTTGGATGTGCTGCCCTTGGACGTGCCGGCCCCGGACGTATCGGCCTTCGCCCGTGCCTTAATGTCCTGCTTGTACCGCCGCACCTTGGCCAAGGTCTCGGGGGAGCGGATGTCGGCGACCGAGCGGAACGAGCCCTTGTCGCCGAAGGGCCCGGCCGCCTTCTCCCAGCCAGGCGGTCGGACGTCGAGCTGCTTGCCGAGGAAGGCGACGAAGATGCGGGCCTTCTGGTCGCCGAAGCCCGGGAGGGCCTTCACGTTCTCGAACAGCTCCTTGCCTGTCGTCGCGCTCGTCCAGACTGCGGCCGCGTCGCCGCCGTAGGAGTCGACGATCATGGCGCACAGCTCCTGTACCCGTGCCGCCATCGACTTGGGGAACCGGTGAAGGGCCGGCCTGGCACTGAACATCGCCGCCAGGGCATCGGGGTCCATCGAGGCCACGGCGGCGGCGTCCATGAACCCACCCAGCCGCTCGCGGAGGTCGAAGGGCGATCGGAATGCCTTCTCGAGCGGCACCTGTTGGTCGAGGACCATGCCGATCAGCAGGGCCAGGGGATCTTCGGTGAGGAGGGCGTCAGCCTCCGGCTCACCCGACAGGAAGAGTGCCATCTCGCCAGTGTAGGAGTGCTACCGCCCGGGGTTCTCCTCCGCCCGCCGATCAGGCCGACCAGGGGTCGGCCGCCATCGGGTCGATCCCGTAGCGCTCGATGGCCGTGCCGACGACGGCGACGGGCACGCGGCCCTGGGCCGCCAGCCCGTGCAGCACAGCCACCACCAGGTGGGCGGGGTCGACCTCGAAGTGGCGGCGCAGCACCTCCCGAGTGTCCGACCGGCCGAAGCCGTCGGTGCCCAGTGACGTGAACGGGCGGGGCATCCAGCGCGCTACCTGGTCGGGCACGGCCCGCATGAAGTCGGTGACGGCCACGATGGGGCCTTCCCCACCGGCGAGGGATTCGGTGACGAAGGGAACCCGCTCGTCCCCGCCGGCATGGAGCCGGTTCCACCGCTCGGCCGACAGGGCGTCTTCGCGGAGCGACTTGTACGAGGTCACCGACCAGGTGTCGGCGTTGACGTCCCAGTCGGCGGCGAGCAGTCGCCGGGCTTCGACGGCCGCCCGCCACGCCGTGCCCGAGAACAGGATGGTGGCCGATCCGGACGGGCGCTCGACTCGCGCCGGTCCGGCTACGTCGAACCGGTACATCCCCCGGATGGTCCCCTCCCGGACTCGCTCCACCTCCCGGTCGTCGGCGGGCAGGGCGGGCATCGCGTAGTTCTCGTTGTAGAGGGTGAGGTACCAGACCCGGTCCTCGGGGTCGGGACCGGTCATGCGTCGGATCCCGTCCTCCACGATGGTGGCGAGCTCGTAGGAGAAGGCGGGATCGTAGGCCGCCACGCTCGGCACGGTCGAGGCCAGCAAGAGGGAGTGGCCGTCCTGGTGCTGGAGGCCTTCACCGTTGAGGGTGGTCCGTCCTGCCGTGCATCCGAGCAGGAAGCCCCGGCCCCGGCTGTCGCCCAGGGCCCAGAGGAGGTCGCCCACCCGCTGGAACCCGAACATCGAATAGAAGAGGTAGAAGGGGATCGCCGGCTCGCCCCAGGTCGCGTACGAGGTGGCCGCGGCGGTGAACGAGGCGGCCGCGCCCGCCTCGGTGATCCCCTCCTGGAGGACCTGTCCGCTGGCGCTCTCGGCATAGTGCAGGGCGAGGCCGGCGTCGACGGGGGTGTAGCGCTGCCCGTCGGGCGCGTAGATGTTGGCCTCGCTGATCAGCGATTCGAGGCCGAAGGTGCGGGCCTCGTCGGAGACGATCGGCACGATCCGCCGACCGATGGAGGGATCTCGGACGAGTGACCGCAGCAGCCGGGCCAGGGCCATGGTGGTCGAGACCTCCTGGTGGCCGGAGCCGGCCAGCAGGTCGGCGAAGGCCGACGGTGCCGGTGGGTCGAGCGGCTGGGCCCGCACCGACCGCCGTGGAAGGGAGCCCCCCAGCGCTTGCCGGCGCTCGGCCAGGTACTCGGCGGCCGGTGAGCCGGGTTCGGGCCGGTAGTAGGGGGGGAGGTCGGCATCGAGGTCCCGTTCGGGGATCTCGTCGTGGAGGAAGAGCCGGTCGCGTAGGGCCAGCAATTGGGCCTTTGTCATCTTCTTTATCTGGTGGGTGGCGTTGCGGGCCTCGATCTCCGGACCGAGGGTCCAGCCCTTGACCGTCTTGGCCAAGATGGCCGTCGGGGCGCCTCGTGCCTCGGTGGCTGCCCGGTATGCGGCGTACAGCTTCCGGTAGTCGTGGCCGCCACGGGGCAGGGACTGCAGCTCCTCGTCGGAGAGATGGGCCACCAGTGCGCCGAGGCGCGGGTCGGGGCCGAAGAAATGCTCCCGGATGTAGGCACCCGACTCGGTGGCGTACTTCTGGAATTCGCCGTCGACGGTCGTGTTCATCTTGTTGAGCAGCACCCCCTCGACGTCCTTGGCCAGCAGCTCGTCCCACGTCCGACCCCAGATGACCTTGATCACGTTCCACCCGGCGCCGCGGAACAGCGCCTCGAACTCCTGGATGACCTTGCCGTTGCCACGCACCGGCCCGTCCAGCCGCTGCAGGTTGCAGTTCACGACGAAGGTCAGGTTGTCGAGGTGCTCCCGTCCGGCCATGCCCAGCGCACCGAGAGTCTCGGGCTCGTCGAGCTCGCCGTCGCCGACGAAGCCCCAGACCCGGCTGTGCGACGTGTCCGCGATCCCGCGGGCGTGCAGGTACCGGGCCACATGGGCCTGGGCGATGGCATTGAGAGGGCCGAGGCCCATCGACACCGTCGGGTACTCCCAGAAGTCCGGCATGAGGCGCGGGTGCGGGTAGGACGACAGCCCCCTTCCGCCAACTTCGAAGCGGAAGTTGTCAAGCTGCTCCTCGCTCAGGCGGCCTTCCACGAAGGCCCGGGCATAGATGCCGGGCGAGGCATGGCCCTGGAAGTACACCTGGTCCCCGGGACCTCCGTCATCCTTGCCGCGGAAGAAGTGGTTGAAGCCAACCTCGTAGAGGGCGGCCGAGCTGGCGTAGGTGGAGAGATGGCCGCCGATCGCCTCGGAGCGGACGTTGGCCCGCACGACCATCACCGCTGCGTTCCAGCGGATGAAGGCTCGGATGCGGCGCTCGAGGAACTCGTCTCCGGGGAACTCGGGCTCCTCGTCGGAGGGGATGGTGTTGACGTACGGGGTGGACACCGTGGCCGGGAACTCGACCTGCTTCTGCCCGGCCCGCTCGAGGATCCGCATGAGGAGGTACCGGGCCCGCGTACGGCCGTGCACGTCCACGATGTCGTCGAATGCGTCAAGCCACTCGGCGGTCTCGACCGGATCGACGTCCGGCAGCTGGTGACTTACACCGTCGAAGAGCACGCTTCAATGATCCCACTGCCCACGCTGCTTGGGAAGGCACGGCCCCCTGGTCGCCCGGCCGACTGCTCTCATCGGGCATGCTGTCCCGATGCCACCGGCTCCCTCTGACGAGATGGTCACCGTCGTCTACACCGACGGCTCCTGCCTGGGGAACCCGGGGCCGGGGGGATGGGCATGGGCGGTCGATGGTGGGGACTCGGACAGCGGGGGGGAGCCCCACACGACCAACCAGCGGATGGAAGTGACGGCGGTGACCCGAGCCCTCCAGGCGGTGCTCGGCCCACTGAACGTGATGAGCGACTCGACCTACGTGGTGAATTGCTTCCGCAACAAGTGGTGGGTCGGTTGGAAGCGGCGAGGTTGGCGCAATGCCCAGGGCAAGCCGGTGGCCAATCGGGACCTGTGGGAGGAGCTGCTGCCGCTGGCGTTGGACCCGGAGCGCCCGGTGACCTTCCAGTGGGTGAAGGGCCACTCGGGGGACCGCATGAACGATCTGGTCGACCTCATGGCCACCCGGGCCGCCTCGCTGCAAGTCGGCCGATAGGGACTGCGCCAACGGGGACGGCAATTGGGAGACGGTCAGCCGCTCCCGTAACCTGCAGCCATGGAGATCAACGGAAGCTCAGCAATCATCACCGGCGGCGCCTCGGGCCTCGGGGAGGCCACGGCCCGCCGGCTCGCCTCGGAGGGCGTTCGCGTCACCGTCTTCGACCGCAACGAAGAGCGGGGGAAGGAAGTGGTCGCCGAGATCGGCTCCAACGCCAACCTCGCCGGCGGCGATGTGACCGATCCGGGTGACTGCCAGAAGGCGGTGGACCAGGCCGCGGAGGGGGGCAATCTGCGGATCGCGGTCAACTGTGCCGGAACGGGCTGGGTCGGACGCGTCATCAACCGCGACGGCTCGCCGCACGACCTCGAGCCCTTCCGGTTCATCCAGAACCTCAATGTCATCGGGACGTTCAACGTGATGACCAAGGCAGCATCCGCCATGTCCACCGTCGACCCGCAGTCCGACGGCGAGCGGGGCGTGATCGTCAACACCGCGTCGGTGGCCGCCACCGACGGCCAGATCGGACAGCTGGCCTACTCTGCCTCCAAGGGCGCCATCGTCGGCATGACCCTCCCGGCCGCACGCGATCTGGCGGTGGTGGGCATCCGGGTGATGGCCATCGCCCCTGGGCTGTTCGACACCCCGCTGCTCGCCATGCTCCCCGATGAGGCGCGCAACGCCCTGGCCGAGTCGGTGAATTTCCCCAAGCGTCTGGGCATTCCGGCCGAGTTCGGCGCGCTGGTCAGCCACATCGCCGCCAACTCGTACCTCAACGGTGAGGTCATCCGGCTCGACGGCGGCATACGCATGCCACCGAAGTAGCCGACACCCCCTGGCCCGAGGGGCGGGTAGGGTCGAGAGGAGCCCATGACCGCGACCGCGACGACGTCCCTCGCCGGCGATTCGCCGGGCATCGCCATCATCGAGACCAGCGGTCTCACCAAGATCTATGCCGGCTCGGACCTTCGCGCCGTCGACGGGCTCGATCTCGTGATCGAGCCAGGCGAGATCTTCGGGCTGCTCGGCCCCAACGGGGCGGGCAAGACCACCACCGCCGGGATGTTGACCACACGGGTAATCCCGACGTCCGGACAGGCGTTCGTCGGGGGAGTCGATGTGGTGCGGCATCCGGCGCTGGCCAAGCAGATCCTCGGCATCGTGAGCCAACAGAACACGCTCGACCGGCAGCTGACCGTCTGGGAGAACCTCTACTTCCACGGCCGGCTGTTCGGCATGTCCGCCCGCGAATCGCGCCGGACGGCTGACGAGCTGCTTGTCCAGTTCCAACTGGACAAGTGGTCGGAAGCCTCCATCTACGCTCTGTCCGGTGGGATGGCCCAACGCCTGATGGTGGCCCGCGCCATCTTCCACCGGCCGGCCGTGCTCTTCCTCGACGAGCCGACGGCCGGCCTCGATCCCCAGAGCCGGCTCGCCCTCTGGGACATCCTCCGCCACCTCAACGGTGAGGGCCAGACGATCATGCTCACCACCCACTACATGGAAGAGGCCGATCAGCTGTGCGGCCGGGTGGCCATCATGGACCGGGGGAGGATCCTTGCCCTGGACACCCCGACGGCCCTCAAGCAGCAGATCGACGCCGACACCATCGTGACGGTCATGGCTAGCGGTGACCCCGAGGAGCTGGCTGGCGCACTGGCCACCGGGGTCGGCGGCGTCACCCGGACCCGCCCGATCGAGGGGGGTGTCGAGTTGCACGTGAAAGGCACCGACCGGTTGCTCCCAAGGGTGGTGGCGAGCGCCGAGGAAGCCGGGTTCCCGGTCATCGACCTGTCGGTGACCGAGCCGACCCTCGAGACGGTCTTCATCAACCTGACGGGCAAGGAACTACGAGACTGATGAGCGCCGTCCAGCCCGCAGTCCGGTCGCTCTCGCTCGGCCCGACCCGCTCGACGGTGTCCGCCAGCCGGACGGCCCTCGGGGCGCTCATCCTCCGCGACCTCGTGGTGCTGCGCAAGCACCTCATCGAGTTCGTGGTGCGGGTGCTGGTGCAGCCGTTCCTGCTCTGTTTCGTCTTCCTCTACGTGTTCCCGAAGATCGGCCAGGGCATCGGCGGCGGAGGCGGGCAGGTGGCCGAGTCGTCCTTCGCCACGCTCCTCGTCCCCGGCGTGGTGGGGATCTCCATCCTGTTCCAGGGCGTCCAGTCGGTAGCCCTGATCATGTCCCAGGAGTTCGGGTTCACCCGGGAGATCGAGGACCGGGTGCAAGCCCCTTGCCCGATCTGGCTCGTGGCCATGGCCAAGGTCCTCTCCGGAGCGGTCCAGGGGCTCATCTCGGCGATCATCGTCCTCCCCATGGCGTCGGTGGTGCACGCCAAGGGTGTCGAGGCCCATCTCAACTTCCATTGGTGGGTGATCATCACCATCGTCCCGCTGGCCTGTGTGACGATGGCCTCGCTGGGACTGCTCCTCGGGACCAGCTTCGAACCCCGCAATATCGGGTTGATGTTCGGGTTCATCATCTTGCCCGTGACCTTCCTCGGCGGGACCTACTACGAGTGGACGCGCCTGGCCCCGGTGGAGGTCGGTCAGTGGCACTGGCTGCAGACCGTCGTGCTCGTCAACCCGTTGATCTACATCAACGAGGGCATGCGGGCGGCATTCACCAATGCGCCCCACATGCACCTGTACATCATCTATCCGGTGGTGGTCGGATTCTTGGTGCTGTTCCTGGGACTGGGTCTGCGCAACTTCCGGCGCCGCGTGCTCTCCTGACGTCGTCATGACGATGGTCGGGACAGGCAATGGAGACGGTGGCGGTGACCACTACCTGCTGGACAACAGGCAGGCCGAGGCCGGCGAGCGCTTCTCCGCCCTCGCGACCCTCTTCGACCCGTGGACCTTCCGCCACCTCGAGACCATGGGCGTTGCGCCGGGTTGGCGGTGTTGGGAAGTCGGAGCCGGAGGGACGAGCGTGGGCTCGTGGCTGGCCGACCGGGTCGGACCGACCGGGTCGGTGCTGGCCACCGACATCGACCCGTCGTGGATGGACGAGGGCGAGGGTCGATTCGAGGTACGGCGCCACGACGTGGGGACCGACGTGCCGCCAGACGGGCGGTTCGACCTCGTCCATGCCCGGCTCGTCCTGGTGCACGTGGTGCGCCGGGACCACGGCGCTGTCCGCCATGGCCGGCGTGCTCCGGCCCGGCGGCTGGTTGCTGGTGGAGGATGCCGATCCCGGCGCTCCAGCCCCTCACCTGTATCGACGAGTGGGGACCGGAGCAGCGGCTGGCCAACCGGCTGCGCCGAGACTTCCGGACGCTCCTCGCCCGGAGCGGCGCCGACCTGGCCTACGGCCGGACGCTGCCGCGCGCCCTGCGTGACGCCGGGCTGGTCGAGGTGGCGGCCGATGCCTATTTCCCGGTGGCCGGACCGGCCTGCGCCCTCCTCGAGCGGGCCACCGTCGAGCAGATGCGGGACCGCCTGCTCTCGGCCGGACTCGCCACCGTCGCCGAGATCGACGAGCATCTGGCCAACGTCGCCGAGGGCCGCCTCGACCTTGCCACCTCGCCGATGATCTCCGCCTGGGGCCGCGCCCCGGGCGCCCCCTGAGCCGCCCAGGTCGGTGGGCGGGACGGGTTCGGGCACCCACCATTTCGCCCTAGGCTGATGGTGCCCGCCGCGGGCACGTCGGGCAGGTCGCGGTGGACGGCACCCGCCCCCAGCGGGTCGGAGCGAGCTCTCGACGGAGGTGGTTCGGACGGCACCCGATGTGGCGACAGACCGGAGCGGATCAGGGCCCACATCCGGGCCGGGCGACGCGGCCTCTTTCGACGTGGTGATCATCGGCGGTGGCCCAGGGGGCTACGCCACCGCGCTCTACGGCGCGGCCGCCGGCCTGTCGGTGGCCATGATCGAGCTCGACAAGGTCGGCGGGACATGCCTGCACCGCGGTTGCGTGCCGGCCAAGGAGTTCCTCGAGACGGCGTCCGTCTACCGCACGGTGAGCGGTTCGGCCCGGTTCGGGATCAACGTCCGGGACGGTGACGCACCCCCTCCCGATTTGGACTTCGCCGTCAGCCAGGCCCGGAAGCAGCAGGTGGTGGACCAGCTGTGGCACGGGCTGGAAGGCCTGCTGAAGGGCCGCGGCGTGACCACGTTCATCGGCAGTGGCTCCCTGCTACCGGACCACCGGGTCCGGGTCACCAGCCCCGACGGCAGCATCTCGGAGATCACCGGTACGGACATCGTGTTGGCGGCCGGTTCGCTGCCCCGCACCATTCCGGGCTTCGACGTCGACGGTTCCCTGGTGATGACGTCCGACGAGGTCCTCGCCCTGGAGGGCCTACCGGCGTCGGTGGCGGTCGTCGGCGGCGGGGCCATCGGCTGCGAGTTCGCCTCTCTCTTCGCCGACCTGGGGTGCAAGGTCACGGTGTTGGAGGCGCTGCCGGCCATCCTCTCCGGTTGCGACGAGGAGGTGGTCAAGGCGGTGGCCCGCTCCTTCCGGAAGCGGGGCATCGACGTGAAGGTCGATGCCCGGCTGGAGGGCCACACCCCGGACCCTTCGGGCCGGGGGACCGTGCGTCGCCTACAACGACGGGGAGAAGCTGGCGGTCGACGCGGTGATCGTCTCGGTGGGGCGCCGCCCGCGCACCGAGGGGCTGCTCGCCGACGGGACCGGGGTCGAGGTCGACGATCGCGGTTTCGTCGTGGCCGACCGATTCATGCGCACGACGGCCGATGGCGTGTGGGCGGTGGGCGACGTGGTCGCCGGCACTCCCCAGCTCGCCCACGTCGGGTTCGCCGAGGGGATCCTGGTCATCAAGTGCATCCTCGGCGAGCCGGCCGTGCCCGTCGACTACGACCGGGTGCCCTGGGCCATCTACTGCCACCCCGAGGTGGCCTTCGCCGGGCTCACGGAGCTAGCCGCTCGAGAGGCCGGCTTCGACGTGGTGGTCAAGAAGGACCCCTTCGGGGGGAACAGCCGCGCCCGCATCATCGGGGAGACCGACGGTCTGGTCAAGGTGGTGGCCGAACGTAGGCCCGACGGAAGGGCCGGCCGGATCCTCGGGGTGCACATGGTCGGTCCTTGGGTCACCGAACAGCTCGGCTCGGGATACCTGGCCGTCAACTGGGAGGCCACGCGCGGACGAGGTGGCCCAGTTCATCCAGCCCCACCCCTCCCTGTCCGAGGCGTTCGGCGAGACGGTGCTCGCCCTGACCGGAAGGGGGCTCCACGTTGGCTGACGTCACCATGCCCCAACTCGGCGAGACGGTGACCGAGGGAACCATCACCAAGTGGTACAAGGCCGTCGGCGATCAGGTCGCCCGGGACGAGCCGCTGTTCGAGGTGTCCACCGACAAGGTCGACTCCGAGGTGCCCTCGCCGGCCGACGGTGTGCTCACCGAGATCCTGGTGCAGGAGGGGGACACGGTGGACGTGGGGGTCAAGCTGGCCGTCATCGGCGGCGAAGCGTCGCCGAACGGGGACGCGCCACGGTTGCCGCGGCGCCGCCGCATCCGCGGCAACCGGCGCCTGCACCCCCCGCCCGGGCCGACCGGCGCCGGTCTCTGGGGGCGCGCGCCACCGCCTCCGGCGCTGGTCCGGCGAGCACGAGCCCCGGCGGCCGCCCCGCTCGGCGGAGCCGGGCGGACTGGTGCTGTCGCCGGTGGTGAGGCGACTCCTGAACGAGCACGAGATCGACCCGTCCACGGTGCAGCGGGACCGGGCTGGGTGGCCGTATCACCCGTGCCGACGTCGAGGCCCTGATCGGGACCGGCCGACGCGTCGCCACCTTCTGCTCCCGCAGCCCCGCCCGCCGCCGTTCCGAGCATCACCGAACGGCCGCGAGCCGGACGTGGCGCGCTCGGTCGCCTCTGCCGCCCCGGCCGCAGCGCCCCGCTGCGGAGTCCGCCCCGCCCGTCCGCTCCGGAAGAGGACGAGGTGGTTCCGTTCACCAACATCCGGCGGCGCACCGCCGAACACATGGTCCGCTCCAAGGCCACCTCCGCCCACACGCTCATGGCCAAGGAGATCGACTACGAACGGGTCGAGTCAGGTGCGGCGGACCTTCGGTGAACGCTTCCGGGCCGAGGAGGGCTTCACCCTCTCCTACCTTCCCTTCGTGGCCCGAGCCGCGGTCGAGGCGCTCGAGGAGTTCCCCCACCTCAACTCGTCGGTCGGGGACGACGCCCTGATCGTCCACCGGAACGTCAACCTGGGTATCGCCGTCGATCTGGACAACGAGGGGCTGATCGTCCCAGTCGTGCACAATGCCGAGGAGCTCAACCTGCGGGGGATGGCTCGGCGCATCCGCGAAGTCGCCGAACGGGCCCGGACCAAGCGACTCAACCTCGACGACATCAGCGGGGGAACGTTCTCCATCACCAACGCTGGGCCGTTCGGCACGCTCATCACCGGGGCCATCATCAACCAGCCGCAGGTGGCCATCTTGTCCACCGACGGAGTGAGCCGGAAGCCGGTCGTGGTCGAGTTGCCCGACGGATCGGAGTCGATCACCATCCATTCGGTGGGCCTGGCCGCCATGACCTTCGACCACCGGGCTGTCGACGGCGCCTACGTGGCCGCGGTTCCTGGCCCGGATGTCGCAGATCCTCAACGATCGCGACTGGGCCGGCGAGCTGTAGGCCGAACACGGTGACGTCACTGGCGAGTCGGGCCGACCGCCGATGAGAGTCCGGTGGTTGGGCCGGGTGCCCTACCACGAGGCATGGGCTGTTCAGCGGGCCCTGAGCCGCGGCTCCGCGGACGACTACCTCCTGCTGCTCGAGCACCCGCACGTGTTCACGCTGGGGTCCAACGCCGACGAGGGGCATGTGCTGGCCGACCCCTTCTCGGTCGGCGCCGACCTGGTGCGGGTGGACCGGGGCGGTGACGTCACCTACCACGGACCCGGCCAGCTCATCGGCTATCCGCTGGTGACCGTCGGCCCGGGCCTGCACCGGGGACCGGAGCACGTGCGCCGGGTCGAACAGGTGGTCATCGACACCCTGGTGGCACTGGGGGCTCCCGCATCCGCCGGTCGGGAGGCTCGAGGGCTACCCCGGGGTCTGGGTCGGACTCGATGAAGGCGGACGGCGCCGGCTCACCGGGGCCGAGGAAGATCGCCGCCATCGGCGTGCGGACGTCGAAGGGACGTACCACCCACGGGTTCGCCCTCAACGTCCACACCGATCTGGCCATGTTCGACCACATCGTCCCCTGCGGGATCCCCGACAAGCCGGTGACCTCGATGGCCCGCGAGGGTTGGGATGGTCGGCATGGCGAACGTGGTCGATGCGGTCATCGTCGCCGCCGAGGCGCAGTGGGGACCGGCCGAGGAGGTGCAGCGGGTCACGGACCCGGTCGGGGTCGAATCCGGCCAGGCCCGGGCCGGGGAGGCCGGCGGCCCGAAGACAGTCGGTGGGGACGGGGCCCGGCCTGGTGCTCGGTCGCGCCGGTGGCCGTGTCCCTGGGCCGCACGGGCGAAGGCTCCCTCGAACGCCGGCTCCGACGGTCGGGGGTCGACCCCGACGCCGGCCTGTCCGTACGCGCCCGCAAGCCCCCGTGGCTCCGGGTCAAGGCCCACATGGGCGAGGGGTTCCTCGATCTGCGCCACGACCTCCGCCGGCTCGACCTCGTCACGGTGTGCGAGGAGGCCGGCTGCCCGAACATCTACGAATGCTGGTCGGACGGGACGGCCACCTTCATGATCAACGGCTCGCGCTGCACTCGGGCCTGCGGCTTCTGCCAGGTCGACACCCGCCATCCCCTCCCGCTCGACCCGGACGAGCCCGAACGGGTGGCGGAGGCGGTGGCGCGGATGGGCCTGGCCCACGCCGTGGTCACCTGTGTGGCCCGCGACGATCTGACCGACGGAGGTGCGGGCGCCTTTGCCGCCACCATCCGGGCCATCCGGCGTCGTGCCCCGCACGCCAAAGTGGAGGTGCTCATCTCGGACTGCAAGGGCGACCCGGCGTCGCTGGAGACCGTCTTCGTCCGCCCGTCCCGACGTCCTCAACCACAACATCGAGACGGTGGCCCGCCTCCAGCGGGCGGTGAGGCCGTCGGCCGGGTACGCCCGCAGCCTCGGCGTGCTGGCCCGGGCGGCGGATTCGGGCCTCACCACCAAGTCGGGGCTCATCGTCGGGATGGGCGAGCACGAGGACGAGGTGCTCGCCACCCTGGCCGACCTGCGTGGGGTCGGCGTCGAGATCGTGACCATCGGCCAGTACCTTCGTCCGAGCAGCAGGCACCTTCCCGTGGCCCGCTGGTGGAGCCCCGAGGAGTTCGCCACCGTCGGGGAGGCCGGCATGGCCATGGGGTTCTCGCACGTGCAGTCGTCCCCGCTGACCCGGTCGAGCTACCACGCCCGCCAGGCTGCCGAGGCGTCGGCCGAGGCGTCGGCCGAGACGTCGGCGGAGACGTCGGCGGAATTGCCGGCCCCGAACGCCCCGCCCCTCGCCGTCACACGGTGATGGTTCGGATGGGTGAGCTCTCCGACGGCGCCAGATCATCGCGGGTGGCCGCGTCTCGAGCGCGTGCGCGAGCGCATGGACGCCCTCGGTGTGGACGCGCTGCTGCTGTCTCACGGCGCCGACCTACCCTGGCTGACCGGGTACCGGGCCATGCCACTCGAGCGCCTGACCATGCTGGTCCTCCCGAAAGTGGGTGAGCCCGTCCTGGTGGTGCCGGCGCTCGAAGCGCCGAGGGTGCCCGAGGCCGCGGACCTGTTCGCCGTGGTGCCCTGGACCGACGACCGGGACCCCATCGAGCTGGTCGCCACCCGGCTGGACGGGCTCGCCGGCTCGGCTGGCGCCCTGTGCTGCGCCGTCTCCGACCGTGCCTGGGCCACCACCGTGCTCTCCCTCCAGCGTCGGCTCCCGTCGATTCGATGGATGGCGGCCTCGGTGGTGACGTCCCCGGTCCGTGCCGTCAAGGACGCCGCCGAGCTCGCCGCGCTGCGCGCCGCTGCCGCCGCCGCCGACCGGGTGGCCGCGGTTCTGCAACGGGGTGGCATTCCCCTCGTCGGGCGGACCGAGGCCGAGGTGTCGTCTCGGATCTCCTCGATGCTCATCGATACGCGGCCACCAGCAGGTCAACTTCGCCATCGTCGGCAGCGGTCCCAATGCGGCCAGCCCCCACCACGAGGCCGGGCCACGGGTGATCGGATCGGCCGAGACCGTCGTCTGCGACTTCGGCGGCACCTACTCGATCGACGGCGACGTGGGCTACTGCTCGGACATCACCCGCACCGTGGTGACCGGGCCGCCCGCACCGCGGGTGGCCGAATGCTACGAGGTGCTGCTGGCCGCACAGCAGGCTGCGGTTGACGCAGCCCGAGCTGGTGTGGCCGCCGAGCAGGTCGACCAGGTGGCCCGCTCGATCATCGCGGCGGCCGGGCTCGGTGAGTACTTCGTCCACCGGACCGGCCATGGCATCGGGATCGAGGAGCACGAGGATCCCTACCTGGTGGTCGGGAACGGCGAGGTCCTGCAGCCCGGCAATGCCTTCTCGGTGGAGCCCGGCATCTACCTGCCCGGCGAGTTCGGCATGCGGCTCGAGGACATCGTGATCGTCGCCGACGACGGCAGTCCCGAACCGATCAACTCGGCCGACCACGAGCTCATCGTGGTGGACGCCTAGCGGCGCCGCGGGAATCGGCATGGATCTCGGGATCGCCGGGCGGTCGGCGTTGGTGGTGGCCGGTTCTCGCGGCCTCGGTCGCGCCTCGGCCGAAGCCCTGGCCGGCGAAGGAGTGCGGGTCATGGTGTCCTCCCGCGACGCATCCGCCCTGGCCGAGACGGGCGCGTCCCTCCGAGCGGCCGGCGCCGAGGTGCAGACCGAGGCGGCTGACATCACCGACCCCGCGGCTCCCGGCCGGCTGGTGGAGGCCACCATGGCGGCGTTCGGGTCGGTCGACGTCGTGGTGGCCAACGCCGGTGGGCCCCCTGCCGGTCGTTCCCTCGAGGTGGACGACGCCATGCTCGAGTCGGCCCTCGATGCCAATTTCCTGTCGGCCGTACGACTCATCAGGGCTGCGGTGCCGCACATGCGCGAGGGCGGCTGGGGTCGGATCTGTTGCATCTCCTCCTATTCGGTGGTCCAGCCGGTACCGACCCTGTCCCTGTCCAACGCGGCCCGGACCGCCTTGCGTTCCTGGGCCAAGACAGCCGCCCAGGACCTGGCCGCAGAGGGGAGCGGCATCACCTTGAACCTCATGTGCCCCGGGCCCCACGCCACCGACCGCATGCGCGAGCTGGGTGGTTCGGGCCCATGGGGGACCCTGCCGACTTCGGGAGGCTGGTCGCGGTTCTCTGCTCCGAGCAGGCCCGGTTCGTCAACGGGGCCGCGCTGGTCGTCGACGGCGGGGCGACCCTGGCCCTGTAGACGGTCCGGTGGCGAGCCGGGTGAATGCAGGGATGGACCCGACCCGTCACGGCCCTGTGCCACCATCGTGGGGTGCGGGTCCGTCGTAGCTTCGCCTTCGTCGACGTCAAGGGCTTCACCGCCCTTACCGAGCATGAGGGGGACGAGCGCGCCGTCGAGGTGCTGACCGCATTTCGCTCCCTCCTGCGTGACATATCGCGCGGCGGAGTGTGCGCATTGCCAAATGGCTGGGCGACGGCGCCATGCTGGTCTGTGTCGAGACCCGGCCACTGCTCGAGGCGATCATCGAGCTCCACCAAATTGCGAGCGAGTCGTCCAATCGCGTGGCCGAGGTCTCGATCCGATCGGGCATCACCTCGGGCGACGTCATCCTGATGGAAGGCGACGACTACATCGGGCACTGCGTGAACGTGGCCGCCCGGCTGTCCGATCTGGCCGAGGGGGGCGAGGCGCTCGCCGACCCTTCGGTGATGGCTGCGCTGCCCCGCTGGGGCAGCGCACTCGAGTACCGGGACATCTCCCTCCGAGGCGTGGAGAAGCCGATCCGGGTGGCGAGGATCGGCATGACCAATCCCGGGGCGGACAGTCGGCTCGATCCAATCTGCGGCCTGACCATTTCCGAGGCAAACGCCGAGGAGACCGCCCTGGACGGAACGGGAAGCCTGGCCTTTTTCTGTTCGTCGAGCTGTCTCGACACCTGGCGGCGGCGGCCGGACAGCTCGAGCTCGAGCACCTCGGTAGCGCCGCCGACCGCATCCTCTTCCGCCGGGTGACCTACTGGGGCGCCCATCGGAGGTGGCGCCGCCAGGACGTGACCACTGAGACGCGAGGTGTGATCATGGGGCCCGGTGATCAGCATCTCGCTTCAAGCCCATCCGGCTCGCGACCATTGGTTGGAGACGGCGACGACGACGGAGGCCGCCGGCTTCGACACGTTGTATGTGGCCGACCACCCCGCAGCTTCGGCCGCGCCGTTCGTGGCTTTGGCCGCGGCGGCAGCCGTCACCGAGTCGATCCGGCTCGGGACCTGTGTGCTCAACGCGGGGCGGTGGGAGCCTCTGGCCGTCGCCAGCGAGGTGGCCACGCTCGACCTGGTCTCGAGAGGGCGCTCCGTCCTGGGGTTGGGGGCGGGCCACACCCCGGCCGAATGGGCGGTGGTCGGCTCGGCGATGCCCGATCCCAAGGCTCGGATCTCCCGGCTTGGTGAGGTTGCCCGGGCCACACGTCTCCTTCTCTCGGGTGACGAGGTGTCCCTTGCCGGGGCCCATGTCGAGCTGCATGGGGCGGTCTTGCGCCGACCCCGGCCCGTCCAGAATCCGATCCCGCTGATGATCGGCGGAAACGGTCCGGGCGTCTTGACGCTGGCCGCGACCATGGCTGACATCGTGGGCGTCACCGGTCTCGGGAAGACGTTGGCCGACGGGCACTCCCACGAAGCGAAGTGGCAGTGGGACACGCTTGATGCGACCTTCAACCTCATTCGCTCCACCGCCAGTTCGGTCGGTCGAGCACCGTCCATCGAGGTGCTGGTCCAGCACGTCGAGATCACCGATGCCGCCGAGACCCGGGCCGAGCAGCTCGTTGACGTCATCCCCGGCGTATCGGCGAGCGACGTCCTGAGGTCACCGTTCGTGTGGCTTGGGACCCGTGACGAGATAGTCGGGCAGCTCAGGGAATTCGAGGCGGGCTGGGGTGTCACCCGGTACGTGGTCCGGCAGTCAGCCCTCGGCCCAGCCACTGAGATCATGGGTGCGCTCGCCCAGGGGAGCTGACTCGTGCAGTCGCCCCATCGATGGCGGCCAGGCCCGGCCGAGCCTCAGGCCACGAAGTACTTGGCCTGAGGATGGTGGCAGACGATGGCCGTCGTCGACTGCTCGGGGTGGAGTTGGAACCCCTCGCTCACCTCGACGCCGATCCGGTCGGCGGCGAGCAACTCGACCACCTTGGCGTTGTCCTCGAGGTCGGGGCAGGCCGGATAGCCCCACGAGTACCGCCCGCCCCGGTACTGCTGGCGGAACAGGCCGGTGAGGGTGGGGCCGTCCTCGTCGGCGAAGCCGAGCTCCTCGCGGATGCGCAGGTGCCAGTACTCGGCCAGTGCCTCGGCCATCTCGACTCCGAGCCCGTGCAGGTACAGGTACTGCTGGTACTCGTTGTCGCCGAACAGCCGGGCTGCCTCCTCGGAGACCCGCGACCCCATGGTGACGACCTGGAAGCTGGCCCAGTCGGGCTCACCGGAGTCGATGGGGCGGAAGAAGTCGCTGATGCACAGCCAGGGCTTTTCGGTCTGGCGCGGGAACGTGAAGCGGGTGGCCTCGCCGGTACGGCTCTCGTCCTCGAAGATGACCAGGTCGTCGCCGTCCGCGTTGGCGGCGAAGTGTCCCCACGCCACCTGGGGCACGAGCAGCTGCTCGGCCTTGGCTTTCGACAACTGGTCGCGCAGCACGTTGCGGACGCGCTCCTTGAAGGCCGCGTCGTCCTCGCCACCTTCGGGCCGGAACCCCCATTGGTTGCGGAAGAGCGCGGTCTCGTTGAGGTAGCCGGCGATGTCGTCGAGGGCCATGCCCTTGGCCACCCGGCTGCCGAGGAAGGGGGGCTTGAACACGGGATTGTCCGTGGCCACCTCGGGTGACCGCGAGGGCAGGCGCTCGCCCCGGGCCACTGCCTCGGCGGCCGCCTGGCGGCGCAGCTCGCTGCGGCGCGGACCGAGGTCACGGCCTCCGAGGGCAGTGCCGAATTCGGGATCGTCCTCCCCAGTGCGGGTCAGCTCGACCAGCCGGTCCATGGTGCGGAGTCCTTCGAACGCGTCCTTCCCGTAGAACAGGCGTCCCTCGTAGACCTGGCGGAGATCGCGCTCGACGTAGGTGCGGGTCAGCGCGGCACCACCCAGGATGACCGGGATGTGGGCGAGCCCCCGACGGTTGAGCTCCTCGAGGTTGTCGCGCATGATCAGCGTCGACTTGACCAGCAGGCCGCTCATGCCGATGGCGTCGGCGTTGGACTCCTCGAGGGCGGCCACCATGTCGGTGATGCCCACCTTGATGCCCAGGTTCTTCACCGTGTACCCGTTGTTGGTGAGGATGATGTCGACCAGGTTCTTGCCGATGTCGTGCACGTCCCCCTTGACGGTGGCCAGCACCATCGTGCCCTTCCCGCCCTGGTCGGCTTTCTCCATGTGCGGCTCGAGGTAGGCGACCGCGGTCTTCATGGTCTCGGCTGAGCCGAGCACGAACGGCAGCTGCATCTCGCCGCTGGCGAACAGCTCGCCGACCGTCTTCATCCCGGCCAGCAGGAACTCGTTGATGATCTCGAGGGGGCTGTGCCCCTCAGCCATGGCCTGGTCGAGATCGGCCTCGATCCCGTTGCGGTCCCCGTCGACGATCCGGTGCTCGAGCCACTGCTCGACCGTCCACCCCGAGCGGTCTTCCTGGGCGGCACCGCTGGAGGCTGTGGCGCCCTCGAAGATGGACAGCAGCTCGGTCAGGGGGTCGTAACCGTCGTGGCGGCGGTCGTAGACGAGGTCGAGGCAGACCTCGCGGGCCCGCTCGTCGATCTTCGACAATGGCAGGATCTTCGATGCGTGCACGATGGCCGCGTCCAGGCCGGCCTCGACGCATTCGTGGAGGAAGACGGAATTCAGGACCTGCCGGGCGGCCGGGTTCAACCCGAACGAGACGTTGGACAGGCCGAGGACGGTATAGACGCCGGGGAGCTCCGCTTTGATCCGCCGGATCCCTTCGATCGTCTCGATGCCGTCGCGCCGGCTCTCCTCCATACCGGTGGACAGCGGGAGGGCGAGGGGATCGAACAGGAGGTCCTCGGGGCGCAGCCCGTACCGTTCGATGGCGATGTCGTGGATGGCACGGGCCGCCCGCACCTTCCAGTCGGCCGTCCGAGCCTGTCCCTCGGTGTCGATGCAAGTGCAGATGACCGCGGCGCCGAACTCCTTGGCCAGGGCGAGGAAGGAGTCGAGGCGGGTGCCGGGGTCGTCCCCTTCTTCGAGGTTGACGGAGTTGATGACCGCCCGACCGCCGATCCACGAGAGGGCGGTCTCGACCACGGGCGCCTCGGTGGAGTCGACCACCAGTGGCACCGTCGACTGGGTGGCGAAGCGGGACGCCACCTCCTTCATGTCGGCCACCCCGTCCGCTCCGGTGTAGTCCACGCACACGTCGATGAGGTGGGCGCCCTCCTTGACCTGCTCGCGAGCCATGGCCACGCAGGTGTCCCAGTCGCCGGCGAGCATGGCCTCGCGGAACTTCTTCGAGCCGTTGGCATTCGTTCGCTCGCCGATCACCAGGAACGACGTGTCCTGCTCGAATGGCACCTGGGTGTAGATGGAGGCTGCCCCGTGCTCGGGATCGGAGTGGCGGGCCGCGGGGACGAGGTCTGCACACGACTCCACGACCGCGGCCAGGTGGGCCGGCGTCGTGCCGCAGCATCCGCCGATCACCGAGACCCCGAGCTCCCCGACGAACTGGGCATGGAATTCGGCCAGCTGCTCGGGGGTCAGGTCGTAGTGCATGGCCCCGTCGACGACCGAGGGGAGCCCGGCGTTGGGCAGACATGACGCCGGGGTCGTGGCGTGGGCGGTCAGGTGCCGCAGGGGCTCGAACATCTCGGCCGGACCGGTGGCGCAGTTGAGCCCGATGACGTCGACGTCCATGGCCTCGAGGGCGCACAGGGCGGCGCCGATCTCCGTACCGGGGAGCATGGTGCCGGTCAGCTCGATCGTCACCTGTGCCTGGATGGGCAGGCGACGATCGGCCGCCCTCATGGCCCGGCGGGCGGCGTTGATGGCCGCCTTGGCCTGGAGCAGGTCGAAGACGGTCTCCACGATGATCAGGTCCACGCCTCCCTCGATGAGGGCGGCCACCTGCTCCTCGTAGGCCCGGCGAAGGTCGGCGTAGGGGATCTGGCCGAGCGTCGGGAACTTCGTCCCGGGACCGATGCTGCCCGCCACCCAGCGGGGCCGTTCGGGTGTGCAGAACTCGGCGGCGGCCTCCCGGGCCAGCGTGGCCGCGGCCAGGTTGAGCTCACGGACCCGGTCGGCCTGCCCGTATTCGGCCAGCACCGGGCCGAAGGCCCCGAAGGTGTCGGTCTCCACCACGTCGCATCCCACCTCGAGGAAGGATCGGTGGATCCGGTCGAGGACATCGGGCCGGGTAACCACCAGCAGCTCGTTGCACCCCTCGAGCTCGGGGCCCCCGAAATCGTCGGCGGTGAGCCCGGCCAGCTGCAGGTTGGTGCCCATGGCGCCGTCGAACACGACCACCCGCTCCGAGGCGGCCTGCAGGTATGCCGAAGACAGGTCGTTGGCCATGGGCCCTCCAGGCTACCGGGACCGTCCGCACCCGTCCGCAACCGCCGGGTGCGTACCGCCCCGAGGGGCGGAACGGTCGGCGTCGTTTAGCATCAGCGGCGGTGAACCCGTGCTGAAGATCTACACGAAGACGGGTGACGACGGCACCACCGGCCTCCTGTTCGGCGGACGGGTGGCCAAGGACTCGATCGTCATGCACATCAACGGGACCTGCGACGAGGCCCAGGCGGCCATGGGTATGGCCCGGGCGGAGACCGAAGCGGGCTCGGAGCTCGACGTCCTCCTCACCGGATTGGAACGGGACCTGTACGTCCTCATGGCCGAGGTGGCGACCGATCCCTCGAACCGGTCCAAGCTGAAGCCGGGGTCCACCTTGGTGACCGGTCACATGGTCGAGGCCGTGGAAGCGCACATCGACGACCTCATCGACCGGATCGAGATGCCCAGCGAGTTCGTCGTGCCGGGAGCCAACCGGGCCTCGGCCGCCCTCGACCTGGCCCGGACCGTCGTGCGCCGCGCCGAACGGTTGGTGGTGTCGTCCCCGGTGGCAGGCTCGTTGGTCGCCACCTACCTCAACCGCCTCTCCGATCTGCTGTGGGCCATGGCCCGGTTCGCCGAAGGCGACGAGCACCTGCTGGCCCGGGGCGCCCCCCGTCGGGGGAGATCTCGCTCGTGAGGGTGCAGACCCAGGCGGGCGGTCAGCTCCCGTCCGACGTGGTCGTCGTGGGGTTGCCCGTGCATGAGGCCGACCGCGGCCCCACCCTCGGCATCCCACCGGAACGGGTGACGGGCGCCCCAGGGCTGCCGGGCGAGCTCGATCCCGCCTGGTGCAGGCGCCACCGTTTCGAAGGCAAGGTCGGCCAGACCCTCGCCTACCGTTCGGGCGACCCGGAGATCGTGCTGGTGGGCATGGGCCCAGCCGCCGAGCTCACCGGGGATCGCGGGCTCGAGCTGGCGCGCCGAGCCGCCGCCGCGTTCGTCCGGGCCGTGGGTCGGGCCGACAGGGCCGCCTGGGTGTTGCCGGCCGGCACCGGCCTGAGCGTCACCGACCTGGCGGGAGCGACCGCCGAGGGAGCCGTGCTCGGTTCGTACCAGTACGAGGCCTACCGCACCGGTGAGGCCCGGGGGCAGCTGGCGACCCTGGTCATCGTCGGCGGTTCTCCTGGAGACGCTCCGATGCTGGAGAGCGGAGCCGAGCGGGGGGCGCGGCTGGCCGAGTCGGTCAGCTTGGCCCGCGACCTGGTCAACGAGCCCCCGAGCTCGCTGACCCCTGAGGCTTTCGCCGACCGGTTCGTGACCCGCTTCGCCGGTGTCGCCGGGCTCTCGATCGAGGTCTGGGACGAGGAGCAGATCGGCCGGGAGCGCCTTGGTGGCCTGATGGGGGTGGCCCACGGGTCGGTGCAGCCGCCCCGGTTGATCAAGGTCGAGTACCGCCCGCCCGACCCCATCGAGCCGGACGGTCGGGTGCCCCATGTGGCCCTGGTGGGCAAGGGGATCACGTTCGACTCGGGCGGCCTCTCCCTCAAGACGGCGGGCGGCATGGAGACCATGAAGACCGACATGGGTGGGGCGGCCGCCGTGCTGGCCGCGGTCGATGCCGCCGCCGCGCTCGGGGCGCGCCTGCGCATCACCGCGGTGACGCCTCTCACCGAGAACATGCCGAGCGGTTCGGCGACCAAGCCGGGTGACGTCCTCACGGCTCGCAATGGCAAGACGATCGAAGTGCTCAACACCGACGCAGAGGGCCGTCTGGTTCTGGCCGACGGCCTCTCCCTGGCGGCTGAAGTCGAGCCCGACGCCATCGTGGATCTCGCCACGCTCACCGGGGCGGCCGTCGTGGCCCTGGGCAAGGACGTCGCCGCCCTCCTCGGGAACGACGACAGCCTGATGGCCGAAGTCGAGGCGGCGGCCGAGCGGGCCGGCGAAGCCCTCTGGCGGCTGCCGCTGCCGGATGACTACCGGAGCCATATCGACTCCGAGGTCGCCGACATGCGCAACATAGGGCGGCCGGGTCAGGCCGGCACCATTGCCGCCGCCATGCTGCTACGCGAATTCGTCGGTACCGTCCCGTGGGCCCACCTCGACATCGCCGGTCCGTCCCGCGCCGAGGAGCACAGCCGTTACCTGACCAAGGGGGGTACCGGGTTCGGGGTCCGGACGTTGGTCAGCCTCGTCACCTCCGAGTCGTTCGCCCGCGTCCTGGCCGGTTTGCGGTCGACGCGCCTCGGGTCGTAACCCACCGCCCCCGTTCGGGGCGTGGGGTACGGTCGTCGGGTGAGGATCGCGGTACTCGGAGCCGGTTCCTGGGGGACCACGGTGGCGTCGCTCGTGGCGCCGAGGCACGGCACGGTGTTGTGGGCCCGCGACCCCGAGGTGGCCAAGGCGGTCAACAACGACCACGCCAATTCGGCGTACCTGCCGGGGTTCACGCTGCCCGCCGAGCTCTCGGCCACCGCCGATCTCGCCGAGGCCGTGTCCGGCGCCGACCTGGTGGTGCTCGGCGTCCCGACCTCAGGCTTCCGATACGTCCTCGAGCAGGCCTCGGTTCACCTCAGGCCCTGGGTCCCGGTGGTCAGCCTGTCCAAGGGGCTCGAGCGCGGCTCGCACCTGCGGATGACCCAGGTGATCAAAGAAGTCGTACCCGGCCATCCGGTCGCCGCCCTCACCGGGCCGAACATCGCCCACGAGATCATGTCGGGCAAGGCCGCCGCCGCCGTCATCGCCACCGAGGACCTCGAGGTGGCCGGCGCCATCCAGAAGGTCTTCACCCGCGGCGTATTCCGGGTCTACCTCAACCACGATGTCATCGGTTGCGAAATGGGGGGCGCGCTGAAGAACATCATCGCCATCGCCGCCGGCATCGGTGAGGGATTGGGCGTGGGGGACAACACCCGGGCCGGTGTCATGTCGCGGGGGTTGGCCGAGCTGACCCGGCTGGGGGTGGCCATGGGTGCCCAACCGACCACTTTCGCCGGCCTGGCCGGGATGGGCGACCTCATCGCCACCTGCATGAGCCCGCACAGCCGGAACCGGGCTGTCGGGGAGCAGCTGGGCAAGGGCCGCCGCCTCGACGACATCCTCTCCGAGATGCACATGGTGGCCGAAGGGGTGAAGACAGCCACCGTGGCCCTCGAGCTGGCGGAGCGCCAGGGGTTGGACCTGCCGATCTGCACCGTGATCGACCAGGTGGTGCAGGGGCAGATCGAACCGGCCGACGCCTACTGGGGGCTCACGCCGGCGGGGCATGAGAACGAACCCGGCTGATCGGGCCCGACCGGCTTCCGGACGCCGGATGTGGCGGCCGTCGAGCCACCCCGATCCCCCTGACTCCGGGCGCGAGCGGTGCTCTGGGCGGCCGAGAAGGCCACCGCCGGGTGGAATCCCCACTCGCCCAGCTGTCGCTCGACCTCGAGGCGGTCGCGGCCGGAGGACACCAGGCCGGCCGCCAGGCGGGTCGCCCGGCGACGCATCTGCTCGGGCTCGGAGAGGCGCTGCTCGGTGAGCCACCGCCGGTGCCCTTCCTGGAGCGCCTCGGGCAGCTTGACCAGGTGCCGGAGGGGGAGCGGCGGGATGCGGGTCCGGACGGCCAGCGCGCCCGGCCCGTAGGGGCGGGCCAGCTCGAAGGTGCAGAGACGATGCAGGGCGCGCCGAAATGGTGAGTTCTTGCCCATCCGCTGGCCGAGGCCGAGGCATCGGGCCGTCTCGGCCAGGTCGATGTCGAACCCGTCGCGCCGGACGTCCAGGCCGTAGGCAAGACGGCGGAGCAACCACGTCGTAGACGGGCCGATGATGCCCAGCCAGTACAGCTCGACATAGCGGGAGCACGGATGCACTCCGTGCGGGTCCGCCACCGGGTCGGTCCAGGGGACGATGCGCAACAGCGTGGCCTCGGCCGGGGACGGGGGCGGTCGTCGGCGGACGGACGATGACGGTCGGGGCGGGCTGGTCTCGGGCACGGGCTCTCCTCGGGATGGGTGCGGCGCCTGCGGGCGACGGCATGATGGGGGAGGGACCTCGCCGGAGACCTGCCGCCCGACCTTGCCGGTGGCGCGCACCACCCAGCCGGTGAAGCACGGCACGACCAACTCCGCGACGGCCACGTTCACCGTCACCCGGTGAGCCGGCCCACCCGTTGGCGCGTCCCCTCCGAACGGGATCCGGTCGTCGGTTGCCCCGCGGCGATCAGCGTGCTTCCGACGCCTCCGGAGCCCACCGGCCCCGGTGCACGCTGATCTCCAGCGTCCGTCGGGCCCGTCCGGCCGATGAGGAAGGCGGATCCGGCCGGCGAGCCTGGCCGAGGAGCACCGCGCCGAGCCAACAGAGGTGGGATGGGACCCCGAGGACGGTCGCCAGATCCTCCTCACCGCGGAAGTTCCCGAGAAAGGCGGCACCCAGGCCGAGGTCGGTGGCGCCCAGGAGCAGCGCCATGGTGGCAAAGGCCGTGTCCACCAGCCAGTAGGGCACCGGCCACTCCATCCCTCGGCCATCGTCGGCCCCCTTGTCCGGCTCCCGGTACCGGGCGGCATAGGCCTCGGGATCGGCGTAGGGAAGGATCACCACCGGGGCACGAGCCAGTCCCTCGAACCGCCTCGAGCGTGCCCGCCAGGCCGGGTCGGTGGTGGCGTTCCAGTACGAGCGCGGTCTCCTCCGGTCCCTCCAGGACGACGAAGTCGCGGCCCTGGGTGTTGCCGGCCGAGGGCGACCGCAGGGCGCCCTCGATGACCTGGTCGACGATCCCCGAGGCGAGCGGTTGGTCGGAGAAGTTCCTGCACATGCGGCGCCGCCGCAGCGCCTCGGTCACCTCCACGGTGCCTCCATCGGCGCACCCTACCGCCGGCCCGGCCCCGGGGAATGTTGACCCCACTGGTAGTGTTTTAGGGGGTACAGAACAGGTGGTGGGCCTCACGGGTCGGTTCCACCGCCAGTCGAGAAGGATCGTGATCGTTATGCCCTCCTTCAGGGAGATGTTGGCCGAGGCCAAGGCGGCCATACGACAAGTGGAGCCGGCCGAGGCCGCTCAGGAGATCGCCGACGGGGATGCCGTCGTGCTCGACGTCCGCGAGCCCGACGAATACGAGCAGGGAGCGCTGCCCGGGGCGCTGCACATTCCGAGGGGCACACTGGAGACTTCGGTCGAGGGCCGCATTCCCGACAAGTCGGCCCATGTGCTCGTGTACTGCGCGGCGGGCACACGCTCGGCCTTCGCCGCCAAGACCCTCCAGGACCTGGGCTACCGCGACGTGGCCTCGGTCATCGGCGGCTTCAACCGGTGGAAGGACGAGGGTCGCGAGTGGGTCACGCCACAGGCGCTCACCCCGGAGCAGCGCAATCGGTACCAGCGCCACTTGCTGCTGCCCGAGGTCGGGGAGACCGGCCAGCTCAGGCTGCTCGATTCGAAAGTGCTGCTGCTCGGGGCAGGCGGGCTCGGCTCGCCGGCCGCGCTGTATCTGGCGGCCGCCGGCGTGGGGACGATCGGCATCATCGACATGGATGTGGTCGACGCCTCCAACTTGCAGCGCCAGATCCTCCACAACGTCGACCGGGTGGGCGAGCGGAAGGTCGACTCGGCCAAGAAGGCGCTCACGTCGCTCAACCCCGACGTCAACGTCGTGACCTACGACGTCCGGCTCGGAGCCGACAACATCCTCGACATCATCGACGGGTACGACGTGATCGTCGACGGGACTGACAACTTCCCGACCCGCTACCTGGTGAACGATGCCTCGCTGCTGAAGCGCATCCCGGTCGTGCACGGCTCCATCTTCCGGTTCGAGGGCCAGGCCACGGTGTTCAACCCATACGAAGGCCCCTGCTACCGGTGCATGATCCCCGAGCCTCCGCCGGCCGAGTTGGCGCCGAGCTGCGCCGAGGCGGGCGTGCTCGGCGTGCTCCCCGGGATCATCGGGTCGATCCAGGCCGTCGAGGCCATCAAGATCCTGCTCGGCATCGGCGAGACGTTGCAGGGCCGATTGTTGGCCTACGACGCGCTCGAGCAGAGCTTCCGCACCTTCAAGGTCCATCGCGACCCGCAGTGCCCGGCGTGCGGTCCCGATGCCGGTGAGATCGTCATCGCCGAGTACGACGACCTCTGCATGCCGCACGTGGCGGCCCCGCCGGCCGACGCCTGATCGACCGGCCCCGCTGGGCCGGTTGCAGCCGACGCCCTAACCTGGGCCCATGGCACCACCGAAGGGCACCGCCGGTTCCGGACAGGGCCGGTTCACCGACTCGGGAATCGAGATCCGACCGACCTACGGCCCGGGCGATCTCGAGGGCTGGGATCCGGAGCGGCGGTTGGGCGAGCCGGGCCACTTCCCCTATACCCGGGGGATCCGGGAGGACATGTACCGCGGCCGCCTCTGGACCATGCGCCAGTACGCCGGGTTCGGCACCGCCGAGTCGACCAACGAGCGGTTCAAGTTCCTGCTGGGGGCGGGCCAGACCGGCCTGTCATGCGCCTTCGACCTCCCGACCCAGATGGGATTCGACTCCGACCACCCCCGGGCCGAGGGCGAGGTGGGCAAGGTGGGCGTGGCCATCGACTCGCTGACCGACATGCGGCTCCTGCTGGCCGAGCTCCCGCTGGACAAGGTCACCACCTCGATGACCATCAACGCCACCGCGGCCATCCTGCTCCTCCTCTACCAGCTGGTAGCCGAGGAGAACGGCGTGGACCCCACCGAACTGGGGGGGACCATCCAGAACGACATCCTGAAGGAGTACGTGGCCCGGGGGACCTACATCTACCCGCCCCGGCCGTCGATGCGGTTGGTCACCGACACCTTCTCCTACTGCGCCGAGCACTTGCCGGCCTGGAACACCATCTCCATCTCCGGGTATCACATCCGCGAGGCCGGTTCGACCGCCGTGCAGGAGATCGCCTTCACCATCGCCAACGGCATCGCCTATGTCGAGGCGGCCCTGGCTGCCGGGCTGGACGTGGACGCCTTCGCCCCCCGCCTGAGCTTCTTCTGGAACGCCCACAACAACCTGTTCGAGGAAGTGGCCAAGTACCGGGCCGCCCGGCGCATGTGGGCCCGGATCATGACCGAGCGGTTCCACGCCCGCGACGAGCGCTCGGCCCTGCTGCGCTTCCACACCCAGACCGGGGGCTCGACGCTCACCGCCCAGCAGCCCGAGAACAACATCGTGCGGGTCACGATCCAGGCCCTGGCCGCGGCGCTCGGCGGCACCCAGAGCCTGCACACCAACGGGTTCGACGAGGCGCTCGGGCTGCCCACCGAGCGGGCGGCCAAGATCGCCCTGCGCACCCAACAGATCGTCGGCTACGAGTCGGGTATCGCCGACACGGTCGACCCCCTGGCCGGCTCGTGGTTCGTCGAGTCACTGACCGACGAGGTCGAACGCGGCGCATGGGAGTACCTGGAGCGGATCGACGCCATGGGCGGTGCGGTGGACGCCATCGAGGCCCAGTACATGCAGCAGGAGATCGAGCAGGCCGCCTACGCCTATGCCAAGGCCATCGACGCCGAGGAGAAGGTCATCGTCGGGGTCAATCGGTTCGTGGACGACCAGGCCGAGCCGAGCGAGGTCTTTCCCATCGACCCGGCCCTGCAGCGGGCCCAGGTGGACCGGTTGCGTACGGTGCGGGCCGAGCGTGATCAGACCGCGGTCGACGCCGCCCTGGCCGACCTGGACGCAGCCGCCCGGGGCACGCAGAACCTGCTCGTGCCGATGAAGGTGGCCCTGTCCCGCATGGCCACCCTGGGCGAGGTGTCAGACGTGCTGCGCAGCGTCTTCGGGGAATTCCACCCGGCCGGGTAGCCCGCTCAGGGCCGGTCGTCGAGGACGGCGAAGCCGCAGTTGTAGCCCGGGATGAAGGTGACGCCCGGGCCGCCGTGGCATCCCGCACCGCACAGGTAGAGGCCAACGACGGGGTTGGGGCAGTCGGACCACCCCCGGGGACCGGGCCGGAACGGTCCCATGAATTCCGGCTGGAGGAGACCGTGGGTGAAGTCACCGCCGGTACAGCCGAACATCCGCTCGTAGGTGTAGGCCGGGTAGTTGAACTGTCGATCGATGAGGTCGGGGAAGTTCGGAGCGTGGGCCGTCATCCTGGCCACGATCCGGCTGGCCATCTCGTCGCGCTGGCTCACCTGCTCCTCGTGGGTGGCGCCGACCGGAAGGTAGAAGAAGAAGCTGCTCGCCGCGTGCTTCCCCGGCGGAGCCAGGTCGGGTTCCCGGAGGGTGGGGATGGCCAGGTTCCCCGAGGGTGACCGCGGGACCGAGCCCCGGACACAACCCTCGTAGTCGGCCTGCATCTGCTCGGCCGTCCCGAAGAAGGTGACGTTCTGGCGGAGGTCCCCCTGGTTGAGGACCTCGTACGGTCCGGCGTACTCGGGGAGCCCGTCGAGGGCGAAGTGGATCTGGAAGTACGCGGCCCGGTGATCGATGGCCTCCACCCGCCGGGCGAATGCATCGGGCAGCTGGTCGCGGTCGATCAGGCGGGTGAAGGTGGCGGTCGGGTCGAGGTTCGAGACCACCACCGGTGCGGTGACCACCCCGTGCGCGTCATCCCGGAGCTGTACACCGGTCACCCGACCGCCGGAAACGACGATCTTCTCCACCCTCGCATGACGGCGGAGCTCCCCGCCGTGGCGCTCGAAGATGCCGAGCAGATGGTCCGACATGGTGCCGATCCCGCCGCGGACCTTGGACATGGTGGCATCGTTGGGTGAGGCCAGGGCGAAGGCCAGGCAGAGTGCGCTACCCGGCGTCCACGGCCCCCGGTACGTGGAGTTCACCGCCAGGAAGGCGAGCATGCTGCGGAGCTGGCCGTGCTTGCGCACATCGGGCAGGAAGCGGTCCACCACGTCCATCACGCTCCCGAACAGAGCCGTCCGGATGGCCTCGCGCTCGGCCTCGTTGGCGGCGCAGGCGAACATCTCGTCGACCGACCTCGGTGGCCGCCGCACCTCGAACCGGCCGAGGGCGCGGGCCGGAGCGTCGGCCCAGCCGGCGATCTCGGCCATGCCCAACACGGCGTCCGCGCCCACCGCGTCGGTCAGGTGCTCGAGCAGGCGTTCGGGATCGCTGTAGAGAAGCAGCGGTGCCTGGCCCTCCGCGCCGATGCTCGCCGATTGGACCTCGGGCTCGTAGATGGGGCAAGTGTCGAACCCCAGGTCCTCGAAGATCTCGTCGGGGATCGGGAATTGGATGGATCCGGCCAGTTCGAACCGGAAGCCCTCCGTGAGCTCGGTGGTCGTGGCCATGCCGCCGATGAAGTGGTTTTTCTCCAGGCAGAGCACCCGCATGCCCCCACGGGCCATGACCGCGGCGGCCGTCAGGCCGTTGTGGCCGGCACCGATGACGATGGCGTCGTAGTCACTCATGCGACGGGGCTCCATCGCCCCGGCTCCGCCCGACTCCACGACGGGACCGGGCCACCCCGAGAGCCCGGCGGGTCACCTGCCCGCCGCCGGTCGCCGGTCCAACAGCCGGGTGCGCAGCGGCCCTTCCTGGGCTGCGTCGATGGCCGTCCACGCCATGGCCACCGCGCCGTCGCGGACGTGCGGTGTCGGCCGACGGGAGTGGCGCAGGCGGCGGCGAACTCGGGCTGGTGGTTGACCGACCCCGCCGCCTCGAGGGCGACCAGCGGGTGGATGGTGGGGACGGCCAGGGAGACGTTGGCCATGTCGGTCGAGAGCGTCGGCCGGGGCGAGCCCTCGTCGTCGAAGCGAAGCGCGCCGAGGGCCTCGGCGTTGTCCCGGTAGCGGTCGAGCAATCCGTGGTCGCTCTCCATATGGGAGTAGGTGGGGGCAAGGTCGACGCGGTCGAGCCGTGCAGCCGGTGGCCAGGGCCCCGGCTTCGAAGCAGGCCATGACCCGCGGCTCGAGGACCGGCCGAGCCGGTCGAGTGTCGGTCGAACGGCACATGAACCGTCCGGTCACCGCTGCGGGGATGATGTTGGCCGCCTCGGCCGCCGTCGGTGACGACGCCGTGCACCTGGTCGCCGGGACGGAGCTGCTGGCGGAGCAGGCCGATGGCCACCTGGGCGATGGCCATGGCGTCCCCGGCGTTGACCCCCTCCACGGGGCGGCCGAGGCGTGGGCGCTCTTGCCCGCTGAAGCCCACGTCGAAATGGGACACGGCGAGGCAGGTCCCTTCCAGGCGGTCGGTCGGCCAGGGGTGGACCATCATGGCGGCGTGGACGTCGTCGAAGACGCCCGCCTCGAGCATCAGTGATCTTGCCGCCTCCGCCCTCCTCGGCCGGCGTGCCGAGCACCCGGACGGTGAGGCCCAGCTCGTCGGCCACCCGGGCCAACCCCAGGCCGGCGCCGACCGCCGAGGCGGCGATGATGTTGTGGCCGCAGGCATGGCCGATGCCGGGCAGGGCGTCGTACTCGGCGCAGACGGCCACCACCAGAGGGCCCGGAGCCGGCCTGGGCGCTGAAGGCGGTGGGCAGGCCGGCGGTACCGGTGGTGACGGCGAAGCCCCTCTCGGCCAGCAGCTCCGCCGTCCACCGGGAGGCCCGCTCCTCCTCGAAGGCCAGCCTCGGGGTGGGCGTGGATGGCATGGCTCAGACGGACCAGCCCGTCGAGGCCGTCATCGATGGCCTGGCGCGGCTCGCTTCGCCTTCGGTGCGGTCTCCTGGTCGTGGGGTGAGCTCGGCCACTGGGCACCATCCCCGGCTACTCGATGACGGCGATGACGTCGCCGGGCCCGACGGAGGCTCCGGCCTGGACCCTGACCTCCTTGACCGTGCCGGCCTTCTCGGCCATGACATTGTTCTCCATCTTCATGGCCTCGAGGACGCAGATGGTCTGCCCGACCTCGACGGAGTCGCCCACGGCCACCAGGACCTTGACGATGGTGCCCTGCATGGGCACGGCCACCGTCCCCGAACCTGCGCCTGAGGCCGCCGCCTTGGGACGTCTCGGGCCGGCGCCGCGCGGCCCGGCGCCACCACCGCCGGCCACCACGATGGCGTCGCCGAGGTCGGGGACCCAGAGCTTGACCTGGTAGCGCTGCCCGTCCACCTCGGCGGTGACGTCGCGCAGCACGGCCCCGGCCCGTCGGCCCGCGGCCACCGCCGGTCGGACCCGGGCGGGGCCAGCCCGCTCAGGTCCAGAGAATGCTCGACCCAGTTGGTGGAATGCTGGGCGGCCACGAAGTCGGGGTGGGTGAGGATGGCCACGTCGGCCGGGAGGGTGGTCGGCCGGTCCCTCGATGACCGTCTCGTCGATGGCCCGCAGCATCCGGCGGCGGGCCGCTTCCCGGTCATGGCCCCATACCACCAGCTTGGCCACAAGGTTGTCGTAGAACTGGCTGACGGTGTCGCCCGCCTCGTAGCCGGCGTCGAGCCGGACTCCGGGACCGCCGGGCGGCGATCAGGCGCGTGATGGTGCCCGGGGACGGGGTGAAGGCTCCACCCGCCGGATTTTCAGCGTTGATCCGGACCTCGATGGCGTGGCCGTTCCGGACGATGTCGTCCTGTGCGAACCCGAGGGGCTCGCCCGAGGCCACCCGCAGCTGCCACTCGACGAGATCGAGTCCGGTGACCAGCTCGGTCACCGGGTGCTCGACCTGGAGCCGGGTGTTCATCTCGAGGAAGTAGAACTCGCCGTCCTGGTAGAGGAACTCGACGGTGCCGGCGTTGACGTAGCCGCAGGCCTCGGCCACCTTGACCGAGGCCTCGCCCATGGCTCGGCGGACCTCGTCGGGGAAGCGGGGCGCCGGGCTCTCCTCGACCAGCTTCTGGTGGCGGCGCTGGGTCGAGCAGTCGCGCTCGCCCAGCCACAGCGTGTTGCCGTGGGTGTCGGCGAGGACCTGCATCTCGACATGGCGCGGCCAGGCCAGGTACCGCTCTACGTAGCACTCGTCGCGACCGAAGTAGGCGGCCGACTCCCGCTGAGCCGACTCCAGCGCCTCGGCGGCCTCGTCGGGGGCGCCGACCACCTTCATGCCCCGGCCACCGCCGCCGTAGGCGGCCTTGATGGCCACCGGCCAGCCGAACTTCGTCGCCGAAGGCGATGATCTCGTCGGGCGAGCGCAGCACCTCGGACCGCCCCGGTACGCCGGACACGCCGGCGCCGCTCGGCGGCGTGGCGGGAGCTGATCTTGTCGCCCATGACCTCGATGGCCTCCGGGCGGGGGTCCGATGAAGGTCACGCCGCGCTCGGTGATGGCCCGGGCGAAGTCGGTGTTCTCGGAGAAGAAGCCGTAGCCGGGGTGGACGGCGTCGGCGCCGCTCCGCTCGATGACCCGACAGGATGGCCTCGGTGTTCAGGTAGCTCTCGGCCGCCGTCTGGCCGCCCAGGGCGTAGGCCTCGTCGGCCAGCCGAACGTGGAGGGCGTTCCGGTCGAGTTCGGAGTAGATGGCGACGGTGGCCACGCCCAGCTCGCGGCAGGTCCGGATGACCCGGACCGCGATCTCCCCCCGGTTGGCGATGAGGACCTTCTTCAGCACGCTACGCCTTTCGAAATCGTTGGCTGGAGGCGGCGGTTCCACCGCGCCGAGGCGGTATAACACTGTCACGGGCCGTAGGGTGTCTGCCATGTCGGGCACCCGGTTCACCGACATCCGGCGCTTCGACTCGGTCGACTCGACCAACCGGTACCTCCTGGCCGAGGCCGCGTTCGGGGGCGGCCGAGGGGGTCGTGGCCGTGGCCGAGTTCCAGACAGCCGGCCGGGGTCGGCTCGGCCGCCGCTGGGAGGCGCCGGCCGGTTCGAACCTGTTGGTCTCGGTGTTGCTCCGGCCGGCATTCGGTCCCGATCAACAGCACCTGGCCTCTGGCGCCGTGGCCCTGGCCGCCGCCGACGCCATCGAGCGAGTGGCCCGGATGCCCCTCGGGCTCAAGTGGCCCAACGACCTGCTCGGACCCGACGGCCGGAAGGTGGCCGGCGTCCTGGCCGAGGCAGACGTGTCGGGCGTGACGGGCCGGGCGAGCCTCCCGGTCCGCGGCCGGCCGTCGTGGTCGGGATCGGGATCAACGTCAACTGGCCGGCCTCCGAGGACGACCTTCCGCCCGGAACTGCGTCGGGCCGGCCACGCTCGCTGCGCCAGCTGGCCGGCTCGCCGGTCGACCGGGGCGAGCTGCTGGAGCCCTGCTGGAGGCGCTCGAGCCGCGGGTGGACGACCTCGCCACGACCGGCGGGCCGGGCCCGGCTGGCCGCCGAGCTGATGCGCCCGGTGCGCCACGCTCGGCGCCGACGTCCGGGTCGAGCTGGCCGACGAGCAGTTCGAGGGCCGGGCCGCCGAGCTCACGCCCGACGGGCACCTGGTGGTGGAGACGGCGGGCGACCCGCCGGACGGTGGTGGCCGGCGACGTCGTCCAGTCCGCCTCCGGGCTGAACCGGCTCTCCGGGGCCGTCTGGCCGGACCGCCCGTGAGTATATCCCCGGCCATGCGACTGCTCGTGACCGGCGGCGCCGGCTTCATCGGCTCGAACTTCGTGCGGTACTGGGTCGACCGCCACCCCGACGACGCCGTGGTGGCCTTCGACGTCCTCACCTACGCCGGGAACCGGCCCAACCTGGGCGACGTGGAGGACCGGATCGAATTCGTCCAGGGCGACATCGGTGATCTCGAGCACGGTGGCCAAGACGTCTGGCCGAGCAACCAGATCGACGTGATCGTCAACTTCGCCGCCGAGTCGCACAACAGCCTGGCCATCCTGGACCCGGCCCGGTTCTTCCGGACCAACGTGCTCGGCACCCAGACGCTGGCCGAGGCGGCCCGCCGCCACGGGGTGGTCGCGCTTCCACCACATCTCGACCTGCGAGGTCTACGGGGACCTGCCCCTCGACTCGGACGAGGTGTTCACCGAGGAGACCCCCTACCGCCCGCGGACCCCCTACAACGCCTCCAAGGCGGGAGGCGACCATGCCGTCCGGGCCTATGTCGAGACCTTCGGCCTGCCGGCCACGATCACCAACTGCTGCAACAACTACGGGCCCTACCAGTTCCCCGAGAAGGTGATCCCGCTGTTCACCGCCCGGGCCCTCGACGACCAGCCGCTGCCCCTCTACGCGTCGACCCAGAACCGCCGCGAGTGGCTGCACGTCGACGACCACTGCCGGGCCGTCGAGCTGGTGCTCCAGCACGGCGAGGTGGGGGAGACCTACAACGTGGGCAGCGGCGTCGAGGCCAGCATCGAGGAGATCGCCGACGCCGTGCTGGCCGCCACCGGCAGGCCGGCCTCGCTGAAGGAGATCGTCCCCGACCGTCCGAGCCACGACCGGCGCTACCTCCTCGACTCGTCCAAGATCCGCAAGCACCCTCGGCTGGGAGCCCACCGTGCCTTTCGACCAGGGGCTGGCCGACACCGTGGCCTGGTACGCGCGCGCAACCGCAGCTGGTGGGAGCCGCTGCGCGACCGGGCGCCGGTCGTCGAAGGGGACTGGTCGCCGCCGGACGGGTCGTCCGGCCCGCCGACGAGTCGGTGACCGCCGCGCTGCGGGTCCTGGTCACCGGCGGCAACGGCCAGCTCGGGCGGGACCTGCGGGACGTGCTGGCCGGCCGGTGCCCGACGGGGGTGCGGGCCGGGACGGCCGCCCGGCCGCAGCCATCCTGCCCTCCTGTGAGCCGAGGGCACCTTCGACGTCCTGTCCACCGACATCGACACCCTGGACGTCGCCGACCGGACGGCGGTGCGCGCCGCGGTGGAGGCCTTCCGGCCCGACATCGTGCTCCACGGCGGGGCCTTCACCGCGGTGGACGCCTGCGAGTCCGACCCCGACACCGCCTTCGCCGTCAACGCCCTCGGCACGCGGCAACATCGCCGAGGCGGCGGCCGGCGTCGGCGCCCACCTGGTGTACGTCTCCACCGACTACGTCTTCGACGGGACGCTCGACCGGGCCCTACGTCGAATGGGACGCACCCGCGCCGCGTCGGTCTACGGGCGGAGCAAGCTCGGCGGCGAGACGAGGTCCGCGCCATCGGCGGGGCGTCGGCCACCGTCGTGCGGACGGCCTGGGTGAGCGGCGCCCACGGGGCCAACATGGTCAAGACGGTGCTCCGGCTGGCCGCGGCCGATCCCGACGGGCCCCTCCGGTTCGTCGACGACCAGCGCGGCTGCCCGACGTTCACCGCCGACCTGGCCCGGGCCGTCGTCCGCCTGGCCCTCGACCGCCGGCCGGGCACCTTCCACGTGACCAACCAGGGCGAGACCACCTGGTTCGGCTTCGCCCGGGCCACCCTGGCCGCCGCCGGGCTCGACCCGGCCGGGTCGAGCCCATCGCCACCTCCGACCTCGACCCGCCCCGGCCGGCCCCGCGGCCGGCGAACTCGCGGCTCGACAACGCCGCCCTGCGCCTGTCGGGCCTCCCGCTGCTCCCGGAATGGACCGACGCCCTGGACCGGCTGGTCGGCATTCCCTGTCCCGCGCCGACTGAAAGCGCCGCTTTCGCCGGCGGCGGCAGGCTCCCGGGCGGCGTCCCCGACCAGCCGCCAGGTCGGCCAGCCCGCCCCGGCCGCGACTGCGCGAGGCACTTCAGGACGGGCGAGAATGGGACCGACAGGAAGGGCGCGCCGGAGCTGGACGATGGGACCGCCGATGCACGAGGCCACCGATGGCAAGTGCCAGTGTTGACAGAGGACGTGGAATGATGCCGCAGAACTCGGGGTGGTCCGGAGGCCACGCCGCACCTCCGGCCGTCGGGTCCCCTCCGCCGGTCGGCCCGGTCGGGCCTCCTTCGGCCACGGCGGTGCCGCCGTGCGGGTCCTGCCCCACGGGCGCGGCCACACCGTGGCCGTCATCGGGGTGGGCTACGTGGGCCTGCCGACCGCGGCCACGCTCGCCCACCTCGGCCACCGGGTGACCTGTGGCGACGCCGACCCGGCCAAGGTCGCCATGCTGGAGCAGGGCCGGGTGCCCATCGTGGAGGACCATCTCGAGGAGCTGGTGCGCGAGGGTCAGGCGGCGGGCCGCCTGCGGTTCGTGGTCGGCGCCACGGATGCCGTCGAGGGGGCCGAGTTCGTCTTCCTGTGCGTGCCCACCCCCCAGGCGACGACGGATCGGCCGACCTCTCCTACGTCGAGGCGGTGGCCGAGGAGATCGCCCCGCACCTGCTGCCCGGGACGGTCATCGTCAACAAGTCGACGGTGCCGGTCGGGCTCGACCCTGGTGGTCGAGCGGGTGCTCGGTCGCCACGACGTCACGGTGGTGTCCAACCCCGAGTTCCTGCGCGAGGGGACGGCGGTCGCCGACAGCCTCCATCCCGAGCGCATCGTGGTCGGCGCCGACGACCAGTCGGCCGCGGCCAAGGTGGGCGAGCTCTTCGCCGGTACCCATGCGCCGCTGCTCATCACCGACGCCGCCACGGCCGAGACCATCAAGTACGCGTCCAACGCCTTCCTGGCCACCAAGCTGAGCTTCGTCAACGCGGTGGCCGGCCTGTGCGAGGCGGTGGGCGCCGACGTCCGGGACGTCATCCTCGGCCTCGGCTACGACAAGCGCATCGGGTTCGAGTACCTGCGGCCCGGGCCGGGCTGGGGCGGGAGCTGCCTGCCCAAGGACACCCGGGCGCTGGTGCACATCGCCGAGCAGGCGGGCTACGACTTCTCGTTCCTGCAAGGGAGCCATCGCCACCAACGACGAGCAGTTCGTGCGGGTGGTGGACAAGGTCACCCGCGCCGTCGGCGGCGACTTGGAGGGCGCGGTGATCGCCGTGTGGGGGCTCACCTTCAAGGCGGGCACCGACGACCTGCGCAACTCGCCGGCCGTCGAGATGGTCGCGCGCCTGGTCGACGGCGGGGCCGATCGTGCAGGCCTTCGACCCGACGGTGTCGGTGCCCGAGGGTCAGACGTCGGCGCCGGTCGAGGAGCTGCGCCGTCGCCGGCGACGGACGGCGGAGGGACTGAGCCTCGCGGCCTCGGTGCGCGCCTATCCCCGATGCCTACGCCGCCTGCGAGGGCGCCGCGGCCGTGGTGGTGCTCACCGAATGGGACGAGTTCCGGTGGCTCGACTTCGCCCAGGTGCGCCGCCATGGCCGCCCCGGTGGTGGTCGACGCCCGCAATCTGCTCGACCCGGCCCAGCTCCGCCGGATCGGCTTCGAGTACACGGGCATCGGCCGCCGGTGAGCGGCCCGCATGGTGGTGCTCGGGCGGCGGCGGGTTCCTCGGCTCCCACCTCTGCGACCACTCCTCGGCCCGGGGGGACGAGGTGGTGTGCGTCGACGACTTCTCGACCGGGCGGCGGGCCAACGTGGCCCACCTGGAGGACCATCCGGCCTTCACCCTGGTCGAGGCCGACATCTCCGTGTCGCATCCCGGTCGACGGCGCCGGTGGCCGGCGTGTTCCACCTGGCCAGCCCGGCCTCGCCCCCCGACTACCTGGCCCGCCCGCTCGAGACCCTGGCCGTGGGCAGCGAGGGCACCCGGCGGGGCCTCGAGCTGGCCCGCGCCGCACGGGGCCCGCTTCCTGATGGCCTCCACCAGCGAGGTCTACGGCGATCCCGACGTCCACCCCCAGCCCGAGGCGTACTGGGGAAACGTCAACCCGGTCGGGCCCCGCAGCGTCTACGACGAGGCCAAGCGGTTCGCCGAGGCGCTGACCATGGCCCACCACCGCACGCTCGGGACCGACGTCGGCCATCGCCCGGATCTTCAACACCTACGGTCCCCGGCTCCGGCCCGACGACGGCCGGGTGGTCTCCAACTTCCTGCTCCAGGCCATGCGGGGCGAGCCGCTCACCGTCTACGGCGACGGCAGCCAGACCCGGAGCCTCTGCTACGTGGAGGACGAGGTGCGGGGGCTGGTGGCCCTGTTCGACTCCGACGCTGACCGGCCCGGTCAACATCGGCAACCCCGACGAGTACACCGTGCTCGAGCTGGCCCGCACGGTGGTCGACCTGCTCGGGTCGACTCGTCGCCGATCGTGCACCGGCCCCTGCCGACCGACGACCCCACCCGCCGCCGGCCGGACATCACCGTGGCCCGGGCCGAGCTGGGCTGGGAGCCGACCACCGAGCTGCAGGACGGGCTCGGCGCCGACGGCCGCCTACCTGGCCGAGGAGGCCGGGACGGCCGGGTCGGTGCCGGCAGGACTTCCGTCCCGGGCGCGGCTGGAGGCGGCAACACTGCGGGGACCGGACCCGACTTCGACCGAGGCCGGCGAGCGAGGAGCCCGAACCCATGGCTGAGACGGCGGCGGGCCGGACGCCGGACGAGAGCGGAGCGCCTACGACTACTCCCTGCTGTCGGTGATCGTCCCGGTCTACAACGAGCGGCCACGGTGGCCGAGGTGATCCGGCGCATCCGGGCCGTCGACCTGCCGGTGGACGTCGAGGTGATCGTGGTCGACGACGGCTCGTCCGACGGCACCGACAAGGTCCTGGCCGCCCTGGGCGACTCGACCGTCCGGGTGATCAGCCACCGGACCAACCGGGGCAAGGGCGCCGCCATCCGGACCGGGCTGGAGGCGGCGCGCGGCGACCTGGTGCTCATCCAGGATGCCGACCTCGAGTACGACCCCGACGGACTGGTCCAGGCTGCTCGAGCCCATCCTGCGGGGCAAGGCCCAGGTCGTCTACGGCAGCCGGTTCACCGGCGAGCGCAAGAACATGCTGCCGCTCCACTGGATCGGCAACCGGTTCCTCTCGCTGGTCACCAACGTGCTGTACTCGTCGACCCTCTCCGACATGGAGACCTGCTACAAGCTCTTCGACCGCCGGGTGCTCGAGGGCATCACCATCGAGTCGGACAGGTTCGAGTTCGAGCCGGAGATCACCGCCAAGGTCCTGCGCCGCGGCTACCGGATCTACGAGGTGCCGATCTCCTATGCCGGCCGGGAGGTCGACGAGGGCAAGAAGATCACCTGGCGCGACGGGTTCGGCGCCCTGAAGGCGTTGGTCAAGTACCGGTTCACCCGGATCGACCGTGAGCGGTGCGCGCCGCCGGCGCGCGCGACCTGGCCGTGTGGCCGGGACCGGCTCACGGACGGCGGCACCGGCGAGCGTCGGCGGCCGTGGTGGTCAACTACGAGTCGGGACCGGCCCTGGCCCGCTGCGTCGAGGGGCTGCGCGCCGAGGGCCCGGCCGAGCTGGTGGTGGTGGACAACGGCTCGCGCGACGGGTCGGTCGAGGAGCTGCGGCGCGCGTCCCCGAGGTCGAGGTGGTGGTCCCCGGGCGCAACCTCGGGTACGGGGCGGCGGCCAACCGTGGGCGTGGCCGCCACCACCGCCCCCGCCGTGCTGGTGTGCAACCCCGATCTCGAGGTGCGCCCGGGCGCCCTGGCCGCGCTGGCCGGGCCCTGGACGGCGACCCCGGGTGCGGCGTGGTCGGACCGCTGATCCGCGACCCGGCGGCGACCGCTACCCGTCGGCCCGCCGGTTCCCCTCGCATGGTCGACGCCGCCGGCCACGCCCTGCTCGGGCTGTTCGCCCCCGACAACCGGTTCACCCGCTCCTACCAGCAGGCCGACTGGCCGGCAGCGCCGAGCACCGCGTCCGAGTCGTCGACTGGGTGTCGGGGGCGTGCTTCCTGGTCCGGCGGTCGGCCTTCGAGGAGGTGGGCGGGTTCGACGAGTCCTATTTCATGTACGCCGAGGACGTCGACCTGTGCTGGCGCCTGGGCCGGGCCGGGTGGGCGGTCGGCCTACGTCCCGGCGGCCGAGGTCACCCATCTGCAGGGGGTCTCGACCGACCGCCATCCCTACCGGATGATCCTCGAGCACCACCGCTCGCTCCTCCGGTTCGCCACCCGGTCGTCGGCCGGGATGGCGGCAGGCGCTGCTGCCCCTGGTGGCGGTCGGGCTCGGGGTCCGTGCCCTGGCCTGGCCGTCCTGGCCCGCGCTCGGCGCACCGGTGACCGCCGTCCAGGAGCGCCTGACGGCAGGTTGTAGGGTGTCGTCCGATCATGCCGAGCAACTCGACGGGCAAATGGGTGGAGCGCGCCGCCACCACCGGTGGCGGACGGACCTATCGCGGCCAGATGCCGGTCAACTGGTACGCCAGCCTGGTCCTCATCTGCGTCGTCGGCCTGCTGCTGGTCGGGTTCAGCCGCTACCAGCGGACCCACCAGACGGCCTCGTCGGCCGGCCCACCGACCACCAGCAGAACTGGTACGCCGCCCTCGGCATCGACATCTGCGGCACGATGCAGCCCGACCTTCCGGCCAGCACCAACACCCCGCCAAGACCGGCCTCGTCGCCAACGGCAACGGCGTGGTGACCATCGCCCCGAAGAACAGCTCGGAGTCCGGCGGCAACGCCACGCTCGGCAAGTTCGTCTCCGGCTACAAGGGCCTCGAGCTGACTCGTCGACCCTGCAGTACCCGGGCAAGCCGGCGCATGACCAACGGCGACGTCTGCCCGAAGGGGACGCCCGACGCCGGCAAGCCCGGGTGGTGATCGTGGAGAGCTGGCCCAACTTCACCGCCAAGGGCAAGGGGACCGAGACCAGCGGTGCCCCCCAGGACCTCCTGTTCGCCAACGGCCAGCTCATCACCATGGCCTTCGTGCCGGCCACGGCGGCGGTGCCCAAGCCCCCGGCCGCGGCCATCACCGCCTTGATCCAGGCGGTCACGTCGGGCACGCGCGTCGACCCGTCGACCACGACCCCCACGCTGACGCCGTCGACGCACGTCACCGACTTCGACCACGGCGACGCACCGCGCCGACCGGCAAGTGAGAGCCGTCGTCCTGGTGGGCGGCGAGGGCACCCGCCTGCGGCCGCTGACGCTCACCGACCCCGAAGCAGATGCTGCCGATCGTCGAGGAGCCGATGATCGAGCGGGTGGTCGGCCATCTGGCCGAGCACGGGATCGACGAGGCCGTGCTCTCGCTCGGCTACCGCCCCGACGCCTTCATCAACGCCTATCCCGACGGGGCGATCGCCGGCGTGCGCCTGACCTACGCGGTGGAGCCGACCCCGCTCGACACGGCCGGGGCCATCCGGTTCGCCGCCGGGCACGCCGGCATCGACGAGACCTTCGTGGTGGTCAACGGGGACGTGCTGACCGACGTCGACATCACCGAGCTGGTCGCCTTCCACCGGACCCGCGGGGCCGAGGCCACCATCGGCCTGACCCCGGTCGAGGACCCGAGCGCGTTCGGGGTGGTCCCCACCGACGAGCGAGGGCCGGGTCGAGGCCTTCATCGAGAAGCCGCCCCGCGACGAGGCCCCCACCAACCTGATCAACGCCGGGACCTACGTGCTCGAGCCCTCGGTGCTCGACCGCATCCCCGCGCGAGCGTCGGGTGTCGATCGAGCGGGAGACCTTCCCGGCCCTGGTCGGCGGACGGCACGCTCTACGCCCTGGGCTCGGACGCCTACTGGCTCGACACCGGGACGCCGGACGCCTACCTGCGGGCCCACCGGGACCTCCTCCTCGGCCGCCGGCCCGGGCCGCCCGCACCCGGGCGCCGCGCTCGACCCCGCCATCGGGCCCGGTGTCTGGCGCATCGGCGCGGTGGACGTCCAGAGCTCGGCCGTGGCCCGCTCGCTGCTCGGCGTGGGGCCGTCGGTCGCCGCCAACGCCGTCGTCGAGGAGTCCGTGGTCGGCGCCGGGGCGGTGATCGAGGAGGGCGCCACGGTGACCGGCTCGGTGCTGCTCCCCGGGGCGCGGGTGGCGTCGAGGGCCACCGTGGAGCGCTCGGTGGTCGGGCCCGATGCCATCGTCGGCCAGCGCTGCGTGATCCACGGTGTGTCGGTGATCGGCGGCGGTGCGGTGACCGCATCCGGGACGGTCATCGACGGCGAGCGGGTGGCCGCGGGAGTCTGACCGTTGCGGACGCTGGTCACCGGCGGGGCCGGGTTCATCGGGTCGACCCTGGTCGACCGGCTGCTGGCCGAGGGGCACGCGGTCGACGTGGTCGACGACCTGTCGACCGGCTCGCTGGCCAACCTGGCCGAGGCCCGGGCCAGCGGCCGGGCACCAGCTGCACCTTCCACCAGCTGGACGTCCGCTCGCCCGAGGTGGTCGAGCTGATGGCCCGCCGCCGGCCCGAGGTCGTCTTCCACCTGGCCGCCCAGGCCGACGTGCGGGTGTCGGTGGCCGACCCGGTCTTCGACGCCGAGGTCAACGTGCTCGGGACCCTGCGGGTCCTCGAGGGGGCCCGGGCCGCGGGCGCCGCGCAGGGTGGTGTTCGCCGCCAGCGGCGGGACCCTCTACGGCGAGCCCGAGCCGTCCGAGCTCCCGCTGAAGGAGTCCCACCCCCAGCGGCCGCTCTCGCCCTACGGGGTGTCCAAGAAGGCGGTCATCGACTACCTGGTCGCCTACCGGGAGCTGCACGCCCTCGAGTTCGCCGCCCTGGCCCTGGCCAACGTCTACGGCCCCCGCCAGGACCCCACGGCGAGGCCGGGGTGGTGGCCATCTTCGCCGAGCGCCTGCTGCGGGGCGAGCCGGTGACCATCTTCGGCGACGGGGACCAGACCCGCGACTTCGTCTACGTCGACGACGTGGTCGACGCCTTCGTCCGGGCCGCCGCCCGGGGCGGCGGGCTGGTGTGCAACATCGGCACCGGCCGTGAGACCTCGGTCAACCAGCTGTACGCCGACGATGGCCCGCCAGGCCGGGGTCGCCAGCCGCCGGTCGAGCCCAGCCCCTGCGGCCGGGGAGCTGCTGCGGAGCTGCCTCGACCCGGGCCGGGCCGCCATCCAGCTCGGCTGGAGCCCGTGGACGACCCTCGGCGAGGGGACGGCGGCCGTGCTCGAGTTCGTCGGCCGCCAGGGCTGCCGGCCGACCGGACGACCGGTCCGCCCGGTCAGCGGAACAGGTCCTCGGCCGGGGGCCGGACGATCTCGGCGGCCACCGAGGCCGGCCGGAGCCAGGCCGGGGTCGACGCCGCGGACGACGGCGACGGGTATCGCCGCGGTCCTTGCCCATCACCAGCTCGGCCGCGCCGGCCAGCTCGTCGGCCACGCAGACCTCGGTGACCTCCAGCTCCCGGCCGCTGGCGTCGGTCGTGCCCCGCAGGTCGACCACCGCCGGCCACGCCGGCGCACGCCGATGGCCACGTCGGTCACCCCGCTGCGCCAGGGCCGGCCGAAGGTGTCCGAGACGACCACCCCGACCGAGACCCCGTGCCGGTGCCGGAGGCCGGCGCGGATGCGGCGGGCCGAGCGGTCGGGGTCGACGCGGGAGGAGGGCGGCCGTGCCCGTCGGCCACGTTGGACAGGTCGACGCCGGCGTTGGCGCAGACGAACCCGTGGCGGGTCTCGGTGATGAGCAGGTCGCCGCGGCGGCGCAGGACCCGCACCGACTCGGCCTCGACCAGCCGGTGCCTTGGCCGCGGGGTCGTCGGGGTCGACGGCCACCAGCGGCCCTCGGCCTTGGAGACGACCTTCTGGGTGACGACCAGGACGTCGCCGTCGGCCAGGCCCCGGCCGGCCGCCGGGGGTGCGGTCGCCCCGGCCAGCAGGTCGGCCAGGTCGTCGCCGGGCGAGCACCTCGCCCAGCCCGGTGACCGGGATAGATGGCGAGCCCGCCGGCGCCGGTCGGCGGGGCCGGAGCCGGCCCCGGCTCAGGCGACCGGCATCGAGGACCGCCCGGGCCAGGTCGGCGGCCCGGTCCGACGGACGACATGACGGTCGGGGCGACCACGCAGCGCACCCCCTCGGCCTCGACCGCGTCGGCCAGCCCGGCGTCGGCCTCGTCGATCACCAGCGTCCCGACCCACGGGGCGTACCAGCGGGCCACGCCGACCACCGACGACTCGTGGCCCAGCTCGCCGGAGCAGCCGGTCGGCCGGGCCCTTGAGCGCGGCCCCGGCGATGATCGGCGAGACGCCGACCACCCGATCGCGCCGTCGGCTGCACGCGGTCGGCCACGCCGGGCACCGCCAGCAGCGGGCCGATGGAGACCACCGGGTTGGACGGGCAGACCACGATGGTCTCGGCCTCGGCCAGGGCCTCGAGCACGCCCGGGGCCGGGCCGGGCGGCGCTCGGCGCCCTCGAAGCGGACCCGGCCACGGCGACGTCGTGGCGGAGGCGGACGAAGTACTCCTGGAAGCCGATCTCGGGCCCGTCGGCCAGCACGCACCCGGGTGCGGAGCGCGGTCGTCGGTGACGGGCAGCAGGTGGACGGCCACCCCGAACGAGCGGGCCAGCTCGGCGGTGACCTGGCTGAGGCGGGCCCCCTCGTGCGAGCCGCTGGGTGCGGTAGCAGTGGGTGGCGAGGTCGCGGTCGCCGAGGTTGAACCAGGTCACCCCCCCGAGCTGGCGAGGGACTCCATGACCCGCCAGGTCTCGCCGGCCAGGCCCCAGCCGGTGTCGGGGTTGATGGCACCGGCCAGCGTGTAGATCACCGTGTCGAGGTCGGGGCAGATGTGCAGGCCGTGGAGCACGGTGTCGTCGCCGGTGTTGACCACGGCGGTGATCTCGGCGGGCGGACCACCTCGACCATGCCCGCGCAGCAGCCGGGCGGCACCGACCCCGCCGGCCAGGGCGGCGATCACCGGAGGGCGGACGGGTCGCGACCGGCGGAGGTGGCCATCGGCGCACGCTACCCGCCCGTTTGCGTGGCACGGCCCCGACCGGACGGTGTGCAAGGCTCCCCGCGTGCCGCCGGAGCGATCCGATACCTCCGACCCGGGCCGGTTGTCCGTGGGGTTCGACGCCACTCCGCTGCTCGGGAGCCCGACCGGGGTCGGCGCCTTCTGCGCCGGCGCCCTGGGCTCGCTGGCCGAACGCACCGACGTGGACGTGTCGGCGTTCGCCGTCAGCTGGCGGCGGCGCAAGTGGATCGAGAGCTCTGGTGCCTCCCGGGGTCTCGACCGGCCAGCGGGCCATGCCGGCCCGGCCCTCTGCACCGCGGCCTGGCGCCACTCCCGTCTCCCGCCCGTCGAATGGTTCATCGGCCAGCATGACGTGGTGCACGGACCGAACTTCGTGGTGCCGCCCACCCGGCCGGCGCCGCCCGGGTCCTCTCGGTCTGGGACCTGACCGTCGTGCTCTACCCCGAGCTGTGCGATCCGCCTACGCCTCCTACCCGGGGCTGATCCGCCGGGCGGTCGGCGAGGGGGCCTGGGTGCACACCCCCTCCCGGTTCGTCGCCGAGCAGGTGGTCGCCGAGTTCTCGGCGTCGACCCGGAGCGGGTCCGGACGGTGCCCCTCGGGATCCCCCCGCTCGGTCCGCCCGCCGGGTCCCGGCCCGTCCGGCCGGCCTCGTCCTCCCCGAGGGCTGCCACCGCTACGTGCTGGCCATCGGGACCATCGAGCCCCGCAAGGACTACCCGCTGCTCGTGGCGGCCTTCGCCGCCGTCGGCCGCCGCCCATCCCGACGTGGCCCTGGTCATCGTGGGGAGCGACGGCTGGGGAGCGGACCGGTTCTCGGCCGCCGTCGAGGCCTCGCCGGCCCGTTCCCGGATCGTGCGCGCCGGGCTACCTCGACGACCGGTCCCTCGGCGGCGTGCTCGCCGGCGCGTCGGTGCTGGCCTATCCCTCCCGTCTACGAGGGGTTCGGCTTCCCCCCGCTGCAGGCCATGGCGGCGGGCGTTCCGGTGGTGGCCACGGCGGCCGGTGCCGTGCCCGAAGTGGTGGGGGACGGTGCGCGTGCTGGTCGGCGCCAGGTGACGGCGACGAGCTGGCCGCCGCCCTGGACCGGGTCCTGGCCGGGGGCTCGGTCATCGAGGACCTGGTGGCCCGGGGATCCCGACGGGCCGCCGCGTTCAGCTGGCGGGCCTGCGCCGAGGGGCTGGCCGGCCTGTACACCGACGCCGTGGCCGACGGCCCGGCCGGCTCCCGTCCGGTCGTCGCCGGCGGGTCGCCCCCCGCCGGGCGACGTGACCTCCGTGCGCCTGCTCATGATGGTGGAGCAGCTACGCCGGACGGCCCCGGGTGGCATCGGTACCTACATCGAGGGGCTGCTTCGGGGCCTCGCCGAGCTCGACCCGGACGAGCGGCCCGACCTGCAGCTCGTGGCCGGCCGCCGGCGGGGCGGCGCGCCACGGTCCCGACCCCCTCCGGTCGCTCGGCTCTCCCCTCCGCGGCTCGTGCCTACCCGGGCCCCGTCCTGACCCGGCGCCTGGGACCACGGGCTGCTCCGGGCGCCGCCCGGGTTCGACGTGGTCCACGCCACCTCGCTGTCCACGCTGGAGGCCGGGCCGGGCCGCGCTGGTGGCCACCGTCCACGACCTCCTGTGGCGGCGCGTCCCCGAGGCCTACCCGCCCCGCGGGCGGGCCTGGCACGAGGCGGCCCTCCGGCGGGCCCTCGACCGGGCCGATCGCTTCATCGTGCCCGCCGACGTGGTCGCCGACGACCTGGCCGAGGCGGGCGCCCGCCGCGACGCCATCACCGTCATCCCCATGGGCTCGGACCACCTCCCGCCCCCCGACCTCGGGGCCGCCTCCGCGCCGGCTCGAGCGGCATGGGGGTCACGGGGCCCTTCCTGCTGAGCGTGGGCACCCTCGAGCCGCGCAAGAACCAGGCCCGGCTCATCCAGGCCTACGGCCGCATCCGGGGCTCGCTGCCGGAGCCGTGGCCGCTGGTGCTGGTCGGGCCGAGCGGGTGGGGCGAGCAGGTGAGGCCGACCGCACGGCGTGGTCCTGGCCGGACTGGTGGCGCCGGCCGAGCTGTCCGCCCTCTACGGCATGGCCCGCCTGCTCGCCTATGTCCCCTTCATCGAGGGGTTCGGGCTCCCCCCGGTCGAGGCGATGACCTTCGGGGCCCCGGTGGTGGCCAGCCGCGGCCTGCCGAGCACGGTCGGTGCGGCCTACGAGGTCGATCCCCACGACGTCGAGTCGATCGCCGAAGGCCTGCTGGTCGTGGCCACCGACGACGCCGAGCGGTCCCGCCTCCAGGCGCTCGGGCTGGGCCGGGCTCGGCCGAACTGACCTGGTCGGCCATCGCCCGCCGCCACGTGGCGGTGTGGCAGGAGGCCGCCCGCCCGGCGGCCCGGTCGGCGCCATGGCTGATCCCCGTCTCCGGCTCTCGCTCGACGTCTCGGCCGTCCCCGACCGGCCCGTGGGGGCCGGCCAGTACACGGTGCAGCTGGCCGCGGCCCTGTCGCACTCGGCCGAACTGGACCTGGTGCTGTTCAGCCGGCGGGACGACGGGCCGCGGTGGCGTGCCGTGGCGGCCGAGGCGGGGATCGTGGCCGCCGCCCCCGGGCCGCGGCCCCTCCGCCTGGCCTGGGAGCAGGTCCGGCTGCCCGGGCTGCTGGCCGGGCAACCGTGTGGCGGTCCACCACGGTCCGCACTACACCATGCCCGAGCGCTCGTCGGTGCCCGTCGGTGGTGACCGTCCACGACCTGAGCTTCTTCGAGGAGCCCGCCTGGCACGAGCGGTCCAAGGTCCTCCTCTTCCGCCGGGCCATCCGGGTGGCGGCCCGACGGGCGGCGTCCGTGGTCTGCCCGAGCCGGGTCACCGCCGTGCAGCTCGGCCGGTGGTGCCGGGTCGAGCGCCGGGTGTTCGTGGCCCCCCACGGGGTCGACACCCGACGCTTCCGTCCCGACGAGCCCGCCGCCGGGAGCCGACGCCGCCCGCCTGGCCGCCATGGACCCCCGTCTGGCCGGATGGCCGCCCCTTCCTGGTCTTCGTCGGCACCATCGAGCCCCGCAAGGACATCCCCGACCCTGGTGGAGGCGTTCGGCCGCATGGCCGCCGGCCACCCCGACGCCCTGTTGGTCCTGGCCGGGGGAGCGGGCTGGGGAGCGGCCGACGGTGGACCGGGCGGTGGCCGCGGTCGCGGCCTGGCGACCCGGGTCGTCCGGACCGGGTACGTCCCCGACGAGGCCGTGCCCGCCCTGCTGCGCTCGGCGACGGCGGCCGTCTACCCGGCCCTGTACGAGGGATTCGGCCTGCCGGCCCTCGAGGCCCTGGCCTGCGGGGCACCGCTGGTCACCACGGCGGGGACGGCCATGGAGGAGGTGGCCGGGGACGTGGCCGTGCTGGTCGAACCCGGGCGACACCGCCGGCCTGGCCGACGGCCATCGACGCCGAGCTGGCCGGCCATCCTTCCGAGGGGCGGGGCGGCGGCGGAACGCCGGCGGCGGGGCTTCGAGATCGCCGCCCGGCATACCTGGGCGGCGAGCGCCGGCGGCACCTCGAGGCCTACCGGCACGCCGCCGGGCTGGCGTCGGCGGCAGGCGAGGATGAAGCGCCGCGGCACCGAGCCAGTAGGGTGACCCGTCGTGCGCTCCCTCATCACCGGCGGTCGCGGCTTCGTGGGCCGGTGGCTCGCCGAGCATCTCCGAGCCCTCGGGGACGAGGTGGTGGCCATCGACCACGAGGTGGACGTCACCGATCCGCGCCGCCCTGCTGGCCGCGGTGCGCGACGCCGCGTCCCGACGCCATCTACCACCTGGCCGCGCTGACCCACGTGGGCCAGTCGTGGGAGGAGCCGCTCCGGGTGCTCGAGGTCAACGTGATCGGGACCGGCGCGGTGCTGGCCGCGGCCCGCGAGTGCGGCACCGATCCGACGGATCCTGGTGACCAGCTCGGCCGAGGTCTACGGCGCGGTGACCGACCCGGCGCTGCCTCCCGCTCGACCGAGGACTCGCCCACCGCCCCGCTGACCCCCTACGCGGCCAGCAAGTTGGCGGCCGAGGCGCTGGCCGCCCAGGCCTTCCTCGGCCACGGCCAGCAGGTCATCACCGTCCGGCCGTTCAACCACATCGGCCCGGGCCAGACGCCCAACTTCGCGGTGGCGGCGCTGGCCAAGCGCATCGTGGAGGCCGAGCGGCCGGGGCGCACCGACCATCCCGGTCGGCAATCTGTCGGCCCGGCGTGACTTCACCGACGTCCGCGACGTGGTGCGGGCCTACCGGCTGCTGATCGAGTCGGGCGGCCGGCCGACGTGTACAACGTCTGCTACCGGGCGGGACGTCTCGATCCGGGAGATCGCCGACGGCCTGCTCGAGCTGGCCGGCACCACGCTCGAGCTCGAGACCGATCCCGGCGCTGGTCCGGCCGGTCGAGGTGCCCGTGCTCCGGGGTGACCCGGCCCGGCTGGTCGCGGCCACCGGGTGGAAGCCGGAGATCCCGCTGGAGCGAGACCCTCGCCGACGTGCTCGCCTACTGGCGGGCGCAGCCGGGCTGACCCGCGTCCGCGGCGAGTCAGCGCTCCGGGCGGTCGTTCCGGCCATCGAGGGGATCCGCGAGCGGATCTGGCTGCGGGCCTCCTTGGCCTGGACGTGGGCCTGCTTGGCCATGTCACGGGCCTGGGGGGGAAGACGGTCCTCGAAGGGGGCGACAGCGGCCTCCATCCGCTCGATGATCTCCTCGAGCCGATCGACGAGGTCGTCGACGGTGGTGTCGACATCCTGGAGGGCGCCGCTCAGGTCGGTGCGCACGCGGCCACCCGGTCCACATGTCGGCCTTCGGGTCCTGCCAGCCGCTTGCGCAGCTCCTGGCGCTGGACCTGGGCCTGCTGGTAGCCGAGCACGCCGGCGCCGATCACCACGTAGGTGGCGTCCTTGGCCACGGCGGCGATGTCCTTGGCCGCCTTGGCCACGTCGGCGTTGAGGTCGGGACTTGATCTCGGGCATCTTGATGTCTGGCACGGGTCTCTCCTTGATAGGCCGTCGGGGTGCGGTCTGCCCGCTGCGGTGGACCCTCCGGCTCGACGGTGTGTCCCGTCGGTGGATACAAGTGTATACGTAGTGATAAACAGTTGCAAGCACTTCCGGACATCCCCGGGAATTCCGGTCGCTGAGCAGGGAAGACCTCAGCTCGAGGTGCGCGGCCCGATAGCCTCTGACCTCTGATGGAAACACTGGCCCCGCCGGTTGTCGCCGTCGTCGTCGCCCACGATCCGGGTCCGTGGTTCGAGGAGACGCTGGCCTCGCTCGCGTCGCAGGACTATGCGGAGCTCTCCGTCCTGGTCCTGGACGCGGCCAGTGGCGAGGACCTCGCCGCCCGGGTGGCCGCCGTCCTGCCCGCCGCCTATGTGCGGCGGTTCGAGGGGAACCGCGGCTTCGGGGCCACGGTCAACGAGGTCCCGGCGATGGTCGACGGCGCCGACTACTTCCTGCTCTGCCACGACGACGTGGCCCTGTTCCCCGACACCGTCCATCTGATGGTGGAGGAGGCGTTCCGTTCCAACGCCGGGCATCGTCTCGCCCAAGGTGGTCAGCTGGGACGACCCCGAGCGGCTGGTCCACGTGGGCATGACCGTGGACAAGGGGGGCTCGGTCGGTCGACCGGGTCCAGCCCCACGAGATCGACCACGGCCAGCACGACGCGGTGCGCGACGTGTTCGTCGCCCCCGGGGGCTCCACCCTGGTGCGGGCCGACCTCTTCGGCGAGCTCGGTGGGTACGACACGGGCATCGTGGCCATGGGGGAGGACCTCGACCTGTGCTGGCGGGCCCAGGTGGTCGGGGCCCGGATCATCGTCGCCCCCGACGCGCGGGTGCGGCATCTCGAGGAGCTGGCCGCCGGGGCGCGTCACCCTCGACCAGGCACTGGTCGGGTCGGAGAACGGCGAGCGACGGCCCCATCCGGTGACCCTGCAGGAACTCCAGCGCCGTCACGAGCTCCTGGCCGTGCTCAAGTGCTACGGCCCGCTCCACCTGATCCGGGTGGTCCCCCAGGTCTTCGTGCTGGCCGTCGGCGAGGTCATCGTCGCCGAGCTGGCCGGCAACCGGGCCCGGGCCCGGGCGGTCGGTGCGGGCCTGGCGCTGGAACCTCGGGCGGCTGGGGGTGATCCGCCGTCAACGCAAGGAGCTGCAAGCGGCCATCGCCGGCTCGGCGACAAGGAGATCCGGCTCCTCCAGGTCGGGGGCAGCGCCCGCCTGTCCGCCTACGGCCGCCGGGTCTTCCAGCACGGGTTCCACGGCGCCCACGCCGACGAGCTGGCCGCCGCCGAGGAGGCCATGGCCCTCGAGCCCGGTCACAGCCGGGCACCGACGGGGACGGACGGGGCTCTCGGGGCACCCCCGGCGCCGAGGCTGCCCCGACCGGCACCGGGCACGAGCCCTCGGTCCGGGGCGGGTCAGCGGGCGGGTCAGGCTCACCACCTGGCTGGCCGCCGCCCTCGTCGTCGTCATCGGTACCAGGGGGGTCCTCGGCGGGAGGCTGCCCGTGGTCGGCCAGTTCGTGCCTTTCCCGAGCTGGTCCTCGACGCTCGCCCAGTTCGCCACCGGCTGGCAGCCCTCCGGGGTGGGCACCACCGCGCCGGCCTCGCCCGCGCTGGCCTTGGCCGGACTGGTCGGGACCCTGCTGCTCGGGGCCATGGGCACTCACCCAGAAGGTGCTCATCTTCGGGTGCCTTCCCCTCGGCGTCTGGGGGCTGGTCCGGCTGCTGCGCCCGTTCGGCTCGCAACGGGCCTCGTTGGTGGCCGGGCTGGCCTACCTGGCCATGGCCGCTGCCCTACGACGAGCATGGCCCTCGGGCGGTGGGGAGCGCTGGTCGCTCTACGCCGGGACGCCCTGGGTGCTGGCCTGCCTGTTCCGGGCCACGGGCACGGCCCCGTTCTTTGCCCGCTACCCGGCACCGGCTGGAGAGGCCCGCCCGCCGGGCGCGCCCAGCGGGGTGGCCGGGTCGGCTGGCCGATTGGGGCTGTCCGGCACCAGGCGGTGCGCGCCGTGGTGGGGCTGGGCCTGCTCGAGGCGGTGCTGGTCTCCTTCGTGCCGGCCGCCGCCTGTCGTCGTGGTGCTGGCCGCCTGGCCCTCGTCCTGTCGTCGCCGCCGTGTCCGGGCGACTGGCGGGCCGGCCTGCGGGCGCTCGCGCCTGGCCCTGGCGGCCACCCTGGTGGCCGCGGTCATCTGCCTTCCCTGGGTCATCGGCGTCCTGGCCGCCGGGCGGGGGGCGGTGTCCGTCTTCGGCGTCCCGGCCCCCGCGTCGGCGGCGCCGTCGTGGGGATCGTTGCTCCGCTTCGCCGTCGGGCCCATCGGTGGCTCGCTCCTGGCCTGGGGATTCGCCCTGGCCGCGCTGGTGCCGCTGGTGCTGGCCCGTGGCGAGCGGTTCCAGCTGGGCGGCACGGCTGCTGGTCGGTCGCGCTGGTCTTCTGGGTGGCCGCCTGGGTCATCGGACGGGGATGGACGGGCTCCCTGGCCATCGATCCCTGGTCCTGCTGGCCCCGGCGGCGGCGGCGGTCGCCGCCGCCATCGGCCTGGGCGTGGCCGCCTTCGAGGAGGATCTGCATGCGGCCGAGTTCGGGTGGCGCCAGCTGGTCACGCGTGGTGGCCACCGGGGCGGTGGTGCTCGGCGCCCTCCCGACCCTGGTCTCGGCCCTCCCCGGGCCGCTGGGACCTCCCGATCAACGACTTCAGCCAGTCGGTGACGTGGATGGGGGCCAAGTCGGCCAGCGGGCGCCTTCCGGGTGCTGTGGCTCGGGGACGCTCGGTCCCTCAACCAGGGTTCGTGGGCGCCGGGGACGGGCTGGCCTACGCCACCTCCGAGGACGGCAGCCCCGACGCCCGGTGGCTGTGGAACGCGCCGGGGCCGGGGCCGGCCGGCGGGCCTGGCCTCCGCCGTCGACCTGGCCCGGAACGGCCGCACCGACCAGCTTGGCCGGCTGCTGGCGCCCGCCGGGGTGCGCTACGTGGTCGTGGTGACGGCTCCTGGCCCCCGAGATCCCCGGCGAGCAGACGCCGAACGGGTACCCGGTGCCGGCCGACCTCGCTCCGGCCCTCAGCCGGCAGCTCGACCTCAGCACCGGTCGTGTCGGGCACCGGCATCACCGTCTACGACAACGCCGCCTGGGTGCCACAGCGGGCGGAGGTCGAGCGCGTCGGGCCGCTCGGCGGCGCCGGCGGTCGCACCCCCGGCCGTGCTCGGGGGTGCGATGGGCTCGGGCGTCCTGCCCGGCGCCCGCCCCGTCCTGCTCGGGCCGGCTGTCTCGACCTCCTATCAGGGCCCGTTGACCGCGGGCACGCTCTACTCGGCGGCCGCCCCCGCCGGACGGTGGGTGCTGTCCGGGCCCTCCGGCGCGGCATCGCCATCGCCCGCCTTCGGTTGGGCCGGGCGCTACCGGGTGACGGGGCCGGGCACGGCCACCCTCGGGTTCGACGGCGGCCCGATCGTGGTGCTGTCCTTCCTCTATTCCCTCGTGGCCTGGCTGGTCGCCGTCGCCCTGGTGGTCGGCGCCAGGACCGGGCGTCTCCGGTCCGACCGGTCGTGGCGCCGGCGCCGTTCCGCAGCGGTGACCGAGCCCGAAGGCGGTTCGGGGGAGTGGGACGGGGTGGAGGCCGACCGCCCATGACCGGGACCGCGGATCCCGGAGGCTGGGATCCGACCGCCGACGGTGGTCGAGCCTCGGGGCGGCCACCGCTCGGCCACCGCCACGCCACCCACCGCCACCGGCGCGGCCGCTGGGCGGCGCTCGTCGTGGTCGTCGTCGCCGTGGCGGTGGTGGCGGTGATCGACACCACCCTCCCGGCCCCGCCGGCCCCGGCCCCGGCCCCGACCGCCGACGGGGTGGCCCTCTCCGCAGCCGGGGCCTATTCGTCGTCGGCCTTCTGCGCCGGCGGGACGGGCACCGCCGCCGCCAGCACCGTCTACCTGACCAACACCACGGCGAAGGCCGTGAGCGGCGAGATGACCGTGGTGGCTCCGGCGGGGACGCACGGGACCGGGTCGCGCCACCCACCGGTCCCTGTCAGTGCAGCCCTTCGGCCGTTCCGCGGTCGACCCCGCCAATGGGCTGCCCTCCGGGAGCAACGCCTCGACCTTCACGTTCGCCGGCGGTGGCGTGACCGCCAGCCAAGTCGTGTCCGGGCCGAACGGGTGGAGCACGGCCCCGTGCGCCTCGCAGACCTCCGCGCAGTGGGTCTTCGCCGGTGGCTCGACCGCGGCGGGCAACGTCCTCACCCTCTCCCTGTTCAATCCGGCCGCGGTGGCGTCGGTGGTCAACATCTCCTTCCTGACCGACGCCGGTGTCGTCGACCCCCAGGCCTACCAGGGCCTGACCGTCCCACCGGGACAGTTGGTGACCGACAACGTCGGCGACTTCGTGCAGAACGCCAACGCCATCGCCACGGTGGTCACCGCCCAGGCCGGCGCGCTGGTGAGCACCGAGTTCCAGCAGTGGTCTTCGGGGGCGACCGGTGGGCTCTCTCTGCGGCTGGGCTCACCTGCACTGAGCACCACGTGGCGCTTCGCCCAGACGACCACCATGCCCGGGGGCACCGTCCACTTCAGCCTGGCCAACCCGGGGAACGCGCCGGCGTCGGCCACGATCTCCTTCGCCCTCGCATCCGGCTCCGTCGAGCCCCAGCAGGTGGCAGTGGCGGCGAAGTCGGTGGCCGACGTGTCCGCCTCGGGCATTCCCGGCCTGCCTCATCAGGTGCCCTATGCGGTGACCGTCGATGCCAGCCAGCCCATCGCCGTCGGGCGGTCGGTGCTCGCCGCCCGGCGGAGCGAGCCCGCCGGTCTGGGGATCGTCACCGGGCACGGTGACCGTGGCCGGGCGCTGGGTAGTGCCCGGCCCCGGCCTGCCCGGTGCCCCGGGCACCGCCGGCGCCACGGTGCGCAGTCTGGCCGTGGCCGACCCGGGGTCGTCACCGGTCACCGTCGGCCTGGCCCGCCTGGGTCAGGGCCGTCCCTTCGCCACCTTCACCGTCCCGGCCGGGGGACTGACGGTGCTCGGGGCCAATCAGGTCGGCGGACTGGCCACCTACCTGGTGTCGTCGTCGGCACCGGTCGACGTCGAGGAGGACTCGGCGCCGACCGGCGCGCCGGGAGTCGTCTCTTCGACCGGCGTTCCCCTCCGGGCTAGCCGCCGCCGGTCGCACCCGCCTCGCGCCCGGGCGACTGCCGCACGACGAAGTGGGCCTTGACCGAGTCGTCGCCGGCCGGTCCGCCGCGCTCGTCGGCCAGCTCGAGCAGCTCGAAGCGGGCCTCCACCGCGGCGCGCACCCGGGCGAGCCCGACGGCGAGCTCGCCGATCTGCTCATGGTGCAGCCGGTACCGGCAACCGCCGAGGTCTTCGAAGATGGCGATACGTC
>CAVYNO010000004.1:0-564427 GCA_963769825.1 uncultured Acidimicrobiales bacterium
GTCGTAGCTGGTAATGCACCAGCGTCATCCGGAGGGGGCCCCGACTGCACTACGAAGCCAGGGCGCATCCTGCGTCACCCAGACGTTCTCCCTGCAAGCTGGCAGAAGCCGGCTGCGAATTCATCGGCTCGGCGTTCGAGTGGACCAACGACACGATCCTCGACTACCTCGCACAAGGGTCATTCCGTCGCCGATGCTTCCAGAGCCATCGTGGCGCTTCGTTGAGCACGGGATCGAAGCAACCGTCCGTCGTGGGTCAACACTGAGCCCATGGACATCAACGACCTGATCGATGTGATCGACTTCGTCGTAGCCCACCAAATCTCGTGGCCAACGTGGACCCGGTGCAATATACGGTCCGCCTGTTATTGCCCGAGGGTTCGTTGCTCCTCGGCCATGCCGCAATGGGACCCCACCTCGGTCACTACGACGTCAGGCACTTGGGAACGACTTGGAGCCATCCTGATCCCATCAATCGACTCCGGCTGCAACAGGACTCGGTCTCGTGTGGTTGAGGCACTGGTGGGACAAGGAGCGTCCGCAACGTTCGGAGCGATCGATGCCCTCATTCGGTCCCGTGCTATCCACCGCATCGCTCCCCCCTCCCCCGGGTCTCGTTCTCGAAGGGAGCCGCCGGGGAGCGGGCCCACCTCACTGAGCCATGGTTCTGCTGCAGTGAACCCACTGAAACTGCAGTCCATGCCATCTCGCCTCGCGAGGCTGAAATCCGGGCGCAATACGGATTGTTCAGGGGAGCTCTCACTGAGTCCTGCGTCGCCACCAAGGAGAACGCTTCACCATGAAGGCGTGGATCGATCAGGATCTGTGCACCGGAGACGGGTTGTGCGAGGAGATCGCGCCGGTCGTGTTTACGCTGCTCGACGGCGGTCTCGCTTACGTGAAGGAGAGCGACGGGTTCGAAGCGAACCGGGCGGTGCCGGGGCATGGCGCTTGTGCCGAGGACCTCGAGGAGGCTGTCACCGAAGCGGCCGAGGAGTGCCCCGGGGAGTGCATCTTCATCGAGCAGGGCTAAACGCCGCTGCCGTCTAGGCACGCTCGAGTGCGTGCCACCTCTTTCGGCCACCTGTGCCGAGGTATCGGAAGCTCTGGATCGGGATCTCCTGGACCCTGCCATTCCGGCTGGCTGGAATCAGCCACTGCTCCGTTCCTGCCTACCAACTGCGAAAGGTCACGCCCTACATATCGTGTCTCGGGCCCGGGCCAGCTTTGCCCGCGCTAGGTCCTCCACGCGACGGACGAACTGCGGACTGTGGCGAAAGCGCGCCCCAATCTCGGCGTAGCTAGCACCAGCCTCCCTCCAGGCGAGAATCCGCCGTTCCAACGGCCGGAGCACCTGCGGATTAGTCGAAGAACTCGGCCCACGATGGGGCCGCGAACTAAGGGCCAGGATCTGAGAGACACTCCGTCGGCTGCGCCGGAATCTCCAGGCCACCTCGGCCGGGTCAACTCCGGCCGCTACGAGCCGGCGTATCCGCCGCTCGATTGGCCGCAAGTGTGCATCGCTGGCTACTACCTCGGGGTCCACCACTACGCCACGATATCTCGGACGTGAAGGGTGCCACCTCACAATCGACCGCGTGGCCAGGCCGAACCCCACGATACCTCGGGTGCGAAACTGGCCGGGTGACCGTCCGCCTCATCACCCTCTCCCTCCGCCAGGTGCTCCGACTGCTGCTCCTCGCATGCCGGTCGTCTCGCTCGAAGGATCTCGAGCTGCTGTGTTGCGCCAGGAGCTGGTCGTCTTGCGCCGCCAGGTCCCCCACCCAAAGACACGTCAGGAGGAACGGCTGGTGCTCACGGTTCTCCAACGGCTCCGACCAGCTCGCGAGCGGCTGTCGAACCTGTTCACGCCTGACACCCTTCGTCGCTGGCACCGGGAACTCGTGAAGGCGAAGTGGCACTTCTCCCATCGGGTCGTCTCGCGGCCGAGGATTTCCCTCGAGACCCAAGTCCTCGTCTGGCGGATGTCACGGGAGAACGACAGCTGGGGCTACAAGCGAATCCAAGGCGAGCTCCAGAAGATCGGCATCGAGATCTCCACAACGAGCATCCGCCGCATCCTGACCGTCAAGCCCCGTCCTGGCCCGCACCGGGACACCTGGCGCCAGTTCATGCGCACCCAAGCCTCCTCGATCATCGCCTGTGACCTCTTCACCGTCGAGTCGATCCGACTGAAGACCTTGCACGTGCTCTTCTTCATCGAACTGCAGAGCCGGCGGGTGCTGATCGGTGGGGTGACCGAAGGTCCGGCCAACCTGGCTGGTGCACCCAGATCGCTCGGCGTAGGCGTTCGCCTTCGGGGCTCGCCAGGGTGTTCGGATGATCTTGACGCCCTCAGCCTCGAAGACCTCGTCGAACGTCGCTCCGAAGCGCTTGTCCCGGTCGTGGACTAGGAAGCGGATCGGCTCCGATCGGTCCTCTCGTGCCTCAGAGAGGTTGCGAGCGATCTGGGTGCACCAGGCTTGGTTGGCCGGATCTTCGGTCACCCCGCCGATCAGTACCCGCCGCTTCTGCAGTTCGATGAAGAAGAGCACGTGCAGGGTCTTCAGCCGAATCGACTCCACGGTGAACAGGTCACAGGCGATGATCGAGGAGGCCTGGGTGCGCATTAACTGGCGCCAGGTGTCCCGGTGTGGACCGGGACGGGACTTGTCCGCCAGGATGCGGCGAATGCTCGTCGTCGAGATCTCGATGCCCAGCTTCTGGAGTTCGCCTTGGATTCGCTTGTAGCCCCAGCTGTCGTTCTCCCGTGACATCCGCCAGACAATGACTTGGGTCTCGAGGGAAATCCTCGGGCGCGAGACGACCCTATGGGAGAAGCGCCACTTCGCCTTCACGAATTCCCGGTGCCAGCGACGAAGGGTGTCCGGAGTGAACAGGTTCGACAGCCGCTCGCGAGCTGGACGGAGCCGTTGGAGAACCGTGAGCACAAGACGTTCCTCCTGACGTGTCTTCGGGTGGGGGACCTGCCGCCGCAAGACGACCAGCTCCTGGCGCAACACGAGCAGCTCAAGATCCTTCGAACGAGACGACCGGCATGCCAGGAGCAGCAGTCGGAGCACCTGGCGGAGGGAGAGGGTGATGAGGCGGATGGTCACCCGGCCAGTTTCGCACCGGGGTATCAGCGGGGTTGGCCTGGTAGGCGATCGACCACGAGGTGGCACCCTTCACGTCCGAGATATCGTGGAGTCGTGGTGGAACCTGAGGTTGTAACCAGCGATGCACACTTGCGGCCGATTGAGCGGCGGATGCGCCGGCTCGTAGCGGCTGGTGTTGACCCGGCCGAGGTGGCCTGGAGATTCCGGCGCAGCCGACGGAGTGTGTCTCAGATCCTGGCCCTCGGATCGCGGCCCCATCGTGAGCCGAGTTCTTCGACTAATCAGCAGGTGCTCCGGCCGTTGGAACGGCGGATTCTCGCCTGGAGGGAGGCTGGTGCTAGCTACGCCGAGATTGGGGCGCGCTTTCGCCGCAGTCCGCAGTTCGTCCGTCGAGTGGAGGACCTGGCGCGGGCGAAGCTGGCCCGGACCCCAGAGGCACGATAAGTAGGGCGTGACCTTTCACAGTTCGTAGGCGTGAACAGGGCAGTGGCTCACTCCAGCCAGCCGGAGTTGCAGGGTCCAAAAGATCCCGATCCAAGCTTCCAATACCTCGGCACAGGTGGCCGAAAGAGGTGGCGCTCACTCCAGCGTGCCTAGACGGCGGCGGCGTTTAGCCCTGCTCGATGAAGATGCACTCCCCGGGGCACTCCTCGGCCGCTTCGGTGACAGCCTCCTCGAGGTCCTCAGGCACAAGCGCCATGCCCGCGGCACCGCCCGGTTCGCTTCGAACCTGGTCGCTCTCCTTCACGTAGGCGAGGCCATCATCGAGCAGCGTAAAGACGGCCGGCGCGATTTCCTCGCACAACCCGTCTCCGGTGCACAGATCCTGATCGATCCAGACCTTCATGGTGAAGCGTTCTCCTTGGTGGCATCACAGGACTCAGTCAGACTCCCCTGAACAATCCGTATTCCGCCCATTCAGCCTAGCGGTGCCAATGGCATCAACTGCGCCTCAGTGGGTTCGCTGCAGCAGAACCATGGCTCAGTGAGGTGGGCCCGCTCCCCGGCGGCTCCCTTCGAAACAGACCCGGGGGAGGGGGGAGCGATGCGGTCGGTGGCCCGGGACCGAATGAGGGCGTCGATCGCTCCGAACGTTGCGGACGCTCCTTGTCCCACCCGTGCCTCGACCAGCGCGACCAACTCCTGTTGCAGCCGATCGATCATGGGATCAGGATGGCTCCAGGTCCAACCCAAGTGCTCCACGTCGTAGTGACCGAGGTGGGGTTCCATGGCGGCATTGCCGAGGAGCAACGAACCCTCGGGCAATAACAGGCGCACCGTGTATTGCACCGGGTCCACATTGGCCACGAGATCGTGGGCCACGACGAAGTCGATCACATCGATCAGGTCGTCGAGAGTGGTCCAGGGGGTGAACGGTAACCACGACGGGCGTACTTCGATCCCGTGCTCGCGAAGCGCCACGATGGCTCTGGAAGCATCGGCGACGGAATGACCCTTGTCGAGGTAGTCGAGGATCGTGTCGTTGGTCGACTCGAACGCTGAGACGATGAATGCGCAGCCGGCTTCTGCCAGCTCAGGGAGAACGTCTGGGTGACGCAGGATGTGCTCCACCTTGGTCGTGCAGTCGAAGGTTAGGTCCGGATGACGCTCGTGCATTGCCGCTACGACTCGGCGAGCGTGAAGCGGGGCGTTGAGGAAGTCCGGGTCGGCGAAGGACACATGGCGGGCACCTGCTTCCACCAGCTGGTCGACGTCGGACATGACAACAGCCACGTCCACCGGGCGCACGCGGCCGCCGTATACGACCGGGACCGGACAGTGTCGGCATCGGTGCGAGCAACCTCGACTGGCCTCGACCGATCCGACCAGGCGCTCATCACTGTCGACCGCGAGTTTCGTGTACCGGTCCAGGGGTGGTAACAGGTGCCGGGCGGGAACCCTGCGCCTTGACTCGGCCCAGCTGAATCGTCGGGCCAGGGTCCTTGCCGTCCACCCACGCCACCAGCCCCGTCTCATACTCGCCCGCGATCACGGCATCGACGCCCGACCTGACAGTCAGATCCCGGCTCACCGGGGCATAGACGCCATAGAAGCACAAAGGAAGTTCGGGGCGCCGAGCCCGTATCGATTCGGCGACCCGCAATGCCAAGCGCATGGCGGTGTGCATCGGCACGGACAATGCCACGCGTTCGGCCCAGTCGACATCGTCTGCATCGAGCACGTCGAGGGCGACATCAACGGAGCGAACCTCGTGACCAGCCTCGAGCAGCGCGCTGGTGGCTTTGGCCGCGTGCAGTGGCTGGTGGCCTAGTTCGTAGGTTGACAGCAGCAACGCTCGCACTAACTCGACCCTATCGGGCCGGCCTCGGCCCTCGGGCTTGGCTCAGCGCAGGCGCACGTCGAGACATGCCTCTGCCCGTCGGAGAGTCGTTTCGACCGCCTGCGGTGTCGGTCCACGGGCGAAGATGAATCCCAGGTAGCGGTCGCCTTCGGGCAGTGGCACCACCCGCCGTCCCGACGGAATACTGATGTCGAGACCGACCACTCCGTCGATGGCGAGGGCGCGCTCCTGTCCCGACACGTGGTCGAGTACCCCCGCTGAGCGGATCGGAAGCATCATCACGCCCGATGCCTGCGACTCCCGGGTGAGGCCATCGAGCCCCATGCCGAGGGCGTGCCGGATGATCACCTCTTCGAGGCTCATCCCCGCTCCGAACTTGAGGGCCCGCGCGCACAAGCCACCGATGGACCGGGCGGCAAGTTCGAGAATGATCACGGAGCCACCCGGGCCGACGCGCAGCTCAGCATGGACGGGTCCTTCCCGCAGACCGAGTGCCGTCGCCGCCCGAGCCGCGGTGGACTCGATCTCGGTGAGGACCGCCGAGGGCTGGCGTGACGGCGTGACGTAGATGGTCTCTTCGAAAAAGGGGCCGTCCAGGCGATCGGGCTTGTCGAAGACCGCCAGCACCTCCAGACGTCCCTCGGTGAGCAGACCCTCGACCGCAACCTCGTCTCCGGGCACGAAGGACTCGACGAGCAGGCGTTCGGGAGAGCTCGCGGTCATGGCGCGAATGCGGCCAGCTGCCGCCTCGGCCTCGATCGCGTCATCGACACGGATGACTCCTTGGCTGGCCGACCGCGAGACAGGCTTGACCACGCATGGATACCCGATCTCCGCCGCGGCCGAGGCGACGTCGGCCCCGAGGGAAACGATTCGGTAGGCAGGCTGGGGTAAGGAGGCGGCCCCCAGGCGCTCCCGCATGATCGCCTTGTCCCGGGTGGCGGCGACGGCGTCCGGCGGATTGTGGCGGAATCCCAGGCTCGCGGCCGCGACAGATGCGACCACCACCCCTTGGTCGTCGACGGCCAGAACGGCATCGAGTGGGCTCCGACGATGCAAGGCCACGATGGCGCTCACCGCGGCGTCGACGTCGGCCAGCGGCACCACCACGGCGCGGTCACCCATGGAGCCGGACAAGGCCTGACGATGTTCGGATCCGACCACGACGTCCACCCCCAGGCCAGCGGCGGCGGCAACGAAGTCCGAGGCCCGGTAGGTGGCAGTGGGCAGCAGCAAGAGGATCCGGGGCACCCCCCTATGATGGTCGCGACCCACCAAGGCTGAGACGAGACGCCATGACTGACATCGATTCGAACAGCGTGGCCGTCCTGCATGCTGCCGACGCGGCGCTGGAGATGCTGCTGGAACTGCGGTCCAGGGAAGACGGTGAGGAGTCGTTGGCCCTATGGGTCGAGGTCACCGGTGCGAGCGGAAACGCCTACACCTACGACATGTACTTCCAGGCGGTTGGCGACGCCGGACCCGATGACTGGTCCGACGATCGTGGTGGACTGGTGCTCGTGGTTCCGGCCGACAGCATCGCCAAGATGCGGGGGTCGGTCCTCGACGTCAACCGTGATGCAGGCCAGGACGGGATGGTCATTCAGAACCCCAACCAGCCACCGCGCCCTGCCGGCGCCAGCCCGGGGATGGCCGGGCCGCCGGTGGACCTCAGCGGAGACGTCGCGCAGCGGGTCATCCAGGTCCTCGAGCAACAGATCAACCCGAGTATTGCGGTGCACGGCGGTCGGGCCGATCTCGTCGCGGTGGAGGGTGACGCCGCCTATCTCCGGTTGAGCGGCGGCTGCGCGGGTTGCGGCATGGCGGCGGTGACCTTGAGCCAAGGGATCGAAGTCGCCCTCCGCGACTCGGTCACCGAGATCACTCGGGTCATCGACGTCACCGACCACGCCGCCGGCACCAATCCCTACTACGAAGCGGCCAAGAAGTAGGCCCTACCGAGCAGCCAGCCAGCACGCCCTACCGAGCAATGAATCGGCGGGCATCCTCCGCGGCATAGGCCGCCACGATGGAGTCGGTTGCCGCGGTCGCCTGAACTTGGCGAACCACGTCGTGTAGCCGGTTTGCCGGGATCGCACAAGTCATGTCGGTCTTGGACATGGCAGTGCGAGCGCGACTGAGCGTGCAGCCCACGCTCACCGCCACTTCCCCCTCTTGCTTGGCTACCGCAACGATGTGGCACTGGGGCTTGCCATCGATGCGAAGGCCAGGAAGCGCGTCACGCAACACCATGAGCTGCTTGGCGTTGACCCGGATCATGACGACGTCAGGGTCCACGGGTGTTTCTGTCAGGGGCCCATAGGTTACGACCTCGGGCCGGTCGGCGATGACTGGGATGTCGGGAACTACGTCCATGGTCACCCAGCCCGACTCCACCAGGGTCGCCATATCCGAGTGGCCGGCGACCTCGTCAAGGGTGGCGAACCCATGGGTCAGGCTTCCGACACTGCAGTTGCCGTGGTCGGCGGCGACGGTGGAGAACGTCCGGTCGAGTGCTTTGGTCCAGAACACGCACCCCGCCGGAACCCGACCGGTTCGCCCATCGGGAGTTGGTTCCGGCATCGGAGCGTCGAACGGCGAAACGCCGTCGGGAGCACCCCGGGAAAAGGTGATGGCTATCGGGGGCGTCGTGAGGCTCAGCGCCTCGGTGAGCGCGTCGGCATCTTCGGACCACGGCGAGGGATTGGGCATGCACACAGTTTTCCCGGCCGCTCCCGTTCGGGCAACGCGACGGTCGATGTCACATCGGTCCTCTGTCAGCTGCGAATGAGTCGCACGGGAGGAACGCCATCCGATCAGGATGGCTTGCCTGCCAGGCACAGCGGCGTTGAGCAGTTCTCGGGGGAGCCTTCCCTCGGTTGACTGTGCTCCACACTGTATCCCGGCTATTCGCTATAACCCTGCGCGTCGTAAGGCATCTTGTCGGCGAGCGAAGCCCGAGCCTGGATGCAGGGCTCCTTCTCTGCCGTGCGTTCCAGTGTTCGAACGGTACGCGTGGATTTCGGACCTAGGGACCGGGCGGTGGGTGGTGCCAAGTAAGGTGTATCGAAGGACCAACTCGCTCAACTTGAGCTTGCTGCGGTCCTTCTGGCTCAGCGTTAGCCACAGGGGGGCGCCGGGCGAGGGGAGCATCGTGGTCTCACCCGAAGCATCGCAGGTAGGCGCTCGGCTCGACGAGCACCATGCTCCCGAGACAAACGGGCGGATGGCGGTCTGCCGGCGTTGCGGAGCTCGGACGAACGGCCCGAACGGGCGTCAACACGTCCCGGACGAACGACGATTGCCTCGTTACAACGATTGGCTGGACGCGCAAACGCGAACGAGCCGCATTGACCGCGTTGAAGACCTGTTCAAGAAGTGAGCCTTGTAAAAGCGACCCAGAAGCGTCTAACACCTAGTGGGTGCCGAAAACGTCATCCGTCCTCTGGTCAGGGACGAAGCATCTCCAGACTCATCGGTCCTCCGCCACCGCACGAGCGCCCTTCCTCCTCATCGGCGAAATCGGCATTGTGAACCCATAGGTTTGTCATCCAACTCCCGATCTGCCAGGGCTTCAAAGTCGGTGTCTTGCGTCAATCCTCGAGGTCAAGGCCGGCAGCGAGCGACGCTCCCAGCTCGTAGCAGGCGGTCAGGACGGAACGGTCAACTTCACCGGTGACGGTCACGTACCGCTGCGCGCGCCGCCAGCCCAGCCCGGTAGTGATTACGTCGATGGCCCGTACCGCTCCGGTGGCGTCGTTATCCCCGTGCAGGTAGGCGCCGAACGGTCGACCTTTCGTGGCGTCTAGACACGGATAGTAGATCTGATCGAAGAAGTGCTTGAGTGCACCCGAGATGTACCCCAGATTGACCGGCGTCCCGAGTAGATATCCGTCCGCCTCTAAGACGTCTACCGCTGTGGCGGTCAGCGCCGGACGGAGCACGACCTCGACCCCTCCGATTGCGGGGTCGTTGGCCCCAGCAATCGCTTCCAAGAGCATGGCGTGCATGGCCGGTGACGGCGTGTGATGCACCACCAGCAATCGGGCCATCGGCCAACCCTACCGACGCGGGAGGGACCGTTGTGGCAGATCTGGATCACCCAACTGAGTCGGGGGAGAGGTCGGTCAGTTCGGCATAGAACCTGTCCCTAAGTGCTTCATCGTCCAGACGGCCACCAGGATGAGATTTCTCGGCGACAATGCGGCTGTCGCGAAGCCAGAATGCGACAATGACAAATCTCATGGATCCATCATTCATCGACTCGTCCTTCGAGTCGCGTGCCATCACCTTCGAGAACCCGACGGGGGCGCGAGGGGCGGGAGGCACCACCGCTAGTGGCCGTAAGGGCGCCCCCAACCGAGTGATCGGAGCGGGAGAGCGGGTGGTGCTCGCCGACATCGAGGGTCCTGGAGTGATCCGTCACCTCTGGATGACCGTTCTCGCCGCTCCACCGGAGCGGCTGCGAGCGATCTGGATTGAGGTGTTCTACGACGGTTCCGACGAGCCGAGTATCTCGGTGCCGGTTCTGGATTTTTTCTGCCTACCTCACGGCCGGACCGCTCCCTTCGCGTCGGCCCTGGTGGCCGCCAACGAAGGCCGGGGCTTTAACAGCACGATCCCAATGCCCTTCGCCCATCACATTCGTGTCGAGCTCGAGAACGGATCGGGTGCACCGACCGTCCTGTACTACCAGGTTGACTACACGCTGGAATCAGCCTTGCCGGCCAACAGTGGGTATCTCCACGTGTCGTTCCGCCGGGAGAATCCAACGCGGATGGGTTCCGATCTCGTCATCACCGAAGGGTTGGACGGGCCGGGGCGCTATCTCGGATGCAGCCTTGGCATTCGGATCCTTGACGACGGCATCTGGTACGGAGAAGGAGAAGTGAAGGTGTTCCTCGATGGCGACACATCGCACCCCACTATCTGCGGCACAGGGCTCGAGGACTACGTCGGGAGCGCCTGGGGCATGGGGCGCCACGCCGCCCCCTACGGCGGGTGCACCCTCGATGTCCGTGCCCCTGATGCAACCGGCCCGCTTTCGCAGCCGGATTTCGTCGGGATGTACCGGTGGCACCTCCCGGATCCGATCATGTACGCGACCGACATAAGGGTGACGGTGCAGCAAATCGGGGGCGTACTCTATCCCCCCGGCCACGAGGCCGAGATGGCAGCGATAGAGGACAGCGGACGGCTCGCCGGTGAAGGGTGGCGACCCATCGCCGGCGGTACGTTTACCTTCGGTATCGTGGAACGGGTCGACGACGCTTGCGCCACCGCGTACGTCTATTGCCGCGAGCCTCAGGCGGTTGGCCGCCTAAACGTGGCCACGGCGGTGGCTGACCTCGGGCGCCGATCCTACGAGACCGCCGATCCGATGGAGGCGTTGGGCGCCCGGGGGTCCTGACGTCGACGGCATCCGAGGGCCCGGCCGATTCGAACACAATCGTCAGGTGGTGATCACGCCATTACCCTGCCCCGCACGTGCCAGGTGACCGTCGATACGCGCCCGCTCCCGGCGTTTGGGACACCCACCCCGCAATATCCTGAGTCTTGACGATCACAATCCTGGGTCGTTCCTCGGCAGATAGCGCTCCGAAAGCCACCCGTGCCAATCGCGATGGCGGTGGCTACGGAACAGTGCTAAGCCGCCTGTGGAGGCGGGTTCTGCGATCGGCACACTCGGGAGCGGAGGGTGCGACTTAATGAGCAATCGGCGTAGGAGAAGTCTGCGGGCCGCACTGGCGGGTGCTTCTGTTTGGGGGGCTGGCGACCGTCTCTCTAGCGGTTACCAAGCTCTTAACGGCAGGCATAGCCTTTGCCGGCCCTACCACGCTGTTTTCGTCCGCTACTACGGGGTCGTACGCGGTGACAGTTCCCGCCGGAGTCCCTTGGCTCACGATTACGGCCGTTGGCCGGACGGGTGGAAATGGGTTCAATGCGAGCGGAAGGGAATGACTTGATGGCCGATGAGTCTCCATACATTGACTATGAGAATCTGCCGGTTCCCTCGGAGGGGATCATTGCGACATTGTTCATCACGGTGCGGAAGGTCGCCCAATCACGCGATTTCTATTCGCGCGTCCTGGGCGGGAAGGTAGTTCTAGAGGAGAACCCATGCATGGTGAAGCTCGCCAACAGCTGGATCATCATGAACCCCGGTGGTGGGCCCACGCCCGACAAGCCCGGCATCTCGGTAGTCAACTATGAGCCCGACGACACGACGTCGATCTTCTTGAATCTGCGGGTCGCGGACATCGACGCCTGCTACAGGGAATGGAGCGAGCGCGGGGCAGAATTTGTTACGCCTCCGATCGATCGAGGTCCCGAGATCCGCTGCTACATGCGCGATCCGGATGGCTACATGATCGAGGTCGGTCAATCCACAGGCATCTTGTCCGGGCAACTGGCCAAGAAGCGGCCAGAAGATCTGCCGGGCTAGACGGGGGCTAGAAGCGAGCTTGGAGTCGCGTCACTGCGATCTCAGCGGACCGTCCAATGACCTGAAGTGTAGCTAGCGTGTCTGAGAAGACCCTCAGACACTGGGACCTCGTCCGAGGGTGCCCCCACGGTGCCGGTCGAAGGCAGTTCGCGGTCGGCAAGCACGCGTCCTTCGATAACTCACCCAGACCCGGTGATCAGGGGCACGTCTACTCTGCATGTCGCTGGGACAAATGCCGATTGAAAATGTACTTCCGTGGCGGTACGGTTCGCTGCACCGCATCCAGGTCAGCCCGGTGCCCATCGCACGCCTCGACGGTGTGCCACTTGCCGGCTCCGTCCTTGAACCGTCCACGCCACTCGGTTACGTAGGGACAGTGCTGGGCGTGGCCGGTCCCGTCCTGGGCCTGGATCATCCGGAAGCAGAGGCACCAACGGCACCAACGGCACCAACGGCAGGCGGATAGTCCGGACGGACCGGTGCCTTTGGGTCCAAACCGAGAGCTTGCTGGAATCTGCGATCCCATGGGTATACGGTGGCTTTGGCGAGCGAACTCGTCTCGCAAACCGCGTTGGAAGCTGCTCTGGACATAGCGGCAGCCTCCGGGAGCCCACTCCGGACGTTCGTAACGGTTCGCCAGGCGGAAATTCGAGACGCCCGACGACTCCGCCGGACCCGGTCGTTACCGTTCGTGTTGCGGGATCCACCGCGTCTTCCGCAGGACCGAGGGAAGGCATCGTCATGAAGGCAAAGCGGATCTACACCCCCAGTCGGATCGTTGCCCTGGTGGTCATCGGGGTGTTGTTGTTCGGCATGACGTACATCCGGTTCGCACCCGGCGAAGCCGCGGTCTCGGTGCCCGCCGGAGCCAAGGCCGGTGACCTGACCATGCACGCGTGCACTTACGGGACCGAGCAGGGTGCGATGCGCGCGGACTGCGGCACGTTGGTCGTGCCGGAGAACCGAGCGAGCTCGAAGTCGCGGCTGATCGCGCTGCCGGTGACCCGGATCCTGGCTCGCTCATCCCACCCACTGGCGCCAATCTTCCACCTCAACGGCGGCCCTGGCATTACCAACATGACGTTTCCCCAAGCGAACCGCCTGGCCGCCCAGCACGATGTCGTTATGGTCGGCTACCGCGGCGTCGACGGTTCTTCGGTGCTGAACTGTCCCGAGGTGACGGCGGCGCTGGAGAACTCCGCAGACTACCTCGGCAAAGCGTCGCTGAGCGCGTACTCCCAGGCCTTCGCCTCGTGCGGGCAGCGGCTTGAGCGATCCGGCGTAGACCTCGCCGGCTACACGCTGGCGGAGCAGGCCGACGACATCGAGGCCGCTCGCGTCGCGCTCGGCTACGAGCGCATCGACCTGCTCAGCGAGAGCGCCGGGACCCGTCTGGCGATGATCTACCAGTGGCGGTACCCGAACAGTGTCGACCGCTCGGTGATGATCGGGGTCAACCCGCCAGGAAACTTCATTTACAGCGGAGCCGAGATCGATCAGGGGATCGAGCGTTACTCGGCGCTGTGCGCGAAGCAGCCTGCCTGCCGCGCCCGCACCGGCAACCTCGCCGCGAGCATGAAGCACACGGCGGCAGACATGCCGAGCAGTTGGTTATCCCTGCCGATCAAGCCGGGCAACGCCCTGGTCGGGACGTTCCTCGGGCTCACGGAGGCGACCGGTTCGCCACTGTCCGGGCCGATGACCCTCGACTCGTGGATCTCCGCCGCGCATGGCGATCCGAGCGGCCTGTGGCTGCTATCGTGGCTGTCCGGTGTCGTCCTCCCCCAGTCGTTTACCTGGGGCGAGTTTGCAAGCATCGGGATGGCCGACGCGCAGCCCGTCGAGCGCTATTTCAGCTCCGGCGCGGACCGGGGCTCGATCATCGGCAATCCCCTCGGGGAGTTCTTGTGGGGGGCAGGAGGGCTTGTGCACGCCTGGCCGGCCAACCCGGGTGAGAACCAGTACACCAGCGTGCAGAACTCGAGCGTCCCGACGCTGCTCATCGGCGGGACGCTCGACTTCGAGACACCGGCCCAGAACGCCACGAAGGAGCTGTTGCCGCACCTTTCCAACGGGCATCAGGTCATCCTGTCCGGGCTCGGGCACGTGGACGACTTCGACGCCTACGAGCCGAGCGCCAGCACGCAGTTACTGACCACGTTCTACGCCACCGGCCAGGTCGACACGTCCCGCTACACCCCGAACGTTGTCAGCTTCGCCACGCCGTCCATCGCAGGCAGCGATTGCCAAGGACATCCTTGGGTTTATGATCGGCTTCGCCTTGTTGGCAGTGATCTGGCTCGTGGTGTTGGCGATCCGGATCCGCCGCCGAGGCGGTACCGGCCGCAAGACGGGCGCATGGATCCGTTCGGCCGGTCCGATCGTGTTCGGACTCGGCGGATGGTTCCTCGGCGAACTGTTGGTACTGCGGTTCTGGCCGAGCCGGGCGCTCCCCGACCAGCTGCTGGCAGTGGTCTCGGTCGCGGTGCCGATCTGGCTCGGGGTCTACGCCGGCTGGGTCTGCACCGACACGCCGAAGGCGATGCGGGCCAAGGGCATCGGTGCCGCGGGTGTCGGTGCGGTGGTCGGAGCCGCACTCGGTTTCCACGTGACCAGCGGGCTCATGGCGTTGATCACGACGATCATCGGTGCGGCGGTCGTGTCGAACCTGAGCCTGCTCGTGCTCGACATCTGGACCGAGCGGGCCGCCTCCCGGGGAACGGCCGCTCCGGCGGCGGATCTGTCGGAGACGGAGCACCTGGAGCCGGAGCACCTGGAGCCGGCCCTGCACTGATCGCCCGAACCGTGTCGGGGAATCCTTGGAGGATTCCCCGACACGCGCGCGTGTGATGGCGAGTGACGCACGAGCATACAAACATGTGTTCGTGGCGGGCAATGCCACCATTCTTCACGCTGATCTCGATGCGTGCTACGCGTCTGTCGAGCAGCGGGACGATCCGCTCGAGCGCTCGCGAGGAGCGCAACCACGCCGGCGCCCCCCCACGCCTGGCCCACGTGCATGCCCTTAGCGCGGATGCTCCTCGGCGCGGCCTTACCCGTCGCGATTGCGGGCGGCTACGACTAAATCAATCGCGACGCTCCGCGCCCTGCTCGAACGGATCGAGTAGAGCGGCCTCGAGATTCCCCCATCCGAGCGGAGCGACGCGTCCCAATAACGCGCCGAACCCGCCGGTTTGCCCGTCCCCGAGGTGCCTGGTTGAGACTTCTTGGCAGACGCTCGACTGGTTCGTAGCGTTCAGAGGTCCAGACGGGATAGCTCTCGATGTGCCTGCCGTCAGCTTCGGTTGACTGGCTTTCTAACGAGTGGCTCCCCGGCTGGACTTTGCCGCGGGTGGCTCGAAAGAGGAACGTGCACGAGATCCCAACCAGGAGTGCCCTCGCGGTCCCTAACCGACGACGAAGGAGGAGCTGATGACGGTGATCATCGGGATTGACCCTCACAAGGCATCCCATACGGCCGTGGCCATCGGGCCGGACGAAGAACGACTGGCCGAGATTAAGGTCCGGGCCACCTGCCAGCAGACTGCGCGGTTGCTGGCCTGGGCGGAGCCTCTCGGTGAGCGCACCTGGGCCGTCGAGTCCGCTGGAGGGCTCGGCTACCTGCTGTCCCAGCAGTTGGTCGGAGCAGGTGAGCGGGTCCTCGATGTGCCGGCAACGTTGGCCTCGAGAGTTCGGGTTCTCGGCACTGGGAAGTCGAACAAGAACGATCCGAACGACGCACTGTCGGTGGCCATCGCCGCCCTCCGCTCGCTGGGGCTCCGGTCGGTCGAATCGGCCAACCATCGGGAGGTGCTTCGACTCCTGGCCAAGCGGAACCATGAGATCGGGAGGCTTCGCAACATCATTGTGTCCCGTCTCCATGCCACCCTGGCCAACCTCTCACCGGGCGGAATCTCCAAGGAACTCAACGCTTCTGACGCCGTGCGGCTGCTCAACGACTTCGAACCGATCACCCCGGTGGAGCGGGCCCGATACGACCTGGCCCACGAGCTGCTCGACGATGTTGAGCGACTCGATGTGCAGCTGAAGGGGTCCCACCGGCGCATCAAGACGGCGGTGAAAGCATCAGGAACGTCGCTGACGGACCTCTATGGGGTCGGCCCCATCCTGGCCTGCGAGCTGATCGGCTACACCGGCGATGTGTCTCGGTTCACCAACCGAGACCAGTTCGCCTCCTATGCCGGTGTGGCCCCCATCGAGCTCTCCTCGGGAGGCAGGACTGTCCATCGTCTGAGCCGCCGAGGCAATCGCCTGCTGAACCACGCCATCCACATGGTGGCCATCTGCCAGATCCGCCAGACGGACTCCGAGGGGCGGGCCTACTTCGAGAAGAAGGTTGCCGAGGGCAAGACCAAGAGGGAGGCCATTCGGTCGCTGAAACGACACGTCAGCAACGCCGTCTATCGACAGCTCCTCATCGACGCACAGAAGTAGGGGCCCGGGAGGACAATCGGGAACGACTCTTGGCCTGCGTGACCGGCTCTGCACCCTGGCGACCGGCTCTTCGGCGAAGTCACTCCCGGACCCACCAAACCTTAGGCATCTGTGTCCTCGAGGGCACGTGGACTCAGCGCGCCCGCAAGTGCCTCCGGAATCACCCTCTTGACTCAAAGAGATGCCGGTAGGGGATAGGGGTCGCCCCCCATGGCTCGCCTCAGGCCGTCCGCCGCTGCGCCCTCCCGGGTCCGATGGCGTCGGCTGCAGATGTGGTGCACGTGGTACGGGAGTTCAGCCCTCTGGCTCACACGGAGGACACAAATTCTGTCGGCTATCCAACTACCGTGACTTGCAAAATCAGCGGTGCTCCCGGAACTGGAGTGCACGGTGTCGGATTGCAGACATCTGGATCTGCGACGAACGGCACCTCGACGGCGGCAGATCCGGTACCGGTCGCCATAAGAATTGCCTTGAAGCTGGCGCCAGATGATTTGCTCGACACCACCATCAGGGCCTGCCTGTTCGAGATCCTGGGTGGTCCCGGCCACGTTCCACCGGACATGGCATTGCCCCCAGTCATCACAATAGTTGAGCCGACCTTCACGCAGATTGGGATCGGTTCACCAGCTGGCACTGCGCTGACGGTAACCGTCCCGCTTGAACAGTCAGGACTGACAGGAACCGTTTGTCCAGCCGTGTTCAGCGTCACCTGAGGCGACCGGGTCGGCTGCGTCGAACTCGAAGATACCGATGGCGACGAACAGCCAGCTATGCAGAGCCCCGTTGCTGCTACGAGGGCTAGTCGGCGGTTCATGCCACCAACCTACTGAGCTGGCGGAGTGTGCCCCGATCGCCGGATTTGTGACGCTCCGGTCTGTGGGTTCTGCCGGAACCGCCTCCCTGGGCGCGACTCAGCGGGTCGGCGTATGGTGCGGGCATGGGAGTTGTCGCCATTCGGGCGGCGGAAGGAGGACTGATGGCTGGGCTCACTCGAAAGAGCATCGACCACCCTGACGAAGTTCGCGAAATGAAGGACGGTAAGGGTCGGCTGGAACTTGTCGACCTCGGCTCTGGGTTGGTCGCCCGAGCCACATTCGAGCCGGGTTGGAAATGGTCGGAGCATGTCAAGCCCATGGCGGGAACCGAGAGTTGCCAGGCCGCTCATGTGGGCTATGTCATCTCCGGGCAGATGAAGATCGTCATGGACGATGGCGAGGAGATCGAGATCGGTCCCGGCGACTTTATGACGGCAGCACCTGGTCACGATGCTTGGATCATCGGCAATGAGCCCTGTGTGGTGATCGACTGGCAGGGGATGGCCGACTACGCGAAGAGCTGATTCACGGTTGCACGAAGATCGCCTGCAGCCCAACGGTGGTGGATATCTGCTCGGCTCTCTCTTGAGGCAGGCCAAGCACGGCTCGCTCTTCAGGCAGGCCAAGCACGGCCAACACAATCACCACCTGAGCGAGCAGCTCTAACGGCCAGGCGCAAGGGTCCGGAGCGAAGGCGGCGGATCCTCCGCTCAACGGACCCTGACGCTCGTATCAGACTACCCTGCTGGACCGGTCGGCTGACCTGTTGGGCATAGGGTGGAGACGAAGGGACGATCTTGCCTCCAGTCAAGGAAGCGATTGCGCTCCTTCTCGTTCGACTGGAGAACGATGGTCACAGCGAGCGCAGGTCAAACGGGCACTGATCTGGATCAGCACCATCTCCCGGAGACGAACGGGCGAATGTCGGTCTGCCGACGCTGCGGGGCCAAGACTGATGGTCCCGAAGGCCTCCACCACAGACCAACGGAGCAGCAGGTAACCCGCTCCAATGAATGGCTGATCACACAAGCGAGAATCAGCAGCGTCGACCGTGCGCGGCAGATGCGCCAGGGATAGTTGGGATTGTCGGGATTGTCCGCTAGGGCCTCTCTGACCACGTGAACTGGCAGTCCGTGCAGTGGCATTCCCACTTAGGATCCGCAGAACCTTCGGACCTCTCGAATCGAGCGTTTATCTCCATGCTGCCGCAGTGGGGACAAGAGGCATGCTCGGGCTTGTCCACACACGCGACGCTATACCCGTGCTGTTCAAGCCCCGGCGTCCAAACATTCTCAGTTCATTCCAAAGTTCATGAGTCAGGATGACGACAGGGCAGGAAACCGCTCCAACCCCCTGGAGCGGCGTGCCAGGCCCTTGGAGCGTGGAATGGACGGCAGCCCCGCTCCGGGCGCCTGGCACGTTCGCTTCAAGATGGTGTGTGGGCGCTTCCGATAGGTCCGAGTGCCGGGCCCGTTGAGCCGGTCTCCGCCGTTCTCTACTCCGGACCCTGGCACTGGCTCAGCGCCAACCGTGATGTCGATTGCCACCGACCGTGGGATCGCAAAGATTTCACTGGTCCGCCACACGGGCGGCACGTAGGATTCAGCCGCAATGTTGGAACCGGCGGAGTCGGCCGCCATCCGGGTGACCTGGCGCGAAGCTGGGTACCTCTATGACCTGCGCTGGTACGGCTCCTCTGACTTCATCATTCCAGTGTGGTGGATCGGCATCGTCGACCTGGAAACGGACGAACTGGATCGCACCGAAGTGCACCACCCCGTCAATGCGCTTCCCGGTGGGCTGTTTCGGTGGTTGGTGCCAATCGTCGGTAACGCCATCGCTCGCCAACTCATCTCACTGGCAGCCAGCGCATCAGTACCCAAGACCGCGAAGGTGTCGTAGCGGCTGACCGCTACCCTCGATCCCGGCTCGATGCTTCTACGACGAGCCGGGATGCAGCGCGGTCTCATCCACGAGTGCGGACTTGTTGCTTGACCTCACTGGATGGATATTCGGCACCGACAGGTTCTTTTCTCTATCCGCGCGATCGGTACATCCAAGGATGCGCTCGCAACGAACATTGAGGAGGAACCCGGGCAGAGTGCGACGCGGGTAGTTCCCCAATGGCGAAGACTGGTCGATCAAGGAGAGAGACGAAAGTGCACCGATCGCCTGGCTGCTCGTCACGGTATGCGGTCGACAGCCAGCGTGATGACCGCCCAGAGCATCCGTGCCGGCATTGGCGGCGGCTGCGCCGCTAACTGCAGTCAAAGACAGTGGAGCCCGCCCCCGGCGGCTACTGGTGGTTGCCGAAAACCCATCCGCCAGGTCAGGCGACGTCGAACCAGCGACATCCCCCAGTTATCGCGTGGGATGCATCGCTCAGGAGCGATCCAAGTCTTTGAGCCAGAACTGCACGTCAACGACAGCGTGGTCCTCCTTCAAATCGACGCGCGAGCCGCCGCTCCGTTCTGCGCTATTCGCCGACTCCGGGTCTCCTTGAGCAGCGCCAGCACTTCACCGATCGTTCGCTCCCGACCAATCGCCTCCCCAAGCGGCAGTTCAGTCTGGATCGAGTAGCTATTGCGGCGGCCGCTCTTCATTTTCGATACATAGCCCGCCGCGATGAGGTCGGCGACGATGTCGAAGGCGCGACGTTCGGTGATCTCCAGTCTGCCGGCGATGTCGCGAAGTCGCATTCCTGGATCGTGAGCGATGCAGAGGAGGACCCGGGCATGATTGGTCAGGAAGCTCCATTCGGCCACGAGGCTACCCTAGTGGACTGATTCAGGAAATAGATTGCTATTGTTAGGCGAGCTCCATATTGTGGCCTCGGTATCGTGGCAGGGGCCATAGTCCAACTGACTAGTGGTCGCAAGGCCGTCCCGAGGGCGGAAACATGGTCGAACGTCCGAGGGCACGCCCGGTTTGGAAGGACCCATGATGAAGCCACTAGACGGGCCTGCTTCTATGAGCCTTACGGAGAGAGCCGCCGCCGCCAGTGCCGACCGGCCACGCCGCATGCTGCTGATTTGGGGAGCCGTCGTCCTGGTGTCACTGGTGTTGGTCGGCACCTCCCTGCGGGGACTGACCTCGGACGGCCACGTCGTCGGAACAACCGAGTCGAGCCAGGCTCAAGCTCTCTACAACCAAGTCATCGGCTCGGCGGCCAACCGGAAGCCCACCGACGTGATCGTGGTCAGTTCGAGTCGTTCAACGGTCAGCGACGCCAACTTCCAGACGTTTGTCACCGGACTCGTAGACCAGGTTCAGAAGAATCGCGGCATCACCCAGGTTGCTACCGATCTGAGCCCTGCTAGTCCATTCGTATCCTCGAATCAGCACGCAGCTCTGATCGAGCTCCGGGCGGCAAGCGATGCGGACATCAAGCCGGTGGTGAAAGCAACCCAGGCGGCAAACGGCCGCGGCGGCTTCTCTGCGGCTATCACCGGTGACCACACGGTGGGCAACGACTTTACGACCCTGTCGTCGAGCGACCTGCAGCACGGAGAGCTCGACTTCGGACTGCCGATTGCTTTGCTCATCCTGGTCCTTGTGTTCGGTGCGGTGATCGCCGGATTAATGCCTGTGCTCATCTCGTTAGTGTCGATTGTTGTTGGCCTCGGCATCGCCACGCTGGTAGCCCAGGAGTTCAGCCTTTCGATCTTCATCGTCAACATGATGACCGGGATGGGCTTGGCCCTCGGGATCGACTACTCACTGTTCGTGATCTCAAGATTTCGGGAGGAACGCGCCAACGGCCTCGACAAGGAGGCGGCGATCCGCATGACGGGAGCGACAGCTAGCCGTGCCGTACTCTTCAGCGGCACCACGTTCGCAGTGGCTCTTGTCGGCTTGTTTCTCGTACCGACGAACGTGCTTCGGAGCCTGGCAGCCGGCGCAGTAATCGTCGGCATCGTCTCCGTCATCGCCGCACTAACCCTCTTGCCGGCGATGCTCAGCCTGATCGGCGATCACGTCAACTCGCTCCGGTTGCCGTTCGTCGGGAAGCACCTTGGCGAGGCCGGCACCACGGAATCTCCGCTCTGGAGAGGCGTGATCCAACGAGTCATGCGCCGTCCAGCCATATGCCTGGTCATGGCGGGAGGCTTCATGCTTCTGGCGGCCGCGCCCGTACTCGGCCTTCACATCGGCCAGAGCGGGGTTGCCACCCTCCCGAACAGCCTGCCGTCGAAGCAAGGCTACCTCGCCGTCCAGCACAACTTCCCAACCCAGGATCCGTACCCGGTCGACATCGTCGCGGTGGGGGGTACTTCCGCCGTCCATGCCGACCTCTCGAGGCTCCAGACCCTGTTGGCCAGTGACTCCCGCTACGGACTGGGCACGATCCAGACTTCGTCAACCGGCAACATCGAGGCATTGACCGTGCCGATCCGGGGGGATGCCGTGTCCTCCCAAGATGTGGCTGCCATCCACACCCTTCGTCAGCAACTGATCCCTTCGGCATTCGCCGGATCCACGGCCGCGGTCTATGTCGGGGGCAAGACCGCCAGCACCGCCGACTATTTCAGCGCGGTGTCGAAGCCCACTCCGTATGTGTTGCTGTTCGTGCTTGGTCTCAGCTTCGTCCTGCTGCTCCTCGCCTTCCGATCGCTGGTGATCGCCGTCGTGTCGATCCTGCTCAACCTCCTGTCGGTTGGTGCGGCCTACGGCATTCTCACGCTTGTGTTCATTCATGGGATCGGGGCGAACTTCTTCGGTTTCGAGCACGTCAGTGCCATCGACGCCTGGGTACCCCTGTTCTTGTTCGCGGTGCTGTTTGGCCTCTCCATGGACTATCAGATGTTCCTGATGAGCCGGATCAAGGAGCGCTACGACCAGTCGGGTTCGACGCATGAGGCCGTCGCCAGCGGTGTGGCTTCCACGGCCAGAATCATCACCGGGGCCGCACTGATCATCGTGGTCGTTTTTAGTGGTTTCGCTCGCGGTCAGATGGTGATGTTCCAGCAGATGGGATTTGGAGTTGCTGTAGCCCTGATCCTCGATGCCACGTTGATCCGCCTGGTCATCCTCCCGAGCACTCTCAGTCTGTTGGATCATCGCAGCTGGTACCTGCCGCACTGGCTCGATTGGTTGCCTCATATCGGGGTGGAAGGACCCGTGGACTCCTCTCCTGACCTCCCCCAACCGACGGACCGCATTCCTGCCCCGGTATGAGACGCGATTTGCAGGGTTCAACACGGGTCCTGAGCTGCCTGGCTGATGCCCTTAGACGACGATGTTCACCGTGACGCTGGGCAGATCCGACCGTTCCGACGTACGGAGAGCTCCACTTCGCGTGCGGAGAACCAATCAGCTGTCGTGCGCAAAGAACCGGTCCGCAGCTGCTTGATCTTCGAAGAAGACTTTGATGACGGACAGAAGATCGTCCGGGTCGGACTCGAGAAGATAGAGGTGATGTCCCCGGTAGATACGGCCATGAGTCTGAGCCTGGGCATACTGGAGCGCCGCGATGTGTGTTTCACCGATCATCCAATCCATCCACTTCAGCACCTCAAATGTGCCTCGGGAGAAGTCGATCAGCTTGACAATGTGACGCCGTACCTCATCGGGTCCGTGGAACACCCCTGAAAGCCGATTGTGTCCTGGTACCGAATACACGACATGGGGCGACAGTAGCTGTACCGCGTCGTCGACGTGCTCTCTCGAATAGCTCAGAAAGAACCGCCTTGCGTTGATCATGCGCTGAGGCTCTGGCGTACTCACCATTGACTGATCCTAGATGACTCCCTTGTCCTTCGACCCAGGCGAACCGAGATGAACGAAGCGGGCCAGGCTCCTGTTCTACGTTGGTGGGGCCACCTGGATCTCAGATGTGGTTCGCGGCATGTGAAGCAGTCAGGCCTCGGGCGGCGTTCACGATCCCCACATGGGTGAAGGCTTGGGGAAAGTTCCCGAGCAAGCGCCGGTGGCCCGGGTCATACTCCTCGGAGATGAGTCCGACGTCGTTCACCAGGGCGGCAACCCGTCGGAAGATGGCCGTTGCCTCGTCGAGCCGGCCCATCAGCCGTAGGCAGCCGACCAGCCAGAGGGTGCACGGGAGGAACATTCCCTCGCGGCCCGGTAATCCGTCCACCCCCGATTCGTTCTCGTATCGGAGGACGAACCCGTCCTCGGTGAGGTGCTCTTGGATGGTCTCGACGGTCCGGACCACTCGTTCGTCGTCTGCGGGGAGGAACCCAACGAGCGGCATCATCAGCAGGCTGGCATCGAGTTCGACGGCTCCATAGAACTGGGTGAACGCCCCGACGTCGGCGTTCCACCCCTTCTCGCAAACTTCGGCATGGATCGCATCTCGGATGGCGCGCCACTTGTCGGCAGGTCCCTCCAGACCGTGGACTTCGACACCGCGAACGGCGCGGTCGAAAGCGACCCAGGCCATGACCTTGGAGTGGGTGAACGGACGACGAGGACCACGGACCTCCCAGATTCCGTCGTCAGGATCGGACCAGTGGTCGACGAGGAATCCCATGATCGCCACTTGAATCCGCCAGATGACCTCGTGTACGGCAATGCCGTGGGAGCGAGCCCGGTCGATGGCGTTCATGAGCTCCCCGTAGACGTCGAGTTGGAACTGCCCGGAGGCGGCATTGCCGATCCGCACCGGTGATGATTCCTCGTATCCGGGGAGCCAGTCGACCTCCAGTTCGGTCAGGCGACGCTCACCGGCTGGTCCATACATGATCTGCAGTTGATCGGGATCACCGGCGGCGACACGTCCCAGCCATGCCAGCCAGCTCTCTGCTTCTTCACGCAAGCCCGATTCGATCAGGGCCTCGAGCGTGAACGCCGCATCACGGACCCAGCAATAGCGGTAGTCCCAATTGCGCACGCCCCCGAGGGATTCGGGGAGCGACGTCGTCGCCGCGGCGACGATGCCGCCCGTCGGACCGTAGGTCAGCCCCTTCAAAGTAATGAGCGACCGCAATGCGAGATCGTCCCATTCGCCGTGCACCGGCAGAACTTCGTCACACCAATCCCCCCAGAACTTCATCGTCTCATCGAGCGCCCGTGCGGTATCAAGTACGAAAGGGGGATCCTCGTGAGACTGGTACCAGGCGAGGACAAAGGCCAGCTCGTCCCCGGCACGGACCTTGAACTTGCCCTCGTGGCGCATCTTGATGCCCTCGAGCTCGATGGGGGAGTCGAGAACAAGGGCATTCGGTCCGGCAATGGCGGTGAGACCGCGATCCGTCCGCCGGACCCATGGAACGTCGTACCCATATTCGAAGCGCATGACCAACTCGGTCCGCATCTGCACCTCGCCTGCAACGCCCCGTACGATCCGGACAACTCTCGGATGATGATGCCGGGGAGGCATGAAGTCGATGACCTGTACGACACCCGTCCCGGTAGTGATCTCGGTCTCGAGCACCATCGATCTGCTCCGATAACGGCGCACGTGGGAAGTGACCGGTTCGTCAGCGACCACCTGCCAGCGGCCGTGCTTCTTCTCTCCGAGCAGCTTGGCGAAACAACTCCCCGAGTCGAAGCGGGGAAGACAAAGCCAATCGATGGAACCATCTCGTCCGACGAGCGCGGCAGTCTCGGTATCGCCGATCATCGCGTAGTCCTCGATGGCTTGAGTCACTGTCCGCAACCTCAGGTTGAAGGGTCCGAATAGCCGGGTACGCCTCGTCGTCTCCCGGGGATCGCGTCGTATTTTGCCATCAATGACCGGATGACGATCGGGTCCTCTCCCGAGACGCTCGGGGAGCCAGGTAGCCGGTGAGCGATTGGGTCGTAGGCACCGGTGCCTCGTCCCAGCGCCGACGGGGGAGGTCTCAGTCAGCGCGCTCGTATTCGTAGATTGTGCAGTCGACGAGGTCGCGACGAGCGCCTCGATGTAGCCAGTAGCGACGGGGGATCAGGCGGATCCGAGGCCATTCGATCCGGCATCCACCAGAGTGCGAGACGACCCGAACGTTCATTGCCGGCCCCACGACCGAAGGCTGCAGGCGCAATCGCGGGCAAGGTCTTCGTCGTCGGCGATGCGGATGGCTTGGCACTCCGCAAATCAGTCGACGGGCGTGAACTCGAGGTAGAGCCGGTCGTGCCCCCGGAGCATCCACGTGGGCGTGTACTCCCAGTGACGGGCACCGGCCGGGCCGTGGTGCGAACCCGAAATACGGATGTCCGCCATCCGGTCGAGGATGCGCTGCAGCGAGACGTTGGACTCGGCTCGGGCCAGTGGTGCCCCGGCACAGGTATGGATGCCGTGGCCGAAGGCGATGTGCTGGCGGACGTTTTCGCGGTCGAGGCGCAGCTCGTCGGGATCCTCGAACTCACGCGGGTCGCGGTTGGCCCCGCCGGGCAGCACCATGACCGTGCTGCCCGCCGGGATCTCGGTGTCCCGCACCGTCGTCGGCGTCCGCGACAGGCGGAAGGTGCCGTTGATGGGAGGCTCCAGGCGCAACGTCTCCTCGATGAAGGGGGAGACGAGGCTGCGGTCGTCGCGGAGCTGCTGCTGGAGGTCGGGGCGCTCACCCAGGGTCTGGAGGGCGGTGCCGAGGAGGCGGGCCGTGGTCTCCTGACCGGCCGCGAACAGGTTGGAGGCGATCTTCATCACGTCCTCCACCGGGGGCAGCGAGCCATCAGGGAAGGTGGCCGTGGCCAGCCCGGTCATCACGTCGTCCCGGGGTTCGCGCCGCCGGTCCTCGATGTAGCTGGTGAACTGGGCGTAGAGGTACTCGAGTGGGCTGTGGGTCATCTCCAGGGCGTCGTGGTGCATGAGTTTCTCGAGGAACTCCGGATGGTCCTGCTCCGGCACACCCAGCAGGTCGGCGATGACCAGCATGGTGTAGGGCTGGGCGTACTCACCGATGAACTCGCACTCGCCCCGGGCGTGGAAGCGGTCGATCTGGTCGTCGGCCAGCCGCTGCAGGGACGCTTCGTTCTCTTTGAGGCGCTTCGGGGTGATCAGTCTCATCAGAAGCCCGCGTTGAGCGGTGTGCTTGGGGGGATCGAATGTGGGGAGCTGGTCACCGAAGGGGAGTTCGTCGCGGTAGGTCTCGATGATTTCGGTGACGTCGTCACCCTCCAAGGGCACAGGGAACTTGGCGAAGGGTCCGATGGCCGAGTTGCAGGCCGAGAAGGTCTCCTTGTCGTGGTAGATCTCGATCGACTCGTCGTACCCCGTCACCATGTAGACGTCGTGGTGCGGCTCCTTGGCCACTGGGCACTGCCGACGCAGATGCTCGAAGTAGGGGTAGGGATTGTCGATGAGGTCCCTGGAGCGGAAGAAGTCGATGGAATCGAACTGGTCGTCACTCACGGTGTTCTGGGTGGTCACGGGCTGCTGCCCTGAGCGGATGGGTACAACGGTCGAATGGGTAGGTCGCGGTTCGGCAGCCCGAGGTGCTTGTCCGCTTGCTGCGCCGGATTCGTGGGAGACGGCAGAGGTAGTCGGTGCGCACCAAGGTCGTTGAGGCCGACAGGACGGGTTCAGAGGTCGACGGCTGTCGGGTACTGAGGGTGGCGGGCGTCATTTCGGCCCCCGGCCGTCCCGAACGGCACCCTCGACCAGTCCGATGACCCAGGAGATCCCCTCGACGGCCCGCTGGTGATCGATCTGCCAGTCGACGACCAGTCGCTCGTAGGCGGCAACGCTCCAGAGCACATCGAACATGGCGGCCGCCACGATCTGTCGCTCGTCGGGCCAGTCTTCGGCTCTGCGCTTCGATGGCCGCGAGGAGCGCATCCTGCTGACGGCCCTTGGCCGCGACCAGGGTCGGATCGAGCGGCGGGCGCGGCTCCCTCGGGTACTGGGAGACATGTTCGAAGATCTGGGACGCCACTGTGGCGATGTCCTCGAGTTCCATGCCGGCCAGGTCAACGCCGGCCTCCTGCTCGTTGCGGTGCATCACCGCGTCCCTCAGCCCTCGCTCGCTCCCGAAGTAGCGGTAGACGGTCCGCTCGTTGACACCGGCCCGTTCGGCGACCGCCCGGACGGTCAGCTTCTTCCAGTCGCGGACGGACGAGCGGTGCAGGAGCTCGGAACCGGCGACCAAGATCCGCTCCCGCGTTTCCGCTGCCTTCTCGCGGCGTAGAGTGCCGTCGTAGGGGCGTCCGGGCCGAACCGGAGGATCCGGCGCGGACTTCTTGGCAGTAGTCATGGCGTTCATTCTGCTATGCCAACTTCGCCGACCAACCGCCATCGACCGGGATGACCGCACCGGTGACGAACGAGGCCCGATCGGAGGCCAAGAATGCGCCTACTTCGGCAACTTCATGGGGTAGTCCGGCTCGGTTGAGGGCGGCCTTGGCGGCGATGTCGGGAATGAAGTCCTCGGCTCCCACGGCCATGATCTCGGTGAGGATGAATCCGGGGCAGATGGTGTTGACTCGGATCCCCTCCGTGCCGTATTCGATTGCCGCCGACTTGCTGGCGCCGATGATCCCGTGTTTGGCCGCCTGGTAGACGCTGGTGAAGGCGGAGCCGTTGAGGCCACCGACCGAGGACCAGTTGACGATCGAGCCACCCCCCGTCGGGAGCATGGTGCGGATGCCGTGCTTCATCCCGAGCATCACCCCCCGCAGGTCGACGTCCATCAGCCGGTCGTAGAACTCCATGGTCAGGTCGGCAAGCGCGCAGCCGTCGGCAATGCCGGCCACGTTGAGAACGACGTCCACACGGCCGAACTCCTCGACGGCGACGGCCATCAAGGCCTCGACGTCGACCTCCTTGGAGACGTCGCAGTGCACAGGAAGGACTCCCTCGCCCACCTCGGCCGCCGTGTCCTGCTCGGCGCCGCTGATGTCGGCGGCGACCACCTTTGCTCCCTCACGGACAAAGACCTTGACCGATGCCTTGGCCATTCCGGAGCCCGCCCCGGTGATGACGGCCACCTTCTCGTCCAGCAGGCCCATCATGCGCCTCCGGGGTCATCGGGTCGGCGGGAGGGCACTCGATCGCTCCCGGGCGTCATGAGGTGAAGACCGGGAGCGTCTCCCACCCTCGGACCGTCGAGGTGGGGGCGAGCGTGGCCCGGTCCGTGTCGACCTCCCAGGTGGGGAAGCGGTTGAGCACTTCGTCGAGAGCCACCCGGCCCTCCAGGCGGGCCAGCGCCGCCCCCAGACAGAGGTGGATCCCGTATCCGAAGGTCAGGGGCTTCCCCTCACTCCGGTGGATGTCGAAGGTGTCGCCGTCCGGGAACCGACGGTCGTCGTGGTTGGCCGATGCCGGCAGGAGCATCAAGATGCTGCCCTCCGGCACCGTCTGGCCGTGGATCTCGACATCCTGGGCGACGTACCTGGCCGCGTGGGGCGCGGGTGTCTCGAAGCGCAGTAGCTCTTCGATGGCGTTGGGGAGGAGCGATCGGTCCACCACCAGCTCCTGTCGTTGGTCCGGATGGTCGGCCAGGACCTTTCCGGTCCACCCGATCAGGCGGCCGGTCGTCTCGTTGCCGGCGCCGGTGATCACGCTGATGTAGGTCAGGAGCTCATCACGGGTCAATCGGCGGACGGTCCCGGTCTCGTCCTCGAACTCCGCCTGGAGGAGCTCCGTCATGATGTCGTCGGAGGGGTGGCCGGCGCGCCAGTCGATGTACTCGGCGAACATGTCGGTGGGTACGAAGTTCTCCGAGACCTTCATCGGCTGACCGGCCTCGGTGCGGAGGTTGGCGTCGACCTTGTCCCGCACGGCCTCCTGGTCCTGCTCGGGGATGCCGAGCAGCATGCCGATGACCCGCATGGGCATTTGGGCCCCGAGGTCGGCGATGAAGTCGAATTCCTTGGCGCCGACCAGCGGGTCGAGGCTGCGGGCACAGAACTCTCGGATCTGCGGTTCGAGCGCCGCCACCCGGTTCGGTGAGAACACCCGGGACATCAGTCGCCGGTGGATGGTGTGCACGGGCGGGTCCTCGAAGATGAGCACGCCGGAGGGCATCTCGATATTGGCCCTGATGAGCTCGATGATGCCGCCCCGCCCCGAAATGAAGGTCTTCGGGTCGAGGTAACCACGCTCGACGTCTGCGAACCGGCTCAGGGCGTAGAAGTCGTGGGGCTCGTTGTAGTAGAGCGGTGCCTCTTCCCGCAGCCGGCGGAAGACCGGATACGGGTTTGCGTCGATATCGACGTCGTACGGGTCGTAGTACACGTCGCCGGCGCCCTGCGTCGTCACTCCGCACCTCCCCTTGCTTTCATGTCGCACTGTGACACTAAGCTCCGAGTTGGTCAAGTGCCACGCCGTGCCGCCAGTCGGGGATTGCCCAAATGATGGGGGACGATGGGGAGGCATGCAGCGGTGCCGTGCGGCCCGGAGCTGGGCTGGAAGCTCGTGGAGGTCGATCCCCACCCGCCTTCGATCGGGAGTATCAGGACGTGCTCGAACCCATGAACCACCGAGGCGTGGTCACCTTCGAGTGAGCGCTCACCTGCGCTCGGCCCGCCGGAGGTATACGACGGCCCCGAGGAGTTGGCCGACCGCCCAAGATCTGTTCGGCCCGGCCGGGACCCCCAGGGTCGTCGTGGTCGGTGCCGGAATCGGAGAGCACGACCGCCGGGGGCATCATTGTTACTTTGTCGGGCCAGTACGCAGACTGCTTCGAGAAGGTCGACGGCAGCCGGCGATTCAGTGATCGGTTGATCAGCGTCGACCTGACCGGCGGCCCGTCGAGTCCCGTCATATGACCGACTGACTCCGTCCAGGCCGATGTCGGGGCCGGTGACGGCGCCAACCGTAGGTGCCCGTCGCTCGTCACCCGGCGGGGATTGCGGCGGGTGGTCATTGTTTCACTGTTGTCTACTCAATCGGACGAGTGGAGATCCCCGTCGGGTCTCGTCCCGCCAGCACCCAGCCGACCATGGTGGCGACGACGGGCATGGCGATCACAATGAGGAACAGGTTGCTCCAGGGGATGTGACCGACGAGGCCGGACAGACCACCTTCCAGCGCGTTCGAGTGGAACCATCCGGCCAGCCCGACGTAGGCGGCCACCGTCCCGAGCAGCGCGCCCAGGAAGGCGAGGCCGCCGGCGGTGACCGCCGTCAGGCTGCGCCGGGTGCGGGAGCTGGCGCCGGTGGCCGTCAGCGTGCGCAATTCACTCCCCGTCTCGCTGCGGATGAGGCCCACGCTCATGGCGAGGATGCCGAGGGCGAGTGCGATGCCGAACACGGTGGCCCAGTTCACGATCTCGGCCGAGGTCGGCTCTTGGTTCTTCGACTCGATGCCCAGGTTGTTGGTGGCCGCCACCGTTTGGGCATTCAAGACCTGGGTGGAGGTGATCGGGCTGTTCGATTGGAGGATCCAGCCCACGAGGCTGCTCTCGCTCGCGATGTGCAGCCGGCGCAACGCGCTCTCGGTGATCACTGTGTTCGGTGCCGACGTGCCTGTGGGCAACTGGCTTTCTTCTTGGATGCCCGGGTGGGCGACGCACGAGCCGGGCGAGCAGGTGTGCGTGTTTCCCGGGCCGGGACCCCCACCGCCGCCCGGGCTGCCCGAGCCGGGACCGACCAGTTGGCCGCCGCCCGTTGCGCCGCCTCCTCCGTAGGCCAGCTGTACCCCTGAGCCCGAGAGGCCAGGGCGTGAGCTGAGGATGTCGACGTTGGAAGGAATGGACGACGGGTTGATGCCGTAGGCCCGCAGCAGCGCCGGCGTCGCCAGATAGATCGCTCCGTTCCACTGACGGCCCGAGGCACTGGGACTCTGCAGGTTGACCGGGGGATTGTCCAGTTCGATGGCGTCCCTGGCACCCACAGAGGAGGCGATGGAGTGGACGGTGGCCTCCTGCGACTGGATGCTCGGCGCCGGCGTCGTACCGTTGGGTCCCGGGCCGTTGGGTCCCGGGCCGTTGCCGTTCGGGCTCCACACCGCCAGTTCGTTCGACGCCAGGTTCGGCCCGACGTAGTCGAAGACCTCGCTGTAGCGGGCGACGGCAACGGCGCAGATGACCACCGCGATCAGCACGCCGACGCTGATGGCCGAGAGGGCCGAGCCCGACCGCGCCCGATACCGCGACAGGTCGCGCAGAGACAGGCGGACGGCGATCGGAGCTCTCTGCCCTGCTCGTGCCAGCAGGGCCAGGAAGAACGGCGCGACCAGGATGATCCCGGCGATGAGCGCCACGAACCCGGGTATCAGCCAGATCACGCCACCGCCGTTCCCGGCCGCACCCGAGGCGGAGAACATGAAGAACCCGATGACGAGTGCGACGACGCCGGGGACGAAGGAGCGGTGGATCTGGCGCGGCGGTGCGGGGCGTCCGGCCAGGGCGCTGACCACCGGGACGCGGGTGATGGCACGGGCGGGGTGGCCGGCGGCCAAGAAGGTCGCGACGACGGCGAGCACGATCGCCACCGCGATCACCGTCCACGGCAGGGCGAACGTGGGGATGAGGTGGTGTGCGCTTTGCTCGTCATGGGGGCGGTAGGCCAACCACGCCACCAAACCCAGTGCGAAGCCCACCAGGGCGCCGACGCCGCCGACGATCACGCCGTTGGCCCGCAGCACGAGCCGGACGTTGCGGTCCGTCGCGCCCATGGACTCGAGCATCCCGAGAAAGCGCAGTCGGCGCTGCGCAAGCACGGTGAAGCCGCCCACCGCCACCAGGGCGATCAGTAACATGCCCACAGTCGTCAACGCCAGGACGATGGTCTCGGGGTTGAACGTGTTCCCTGTGCCGTTCTGGGCCGGCGTGTAGACGTTGGACCCGATACGGCCGGGGTTCACGCCCGGTGCGTCGAAGAGGACGTTCACTGTGGTCGGGTGCGTCACCTGCCCCGGGGGGACCAGCGCGAACTCATCGAGCAGGCTCTGGGGGTTCTGCACGATGCCGACGACCGCCTTGCCGCCCTGGGGCCAGGTCTCGCCCACTCTCAGGTTGAGCTCGGACGCCAGCCCAGGGGTGAGCGCGATCTGGTTCGGCCTGGTCGGGTAGTGCCCGGAGAGGAGCTGGAGCATCGGCCCGCCGTAAGGGCCGTGTGGGTCCTGGGACCGGAGTTGGTACGTCAGGGTGCTGCCGGGGACGGTGAAGGTTTCGTTCTCGATGACCTGGACCGTGCCGAAGCGGTGCTCGAGCGCGGTGATCTGGGCGTCCGCCATGTGCAGATCGGACTGCTTGCCGGAGCTCGTGATGGTGGCCAGGTCGTCGGCCGTGCCGAACCCGGCGTTGCCCGGCGGCGGCGTGTTGGTGGCGACGGCAGCGCCGACCACGACGGCGGCCACTGCGACGATGACGAGAAGCAGGATGAGCAGCTGTTGCCGCCACTCACGCTTGAAGAGGCGCCATGCCCAGCGGATCATCGCCCGGCGCGCCGGGACGCCGCCGGTGGTCGGTTCAGGGACCGACCGGGCCACGGGGCGGTCGAGGACGTCGACGCTCATCGGTTCGGGAGGTCGGCAAGGATCGCTTCCGGGCTCTCGACCGGGAGCGTCTGGTCGACGATTTTGCCGTCGCGCAGGAAGACCACGCGGTCGGCCCAGGAGGCGAGCTGGGCGTCGTGGGTCACCACGACGGCGGCCATGCCCCGGTGGCAGGCCGCCAGGATCAGCCGCATGACGGCCTCGGCGTTGGTGGAGTCGAGCGCGCCAGAGGGCTCGTCGGCCAGGAGCAGCTGGCGGTTGCCTACGACGGCGCGGGCGATGGCGACCCGCTGGCGCTCGCCGCCCGACAGCATGTCGGGATAGCGCGACGCCCGGTCCTTCAGCCCGAAGTCCTCGAGCGACTCGAGCGCCGCCGCCTGGGCTTTGCGGGCCGCGACGCCGTCGAGCTCGAGAGGCAGGGACACGTTCTCCAGCGCGCTGAGGCCGGCGAGCAGGTTGTAGTCCTGGAAGACATAGCCGATCGACTGGCGGCGCAACCGCGCCTTGCCGTTGCGTGACAGCTTCGAGAGCGGCACACCGCCCACGTTGACCTCCCCGCGGGTGGCGTCCTCGAGGCTGCCGGCGATGGTCAGCAGCGTGCTCTTGCCCGAGCCGCTGGCGCCCATGACGGCGACGAGCGACCCGGCGTCGACGGAGAGCTCGATGTTCGAGAGCGCGTGCACCTCCGAGGCGCCCTCGCCGTAGACCTTGGAGATGTCGCGTAGTTCGAGGTAGCTCATTGGGGGGCCCCAACCTTGCGCCGGGCCTTAGGGAGGGGGAACGACTGCGAGGTCGGCGCATCCACGCCCGCAGCTGCTCGCTTCAGACGGCCTTCGGCCGTGTCCAGCCACCTGATCAGCCCATCGAGCCGGAAGAGCTCGGCGTCGACGACCAGGGCGAAACTGAGATCGAGGCGGGACTCGTCCTCCTTGAGCCGGGTCCACTGCTGCATGAGCTCGACCAGGTAACGGCGGTGGACCTGCACGACCTCGTGTACGTCCACCCCTGGGAGCTCGAGCGCCAGGAGGATCTTGATGACCAGCTCGTCTCGGGGCGGCGAGGAGAAGTCAGGCGGGGTGCGCAGCCACTCGACCAGCTCGGCCTCGCCGTCCTCGGTGATGTGGAAGGCCTTCTGGGGACCCTCCTCGGCGCCTTCGTCGGACTGGACCAGCCCGTCGCGCTCCAGTCGCTGGAGCGTCGTGTACACCTGCCCGACGTTGAGCGGCCACACCTCGCCGGTGCGGGCTTCGAATTCCTGGCGCAGCTGGAGGCCGTACTTGGGTCCCTCGCTGAGCAGGGCTAACAAGGCATGACGGATGCTCATACGCCCCTTCCTCTCGAAGTAGAATACTGAGTATCCTACCCAAAAGACGACGTCGGCGCAAGGGGGGACAGTCCTCTGGTGGGAGCCGAAAGGCAATCCAAGCCCGCAGACCTAGGGGTTTCGGCATTGCCGGGCACTGGGGGGATTCGAGCCGGCGAGCTCTGCCTCCCGAAGGCTCCGAGGGCAGGGGCCGTCAAACGCGGGGAACCTGAACCTCGAATGCGGGGACCGGATCCGGGAACCCCTTCAGGTCGAATGCACCCATGCCGTTGAAGTCGAATCGTTTGCCGAGGCACAGGTCCCGCACCGCACTCGATACGGCAATGCCGCCGCGCGGGGCGATGGCGCATAGTCGGGCCGACAACTGGACCACCGCTCCGAACAGATCGCCAAGCTCGGTGACCGGCTCACCGACGCTGATGCCGATGCGAACGTCAATGGGCCCACCGACATCCTCGTTCCGTTGTCGCAGCGAACGTTGGATATCGATTCCGCACTCGATGGCGGCCGATACCGAGGTGAACGAAGCCATAAGCCCGTCACCCGTGTGCTTCACTTCGTGCCCACCCCGCGCCGACAGTGCCCCCCGCACGACATTGTCATGCTCGTGCAGGACCGTCATGAATCCTTCATCGCCGAGCTCTTGAGTCTGACGAGTGGAATCGCACAGGTCGGTGAAGACGATGGCGCGGACGGCGGAGTCGACGTAGGCCTCTCCTGGGGGGTGCTGGGGGAGGGGGCCGAGGAACGCATTGACGGGCCCCTCACCCACCTCGATGATCTTGTCAGCCACTAGGCCGTGGGCTTCTCTGTGCACCGCCTCGAGGGACTCGCGGTCGGGTCCCTCGGCCAGGCAACAGACCACCCCTTGGTGTTCGTCGAACCAGTACGTGACGTAACGGACTCCGTACTTGTCCTGGACAGTGAGGTCGAGCTCGTGCGCGGCCGCGATCTTCGAAGCGGTTGCACCAGGGGCATCGTGTCGATCTAGAAAGAGGGGCATGTCAACCTTCCCATGTTCGGCGGGATGTCCGTGATCGCTGTCCGGCGACGGGCGGTTGGGCAAGCGACACGGCCGCGGTCATCCGCTCCCCACAGCTTCGTCGCTCTCGCAGCCCGCCGCCAGGCCGGCTAGAAGCGTCTCCACCAAGCTTCGCACTTCTTCCCGGGCGGCAACCTGGTCGTCCGCGTCCGCCACGAAGAGGCACCCTTCGTTCAACGCGCCCATGACCATCAATGCGAGCGGGCGGAGGGGAGCGGTGCGGATCTTCTTGAGGCGCATTGCCCTGCGCAACACGCCACGGAGTGGCACCGCTCCGTATCGGGCCTCGACATCACGTACCGTGTCCCAGCCCAAGACCGCCCTTGCGTCACGCATGACGATCCTCTGAACGACGGGGTCGAGGTTGGCGTCGATCCACTGCTCGCACCCCTGCACGAGGGCTTCCCACGGGTCCGGCCGGAGGAACTCGGCGACCACTTGGTCGGAGACCTCGCGTTGGACCTCCTCGTAGACCGCGGCGAACAGATCCTCCTTGCCGTGGAAGTGGTGGTACAGGGCTCCCTTGGTCACATTGGCATCGGCCACGATCTCGTCCAGCGAGGCTGAGGCAAAGCCGCGCTCGGCGAAGAGCCGGCGTGCCACGTCGAAGAGAGCGGCGCGCGTCGACGCGCCCTGGGCCGCACGCGTCATCGCAGGTGCGACATCTCCCTTGACAACCATACCCACGGTATGGATAATAACATACCGTGAGCATGCAGTCGAGAAACCCTCGGTATGCCAAAGGGAACCTCGGTATGCCAAAGGGAGACAGCCCAACAGAAGGGGGTCCGAGTGCCCAAGTACATGATCGAGCGTGAGCTCCCGGGGGCCGGGGAGCTGAGTGCCGCCGAACTGCAGGCCCTCGCCGGCAAGTCGAACAAGATCATCGCGGAGCTTGGTCCGGAGATCCGTTGGCTGACCAGCTATGTGACCGACGACAAGCTGTATTGCGTCTACGTCGCCCCCGACGAGGACATCCTGCAAGAGCACGCCCGGTGCGGTGGGTTCCCGGCTGACTCGATCAGTCGCGTGGCGACCGTGATCGACCCGTCGACAGGTGACTGACCCCGGTGACCGGGCGCCCGACGCGGTCCCGGTACCACCACCACCGAGCGATCAGACCCCATGGTGACCAGGAGGTAATCCAGTGACAACGATGAACGAGGCTCCGACAGTCGACGCCGACAAGCTCATGGCTTTCGTATTCAAGGCGGTCGACGAAGTCGGCGCCACTCTCAACTCCGCCCTCGTCGTCCTCGGGGACAAGCTTGGCTTCTACCGGGCAATGGCCGGAGCGGGCCCGCTCACCTCGGACGAGCTGGCGCAGCGGACGGGTACGGCCGAGCGCTATGTCCGGGAGTGGCTCAATGCACAGGCGGCCGGCGGTTATGTCGAGTACGGCCCGGCGACCGGACGCTACGTGCTGCCGGCCGAGCAGACCGTGGCACTCACCGACTCATCGAGCCCGGCATTTCTTCCCGGCTTCTTCCAGATCGCCATCGGCTCGGTGATCGACTCGCCCCGGATCGCCGACGTGGCGCGCACGGGTGACGGTATCGGGTGGCACGACCACGTCGAAGATGTCCACCAGGGTTGCGAGCGGTTCTTCCGGCCCGGATACAACGCGGATCTGGTGACCGAGTGGCTGCCCGCACTCGAAGGTGTGGTGGACAAGCTCGAGGCTGGCGCAACGGTGGCCGATGTCGGTTGCGGTCATGGGGCATCGACGGTGCTGATGTCCCAGGCCTTTCCTGCCTCGAGTTTCCTCGGCACCGACTACCACGCCGCGTCGATCGACACTGCCCGCCGAAGAGCCCGGGACGCCGGTGTGGCTGAGCGCGTCAACTTCGAGCGGGCACCCGCGTCGTCGTTTCCCGGCCGAGACTACGACCTGGTCACGATGTTCGACTGCCTGCACGACATGGGGGATCCTGCCGGGGCAGCCGCCCACGTGCGGGACGCGTTGGCCGACGAGGGCACGTGGATGATCGTCGAGCCCGCGGCCGGGGACCAGATCGAGGACAACCTGAACCCGGTGGGGCGCGCCTACTACGCCTTCTCCACCCTGCTCTGTACCCCATGCTCGCTGTCCCAGGAGGTCGGCCTGGCCCTCGGGGCCCAGGCGGGGGAGGCCCGCATCCGGGACATCGTCACCGGCGCAGGATTCAGCCGGTTCCAGAAGGTGGCGGCAACACCGTTCAACAGTGTGTTCGAGGCCAGGCTGTAGCTCGGATGGGTGCGGCCAACTCATGACCGGTCACGGCATACTCGAGGCCGACTACGTGGTCGTCGGGGGCGGTGCGGTCGGCATGAGCTTCGTCGACGTCATCTTGGCGGAGTCCGATGCCACCGTGATCATGGTGGACCGGCGAGCCCATCCGGGTGGGCACTGGAACGATGCCTATTCGTTCGTCCGCCTTCACCAACCCTCCAGCTTCTACGGGGTGAACTCGACCGAGCTCGGGAGGGGGAGGAAGGACGAGCGCGGTCCCAACGCCGGACTGTACGAGCTAGCCACGGGTGACGAGATTCGCGCCTATTTCGACCAGGTGCTGCGGGACAAGTTCCTGCCGTCCGGCCGTTTCACCTACTTCCCGATGAGTGAGTACACCGACGACGGTCGGGTAACCTCCCTGCTCACTGACGCTCAGTCGGTGGTACGGGCCCGCCGGAAGGTGGTCGACGCCGGCTACGTAGGCTCAGAGGTGCCATCGACACAGCCGCCCGGCTATCCCGCCGCGACGGGTGTAAAGCTCGTCCCGGTCAACGACCTGGCCAGGATCGATCGTCGCCATGCTGCCTATGTGATCGTCGGGTCGGGAAAGACCGGGGCTGACGCCTGTCTTTGGCTGCTCGGCCTCGGCGTCGACCCATCTGCGATCGTCTGGGTACGGCCGCGGGACAGCTGGTTCTTCAACCGAGCGAGCTTCCAGGGGGGCCTCCAGACGCTCGAAAGCTTCGCCACCCAGCTCGAAGTGGCTGCGCAGGCCGCGTCCATCGAGGACATCCTTCAGGGGTTCGAGGCAACCGGACAGATGCTACGGGTCGACCGGGACTACTGGCCGACCATGTTCCGGGCGGCCACGACGACGGTCGCAGAAGTCGAGTTGCTGCACAAGATCACCAACGTCATCCGGCTCGGCCATGTCATCCGCATCGAGAGCGGCGCGTTGGTGCTTGAGCATGGAACCGTTCCGACCGAACACGACTGCCTCTATGTGGACTGCACGGCGCGCGGTGTTCCCAATCGCTCACCGGTTCCGATCTTCCGTCAACAGAGGATCACCTTGCAGTACGTCATCTACGGCGGGCTACCGACCTACAGCGCAGCCATCACCGCGTTCGTCGAGCTCGTCTGCGACGGTGACGCCCGGAAGAATGCGATCTGCACTCCACTACCCATCACCGGGGAGCTCACCGACATCCCGAGCAACCTGCTGACCGACCTCCGGGTCCGTGAAGAATGGTTCGGTGACAGCCGGATCCGTGAGTGGATGGACAAGGCGCGCTTGAACCCGACGGCCGGGGCCGCGAGCGTGGAGCCCGGTGACGCGGAGAAGCAGGCGGTTCTGGGGCGCCTTCTCGCGACGATGGGCCCGGCTCGATCGAACCTCGAACGGATCGTCGCCCAGGCGCCGCCACCATCGGCCAATTCGGGCCCGGAGCCCATCAGCACCGCGTCGCCAGGATCCCCACCTGTGGCCAGTAGGTGAATCTGACAGCGTCGTAGCCGATCCGGCGCCGAGGCGGCACCGTCCCTCCGCGATCGCCACCTGCATGAGCAGAGCCGGAGCAAGAAACTCACCGTCAGGCTCTTGCCGCGCACCATATCCGGCGTGGCCGGGAGATTCCCTTCAATTTCGTGCAAGCCCCGGTCCTCGAACTCGATAGCAGCGCCTTCAACCAAGTTCGCAACCACGTCGGAGACGAGGACCTCTCCGGCTGACGCGGAGGACGCTATGCGAGCGGCCATGTGGACGGCGATACCCCGGATGTCACCTCCGCTCAGTTCGATCTCGCCGGTATGCAGGCCGCTTCTCACCTGGATGGCGAGGTGAGTGGCGCCATCGCGTAAGGCCAATGCACAACGGATCGCTCGTGTCGGTGCGTCGAAGGTGGCGACCACTCCATCCCCGGTGTCCTTGACGAACCTTCCGCCAAAGCGAGTCAATTGGCGCCGAACCAGCTCGTTGTAGTCGAGGACTACCTGGGTCCATCGCCGGTCGCCCAGGCGTGTAGCCATGGACGTCGAGTCGACCATGTCGGTAAAGAGGATCGTGGCGAGCACCCGGTCTGGTCCTGGCTGGTAACGCTCCCCGGTAATGAACTCCTGAATATGGTCGACAAGCCCGTCGAGGTCCCCGAGAAAAGGCACCACATCATTGCCCGGCAGAGCAAGGAATCGTGCTCCGGGGATGTGCTCAGCGACATAGCGGCCGTGATCCACGGTTGGGGCGATCGCTTCTCGGCGGTGAAGCACCAAGGTGGGAGCAGTGATGCGTGGCAACAGAGAGCGGTAATCGGTCGTGGCGTTCCGCTCGCTGAGCACAGCGGACACCGCTGGGGTGGCCCCACGCATAGATGCCCGTGACCACCAGCGTTGAAACTCGGGATCGTCTGCCGCGCTCGGAGCGAAGAGACGCAAGTCACTCAGCCCTTCGACCCCTTCGCTCTCGCTGTCGGGGTCGAGTCCGGCCCTGAACTCGTCCATCAATGCCACGGGAATCCCGATGGGATAGTCGTCAGCCTCGACGTACCTCGCCGATGCGTTGATCACGATCAGTGACTCTGTGCGCTCCGGGTGTTCCGCAGCAAACAGGAAGGCAGGAAGTGTCCAGCCGGAGGCTGCAAGTACGACAGCCCGGGCCGCACCGGCCGCGTCCATCACAGCTATGGCGTCATCGACCCATGTGCGATACGTCAGTTGACCAACTTCCGGCGGAGTGTCCGTCAGGCCGACGCCGCTGGGGTCGAACCGAATAACTCGTCCACACGCGGCGAGGCGTTCGGTATATCGACGCCATTGAGGCTGCTCACTCGTCTCGTCGATGGAGATGTAGAGGCCGAAGCCGAAGTCCAGGATGTCCTTGTCACCGTCGCCCCACACCTGGTAGCCGATGTGAAGCTGGCCCCGACGGGCGTAGCGGGTTTCTGGCACCTCCATTGGTAGTCAGTCTTTCGCATAACGCCACCTCGTATTGACGGAGGGCCAGGACGAGATCGCTCCGGATCTCTTGACCCACTTCCGGTGTCCTCAACCGACGACCGCCCGTTCGACGATAGGAGTGACCCAGCCCTGGAGGGCCGGACATGCTCGACGGACCGGACAGATGCACGTGGCGGTGGTAGGCCGGCACGCTCCACCCCGACCTTGGCGTTGGCGTTGGCGTTGGCACCACCTGGTACACCCCGCGTCGTAGGGTAACCGCCGAGGCACCGGTCCCGGCAGGTCGGAGCACGTCCGCGCCCGAGGAGCAAGGAGCAACGACCCGTCATATGGCCAGCCCCCGCCGCCATACCCGAACCCGGATCCTGATGGTCGAGCTCCTCGTCGGCGCGTCAATCGCAGGATCCATCCTCATCGCCACGCACCAGGCTGATGGCGCACCCGTGCCGTCGGCCGTGGCGGCCCGGTGTCCATGGGTGTCCCAGTCGCAAGAGGGAAAGGGCACTGCCGCTTCGCTGGCCGCCGAGGTCCTCGCCCGGATGACGCTCCGCCAGAAGGCGTCGTTCGTCGTCCTGCGGACGATGCCGCCCATCGAGAACACCAATCTCGGGGTCCCCTCGCTGTGCATTCCGCCGCTGACGCTCACGGACGGGCCGAACGGAATCGCCTTCCACATGCCGGATGTGACGCAGCTGCCGGCTGCCATCGGTGTGGCCGCGACCTTCGACCCGACGGTGGCGCGCGCCACGGGTGTGGTCATGGGACAAGAGGCACGAGCGAAGGGGATCGACGCCTCGCAGGGGCCCGAGCTCAACCTAGCTCGCGTGCCCGAGGCCGGCCGCACCTTCGAGGCATTCGGCGAGGACCCGGTGCTGACCGGCGGCTTGGGCGTCGCCAACGTGGAGGGCATCCAATCCACCGGGACCATGGCGAATCTGAAGCACGTCACCGCATACTCGCAGGAGACAGCGCGCCACATCCTCGATCAGCAAGTCTCCACCCGAGCGCTGGCCGAACTGTACAACCCACCGTACGAAGAGGCCGTTCAGCAGGCCAATGTGGCGTCCGTCATGTGCTCATACGGCTCGGTCAACTCCGTCAACGACTGCTCCGACCCGACGGTCTACGACGACCTCGCGTCGTGGGGGTTCGCCGGATTCGTTCGGTCCGATCTAGGCGCTGTACCGAATAGCGACACGGCGTCTGCGTTCCGGGCCGGCATCGCACTCGTCAAGCCCGGCTCGCCCGCCGCCCTGGTCCGACTGGTCCAGTCCGGTGCCATCAAGGTCGCCGATCTTGACCGGGCGGTCACCGAGATCCTCACGACGATGTTCCGGTACGGGCTGATCGCCCACCCCGTCCGTGGGAGATCGTCGGCTGACGCCGTCACCCCGGCGCACACTGGCGTGGCGCTTACGACGGCCGAGGCATCCATGGTGCTCCTGAAGAACGCCGGAGGGGTGCTCCCGCTGGCGCCCGGCATCAAGTCGATCGCAGTGATCGGCACCGGGGCGACCCACCCGATCACCGCGGGCGCTGGTAGCTCGGCGGTCGTGGCGCCGTTCGTGTCGACACCTCTTGCCGCTCTGCGGTCAGCGCTCGGTCGGTCGACCGCGATCCGGTACGCCCAGGGGGGACTGCGCTCGATCCCGCTTCGTTCCATCACCACTGGCCAGATCATCTCCGGGCGCGACTTCGACACGGACGAGCCGCTCCTCCACGCCGGCCGGGTGGAGTCCGGCAAGACAGACCTTCCCGTCATCGAGTCCCCAAATGTGACCCGGGCCGTGGCGACCGCCACGACCCCTGGGACCGGGGAGGACTGGAGCTCATGGAGCGAGACGATCACCCCCCGATCGTCCGGGATCTACCGGATCGGACTCCACGAAGTCGGCGACACCTGGCTGACCATGAACGGCGCCCCGCTCCTGTCGTCGCCCGGGCTTCACACCCCGACCCTATTGTCCACCGCGGTGTCCCTCCGGGCCGGGGTCCGCTACACGTTCGCGATCCACTGGTTCGCGGTTGACGGCTATCCCGCCCCCGCATTCGGGATCGATGACGAGACGGCGCAATTCGACGCGGCTGTCGCCGCGGCCCGCCGGTCCTCGGTGGCGGTCGTCTTCACCGGGGAGCTGCAGCGTGAAGGGGCCGACCGCTCCCTCGCTCTGCCGGGCGACGCCGATCAGCTGATCGCGGCCGTCGCCGCGGTCAACCCCCGCACGGTGGTCGTCATCAACAGCGGCGGGGCGGTTCTCATGCCGTGGCTGCCGCTGGTGGCCGGCGTCGTCGAGGCCTGGTACCCCGGCGAGGAGGACGGCACCGCTGTGGCCGGAGTCCTGACCGGTCGGGTCGACCCCTCGGGACGGCTGCCGATCACGTTCCCACAGTCGCCCACCGCCCAGCCCGCATCCACGGTCGCTGAGTTTCCGGGGATCGATGCGGGTGTGAGCTTCGGTACCGGGCTCGACATCGGTTACCGGTGGTTTCAGGCCAACGGAGTCAGCCCGCTGTTCCCGTTCGGCTTCGGACTGGACTACACCACATTCGCGCTCTCGGATGCCCAGATCGCCCCGTTGCCGGCGGGAGGCTATGCCGTGCAGGTCGACGTGACCAACACCGGCACTCGGTCCGGAGCCGACGTCGTCCAGGCTTATGTGTCCGATCCGTCGGGACTCGGCGAGCCCCCCGAGCAGCTCCGCGCCTTCACGAAGCTCGTCGTGGCGCCCGGCGCTACCGCCCATGCCACCCTCGGGTTGCCGGCATCGGGCTTCGCCGCCGACGTCGGGGGGACACCCACCGTCGTCGCCGGCAAATACGTCGTCGGCGTCGGCCAGTCGTCGGCCGACCTGCCGATTCAGCTCCCGGTGGAGGTCCCGTCGCAGGCAGCCTGAAGTGGCGATCGGCGAGTGGCGAGTGCCCCGGGTCTCGCTCTGGGCGCGTTCCTCAACGACGGGTGGAGCGATCACGACCATTGTCCGCTCGTTGAGGCACGATCGATTGACGCCGACGCGACCAGTGCCAGCCTGAGCACGTCACGGCCCGGCAAGCGCCCCCTGGCACCCTCTCGACAGCGGAACCCGTCACTTTGGCATGCTCTTGCCACCGATTCGAGCTCGACGCTCGATGTGGATCGAGGACGAGTCCAAAGGAGAGCAGGATGAGCGACGCCCCAATAGCAAACCCAGTCAAGACCGGCCACCATTTTGGTCAAGCGATCAGTGTGCGCGGCTTGCGGGCCGAGGTGGAGAAGGCCGACGGAATCAATGCCAAGATCGCCGTCTTTCTCACCAACATTGTGGGATCGATGTGGTGCGCCTACGTGTTTGCGGTGATCGCGTTGATCGGATTGCCACCAGCGCTGAAGCCAGGCGGCGAAGGCATCATTGCCTGGATCGCGCAAACCTTCCTTCAGTTGGTGTTGCTCTCCGTCATCATGGTGGGCCAGAACGTGCAAAGCATCGCAAGTGACGTGCGGTCCCAGCACACCTATGACGACACTGTGGTGATTCTCGACCGCCTCGACGTGCACACGGCGGGAGGGCTCAAGGATCTGGCCGATCGGATCGACCACCTGGAAACAATCTTGACCAAGCAAGGCAAGTGATTCCAACGCCTGGCTGTGAATTGCCAGCCCGGCAGCAACACAGCTCCCGAAAGGGCGGCGTCCACCCGTCGATTGGCCATGCGGATCCTCGGTCCCCTGGCCCGCTCTTGACGACGTGGACCCCATCCCGATGAAGCTGCGATTTGGGACGCAGCTCATCCACGGAAGCCAGGGAGACGCCTGCCGGAGGGTACGTTCCGAAACGATCCGTCCCGCTGCAGCCGCCCTGCCTTGCAGCAGGTTTACACTGAGTAGTGGTGAGTTCCGAATGGCTCGGACCGCTCCAGGAGAACAAGATGGCTGGCAATTCCAAGCTCAATGCGCACCATCGAGCAACGGTGGAGAAGATCTACCAACATCCGGTCAGCCACAACATCCAGTGGCACGATGTTCTATCTCTGTTGCAAAGCGTGGCCGAGGTTAGCGAGGGACACGATCGAAGGTTCAAGGTGACATTGGGAGCAGAGACCGAGACCCTCGATGCACCAACGGGACACGATATCGATGAGCAGATGGTGATCGACCTTCGCCGGATGTTGAAGGGCGCAGGCATCACATCGGACTAGTCCAGGGACATGGTCGAGCAATCGCGGCTGCCTTGCGCACGCAGTGTCGAGGTCTCTACCGCTGGGGCGTCGTCAGATGTACATTCCGCCGTTGACCCCGATGATCTGGCCCGTTATGTAGCTGCCGCCGTCAGAACACAGGTACGAGCAGGCCGCGGCGATGTCGGCGGGGGTGCCGGCCCGCCCGAGTGGGACCATCGGCCCGATCACCTCGATGCCGGGGAAGTCCCCGGAGGCCTCGGCCGCTCTGGCCATCGGAGTGTCGACGAGGCTCGGGGCGATCGAATTGACGGTGACGCCCTGACGGGCGAGATCCACGGCCAATGCCTTCGTCAAGGCGATCACACCCCCTTTCGACGCTGCATAGTGGGCCATGTTCGGCGCCCCCGACTGGGCGCTCTGCGATGAGATGGTGACGATGCGTCCCCAACCCGACTCGATCATGTCTGGCACCGCCGCTTGGACGCAGGTAAAGGTGCCGGTGAGGTTGACAGCGAGGACGTGGTCCCACCGCTCCGCCTCGATCTGCAGGAGCGGGTCGAAAGCCTCGATGCCCGCGCTCGTAACCAGAATTGCGACGGGACCGAGCTCGGACGAGACACGGGCGAAGGCGGCAGCAACCGACGCCCGGTCGGTGACGTCGACGTCGACAGCCAGAGCTCGGCCGCCCGCGGCATTCAGCTCATCGGCCCCTGCCTTGGCAGCACCGCCGTTACGATCGAGGATGGCAACTCCGAATCCGTCGGCCGAGAACTGTCGAGCGACCCCGAGCCCGATCCCCGACGCTCCGCCCGTCACCACTGCGACCCGGCTCACCGGTCACCAGCATGTGGCGTGAATTCCAGGTGCAGGTCGCTGAGGCCGCGGAGCACCCACGTCGGCTCGTAGCGGAACCGGCGCTCGCCGGACGGACCGTGGTGCTCCTCGGAGAGCCGGATGTCACGGGTGCGGTCGAGGATGCGCTCCAGGCTGACTCGTCCCTCGGCCCGGGCCAACGGCCCACCGGGGCACGTGTGGTTCCCCCGGCCGAACGCCATGTGGGCCCGAGAGTTGTGCCGATCGACACGGAACTCTCCCGGACATTCGAATCGTCGAGGGTCACGGTTCGCTGCGCCGTTCAAGACCATCACCGGCGTGCCGGCCCGGATGTCGACCCCGCCGACCGACAGCGTCCGGCGGGCGAGCCGGAAGTCCGCCTTGACCGGGCTCTCGATACGCAGCGCCTCCTCGATGAAGTTCGGGATCAGTTCCTTGTCGGCGCGAAGCTCGTCCTGGAGCTCCGGAAGCTCGGCGAGGTACTTGAGAGCCACCGCGAGGAGCCTGGCCGTCGTCTCCTGCCCGGCGGCGAACAGGAAGGTTGCCGTACGCACCACGGCGGTGACCTCTGGCATGGTCCCGTCCGGGTAGGTGGCTAGCGCCAGATCGGTCAGTACGTCCTTGCGCGGCTCCCGACGGCGATCCTCGATGTAGTGGGCGAACCACTCGTCGAGCCACGACAGCGGATTGAGATCACCGCCTACCGGCGCCTCGGAGCCGATCTTCCCCGGCGCCTGGCTCAGGCCGAAGCCCGCCCGGAAGCGCCCGTGGTCATCCTCGGGCACACCGAGGAGATCGGCGACGACGAGCATGGCGAAGGGTTGCGAGTAGGCGCTGATGAATTCGCACCGGCCGGCGGAGACGAATTCATCCAGCAGCTGATCGGACAACCGAGACATGAACGCCTCGTTTTCCTTGAGACGCTTCGAAGAGATCAGGCGCATCAACAGAGCACGTTCACGCGTGTGGTCCGGGGGATCCATCGTCACCATGTGCTCGTTCATCGGGAGCTGGTCTCGGTACCGATCGATGATGTCGCCCACGTCGTCCCCCTCGAGAGGGACCGGGAACTGGGCGAACGGGCCGATGACCGAGTTGCACGACGACAAGTTGGCGCCGTCGAGGTAGATCTCGCTGGCCTCGTCGAACCCGGTCACCGCGACCACTTCGTGATGGGGAAGAGGCAGAACCGGGCCCTCGCCTCGGAGCTGGTCGAAATACGGATAAGGATCCTCAACGAGATCCTGGTCGCTGAAGAAGTCGATCGTCTCCCAGTCGCGCAACCGCAGCTCCTTCCGTTCGGCTCCCCGGGAACGTGCCGAGGGAGGCTGTGCAGGTGCACAGGCGTGTTTTGGCGAGTGCTTAGCACCCTCCTCGGAATGTGGCAAGTTGTCGGGATGGCAACCAGTAGCTCGCCCCGCCGAATCGGCGCCCAGGATTCCACGACACGAGCTCGGCTGGTGGATGCGGCCGAGCGGCTACTGCTCGAAGAGGGGTACGCCGCGGTCACCTCACGCCGTGTCGGTGCGAAGGCCGGGTTGAAGCCGCAACTCGTCCACTACTACTTCCGTTCCATGGACGACCTCTTCCTCGAGGTCTTCCGACGCCGCGCCGAGGAGAACCTCGAACGATTCGAACATCCCATCGCGGCCGGGGCCACCCTGCGGGCCCTCTGGGGCATGAACGCCGATCCCCGCGGAGCCGCCTTCATGATCGAGTTCGTGGCGTTGGCGAAGCACCGGAAGGCAATTCGCGCAGAGATCGCCCGCTATGCCGAGCGCTTTCGTGCCGCTCAGCTCCAAGCGCTCTCCACCGCACTCGCCAGGGACGGCGTCAGTCCCGAAGAGCTTCCGCCCATCGTCGGCCTACTGCTCATGACGGGACTGTCGCAGGTCTTGTCGCTCGAGCGTGAGCTTGGGGTCACCGCCGGACACGACGAAACGGCGGAATTTGTCAAGGCTCTCATAGACCGCTTGGAGCCCACAGATCCACCGCCTTGACCCGACCGTCAGGCTTCGAGAAGATCGGCGCGAACGAGGCGTCCATGCCCACGATGTCACACAGAGATAGCCCGCCGATTACCTGTCCGTGACGAACCAGGCCGTGTGGTGCACCCGGTGATCCCTTCAGGCCAGTTTCCTGACGCTGCGCCATGGCACGCTGACTACCTCAAGCGGGCGTGTGAAGTGCCAAGGGAAGGGGAACGTGGATGAGCGAGTCTGCGCAAGGGCCGGGCTGGTGGCTGGCTTCCGACGGGAGGTGGTATCCGCCCGAGCAGGCGCCGGGATACGCACCCCAGCCCCAAACCCCGGCCGCTTCGCCCATTTCGGCTCCTGTCGTGGGGACAGATGCGCCTCCGCCCGGTTGGTGGCAGGCGTCTGATGGGAGCTGGCACCCGCCCGAGCAGCATCCGGACTATCAGCACCAGTTGGACTACCGACGAGACGTGCTCATTCCCTCGGTGGCGGACATCGCAGCCTGGAGCGAACCTGAGCCGCCCTCCCAGAGCGACTTTCCGTTGAACGAGCTCTACACCGTGAGCTACCGCGGAGGTTGGATCGGATTGTTCGCCGGCGAGAGCCAGATCAAGGCACTGCATCGGGCACTGCCCGAGATCAATATCGCCGGCCGACGCGTGGTGGCTGCCGTCGAGGATCGCTGGAGCTTCTGGAAGCGGCTCGGTGTCACGTTGCTGTTCCTCGTGACACTGGGGTTCGTCGGAAGGGTGCCGAATGTGCTTCTCATCACCGAAACGGTGCCGCGCCAGCTGCCCGATGTGCGGTGATTCCACTCCGGCTGAGCCGAAACCGGCCGGGCGGTGTCGCATCGAGTCGTACTCGGGGTTCGAAGCCGAACCCGTCGGGGATGGGCAGGCCGGGGTGGCATGCCATAGCGGAGACGACATGCGGCTCCAACCAACGGGTTCGCTCCCGGTACCGTTGCAGCGCTGGGAAGCCGGTCTTCTGGGGCACTGCGAGGTCCTCGAGCGCGGCGGCTTGCGGTGACGAACCTGCAATGGCGGTCGAGAGCGACCACCCCTGATCTCCGTCTTTGCCCGTATTCCCGCTCGTAGACTGTCGCCCTGTGGGCACGAGCTCGGGCGACGTGTTGCAACGCGGCGAGGGAAGGGTCCTGTTCGGGAAGGACCCGAAGGGATACGACGCCGGGCGCCCGGACTACCCCGAGCGGGTCTACGAGGTCCTGACTGGTCGCTGCGGGCTAAGGCCGGGTGCCCGCATTCTCGAGATCGGACCGGGTACCGGACTTGTCACCCGGCGCCTGCTCACCGCGGGCGCATCGGTGACAGTCGTCGAGCCCGATCCCGGTCTGGCCGGCTACTTGGCGTTGGAGTGTCCGGACGTCGAAGTTTTGCCCTCTTCGTTGGAAGAGGCCGCGGTCGAAAGAGGCGCATTCGACCTTTCCCTGGCCGCCACCTCGTTTCACTGGGTGGATCAACGGCTTGGCTTGACGAAGCTGGGAGAAAGCCTGAAACCGGGTGGATGGGTGGCCCTGTGGTGGACCCTCTACCGTGAACCAGGGAACCCGGATCCATTCACACAGGCAGTGGAGGAACTCCTCGGGCCGGCAACCCGCGGCGCCTTTGACGAGCCGCATCGGCCTCCCTTCCAGGTGGACGAAGAGCATCGTTTGCGTGACCTCGCCCGATGGGCGGGATTGGTCGACCTCGAAGCCGAACTGCTCCGTTCTGCGGCCGTCCTCGACAGCGGCCAGGCCAGAGCGCTCTACGCATCGATGGCCACCGTCCTGCGGCGTCCTGAAGCAGAGCAGCGGCGGATCCTGGACGCCATCGAAGAGCTCGCGTCCGAGCGGTTCGGGGGGACCGTTCAACGCCGTTTCGTCACCGCGCTGTACACGGGTCACCGTCCGTGATGGGACCGGCTCACGACGACATCATGGGTTCTCTAGTGCGGTGCGATCCGGTGTGCGATGTCGGCCAGCCAGGGAGAATCGAATGACTCCTGGACACACCGTGCGAAGAGCCAGACCGCGACCCGTTCGGGGTCCAGGTCACACAGCGCCGCCATGCGCCGGACCAGCCCGATCGGATCGCGCTGGAGACGTTCCTCACAGTTGAGCATGTGTTGCAGAACGTCGTATGCCCGGTCCCCGACGTAGGGCTTCGGATCGATCATGAGCCACGGCTCGCGTTGTCCCGCCAGCACGTTTCCGGCATGGAGGTCCGTGCACAGGAGCCTGGTGTCCTCAGCCGACCGCGGGAGAGATCGGAACAGCGCGATGCCGTGCCGTACGAGGCCCGGGTCAAGGTTCGGAGTGGGAGCGGGGAGTCTCTGTTCGCACTCGTCGGCCCATGCATCACACATGCTCTCGAGCGGGCGAAACGTGCCGCTTGCGGGCGGCCGTTTCCAGAGGCGGCCCAGCAAGCGAACCACGACTTGGTCCTGGTCCACCTCGGGGCAGTGGGTGAGGGTGGTCCCCGGTCGACAGCGTTCGAGAAGGAGCGCATTGGTTTCCGGGTCGAGCTCGACGGCGTCATAGAGCCGCACGGCACCCGCCCCATCCCACACGCGCAGGCCTTCGGCTTCGTCCCGTGCCTCAAAGTGCCGCCTGGCCACCTTGAGCACGATTTCGCCGAGTTCGGCGTTACGAGCGGGAGCCACCCAGGCCGTCTGGCCACCCGGCTGGTAGGGCGGGTCCAGCTCGAGGTCCCAGCGGGTCTTGAGCTCGGTGAGGATCGAGGGAAGCCTCGATACCCACGCCGCTCGGTCCTCGTGGGCGGCGGCAGCCTGAACGAGGTTCCGGGGCATGGACGAGCGCAAGGCCTCATTCTGCCTCAGGCGCCCAGTTGCCTCGAGGTGTTGGGGACGGCACGGTGCCCCTGGGCCCGAACCGCCGCTTGCTGGCCGAGAGCGCAGCAGAGGAGCAAGCTGTGAATATGTCCGATGACCCAACCGAGCACCACGTCGTCGTGCTCGCGCCCATGCCGCTCGAAATGGAGGCCGTTGTGGCCGCATTCGGTCTTCGCGCCACCGGACCCACCGAGGGAGCACCATGGACCGGCCGCATCGGCAACTCGAAGGTGACCGCCATCCATATCGGTATGGGGCCTCCGTCGACCCGAGCGGCATTGCGTCGGCTGTTCGACCAGACGGTGGAGGGCCACACGCCGTTCGATCATGTGATGATCGCCGGAATCTGCGGTGGGCTCGACCCACAGCTCGACGTCGGCACTCTGATCAACCCGGGGATCGTCGTCGAGCACACCACGGGCCGTGCGTATCGACACAGTCCGCCGGGAGATGCACCGCAGGCAGGCAAGCTGATCACGACCGAGGGGGCAACACTCGATTCCGAGCTGAGCTGGCGCATGTTCGACGAGGGCTATCTCGGCGTCGACATGGAATCGTCGGCCGTCGCCGAAGTCTGCGAGGAACAGGGGTGTCCTTGGTCGGTCTACCGGTGCATCGGCGACCGGTACTTCGATGGCCTCCTCGATCCACGCATCGTGGCCCTTGCCAACCCCGACGGATCGGGCAACATGGCAGAAATCGCCAGGCTTCTCGACTCCGAACCGGAGCTAACCGTCAAGCTCGAACGCTTGAGCCGCGATACCAGCCTTGCCGCCCGGCTGGCGGCCGAGGCGGCGGTGCGCGGTTGCAGGGCGCTCGATGAGCAATGGGGAATGTGATGGAGGCAAGCCCATCAACCCCATACGAATCGGAGTCGATGCGCTTGTCGGCTCCATCCTGTCGAGTGCCAGAAGGAGGTGGCCTGGCCGTCGGTCTCCACAACGATCGCCTGGAGTCGCGTGGCCCCGAGGCCGACCAAGCGGCTTTGGGCTCGCTCCAGTAGGTCCCGGCCGAGCCCCCGCCTTCGGTGATCGGGTACCACGACAAGACGATAGACCGACCCTCTCCAGCCGTCCCACGCCGCGATCACGGTTCCGACGATGTTGCCCTCCTCTTCGGCGACGAGAAGAGCAGCCAGGTCGTGCCCCAGGAGTCGGCGCAGGCTGTCGGGGTCGTCCGTGTGCGTCGGCTCGGCCTCGGCGGCGTGCCAAAGGGCCAGCACGCCGTCCACGTCACTTGTGGTGGCGGCCCGAATCAGGATCATGACCGGCATGTCTACTGGCACAGCGCCTGTTCGGCGACACCGGTGGGCCCCCCGAGGGCCATCATCTCCCTCCATCAGCGCGAGAGGGACGCCCTTCGGCTGTGGGCCTCCGCGATCACCCGCACGGTTTTGACTCCGGTGACGGCGAAGCAAATGGCAAGTGCCAGGTCGACGGCACTCAGCACCACGCCTACGGACAGCCCGAAGGAGATCACCAGCCGGTGGATCACCCAGCAGCTGTGGTGGGGCGGGCCCGGTCAGGCGGTCACGCCTCGGACCTTGAGGTCGGCTATCGCGTCCCAATCCAGTCCGAGCTCGACCAGGATGTCGTCACCGTGCTCATTGAACTCCGGTGCCCGGCGGGGACGAGCCGGCTGCTCGTCGTACTGGACGGGCGCGGCGGCCAGCTTGAACTGCGCCCCCGCGGCCGTTTCGCACTCCTGGATGTAGCCGTTGGCGATCGTCTGCGGATCGGCGGCGGCCTCCAGTGTGTCCTGCACCACCGCCCATTGGCCGGAGAAGCTCTTCAACCGTTCCCGCCACTCGGCCAGCGTGGACTGCGAGAACACCTCTCGCAGGATCGCCGCTGCCTCGGTGCTGTTGGCCAGCAGCGATGCGTGGTCGGCGAAGCGCGGATCGGAGGCGAGCTCCGGCCGCTCGATCACGTCGCACATCGGGGCCCAGTACTTACCGGCCTGTAGGCAGGTAAAGGACAGGTACCGACCGTCCTTGGTCCGGTAGTTCGCCGAGAGCGGATTCGCCCTGGTCGCGCCAGATGGCGGGGGAGTCCAGGGCCGGCCGAGCACCAGGGAGAGGGCGAGGGCCTGTCCCTGGGACCACAGACCGGTACCCAGCAGGGAGACGTCCACGATGGTGGGCTTCCCGGTCCTCTCGCGGTGGAAGAGCGCCCCCATGATCCCGCCGGCGATGGTCATGGCGCCGATCGAGTCCCCGAATCCCGGCCCCGGCGGGACCGGGACGTGTCCGTACTCGGGCCGCATGACGCCCACCGCGATCCCGGAGCGACACCAGAAAGCCAGCGAGTCGTACGATCCCTTGTCCGCATCGGGCCCACGATCGCCCTGCCCGGTCCCGCGGACGTAGATGATCTTGGCATTGTGGGCGCGCACGTCATCGACGTCGATCCTGAGCTTCCTCCGAACGCTCGGGAGCTTGTTCGTGAGGAAGACGTCAGCCTTGGCGGCAATCTTGTAGAGGATGCCAAGTCCCTCGTCCGAGGTCAGGTCGAGGGCCAGGCTCCGTTTCCCCCGGTTCGAATGTTCGAGGAGGGCATGGACGTCGTTCGGTAGGTCCATCACCCCGGTGGAAGCGAGTCCCCGCATGGCGTCGCCCCGCTCGACGTGCTCGATCTTGATGACATCGGCGCCCCAGTCGGCGAGGAGGGCCGACGCGGCCGGGACGAACGTGTGCTCGGCCACCTCGAGGATGCGGACACCTTCCATGACGTCGGTCACGAGGCCCCTTTCTATCCGCTCACCCACTCGCCGCGAGCCTGCGGAGCTCGATCGCCGGCGCTATCGCCGGCGCTCCCGCCGGTCTGCAACCACACGACGCCGATCCTTCGAACCCGCTGTGAAGCCACGGCAAGGTATCCAACATTGACGTCAGAGTCAATGGCCGGTACCGTCCCCGCAGCGGACCCCGGGGGGAGCGAACTATCGTTCTCGGTCCAGGAGAAGGAGATTAGCGTGGATCTCGATGGCCGTTCCGCGATCGTGACGGGAGGGGCCGGTGGCCTGGGCTCATCGGTGGTGCGCCGGCTGGCGGCGGCGGGCCTGGGCGTGGTCATCTTCGACCGGGAGACCGAACGGGCCGAGCAGTTCGCCAAGGAGCTCGATGGCCCGGTGGCGGCGGTCGGAGGGGACGTCATCGACGATGCCGACGTGCTTGCCGCGGCCGACGCCGCCTCCACCCTCGGACCACTTTCGCTGCTCGTGAACGTGGCAGGCGGTGGCGTCGGTGGTGGCCGGACGGTCGGGCGGGACGGGACACCCCATGACAAGGCATCCTTCGTGGCGACCATGGAGATGAATGCCGTCGGCACGTTCAATGCCACTCGACTGATTGCGGCCCGTATGGCGGACAACCAGCCGGACCTCGACGGCCAACGTGGTGTTGTCATCAACACCGCGTCCATCGCCGGCATCGAGGGTCAGACAGGCCAGATCGCCTACGGGGCGGCGAAGGCGGCCATCCTCGGGATGACCTTGCCGATGGCCCGAGACCTGGCTCCCCTCGGGGTGCGGGTCTGTGCGATCGCTCCGGGCACCATGGGAACGCCGCTGATGCTGGGGGTGCCCGACCGCGTCAAGGAGAAGCTGCTGAAGGACATCGTGTTCCCGATGCGCATGGGCCGGCCCGAGGAGTTCGCCATGCTCGTCGAATCGATCGCCCGCAACCCTTACCTCAACGGCGAGAACATTCGTCTCGACGGAGCGCTCCGCTTCGCGGCGAAATGACCGCTGACGCCTGCCGGTCCGGGGTGGAGGTTGTTACCATCGAGCATGCAGCCGTCGGATCCAGCGAAGGGGGACCACCGGCAGAGGTGCCGTCGAGGAGGCTGAAGCGGGGGTCCGTACCCTCGGTCACCGCGGAAAGGTAAGGGGGATGCTGCAGTACGTCTTGGCCGGGCTGGCACTCGGGTCGATCTATGCCATCGCGTCGGCCGGGCTGGTCGTCACCTTCGTGTCCACCGGCGTCCTGAACTTCGCGTTCGGTTCTATGGCCTACGTGGTCGCCCGCTTCTACTACTGGCTCAACACGCAGCACGGGTGGACTACGTGGTCTGCGGGCTGCGTGTCGTTGCTGGTGATGGCGCCGCTGCTTGGGGTGGTCCTCTATGCCGTGCTGTTCAGATTCGTCCGGAACCGGTCGTCGCTGATCAAGATCGTCGTGACTATCGGCCTGTCGGTGGCACTGCCGCCCATCGCCGATCTCGTCTTCGGAACACAGACCGTCACCACGGCCCCCGGCCTGGCGCTCTCGAGCGACCAGCCCTATCACTTTCTGGGTGCGCCGGTTACCACCGACCAGATCATCACCTACGGCTTCGTCCTCCTGGTCGTCTTGGTCGGAACGGTCGCCCTCCGGTTCACCAAGGTCGGTCTGCTCGTGAGAGCGAACGTGGACTCGGAGGCCATGACCTCGATGTCGGGCTCGAATCCCGGCCGGGTGGCCGTCGGCGTCTGGGCCCTGAGCACCATGCTTGCCGGGCTCGCGGGCGTGCTCGTGGCATCGACCAACGGGCTCACCCCGGCCGGGATGGCGACCCTCATGGCCGCGGCCTTCGCCGCAGTCGTCGCGGCACGCCTTCGTTCGCTCGTCGGCGCCGTGCTGGTCTCGCTCGCCATGGGAGTGGTCACCGACGTCGTCCAGGAGTACCTGCCCGCCAACAGCTCGTTCACGGCAGCGATCATCCCGAGCATCCCCTTCGGGTTCATCCTGGTGTTCCTCGTCGTCTACCTGATCCGTTCGGGATTCGTCTCCGACGATGCTCAGGCGGGGGGACCCTTGGACCAGGCCATCCGCCCTGCCAACCGCGATTCGTCGGCCCCCAGCCTGACGGGCCAGTCGACGGAGAGGTCGGTGGGCACCACCGTCATCACCCTGCTACCGCTGGTCGTCGTGGCCTTGCTCCCCCTGGTATTCCGAGGGTCCGCCTTCTGGCTCGGACTTGTTGCCGCAGGGATGTGCTATGCCATCGCCTTCCTGTCCTTCACGGTGGTGACCGGTGAAGGGGGCATGCTCTGGCTGTCCCAGATCATCTTCGCCGGCGGCGGTGCGCTGGCCGCGGCCCAATTCGCCACGGCATGGCACATACCGGTGCTCGTGGCCATTGCGCTCGGGGGCGTCTCGATGGCCGTCGTCGGTGCGGTCATCGGCCTCCTGACGATCCGGCTGGGTGACCTCTACGTCGCACTGGTCACCCTGGCCTTCGGGCTTCTCGTCGAGACGTTGGTCTTCACGCTGAGCCGGTTCGCCCAAGGGGGTCTCGGGGTGACGCTCAACCGGCCGTCGTTCGCCAGCAGCGACTTTGCCTTCTGCTACCTGGCTTTCGCTGTGTTCCTGATCTTCGCCGCGCTGACCGTGAACCTGCGGCGATCAACGAGCGGGCTCGCTCTGCATGCGGTTCGCGACAGTGAAGCGGCCTCTCGGACCCTTGGCGTGAGCGTCGTCCAGGTCAAGGTGATCGTGGGCGCCCTGGGTGCGTTCGTCGCGGCGGTCGGCGGAGGTTTCCTCGCCCTCGACGCCCGTGTCGCCCAGCCTCAGTCGTTCGAGACGTTCGCCGGCCTGGTGTGGCTCGCGGTGGTCGTGACCCTGGGGGTCCGGTCGATCGCAGGCGCCGCGATCGCCGGACTGACGTTCGCGCTCCTTCCGGGCGTCTTCCAGACGTACGTCCCCGCCCGCTGGGGCGAGGTGCCGGCCATCCTGTTCGGTCTCGGCGCGATCTCGGTTGCCAGGGACCCCGACGGGGTCGTCGTCCGGGCCGGGCGCCAGCTCAGACACCTCTTTGCCGCGGTCGTGCCCCCCCTGCACAGCCGCAACGAGCCGGCGGTTTCGCACTCGGTGCCGGGGGTGAGGCCGTGAGGGACCGGAGGTCGGCTCGTGGGTGATACCGAGGCCCCCGCGCCACGTCTCGCCTGCCGCGGCGTCACTGTGCGATTCGGCGGGCTGATCGCGGTCGACGACGTCTCGCTCGCCGTCCCACCGGGAGCCATAGTCGGCCTGGTCGGCCCGAACGGCGCCGGGAAGAGCACCCTCTTCGGCGTGGTGTCCGGTCTGCTCCGTCCCTCCAGAGGCACGGTGTGCATCAACGGCGAGGACATCACCCACATCTCGCCTCAGAGACGCGCCGAAAAGGGGCTTGCCCGCACGTTCCAGCATCCGGAGATCTTCGGCGGCCTTACCGTCCGCGAGCACATTGTCCTCGCCTATCGCACGCGCACGGCCAAGGGGCGGATCTGGTCGGATCTCTTCACCCTCGGCAGTCTCCACCCGGTCGGAGCGGAGGAGCGCTCCGCGGTCGACGAGATCATCGAGTCGTTGGGCCTCGAGCACGTCGCCGACCAGGCGGCGTTGGGGCTGCCACTCGGGGTGGCCCGGCTCGTGGAGCTCGGCCGAGCCCTCGCCACGTCGCCCACGGTGCTGCTGCTCGACGAGCCCTCGTCGGGGCTCGATTCGGCAGAGAGCGCCGAATTCGAGCGAACCCTGCGAGGCATCGCGGCCGAGCGTGGCATCTCGGTGCTGATCGTCGAGCACGACGTCGAGCTGGTCATGCGGCTCTGCGCCACGATCTACGTGCTTGATTTCGGCGTTCTGGTGGCACATGGCACGCCTGATGAGGTGCGCCATGATCCCAAGGTCCGGGCCGCCTACCTCGGGGATGAGCGACCGGCAGACGGTCGTCGACCCGACCGGGACCGGAGAGCTCGAGCCCGGTGCCGTGGAGGATGACCAGGCTCGGCGTGGATGCCCTGGCTGTCGAGGATCTGTGCGTCCGGTACGGCGAAGCCGTCGCCGTCTCGGGGATCTCGTTCGGGATTCCCGCCGGTCGGGCGCTCGCCGTGCTCGGGCCCAACGGCGCCGGCAAGAGCAGCCTGGCACGGTGCGTCTCCGGATTGGTTCCCGCCGCGGCCGGCAGGGTGGCGCTGAGCGGCGAAGATGTGACCAACCGTCCGCCCCACCGGATCCGGCGCGCCGGGCTCATCTACCTGCCCGAAGGTCGGGGGGTCTTCCGATCGCTCTCCGTCGCCGACAACCTGCTGCTTGCTGCCGGAGCCGAACGTGGCGGTCGGCACGCCCGGCGCCAGGCGCTCGAGCGGGCTTTCGAGTTCTTCCCCGGTGCTCGCCGAACGTCGCCGTCTGCGAGCCGACCAGCTCTCCGGAGGCGAGCAGCAGATGCTCTCGCTGGCCCGAGCGCTCATGGCGTCGCCGGAGATCGTCGTCGCGGACGAGCTGTCGCTCGGTCTCGCTCCGACGATCGTGGACGTGGTCTTCGACGGGCTGCGACGGGCCCGGGCGGCTGGGGTGACCGTGCTGATCATCGAGCAGTACGTCCACCGGGCCTTGGAGTTCGCGGACGAGTGCCTGGTCCTGCAACGAGGCGAGGTCGTGCTGGCAGGGCGCGGCCGACAGTGTGGGCGAGGACCTGCTCCGGCACTACCTCGGTGAATCGATGGCGGTGGCCCCGTGAACGGATTGCACCTCCTCTCCACCCGGGTCATCCAACCGCCCATCGTCACCGGCCACACGGGCGATATCGAAGAACGTGTCTAGCCACAACCCAACAACAGGAAGAGAGAACATGGCCCTCCGAACCAACAAGGTCCTCGTCGCCGGATTGACAATCGCAGTCCTGCTGGTGGTGGCGGGGTGCAGCAGCAACAGCTCCAGCTCAGGCTCGACCACCACCACTGGATCGGGCGGCAGCGGGACGGAACCGGTTCCAAGACGATCACCGTCGGCGTCCTGACCGACCAGACCGGGCCCGGTGCGTCGGAGTTCGGCACGGCCGTGGCCGGTGTCAAGGCCGGGATCGGGGTCGCCGGCACCGAGGGCTACCACATCAACTACGTCGTGGGTGACACCGGGACGAGCCCGGCCGGAGCGCTCACCGCGGCCCAGAAGATGGTCGAGCAGGATCACGTCTTCGCCGTCATCGGTCTCTCGGCCCTGACGTTCTCCGCCTCGGACTACTTGACGTCCCAGGGGATTCCGGTGGTGGGGGCGTCCTTCGACGGTCCGGAGTGGCTCTTGCCCAAGAGCACCAACATGTTCTCGGTCTTCGGGAACCTGGACTACACCAAGGTCACCACCGTCGGTCGGCCAGTTCATGAAGAGCCAGGGCGTCACCCGCCTCGGCACGTTGGGGTACAGCATCTCGCCGAGCTCGGCGGCGGCGGCCCGGGCCGCGGCCGTCTCGGCCGAGGCACAGGGCATCCAGGCGCCCTACGTCAATGACAGCTTCCCCTTCGGGAGCACCAACGTGGCGCCTGTGGCCCTGGCGATGAAGAGCGCCAACGTGGACGGCATCGACCTCGGGGTGGACCCGAACACCGGGTTCGCGCTGGTCACCGCCCTCAACCAGGAGGGGGTCCACCTGAAGAGCGCCCTCCTGGCCACCGGCTACGGCGGCGACCTCCTCAACTCGGGCGCGGCGGCCATCCAGGCGGCCCAGGGAAACGACTTCCTCTCCACCTTCGAGCCGATCGAGATGCACACGGCCGCCACCCAAAAGCTGCAGAGCGCCATGGCGACCTACGCCGGCGTCCATGTCGACCCGACCTTCGCCCAGTACCTCGGCTACCTGTCGATTGACGGGCTCGGTCCAGGGACTCAAGGGCGCCGGGGCCAACCCGACCCAGAGCTCGCTCATCACGAGCCTCTCCCACATCACCGCCTACGACGCAGCCGGGCTCTTCGGCGGTCACGTGACGGTCGACTGGAGCAAGCGGCCGATGGGCGAGCACCCAGTGCTACTGGGTCACCAAGTTCTCGGGATCGAGCTTCCACCTCATCTCGGGCTCCGATCCGGTGTGCGGCACGATCATCCCGAACAAGAGCGTGTAACGGGAGGGCCGCCTCGGTCGTCAACTCGAGACTCGGGGGCCGGTCGTCCGCCTTGCGCGGGCGACCGGTCAGCCGAGTGGACGGGGGGCGACGGTGATGGACGGGACGCTGGCGGTGCCTTCGCAGCGCAGCACGGTGTCGAGCGCTCGGACGAGGTCCTCGACGTCCAGGAGCGACCCGCTCAGATAGTTCCGGGCCGCCCAGATCGACCCCATCTCGGCGGCCAGGTCGGGATCCCAATCCGATGGGAACTCGGTCATTGAGGGTCCCTCCCCTCCGGCGCAGTCGCCGACCACCACCCGGGTGAAGCCGACGCCCGGATGTTCGGCCCGCCACGCGTCGACGAGTCGCTCGAGGGCTGCCTTGCTGACGACGTAGGCACCGAGCCCGGGCCACGGAGCCGTCTGGGAGGCGCTGACCGAGGAGAGGTAGGCGGCGACTCCGCCGGACTTGGTGAGGTGGGGCAGGGCGGCCGAGGTCACCAGGGATGCGCCCACCACATTGGTGTCGAGCACTCGCCGCCAGATCGTCGCGTCGGTCTCCGACAGGCGGGCGAGCGGTCCCATTCCGGTGGAGTAGACCAGGGCGTCGATCCCGCCCAGCCCACGGGCGGCCTCGTCGATCGCGGCGGTGCACGACGCCTCGTCCGTGACGTCGCACCTGACGGCGATCGCATCGGCACCGGCTTCCTCGGCCGCGTCCTCGAGCCGGTCCAGCCGCCGGGCGAGGAGCGCCACCCGGGCACCGCGGCGGGCGAGCCCGATCCCGATGCACCGGCCGAGCCCGCTCGAGGCGCCGACCACCACCGTGCGCATCGCTCCATCGGGGCTCATGACGGGGAGGTGAGGACGGGCAGGCGCTCCCAGCCACGGACGGTCGAGGTCCTCGCTTGTATGGCGTTGTCCCAGTCGACCTCCCAGGACGGGAAGCGAGCGAGCACCTCGTCGAGCGCCACCCGTCCCTCGAGCCGGGCCAGGGCGGCGCCGAGGCAGAAGTGGATGCCGTAGCCGAAGCTGAGGTGGTGGGCGATCCGGCGGTGGATGTCGAACCGGTCGGGATCCTCGAACTTTCGCTCGTCGCGGTTGCCGAGGCGTTGAGCAGCAGCACCACGCTGCCCTGGGGCACGGCTGCACCGTGGTGCTCGACGTCCTTGGTGACGGTAGCGGGCCTGCACGGGGGAGGGTGCCTCGTAGCGCAGCAGCTCCTCGATGGCGTTCGGCACCAGGCTGCGGTCTTCGACCAGCTCCGCCGCTGGTCGGGATGCTCGGCGAGCACCTTGCCCGTCCATCCGATGAGGCGGGTGGTGGTCTCGTTGCCGGCCCCGGCCAGCAGGTTGACGTAGTTGAGGACCTCCTCCCGGGTGAGCCGCCGCCGCGTCCCGTCGGTGTCCTCGAACTCGGCCTGCAGCAGCTCGGTCATCAGGTCGTCGGAGGGGTGCTGCGCTCGCCAGTCGATGTACTCCTCGAACTCCGTCCCTGGCGGCGGCCTGCTCGAACTGCGTCGGCGAAATCCGGGCATGGCTCCCTCCTCCAGGCGCAGGCCTTCGTCGATGCGATCGCGGATCGCCTCCTGGTCGCTCTCGGGGATGCCGAGCAGCATGCCGATCGTCCGCATGGGCATCTGGGCCCCGAGATCGCCGATGAAGTCGAACCCGCCGGCGCCGACCAGAGGATCGAGGCTGCGGGCGCAGAACTCGCGCACCTTCGGCTCGATGGCGGCGACCTTCCGGGGGGTGAACACCCGGGAGAGCAGGCCGCGGTGGACGTCGTGTGACGGCGGGTCCTCGAAGATGATCGAGCCGGGCGGCATCTCCATGCCCGCTCTTGATGAGCTCGAGCACGGTGCCCCGTGCCCGAGATGTAGGTCCTCCAGTCCGACCAGGCCGGCTCGACGTCGTCGAACCGGCTCAGCGCGTAGAAGTCGTAGCGGTCGTTGTAGTAGAGCGGGCGCTCGTCCCGCAGTCGCCTCCAGACCGGATAGGGATCCGAGTCGATCTCGAAGTCGTACGGGTCGTAGTAGACGTCCGGGGCCGGTCGTGGTCATCTGGGTCCCCTCTCCCGTCGGGCGCGTTCGCCGTGCAGTTTCGCAGTCACTCGGATGGAAGTAACATTATACGAATCAAGAATGGCGTTCTCACCCTGGGCTCGCCCCGAGGAGACCGGCGATGCGCATCGGCGTGATGATCGGCCCCGAACGAGGGCGGTACGCGACCAAGGTCGAGCGGCTGCGCGACGATGCCCGCTGGGCCGAGGCGGCCGGCCTGTCCTCGGTGTGGGTGCCCCAGATCCCAGATGACTTCGATGCCCTCGTGGCGGCAACGGTGGTGGGGGAGGCGACCAGCCGGATCGAGGTCGGGACGGCGGTCGTTCCGGTCCAGCCCCGCCACCCGGTGGCCCTCGCCCAGGCGGCACTGTCCGTCCAGGCCGTCTCGACGGCCGCTTGTGCCTCGGGCTGGGCGTCTCCCATCACTGGATCATCGAGGACATGCTCGGCCTGCGCTACGACCGTCCGGCGCTCACCATGCGGTCGTACCTCGACGTGCTCGACGTGGCCCTTCGGGGTCCGGGACCGCTCGATGTCGAGAACGAGCTGTTCCGGGTCCACAACCCGCTCGACATCACCGACGTCCAGCCCACGCCCGTCCTCATTGCCGCGCTCGGGCCCCACATGCTCCAGCTGGCCGGTGAGCGGACCGACGGGACGATCCTCTGGATGGCCGACGAGCGGGCGATCGCCTCGCACGTGGCGCCCCTCCTCACCCGAGCGCCGAAGCGGCCGGCCGGACGGCACCCCGGATCGTGGCCGGCATCCCGGTCTGCCTCTGCGGCGACGACGAGGTCGATCTCGCCGTCGAGCGGACCAACCGGATCCTCGCCGAGGCCGAGGTCTCGCCCAATTATCAGCGCCTGCTCGACAAGGGCGACGCTCGGACCGTCGGCGACCTGCTGGCCGCCGGCGGCGAGTCCGCCATCGAGAAGCGGTTGCGGGCCTTCGCCGACGCCGGTGTCACGGATCTGTCGGTGCGCGTCGTGCCGATCGGACGAGGACGCGACGCGCTCCTCGCCTCCTCGAGGCGGACCCGGGACTTGCTCGCCTCCTTCGGAGGTGCGCTCTAGCCATGGCCACCCGGGGACCAGATGGGATCCAAGGAAGTGGGAAGGAACATCGAATGTCCGCCCAAATGATCGAGTGTCCCGTCTTCGACGCGGACAACCATCTCTACGAGACGAAGGAGGCGCTGACCAAGTACCTGCCCGACCGCTACCGGGGCTCGATCGACTACGTCGAGGTGAGGGGTCGGACGAAGATCCTCGTGCGGGGTCGGGTCAGCGAGTACATCCCCAACCCCACCTTCGACGTGGTGGCCAGAGCCGGGTGCCCAGGAGGACTACTTCCGACATGGCAACCCCGAGGGCAAGAGCCGGCGAGAGATCTTCGGTGAGCCGATCCGGTGCCTCCCGGCCTTCCGCGAGCCCGCACCCCGCCTGCAGCTGATGGACGAGCAGGGCATCGACCGGGCGCTGATGTTCCCGACGCTGGCGAGCCTGGTCGAGGAGCGGATGCGGGACGATCCTGAGATGATGCATGCCGTCATCCACGCCCTCAACGAATGGATGTACGAGACATGGAGCTTCGACTACGCCGGGCGCATCTTCTCCACCCCGGTGATCACGCTGCCCATCTCGGAGCGGGCCATCGAGGAGCTCGACTGGGTGGTCGAGCGGGGGGCACGGGTCGTCCTGATCCGGCCGGCGCCGGTGCCCGGCTACCGCGGTTCGAGGTCGTTCGGGCTGGCGAGTTCGACCCGTTCTGGGAGAAGGTGGTCGAGCACGACGTGCTGGTGGCCATGCACTCCTCGGACAGCGGATACGAGCGCTACGCCAACGACTGGATGGGCAGCGATGCCGAGATGCTCCCGTTCCAACCGCGAGGCCTTCCGGATGCTGCAGGCGTGGCGGCCCATCGAGGACGCCGTGTCCGCGCTCGTCTGCCACGGCGCGCTCTCCCGCTTCCCCGGGCTCAAGGTGGCGGTCATCGAGAACGGGAGCAGCTGGGTGGCGCCGCTGCTCCAGAACCTCGCCGATGCCTATAAGAAGATGCCCCAGGACTTCCTGGAGGACCCGGTGGCCGTCGTCAAGCGCAACATCTACATCAGCCCTTTCTGGGAGGAGGACCTGGGCGCGCTGGCCGAGCTGATCGGCGAGGACCATGTCCTGTTCGGATCCGACTACCCGCATCCGGAAGGGCTCGCCGAGCCGGCGAGCTATGTGGAGGAGCTGGCCGGCCTTCCCGACCGGACCGTGCGCAAGATCATGGGCGGCAATCTCGCCCGGCTGATGAACGTCGACGACACGGTCCTGCGGTGAGCTTGGCACCAGCCGACCAGGAGGGCATCCCCTCCCTCTTGGACGCAGCCGGTCACTTCGGCGACCGGCTGGCCATCGACGACGGGGGGTCGAGGCTCACCTATTCCGAGCTGCTCGAGGCATCCCGGAGGTTCGGAGCCGCCCTGGTGGCTTCCGGGATCGAGCCGGGTGACCGAGTGGCCGTCTGGGCCCCGAACTCGGCCCGGTGGATCGTCGCCCTCCTCGGACTGTCCCAAGCCGGCGCGGTCCTCGTCCCGGTCAACACCCGCTTCAAGGGGCTCGAGGCTGCGGACCTGATCGCCCGCAGCCGGGCCGGGTGCGCTCGTCACGGTGACCGGGTTCCTCGACACCGACTACGTCGACCTGCTGCGATCGACCGGCGTCGCGCTCGACGACCTGCGGACCATCGTCGTGGCCGGGGGCGACGCCCCGCCGGGGACCGTGCCGTGGGACGAGTTCCTCGCGGGGTCCGATCGGCACCTGGACGAGGTCGACCGCCGGCGGGCGGCCGTCCGCGACTCGGACGCCTCGGACATCCTCTTCACCTCGGGCACGACCGGCACGCCCAAGGGTGTGGTGATGACCCACGACCGGACCGTGCGGGTGGCAACGGACTGGGTCGCCATGACGGGCCTGCGGGCGGACGACCGGTACCTGATGGTCAATCCGTTCTTCCACATGTTCGGGCTCAAGGCGGGCATCCTGGCCAGCCTGGCCGCCGGAGCGACCATGCTTCCCCAAGCCGTCTTCGACGTCGACCGTGTGTTGGCACGGATCGAAGCGGAGCAGGTCACCGTGCTGCCTGGGCCGCCCACCCTGTACCAGGCGATGCTGGACCACCCCGGTCGGGAAGCGTTCGACCTCTCGACGCTCCGGGTGGCCGTCACCGGTGCGGCCGACATCCCGGTGGAGCTCATCCGTCGTCTGCACACCGAGATGCCCTTCTCCGTGATCATCACGGGGTACGGGCTGACCGAGGCGGGCACCGCCACCGGCACCTCGCCCGGCGACGACGTGGACGTGATCGCCACCACGGTCGGGCGGGCGCGCCCGGGTTTCGAGCTCCGCTTGGTGGACGAGGCCGGCGGCGACGTCCCGGCAGGACAGCCGGGCGAGATCCTTCTTCGCAGCAGCAGCGTCATGGCCGGCTACCTCGACGACCCCGAGGCTACGGCGGCCGTCCTCTCGCCGGACGGCTGGTTGCGGACCGGTGACCTCGGCACGATGGGCCCCGACGACAACTTGCGGATCGTCGGTCGGACCAAGGACATGTTCGTGGTGGGCGGGTTCAACGCCTACCCGGCCGAGATCGAGGACGCCCTGCTCGGGCACCCCGACGTCCGTCAAGCCGCCGTCATCGGCATTCCGGACGAGCGGCTGGGCCAGGTGGGGATGGCGTTCGTGGTGCCGGCAGCAGGATCCCCGCCCTCCGACTCGGACCTCATCTCCTGGTGCCGCGGACGCATGGCCAATTACAAGGTGCCCCGCAGGGTGAAGTTCGTCGACGAGCTACCGCTCAACGCCACCGGCAAGGTCCACAAGGACGCTCTCCGCGCCCAGGCACCCTGCGGCCAGGCCGCCGGACGGCCATGACCGACGCCGAGCGGGGAGGGTTGCCCTCACTTGCCGACCTCCGGGTCATCGAGCTGGGCGTGTGGGTGGCTGCCCCCTCGGCGTCGGCTCTCCTGGCCGACTGGGGGGCCGATGTCATCAAGGTCGAGCCGCCCTCCGGCGACCCGATGCGCTACGTCTTCGGCTCGCTCGGTGTCGAAGGGGACCTGCCGAACCCGGCGTTCGCGCTCGACAACCGGGGGAAGCGGAGCGTGGTGCTCGACCTGCGCGACTCGGCGGACCGCGAGCGGCTGGAGGACCTCCTGAGCTCGGCGGACGTGTTCATCAGCAACCTCCGGCCGGACGCCCTCGACCGGCTGGGGTTGACGCCGGACGCGACGGTCGCCCGCCATCCACGGCTCGTCTACTGCAGCGTCAGCGGGTACGGGCTCACCGGGGAGGACCGCAATCGCCCGACCTACGACATCGGGGCCTTCTGGGCCCGTTCAGGTCTGGCGGTGCAGATGGCCGACGCGGAGGGGAGCCCGCTCAATGCCCGAGGGGGCATTGGCGATCACATCACCGGGCTCGCTGCCCTCGCCGGCGTGCTGGCCGCGGTGATCGACCAGCGGGCGACGAGCCGGGGACGGGTCGTCGAGGTGTCCCTGCTGCGGACCGGGGCCTACATCCTGGGCTGGGACTTGGGCCTCCAGCTGGCGCTGGGCAGGGTCGCCGGGTCGGAGCCGCGGCACGCCAACCAGGCGCCGCTGATGAACCCTTACCGCACCGCCGACGGTCACTGGTTCTTCTTCACCGGCCTCGAGGCGGAGCGGCACCTGCCGTCCGTGTGCCGAGCGCTCGGCCGACACGATCTGCTCGACGACCCCCGGTTCGCCACCGCCACCAGCATCCGGTGGCACCGGACGGAGGTGATCGCCCTGCTCGACGAGATCGTGGCCCAACGGCCCCTGGCCGAGTGGGCCGACCGTTTCGATCGGGAGGGGGTCTGGTGGGCCCCCGCCCGGTCGCCGGCGGAGGTGGTCGAGGATCGGCAACTCGTCGAGAACAATGGCTTCGTCGAAGTCGACGCGGGGGGAGGCCGAGCTCTCCGGTCGGTGAACGGGCCCGTCACCTTCTCCGGGATCGGTCCGCCCCGGGCGGCGGTCCCAGCCCTGGGCGAGCACACCGAGCAGGTCATCGGCGGCCGGGGCTAGCGCCGATCGGCCGATCGGCCGAGCTGTCCTCGGCGGGAGCTAGCGTTCGGCCTGCTGTCGGGCCCGGGCCAGCAGGCCGCGGGCGATGACCAGCTTCTGGATCTCGTTGGTCCCCTCGCCGATCACCATGAGCGGCGCATCCCGGTAGTAACGCTCAACCGGCAGATCGGTCGTGTAGCCCACACCGCCGTGGATGCGCATGGCCTCGGTGGCCAGCTCGAGGGCTGTCTCGCTGGCGAAGAGCTTGGCCATGCCCGCTTCGACGTCACAGCGGAGGCCCGCCGCCTTGCGTTCGGCCGCGTTGCGGGTGAGCAGCCGGGCCGCCTCCAGCCGCGTGGCCATGTCGGCGAGCTTGATCTGAATGGCCTGATGCTCGCCGATGGCCTTGCCGAAGGTGGTCCGCTCCTGGGCGTACGCCAGGGCGGCGTCGAACGCCGCCCTGGCCACGCCGACGGCCCGGGCCGCGATGTTGATGCGGCCGACCTCGAGGATGCCGAGGATCTGGGCCAGGCCTCGGCCCGGCTCGCCGACGAGGTTCCTCACGGGGACCCGATGGTCGTCGTAGGCCATCTCGACGGTTTCGACGCCGCGATAGCCGAGCTTGCCGATGTGGCGGCTCACCGAGATCCCCCCCGAGAGCGTTCCGGGCTCCTTCTCGATGACGATCGCCGAGATCCCCTCGTCGGTCCGGGCGGCGAGTGCGACCAGAGAGGCCCGCTCCCCGTTGGTGACCCACGCCTTCCTGCCGCTGACGACGAATTCGTCGCCGTCCCGCACGGCGCGACAGGAGAGGTTGCGGGTGTCGCTGCCGGCGTCGGGCTCCGACAGGGAGAGCGCCCCTCGCCGCTCGCCCGTCGCCATCGAGGGCAGCCATCGCACCTTCTGCTCCTCGGTGCCGTGCTCGAGCAGCAGCGTCGCCACCATGGTGTGGGTGTTGACGATGCCGGTCAGGCTCATCCACCCGTAGGCCAGCTCTTCGATCACCCCGGCATAGGTGGGCACGTCGAGGCCGAGCCCCCCATAGGCGGGGGGAATGGTGATCCCGAAGAAACCGAGCTCGCGCATCAGCCGCACGAGCTCGGTCGGGAACTGGTCGGCCCTTTCCAGATCGGCGGCCACCGGGATCACCTCGCGAGCCACGAACCGGCGAGCCGTCTCGATGACTTCGCGCTGCACGTCCGGGTCCGTCGGGCGCGGTCCCGGACGGTCTTCGGCCATGGCGGGAACCATACACGTCGTCTTTGTTGACGTCGATCTCAAAATAGAGAACAATGTTTCCGTGTTGCAGGGGCCCATGCACGGGGCGCTGGAAGAGGCGGCGCGCCGCTTCGGTGGCCGCCATGCGGTCCTGGCCGGCGACGAGCAGTGGAGCTTCGATGACCTCGACGGGTCGAGCAACGCGTTCGCCCGCCACCTCGCGGCCAGCGGAGTCACCGGCGGAGGACGGGTGGCGGTCATGTTGTCCAATCGTCCCGAGTTCGTCGTCGCCGTGCACGCCGCCAGCAAGCTCGGCGCGGCACCCGTCCTGCTCAGCCCGGCGTGGCGAGACCTCGAGGTCTCCCATGCCCTGGAGCTGACCGCGCCCGCCCATGCGGTGGTCGAGGACGCCGGGAGTTCGCCCCTGGCCGAGCGGATGGGAAGGGACCGGGTCACCGATCTCGAGGACGGTCCGACGATGGCCGAAGTGCTCGGCGGCGACCGTTCCCCGCTCGGATTGCCGGTGGTCGACGAGACGAGCGAGGCTGTGTTGGTCTTCAGCTCCGGGACGACCGGGATGCCGAAGGCCGTTCGTCACACCCACCGCTCGATCCGTTACGCCACCGCCCACTGGTGCGACGCGCTCGGTCTCGGGCCCGACGACCGCTTCCAGGTCGCCACTCCTCCGTCCCACATCCTCGGGCTGCTCAACCTGCTGGCGGCCATGGCGGCAGGGGCGACCGTCCGGCTGCACCGGCGCTTCGACCTGGACGAGGAGCTCAGCCGGATCGCGGCCGAGCGGATGACGCTCGAGATGGCGGTGGCCCCGATCGCGCTGGCCATGGCCAATCATCCTGAGCTCGAGCGCTACGACCTGTCGTCCCTGCGCTACATCATGTGGGGGGCGACCCCGGTCACGCCGGGCATCGCCGAAACCGTGACCCGGAGGACGGGCGTACGGTGGCTGCCGGCCTACGGGGCGAGCGAGCTCCCGGTCATCGCCGCCAACCCGGTGGCCGATCCCGGTTCCTGGCGCCTGGACTCGGCCGGGCTTCCCCCGCCGGGAGTCCGTCTGCGGGTCGTCGACCTGGAATCGGGCCAGGTGGTCGGTCCCGGTACGACGGGCGAGATCCAGGCCAAGAGCCCGTCGGTCATGGCGGGCTACCTGCCGGCTGAGGCTGACGAGGAAGCTTTCGCCGGCGGGTGGTACCGCACGGGTGACGTGGGATGGCTGGAGCCCGGAGGTTGGGTCCACATCACCGACCGGTCGAAAGAGATGATCAAGGTCAACGGCTTTCAGGTTGCCCCGGCCGAGCTCGAGTCGGTGCTGCTCCGCCACCCGGCCGTCGTCGACTGCGCCGTGTTCGGCGTGCCCGACGTGCAGGCGGGGGAGCGGCCCGTGGCGGCGGTACAACTCGATCCGGGCCAGTCCGTCTCCACCGACGAGCTCAAGCAGGTGGTCGCCGGGTGCCTGGCCACCTACAAGCAGATCCTGGACGTGGTGGTCGTCGACGCCGTCCCCCGGCTCCCCTCCGGCAAGGTGCTCCGCCGGACGCTGCAACAGGCGTGGCCGTCCCCGCCCGCCGGACGAGACGGCGCCTGATGGACGTCCGGCTCTCCGATGAGCAGCAGGCGCTCCGCCATTCGGTCGCCGGCCTGGTCGATCGGTTCCGTCCACAATCGGTGCGCGACCTCGACGCTTCCGAGCGGAGGGTGAAGTTGCAGGCAGCCCTCGAGTCGTCGGGCTGGCGCGAGTTGCGGGCGCCGACCGGGCTGGGAGCTCCGCTCGCCTCCGGCGTCGAAGTGGGCATCGTCGCCGAGGAGCTGGCCCGTGGCCTGGTGGACGCCCCGTTCATCGGACCGACGCTCGCGGTCGAGCTGCGGCGGAGCGCCGGTTGCTCCTCGGCGCGCTCCCTCGAGACCGTTGTCCTCACTCCCGACCTTTCCACCATCGCTCAAATGGGCAGCGGTGCGTGGCCCGGCGTGGTCGTCGACGCCGATGGGTGCGCTTCCGCCGTCCGGCTCACTCCGACCCGCACGCTGACCGCGGTCCGCGTCGGGCCTGCCGTCCGCGCCCGTCGACCTGACCCGGCCCTCGTCCCCGATGCGCCCGGGGGACGGTGGGACCGCGATAGCGGGATCCGGCCCCGTCGGCCAGTCGGAGCTGGCGCGATGGACCGCCCTCGGCCTGTCGGCTGCCTGCAGCGACCTGGTGGGAACGATGCGAGGCGCGCTCGACCTCGCCTGCGACTACGCCAGGGATCGCCGGCAGTTCGGAGTGGCCGTCGGATCGTTCCAGGCTGTCCAACACCTCCTTGCCGACGCGCTCGTGTCGTTGGAAGGTTCGCGGAGCTTGGCATTGCACGCGGGTTGGGCGGTCGACGCCCTGCCAGCCGGCGAGGCCATTGCCGCCGCGGCCGGGGCCAAGGCCTACTGCAGCCGGGCGGCCCGTGCGGTCTGCGAGGCGGCGATCCAGGTGCACGGAGGAATCGGCAACACCTGGGAGTGCCTCGCCCACGTCTACCTCCGGCGTGCCCTGCTCTCCATCGACCTGCTCGGTGGCGTGGGACCGAGCCTCGACCGGGTGAAGAATTCGTTCGGTGGTAGCCGTGGATTTCACTGACTCGCCCGAGGAGGCCGCCTTCCGCCAACGCCTCCGCGCCTGGCTGGTCGGCAACAACCCCGGTCTCCCACCCTCGTCGACCGCGGACACCTACTGGGCCGGGCAGGCGGCCTGGCACCGCTCCCTCTTCGAAGCCGGTTTCTTCGGTGCGTCGTGGCCGACGGAATTCGGTGGGCAAGGGCTGCCGAGCGTCTACGAGGTCATCGTGGACGAGGAGCTCGCCGCCGCGGCTGCCCCGCCCCGCCCGAGCCTCGGCTATCTGGTCCAGGGCATCCTCCGCCACGGGAACGACGACGTGAAGGGCCGGTTCCTCCCCGGCATCGTGAACGGACGCGAGCGGTGGTGCCAGGGGTTCAGCGAGCCCGACGCCGGCTCCGATCTCGCTTCGTTGCGCACGCGCGCCGAGGCCGTCGGTGACGAGTACGTGCTCACCGGCCACAAGGTGTGGACCAGTTACTCGGACGAGGCGGACTGGTGCTTGCTCCTCGCCCGCACCGACCCCGACGTTCCCAAACACGAGGGGCTCTCCGCCTTTGCCGTCTCGATGCACCAGGAGGGCATGCAGCAGCGGCCGCTCCGCATGATCAACGGGATCACCCGTGAGTTCGGCGAGGTCCTCATCGATGGCGCCCGCGTCCCCGTCGCCGACATGATCGGCCGGCCCGGGGATGGCTGGCGACTGGCGATGACCGTCGTCGGTCACGAGCGTGAGCCGGCCGAGCTCGGCTACGTGGCGCGCTACGCCAAGGTGGTTGGCGAGCTCGCCGGCAGGGTCCGGGACGACCCCGACCGCTACGGGTCCGAACCGGTGAGGGACCTGGCGTGGGCGGTGATCGAGACGGAGATGCTGCGCCTCCACGTCTGTCGGCGTCTGTCGGAGCGGCTCGACGGCGTCTCCCACGGGAGCGAGGGCTCGGTCGACAAGCTCCTCATGACCTCGGTCGAGCAGGCAGTCGGCCACGCCGCGCTGTCCATCGGGGGTGCGGCGCACGACGGCGGTGACGACACCTGGCTCAAGGTCTACCTCTACAGCCGGGCGCAGAGCGTCATGGGGGGGACGTCCCAGATCCAGCGGAACCTGGTCGCCGCCCGTCTCCTAGGATTGCCGGGCTCATGACGGACTACGACCTGCCCGATGAGATCGAGGTCTCGGCCGAGGGACCGGTGCGGATCGTGCGGCTCAACCGACCGGACCAGCTCAACGCCACCAACCACGCGCTCCACCAGGGGCTCGCCCGTCTCTTCCCGCAGTTGGACGACGACGGCGAGGCTCGGGTCGCCGTGCTCACCGGAGCGGGCCGCGCCTTCTCGGCGGGGGGCGACTTCTCCTACCTCGACGACCTGTCAAAGGACCTCGACCTCCGCAAGGAGACCCTGGCGCACGGCCGCCAGATCGTGGCGGGCATGGTCCGCTGTCGCCTCCCGATCGTCGCCGCGGTGAACGGGCCCGCCGTTGGTCTCGGGTGCAGCCTCGTGGCGTTGTCCGACATCTCGTTCATGGCGGAGAGCGCCCATCTCGCCGATCCCCACGTCCTGATCGGACTGGTGGCCGCCGACGGTGGACCGGTGACCTGGCCGTTGCTCATCAGCCTCCAGCTGGCCAAGGAGTACGCACTGACCGGCGACGAGATCCCCGCCGAGCGCGCCGCGGCAATCGGTCTCGTCAACCACGTGTGCCCCGACGACACCGTCCTCGAGACGGCCATGGCCTGCGCCCGTCGTCTCGCCGCCCTGCCTCAGCAGGCGGTGGAGGACACCAAGCGGATCCTCAACCTCCACCTCGAGCGGGCGGTGCTGGCCACCCTCGACTTCGCGCTGAGCGCGGAGCACCGGTCGTTCGACTCGCCGGAGCTGCGGGACAGCATCGACCGATTCCTGGCCCGCAGGCGGTCGTAGGGCCGGGACGTTCCTTGAGCCGCCCGGTCGGGTGAGGCTGGGCGAAGCCCGGTGGTCAGAGCGGCGCGGCCGGGGGCAGGACACGGGCCCGTAGGAGCTCCGCACCGACCGATCGCCTGAGGGAGGCCGACGACCCCAGGAGCTGGTCGAGGGCGAGCGTCCGCTTCACGAACCGGTGGAGGGGGTGCTCCGCGGTGAAGCCGATGCCGGCGAGGACCTGCTGCGCCTGGCGGGCCACGGCCAGTGCGCTCCTCCCGGCGACCGCCTTTGCCAGGGCGGCGCCGAGATCCGACCCCTCTTCCCAGCCCTCCTCCACCGACGCCGCGGCCGCCTCGACGGCCACCAGGCCGTCAGCCAGGCGGTGGCGCACCGCTTGAAATGAGCCGATCGGGCGCCCGAACTGGATCCGCCCGGTGGCGTGGTCGCAAGCCAGCTGCAGCATGGCGCGCGAGGCTCCGATCAACTGGTGCGAGAGGGCGAGCTGGGCCAGGGAGAGCGCCCGCGACCATGCCTGCGCCCCCGAGGTCCCGGTCGGCGTGCCCGTCCCGAAGCTGTCCCCCCCGATGGTGCCGCCCACCTCGACGAGGTCGAGCGCCGGGTCCAGGCCTGTCACGGGCCGGCACTCCAGCTGGGCCGTCGGGACCTCGATCAGTTCTATCCCGGTCTCCAACCGCGCCGCCAGCAGCACCTGCGCCGCCCCGGCCATCCACCGGCTGCCGAGGCCGTGCACGACGACGGCGCCGTTCCGTCGCTCGCCCGGCGTGTCCCGGCTGCCGAACGCCGGAAGGAGGACCGCCCGTAAGGAGTCGTCGGGGCAGAGCGCCGAGCTCAGCACGGGGTCGAGCGGCGAGCTGGCGTTGAGGGAGCCCTGGAGCTCGAACAGGACGGCGAGTGCCGTCCGGGGCTCGGCGCGCAGCGCCTCGTACCACCCGAGCCGGCGGAGCTCCCCGTCGAGGGAGGACCCGGTATGGCGCTGCAGGGCGGCTCGGAGGCTGCGTCCGAAGAGGTCCCGCTCGCCTTGGTCGATCAACGCTCGGCTCCGAGACCGAGGAGCCGTCGGGCGATGATGTTGCGCTGGATCTCGACGGTGCCGCCGTAGATGGTGGCGGCTCGGGAGTACAGGTAGTCGGCCCGCCATCGTGCGCCGTCCGGTCCCTCGCCCATCAGCAGGTCCTCGGTGAATGCCTCGGGGACCAGGTCGAAGACGGCCTGCTCGGCCGTGGCCACCAGGACCTTGTCGATGGAGGTCTCCGCGCCGAGGCGGTCTCCGGAGGCAAGCCGGTACTGGGTGGCCCGGGAACGGGCTCTGAAGGCGAAGAGCCACAGGTAGGCGTCGCCGACGTCCGATGCGGCCAGCGAGCCGGCCGGGGCCCCCTCCAGCATCTGCTCGAAGCGCCGATGGAGGAAGGCGCCCCGGTGCCAGAGCGCCGTGCTCCGCTCGAAGGGGAGCAGGTCCATGGCGACCGACCAGCCATGGTCGACCAACCCGAGCGTCCGATCGAAGGGCACGGCCACGTCGTCGAAGAACACCTCGCAGAACTCGGGGAGTCCGTGCATGGTCTCGATCGGCCGGACGGTGATGCCGGGGGTGTCCATGTCGACGAAGAGGGCGGTGATCCCGGAGTGGCCCGATTCGGGAGGGCCGGTCCGCGTCAGCAGGACGCAGCGCTGGGAATACTGGGCCAGGCTGGTCCACACCTTCTGGCCCGAGACCCGCCATCCGTCGGTCACCCGGACGGCCCGACAGGAGAGCGCGGCGAGGTTGCTGCCCGTCCCCGGCTCCGAGAATCCCTGGCACCAGGTCTCGTCGCCGCGCAGCAGGCGCGGGACCATGGCGGCCGCCAGCTCGGGTGGCGCAGACGTGATCATCGTCGGCGCCAGCACCTCGGTCATCGAGTAGATGCCCGGCTCGACCAGGTCGCGGTCGGTGAGCGCCTCGCCCAAGTAGGCCCGGAGCAGGGTGGACCCTCCGAGGCCCCCGACCCGCTCGGGCCAGCCCCAACGCATCCAACCGGCATCGAAGGTGGCCCGCTTCACCCGGGCCAGCCGGGCGAGCTGCGCCTCGAGGGTCTCGGGCCGGCCCTCCGTACCCCGGAGCGCCTCGTCGTGGGACTCGAGCCACTGGTCTAGGGCAGCTCGGAACTGGTCCAGGTCCATCGGCTGTGTGCGCTAGGCCCCGTCGGGCCCGGTTGGTTCGGGTCGTCGCGGGTCGTGGGCCCGACCGGCGTCACGAGCTCCGCTCCGCCGGAGGAACGTCATCGACCGGCTCGCCAGACGCCAGCCCTCGTCTGTCCTCCGGTAGGTGTCGGTGTAGTAGCCGATGCGCAGGTCGTGGCTCGTCTGGTCGACGAAGCACAGCGGTTGCTCGCCCCGACCGGTGTCGCCGTCCAGCTCGAGCGCCGGCCTGCCCGTGAGGAAGAGACCCTTCGGGGCGGCGCGGACCAGCGCCGGGAAGTCGGGCAGGCCGTAGGTGGTGCCGAACGCGCTGTACACCCCGTCGGGCGTGAACACCTCCATCACCGCGTCGATGTCGTCCTTGGTCATCGCCACCGCGTACCGGGCGAGCAGCTGCTCGATCTCCACGATGTCGGCGACCGGCGGCGTCCCCACTCCTCAGGCCTCCCATCCGTAGACGACGTGGAGGGACGGAGCGCAGGGCACCGCCTGGCAGGTGAGGATCCAGCCGTCCGCCACCTCTTGGGCCGTGAGCGCATTGTTGGTGTACATCGTGACACCGCCGTCCGCCAGCTTGGCCATGCACGTGGCACAGTTTCCGGCTTCGCAGGAGTACGGAGGCGACAGCCCGACCTGACGGGCGGTCTGCAGCACGGTGGTCCCGGCTCGGTGGTCGGCAACCTCGACCCGGCCGTCGAGCTCGATTGTCATCCGGACCGGACCTTCGTCGCCCGGCGCCGCCACGGGGACGGCATTCTCCTCCCGCGGTGTGAACCGCTCGATGTGGATCGCGTCGGAGTCGGTACCCCGTTCGAGCAGGATCGTCTCGACGAGCTCCATGAACGGGGTGGGCCCGCAGACGTAGCAATCGACCTCGCTGGGCCCGGGCGCGAATTCCTCGATCTCTCCGGCGACGACCAGGCCGCGGTCGGTGTCGAGATGGTGCACCACCTCGAGGCGCCCGTCGTACCGTTCCGCCAGCGAGGTGAGCGTCGGGCCGAAGATCACCGAGCCCGCGTCGCGGTTGGCATAGAAGAGACGGGCCCGGTGCCGGGTCCCCTCCAGGACCGCCTTGATGACGGAGAGGACCGGCGTGATCCCGCTGCCGCCGGCGAAGGCCAGGATGTCGCCGCCCTGCGATCGGCGGCCGAACACCCCCGAGGGCAGGGTGGCCTCGATGGTGGCGCCCGGGGCCAGCGAGTCCACCGCCCAATTGGAGACGACTCCGCCCGGCACGCGTTTGATCGTCACCTGCAAGTCCCGGTCCGTCTCCGGGGCGGACGACATCGAGTAGCACCGGAGGCGGGGCTCGCCGCCGACCCAGCACCGGAAGGTGAGGAACTGGCCGGGCTGGTAGGCGTAGGCGGCCGCCAGTTCGGGTGGGATGTCGAGGACGAAGGAGCGGGCATCGTCCGTTTCCGGGACGACCGTGCGCACGCGTAGCTCGTGGAAGCCGTGGTCGCGGACGGGGGGGTCCGCCAGGCCAGGTCCCGGTGAGAGCGCCATACACGAATATGATAATCTGCTTCTCGGTGGAAGGGAGGACCGGGCTGTCCGTGCCGCCGGGGCGTCCCTCCGAAGGAGGCGCCGGGTGTTGAAGGGCGCGGGGGAGGACCGCTGGCCGCGCCGGTTGGTGGCCGAGGGCCTCGCCGACCGTTATGTCGCCGAAGGGTGGTGGGGCCAGGGCACCCTCGGCACGATGGTGGCGGAGGGCCTGGCCACGCTCGGCCACGTCGGCTTCCGGGTGCACTCGGCCGAGCGTCCGTGGGAGGGAACGTTCGCCGACGTCGACGGTGCCGCCCGCGCCCTGGCCGCGTCGTTGGCGTCGAGAGGCGTCGGTCCGGGCGACGTCGTCGTCTTCCAGCTGCCCAACTGGGTCGAGGCGGCCATTACGTTCTGGGCGGCGGCCTATCTCGGCGCAGTCGTCGTGCCGGTCGTGCACTTCTACGGCCCGAAGGAGATGGGCTACATCCTCGAGGTGATCCGGCCAGACGTCGTGATCACCGCTGACCGCTTCGGCCCGACCGACTACCTCGAGATCCATGAGGAGCTGCTTATGCGCCTCCCCGTGCCGCTCTGGCTGGTCGTCGGGCGGACGCGGTCCGAGCAGCTGCCGCCGACCGCGTGCCCGTTCGAGTCGCTCTTGGACGGCCCGGCCCTGGCCGCTCCGACGCCGGCTGACCCCGCCGGACCCGCGATCGTCGCCTTCACCTCGGGGACAACCCGCGACCCGAAGGGAGTCGTCCACACGCATCGGACGATCGGGTTCGAGACGCGCCAGCTGGAGCAGCTGTTTCCCCGAGGGGGGCCGCCCGACATCACCGGGGCCCCCGTCGGTCACTTCATCGGCATGCTCAATGCCTTCCTGGTCCCGTTGCTGCGCCGGCGCCCCGTCAACCTGGTGGACGTCTGGAACCCCGGCACGGTGTTGCGCCTCATGCTCGAGGACCGCCTCGGGGTCTCCGGCGGAGCCACGTACTTCCTCACCAGCCTGCTCGACCATCCCGATTTCACGCCCGAGCACCTGGCCCTGATGCCATTCGCCGGCCTCGGCGGGTCGACCGTCCCGGTCGCGGTCATGGAGCGTGCCACCCGGTTGGGCATCGCCGCATTCCGTTCGTACGGGAGCACCGAGCACCCCTCGATCACCGGTTGCCATCTCTCCGACCCGGAGTCGAAGCGGATCACGACCGACGGACGTCCCCTTGCCGGGGTCGAGATCGAGTTCTCGGAGGACGGTGAGATTCTGAGTCGAGGGCCGGACTGCTTCCTCGGCTACACCGATCACGAGCTCACGACGGGGGCATTCGATGACAGCGGCTGGTACCACACCGGCGACATCGGCGTCATCGACGAGGAGGGATACCTCACCATCACCGACCGCATCTCCGACGTCATCATCCGCGGTGGCGAGAACGTGAGCGCCCCGGAGGTCGAGGACGTCATGCTGGGGATGGATGCCCTCGCCGAGGTGAGCGTGGTCGCCGCCCCGGACGAGCGCCTGGGCGAGCGTGTCGCCGCAGTCGTCCGGCTCCGCCCGGGCCGGGAAGCCCCCTCGCTCGACCAGGTCCGCTCCCATCTCGCCGCGGCCGGCCTCGCCCGGCAGAAGTGGCCCGAGTCCATCCACCAGGTGGCTGATTTCCCACGAACGGCCTCGGGCAAGGTCCAGAAGTTCCGGCTCCGGGCCCAGCTCCGGGACGGGCTCCTCGAACCCGTCGGGTAGGGCCGGTCCATCGTCGATGGGAATCTCATTCTCAGAATGTTATGATGTGTTCTACGATTGGAGAAGAAAGTTTCCACTCGCTACGTGAGCCACTCGGCCCATTCGGAGAGGAGGGTCGGTTGACCGTCACCACCCAGGAGCTGCGCGTCCGTGGGCCGCTCGTCGACGGGCCGGTCCGGTGACGGCGACCGAACGAGGTGGCAGCGCCCACGACGGCCTAGTGGCCGACATCGGCGGGCGCACGGCCATTGTGACCGGAGGCGGCTCCGGCATAGGGCTGGCCATCGCCGAACGGCTGGCGGCGGACGGCCTCGCCGTCGCCGTCTTCGACCAGGATGGGTCATCCGCCGAAGCCGCCGCGGCCAAGATCCGCGCCGGGGGCGCCATCGCTCTCGGGTTGGAGGTGGACGTGACGGACCGCGACCGGATCGGGTTCGCCCTCGGCGAGGTGCGGTCGGCCCTCGGGAACCCGACGGTGCTGGTCAACAACGCCGGCATCGAGGGCTTCGGCAAGTTCCTCGACATCACCATCGAGACGTGGGAGCGCACCATCGAGGTCAATCTCACGGGGACGTTCAACTGCTGCCAAGCCGTCGTGCCGGACATGGTCGCGGCCCGGTGGGGTCGCATCGTGAACATCTCGTCATCCAGCGCCCAGGGCGGTCAACCCATGATGACCCACTACGTGGCATCGAAGGCCGGGGTCATCGGCCTTACCAAGGCGCTGGCCCTGGAGCTCGGTCCGCGCGGCATCACGGTCAATACGATCCCTCCGGGTTTTATCGACACGCCGATGCTCCGGGCCGCGGAGAGGAGCGGCCGGCTCGGAGAGGGCGTCGAGTTCCACGCAGCGCGCACACCGGTCCGTCGCGCCGGCCTGCCCGAGGACATCGCGGCTACGTGCTCGTTCCTCGTCAGTGACGATGCCGCTTACATCACCGGTCAGATCATCGGAGTCAACGGTGGGCGGAATACCTGAGATGCCCAGGCTGCAGCCCCTTTCCCCGCAGGATTGGCCAGCCGAGATGAAGGGCGCCCTCGCCCCGCTCCAACCCCTCGCGCCGCGGCACCCCCCGCCCCGGCGCGACGGTCGACCACGGGGCCTGAACGCGCTCGGAACCCTTGCCCACCACCCGGCGCTCGCCGAGGCGTTCAACACGTTCAACGCTCACATCCTCTTCGCCTCCTCCCTTCTGCCCCGACAGAGGGAGCTCGTCGTCCTTCGGGTGGCGTGCCTCCGGCACTGCGAGTACGAGTGGGCACAGCACTCGGTGCTCGCCCGTGATGTGGGCCTCGACGTCGAGGAGATCAGGCGTGTCGCCGCCGGCCCGGACGCGGCGGGCTGGTCAGACCCCGATCGCGCCCTGGTCAGGGCGGCCGACGAGCTCATCGGACAGCGCCGAGCTGTCCGACGAGACGTGGTCGGAACTGGCAAAGGAGCTCGACGAGCAGCAACTCATGGACCTCGTCTTCACCGTCGGGGCTTACGAAGCCCTGGCCATGGCGTTCCTCACCTTCGGGGTCGAGCTCGATGCAGACCTGGATAGCCACGAGCTCCACGTCCCGATGGAGCCCCGATCCGGCTCCAACTCCGTCAGCATGGAAGGACCATCCCAATGAGCCACTTTGCCAAGCCTGCCGAAGGAAGCTGGACGGGGCACTACCCGCAGCTCGGGACCGGGACGGTCTCCTATGACGACTCCATCTCGCCCGAGCACTACGAGCTCGAGCGCCGCGCCATCTTCGCCCGGACCTGGCTGAACGTCGGACGGGTGGAACAACTCCCGCGGACCGGGAGCTACTTCACCAAGGAGATCGACGCGGCCCGCACGTCGGTCATCGTCGTGCGCGGGTCCGACGGAGGTGTGCGCGCCTTTCACAACATCTGCCGGCACCGTGGCAACAAGCTTGTCTGGAACGATTTCCCCAAGGAGGAGTCGAACGGGACCTGCCGGCAGTTCACCTGCAAGTACCACGGATGGCGGTACTCGATCGACGGCGAGCTCACCTTCGTCCAGCAGGAGCCGGAGTTCTTCGACCTAGAGCGCGAGGACTTCGGGCTCGTGCCGGTACGGGCGGAGACGTGGGAAGGGTTCATCTTCGTGAACCTCGACCCTGGCAGTGACACACCGCTCAGTGACTATCTCGGTGGGTTCGGCAGGGGACTCAGTGGCTACCCCTTCGACAAGATGACCCAGGTCTACAAGTACCGTGCCGAAGTGGGGAGCAACTGGAAGCTATTCATCGACGCGTTCGCCGAGTTCTACCATGCGCCCGTCCTGCACGCGAAGCAGGCGGTGCAGGAGGAGTCTCGCAAGCTGTCGAGCGTCGGTTTCGAAGCGTTGGCCTACCAGCTCGACGGTCCGCACGGGATGGTCTCGACGTGGGGCGGTATGGCCCCACCGAAGGACCTCAACATGGTCAAGCCGATCGAACGGGTGCTCCGCAGCGGCCTGTTCGGTCCGTGGGACCGCCCCGACATCGGCGAGCTGCCGGCGGCACTGAATCCGGCGAAGCATCCGGCATGGGGTATCGACACCTTCGTCTTCTTCCCCAACTTCATGCTGCTCATCTGGCAGCCGAATTGGTACTTGACGTACCACTACTGGCCGACCTCGTACAACACGCACGTCTTCGAGGGCACCCTCTATTTCGTCCCCCCGAAGAACGCCTTCGAGCGGCTCCAGCAGGAGATGGCCGCCGTGACCTTCAAGGAGTACGCCCTCCAGGACGGAAACACGCTGGAGGCAACCCAGTCCATGCTGGAGTCCCGCGCCGTCGACCGGTTCCCCCTCAACGACCAGGAGATCCTCCTCCGGCACTTGCACGCCACCGCCCGAGCCTTGGTCACCGACTACCAGCAGTCGTCGGCCACTGCTCCGAAGAGCGAGGAGGTGCACCATGTCGACGTCCCTGCCTGACGGCTTCACCGACCTCGAGCCGTTCGGCGACTGGGCGCTTGCCACGGAGCGGGAGCGATACTCGAAGAGGCTCTCGAGCACGATGGACGAGCTCCAGGCGTTCTACGACGCGGCCTTCCCGCGCCTGGCCGAGGCCGTTGCCTATCTGCAGGGATTCGAGGTGGATGCACTACCCGAGGAAGGGGTCCGTCTCCTGCGACTGTGCTACTCCTTGGTCAACGTCTCCTTCCCGGTGGAGGTGTGGCGCCAACCGCGAGTGCCCGACAGTGGTGCGGCCAGTATGGATGTCGTGGTCGAGCCGTCCGTGTGATGAGCCGACGACGGCGGACTGCGGGCGGCGGCGGGACGAAGCGCAGTCGCGCCGGAGCAGGCGCGGGACACAGCACGCGGGAAGCCGGCTCGGAACGGTCCTCTCATCTCCGAGGACGGGGGTGTTACACGGGAGATCCACCTTTTCGAGCGTCCAGTAGGCTCTGTCCATGAGCGCTGACGAATCGGCGGCCGCCGACCGGTCGGTGGGCGGCTCGTCCGAGGACCAGGTCAGCTGGCGCGAACTGGCCGTGGCCCGGGTGGCGGACCCCGCTCGTCTGCGCGCCGAGACGAGGGTCCAGAGCTTCCTCGACGCAGCCGTCGAGCTCATGAACAGCGACTCGGGCAAGGACTTCACCGTGCAGGAAGTGGTGGAGCGGTCGGGCCAGTCACTCCGGAGCTTCTACCAGTACTTCGACGGCAAACACCGGCTGCTGCTGGCCCTGTTCGACGAGTCGGTCCGCTCGACCGCCGAGGAGCTCCGCGGGCTGATCGCGGAGGAACAGGACCCGCTCGACCGCCTGCACCGCTTCGCAGTCGAGTACTACCGGCTGTGCCGTCCCGTCACCGAGGCGCGGTCCAAAAAGGGCCCGACGCCGAGGGCGATGGCCGAATTCGCCCAGCAGCTGCTCACCGAGCACCCGGAGGAGGCGGCTCGCGCCTTCGTGCCGCTGCTCTCCCTGTTCGAGGAGCTGCTCGACGAGGCCGCGACCGTCGGGGTCATCCGGCCCGGGCTTTCCCACAGCCAGATCGCCGGTGTCGCCCTGCAGGCGATCATGTTCAACGCGTTCGCGTCGACGATCAGCGGGTCGTACACGCGCTCGGACGAGGAATCGTCGGCCGAGGGCCTGTGGGACTTCCTGCTCTACGGGATCGGGGCCGATCCGGCTCGCTGATCGGTGACCGCGCGTCCCCTACTGCGTGCCGCTCGGCCTGTCATCGCGGGCGATCTGTCCGCCCTTCATCACGAAACAGACGCGCTCGAGGACGCCGATGTCGGCCAGCGGGTCGCCGGGTACGGCGATGATGTCCGCAAAGAGCTCGGGAGCCAGGCGGCCACGATCGGTGACATCGATCAGCTCCGCCGCCACGGTGGTCGCCGCCCGGATGGCCCCGAGTGGAGTCATCCCCCGGTCGACCAGGGCGAGCAACTCCTTGGCGTTGCGGCCGTGGGGGATGGCCGGCGCGTCGGTCCCGCATGCGATGCGCGCCCCACGCTGGACCGCCTTGCGAATCGTCTCCTTGGCCTTGGGAAACACCTCTGCCGCCTTTGCCTGCAGCTCGGGCGCGGCGTGGGAGACGTCCATGCCGTCAGCCAGGTAGGTGGTCGGCACGAGGAAGGTCCCGCGTTCGATCATCAGATCGAGCGTCTCGTCGCTCATCAGTGATCCGTGCTCGATGCAGTCGATCCCCGCCTCGATGGCGGCGCGGATGCCGGCGTCGCCATGGGCGTGAGCGGCGACCCTGAGACCGGCCCGGTGGGCTTCGTCGGTGATGGCCGCGAGCTCCTCATTCGAGTACTGCTGGGCGCCGGCCGGTCCGGTGTGGGACATCACCCCACCCGAGGCACAGACCTTGATGAGCTGCGCGCCGTACTTGATCTGGTACCGGACGGCCTTGCGCACCTCGTCGACGCCGTCGGCAACGCCCTCCTCCACGGTGAGGGGCATGATGTGGGGCGCCAGGGCCTGGAACATCGTGGGCTCGAGATGGCCGCCGGTGGGCGTGATGGCGTGACCGGCCGGAACGACGCGGGGGCCTTCGAACCATCCCAGGTCGATGGCTTTCTTGAGGGCGACGTCCAGAAGCAGGCCACCCGTCTGCACGAACAGACCGAGATTTCGCACGGTGGTGAACCCGGCCCGCAGGGTCCGTCGGGCGTTGGCCACGGCCCGCAGCGTCCGGACGGCGGGGTCGTCCTGCACCGCGTTGAGCGGGCTGCGGTGGTCGGGCCCGCCGAGCAGGAGGTTGACCTCCATATCCATCAGCCCGGGCAGGACGGTGACGTCGCCCAGATCGTGGACGACCGCCTCGGTCGGGACGGACGCCGGGGCGACGTCGGCGATCCGGTCGCCGACGACGAGGAGGTCGGCCGGCTCGACGATCTTGCCGGTGTCGACGTCGAGCATCCTGGCGCTCCGGAGATGGATGGGTGCCTGCGGCGGGCGGGACGGGCTCATGGGGCCTCCTTGGAGGGCGGCGGCGCCGTGACGGGCGATGATCCTGGTCGAAGCGGAATTTCCCCGGGCAACGAGGGTGGTATAATATCACTCTTCGATTGGAGAGGATCATTCTCATGGGGGACCGATGATCGAGCTCGACGACCTCATCCTGATCAGCGTCGACGACCATCTGATCGAGCCTCCCGATGTCTTCGTCAACCACCTGCCGGCCGGCTACCTCGATCGGGCTCCCAAGCTCACCCGACGGGAGGACGGTTCCGACGTCTGGGTCTTCGGCGAGGCGGTGATCGAGAACTCGGCCCTCAATGCGGTCGCCGGGCGGCCCAAGGAGGAATACGGGCTCGAGCCCCAGAGCCTCGACGAGGTCCGCCCCGGTTGCTACGACGTCGCCGAGCGGGTGAAGGACATGGACGCCGGAGGCGTGCTCGCATCGATGAACTTCCCGTCGTTCCCCACCTTCACGGCGCGCCTGTTCGCGACCGACGACATCGATCTCTCGCTGGCCCTCGTCCGGGCCTACAACGACTGGCACATCGACGAGTGGTGCGGGGCCTATCCGGGCCGGTTCATTCCGATGGCGGTGCCGGCCATTTGGGATGCCGAGCTGAGCGCGGCCGAAGTCCGGCGGGTCGCCGCCAAGGGCTGCCACTCCCTCTCCTTCACCGAGAATCCCGCCGCCCTGGGCTACCCGAGCTTCCACGACGACTACTGGGACCCGCTCTGGCGGGCCCTGTGCGACTGCGGGACGGTCCTGTCGATCCATCTCGGGTCATCGGGTCGTCTCTCCATCCCGGCGGTCGACTCGCCTCCCGATGTGATGATCACGCTCCAGCCGATGAACATCCAGTCGGCGGCGGCCGACCTCCTGTGGTCCCGGGTGCTGAAGGAGTACCCGTCGCTCCGGATCGCCCTGTCGGAGGGCGGCACCGGGTGGATCCCCTACTTCTTGGATCGGGTCGACCGGACCTTTGCCATGCACCGTGCCTGGACACTGCAGGACTTCGGCGGACGGCTGCCCAGCGAGGTCTTCCGCCAGCACTTCCTCACCTGCTTCATCAGCGATCCCGTCGGCGTGGAGCTCCGCGAGCGGATCGGCATCGACAACATGGCCTGGGAGGCCGACTACCCGCACAGCGACTCGATGTGGCCGGGCGCCCCCGAAGAGCTCGGGGCGGTCTTCAACCAGAGTGGGGTACCGCGCTCCGACGTGGACAAGATCACCCACGAGAACGCCATGCGGTGGTACTCGTTCGATCCGTTCACACATGTCGGGCGGGAGAAGGCGACGGTCGGGGCGCTCCGCCGGCGGGCCGCCGGCCACGACGTGTCGGTCATGGCCCGGAGCACGCGCACCCGCACGCCGGACGAGAAGCTCGAAGGCTACCGGGCTCGGGCGCGCCGGGCCATCGCGGCCCAACAGATCTGAACCGCAAACATCCCGCCGGTGGGCGCCCGGGAGATCCCGTCGCGGGTCATCGTCGTATGGAAGGAACGTGGAATGGACAGGGCGAGCAAGCGAGACGGCCCATGAGACGGACGGACGGGCGACAGATGTCGCTGGTCGGGTTCATGCAGGCGGGCAGCACCACGGTCTATGCCGGATCCTGGCGGTACCCCGCCACCGAGCACGGCTTCCTGACCCAGGGGTACTACCAGAAGTTGGCCCGGACGCTCGAAGAGGGCTGTTTCGACCTGATGTTCTTCGACGACCGCCTGGCCATGCCCGGCATCTACGGCGGCTCGGTGGCGGACGCGGTCCGCCTGGGAGCGCGTCCCGTGAAGCTGGACCTCTCCGTCGTCCTCGGTGTCTGTGCGGGAGTTACCCGCTCGATCGGTCTCGGTGCCACCTACTCGACGACCTATTACCCGCCGTTCCACGTGGCTCGTACGTTCGCCACGCTGGACCACCTGTCGGCCGGACGGGCGGCCTGGAACGTGGTGACCTCGGTCAACGACGGTGAAGCTCAGAATTTCGGCGTCGACGCCCACCTCGACCACGATGCCCGGTACGACCGTGCCGACGAATTCCTGGAGGCGACGACCGGACTGTGGGACACGTGGGAGGACGATGCCCTGGTCCTCGACCGGACGACTCCCGTGTTCGCCGATCCCGACCGGGTCCACGAGCTCAACTACGAGGGCGAGTGGTTCCGGGTCCGGGGGCCGCTGACCGTGCCCCGCTCACCGCAGGGCCGGCCCGTGCTCCTCCAGGCCGGATCCTCCGGCCGAGGCCGCGACTTCGCCGCCCGATGGGCCGAGCTGATCTTCACCGGGGACCCGAGCATCGACGTCGCCCGCAAGCACTATGCGGACCAGAAGGAGCGGGTTGCCGCCCTCGGTCGGGATCCGGCCGCGGTCAAGATGCTTCCCATGGCCTACACGGTGGTCGGGGAGTCGACCGCCCACGCCGAGGAACGTGAGCAGGTGTTCCTCCACGACCTGGTCGACCCGACGGCCTCGTTGGTGCTGTTGTCTGAGCTCATGAACTATGACTTCTCCTCGCTGCCGCTCGACGCGCCGGTCACCGACGAGCTCATCGCCTCGGTGTCCGGCATCCGCGGGCTCGTTCAGAACCTCCGCGAGCACATCGGCGGCACCGTCACGCTCGCCGACCTGGCCGGTCACCGGGCCACCCTGCTCCAGGGACCCCGGTTCGTCGGCACGGGACGGGACGTGGCCGACCAGATGGAGGAATGGTTCGACGGCGGGGCCTGCGACGGATTCGTCATCGCCGCCACCCACGTGCCGGGGGCCTACGAGGACGTGGTCCGGCTGGTCATCCCCGAGCTGCAACGCCGCGGCGTCTTCCGGAGCGCCTATACCGGCTCGACGCTGCGGGACCATCTGGGGATCGCCCGCCCGGAGCGGGTTGCCCGTGCCGCCGCCCATGCCTGAGGCGGGGGGCGGGCCCCTCGAGGGGCTCCGGGTCATCGACACCGCCACGCTGGCTGCCGGCCCCTTGGCCGCGACCGTCCTCGGCGAGTACGGCGCCGAGGTGATCAAGGTGGAACAGCCCGGTGCCGGTGATCCCCTGCGAACCTGGGGGGACCGGCGCGACGGCATCGGCATCTTCTGGAAGAGCATGAGCCGGAACAAGCGCTGCGTGACGCTCGATCTCCGGCAGGCCGAGGGACAGGCGCTGCTCCACCGGTTGCTGGACGTCAGCGACGTCCTCGTAGTCGGAGCCCGACCCAGTGCGCTGGCCCGCTGGGGACTCGACTACGAGTCGGTGCACGAGGTCCACCCGAGGATCGTCATGCTCCATGTGACCGGCTACGGGCGGGGAGGGCCGGCAAGTGACCGGCCCGGGTTCGGCACGCTCGCCGAGGCGATGAGCGGGTTCGCCCACCTGACCGGCCAACCCGATGGCCCGCCCACCCTCCCTCCCTTCATGTTGGCGGACGGCGTCGCCGGGCTCGCCGCCGCCTCCGCCGTGATGATGGCCCTCTACCACCGGGACCTGCACGGGGCGGACGGCCAGCTGGTGGACGTCAATCTCATCGAGCCGCTGGCCCGTCTGCTCGAAACGGCCACGCTCTCGTACGACCAGCTCGGGGTCATTCCCATGCGTGCGGGCAACCGGTTGGAGGCCAGCGCGCCGCGCAACGCCTACCGCACCGCCGACGACCGGTGGCTGGCCATCTCCAGTGCATCGCCCAACATCGCCATGCGGCTCTTCCGGGCCATCGGCCGCCCGGACCTCGCCGAGGACCCCGATTACGTCGACCCGGTCCGGCGGCAGGAGCGGGCGCTCGAGCTGGACGAGCTCGTCGAGAAATGGGTCGGCGAGCGCACGCTGGCCGATGCGATGGACGTGTTCGAGCGGGCGGAGGTGGCGGCGGCACCGGTGTACGACGCCCAGCAACTCCTCGCCGACGAGCATCTGCGTGCCCGTGGATCGTTCCGGCCGGTGCACGACCCTGACCTCGGTACGGTGACCGTGCAGGCTCCGATCGCCCTGCTCTCCGACACACCGGGACGGGTCGACCATCTGGGGCGGGCGTTGGGAGCCGACAACGAGCTCGTCTACGGGGGGCTGCTCGGGATCGGTCCCGACGAGCTGGCCAGGCTCGAGACGGCCGGCGTCATCTGAGGGGTGGAGGACGACGATGCGTGAGCCACGGGCCCGCCGATCGGAACTGGCCACGCCGGCCAGCAACGAGCACATGTGCGAGAAGGCCGCACGTTCCGGTGCCGACCTCGTCTTCTTGGACCTCGAAGATGCGTGTGCGCCCTCGGCGAAGGAATCGGCGCGGGCCACCGCCGTGGGTGCACTCGTCGGCCTCGACTGGGGACGGACGGTACGTGCCGTGCGGATCAACGGCCTCGAGACACCCTGGTGCCACGGGGACATCATCGAGATCGTCTCCGGGGCGAGGGAGGCCATCGACGTCCTGATCGTGCCCAAGGCCCGCTCGGCGCGCGACGTGTGGTGGGTCGACGTGCTTCTCACCCAGCTGGAGGCGAGGCTGGGGCTGGAGCGTCCGATCGGCCTCGAAGTGCTGATCGAGGAGGCCGAGGGCCTCGCCAATGCGGTGGACATCGCCCGCTCGAGCGATCGGCTCGAAGCCATCATCCTCGGGGCCGGCGACCTGTCAGCGTCGTTGGGGGCGCGGGTCGACGGGAACTTCGACCCGGTGGGGGAGTACCCCGGTGACTTCTGGCACTTCGCCCGGGTCCAGGTCCTGACGGCGGCACGGGTCGTCGGCATCGACGCCATCGACGCGCCCTTCCCCGCCTTCCGCGACCTCGAGGGGTACAGGACCGCGGCCGTTCGGGCCAGCCTGCTCGGTTTCGACGGCAAGTGGGCCATCCATCCCGATCAGATCCGCGTCGCCAACGAGGTGTTCTCCCCGACGGCGGCGGAGGTGGAGACCGCACGGGCCGCGGTCGAGGCGTATCGGAGCGCAGAGGGCAGGGGTGTCGGCGCCATCAGCCACGACGGTCGGCTGGTGGATGCAGCCCATATGCGGCTGGCCGCCAACGTGCTGCACAAGGCTGGGCTCGAGCAATGACCGGACCCCAGCGGCTTCGGGTCGTCCAGTGGGCGACGGGCAACATCGGCGCCCGATCGCTCCGCGGGGTCATCGAACATCCCGCACTCGAGTTGGTCGGTCTCTTCGTGCACACGCCGGAGAAGGTGGGCCGGGACGCGGGCGACCTCTGCGGCCTGGGGCCCACCGGGGTGTCGGCCACCGGGGACCCAGACGAGATCGTCGAGCTCGGCCCGGACTGCGTGGTGTACATGCCCCGCTTCTGCGATTTCGACGTAACCTGCCACCTTCTTCGGACCGGAGCCAATATCGTCACCACCAGGGGCGAGTTCCACCGGGCCGCCAGCCTCGACGCCGCTGTCCGGTCACGGGTCGACGAGGCATGCCGGCAGGGCGGGACCTCGATCCACAGCACCGGCAGCAGCCCCGGATTCATCACCGAGGCTGTTCCGCTGGCGCTCACCTCGATCCAGCGGCGCCTGGACAGGTTGGCGATCGAGGAGTCCGCCGACCTGTCGCGGCGCGCCTCCCCCGAGCTCCTGTTCGAGGTGATGGGTTTCGGCCGCCCACCCGGAGACTCCGACGACCGTCGCGTCGCCCATCTGAAGGCGAGCTTCGGCCCGTCGTTGGAGACGCTGGCCGAGGCCCTCTCCATCCGGCTGGAGTCGATCGAGGCCAGTGGCGAGGTGGCGACCGCCGCCGAGCACGTCATGCTGGCGGCAGGCCCGTTGGAGGCGGGAACGGTGGCGGCACAGCGCATCGCCGTCTCCGGGATCCGGTCCGGCCGGGCGGTGCTCGGCTTCCGGGCCACCTGGTACTGCACGCCTGACCTCGTTCCGGAGTGGGAGGTCCGCCCGACGGGCTGGCACGTGTCGGTGGAGGGGGATGCGCCGCTCGAGGTCGATCTGGCCTTTCCCGTGCCGCTCGAGCGTATGGGCGACATGTCCCCCTCGTACACGGCCAACAGGGCCGTCAACGCGGTCGCCGCAGTCTGCGCCGCACCGCCCGGGATCGTGACCACGGCCGACCTGCCGCACGTTCTGGCCGTCCTGGGCTGAGCGCCGGCGCGGCCCTGCTTGCCAAGTGGCCCCAGGAATGGAAAGTTGACGTCGACATCGATGTCTATACTGCGCCGACCGACCATGCATCCCCTCTCGAACGAAGACCCCAGGTGAGACCCCTGCCGGAATTGGTCCCGGGGAGCGACTGGTTCTGGACCTCGGGGGTGGACGGGTGCCTCCGGATCCAATCCTGCGGGGACTGCGGGAAGCTCGTGCATCCGCCGGTCCCGATCTGTCCCGTGTGCCGGAGCCGGCGCCGGCGGGAGGAGGTCGTCTCCGGCCGGGCCACCGTCATCGGCTACACGGTCAACGCCCACCAGTGGCTGCCCGGGTTCGAGCCACCGTACGTGGTGGCCAACGTGGCGCTCGCCGAGGATCCCGACGTTCGCCTGACCACCAACATCGTCGGTTGCGACCCCGCCGACGTCCACATCGGCCAGGAGGTCGCCGTCCGGTTCGAACAGGACGATGATGTCTGGCTCCCGCTGTTCGAGCCGACGGGAGTGACCGACACCACCGAGCGCGTCCCCCCTCCCGAGCGTCCGCTCGTGCGCCCGCCGCTCGGTCCCGATCGGTTCGAGCACCGGGCCGTCCTGTCCGGGGTCGGGCGCTCGGCTCTCGGGCGTCGCCTGATGGTCGATCCACTCTCGCTGACCATGGACGCCTGCACGCGGGCCGTGACCGACGCCGGCCTGACGTTCGAGGACATCGACGGGCTGTCCACCTACCCCGGGAGTGCCGGGGCCGGGATGAGCGAGGGAGGGGTCTCTGCCGTCGAGGAGGCGCTGCGCCTCCGGCCCACCTGGATCAATGGGGGTGGCGACATCCCCGGGCCGGGGGCGCGGTGATCGCCGCCATGCTGGCGGTGGCCAGCGGGCTGTGCCGCCACGTCCTCTGTTTCCGGACCGTCTGGGAATCCACCTACTCGGCCCTCGGGCTCGGGCGGCAGGGCGGTGGCAGGGCCTCGGGGTGGATGGCATGGCGCATGCCGTTCGGGGCGGTGTCGGCCGCCAACTGGATCGCCATGAATGCCTCGCAGTACCTGCACCGTTACGGCGCCTCGAAGGAGCTTCTCGGCATCATCGCCCTCAACGGGCGAGCGAACGCCGGCCGCAACCCGGCCGCCATCTACCGGGCGCCAATGACCATGGACGACTACATGTCCGCTCGCCCCATCACCAGCCCGTTCGGGCTCTATGACTGTGACGTCCCCTGTGACGGGGCGGTGGCGGTGATCGTCTCCGATGCCTCCGTCGCGGGCGACCTTCCGAACCCGGCGGTCCGGGTCGAGGCGGTCGGGACGCAGATCACCGAGCGGATCTCCTGGGACCAGGGGACCGTGACCCATGAGCCTCAGGTGCTCGGACAGGCGGCCCACCTCTGGACCCGCACGAGCCTCGGACCGGCAGACGTCGATCTCGCCCTCATCTATGACGGATTCACGTTCAATGCCATCTCCTGGATCGAAGCGCTGGGCTTCTGCGGTTTCGGCGAGGCACAGGACTGGCTGGACCACGGCCGGAGGATCGGGCCGGACGGTGATGTCCCGGTCAATCCGCACGGCGGCCAGCTGTCGGAGGGGCGGACCCATGGGTTCGGCTTCATCTACGAGGCGATGGTCCAGCTTCGACACCACGCCGGAGAGCGCCAGGTGGACGGGGCCAAGACCGCCGCCGTCGCCACGGGCGGGGGCACACCCTCAGGGGTGCTGTTGCTCCAGCGGGGGGAGGCGTGACATCAGCCGGCGACCCCCGGCGGACGCAGCCCGGAGCGGGTGCGCCGGCTGCAGCCGAGAAGCCGATCGGACCCCGATCGCCGAAAGGGGCACGGACTCGGTCCCGGCTCCTCGATGCCGCCAAGGAGATCTTCGAGGAGACCGGGTTCCTCGAGGCACGCATCTCGGACATCTCAGAACGGGCCGGTCTCTCGCACGGATCCTTCTACCACTACTTCGAGTCGAAGGAAGAGATCTTCCGCGAGGTGGCGAGGGCCCAGGAAGACCAGCTCAGCTCCCGCTCCATCATCGACAGCGGCCTCCTCGACTCCGCGGCACACGCGACGATGCGGCAGCGTCTGGCGGAGTCGAACCGCCGCTATCTCGCCGAGTACCGGGACGAGGCGGGGATCATGGGGGTCATCGAGCAGGTCTCCCGCTATGACGACGAAGTGCGGAGGGCCCGGCTGGCCCAGCAGGCGATCTATACGAAGCAGACCGAGGATGCCATCCGGCGCCTGCAACGGCAAGGTCGGGCCGACCCTGAGCTCGACCCGGTGATGGCGGCGTCCGCCCTTACCGCCATGGTGACCCGCTTCGCCGAGATGTGGTTCGTGCAGGGTCAACTGGACTTCGATTTCGAAGCGGGCGCCGACCAACTGACCCGTTTGTGCATGAACGCACTCCAGCTGAGGGACAAGGCGGCGGGAACTCGTCACCAGCGGTCGGGATGATGGTGACGGGCCCGGAGGCTCCCCGGGCCGCGGAGCACGAGGCTCCGGTGGTCGGTGTCCTCGTCGGAAATCCGAAACCCGCCTCGCGGACACTGACGGTTGCCACCGCCGTCGCCGACGCGGTGAGCAATGCTGTCGGGTCGAGCGACTCCCGATGGTCGGTGGTCGATCTGGCCGAGCTCGGGCCGCGGATCCTCGACTGGTCTGATGCCACCGTCGACACGGAAGGGCGACGTGTGGCGAGTTGCCAGGTCCTGGTGGTCGCATCGCCCACCTACAAGGGCACCTACACCGGTCTGCTCAAGGGGTTCCTCGACCGGTTCCCGGCGTCGGCCCTCTCCGGGGTGTGCGCCGTCCCGGTCATGGTCGGCGCCGGGCCGCGCCACGCGCTGGCGGTGGACGTTCTCCTCCGGCCCGTCCTCATCGAGCTCGGCGCCTCTACCCCGACCCGTGGGCTCTTCGTCCTCGAGAGTGAGCTGGACCAGCTCGACCGCGTGATCGGGGAGTGGCTGATCGAGGCCGGCCCGATCCTCCGCGCCAGCGTGACCCCCGGTCCACGGTGACCGGCCGGAGGGCCGCCGTCAGCTGGAGACAGCAGACGGATCGGCGAACGCCAGCAAGGCCGCCCGATCGGCGGGGAGGGCGAAGCCGTTCCTGATCGTCGTGGCCACATCGGCGTCGTATCGCTGTAGGTACACCGCTCGGGACGGGTAGAGCTGCGCGATCCGAGCGGCAGTGAACGGGATGGTCGAGCCGAGCAGCAAGCAGATCGTCGAGGGGTTCGGACCCGGGACACCGGAGAGCGTCGCCACCGGCACGTCGACGGGCGGCGTGCGGATGCCGCCTATGGCGATGCCGTCGGAGTCACGCCGGACCTGGGGAGTCGAGCCGGGCGTCACCTCGATGCGGGGCGCGATCACCGGAGCCTTGCCGGTCTGGACCCACGTCGTCAATGCGCTGAGCGCGGCCTTGGCGACGACGTGCATGGCGCCATTGTTGATCGGCACACCACAGCTTATGGACCCGACGTTGGCCGCTCCGATCAGGTGAGCATCGGCGTGCGAGGTTCCGGTGACCTCCCAGAGCCGGAACCGGGCGGTGTCGGGTTGGCGGGCGGCATACGAGTTGAGGATGCTGCCCACGTCGGTCTCGGTTTGGATGTCGAGCACCGGAGCGTTCTGGTCGGTGCGGAAGATCGTCGGGGTGCCGCTGATGGAGTGGGCGATGTCGGCGCTCTGACCCGGACCGACCAACGGGAGCCCCACGGCACCCCGGCTGTGCACGAAGAAGGCGTCGAATGCATGGGTACGGGGTTGCACGCCGTTGTAGTACGTCACCAGGGCGAACGCCGATTGCGACTCCCCGGCGGCGATGACCTGTTGCGGACGGAGCCCACCGAGCCCGGCGCCGGACCGGACGGCTCGGGCGACCTGGGTGTAGATGTCGAAGGAGAAGCCGTCGCCGGGGTGGTCCAGTGATCCGTAGCGGGTCGGATCGATCGTCCTCAGGCCCTCGCCGGCGAGGTTCGCTCCGGCGACTCCTTGTACCGCCACGAGCACCGGACCACCCATCACACCGATCCGCTGTGCCGACACGCCGACCCAGGCATCGCCCTGGCGAATCAGCTCCTCGTGGAGGGTGGCCCACTCTGGATCGGCGTCGACCCCGCCGCTCACGTTGAGCCACTCGACGACGACCGTGCCGCTGAACCGGGCCGGGTCGGCCGGGTATCTCACCAGGACCCGCGTCCGGTACGGCGCGCTGGCGTCAGGGACGAAGGACCAGCGACCGTCGCCGGTGAGCGTGCCCGCGTCCTTGTACGAGGTGGCGCTGCCCGAAGCGGCGTACTCGTGCTGCACGTAGCCGACGCTCTTCAGGTCCACCGTGATCGGTGAGCCGATGTACACGCCGTTCCCCCCGGTCAGTTGGGGCGAAAACGTGGCCGCGGGACCGGTTGGAGGCGGTCCGGTGGTCGACGACGACTGGTTGGCGCTGGTGGCGCTCGAGCACGCCGCCAGCACGCCGCCGAGGAGCACGAGCACCCAGGCGGTTCGGAGCGGGCTGCCCAGGATGCCTGACGCAGGGCGGTGGTAATGCCTCATCGGCTCGCCCCTGCGCTGCGCTGTCGTCGTGCTCACGGGATCCCCCTTCCGGCCGGGGCGGGACCAGATCCGCCCGATGGCACCGATCTCGATCCGGTGGCCCTCTGAGATCGGCCCTCGCATCATAGGATAAGGCCGTTCTCGCCGCCGCGACGAATGCTCTCGGACAGTCGAGCAGTTGGTGGACGTCGGAAGGATCACCGGCGGATCGGGACGACGGTGCCTCGTCAGGCCGCCGGCGTGAATGTCAGATGCAGCCGTGTGAGCCCGCGCAGGATGAACGTGGGCGCGTACTCGTACCGACGGGCGCCGACCGGACCGTGTTCGGCGTCGGAGATCGCGATGTCCGACATCCGGTCCAGCAGGCGTTCGATGGTGATCCGAGCCTCGGCTCGGGCCAGGTTGGCGCCGGCACAGAAGTGGATGCCGTGCCCGAACGCCAGGTGCTCGCGGGCGTTCTCGCGTTCGATGCGGAACTCGTCGGGGTGCTCGAAGTGCCGGGGGTCGCGGTTGGCGGCTCCGTTGAGCACCATCAACTGGCTGCCCGCCGGGATCTCGACCCCTCCGACCGAAGCCCGGACCCGGGAGAGCCGGAAGTCACCTTTGACCGGGCTCTCGTACCGCAAGGCCTCCTCGACGAAGTTCGGAATCCGGCTGGGCTCCTCGCGCAGCAGCAGTTGCAGCTCGGGTCGGTCCCCCATGATCTGGAGGGCCGAGCCCAGCAAGCGGATCGTCGTCTCCTGGCCGGCGGCGAAGAGGTTCGCTGCGATACGGGTCACATCGCCGACGTCCGGCGTCGAGCCATCCGGGAACTTGGCATTGGCCAGGCTGGTGAGCACGTCCTTCTTCGGCGACATCCGGCGTTCGGCGATGTAGGCACTGAAGTACTCGTAGAGGAACTCCAGGGGGTTGAGCGACATCGTGCCGGAATCGCTGGTACTCCCGACGTGGCCCGTCCGACCGAGTTTCCGGCGGAAGGTCTCGTGGTCCGACTCCGGCACACCGAGCAGGTCGGCCACCACCAGCATGGTGAACGGCCCGGCGTAGTCGCCGATGAACTCGCACTCGCCGCCGTCCAGGATCTCGTCGATCTGGCGATCGGCGAGCTGCCACATGAAGTCCTCGTTCTCCTTGAGCCGCTTGGGGGTCAGTAACCGCATCAACAGCGCCCGATGTTGGGTGTGCTTCGGGGGATCGAACGTCGGCAGCTGGTCACTGAACGGAAGACCCTCGCGGTGCAGTTCGATGAGATGGCTCACGTCGTCCCCTACGAGGGGCACGGGGAAGCCGGGGAAAGGCCCGGTCACCGACGTGCACGACGAGAACGTATCGGTGTCGTGGTACACGGCCAGCGCCTCGTCGTAGCCGGTGACCAGCGTGACGTCATGGTGCGATTCCCGGTGGACCGGGCACCGCGCCCGGGCTTCGTCGAAGTACCAGTAGGGGTCCTCGACGACCGACGCATCGCGGAAGAAGTCAGTGCCCTCGAAGTCGTTCACCGGATCTCCAATCGGGCTGACGGGTAGCGGCTGTCCGGGTCATGATAACACCGGTTCTCAGTTTGAGAAGATCGTTTCCGTCCTCGGGAATGGTCTCTGCAGTCCTTGGTGGAGGCCACGTCGGAAGGCGTGCTCACCTCGAGGAACGGCGGAGAGACGGTTGTCGCACTACGAGTCGAACTCCGGCAGGACCTGGCGGGCGAAGGCCTCGACTTGGGGCTCGCCGGCATCCGGCCAGCCACACACGAGGTAGCCGTAGCCCGCATCACGCCACTTGGCGGCGTGCTTTCGGCCCGTTTCCAACTCGTCGAGCGACAACGATCCGGCTCGCATGATCTCGGATGGCTCGCGACCGGCTTCCGTGGCGAGCTCGTCGAGGCGAATGTTCGCCTCTCGCAACGAATTCGGCGTGCCCCATGCGTGCCACACGTCGGCGTACCGGGCGGCGAGGGGCAGGGTTCGGCGCGGGCCGGTGCCCCCGATCCAGATGGGTGGATGCGGCCGTTGCACGGGGAGCGGCCGCATGCGCGCGTCGTGGAGCGAGACCCTACGCCCTTCGTACGACACGACGTCACCGGAGAACAACCGCGTCACGATCTCGAGCGTGTCGTGCAGCAGGTCGAAGCGCTCGCGGGTGCCGGGAAAGGGAATGCCGAGGGCGAGATGCTCGGCATCGAACCAGGCCGCCCCGAGCGCGAGCTCGAGTCGGCCGTGTGACGCATGGTCGACGGTGAGCGCCTGCGCCGCGAGCAGCGATGGGTGTCGGTAGGTCACGCCGGTCACCAGGAGCCCGAGCCGGATTCGCGACGTCAGCCCAGCCAGGGCGGCGAGCGTCGTCATTCCCTCGAACGTCTCGCCCGGTCCCTCGCCGTACATCGGCTGGAAGTGGTCGAAGCCCCAGGCGCCGTCGAAGCCGAGCTGTTCGGCCAGCTGCACTCGGCGGACGAGCTCGTCCCAGGGCATCCGCTGCTGCGCTACATCGAGTCCGAATCGCATGCCAGCAACCTAGTCAGGGTAGGAAATCCGCACGTTACCGCGGTCGGCCCGAGCCTCGGTGCCGTTCGAATCGGTATTGACCGATCGGCGGCGTTGTCGGCGGGCTCGCTCGGGGATCGACATGCGCTCAGAATCCGAGGTCGACGACGGGCCGTTCGAGTGGGTTCAGGTTGATCGAGTGAAGAGCGGGTAGGAGCTTCTCGTAGGGAAGGCCGGCCAAAAAGCCGTCGACCGTGCGCTCGAAGTTGGCGACGCCTCCTTCGATCCCCTCGGACAGGCGCATGTAGTCGAAGCCCTTGGCATGCAGGCCGCGCTGTTGCCGCGGCAGGTTCGAGAAGTCCTGGGTGGGTATGGGCGGCACACGAGGATCGTCGTACTCCCACGGCTCTGGCGGCGTGGGCCTGTCGGGCGTGCTTCCTTCCGGGAACCGGGTCAGCGACCAGATCTCCATCAGCGTCTGCTCCGGACCCAGCGGGCGGAAGCGGTAGGACGATGCGCTGCTGTACATGGGCAGCACGAAGTAGTGGGGGAAGCAGTAGCCCATCGGTTCGTTCAAGCCGTTCGCTTCGAGTTCGTTGAGGTCGGGGATGTCACAGCCCGCCGACCGGTGCCAGTCCACCACCGCATCGTTGAGGGTGCGATGCCAGGTCGACAGCGCCAGGGCTGGGTCGGCGGGCAGCTCGAGGCCCCGCAGGCCTTCGGCGATGCGCACGTCGTTGGCATGGACCATCCCGGCCATGCCCTCGCTCATGGTGCGCAGGTACTGGAGCTCCGCCTCGATGAACGCCCGGGGGTCGAAGGTCCGAGGGTCGCGTGGCGGGTACCGCTTGGGTATGACCAGCTCGGGGTGGGTCTGCACCACGTGGTACTGCTCCAGGAATGCTTCTTCGGCGAGCTTCCAGTTCACGGGGAGACGGAACGACAACCACCACTCGGTGCGCAGCGACTCCGCCTTCCAGGCGTCGAGGATGGTGGCGAACGGTTCGATGCACTGCCGCAACCGGGGCGCGTCGTCGTCGAGATTGATCCACGCGCACCCGCCCCACACCTCGCACCGCACCGGCGTGAGATCCAGGTCCTTCGCCTGCAAATTGTGCTCGGCGAAGGTCTGCGCCTTCGAAACGAAGGTATTCCTGCCGTCCGGGCCGTAGCACCATCCGTGGAACGGGCAGGTGAAACCGCTCTGACACGTCCCCCGGCCCTCGACCACCCTGACGCCGCGGTGTCGGCAGGCGTTCTGGAAGGCGCGCACCCCCAGGTCGTCGGTGCGCAGGACGATGACCGACTGGTCGAGGATCTCGTATTCGACAAAGTCGCCCGCCCCGGGGATCTCCTCGAGACGACAGGCCATCTGCCAGACCCTGGACCAGAGCCGCTCGACCTCCATCTGGTAGAAGTCGGGGTCGAAGTAGCGCTGCTTTGGGACCCGGTCCGGGATCTCCATCGCGTACGGCACCGGGAGAGCCGACGACTTCTGACCCACGATCGCCATGCAGTCAACCCCAACGTCTCAGAACGCCCGGAAGTATACTAACCGGTCGGTACAATAACCCGATGGGCGTACCCGACCGGACCGACGACGCCGCGGATGAAACGGTGCACTCACGGTTCGCAGCTCGATGACGGCACCTTCCGAGGATGCTCCTGACGAGAGCCGGCGTGGACGGGCGGCCGAGGTCGACGTGCTGGTCGTGGGCGCGGGCATCACCGGCATCTATCAGCTGTACCGGGCGCGAGAGGCCGGCTTCTCCGCGGCGCTGGTCGAGGCCGGGGGAGGTGTGGGCGGAACGTGGTACTGGAACCGCTATCCGGGGGCCCGGTTCGACTCGGAGAGCTACACCTACGCCTACCTGTTCTCGAAGGAGTTGTTCGAAGAATGGGAGTGGCGGGAGAAATTCGCCGAGCAACCGGAGACCGAGCGCTATCTCAACCACGTGGTCGACCGTTTCGACCTCCGGCGCCTCATGCGCTTCGACACCGTGGTCACCTCTGCCATCTACGACGAGGCGTCAGGGACGTGGACCGTGGTGGCCGCCGACGGATCGGAGGTCCGGACACGGTTCCTCGTCGCCGCAACCGGTGTGCTGTCGGTGCCCTACTTCCCCGAGGTGCCAGGGCGGGGCGCCTTCCGGGGGACCTCTTGCCACACCGGCCTATGGCCGGCGACGCCGGTCGACTTCGCCGGCAAGGAGGTGGCCGTCATCGGCACCGGGTCGAGCGGGGTGCAGCTGATCCCGGTGATCGCCGGTGAGGTGGCTTCGTTGACCGTGTTCCAGCGCACCGCCAACTGGTGCACGCCGCTCAACAACGCACCGATCGCGCCCGAAGAGCAAGCGCAGCTCAGGGACAACTTCGAGGCGATGTGCGAGGTGTTGAACACGTCGCCGGCCGGCTTCCTCCACCCTCCGCACGACCGGGCCGCCTTCGAGGACTCCGAAGCCGAGCGGTGGGCGTTCTTCGAGACGATGTGGAAGAGCCCCGGCTTCTCGAAACTCACCAGCAACTACACCGACTTGCTGTTCGATCACGGCGCCAACGCCGAATGGTGCGAATTCATCGCCAACAAGGTCCGGGACATCGTCGAGGATCCGGAGACGGCGGAAGAGCTCATCCCGAAGGACCACCGCTTCGGCGAGAAGCGACCGCCCTTCGTGACCGGCTACTACGAGGCCTTCAACAACCCGAACGTCTCGCTGGTCGATCTCAAGCGGACTCCGATCGTGCGCATGACGGAGGGCGGCATCGAGACGGTCGAAGGGGAGCGCCGGTTCGACATCGTCGTCTGGGCCACCGGGTTCGACTTCGGCACGGGGGCGCTCACTCGCATGGGGATCCGGGGCCGCAACGGACTCGCGCTGGAGGACTACTGGGCCGATGGTCCCCGGACGTTCCTAGGCGTCCAGACCGCCGGCTTCCCCAACCTCTTCTTCCCCGGAGGACCCCACGCGGCGGCCGGCAACAATCCGAGGTACAACGGCGACCAGGTTGATTTCATCACCGAAGCCATCACCTTCGTGCGGAATCACGGCTATGAAACCATCGAAGTGGACCCGGCGGCCGAGGACGAGTGGACCGCCATGGTGGACCGAGGCGCGGCAGAGTCGCCGTTCGGAGAAAGCAGCTACTTCTTCGGGTCGAACATCCCCGGGAAGCCCCGCCGCTACCTCCTCAACTCGGGCGGCCGACCGAAGCTCCTCAAGGAGATCGCCAGGGTCGTCCAGAACGACTACAAGGGGTTCCGGCTGTCGCGTTCCTCAGACCGTGGCGACCGGCGTCAAAGGTGAGCCGACCGCTCCCGGTAGCCGGAGGGGTGGCGCGGTGAGCAGGAAGCGGCTGCGATCGTGCTGGCGAAGCCACGATGCGAGCTCGTCCAGATACCACATCTCACCCAGCGGCACGCCCAACTTGAAGAGACACAGGTTGTGGATCGGGAGGAGCGAATGTCGGCTCTCGTTGCGATCCCGGCCGACCAGTCCCTCGACGGCATAGTTGTCCGCCACCAGCGCCGAGATCTTCGACTCGGTGATCCACTCCAGCAACGACTCGTCGCGCGCATCGAGATACGTGCACATGGTGTGGATCTTCACGGGATCCGGATCGCGGTTCCACTCGAGGACCTTGGTGGCGAAGCCGGTGTGCAGCAGGAGCATGTCACCTGGCTCGATGACGATGTCATCAGCCGTCAGGATGCCCTCGAGGGTGTTCCGGTCCACCCCGCGCCAGTCATGGCCCAGGTGGTGCGCCAGGTCGACGAGGACGCCCCGTCCCTGCACCCCGTGGTGTGCCATGTGCTCCAGGCCGAGGTGGTGGGCGAAGCAACGGTGATCACCGCCATCTCCCGCGGCATCGGGCTTCGGTCCGACCAGGTCGACCCCGGCGCGGTACCCGTTGTAATAGACGGCCTCCTCGATCCCGTCGCCATCGGCGTCGAATTCGGCGCCGACGTGGGCCAGGGAGTCCCACTGCGTCGAGTACTGCAGCGAGAGGGTCACCACGTCGTCCGCCCACACATCGACGTAACGGGGCCCACCTTCGTCCATCTCGCTCATGTGGACGTTGTAGAAACTGTCGGGGTTGCCCCGCATGTCCTCGGTCGGAGCGAGGACCGGCGGGTACCGCCGCTGGTTCAACGCGGTCCCACCGGGGTAGTCGAGCGGCAGGCTGAGGCAGAAGCTGATCCCGGTGTCGACCTCGCGAACGCCCTCGAGGACCTTGTCCGGGGTGAGCAAATTGATGCGACCGAGCTCGTCGTCGTCACCCCAGTCACCCCACGTCGAGCCGGCCGGCCGTTGCCTCCACCGCTTCGTCATTGTTCCTGCTCCTTCCGGGTGCGACGGTCCGGTCTGAGCCTGCACCTGCGTTGCAATGTACCGACCGGTTGGTCTAGCGTGCGAACGCGGTTCGCGCAGCCCGCGAATGGGCATTCCGGCCCGAATCGGAGTGGTGAGTCAGCGCAGGGAGGTGGCAACGATGACCCAGAAGGACCTTGTCGTTTCTGCCGATGGGCACCTCCTCGAGCCCACCGATCTGTTCCGCACCCGCCTACCGAAGCACCTGAGGGACCGGGCCGTCTGGGAGGAGGACTTCGAGACCGAACCGCTCGTCGAAGGTGGTGCCCGGATCTTCCGGCGCCTGCACACGCCGGGGTTCGAGGGCTGGACGATCTCCCGCTACCGCCAGACGGGTGGCCGGATGCCCGAGGGCGAGCCCGAACAGATCCTGGACGATATGGACCTGGACGGCGTCGATGTCCAGGTGATGCACCCGAACCTGTCCCTCTTCGGGCTCTATTCCGACGATCACGAGCTGTCGATGGCCCACGCCCGGGTCTACAACGACTACGTCATCGAGCGGTTTGCGCCGTACTTCTCGCGGATGGTCCCCACCGCCCCGGTGCCCCTCACTGACATCGGTGACGCCGTGACCGAGATCGAGCGGGTCGCCGGTGCCGGATTCCGTGCGATCCTCCTTCCGGCGATCCCGCCGACGCGGTACTACTCGAGAGAACTCGACCCGGTGTGGGCGGCGGCCCAGGCCAGTGGTGTGCACGTGTTCATCCATACCCAGACGGGTGGTGTCAAGGTCAATGACCCGGCGTCGACGACGCTCAAGGTCGTGATGGAGTCAGCGGAACAGGTCAACCAGCCGATGACGGAGAAGTCGGCCGCCAAGCGAATGGTCACCCAGTGCGTCTATGGGCCCATGGTCCCCCAACAGGTCATCTGTGAACTGATCGGTGGCGGGGTTCCGGAGCGCTATCCCGACCTCCACTTCGCTCTGATCGAGTTCAACGCCCATTGGTTGGCCTCGTTGGTCGGCTCCATGGACAAGTGCTGGGTCACCGGGATCGGCCAGGACGCCGACTGGTGGCTCGGGTTCTGGGACGACGCCCGCCCCGCCGACGACCAGCCCAGCATGGCGCAGATGTTCCGTTTGAACGAAAAGTGGCCGTACCCACTCATGCCGAGCGAGTACGTCCGGCGCCAGTTCCACGTCTCCTTCCAAGACGACCCCGTGGCCGTGGCCTGCCGACACGTCACCGGGTTGTCGACCATCGTGTGGGGGAACGACTACCCGCATGCCGAAGGGACGTTCCGGGGGAGCCGAGAGCTGATCGCCAAGCAGCTCGGCGATCTACCCGCCGACGAGCGGGCCGCCATCGTCGGCGGCACCTTGGGTCGGCTCCTCGGGTTCGAGACCGCGGTGGCCGCCTGAGCGAGCTTACTTTCGAAGGGCGCGTCGCCGTCATCACCGGCGCCGGTCGCGGCATCGGCCGTTCGTACGCGCTCCTGCTCGCCGAACGTGGTGCCAGCGTCGTCGTCAACGACCTCGGCGGTTCGATGGATGGCGTCGGCGCTGACGAGGAACCGGCGTCCACCGTCGTCGCCGAGATCGTCGGCGCGGGCGGAGTCGCGGTCGCCGACAACAGCGATGTGGCCACGGTTGCAGGGGCGGACGCGCTCGTCGAGGTGGCGATCCAACGGTTCGGACGCCTCGACGTCGTGATCAACAATGCCGGCATCATTCGCTGGGCCGGCTTTCCCGAGGCTGACGCGGAGAACCTCGAGCGGCATTGGGCGGTTCATGTCGGTGGCTCGTTCAACACCAGCCGGGCCGCATGGCCACACATGGTCGAGCAGGGGTACGGCCGCATCGTCATGACGACATCGACCGGATTGCTGGGGTTGCCCGCCAACACCTCCTATGCCACGGCCAAAGCCGCTGTCATCGGGCTCACCCGCAGCCTCACGACCGCGGGCACCGGTTGCGGCATCAAGGTCAACCTCATCGCACCCGCGGCGACGACGCGGATGGCAGGCGGTGGATCCGGCGCCCCGGAGATGCCGCCCGAGCTCGTCGCCCCGATGGCCGCCTTCTTGGCCCACGAAACTTGTCCCGTGAGCGGCGAGATCTACGCCGCCGGGGCCGGCCGCTTCGCTCGGATGTTCATCGCATCGACCGCCGGGTATGTCCACCCCGGGCCTGAGCCGACCATGGAAGATGTGGCCCGGAATTGGGCGAAGATCAACGATGAGAGCGGCTACTACGTCCCAGCCGACCTCGTCGACTGGTCGGTGATGTTCACGGCCGACTTGCGCCCGACGGCGCAGCCTCCGGAGACTGAGTAGAGGCGGGGCTATTCGCCGACTGGTCGTACCGTTGTTGTACCGCCCGGTCCAATAGGATGGCCTCATGGACTTCTCGCTCAACGAACGGGAAGGTGAGCTGGTCGAGCTCTGCCGCGACTTCGCCCAGAAGGAGATCGTCCTTCGTGCTCCTCTCGCCTGGGAGGAGGCCCGGTGTCCGACCGATCTTCTCCGCGAGATGGGGGAGTTGGGCCTTCTCGGCATGCTGGTACCCGAGAAGTGGGGCGGGATCGACATGTCGACGATCGGTTTCGTCGCGGCGATGGAGCAGATCGGCCTGGCGGATCAGTCGGTGGCCGCCGCGTTCCAGGCCCACGTCACGATCGGGTCGTTGCCCCTCCTCATGTTCGGCACCGACCCACAGCGTGAGCGTTGGTTGCGCCCACTGGCCGAGGGGCGTGTTCTGGGTGCGTTCGGGCTCACCGAACCCGATGCCGGCTCCGACGCACGCGGGATCCGCACGCGGGCGGGACGGCGTGACGGGGGTTGGTTGATCAACGGACGCAAGACGTTCATCTCCAACGCCGGGACCGACATGTCGTTCGGGGTGACACTCCTGGCTCGCACCGATCCCGGGGGTGAGCAGGAGCCGCAGTTCGCGACCTTCGTCGTGGAAAAAGGCACCGCCGGATTCACCATGGGCCCGAAGATGCGCGGCATCGGGTGGCGCGGCCTCGACACGCGTGAGCTGTACTTCGACGATGTGTGGGTCACCGACGAGCACCTCATCGGCGATCCGGACCTTGGGCTCAGCCAATTCCTCCGCACGCTCGAGGTCGGACGAATCTCCATCGCGGCGCTGTCGGTCAGCCTGACCCAGGCCGTGCTCGACCTGGCGACTGACTACGCCCGTCAGCGTGAGCAGTTCGGGCAGCCGATCTCGAGGTTCCAGGCGGTGCAGTTCAAGCTCGCGGACATCGCCACCGAGCTCGAGGCAGCACGGTGGCTCACGTACCGTGCCGCCTATCTGCGTGATACCGGCCAACCGTTTCACAAGGAAGCTGCGATGGCCAAGCTGAAGGCCAGTCGTACCGCGACCTGGGCTGCGTCGGAGGCGTTGCAGATCCATGGCGGCCTCGGCTACATGCTCGAGACGCCGGTAGCTCGGTTCTACTGCGACTCAAAGGTGCTCGAGATCGGTGAAGGCACGAACGAGATCCAGCACCTGGTGATCGCTCGAGCGCTGGGATGCTGATTCAGACGGAGGCAAGCCGCTGGATGGCTCGGGTGATGTCGTCGCGGTCAGGGAGCCAAGCGCGTTCCAGCTCGGGCGCATAAGGAGGCGGCGTCGCGGCGGCGCCGACGCGTTCGATCGGGGCATCGAGGTCCCAGAACGCCTCGCGAGCCACGGTGGCCGCGACCTCGGCGCCTATGCCGAAGGGTACGACGGCCTCGTGGGCGATCAGTAGTCGGCCCGTCTTGTGGACTGAGTCGAGGATGGGGGCGACATCGAGCGGGACCACCGTCCGCAGGTCGATCACCTCGGCCGAGATGCCATCGTCGGCCACTCGCTCGGCGGCGGCGACTGCCTCGTGAAGCATCCGCGAGACCGACACGACTGTGACATGGGAACCGGTACGGACGACGGCGGACGTGCCGATCGGGAGGACGTGGTCGTATGGCGGCTGCGGTCCTTTCATGCCGTACAGCAGCCTGTTCTCGATGAAGACCACGGGATTGGGGTCTTGGATCGAGGCTCGCAGCAGGCCGTAGGTATCGGCCGGGGTCGCGGGCATGACGACGGTCAGGCCCGGGATGTGGGCCAGCAGGGCTTCGAGGCTTTGCGAATGCTGACTTCCCGAGGAGCGTCCGGCACCGAATTGGGTCCGCACGGTCAGCGCCATCGACGCCGCGCCACCGGTCATGAACGGCAGTTTGGCGGCCTGGTTGAGCAGCTGATCGAAGCAGACACCGAGGAAGTCGACGTACATCAGCTCGACCACCGGTCGCATCCCGGCCATGGCCGCGCCAACGCCGAGCCCGACGATCGCCGTCTCGGAGATTGGGGTGTCGCGGACGCGATCACCGAACTGATCACGCAAGCCCCGGGTGAGCCCGAAGACGTTGCCGCCCATCCCGACGTCGATGCCGGCGACGAACACGCGGCTGTCGTCGGTGAGCTCGGCTTCGAGCGCGGATCGGATCGCGTCCATGGTGCGGAACGTCGGTGCATCCTCGTCCGGTGGTGACGGCTCTGCTCGCTGCGGTCTTGCATGGAGGACGAAGGCGGTCAACATGGTGGTCTCCGGGCCGGGGAACCGCCGAGCAGCCTCGACAGCGCCGTCGAGCTGGTCGGCCACAGACGACTCGAGGGTCTTCAGTACGCCGTCGTCGACACCGACTTCTCGAAGCCGGTCTTCGTGGACCAGGAGCGGGTCGCGCGCTTCCCAGGCGTGGATCTCTTCGACTGACCGGTAGCGCTGGGGATCGCCTTCGTAGTGGCCGTGCCAGCGGTAGGTAGTCGCTTCGAGAATGGCAGGGCCTCCTCCAGAGCGTGCGGCGAGGACGAGGTCCTCCATGGCCCGGGCTGTGGCGCCGACGTCGTTGCCGTCGATCGCCTCGTAGTGGATGCCGTAGCCTGCTGCCCGCCGATCGAGTGACGCCGCATTCTGGGTCGAGGTCGGAGAGAACTCGGCGTAACCATTGTTCTCGCAGAAGAAGATCACCGGCAGGCTCCAGACGGCGGCCAGGTTCAACGCTTCATGGAATGCGCCCTGCGCCGATGCTCCGTCGCCGAAGAATGCGACCGCGACGCCGCCGTCGCTCCGCAGCTGCGCGGCGGTTGCTGCTCCCACCGCGATCGGCAGCCCCGCCGCGACGATCCCGTTGGCGCCGAAGACCCCGAGCTTCGGGTCGGCGATATGCATCGAGCCGCCGCAGCCGCGGTTTGTGCCCCGGCCCCTTCCCATCAGCTCGGCGAACATGCCGAGTGGATCCATCCCCTTTGCCAGGCAGTGACCGTGGCCGCGGTGGGTCGAGGTGATGACGTCGGTGGGGTGTAGCGGCCAGCACGCACCCACTGCCGCCGCCTCCTGTCCGATGGAGAGATGGACGAAGCCGGGGACTTCACCGTCCCGATAGAGAGCAGCCACCCGCTGTTCGAAGCCCCGGATCAGCAACATCCGGCGGTGCATCTCGATGAGGTCGGCGGCAGAGAAGGCGGAGGTGGAACGAGGGTCGGCTGCCACGACGTTGTAGTGTACTGGTCGGTACAAAGAGGGAAGACACGATGACCGAGCAGATCGAGATCCCCGAGTCGTTCCCCGGTCCGGGTGCGGTGGCTGCGAAGCGGGTGGTGATCGGCGGCGCGGGCCGAGGATTCGGGCCGTTGCTTGCCCACGCCTGTTCGCACGCTGGTGCTTCGGTCGCGCTCCTGGCCCGCACGGATCGGTTGCCCGGCACACGTCAGTTCCTGGCGTCCGACGGGTCAGCATTCGTCGCCGGCACCGTGCTCCGTGCCGACGGCGGATACTTCCTCGTATGACGTCTCCGCGACGAGTCGTCGCGATCACCGGAGCGGGGGGTGCGCTCGGGGCGGCGGTGTCGCGACGGCTGGCGAGCGAGCCCGCCACCGATCTGGTGCTGAGCGATGTCAGGGCGCCTTCGCTCGAGGCGACCGTCGACGGAATTGTCGGAACTGAGGCAGTGGTCGAAACGGCACTCGCCGATGTGAGCGATTTCGCCCAGGTCGAGGCCGTGACAGCCCTGGCCGTCAAGCGCTTTGGCCACCTCGACGTGCTCATCAGCAATGCCGGAGTGCTCTCGCCGAATGGCCGGATCCACAATCTGAAGACCGAGGACTGGGAGCGCTCATTTCGGATCAACCTGCTCGGTGCGGTCAACGGCATCCGTGCCGCGGTGGCCGTTATGCGCTCGCAGCAGTCGGGCTCGATCGTGCTCACGGCGTCGGTCTCCGGGCTCACGGCGTGGTCCCACGCGGCACCGTACTGCGCAACGAAGGCGGCGGTTATCCAGCTGGCGAAAGTCGCCGCGGTCGAATACGCACACGACGGGATCCGCGTGAACTGCGTGTGCCCGGGAACGTTCCGGTCTGCAATCCATGACGACCTTCCTCCGGAAGCACTCGATGCCATCGCTGGGCGCCATCCGCTCGGCCTCGGATCCGCTTCCGACCTTGTGGGCGCGTACTCCTACCTCGCGAGCGACGCGTCGCGGTGGACGACCGGGTCGGCGATCGTTGTGGATGGCGGCTATTCGGCTCCCTAGTTGTAGTGCCCACAGACCTTGCTGACAGGGTCCACCCATAGGTGAAGCCCCCGGGGTGAGTGTGTAGCTGCCAAGCAAACGCACTCTCCGAACGGAGGCTCCAATGCACCGTAACGCTCGTCTCACCCCAGCTGGTCGACTGCTCCTCTGTCAGCGAATCGAGTCCGGCTGGCCCGTGGCTCACGCCGCTGCTGCCATGGGCATCTCTCGGGATCGGGCCTATGTCTGGTGGCACCGTTACGAGGAGGATGGTCAGGCAGGGCTGTGTGACCGCTCGAGTCGCCCTTACCGGTCGCCCTGCCAGACGAGGCCGTCCGTCGAGCGCCGCATCGCCGGTCTGCGACAGAAGCGAGGCCTCGGACCGGCGCGGATCGCTGGCATCGTGCGGGTCCCGGCCTCGACGGTGCACCGAGTTTTGGTCCGCCAGGGGCTCAACCGCCTTGATCACCTGGACCGGGCCACCCGCCTGCCGGTTCGCCGGATCGAGATGAGCCGGCCCGGAGAGCTCGTCCACGTGGACATCAAGAAGCTCGGCCGGATCCCGCGTGGTGGAGGATGGCGAGCCCACGGCCGTGGACGGGCGAACCGGTCAAGGGTGACACGGGTCGGTTACGCCTACGTCCACACCGCTATCGATGGCTATTCGCGACTGGCGTACTCCGAGGTCCTCGGCGACGAGCAGGGGCCCACCGCGGCCGGGTTCTGGCAGCGAGCCGAGCAGTTCTTCGCCGAGCACGGATTCTGGGTGGAACGTGTACTCACCGACAACGGCGCCTGCTATCGATCGCACGCCTTCTCAGCCGCGCTCGGCAGCGCCCGCCACAGCTTCACCCGGCCCTATCGACCTCAGACCAACGGCAAGGCAGAGCGTTTCAATCGCACCCTCCTGGCCGAATGGGCCTACCTCCAGACCTGGACCTCAGAAGGTCAGCGCAATCGCCGGCTTGTCCACTGGCTCCACATCTACAACCATCACCGTCATCACACCGCCATCGGGGGTCCACCCATCGGCCGTGTCAGCAACCTGGTTGGGCACTACACCTAGTCGCCGCTAGTCACGTTCCACACCGGAGTTGGCGATCCCCCGCATGAAGATCTCCGCGAACGGCTTCGCCACGTCCCGGGCCGACAACGGCCCCCCGGCTTTCAGCCACAGGTACGTGTAGTTGTGCATTCCGAGCCATGCCAATGCGGTCAATCTCGGGTGGACGTCGCGGAACTCACCTGAGTCGACGCCTGCCTGGAGTACCCCTTCGACCCGTCGCTCGTACTCTCGGCGCCGCACGCGGAACTGTTCGGCCCGCGTACCGGTGAGCGCCGGGAATTCGTGTAGGAAGACCCAGACATGGTCCGGATATCGGTGGATCACTTCGAGCAGTTCGTGGCCAAGCATGGCGAGCTGCGCTGACGGCGTTCCGTCCATGTCGGCAACGTGATCGGCACCGACCATCACCTCATCCATCACTCGATTGTGGATTGCGGCGAGGAGCTCCTCCTTGGAGCCGATGTAGTGATAGAGCGCACCCTTGCCGAGATCGTTGGCGGCACAGAGCTCCATGATGCCCGTGGCGTGGTATCCGCGTTGGGCGAAGATACGTGTGGATGTGTCGATGATCGCTTGGCGACGCACCTGCCACTTCGCGCTGCGGCGGGACTCGCCGGTCGCTTCGGCCTGTGGCATCGGCTCTGACGCTAGCGGCCCGTCCACTGGTGAGGCTGCACCTCGGCGTGCCCGACCGGGCTCTTGCTGGTGTCACGCGGCGCGGCACCTGGTCGGGCAGCCCGGGAATGCGGCATTACCCGCTACTCGTCCTCACCCGCCGGTCGACCCTGCCGGCGAGCCGAGAAAGGACTGCTCGGCTCGCCGTCTCGGATCGTGTCAAAACCCGAGTCCATATCCGTGTCGATGGGCGACCGCCGTGACCTGTCCGGTGGTGGCACTTGTGATGCTGTGCGGCAAGGGCGCGTGTCCGATCAACGCCGTCTCGCTGATCCCGCTCCCTTCCGCCGTGGGACAGACGGCGGCTGATGCTCGATCGGCGTCGCTGCGCAGGGAACGGCCGGCCGGCCCCGATTCTGGGTGGTCGTGCAGCCATCCCGAATTCGGGCGCCACCGCGGCGTTGCCCGCACACCCGACGTCACCGGAAAGGCGCCTGGGCGAGAACACAGGTCTTTTCGCCGGGCGTCCAGCCAGGCGTTTCGCCGCCGGCCCATCAGTAGGATGACTGGTCGGTACAAATCTGACCTTCTTCGAAGGGAGGCGCGGGTGGTGGCACAGGCGATGCAGGCGGATATGAACTGGTTCGCCGTGCTCGCCCACCATGCGAATCGCACCCCCGACAAGGCGGTCACGGTGTTCGAGGGCGAAACGATCACCTACCGAGAGATGGCAGCCCGGTCGGCTGCGCTGGCCGGCGGCTTCGACGAATGCGGAATCGGTCGAGGTGATGTCGTGGGGCTCCTGATGTACAACTGCCCCGAATTTCTGGAGGTGGTCTTCGCTGCCAACTACCTCGGTGCGATCGCCATGCCGATCAACTGGCGACTGGCCTCGCCGGAGGTTCGCTACATCCTCGAACATTCCCAAGCCCGAGTGCTGGTGTGCGACGGATCTCTTGGAGACCTTGCTGACGACGCCACGAAGGGGATGGAAGCCGCGCTCGTGCGTGTCTGTGTTTCGCCCGCTGGCCCGGACGGATGGACACCGCTCGCAGATCTGGCAGCAGCGCCGAAGAGCGTGACCCATGCCCCGGCGGCGCAAGACGACGTCCACCGCCTGATGTACACATCGGGTACCACGGGACGACCGAAAGGCGTGATGATCACCCACGCCAATCTGGCCTGGAAGAACCTGGCCCACATCGTCGAGTTCGGCTTCACGTGCGATGACCTGGGCCTTGCCTGTGGACCCCTGTACCACGTCGGAGCTCTTGATCTCACGACCACCTCGCTGATCGCAGCGGGTGCGACGACGATCATCCACCGTTCGTTCGAAGCGTCCGAAGTCGTCGACGAGCTCGAACGATCGAAGGTGACCACGGTGTGGCTGGCGCCCGCCATGTTGAATGCGATCATGGCATCACCCGGTATCGATCGGCGCGATCTGTCGTCGGTGCGGCTCGTCATCAACGGCGGCGAGAAGATGCCGATTCCCCTCATCGAGCGACTCCAGCGCACGTTTCCCTCGGCATGGTTCGCGGATGCGTACGGTCTCACCGAGACGGTTTCCGGCGACACCTTCCTCGATCGAGACAGCATCGTCACGAAGATCGGTAGCGTCGGCCGACCATGCCTCTACCTTGAGCTCGACATATGGGACGAGCAGGGGAGCCCGGTGGCGGCTGGAGATCGTGGGGAGATCGTCATGCGCGGGCCCAAGATCTTCAAGGGCTACTGGCGCGATCCTGAGGCGACGGCCGCCGCGTTCGTCGGGGGCTGGTTCCACACCGGTGACATCGGCGTCCGCGACGACGACGGCTACCTCTACATCGTCGACCGCCTCAAGGACATGATTGTGTCCGGCGGTGAGAACATCGCAAGCTCGGAGGTGGAGCGCGTGCTGTATGAGCACGATTCGGTGCTCGAGGCCGCAGTCGTCGGCCGTCCTGATGACCGATGGGGCGAGGTACCGGTGGCCTTCGTCGTCCTGCGGCAGAACGTGTCGGAAACGACCGATGCGCTGCTCGAACATTGTCACGCCCGGCTCGCCCGCTACAAGGTCCCCAGGCAGATCACATTCCTCGATGCGCTGCCACGCAACCCGTCCGGGAAGGTCCTCAAGCGCGAGCTCCGAAGCTGACAGCGAACCCCCACTAGATCCTGAGCTTGCGGGAAGCAGGCTCTCTTTTTCTGATATACGGTATTCCGGCCAAAGGGTAGGTGCCGGGCCCAACCGGCTACGACGGCAGCGGGACGTGCTTCAATTCGTGAACCGGCTCGCGGGGTGGCTCCGGGCTCAATCGAGGGTGAGACGACGATGAAGACCCAGGCAGCAGTTCTGTGGGGCCGGAACCGGGATTGGGAGATCCTGGAGATCGATCTCGACCCCCCGACGGAGCACGAGGTCCTGGTGAAGTGGGTGGCGGCCGGCCTGTGCCACTCCGACCAGCACCTCCGGGTGAGCGACATGGGCTCGAACCCTGCCGAAGAAGCGGCTGTTCCCAATCCGAGGCTGTTTCCCATGGTGGGGGGCCACGAAGGCGGGGGAGTCGTGATGGCGGTCGGGCCGGGTGTGCGCACCGTACAGCCCGGTGACCATGTCGCGGCGAGCTTCTTCCCGATCTGCGGCTACTGCAAGATGTGTGTGACGGGGCACACGAACCTCTGCGATCTCGGCGCCGCGACCTTCTCGCCCGGTCAGATCTCGGACGGCACGGTCCGATACCACTTCAATGGGCGTGACCTCAACGTGATGTCAAAGCTCGGGACCTTTGCCGAGCACGGCGTGGTCAACGAGGCCTCGCTGGTGAAGGTGGACGCCGATCTTCCCCTGAGCGTTGTGGCGCTCGTCTCGTGCGGGGTCACGACCGGCTGGGGCTCGGCCGTGTACCGGGCCGAGGTGAAGCCGGGCGACACCGTCGTCGTGGTCGGGGTCGGAGGCGTCGGAATGAACGCAGTCCAGGGAGCGCGGATGGCCGGGGCGAGGCACATCGTGGCCGTCGACCCGGTCGAGTTCAAGCAGAAGGCGGCCCTGGACTTCGGTGCCACCCACACCGCCGAGTCCATGGGGAAGGCAATCCCGATGGTAACGGATCTGACACGAGGTCAGATGGCCGACGCGGTGATCCTGATCCCGAGCGTGATGTACGGAGAACTCATGGCCGAAGCGCTGACGCTGACCGGCAAGGGCGGGACCTGCGTCGTCACGGGTGTGGCCCCGCAGTCGCAGACGGAGTCCAGCATCAACCTGTTCGAGCTGGCCATGTGGCAGAAGGAGGTGCGAGGGAATGTCTTCGGATCCGCCAACCCGCGTTTCGACATCCCCAACCTGCTGAGCCTCTACAAGTCCGGCCAGCTGAAGCTGGAGGAGCTGATCACCCGTACGTACCGTCTCGATCAGATCAACCAGGGCTACCAGGACATGTTGGATGGGGCCAACATTCGTGGGGTCATCTCCTTCGAGTGACCGCTGAGCCGACCGGCTCGCGGCACGGTTCGGAAGAATTCCCGCAGGTCGTCGACGAACAGGTCCGGTTGCTCCATGGCGGCGAAGTGCCCCCCGCGGGGAAAGACGGCCCAATGGGTGACGTTGTACTGCTGCTCGACCCACGATCGCGGCCAGCGCAGCAACTCCTTGGGATAGCGGGCCACCCCGGTGGGGATGCCGATGAAGGGCAGCTTCTCCTTGAGCACACCGCTTTGATTCGTCTCCCAGTAGAGGCGGGCCGACGACGCACTCGTCTGGGTCACCCAGTACACCATCACGTTGGTGATCAGCTGATCGCGAGAGAAGCAGTTCTCGGGATGACCGTCACAATCGCTCCACGTGCGGAACTTCTCGATGACCCAGGCGAGAAGGCCGGCCGGTGAGTCGTTGAGGGCGACACCCAGGGTCTGGGGCTTGGTGCCCTGCTCACTGGCGTATCCCGACTCGTCGCGCCGGAATCGCGCCATGTCGGCGAAGTCGGCCTGTTCCTCCTCGGTGAGGGGCCCGGGGTCCTCAGGCTGGGCACCGACCGCCATATTGAGGTGGATCGCCGAGCAGCGTTTGGGATCGAGCGCGGCGATCCGGCTCGTCACCTGGGCGCCCCAATCGCCGCCCTGTGCCCCGTAGCGGGCGTAGCCCAACCGACGCATGAGATCGATGAACGCCTGCGCGATCCGTCTTACGTCCCATCCCCGGGTACGGGGAGGTTCGGAGAAGCCGTAGCCCGGTAGCGAGGGGGCGATCACATGGAAGGCATCTGTCTCCAGTCCGCCGTGGTCCAGGGGGTGGGTCAGTCGCGGGATCACGTCGAGGAACTCGACGATCGAGCCGGGCCAGCCATGGGTCATGAGCAGCGGGAAGGCCTCCGGATGCGGCGACCGGGCGTGGACGAAGTGGATCGCCTGCCCGTCGATTCGGGTACGGAAGTGTGCGAACCCGTTCAGGAGCCGTTCCTGGGCACGCCAGTCGAACGAATTGGACCAGTAGTCCACCAGCTCGCGTAGGTAGTCGAAGGGAACGCCGCCGCCCCAGTCCATGCCCTCGATCTCGTCCGGGAAGCGGGTGCGTTCGAGCCGGCTCCGCAGGTCCTCGAGCACCGCATCGTCGACCCGGATGCGGAACGGTTCGATCGCCTCACTCATCGGCCGGAGAGAACGCGTCGAGTTTGATGGCCCCCGTCGGACAGTTCTCCGCAGCCCGTCGCACCCGTTCCTCGTGCGCGGCGACGTCACCACAGACGACGGCCACCCCGTCCTCGTCGAGCTCGAAGACCCCCGGGGCCCAATACAGGCAGTTTCCCGACCCCATGCAGGCCTCTCGATCGATCAGCTCGACCGTTGGTATGTCGCCCAAGCTCGCCTCCTCGTCACCATCATTCGGGTGTGTCATCGCCCGGAGCGTTACCGGCCCGATCGGGGCAGGCCCAGGCCCCGTTCGGCGATGACGGATCGTTGCATCTCGCTGGTTCCTCCGTAGATCGTGGTGACCGCGGCGTGCCGGAAGAGGTGCTCGATCCAGCCGCCCGCCGGCGCGCTGTCATCGCCGTGCTGGAGGACTCCCTCGGCGCCGATCATGTCCACGAGCTCGGCGGCGTCGGCCGTCATGGACTCCGCATAGAACAGCTTGTGCATCGATCCCTCGACACCGGGAAGAGCGCCGCTGGCGGCCACGAAGGACGTGCGATAGGCCAGGAGCTTGGCCACTTCGTTGTTCATGCGCATCACGGCGAGCCGTTCACGCACGAGCGTGTCATCGAGGACTCGCAACCCGTCATCGCGTCGGGTGGCCATCGCCCACGCGACGGCCTGCTCCCACACCCGGTCGGCGTCACTGAGACCGAAGCCACCACGCTCGAAGGTCAGAGCGACGGTCATGACGTCCCAACCTCTGTCGATCTCGCCGATCCGGAAATGGTCACTGACCCGCACGTCGTTGTAGAAGGTGGCATTGGTGCGCTCGCCGCCGACGGTGTGCACCGGCTGGATCTCGATGCCCGGGGAGTCCAGGGGCACGAGGAACATCGTGAGTCCCTTGTGCTTTGGCACGTCCGGGTTCGTTCGGGCCAGGAGAAAGACGTAGTTCGCCTCGTGCGCCAGCGTCGTGAACATCTTCTGCCCATCGATGATCCACTCGTCACCGTCGCGGGTGGCCCGGGTCTTGATCGAAGCGACATCGGATCCAGAGTCGGGTTCGCTGTAGCCGAGGGACATGATGATCTCACCGGCCAGGGCCCGGGGAAGAAAGTCGCGTTTCTGTTCATCGGTCGCGACTCGACGAATCGTCTGGCAGACGATGAGGGACAGTGCCATCCCGTCCGTGGGAACGCCGGCGAGCCGGAGCTCGTCACGCAGGGCGGTCATTTCGAAGGGATCGCGCTCCTGCCCACCGAATTCGACCGGCCACGAGGCGGCGATCCAACCCTGCTTCCCGAGGGCACGATGGAAGTCCCTGTCGTGGAGGGTCCCGGTCCGGTGCGCTCGCTCGATGACCTCGGGATCGAGGTGCTGCTCCAGGAAGCTGCGGACTTCGGCGCGGAACGCATCGCTCTTCGGACCCAGGCGGAAGTCCATCATGCAACCTCGACCGATCCGAACAGCGCATCGGCGAGCGTCGCCACACCTCGGCGCGGATCGCCGAGCGCCAGCGGCCATGCCTGGGCCCGGCGGTAATAGAGCTGGATGTCGTACTCGAGGGTGAAGCCGTAACCGCCGTGAACGTGGAGCCCGACATTGCTCGCATGCCGGGCCGCCCGGGTGGCGAACAGGAACGCCATGGCCGCCAGCTGGGAGAACTGCTGCTCGTCTTCGCCCCTGGCCCAGGCAGCCTCACGGGCGAGGAGGCGCGCCCCGTCGACGGCTGTGGCCACGTCCGCCAGATCGCGGGCGATGGATTGGAACGACCCGATCGGCACCCCGAACTGATGCCGGTCCTTGGCGTACTCGACGCCCAAGGCCAGGGCGGCGGCTCCCACGCCGACCAGGGCACCGCTCATCAGAACGCGCCACTCGTCGACGGCTCGCTCGAAGGATCGGCGAGCTTCCGCCCCGGTCAGGAGCACCGAGCGAGCGGGGCCACGGACGGCTCGGTCGGCCAGGGGCGAGCACCCGAGGTTCCTTCGGGCCGGTCCCTCGGGACGACCGGAGACGAGGACGAGGTGGTCATCGTCCATGACGACGAGCATGGTGGCGACCGCCCCGGCGGGAACGAGGCTCGCCACACCTCCGACGGCCGGGCGGAGGGCGACCGTGCTGATCGTCGCCGGATCGGTGGTCAGCGCGCTCAGTCTCTCCTCGCCCTGGCCACCGGCGTCGGCCAGGACCCGAGCCGCCACTGCACCCTCGATGAAGGGCACGGGGGCCAGGTGCTGTCCGATCTGCTCGCAGATGAGCTCCAGGTCGAGGAGCGAGGCTCCGCCGCCGCCCAGCTCCTCTCGGACGCCGGTAGCGGGCCCGACGAGATTCGACAGGCCGGCCCACAGCTGCCGGTCGAAGCCGGTCGGCTCACTGGCCCGCACGATGTCGGGGGTGCAGTTGGCCGCCAGGAAGTCGCGGAGAGCATCCACGACCTGTTCTTGCTCGGGTGTCAGGTCCAAGTCCATGGTCGCAGCTCCTCAGCCGGGGATCTTCCCTCAATCCTCCCTTTGCGGCGACCCCTCTGTTCCGCGCATCCGGGTGCGATTGCGCCGGATACGACACTCTCCTACACTGCAAGTCGCATAATCAATTCCGAAAGCTGGAGCGGCCGTGACCGACATCGGCTTCGGCGCGGCCAGAGCCTCCTGCACGAAGCCCTGTTGACGAGGCCCGACGCCAGGGCCCGGTCGGGGAAGGCCCCGAGGTGACGAGGAGCGCCCGATGACAGTGACGGACCCGGACATCGACCTGGTGACCGCCGAGGTCATCCGGTCGAGCATGGAGACCGTCTGCTTCGAGATGGCGACCTATGTGTCACGAACGGCGACGACGCCGATCCTGAACCAGAGCAACGAGCGCAACGCGACCATCCTGGACGGACAGGGCCGGTTGGCCGCCCTCTCGGTCGGCATTCCCCAGTTCATGTTGAGCTCGACGTTGCCGGTCCGCTTCAGCATCGAATTCTTCGGGGAGGACCTCAAGCCGGGCGATGTCATCGTCGCCAACGACCCCTACTTCGGCGGCGGCCACCTGCCCGATTTCAACGTGTTCTCGCCGGTCTTCTCCGACGACGGCGAGCTGCTCCTCATGGCGTCGATCCAGTGCCACCACGGTGACACCGGAGGGGCTGTGGCCGGTGGCTACAACACGATGGCCAAGGACATCTATGCCGAGGGCACCCGGTATCCTCTCCTGAAGATCATCGATGCCGGCGAGGAACGTCGAGACGTCGTGCTGACCATGCGGGCGAACAACCGGCTTGCCGGGTTCATCGGGGACCTCCGCTCCCAGGTCGGCGCGGCGCAGCTCGGAGTCAGGCGCCTCACCGATCTGGTCGGGCGCTATGGTCCCGACAGCATCAAGGCGGCCGTGGAGTACACGCTCCAGGACGCACGCCGGCGCTTCGCCGGCGAGATCGCCCTCTGGCCCGACGGGACCTACGAGGCCGACGCCTACGTCGACAGCGATCCCCAGGGCAATCGGGACCTCCACGTCCATGTCGCCGTCACGGTAGACGGCGACCGCCTCATCATCGACTTCGACGGATCCGACGACCGACCGGAGATCTCGGGGTGGTCGACGTTCGGCAACACTCGCGGAAACACCATTGCGCAGCTGGCCAGCCTGGTCGACCCTTCGATCCCCAAGAACGAAGGGTTCTTCGACTGTGTCGACCTCCGGGTACCGGTCGGCTGCTGCCTGAATCCCGTCGAGGGCAAGCCCGTCAGCAGTGGCACCCATCACCCGGGAATGGAGGTGGGCGACGCAATCGCTCTGGCCATGGCCCAGATCATTCCCGATCGGTGCGCTCCCCAGACCTATAAGTTCGGCAGCCCGCGCCAGATGTACGGGGACTGCGACCCTCGGACGGGCCGGCCGTTCTTCGACCACGGTGGCGAGGTGGGGGCGGGTTGGACCAACGGTGTCAAGGGTGTCGACGGGTGGGGAGCCATGGCGGCGGCGATGGGCAACCTCACGAAGGCGGAGGCCGAGTTCAACGAGCACCTGTTCCCCCACATCGTCCGGAGTCGCAACTACATCACCGATTCGTGCGGTGCGGGCGAGTTCCGTGGTGCGTGCGGGAGCCACTTCGTGAAGGAGGCCCGGACGCCGACGCACATCAACCAGTACATCGTCAACCAGCGACACATCCATCCAGGGATCGCGGGCGGGGCCTCCGGCAGTCCGGACGCCTGCACGCTGAGTCCGGGTACGGGGCGCGAGGTGATGGTGGCACCTGCCGTCACCGGTCATCTCCTCCAGACCGGTGACCAGCTGGTCTATGACTTCGGTGGCGGCGGCGGCTGGGGTGATCCACTGGTGCGCCGCCCGTCGTCGGTGCTCGACGATGTGTGGGATGAGTACGTCTCGATCGAAGGGGCCAGACGAGACTATGGCGTTGTGATCTCCGGTTCGCTCGAAGCCATGGACCTCGCCGTCGACGAGGTGGCTACCGCTGAATTGCGCGCCGAGCTGGCCCGCAAGCGGGGAGACGACGTGTGAGCTCCCGGGGCTTCCGGCTTGGTGTCGATGTCGGCGGGACGTTCACCGATTGCGTGCTGCTCCGACCCGATGGCACGACGGTCCTGGAGAAGACGACGACGACGCCGGACGACCAGTCGGCCGGCGTGCTCGCCGGCATCGGGCGGCTGGCGGACGCCGTGGGGCTTCCTGTTCGAACGCTGCTCGAGCAGTGCGAGTCGATCGTGCACGGCACGACCGCGGCCGACAACACGATGATCCAGATGTCAGGAGCTCCGACCGGCCTCCTGGTGACCGAGGGATTCCGGGACGAGATCGAGCTGCGTCGTTGCTTCAAGGAGGACATCTGGGACCCGGCGCTGCCCGCGCCGCCCCCGATCGCCCGCCGCCGGGTTCGGCTCGAGGTGCGGGAGCGACTGACGGCCGAAGGGGAGGTCGACATCCCCCTGGACGAGGAGACCGTCCGAAAGGCCACGGCGCGCCTTCGGGCCCTCGGCGTCACTTCCATCGCGGTCGTCTTCTTGTACTCGTATCTCAATCCCGATCACGAGCTGCGTGCACGGGAGATCATTCTCGATGAATATCCCACTGTCGAGCTGATCTCGCTCTCCCACGAGGTCTTCCCGAAGCCGGCCGAGTTCGAGCGGACGTCGACGACCCTCGTCAACGCCTTTGTGGGGCCTCCTATCGTGCGATACCTGGATCGGCTCGAGCGTGCGTTGGCCGAATCGGGGTTCACTCGGGAGCTGCTCCTGGCCACCTGCTCGGGAGGGGTGGCCACCCCCTCGGAGGTGCGTACGCGGCCACTGGTGACCATGAGCTCCGGCCCGACGGGCGGCGTGGTCGCGACCGCTCGGTCGGCCTCCGACGCCGGCCTCGGTGATGTGGTCAGTGTCGACATGGGGGGAACCAGCTATGACGTCTGCCTCGTCCGAGATGGCCGTCCCGAGGTCCAGACCGACTGGAACTGGCGGCACCGGTACTGCATCGGCCTCCCCATGGTCGACATCCATGCGATCGGCGCGGGCGGGGGGTCCCTCATCCGCCGCCAGGACAACGATCTCCGGGTCGGTCCGGAGTCGGCGGGCAGCTCCCCGGGGCCGGTTGCCTACGGGAAGGGCGGCCTGGAACCCACCGTGACCGACGCGGACCTGGTACTCGGCCGACTGGATCCCATCGAGTTCTGGGGCGGCCGGATGAGCCTCGATCCCGACGCGGCCGCGGCGGGCGCTCGCCGGTGTCGGCATCGGGCTCGGTTGGGGCGACGAGGAGACGGCCGTCGCCGCAGTGGCCATCGTCGATGCCCACATGGCGGACGCCGTGCGCCGGGTCCTGTCGCTCGCCGGGGCAGATCCCCGGGAGCTCGACCTGGTGGCCTTCGGCGGCATGGGCGCCGTCCACGCCGCCCGGCAGGCAGAACTGCTCGGTATGCACACCGTGCTCATCCCCGCGGCTGCCCCGGCCTTCTCAGCTCTGGGGCTTCTCACGGCCGATCATGTCATCGACGAGACACGGACACTTCTCGCCGGCTGGCAACAGGTGGATGTCGATGCCCTGAACCAGCTTGCCGACGAGCTCTGGGCCCAGGCAGGCGACAAGCTCGCCACGGCCGGAATCGCCACCCACCGGCAGCGATACGAGTGGTACCTCAACCTCGTGTATCCGGGCCAGAATTTCGATGTACCGATCCCGATCGAGCGTCCAGAGGGCTCGGCGATCACCCGACAGAATGTTGCCGACGCGGCCGAGGAGTTCCACCGGCGCAACGAGAAGGCGCGCCTGATCGAAGCTCGCTCACAGGAGCCGATGGTCCGGGGTATCCGCCTCATCGCTACCGGCCTGGTCGAGCGGCCGAGCGCCGCGGTCCGCACGGTGCGTGCCCGGCAGGATCCGGTTGCTCGACGCCGAGTGCATACGGGCAGGCAATGGTACGACGACGTGCCGGTCTATGACGGGGAGCAGCTCGAAGCCGGTGCGTCGATCACCGGACCGGCGTTGATCCAGACCCGCTTCACGACGGCCGTCCTGGACGATGCGAACCGCGCCACATCGCTCGAGAACGGGGACCTCCTGGTCGAGGTGTCTTCCCCGTGATCCGCTCCAGTCTGGATCGATCGGGTGGGGGCGGCGAGCACGTCGATGCCGACAGAATCGAGGATTCATGACCAGGTATGCAGGCCCGATATTCGACGCCGACAACCACCTCTACGAGACGGAGGACGCTCTCACCCGGTACCTCCCCGATCGATACGCGGGCTACTTCAAGTATGTCGAGGTGAACGGTCGGACCAAGATCGCAATTGACAATCACATCAGTGAGTCGATCCCGAACCCGACCTTCGACGTGGTTGCCCCGCCTGGAGCGTTCGGCATCTACTTCGCCGGGAAGAACCCTGAGGGAAAGTCGCTCCGTGAGCTGGCCGGTACGCCGATGCGGGCGATCGATGCCTTCCGATCCGCCGGCCCGCGCCTCGCCCTCCTCGACCAAACCGGGATCGACGCCGCTTTGATGTTCCCGACGCTGGCCAGCTTGATCGAGGTCAACCTCCTGGACGACCCCGAGATGACCTGTACGGTCATCCATGCCTACAACCAGTGGCTCCATGACGAGTGGACCTTCGACTACCAACAGCGGATCTTCGCCACACCCGTCGTGAATCCGTGCCTACCCGAGCGTGGGATCGCCGAGCTCGAGTGGGTCCTGGACCGCGGGGCGAGGGTGGTGCTGCTCAGACCGGGGCCGGTCGCCGGGACGAAGGGGACGAAATCCCCGTTCCTTCCGGAATTCGACGCTTTCTGGGGAACGGTCTCCGAGTCCGGGGTCCTGGTCGCCATGCACGCCTCGGATTCGGGCTACCAGCGCCACGCAAACGAGTGGGAGGGCGATGGCCGCGACATGCAGCCCTTCGCCCCGCGGCCCTTCACCGATGCGGTGAACACCGGGAGGCCCATCAGTGACGCCGTGACCTCGGCGATCTGCCACGGGATGCTGAGCCGTTTTCCGGACGTCAGGCTGATGAGCGTCGAGAACGGCGGCAGCTGGGCCCTACCGTGCCTCAAAGCCCTCGAGAAGACCTACGGGAAGATGCCGAATGCGTTCGTGGAGCATCCCCGCGAGGTCTTCCTGCGCAATATTTACATCAACCCCTTCTGGGAGGATTCGCTGGAGGCGCTCATCGATGTGATGACGCCGGAGCACATTCTCTTCGGGTCGGACTATCCGCATCCCGAGGGATTGGCTGAACCGTTCGCATGGGCCGAGGAAGTGTCGGCCCACTATCCCGCGGAAGCAGTCCGCAAGATCATGGGGGGCAATATGTTCGATCTCCTTGACCTCAAGGCGCCGGCGTGAGCGGGAATCCGGTGGAACGCCGGCTCCGGGAGGATACGCCGATCGGTGGGGGACGCAGTCGGCTCTTCCCCGCGGCCACGATCACATCCGCCCGAGTAGGAAGTTGGCGACCGGCGTGGCGGCGGGGAAGGCTTCGGTGACGCCCGCGGCGAAGTACCCCATGTCTGTGACCAGAGTCACCCCGCTGATCGATGCCGCTGCCGTACTGCACAGAAACACAAGAGGGAAGGCCTGCTCGAGAGGGCTCGAGGCCTGGACCCCCAGCTCCTCCCGGTAGTCGGCGCCGAAGCCGAGCCAGAGCTCCTTGTTGGCTTGCGCCAGGGGCGTGTCGGTCGGGCCGGGGCAGATGGCGTTGATCCGGACCCCTCGCTTGAGCAATGGAAAGGCCTGGCTGGCCACGTAGGCACACATTGCCTGCTTGCTCGACATGTAGTCCGCACCCCCGTTGGCGGCGATCCACTCCACCGCGCTGTCGAAGTCAGGGGTGGCAAGAAATTCCTTGATGCGTAGCAGGTTTGCCTCCCAGCCCAGCCCTGCGGCGGACGAGATGAAGCCGATGGCCGATCCCTCCGGGAGCCACTTCTCGGCCAGGAGTCGGTCGATGATATGACGATGGCCGATGAAGTTGATCTTCTCGATTCCGGGCGTGCCGTCAGCGACGCCGGCGCAGGAGAAGAGGGCGTGCACGGGCCCTCCGCACTGCTCCAGGGCGGCGTCTATCGAGTCCCGCTCGGCCAGGTTCACATGGATCCCCGTCGCGCCCGGCAGCGTGATCTCGGCGTAGTCCATGACCACGACCTCGGCCCCCGCGGACTGCAGCAATTCGGCTGTCGCGGCCCCCATTCCGGTCGCTCCACCGACAACCAGTGCGCGCTTGCCGTCGTAGCGAAATGCGTCGAACAATGTCATGCTCATCCTTTCGTGAGTCTGGTTCCTTCGAACTAGCCCTTCAGCCGATTCGAGGAGGCTATGGCGATCGTACGACCACCGAGGTACGCGATCTCATGTCACCGCGCTCCGGGGCACATCCCGGAAGGGGACGTCCCGATCGAGGCTCCGCTCGCGAGGCATCCCGAGAACGCGCTCACTGATCACATTGCGGGCCATCTCCGTGGTTCCGCCCCCGATGGTCGCGACCTGCCGCATCAGGAAGTCCGTGCCGCAATCGGCGACGGCACCGTCCGCGTCCGTCCAGGTTCCGCCGTCAACGCCGGCGATCTCGAATCCGATGGTCGTGGTGCGGGTCGCAACGACCCCGGAGAAGAGCCGGCCGATCGCGGCCGACTGATCGGCAATGACGCCCGAGCTGAGGCCTTCGGCGAGACGGTTCTGCAGCGCCTCGCCGACCAGCTCGAGCATGCGGGCCTCGCCGACCAGTTCGCGCACCCGGGGAGAATCGAGGCGATTGCCGCTCCGGGCGATCCGCAGCGCCGACGCGGCACCGATCCCCGAATGAGCATCGACGGCCGGAACGGTGATGTACGGCGAGTTGTGGAGCATGCGCTCATGGAACATCCAGCGGACCCCTACCGTCCAACCGTCGTCAACCTCGCCGATGCGATCGGTGTCCGGAACGGGGACATCGGTGAGGAACTCCTGGCAGAACTCCCTGGAGCCATTGAGCATCTCGATCCGGTGGACCTCGACCCCGGACTGGCGGATCGGCACCATGAACACCGTGAGACCCCGGTGCTTCGGGACGTCCCAGTTCGTCCGAGCGAGGCACAGTCCCCAATCCGACCACCATGCCCCGGTGGTCCAGACCTTCGATCCGTTGAGAACCCACTGGTCGCCGTCACGAACGGCGGAGGTCAGAGCACCGGCCACGTCGGAACCGCCGCTCGGCTCGGAGAGAAACTGCATCCACAGCTCCTCACCTTTGAGGATGGCCGGGAGGTGCCGGCCCTTCTGCTCCTCGGTGCCGAATTCGAGCACCACCGCGGCGCACGGAGAGATCGTGGGCGACTGAACCCGGACCGGGTATTCGAAGCCGACGAGCTCCTCGTTGAAGGCCTGCTGGTGTGCCGGGGTCAGTCCCTGACCCCCGTACGCGGTCGGAAAGCAGATCCCCGCGAAGCCGGCGTCGAAGAGCATGCGTTGCACCTCCCGATCGTGAGCCACGGCGGCGAGCTCCTCCTCGTCGGTATTGACGTTGCGGAGGATCCCCTGCAACGAGCCCGGTTCGATCTCCTTGAGGTTCGAACGGATCCATGACCGGGCCCGACGACGGAACATGTCGATATCCGCTCGGTCGTCTGCGCTCATGCCGCGTCCTGCCCGCGCTCGAAGATGTCGGTGATCCGGAGCCGATGCTCGGCTGACGTGCCGTGGAGCGAACGGTTCATGGTGTGCCGGCGCAGGAGGAGGTGCAAATCGTGGTCGAAGGTTATGCCGATGCCACCGTGGATCTGGACGCAGTCCTGAATGAGCTCCGAACCGAAGTCGCCGATGAATCCCTTGGCCGCGCTCACCAGCTCCCCGGCTCCTGGTGAACGGGTCGAGACGGCCTTGGCGGCCGCGTCGCTGACGGCATGGCTTGCCTCCAGCCACGCCGTCATGTCGGCGAAACGGTGCTTGAGCTCCTGGTAGGAGGCGAGTGGACGGCCGAAGGAGTAACGGTCGAAGGCCCATCCGATGGTCATGTCGAGTGCCCCCTGCATGGCCCCGACCGACTCGGCGTTGGCGATCACCAGGGCCGACTGGAGTTGGCGCTCCACCTGCGGACCGGCCGTTCCCGCGTCGCCGACCATGGCATCCGTCGGAACACGTACGTCCCGGAACTCCACCTCGCAGAAGCGGCGAGTGAGATCGAGCGCCTGCATCGGGCGCATCGAGATGCCCGCTGCGTCCCGGGGCACGACGACCTGGGTGAGTCCGCTTGCGGTCCGGCCGGTGACGAGGAGGTGACTCGCCTGCCGCCCGAATTCGACCGGGCGCTTGACGCCGTTGACGACGACTTCGGGGCCCTCGACCCGGATATCCACCACGACCCGGCCGAGATGGTCGTTCGGACGGGGCTCCCCGTAGCACCACGACGCAACCGCAGAACCGGACATGAGGTTGGCCACGAGGTCCCGGTGGCCGTCCTTCGGGCTGCCACCCAAGGCTGCTACGACGACGTTTGTGGGCAGGAGCGGGCCGGGCGCCGCATGCCGGCCGAACTCGTGGGCGATGAGCGTGAGATCGATGAGGCCGTCACCGCTGATCGAGCCGCCGCCATGATCCTCACCGACCAACAGGGACGTCCACCCGAGCTCGGCACCACGCTGCCAATAGTGGCGGTCGAAGCCGGTCTCGTCGTACCGCAGACGCCGGATCTCGGCGGGCGAGGCGAGCTCGTCCAGGAACCGCGCCGTCGTCTGGCGGAAGAACTCCTGGTCCGAATTCAGGTTCAGCAACATGACCGACTCCACGATGCCACTCGCCGGTCCGCGCCGGGGTCAACGGTCACCCGTAGCCATCCCGCGGGCCCGTCGGCATGGGGAGAACGGGGAGGGGTGGCGGCGAGATCACCTCGCCCGAGACTCGCTCCGATCGGTGCGAGGCCGGCTTTCCTGCGCACATCACCCCCTGTGTTTCGGCCATGAACCGGCCGTGCGAAGAATGACATTCACCTCTGGCTCTAGAAACATTCTCACACGTGGCCAGGGACCGCCAAACCGCCGCTCCTGTTGAGACAGGGCAGCTGTCGCAGACACGTGTGGTGCTCGACCGAGTGGTGGGGGCCTAGCCGGTGACGGACCGGGGGGTGGCGACGGTGATGCAGAAACACTATTCTTGTGAGTCGACAGGAGCTTTTCCACACGAGGCCTCCACGTGACGAAGAGGTGGCCAGGTCCGGTGTGGGTCGACACCCGACGGCGACACCGTGACCGGATGATCGTGCCATGAGGGCGTCGATCGTGTCCGGTGTTGCCCGGTCGAAGCCGGCTCGAAATAGCCGGTCGGGCTTCGCTGGGCTCGGGCTACGGGAAGCGGCGACCAGTCGGTGGTCGGCAGTTCGGCTCGCGCTGATCAGAAGGAGTCGCGACCTCATGGGCTTTCGGGAGCGGTCATGGTTCGGCCTTCCTCGGCGCTGTATCGTCAAAAGTGGGTTTGAAATGTTGGTCGATAGAGCAAGCCCGGAACCAGGATCCGTACGATGACGAAGAACGAGTCGGCTGCCGAGGCTGATGAGGCGAAGATCGACCCCAGCGTGACGCGCCGGGAACTGGCCGTGGCCAGATCGCTGTATTCGGCTCGGGCCAGGGCGGAGGACCGATTCCAGCGATTCCTCGACGCCGCACTCGAATTGATGAAAGAGGGCGAGCCGGGCCGGGATTTCACCGTCCAAGAGGTCGTCGACCGCTCCGGGCAGTCTCTCCGGCTCTTTTATCAATACTTCGGAGGAAAACACGAGCTCCTTCTCGCCCTCTTCGAGGAAAGTGTTCGCTCGACCACCGAGTTCCTCCGCGAGCGGATCGGTGATGAGAAGGACGCCCTCGAGCGTCTTCATTGCTTCGTCGTCGAGTACTTCAGAATCTGCCGTCCTGTTCCCGACGGTGGTCCCCCGGCACAGATCCCGGATGCCTGGATGATGGTCGACTTCGCGCAACAGCTCCTCACCAGTCACCCGACCGAAGCTGCCTTGGCGTTCTCTCCGCTCGTCTCACTGTTCGGAGAGATGCTCGACGGGGCGGCCGCGGCCAAGGCGATCCGTCCTGGACTGCCGCAGAGCGCGGTTGCCGGCATGGTGCTCGAGGCGATCATGTTCAACGCGTTCTCGGCGACGATCACCGGTACGTCCATCCGCAGCGAGGGATCCGATGCGGCAGAGGAGATCTGGGACCTCATCCTTCACGGCGTGGAGGTGCGGGACTCCAGGCACTAGATCGGTCGTCCGGCGGCACCAATCGCCGGCCGTCGAATCCCTACCCGGCCGATCCCGCTTCGGGCCACGGCGGTTGCGTGCTCCGGAACCGGAAGGTCGTCAGCTCGATGAGCTGCCCGTCTGGATCCCTGATCATGATGGCCATCCCGCCCATGCTGGTGTCGTCCAGGATCTCACCGCCGTTGGGCACCACCTTGGCCAGAGTCGCAGGAATGTCGGTGACGGCGACGGACAAGTGGGTGAGGCCCAGGTCGTTCATCACGCGGGGCCGTTCGGACCTTGCGCCAGCCGTCCCGAAGTGGATGAGCTCCAGCACGAAGCCCTCGTGGACCAGATAGACGGCCTGCACCCCGAGGGGCGCAGGCAGCTGTAGCAACTGACTCGCATCGTCGTCCGGGACGGTCAGCGCCCACCAGTAACGGAACCCGAGGACCTCCTCGTAGAAGTCGGCGCGAACGCCCGAGATCGGCGACACAGATGCCGACATGGTTGACGGCGGCGGTGCCGCCCCCCGGTGACTCGGGCACGGTACTCGGCTGTTGCTTCAGGCGCGGGGACTGTACGCCGACGGGCGTTCTTCGAGTATCACCGTCTTGGTCTCCAGGAACGGGAACAATCCCTCGGTCCCTCCCTCACGGCCGATACCTGATTGTTTGAACCCTCCGAAGGCGATGGAGAAGTCCGTGCGGAACGAGTTGTGCCCAACCGTCCCCGTGCGCAGCTGGCCCGCGACCTCGCGGGCTCGGTCGGCATCGCTGGTGAAGACGGAGGCGTTCAGTCCGTAGACGGTGTCGTTGGCGATTGCCACTGCATCGTGCTCGTCCTTGGCGGGGATGACGCTCAACACTGGGCCGAAGATCTCCTCCCTGGCGATCGTGGAGCCGTTGTCGACGTCGGCGAACACGGTCGGCTCCACGAACCATCCCTTGTCAAGGTGAGCAGGGCGTCCCCCTCCGGTGGCCAGCGTCGCCCCCTCGGCCTTACCCTTCTCGACGTAGTCGAGCACCCGGTCGCGCTGGCGGCTGGCGGCCAACGGGCCCATTTGGGAATCCGGATCGAACTGGTTCCCCACCCGAACCTGAGAGAACGCGCCGACCAGGGCATCGACGAGCTCATCATGACGATGCCGGGTGACGACGATCCGGGTCAAGGATGAGCACACCTGGCCGGTGAGCATGCACTCGGCCTGCGCGAGCCGTTTGGCCGCAGCTCCGAGATCCGCATCATCCAGGATCACGGCGGCCGACTTGCCGCCGAGCTCCAGGGTGCAGCGGGCGATCCGTTCCCCGCACAGGGAGGCGATCCGCCGGCCGGCCGCGGTCGAACCGGTGAAGGTGATCTTGTCGACGCGCGGGTCGCGCACCAATGTCTCCGACACCTGCCGGTCGGCGGTCACCACATTGAGCACACCCGGCGGCAGCCCGATCTCCTCGGCCACCTCGGCCGCCAGGTAGCCCTCCCCGGGTGCCTCCGGAGACGACTTCAGGATCAACGTGCACCCCGCGATCAGGGCGGGGGCGATCTTGTAGCTGATGAGCCCGAGCGGCCCGTTCCAGGGGATGATGGCGCCGACCACGCCGACGGGCTCCCTGACCAGCAGTCCGAAGCCCGGGCTGCTCGGTTGAGCCTCCCGTTCCCACTCGAAGGTGTCGGCCAGCCCGGCATAGAATTCGAACGTTCCCGCCGCCGCGGTGGCCGCCGCGTCGGCGATGCGGTGGAGCACCCCGGACTCACGCGGCCAGATCTGTCCGATGTCGCCGGCCCGGGCGGCCAACCCGGTCCCCAGGCGCCGGAGGTACTCCGCCCGCTGGCAGTGGGTCAGGCGGGGCCACGGGCCAGCGTCGAACGCCTGACCGCGCCGCGGCGACCGCCCGCGACATGTCCGATTCGTTGGCCTCGGCGACACTGAAGAACAGCTCTTCGGTCCCCGAGTCGATCACATCGATCGTGGCATCCGAAGTGGCAGGTACCCATTCGCCGCCGATGAAGAGGCGGTCGGCATGGCGAAGGGGTGAGGTGTCGGTGTTCGTCAGGGACATGGAAGCTCCTCTTCCGCGGTTTGTGGGCACAGGCGGATGCATCGGGACGTTCGCCGACATTCGAGTCTCAGACCCGCCCGATCACGCTCGCCCCGTAGCCGAACAGCGAGCCGGGGTCCTCCCGGAACAGCGCCGCGGGGATGACCACCCGGGTGACCCCGAGCTCCTTCAGCGCCCGGGCTTCGGCGATGGCTTCGTCAGCGTCGGTGCAGTAGCTGCTCGCGGTGACCTCGATCGAGGCCGGATCGCGGCCGACAGCCTCGGCGGAGCGCCTCATCGTGCCGGCCAGGCGAGCGAGCCCGCCGGCATCGACACCGAACGGAAAGAAGCCGTCACCGATTCTCCCGCCCGCTCAGCGGCAACCTCGCTATGTCCACCGATATGGACTGGGATCGTGCCCTTGGGAGGCTGCGGTCGTAGGTAGACGTTTCGGAAGCATACCGTCGACCCTTCGAAGGAGGCCCGCTCCTGCGACCACAGGCTCCGCATGGCCCCGATCGCCTCCTCCGCTCGCGTCGCTCGCCCCTCGAGGGGGATGCCAAGCGCTTGAAACTCCTCTTTCAGCCAGCCGATGCCGACACCCAGGGTCACACGGCCGGACGAAAGGTGGTCGAGGGTGGCCAGTTCATTGGCCAGGACCAGTGCATTGCGCTGGGGGAGGATCAGGATTCCCGTGGCCAGCCGGATCGTCGAGGTCGCACGGGCGACGAAGGCCAACCAGATGAGGGGGTCGGGGAACGGTGCGTCCTCGTCAGACGGCAATCGTCCCGACGGGTCATAGGGGTATGTCGATCGGTACCCCGAGGGCACCACGACGTGGTCGACGGTCCAGATCGAATCGAAGCCGGCCTGCTCGGCTGTCCGGGCCAGGTCGCATGCGTGCTCTGGCTCGATGAACGGTCCGATGTTGGCGAAGGCGATGCCGAAGTCCATCGTCCGATCCATGGTCCTTCCGTGTCGTGTTGGCGTCGCCCCTCGAGCCATGGGTCGTGCGTCTATACGAGTTGAGACCGAAGAGGAAGGTGCTTGATGCCGCCGTTGACGGCCGAGTTCAAGCGCTCGGGTGGGGCGGCCACCTCGAACCTTTTCAGACGAACGAGCAGGTGGCGGAAGAGGACCTGCAGTTCGACCCGAGCAAGGTGTGCGCCCATGCAGAAGTGCGGGCCGGATCCGAATGCGAGGTGGTGGTTCGGCTCACGGTCAACCCGAAACACGAACGGATCCGTGAACACCTCATCGTCTCGGTTCGCCGACGCATAGAAGAGAGCCACCTTGTCTCCGGCGCGGATCCTTTCACCTCGCACGTAGGTCTCCTCCGTTGCCGTGCGGGTGAAATGGATGATCGGACTCACCCAGCGGAGGATCTCCTCGATGGCGGTGGGTAGGAGATCGGGCTGCTGACAAAGGCGCTCCCACTCATTCCGGTGCTCCGAAAAGGCAAGCAACCCTCCACTGATTGCATTGCGGGTCGTCTCGTTTCCAGCCTCGACGATCAGCTCGCAGTAGTTGAGGAGCTCTTCTTCGCTGATGGGCCGGCCGTCGACCTCGGAACCGATCAACTGGCTGACGAGGTCGTCGCCCGGGTCGCGGCGACGTTGGTCGATCAAGTCGTTCAGATAGCTGTGCAGCTCACCTCGAGCGCGGCGGATGGTCTGTCCGGGACTCTCACCCGGTCGGCGGAACTCCGGATCGTCCTTGCCGATGATCTCGTTGGTCCAGCGGAACAGCAGTTGCCAGTCGGCCCGGGGCACACCAAGAATCCACGAGATCACGCCGATGGGAAGCGGTGCGGCGACGCGCTCGACGAAGTCGAATTCGGTGGCGTCACCGGAGGAGGTCAGCTCGTCGAGGAGATCGATCGCGATACGGTCGATCTCCTCGTAGCGCGAACGGATTGCCCGGGGGGTGAAGCGGGGCATGGCGGCGCGACGCAGCGGTCCGTGGCGCGGAGGATCGAGGGTGACAACCATGTCGGAAGGTTGGATGGGAGCGCCCACCCGGCCGAGGACCAGGCCCCCAGCGTTCGAGAAGCGCTCGGGTTGCATGGCGACCTCGACGATGTCGGCGTGCTTCGTGATGGCCCAGAACGGCTCGTATTCGGGGGGTGTGAGATAGGCCACCGGCGTCTCATTGCGCAGCTGTGTCCAGACTGCGTGCGGGTAGCCCTGCCGGGCGAAGCGCTCAGGCACGACGAGATCGAGCGGGTCGATGGAGCTTGGTGAATCCAGCTTGGTGTTCACGGGCTCACCCGGCGGGACTGCATTCGAGGCGGAGCTCCGTAGGGAAATAGTCGATGGCAGCGAGATCGATGTCGCTCAAGGGTGCTCCAGACTGTCTCGGCTGATTATGCTACTTGCAGTGTAGGAGAGTGCCGTATTCGACTGCAACGAGCACGAGGCCGGCACCGGGAAGGGAGTTCGATCCTTGCAACGGTCGGGGGCTGGGAGAATCAGCCATTGGCCTCGGATTCTGGCTGGCATCGACCGTCGACGTAGTTGCGAGCGCGATCAGAGAATAGGGTTTGCGCGTTGGACGGACGGGAGCTGCGGCGACGCGTCGGACACGGGGCCCCTGGCGAGCGGCCGCGCAAGCTGCCTGGAGGTATGGGTTGATGGGCGAAGAACTCGCCGGAAGGGTTGCGATCGTCACCGGGGGGGCGAGTGGGATCGGGCGCGCATCGGTGGAGCTGTTTGTCGACGAAGGGGCACGGGTCGTCATCGCCGACCTGGATACGCAGCGGGGCGAGGAGCTGGCCGAGGCGCTGGGCGGGCCGGCCATCTTCAAACGGACGGACGTGGCCGATGCGGACGAGGTCCAGGCCTTGGTCGATCTGGCTGTCGACCGCTTCGGACGCCTGGACGTCATGTTCAACAACGCCGGCATCTCGAGCTCGTTCCGGAGCCTGGTGAGGAACGACCTGTCCGACTTCGACCGGGTGATGGCGGTGAACGTCCTCGGAGTCATGGTCGGCAGCCAGCGAGCGGCCCGGCACATGGCCGATCACGGCGGCGGCTCGATCATCAACACCTCATCGATGGGCGCGCTCACCGGGGGCCCGGCACCGATCGTCTACCGCTCCTCCAAAGCTGCGGTCATCCAGTTCACCCGATCGGCCGCCGCGGACCTGGCCGAGTACGGGATCCGAGTGAACTGCATCGCGCCGGGCCACATCGACACGGGGATCACCAACTACGACCTGGGTCGGGTCATTGAGCGGTCACAGCCCCTGCAGCGCCACGGCACTCCCGCCGACGTGGCCAACGCCGCCCTGTTCCTCGCCAGCGAGCGCTCGGCGCAGATCACCGGCATCGTGGTCCCGGTGGACGGCGGCACCGTGGTGGGACCCTCGCTCAAGCAGATGCAGTTGCTTCTTGCCCGGAACGACGGAGGTGGACATGGTGGCTGAACTGGCTATCCGGGGCGGCACACTCATCGACGGCACCGGCGGCCCGGGCCGCAGGGCCGATGTAGCCATCACGGGTGGGGTCATCGAGGAGATCGGCCGGGACCTGCATGGGGAGCGCGAGCTCGATGCATCGGACTGTGTGGTCGCTCCGGGGTTCATCGACATCCACACCCACTACGACGCACAGGTGTTCTGGGATCCGGCGCTGCGTCCCACTTCGTACCACGGTGTCACCACGGTGGTCGCCGGTAATTGTGGATTTGCCATCGCACCGACGCGCCGGGAACACCACGACGTGATCGTGCGCACGCTCGAGAACGTCGAGGACATGAATGCCGCGTCGCTGACCGAGGGCATCGTGTGGGACTTCCAGACCCATCCCGACTACATGGAGCTGGTTGGGCGCCGCGGCACGATGCTCAACTTCACGTGCTATATCGGTCATAGTGCCCTGCGCCTCTATGTGATGGGCGATGCGGCCTATGAGCGGACGGCGACCGACGAGGAGACCGACCAGATGGGTCGGCTCGTCGTGGAGGCGATCAACGCCGGCGCAGCCGGGTTCTCCACGAGCTTCGCCTATACCCACCGGGGCATGGACGGGCTACCGGTTCCCAGTCGCTTCGCGGCGCGTGAGGAGGTGGAGGCGCTCTTCATGGCGGCCGGCAGCACGGGCAAGGGTGTCGTCCTGGCCACGGCTGGAGAGCAATGCACGTACGCGGACATGTACGAGCTACAGCCTCGCATCGGGTTGCCGTTCACCTACCCCTTGTTCGCTCTCACCGACCGGCGTCACCAACCTCAGCTGGACCTGCATGAGGAAGCCGTCGCCCGTGGCGCTCGGGTGTGGCCCCAGGTCACCCCTCGACCCCTCACCATGCAGTTCACCATGGACAGTCCCTTCAGCCTCAATGTCAGCAGTGTCTTCGCAGAGCTCATGGAGCGGGACCGGGACGCCGCGCATCTCGGCCTATCTGGACCCCGCCTGGCGGGCCAGGGCGGCAGCCGACCTCGAGCAGGTCCCGATGAGGCCCCGCTGGGAGACGTGCGAGATCGCTGAAACGGGACGGTACCCCGAGCTAGAAGGACGGCGGGTGGACGAGCTGGCACGAGAGCGAGGTTGTGATCCGCTCGATGTCATCTGCGAGGTGGCGGTCGGGGAGGATCTCGCGACGCGGTTCCGCATCTACATCGCCAATGACGAGCCAGGGAGCGTCGGCGAACTTCTCACTCATGAGCAGGTCGTGCTCGGTCTCTCCGATGCCGGTGCGCACGTCAGCCAACTCTGCGACGCGCCGATCCCCACCGACCTGCTCGGGACCTGGGTCCGCCAGCGCGAGATCATGCCACTGGAGAAAGCAGTCCGGAAGCTGACCGGCGAGCCGGCCGACATGTTCGGGTTCGCCGGTCGGGGCTACCTCCGCGAGGGTTGCTGGGGCGACGTGTGCGTCTTCGATCCGGCGACGGTGGCACCGGGTCCCGTCCGACGACTCCGAGACTTTCCTGCTGACGGTGAGCGACTCACGGCCGAACAGCCGAGCGGCGTCCGGCACGTACTGGTCAATGGTGTGCCGATCCGGCTCGATGAGCGCCAGCTCGAACTCCCCGATCACCGTCCCGGAATGCGGCCCTGTATCGGCTGAGCACCGGGGGCGGCCCGAGAGGCCTTCGTGGCCCAGGGGGTATTACGGTCTGTGCCATTGACCCAGGTCAGAGGAGATCCCATGGAACCGTCCGGGTTCGTCGATCGTCCCGATTATCGAGTCGACATCCTGGCCCGTCGCAATCGGGTGACGGCCGGCGTCGGCGGCCAGACGCTCGCCGACAGCGACCGGTGCCTTCTCGTTGACGAGCAGGACCACGGTCTCGTCTTCTACTTCCCGCCCGAGCATGTACGGCTGGATCTCCTCCGGCCCGATGCTCGGACGACCCGTTGTCCTTTCAAGGGCACCGCTACCTATCGGAGGTACTCCGGGCCCGAAGGGGACGTGCTCGCGTGGACCTACGAGGAGCCATACCCCGAGGTGAGCCGACTTGCCGGCTATGTTGCCTTCTTCCAGGATGCCGTCCAAATCCAGGTCGGTGCGGCCGATCCTGCCGTATCCGGCCGATGAGCGACGACCGCCCGGCGGCGCCACCGGTCTCCTCAGTGGCCGGGATGCTCGAGATCTTCGACGTCGAGCCGGTGGGGGACCGCTGCTTCACCGGGGTGAGCGATGGGGGAAGCCGTCGTGTGGTCGACGGGAGCCAGCTGCTCGCCCAGGCCATCGTGGCCTGTTCGAAGACCTTCCCTCTCCACACGGCGCGCTCCGCCCATGCGGTGTTCTTTCGAGTGGTGGACGACGAGCGTCCCCTCCGGTTCGACGTGGACGTCCTCCACGAGGGTCGCACCTTCGCCAGTGCGGTGGTCAGCGTCGTCCAGGGCGAACGGCGCTGTTCGTCGATCACCGTGCTGTTGGACGCCGAGCAGCCTGACGTCATCAGGCACAGTGCGGCCATGCCGCCCGTCGGGTCACCCATGGATGCCACTCCGTGCCCGATGCCGCTCGAGGGTCGCGAGCTGCGCTTGGACGGCGTGCACGATCCGAACGACCCCCAAGAGGTCGGCCCGCCGATCCTCGACGCCTGGCTCCACTACTCACCCGTCCCGCGGCGAGCTGCGCTGGCCAAGGCGCTGATCGCCCATTTCGCCGGGCACCTGTCCATCTCGACGACGATGCGGCCGCACCCGGGGATCGGTACGTCGATGGCGCACGACAGCCTCTCCACCGGCGTCATGGCCATTTCGGTGACCTTCCACGAACCGGTTGGTTGGGACGGCTGGCTCCTGTACCACCATGAGAGCGTGCAGGTGGGGAGCGGCATGTCCTACGTGCGGGGCCAGGTGTTCACGGAAGAAGGTGAGCTGGTGGCGTCGTTCTCCCAGGACGGCATGATCCGCGCCTTCCCCTCGGGTGCCCCGGAACAGGCGAAACCGGTTGCCGAGCGTCTCTGAGCTGCCCCGAATGGCGGATCAGTTGCCGCGGCTCACTCTTCCTTGGAATGCCGCAAGGGCCAAGGACATGCTGACGAGCCCGATCCCCGCCAGGGCGGCGAGTCCCTTCAGAAGGCTCCCGGCCTCCCATCCCGAGGTGATCAGGGATCTCAACGCCCCGAGCAGGTAGGTGATCGGGTTGTAGGTGGCGACGGTCGAGAACCAGCCGGTGAGGGCCTGTTTGGGGACGACGGCGTCGGTGAGGAAGAACAGCGGGAAGAAGACTACGAAGCAGGCGTTGACCGCGGCCGGGCTTCCCGACTTGAGCGCCACCGCGTACGGGAAGCCGGTGAAGGCGAGACCCCACAGTGCAGAGAATCCGATGAAGACCAACACGCCACTGATGCCGGTCGCGAACCTCACGCCCTCGGCGTAGCCGATGGCCAGCACAGGAAGGCAGAGCGCGGTGGTGACGACCATGTCGGCCAGCATCAGTCCGAGGAGCAGGGCGATCCGTCGGACTGGAGTCATGCACAACCGATCGAAGTATCCCCCCTGGATGTCAGTCACCAGCGCTGGCGCCCGCGACATCCCGGTCACGGCGAAGGCGATCGCCATCGGTATCAGGAACGCCTTGTAATCGAGGCCGGAGGCCTGCCGGGCAAGGTTCTCGAGGGCTCCCAGGTTGACGGCATAGAAGAAGGCCGGGACAAAGACCGCGGGAAGGACCGACGCCGGCTCCCGGGGGATCTGGCGCAATGCCCGACCGGCGACAGAGGCGATGTCTCTCGACAAACCGGCCTCACGGCCCACGACCACCCGATGACCAGCGGCTGAGACCTTCATGTCCGGATTGCGGCGACGTGCGATCCGGTGAGTTGCTCGAACACGTCGTCCAGCGTCGGTGTGCGCATGGTGAGGCTCTTCACTTCGAGACGTGCCCCGGCCAGGGAGAGAGCGATGGGACTGAGAGCCGCCGGGCCGTCGGAGGTGCTGATCGTGATCCTGCCCTCTTCGACTGACACCTTGTCCACTCCGGCGAGCTCCGTCAGCCTGGCTCTAGCGCCCGGGTCATCGCCCAACACCTCGGCCACGATCACGTCCTGCCCGACCGAGTGCTTCAGGCCGCCTGGTGGACCCTCGGCCACCAGGCGCCCCCTCGAGATGATCCCCACCCGGTGGGCAAGGGCATCAGCTTCTTCCAGGTACTGCGTCGTGAGGAAGATGGTCATCCCGAGCTCGGCATTGAGCCGCCGGACCTCGGTCCACACGCTGGCCCGGCTGGTCGGATCGAGACCCGTTGTCGGTTCGTCGAGAACCAGGATCTGTGGGTCGTGGATCAGTGCTGCGGCCAGGTCGAGCCGGCGCTTCATCCCACCCGAATACGTCCCGATCCGCCGATCGATGGCCGGGCCGATGTCGACCAGATCGAGGACTTCTGCCAGACGCCGCTCGATCTCGACCGACCGGAGCCCATAGAGCCGGCCCTGGAGCGTGAGCAGCTCGCGTCCGGACTGGCGGTCGTCGAGAGCGGCCTCCTGGAGAGCCACGCCGATCCTGACCCGGACCTGTTCCGGATGCCGCACAACGTCACAGCCCGCCACCGTGACCGTGCCCTCAGTGGGACGCAGCAGGGTGCACAAGATCCGGATGAGTGTCGATTTTCCGGCTCCGTTGGGCCCGAGAAAGCCGTAGATCTCCCCGGGGCAGACGTCGAGATCGACCCCGTCGAGCGCGGTGGTGGTCCCGAATCGCCGAAGCAGCCCCCGGGTGGAGATGGCAGATGTTGCTGGCCCTGGCGGCACGACCGCTCCCCTCCAAGCTCTAGATACCTATACGAATCCAATATACTCAATCGTATCTGATATACTCGTCGTGAGTCAATGGCCGTCCTCGAACCGCTCACACCAGAACGTCGGCGCCGGCAGACGAGAGAGCACCTCTTGGCCGCCGCCGCCCAGGTATTCGCGGAACGCGGGTTCCACGGTGCTTCCCTCGACGCCGTAGCCGCCGCCGCCGGGTTCAGCAAGGGCGCGGTGTACTCGAACTTCAAGAACAAGGAGGACCTCTTTCTCGCGCTGCTCGAAGCCACCTATTCGAGAGAGATGGAATCGCTCCGAGCAACGTTGGCAGCTTCGGACGTCCCCGCCGACACCCGGCTAGGGGACTTCTTGCCTCTCATCCTCGGCGGCGTCACCCAGCCCCTGTCGCCCGAGAACTGGTCGGTCCTCTACATGGAGTTCGCGCTCTTCGCCATGCGGAATCCCGTGGCGCGACGCAAGCTCGCCGAGCTCGACGAGGCCAATATCTCGGCCGTCGCCGAGCTCATCGCAAACCAGCGGAGCCGAGAGAGCCTGGCCGACCTCGAGTCGGCCGAGAGGACGGCCAGGATCGTGGAGGCCCTGTTCCGCGGCATCTGGTTCATGAAGGCGCTCGACCCGGACTCGGTGGACGAAGCCCTGGTCGAGTCCGCCCTGTCATTTGTTGCCGGCGCGTTGACCGTCTGACATTCGCCGAGACGATCGCGGTTCGCCCTGAGCAGGTGTCTCGAGGATCTCACCATCGGTCGGCGATCAGCCTGGCCGATAGACGATTCCCTGTGGACAGATGGCACCGAAGTCGGTGAGGACCGACGGAGGGACGCCGCTCTGGGGGGCGTTGCCGTTGCACCCGACCCCGCCGCTGCCGATGGTGACCACGGTCCACACGCCATTGACGGACTCGGCCAGTCCGATCCCGGCCTGCACCTGGGATTCGTAGCCGGGTGCAGCGTTGATGGCGAACTCCGCCCACTCGGCATTGTGGGGATCGATCGTTGCCGAGGATCGCGAGCTCCTTCGGTGTATAGGCCCCGCTCGAGGTGGCCGACTGGAGAACCGCATCGAAGAGCGGGCCCGATGTGACCGGCTGCTGGATCCCGACCGTGCCGTTCCGGTTAGGACTGATGGTCGTCGAGGTGGAGGGCGGTGTCGTCGCGGTCCGGGAGTTGGTTGTAGACGTCGAAGGCTCACTGCGGATCGTCGAGCTGGGAGGGGAGGTCGTCTGCACCTTGCTCGCAGATCCGCTTGCGCATCCGGCACAAACCATCAGAGCCACGAGGGGAACAGCTCCGGAGAGGCGACAGCGCGTCAGCAAGCGAGATCTCGTCGGGTGCTCGGTCGTGGACTGAATAGTCGGACTCAGACCGTGCCTCACGTGGCGACTGCAGGTCGAGCGGGCCTCCTACAGCGACGCACGGAGCAAACCGGTGATGAGGGGATGCGGATGGCCGGGGTACGAGGCCGTCTGGGGCACGAAGAGGGTGAGCACGAAATACGGGTGGTCGGCGAGGCGCATCACGCGAACATCCCCGTCCTCGGCATCCACCCCCGCCACGAGGAGCCCTGCCTCGTGGAGGGGCACTCGCCATGCCGGGCTCAATCCAAACCGGCAGTAGTAGCGCTCCTTGGGATGTGGGTCACGATAGAGGGCCACCAGCTCCGAATCGACGAGATCGACCTCCATGGTCTCGCCGACGAGCGAGCACAGCAACTCCTCGATGAACAGGTCTCCGTCCGGCGCGGGTCCGTACTCGGCGTGAGCAGCGCTGCGGTGGCCCAACACGTTCCGGGCGTATTCGAGAACGCCATGCTGGAACCCGGCGCAGGTTCCGAGGAAGGGGCGTCCAACTTGTCGGGCCCAGCGAATGCCTTCGAGCGCGCCCTCCAGGCTTCGAAATGGGCCGCCCGGGGCGCACCAGACCGCAGAGGCACCGGCGAGGACCTCGGTCCCATCTCGTCCCAGGAGATCCGTCGGAAGCCATCGGACCGCCGGGGATCTCCTTCCGAGGAGCTGCGCTGCGTCCTCAATGGCTCCGGCAATCGAGTCTTGAGGCTCGAATCCGTCGATCCGGTCACCGATGACGGCGATCCACGGCTCTCCTGCGCCCGGTTCGACACCCACCGGGTCCCAGCCTAGGTGAGGGCCATACCCATGGAGCCTCCTCGTGGCCCGATCCGTCGCGCCGCCGAGCCCGCCGGGCTCCCGGTGCCGAGCGGTTGCGGGGGAGCTCCACCACGCCACGACGGGGGAACATCTTGGCGTGGTGAAGCTTCAACCCCTGGTCCAATGCCCGACAGGAACTGATCCCCCTGCCTTTCCGGATCAGCTCCTCACCGGATCGTTCCACTCTGCCCGATGGAGGGGAACGGCGGGTTTCGGCCCTGTAAACGCTTGATGAACCGCTCGCCGGCCGGCGGCAGACGCCCCCGGGTGGCACCGGCCGGCCGGCTCAGAGGACCTCGGCGATCAGCGTCTCGGAGATCGACTCCTCGGTCCTGTCGCGCTCGGTGTCGGACTCGGCGGCTTTGCCATTGGGACCGGGACCTCGCTTGAGGATCAGGGAGCCGAGGACGATGCCCACCACCACGCTGACCAGTGCGACCCCGAAGGCCAACTGGTAGCCCCCGTCGAGTGCATCACGAGAGGAAGTGCCGTGGGCGATGAGCGCTGCGGTCCGACTGCTCGAGACGGCGCCCAGAACGGCCACCGAGAGGGCGGCCGCCACCTGCTGCGAGACATTGACGATGCCCGAGCCGATGCCCGCGTCGCGGGCGGGAACCTCGGCCACGGCCAAGGTCAGCAGGGGGGTGAAGGCCGTGGCGGCACCGAGACCGATCAACAGGACGGCGACGAACAGGAGTGGGAAGTATGCCGTCTCCGGTCCCGAGCTGATGAAGAGGGACAGACCCACGGCCAGCACCACCAGCCCGGCCAGCGCGGTGCGCTTGGGCTGGAACCGGTTCATGAGCCAGGTCGTGGTCCCAGCCGACATGACCGCCACCGAGAGTGTCTGGGGCAGAAAGGCGAGACCGGTGTGGATCGGGTCGTAGCCGAGGACGTGCTGGAAGTAGAGGACGCCGATGAAGAAGGTGCTGTACATGCCGACGACCATGAGTCCGCGGACCAGGCTGGAGCTGACCAGGCCGGGCGATCGTATGACCGCGACCGGCATCATCGGTGTGGCCATCTTGGTCTCCAGAAGGCCGAAGACGCCGAGCACGACGAGAGCCGCCGCGCCGAAGCCGAGCGTGTGGGCAGAGCCCCATCCGTATTGACTGGAGCTCACGATGGCGTAGACGGCGAGCATCATCCCGGCGGTGCTCAGCACGGCGCCGGGGACATCCAATCCTGCCCCCATGCCCAGTCCGGCGTTCTCGTCGAGCAGCAGGGCGCCGGCGATGAACGTGGCGACTCCGATCGGGATGTTGATGAAGAAGATCCAGTGCCAGCTCAGCGCCTGGGTCACGTAGCCTCCGAGCAGCAGTCCGAGCGATCCACCGCCGACCGCCACGATGATGTACGAGCTCATGGCCTTGGACCGCTCGATGGGGACCGGGAAGTCGGCCACGATGATGGCGAGGATGACCGAGGACGACAGGGCCGCCCCCAGTCCTTGGGCGAACCTGGCCGTGATCAGGAGGAGCTGGCTGTTGGCGGCCCCACAGGCGGCTGAGGACAGGGCGAACAGCCCGACCCCGACCAGGAACACCTTCTTGCGTCCGATGAGGTCTCCCAGACGGCCGGCCAGCAGGAGGGCTCCTCCGAAGGTGATCAGGTAGGCGTCGACCACCCAGGCCAGTGACGCCTGCGAGAAATGCAGGTCGCGCTGGATGGTGGGTAGGGCCACGTTGACGATCGTCTGGTCGAGGATGTTCATCAACATGGCGAAGCACACGACCACCAGCGCGATCCAGCGCCGGCGGTGATGAACGAAGGTGGCGAGGGCTGAGGGAATCGGAGGTCCTCTCGAGGGCGGGGGTCACACGCTTCAGGGCAATGATAATCACTGACCCAGTGAACGTCAATCTTGCATGAATAGTATGGGAACCTGCTATAATCCAGGCATGTCGAGTAGCACGGCGCCCGGGGTTACCGTGCTGGTGACCCAGCTTTCGCGTGTGGTCTACCGGCGGACGCCGGAGGACCTGCTCGGCATGCGGCTGAAGGAGTTCGTCACGCTGGCCCACCTCCGAGAGCACAGCCCGATCCCGCAGCAGGAGCTGGGCGAGATGCTCTGCATCGATGCCAACAACCTGGTGCTCCTCCTGAACGATCTCGAGACGTCGGCATTCGCCCTGCGCCGGCGCGACCCGACCGACCGGCGGAGGCACATCGTCGAGATCACCGAGCAAGGGGTGCATGCCCTGCAACGGGCGGAGCGTGGTATCGAGAGTGTCGAGGACGAAGTGCTGGCACCGCTGACCGCCCCCGAGCGTCTCGAACTCCAGGCCCTCTTGGCCAAAGCCCTCGAGGGTGCCCCGATCCCGCTCCCGACCTGACTCGATCGGCGGTGCGCCGACGGCTGGTTGCCGCGCCGGTCATCGCTCGCCATGCCGTTCCTGCCGGGCACGGCCGCAACCTTCCCCGAACGGATCGAACCGGGCCGGTGCCCGCTACCTCAGCTGTCGACGCTGATGGCGCCCTCGGGACAGGTGGCGACCGCATTGCGGACCAGTTCCTCTTGATCGGATGGGACTTCCGCCGAGACGACGTAGGCATGGCCGTCCTCGTCGCCGAGGTGGAAGATCTCGGGTGCGGCCAGAGCGCACAGGGTATGGCCCTGGCACACGTCCGGGTCGATGCGAACCAACATCTGGAGTCCTTCCTTCAGCTCGCCCGGGAACCGTCGTACAGCCTGGCTTCCCACCCGGCGGTGACCTGCTCCAGCGACGGTCCCAGGCGTCCAGAAGGCGAGAAGGTGGCGGGCAGGTGCTTGTACCCGTTGATGGTCCCGATGTCCTCGTAGCGCACCGCACCGCCGGTCACCAGCCGGTAGTCGGGCAGGCGTTCGAGCACGGCGGTCAGCATCGTCTTGAACGTCATCCGGGCCAGGTTGGAACCGATGCAGCGGTGCACGCCGAGCCCGAAGCCGGCGTGACGATTGGGGAAGCGGTCGAGGGTGATCTCGTCGGGTTGCTCGAATGCCTCCGGATCGTGATTGGCCAGGGCGTAGGCCATCCACACCCGGTCACCGGCGCGGAAGGGATGACCGCCGATCACGCAGTCCCGGGTGATCGTGCGACCGCCGCCCTGGGCCGGGGTGACGAAGCGGACGAATTCCTCGGTGGCCGTGTCGAGCAGGTCCGAGTCGTCCAGCAGCTGCCGGCGTTGGTCGGAATGTCGGTCGAGCCAGGTGAGGGCGTGGGAGGTCAGCGACGTCGTGGTATCGAACCCGCCGCCGATCAGCAGGGTGAGGGAGCCGAGGATGTCGTCGTCCGACGAACGGCGCCCCGGCGGCCTGCGCGTCGGTCAGAGCCTTCAGCATCCCCGGCCGAGGGTTCGTGCGGGCCTTCTCTAGCTCCTCGGCCAGGTGACCGGCCATGACCAGGGTCTGGTCGAGCACCCGCGGGAATTCAGGGCTGTGGGGCGGCGTGTAGACGAGGGCATGGGCCGGCTCGCAGTAGATGACCCAGTCGACGAGCGGGAACCCGAGCAGTCCCATGGTGAGGACAGCCGGGACGACGTTGGCCAGATCGTCCACGAAGTCGAGCTCGCCCGACTCGATGACCTCGTCGATGCAGGCCTGGCTGAGCTCGCCGACCATGGGCCGCCAGCGTTCGATGGCCGCGGGGGAGAGATAGGGGTTCAGCACGCGCCGGTACTCGAGCTGCTCCGGTGGGTCCATCTCGATGAAGCCGCCGCGGGTGGTCGCACCCTCCGGTGACGGGATGGCGATGCCCTCGTAGCCGTGGCGGGCCCCCAGCGGATCGTGATCGTTGGAGAGAAGGTCCGGGTGCTTGGCCATCTCCCCGATGAGCTCCCGCCCGCTGATGACCCAATAGCCGCCGTACTCCTCGGTCCACGCAGCCGGGCATTGCGACCGCAGGTCGTGGCTGATCTGCGGGAATGACGCCTTGTACTCGGGAGAGTGCTGGTCGAAGGCAACGACGGTTCGGTCGTCCACGAGCCACCTCCCCCTTCCATATCGGCGCCGACGTCCGACTGTACCGCCGTGATCGCGCCGCTGTCCTCGGTCGCGGCCGGCGCCGGCGCAGCCGATCGGTGCGTCCGGTCAGGACCCTCGACCCGACCCCCGTGCAGGGGTGGTCAGCCGGGCAGCTGGACCTGGTCTGCCTGGGCGAGCAACCCCGAACGATCGGGTTTGAGGACGTACCCCTGGCCGATGGCCTGGTCCAGGCTGGCCGTGAAGCGGCCAGGTATCCGCCTTGGTGTGGTAGAGGCTGACCAACGTGGCCTGGCTGAAGGCGGTTGTCGATCCGAACAGCGAGCAGATGTCGCTGGTCCCGGCGGGCGCGGCCCCGCTGAGGGTGGACACCGGGACGTCCACGGCCGGGGTGCTCACCCCACCGATGACATTGCCGTGGGCGTCGAGGGCCAGGTCGCCGGGTCGGTGCTGGCCGGCGGAACGGGGGCGGGACGGGGCGGCGGCGTGCCGTCGTCCACCCACTTGTCGAAGGCGGCGAAGGCGGCCTGGACCACGATGTGCTGCGGGCCCGTCGTTGACCGGGGTGGTACAGCCGAGGATCCCTGCGGCCGGCGCCGACGAGGTAGGCGTCGGCGTGGGAGGTACCGGCCACCTCCCAGGTCCGGATCCGATCGGTGTTGGGTTGCTGGGCGGCGGCGTAGCCCAGCTGGATCAGATCGGTCTGGGTCTCGAACATGAACACGGGGACGCTCGAGGTCGGTGCGGATCCACAGGCCGCGCTCGGCCTGTTCCGAGGTGATGGACGATCCGTTGAGCGGCGCCGCCGATCCGCCCCGACTGTGGATGAAGATGCCGTCGAAGGCGTGGGTCAGCGGCTGGATGGCGTCGGCGAACGTGGTCAGGTAGAAGGCCGACTGGGACTCGCCGACGGCCACGACATGTGTCGGGTGCAGATCGCCCAGGACCGCCGGTGGTCGGGTGCGGAGGGCCCGGCCGATCTGGGCGAAGATGTCCAGCGCGTACTGGTCGCCGGGATGGTGGAGCTGCCCGTAGCGGGCCGGCTCGGAGCCGACCAGGCCGGCGCTGCGAGCCGGTGCCGACCGAGCCGAGGATCGGTGCGCCGCCATTGACCGCCAGGGCCTGGGCCGAAACGGCTACGTAGGCGTAGCCGTCTCGCATGAGCATCGGGTTGAGGTAGTCCCAATCGGGCGCCGACTCTCCGGCGGAGACGTTCATCCACTCGACGACCACCGTGCCGTTGAAACGGGCGGGATCGGTCGGGCGCCGCACCAGGATCCGGGTCCGGTAGGGGGCCGACGGTCGCCGGTGTGATCGACCACCGGCCGTCACTGGGCGAGGACGTCGCCGTGAAGGCGCGTCGCGGTGCCGGAGGCGAAGAACTCCTGTTCCTCGTAGCCGTTCGGGCCGAGGTCGAGAGGCAGGGCGGAAAGGGGCTCGATCACGTGGCCGGTGGTGATCGGTCCGACTCAGGGTGGCCGCTCCCCGATAGGCGGTCGGTACGGACGGGATGGTCGTCGACCCGCCGGCAGCTCCCTGCTGGCTACCGCAGGCCCCTGCCAGCAGCACCACCAGCAATCCAACCAGTGCGATGCACGTCCTCGGCGTCGGACGTGTCATCTCCTGTGGTCCGTTCTCATTCGTGATCCCCCCACGGCCGCTCGAGCGTTCCGCCGGCGACGCGGACCCCGGGCTCCGAGCATCGGCTTTCCGAGATGGTGACACGGTACTCAAGAAAGCCGAGTCTTTCGTCACCGACTGCGGCTTACCTGAGCCGTTGCCCCAATCGGCGCGCACGAACTCCAGGGATCGGGCGGCATCATCGTGTCCAACTCACGGAGTACGAAGGGCGCCCGCCTCATCGAGGCGCTGGACGGACGTGGTGACGAATCGCTAGGACGGGCCAGCGACGGTCACGGCCCTCCGCCCCTGGTGTCCGTCGGGCCGAACCGGCACACCGTCGGTGCCTTGGCGGACGATCGTGGGATAGGCCATCGCGTCGAAGGCGGCCACGAACCGGCGGATGGGCTTCGAGAGCTGGATGAGCAGTCGCCCGGCCGGCCGGGCGTTGCGGGGGTTGACCAAGGTGATGAGCATCGAACAGTGGCCGACGGTGATGGATCGCACCTCGGCCTCGGAGCCCATCTGGGCGGACAGGTAGAGCGCCACCGCACAGGATCGGTTGTCCCTCGGGACACCCCGGACGCCGGCCGCGTCCAGGGATGCGGCCACACGGTCGGGACTGTCCCCGAGATCGTCGAGAAGAACCTTGGTCTGTCTCTTCAGCTGTCGCAGCCGGCTCATGAACGTCTCACCCCTCGGCCATTGTAGGGACTCTGTCAGCCCGGGATGCCGCCGGGTCAGCCCGGGATGCCGCCGGTCTGGGCAAGGAGGGACGGGCACCCGGTGGAGGCCGGCGCCGACTCGTCCATCGTTGCCCCCGGGGGGTCGCAGCCGCCGTTGTGGAAGCCGACCACGTCAGACCGGGGCACGTCTCAGGGTGGTATGGGCCCGGGTTCAGCTGACGGCGAGCGCCGGTTCCTGGGCAGTCATGGTCACCGGCTCCGGGCGCCCCCGGACGAGCACCGCGCTGACCAGGGCGCCCAGGGTCAGCATGCCCGCGCCGAGCGTGAAGGCCACCGAATAGCCGTGCACCAGGCCGGCGGGCACGAAGGCCCGGCCGTGGGACTGGATGTAACTGGCTGTGGCCGTGGCGGCCACGGTGTTCAACAGGGCCGTCCCGAGTGAACCGCCGATCTGCTGCGTGGTGTTGACCAGGGCGCTGGCCACACCGGCGTCCTTGTCCTTGACCTTGGTCAGCGCGGTACTGCTCATGGCCGGGAAGGCCAGACCGAGTCCCATGCTCATGAGGATCTGCGGCCCGAACACGTAGGCCCAGAATGACGTGTGCACGCCGATCAGGCTCAGCCAAGCCAAACCGACAGCTCCGACGAGGAGGCCCAGGGTCATCGGCAGCCGCGGTCCGATGCGGGGCACCAGCGCCGTGGATGCTGAGGCGGCGATGATGATCCCGGCGGCGAACGGCAGGAACGCGACTCCGGCCTTCAGAGCGGAATAGTGCAAGACGCCCTGCATGTAGTAGCTGAGGAAGACGAACATGGCGAAGAGACCGGCACCGGTGAGGAACGAGGCCAGGTAGGAGCCGCCGCGGTTGCGTTCGGCCACGACCCGGATGGGAAGGAGGGGATGGCTCGAGTTGGACTCGACGACCACGAAGGCAACCAACAGGGCCACGGCGAAGCCGAGGAAGGCGAGCGTGGTGCTCGATCCCCACCCGTCCGCGCTGGCCTTGGTGAACCCGTACACCAGGCTGACCAGGCCGGCTGTTGAGAGCAACGCGCCCGGGATGTCATAGCGGGTGGAGCCCTCGGCCCGGCTCTCGTGCACCACGCGGCTCGCCGCCACCGCGGCCAGCAGGGCGATCGGGACGTTCACCAGCAGGCACCAACGCCAGGAGACGTACTGGGTGAGCAGGCCGCCGGCCAGGACCCCGATGGCCCCGCCGGCCCCCGACACCGCGCCATAGGCGCCGAACGCCTTGGCCCGTTCGCCGGGATCGGACTGGAAGGTGATGGTGAGGATGGAGAGGGCGGCCGGAGCCATCAGGGCGGCGAAGGCGCCCTGGAGCGCCCGGGCACCGAAGAGCATTGCCTGATCGACCGCCAGGCCGCCGAGCGCCGAGGCCGCGGCGAACCCGATGAGTCCGACACCGAACATACGCTTGCGGCCACCGAAGTCGGCGATCCGTCCGCCCAGGAGCAGGAGACCTCCGAAGGCGAGGGTGTAGGCGGTGATCACCCACTGCCGGTTCGCCACGGAGATGTGCAGGGCTCTCTGGGCCGACGGCAGGGCGATGGTCACGATCGAAGCATCGAGGACCACCATCAACTGGGCGACGATGACGACGGCCAGGATCGACCAGCGCCGTGGATCGGGCTCGGATGTCACGACTCGCGTCTCCGTGGCCGGGCTCACGTCGCTCACGTGCACTCCTCGCGTTCGGTGGACAGTCCGGACCCGATCGCCGGCCGTCCGAACTGCAGCGGTCACTTTGGGCGCGTGGCCCAGTTCTCACGAACGCGCCCCGGACTGGTGGCATTCCCGGCCGGCGGGACGTCCTCTGTGGTCCCTCGGCGTCGGAGTGCCCTTCGAACCCTTCCCCCACGTGAGCACCACCCCGGACTTCAGGGCGGTTCACCGGGCTGGACGAGCCTCTGCAATGACAGGACGGGCCTCCCGGTAGGGCGTCATGTCCATCCCCGGATAGCGGAGGGCGACATCGGCCAGGGTCTGGTCGTTCCAGTAGGGGTCGCCAGGCCTCGGGAATCCGAAGAGGTCCCGCTCCCGGACGGTGCACTGAGGCATGAGCTTGGCCCACCGATGCGGGGATTGCTTCGGCCAGGCCATCTTCCCGCCCCAGGTCGTTCCCCGGACCTGGTAGTCGGCCAGGATCGAGAACCGAGACGAGCTGCGCCGGTGAGGTTCGAGCCGCGGTGGAGGATGTCGGTCCGGTAGACGAGCAGGCTTCCGGCCGGTGCCGACGGCACGGAACTCGTGCCGCCGCCAGGGCGCCGAACTCGATGTAGAGCGGAGTGAACGGCACGTCCTTGCCTCGTTCGTAGGGGACGATCCGGGTCGGGCCGTCCTCGGCACCGACGTCGGAGAGGAAGATGAACGTGGTCAACTGCTGGTAACGGCGGTCCGGGCGAGGGACCACCAGGCTGTGGCTGCCGTAAGTCGCGGTGGAGGGGCTGGTCGTAGTCGGCGGCTCCGCCGTACTTGGCCCACAGCTCCACCTTGTACAGATGCAGGTCGGCTGTGCCGAGGTACCGCTCGGCGGCATCGACCAGGTCCGGGTGGAAGGCCAGGTGGTTGAGGTCCCACGACCGGTAGGGGAACTCCTCGACACCGCCGAACTGGTCGCCGGCGTAGCGCGTGATAGCGGGCCGGGTCGGCGAAGTACTCCTCCGGTTTCGGGAAGTGCAGCCAGAGGGCCTGCTGGGCGGCCCGCAGCTCGTCAGGGGGCCAGGAAGCCTTCGACCAGACAGAACCCTCGCTCGCGCACCTCGTCGAGATGGTCGTCCGGGACCCGCACCACTGCGCATCCTAAGGCGCGGCGGCCGGCCGCCGGCGCCGGCCCGGGCGGCGAAGGTGGCGACGCGCCTACGCTGGCCGCGTGCGCGCCATCCAGTTCGACATGGCCGACCCTGCCTTTCCCGGCGTCGCTGGTCGACCTTCCCGAGCCCGAGCTACCCGGTCCGGACATGGGCCCGCGTGGCGGTGACCGCCGGCGGGATCTGCGGGAGCGATCTCCACCTGTTCGCCCACAACACGGGCCCGTCGCCCACCCTGGCATCGATGGGCTCGTTCCCGTTCGTCCTCGGGCCACGAGATCGCCGGCCGGGTGATCGAGGCGGGACCGGAGTGCCCCTGTCCGGTGGGGACCCGGGTGGCCGTCGACCCGTGCATCCCGTGCCTGGCCCGGGGCATCGATCCGCCGTGCGCCAACTGTGCCCGGGGCTGGACGTCGTCGTGTCTCAACCTCGACAGCCGGATCGTCAGCAGCGGGCGCACGCTCGGGTTCACCCGGACCTGGGCGGCGGATGGGCGCGAGCAGGTGCTGGCCCACGCCTCGATGCTGCACCCGATCCCCGACGCGGTGTCCGACCGGTGGCCTGCCTGCACGAGCCGGTCTCGATCGCCTGCCACGGACTGCTGCGCGCCCCACCGAGCGACGGTGAGCCGGTGCTGGTGGTCGGTGCCGGGATCATCGGGCTGGCCTCGGTGGCCGCCGTCAAGGGCCTCTTCCCGGCTGCCCGGTGACCGTGCTGGCCCGGCACGCCCACCAGGCCGAGGCGGCTGCCCATGCGGCGCCGACCACGTGGTGCGGACCGATCCCGACAACGCCCACTTCGAGGAGCTGGCCGAGCTGGTCGGGGCCCGGGTCGTCGGCCGCAAGGCCCACGTCATGTTGATGGGCGGCTTTCCCTACGTGGTCGAGGCGGTCGGATCGCCCCAGTCGGTCACCGAGGCACTGCGGGCCGTCGGCCCACCGGGGCACCGTGCTCCTGCTCGGGGCGGCCGGCATCAGCGAGGTCGACCTGACCCCGGTCTGGTACAAGGAGGCGGCCCTGGTCGGCTCGATCGACCACACCGTGGATGCCGGCTCCGCGCCCGGGCTGGCCGGTGGTCCCGGAGCGCCACTCCGTCGACCGGGCCCTCGACATCCTCGCCGCCGGGCTGCTCCCCGACGAGGCGGTCGTCACCCACGAGTTCGCGCTCGAGGAGTACCGCGACCGCGGTCGAGACGGCGATCGACCGCGGCACACATCCCACGCCATCAAGGTCGTCTTCCGCCCGTAGACGAGCGTCGAGCGCGACCGGCGTGACCGGAGGAACGGAGACGGCATGAACGGGCTGCAAGGACAAGTGCTTCATCGTCACCGGGGCGGCCTCGGGCATCGGGTGGGCCTGCGCCAACCGGCTGATCGACGAGGGGGCGCGGGTGATGGGCGCGGACATCGTCGGCAGCCCGCCGCGGCCCCGACGGGCCTGCCGGAGCACCGGCGGGCGGGGCCTGGGACTTCCGGCTGGTCGATGTGGCCGACGAGGCGTCGGTGGTCGAACTGGTCGCACGCCGCGGTCCGCTTCGGGGGCCGGATCGACGGCGTGGTCCACGCCGCCGGGGTGGCCGGCGGGGGCCCGGTGCACATGCTTCCGACCGAGGAGTGGGATCGGGTGCTCCGGGTGAACCTGACCGGCACCTACCTGGTGGCCAAGCACGTCATCGAGGCCATGCTGGCGCAACCGGCGGTGGGCGGTCCCGGGGCGCGGTCGTCACCATGGCCAGCATCGAGGGGCTCGAGGGCACGGCCGGCGGCAGCGCCTACAGCGCGTCAAAGGGGGCGTGGTCCTCCTCACCCAGAGCATGGCCATCGACTATGCCGGGCGGGGCATCAGGGTGAACGCCGTCTGCCCCGGCTTCATCGACACGCCGATGACCCGCGGCGTCTTCGACGGGCCCGGGCTGGAGGAGCCAAGGCCAACGTCATCGCCGAGCACAAGCTCCGTCGCCTGGGCCGGCCCGAGGAGATCGCCGCGCGCGGCCGCGTTCCTGCTGTCGGACGACGCGTCGTTCATCACCGGCCACGCCCTCCCGGTGGACGGGGGGTACACGGCCGGGCGGGACCACGGGGTGACCGAGATGCTGGGCTTGTCGGCGCCGGTCGATCCGGGCACCGCCTGACCGCACCGATCTACGAGGGCGGGAACTCGAGCGGTAGGTGGTCGGCCTGGCGGATGCCGGGCGAGAAGTGGACCTCGGCTCCCTCCGCCACGCGGTAGTCGGGGATCCTGCGGTGCAGCTCCTCGATGGCAACCCGCAACTCCAAGCGGGCCAGATGCGCGCCGAGACATGAATGGTTGCTTCCACCGAAGGCGACGTGCCGGTTCGGGTGCCGATCGAAGTCGACCTCGGGGTCGGCGAATTCGGACTCGTCGCCGTTGGCCGCACCGATGACCAGCATCACGCCGTCCCCGGTCTTGAGCTCGACGTCGCCCATCTCGACGTCCTGTTTGATCGAGCGTGGGATGACCATCACCGGGGTGAGCCAGCGGAGCAGTTCTTCGACCGCGGCGGGGATGAGGGACGGGTCGTCGACGAGGCGCCCGCGCTGCTCCGGGTGGTCGGCCAGAAAGGCGACCATGCAGTCCAGGGTGGCGGTGACCGTGTCGAGCCCACCCAGCAGCAGCAGGTGGCTGATGCCGAGAAGCTCGGCCTCGGTCAGTTCGCGCCCCTCGATGGTCGAATGGACGATGCGGGAGAGAAGCGTGTTGCTGGGCTGCTCGCGCAGGCGTGCGATGGTCTCTCGGAAGTAGTCGCTGATCTCGTGGGCGGTCTGGGCCCGTATTCGTTGGGCGCCCTCGAAGTCCCCCGGCTCGACATCGGGACGGATCGAGTCGTCCCGCCAACGCAGGAAGCGGGGCAGGTCCTCGCCAGGCAGGCCCATGAGGGCCAGGAAGATCTCCGACGGAAGAGGCGTGGCGATCTCCTCGTGAAAATCGCAGCGTCCCCGGCCGGCGACGCCGTCGATCAGCCCCCGGACGATCCGGCGCACCTCCGGTTCGAGCTTGGTGATCTCCCGCGGCACGAATTCCGGGCTGAGCAGCCGCCGGTACTTGGTGTGCTCCGGTGGATCGAACTCGAGGGGGATGAGGGGCTGCTCACCGAGATTGAGGCTGCCGCCCGCCGAGGTGAAGTACTCGGGATGGCGGAGAGCCCAGTTCACGTCCTCGTAGCGACTGATGAGGACCACTGCTGCTTCCCCCAGGGTGCTGCGGGCCACTGGGCACTCGTTCCGCATGCGCTGGTAGGTCGGATGCGGGTCGTCGGCCACGTCCGGTGAGAAGACAGACGTGGTCAGGTCGGACTCGTAGACCTCGCTCATGGGTACCCCCGGGGACGGTCGAAGCACCACGATAGGCCGAGGGCCGACCGACGTGCCGGACCGGTGGGCCTCAGCGCTCCCGGGACACGGCGGACTTCAGTGGCGCCGGAGGCTGTGCCTGCCGCGCTTCGAGCGCCCGAAAGGGAGGATCCGGCTGGCAGCCCGCCGCAACGACGGCCTGGATGGCGATGTGCGGGATGGCGATGTGCGGGTGGGCGCTGTCCGCGTCGTCCGCACTGCCGGAGGCGACGTCTCCCAGCGCGGGTCGTCGAACAGATCGACCCGCTGCGTGTCGGTGAAGATGAGGGACGGATCGGACCAGGATCGTCGTTCCCCCACGCTCGCCGGGCGCCTGGCCATCGGGTCAATGTAACCCCCCGCTGTCGCCCATCCGCGGATGGTCGGTCATCCCCGGGAGCGGCGTTCGCCCAGCTTCAGGCGAAGATCCTCCTCGAAGGCGAGGATCCCGGGCGCCATCGCCCTGTCCCTCAGCTCGGTCAGGTTCGGGTAGCCGGCGTCCCGCTCGGCATCCCACTCGTCGGCGAACCGGCCACTGGCGATGTAGTCGACCAGCTCGCGCATGGTTGCGGCGATGTCGAGGTGCTGGTAGCGGCCGGCCCGTGACAGCTGCCCGTACTGACTGGTGGGCGAGTGGTAGGTGGTCTGAGCGGCGCCCCCTTCCAGCCGCACCAGCCGGTAGGTCCGTTCGACTTCGCCGGAGAGGACCAGCTCGGTGATGATTGCCTCGATGGGAATGCCACGTTCCAGCATGACCTGGACGAAGGATTCGCTGACCCGTCGGAGCACGGGGGACAGGGCCTGCTCGACGGCCAGGTCGAGAACGGCCTCCTGCTCGGCCGTGAGCTCGATGGCGCCTTGGCGGAGACCGCCGATGGCCTTGGCCACGGCCAGGATGCGCGAGCGGGCCGACCCGGTCACGTCGCGGTGGACCCCGACCGCGGTGATGAACCCGGCGCCTTCGAGATAGCACCGTCGGACCTCGGGTCCGAGCATCCGGGGGGCCACCATCCCGACGTCGCAGGCCGGATCGAGGCGGCCGAAGGCGAGGGTGTACCCGCTGGCCACGATCACGATGGCGTCGGGCCGCGGGCGCGAGCGGGAGGGTGGGAATGACGTCATCGGGGACGAGCAGACAGATCACGTCTGCCGCGTTGGCCTCGTCCAGTCCGCTGGTGGCGAACCCGTCCGCCTCGGCGGCGTCCCTGCTGGGATCGGCCCGCACGCACACTAGGACATCGACGCCGGAGTCACGCAGGTTGAGGGCCCACGACCGACCCTGGTTGCCGTAGCCCACCACCGCCGTACGCCGGCCGGCCAGGGCATCGAGATCGGCATCGTCTTCGCCAAGGATCACAGACATGCTCGCGACGGTACCCCGTCCACCCGTCGCAGAACAGTGGCCTCCACCTCGCTCTGGGAGGGGCCCGTGGGCGCGGATCGGCCGGGACTCAGTAGTCTCGGGCACCGACGACGAGGATCGGATCGAATCGACCGTGTTTCTCCGTGGGATCCCGGGATGGCCTCGGCACACCGCTTCGCGGGCGACGTGGTTGTGCTGGCTCGTGCCGGTCGTACTGGCGGCCGCGTGCTCGTCCTCGCCGGCCGCGGTGACGGCTCTCCAGAAGCCTCGAGGGCCGCACGGTGTCGGGTTGGTCACCGACACGTTCGTGGATGCCCACCGGCCGACTGCGGCCTGGGGGCCGACCGCCGCTCAGCCCACCCGGACCCTGGTGACCACCATCTACTACCCGGCCGGACGGACCTCCGGGTCCACGGTCCAGGCCGGGGCGCCGCCGGACCGAACGGGCGCGCCGTACCCGTTGATCGTGTTCGCCCATGGGCTCGGAGGGGCACCGGACGACTACAAGGCGCTGCTCTCCAGCTGGGCGGCGGCCGGATTCGTCGTGGCGGCACCGAGGTTCCCCCTTTCGAGCAGTGCCACCCCGGGCGGTCCCGATGCCGGTGACGTGGTCAACCAGCCCGGGGACATGAGCTATGTCATCGATTCGGTCGTCCAGGCGGCGGCCGCCGGCTCGGGGTCACTCTCGGGACTGGTGAATACCGGCGAGATCGGGGCGGCGGGCCATTCGAACGGCGCGATCACGACTCTGGGCCTGGTGGCCAACACGTGCTGCCGCGACCCCCGGGTCAAGGCGGCGGTGGTGATGGCGGGGACGACCGAGGGATTCCCATCCGGAACGTATGACTTCCCGGCCGCGCCTCCACTCCTGCTGGTGCACGGCACGGCGGACCAACTCGTTCCCTACCGCGCCGGGGTTCTCGCCTTCAACCAGGCCCTGGGTCCGAAGGGACTGGTCACGATCCGAGGCGGATCCCACGGCGCGGCGGCCGGTATGGCGTCACCATCGTCGTCAGCGGTGGTCAGGATCACCACCGACTTCTTCGATGACTATCTGCTCGACCAATCGGCCGCAGGCGTCCGTCTGTCCGACACACGCCGATCCGGAGTGACGACGCTCTCCTTCGATGCCGCGGTGGGGTCCACGTCGACCCTTCCCGTGCCCCCGGCCCCGGTCGTCGACCTGCATGCCACGGTGACACCTGACGCCGATCTGTCCAACGGCCAGACCGTCACCGTCCGCTGGAGCGGGTACACCCCGGGAAAGGTCGTCAACATCCTCCAGTGCTCCAAATTCGACATCACCACCGCGTCGTCGGTGGGCTGTTCGTTCACGAACGCCAAGCTCCTCCATCCGGACCCGACGGGACGCGGATCCCTGACCCTCAAGGTCATCGTGGGCACCGTCGGCAACGGGACCTGCGACGCCGCCCACCCGGGCTGCTCGATCGTGGTCAACAATGGCAGCTCGACCGATCCGTCGGAATCCCGGCAGCTGCCCGTCAGCTTCGGGCCGTGAGGGAGCGGGTACCGGTGGAGGCTACGGTCCGCCGGGCCGTTCAGGCCGCCGACGGAACCATGGGAGGTGAACGGTGAAGACCGAAGCGGCAGTGCTCTGGGAGCCCGGTCGGGCATGGGAGATCGAATCGGTCGAGCTCGACCCACCCAAGGAGCACGAGGTGCTGGTGCGGTTGGTCGCATCGGGACTGTGTCATTCGGACGAGCACTTCCTGACCGGTGACATGCCCTTTCTCGGATCGATGATCGGGGGTCACGAAGGATCCGGGGTCGTCGAGGAAGTGGGTCCCGGGGTCACTGCCCTGACGCCGGGCGATCACGTCGTTGCCAGCTTCCTTCCCCCATGCGGCCACTGCCCGGCCTGCATCGACGGTCATCAAGGCCTCTGCGACATGGGCATGCACATCGCCGACGGTTGGCAGGTCACGGACAAGACCGCTCGCCACCACGCCCGCGGCGAAGACTTGCGGATCTTCTGCATGCTCGGCACGTTCGCTCGTCACACCGTCAGCCACGAGCGCTCCTTCATCAGGATCGACTCCGACCTGCCGCTGGACCGGGCCTGCCTGGTGGCGTGCTGTGTCAGCACCGGATGGGGTTCGGCCGTGCACAGAGCCGGGGTCCAGCCGGGACACGTGGTGGCCGTGCTCGGCGCCGGTGGGGTGGGCGCCGCTGCCATCCAGGGCGCTCGGATGGCCGGCGCCCGGCGGATCGTGGCAGTGGACCCGGTGGCGTTCAAGCGGGAGCGGGCCCAGGAATTCGGGGCGACCGATGCCGTAGGCAGCATCGACGAGGCCTTCGCCCTCATCCAGGAGATGACGGGGGGACGGATGTGCCACCGTGTCATCTGCACCATGTCGGTCGGCCGTGGCGAGCTGATGGGATCGATCATGGCCCTGGCCGCCAAGCGGGGACGGGTGGTGATCACGAACGTCCATCCCTGGACGGAGTCGGAGGCCACCATCAGCATGCTGGATCTGATGGTGATGGAGAAGGAGCTGGTCGGTTCCATCTTCGGATCGTCGCGGCCCGAGGCGGACGTGCCGCAGCTGCTCGGTCTCTACCGCGACGGCCTGCTCGACCTCGACGCCATGGTGACCAGCACCTACCCGCTGGATCGGATAAACGAGGGCTACCAGGACATGCGTGACGGTCGCGTCATCCGCGGCGTGCTCTCCCTCGAGTGACCGCGGGTGTGCGCCGTGAGGGGCTGACTGGTGAAGACCGAGGACGGGTGAGAGTCGGGGACCGGCTCAACCGGATCATCGCCAACCGGTCCGGCGGCGCGGACGGCGGCCTCTTGGCCTCCGGAGGCCTGACCGCGACCTGGATCGTGCTGGTCGTCCTCACCGTCCTGGAGGCGGTCAACGAGCTGTTCCACCTCGGTGGTCCAGCCCAGCTCTACGAGGTCTGGATCCACGACCTCGTCCTGGCCCTGGCGTCGGTGCTCGTCGTGGCGCGTGCCGTGGCGGTTCCCGCCCATCGGCGGGCGTGGTCCTGCTTCGGCGCGGGAATGGTCACCTGGACCCTCGGGACCATCGCCTGGAGCCTTGCGTACAGCGGGAGCCCCGACCCGCCCTATCCCACGTTCGCCGACGTCCTCTGGCTCCTGTGGTACCCGGCCATCGTGGCCGGCATCGTCTACCTGATCCAGCATCGCGTCCCGCAGTTCGAACTACATCGCTGGATGGACGGCATCGCGGTGACGCTGCTCGTGCTCGTCGCCGGATTCGCCCTCATCGTGCAACCGATCGCCACCCATTCCTCGCAGAGCCTGCTGGCCACGGCGGTGGACTTCAGCTATCCGGTCCTGGACGTCCTCGTGATCGGTGCCATCCTCGGCGTGTACGGGCTCTTGGGCTGGAGACCCGACGCGATGTGGCTGCTCCTCGGGTTGGCGGTGGTCACCATGGCCGCCGCCGACGCCGCCTTCGCCGTGCAGCAGGCACGGGGTGTGGCCAGCGACGGGCACTACGACTTCGTGTGGACGGTGGGCGCGCTGGCTGTGGCCTTGGCCGCATGGGTGCGGGTGCCGGACATCGGTGACTGGCACCAACCGGTCACCGGCATGCGGGCGATCGCACTCGCTCTCGCCGCCCAGGCCCTGGCCATCGGGATCCAGATCTACGCGGTCTTCGCCGAGGTGGGGAAGAGCGAGCGGATCGTCACCGCGGTGGTGCTCGTCGTGGCGTCGGTGCAGATCATCCTGACCCGGCCACGTCCGGAGCGCGGCCCGTCCGAGGGCGTGCCCGACAGCCCGTCGCCGGGAGTGTCCAGCGCCCCGGCACCGAGCGCGATTCTCGGGCCGGCCGAAGGAGGCGACCATGCTCGTGTCGCCCCGCGGCGCCGGTGACGTGCCGACCGGCGCGGACCACGAAAGAGGACCGGGAAGGGTCACCAACCCTCGCGACTGAGCCGTGTGATCAGACCGTGGCCGGTCCTCTGTTGCGGACATCCAAATCCCCAGGGGAGGAGGGGGGTGGGCTCTCTGAAGACCAGCCTGACGGGCTCGCGGATCTGAATGTGACCTAAGGCCCTGGAGAGGATCGGATGAGTTCCCTACCGTGACTTCTAGCGGATCAAGCGAGCGGACGACGAGGTGGACAATGAGGATCGGGGTGGCACGAGTCGTCGGTGGTGTCCTCGTACTCGGTTTGATGGTGGCCACCTCGCTCCTGGTCCCTTCGGGAGTCGCCAGGGCAGCTTCTTCGGGGCCCGGCTACCGGCTAGAGGCGCAAGACGGCGGGATCTTCACCTTCGGCGATGCCCAGTTCCTAGGTTCGGCCACAACTCGTTGTACCTTCGAGTGCTTCGGGTTTGCCGCCACCGCCGACGGGCAGGGCTACTGGATCCTCGACAACTATCCGGCCACCAACCCAAGCACCAGTTCGCTCTACGGCTTCGGTGGTGTCTCCGACGTGAATGGCCTTCCCCTCGGTGCGAGCGCCGTCGCCTCTGATGCCACCGGGAAAGGAGGATGGGTCCTCTATGGCCAATCGGGGCGAGTGGTGGCCATAGGCGACGCCCTCTGGTACGGGGACGGGTCGAACATCAACTTGCCAGGGATATCGCTCACCATTCCTCCCTACGGCACCATCTCGTACTTCGAGGGGATCGTCGGCACTGCTGACGGCAAGGGATACTGGATCGTTGGGGAGGACGGCGGAGTCTTCTCCTACGGAGATGCCCAGTTCTACGGCTCGATGGGCGGTAAGCATCTGAATGCACCCGTGGCCGGGATCGCTCGAACCGACGATGGCAGGGGATACTGGCTCGTCGCCTACGACGGCGGCGTCTTCTCCTTCGGCGACGCCAACTTCTCCGGTTCGATGGCGGGGAAGCCGCTCAACGACATCATGATCTCGATCGCCGCCAACCCGGACGGTTCAGGGTACTGGACCGCAGCCCTCGACGGCGGCGTCTTCTCCTTCGGCGACGCCCCGTTCCTCGGCTCAATGGGAGGCCGGCATCTCAACCAGCCCGTCCATTCGATCGCAGCGACGGGATGACAGGCCCTCGCATCGCACGCGCGTATCGGCGGCTGACCGGTCTTCGGGAGTCGCCCACTGCCTGGCTGGAGGACAAGTTGACCGGTCAGACCGCCCCGGCGGTCAGTGGCCCGAAGTGAGGGGGTGGGCCCGGAAGAACCTCCACATGGCGGCGTCCGCCGAGATGGAGAACGTCGTGGGGCCGAGCAGTGTGCTGAGCGCCGCCGAGTCGGTGCTGCCCGGCCAGGTGTGGCCGCCACCCCGGATCCGGTACAGCTCGACGGCGGTGCCTGGCGGGCACGCCCAGGCGAGGAGGGTGATGTCGGAGGCGATCCGGGTGGCCTTGGCCGTGGTCGAGCAGCCGTTGCGTTCGGCCCAGGCCGCCGCCTCACCCGGAATGGAAGGCCCCTTGGCGAATATCCCTCTCGTTCCGAATTGCGCTGCTTCCTGGGCGGTGATCCGACCGCTGCCGTCGGTGCCGGGCAGGTCGGCCGCGGTCTTCGACGGCGTCCCGTCGTAGTGGACGAGCGGATCGGCGGTGCCGTGGAAGGCGACTACCGGAACCGGGCGTGTCGCCTTGCACGGTGTATCGGCCTGGATTCCGGCCACCGGGGCCACGGCAGCCACCCGTGAGGAGTACCGGCAGGCGATGAGCGACGCCATGAACGCGCCGTTCGAGTAGCCGGTGACGAAGACCCGGTTCTCGTCGATACACGAGGTGGCTTCGATGTGGTTGAGCAGGTCGCCGAACCAAGCCAGGTCGCGACTTCCCGGCACCGAGTGCCACAGGGGGACCGGCCGCGCCGCAATCCATGGCGTTACCGCCATGAATCCGTGGTTTCGGCCGTACTGGCCCAGGCCCGAGAGGCTCACCTGCAGTGGCCCGGGCTCCTCGTAGGCATGCAGGTCGACGATGACCGGTAGGGGAGCGGCCGCCGCGCTCGGCGCCTCCACCGTGTAGGCACCGTTGTCCCCGTCAGCGCTGAAGGGCACGGCCACCTGATTCTGTGTCGCCGTGCCGTGGACGCAGCCGGGGGAGGGTCGTGCCCCGACCGTGTGGGGGACTGCCGCGCCGCTCGGCAAGCAGGCCGTGGTCGCGGCGCCGGCCACGGCCACGGCCGCGACTGCGGCCAACGCGGCCCCCGGCACCCATGCCCACATCAAGCGGTGTCTTCGGACAGGGCCGGGGCGGTCACCGGGACCGGCGGTCATGTCTGACGATCGGTGGGACACGCCGTTAGGGGGACGATGGTGCCCATCGGGCCGACACGATCCAGGACGCTGCGCCCAGCCGCACGCCCTCGCCGTCGTGGTGCTCGGCCAGTACCCGTTGGACGGCGGCACGAGCCCGTTCGGCGGCCGCCGGATCGGCACCTTCGAACATGGCGCGAGCCATGCTGTTGTGCATGAAGAAATCCAGGGTCTTCTCGACCGTTCCGCCCCCTCCCACCAGCATGGGCAGTTCGAGGGACTCGAGCTCCACGTCGGTGAAGCCCGCTGTCTCGAGGAGGCTGACCAGGAGTCCGGGGGCAGCCAAGGAGAACGGCCCAGGACCGTAGTTGGGACCGGGGAGGGGAAGGTGCTCGGCGGCTGCCATGCCCGGCAGAAGGACCCAGTCGTTGCGGGCCAACTCCTGCCAGCAACAGAACACCAGCCGGCCACCGGGGCGGAGTGAGGTCCCGACGTTGGCGAAGGCCGCTTCCGGATCGTCGAAGAACATCACACCGAACCGGCTGACCGCGATGTCGAACTCCGGTTCGAACCGGTGCGTCTGGGCGTCGGACACCAGGAACTGGGCGTCGGTGACCAACTGATCGCGTGCGCTGGCGACTGCCCGCTCGACCATGGGAGCAGAGATGTCCACTCCGGTGGCCCGCTTCCCCAGGGTCGCCGCTCGGAGCGTAAGTGTCCCGCAGCCACACCCGATATCGAGGACGCTCGATCCGGTTCCCACGTCCGCCGCGTCGAGAACGGCGGAAGCAAATGGCTCGAGCTGGCGGTCGTAGTCGTGCTGTCGCTCCACCCACTGACGCGTCTCGGCGCCGTTCCAGAACTCGATCTGCGCCTGGTTGGCTTCTGCGCTCACCGGCTGAGCATACGACGCGCGCCATGGCTGCGACCGCAGCTCAAGATCTCTTCGCAATGCCACCCGGCGGATCGTCCGCCAGTCGGGTCATGACCTGATCGGTGAGACCGTCGATGCGCAGCGACCGGATGCGTCCGTCGCTGATCTCGAACGTGTCCACCACCGAGCTGTCGATGCCGGCGACGCGGAGATCGATCTCGACGACAATGGCATCTTCTCGGGCGGTCACCTTTCCCGGGCGGGGCAAGAGGTCCTCGAAACGGAAGGCCCCCGTCTCGTAGAAGCGGACGATGGCGTCTGTCCCTCGGTGGATGCTTCCCTGGGCATCGAGAAGGGCGTCCGGGGCGAAGAGCCGGCCCAACGCCTCCGAGTCGCGCATGGTGACGGCGGCGAAGTAGTCGGCCGCGACGCCCTCCGGGCCGCGCCACCGCGGGGGTAGGCCATAGATCCTCCGAGCATTGCCGCCGAGGATCCTGGCTTGCGTGGCCACGTCGAGCGGTCCGATGGTGCGGCGGAGCGTCTCCACCGCTCCGGGGAAGGTGGCGTCGTGGTGCGGGTAGTCCGATCCCCAGACGACCCGATCGCGGCCGACGAACGGCAGGAGTGCAGGCAGTGTGGCCTCGTCCACCTCGAAGCTGATGGCACACTGGCGGGCGAAGTACTCGCTCGGGCGGAGCGGCATGTCGGGGCAGAACCCGCCGAAGGTCTCGGCCTGTTCATCGAGCCGCTCGATCCAGAACGGCATCCATCCCCCGCTGGACTCGAGGAATACGGGCCGAAGGCCGGGGTGGCGCTCGAGCGTGCCGAAGGCGATGAGCTGGGCACACGAGAGCATCTCCTCGAACGCGTGCGACACGGCATGCAGGATCAGGGGATTGAACGGCCGGTCCGATCCGAGGGTCGGGACGATGACCGAGCTCCCCTCGTGGATGCCGATCGGGATGCCGAGCTCCTCGGCGGCATCCCATACCGGCTCGTAGGCCCGGTCCGGCAGTGAGCGACCCAGGCACGGGTTGGGCCTGACGAACGCCGACCGGAACCCGAGCTCCACCACGGCCCGGCGTAGTTCCCGGGCTGCAGCTTCGGGATCCTGCATCGGGAGCATGGCGGCGCCGAACAATCGCTCCGGATCGGCCGCGCAATAGACCGACAGCCAGTCGTTGTAAGCGGTGGCCAGGGCGCAGGCCGCCTCCGGGTCGTCGAGCACCCAGAAATAGAGCCCGATGGAGGGATAGAGCACCGCCTGGTCGATGCCCTCGCTGTCCATGTCGGCCAGCCGGGCAACCGGATCCGACCCCCCGGCCAAGGCCTCCGACAGCGGGGTGAACCGGGAGGGATCGGAAAAATCGCCGCCGGGTGTGGCCAGGGTGCCCAGAGGGACGGCCAGGATCTCCTTGCCACCCACGGTCACATGCTCGAAGCCGGAGCTGTCGCGCCGGATGACCGGCCGGTGGACCTCGGGCACCTCGCGCCAGGCCTCGGGCGGCTCGACCACGTGGCCGTCGGCGTCGGCGACCAAGGTGGGGACGAGGTTGCCGCTCATCACATCCGACGGTGGTCGGTTCGCGACCTGCTGGGTGGCACCTGAGCACCCTAACCCCCGCCCCGGCGCGGTTCCCGCCCGCCGGAAATGGAATTCCGCCCGACATAGCATCGGTCGGCGACAGAGATCGGGTCATCGGGTAACAGGGGGATGTAGTGGGACAGCCATCGGGTGGCAGCAAGAGACGGGCGCTACTGATCCCGGCCGGCCTCCTGGGGGTGCTCGTCCTGCTCGTCCTGCTCGTCCCTACCGTGGTGCCCGCAGCGAGTGCAGCCGTGGTCAGGGCCGTCCCGGCCGCTGTTCCCACGGCACAGGTCGGTGCGGGCACGGCACAGACCATGGACGGTTTCGGTGCATCGGGCGCGTGGTGGCCCAACGACCTGGTGCACTTTCCTGCCTCGGTGCAGAACCAGGTGGCCGATCACTTGTTCGGCCGAAGCGGCATCGAGCTCAGCTCCTACCGCTACAACATCGGAGGTGGTGGAGTCGGCGTGACCAACCCCACCCGGTCGGTTCCGACGTTTCTGGTGAGGCCGGGCGTGTACGACTGGTCGGCCGATCCGGGAGGGATGACCTTCCTCGGACTGGCCCATGCGCACGGGGTGCCCGTCCTCGAGGGGTTCGTCAACAGCGCCCCACCAGTGTGGACCACTGATCACATGAGCTGTGGGGGCGGGCTGACGCCGGGTGACGAACGCTCCTTTGCCGTTTACCTCGCCACCGTGACGGAGCATCTCGCCGCGGCCGACGGCATCGAGCTCAGTGCCGTCAGCCCCATGAACGAGCCGGACAACAGCTTCAGCTCCTGCGGACAGGAAGGGATGGCCGTGCCGGTGGGCCAGCGGGCGGCCGTGGTCGGGGAGCTGGGCCGGGCTCTGGCTCATCGTGCCCCGTTCGCCCATGTCATCGCCGACGAGTCGAGCCTCGCCACCTTCCAGTTCCTACCCGAGGTGCCCCAATGGCTGACCGGCAGTGGCACGTCCCGGTGGCTCGGCGCCCTGGTCCACCACGCCTACGACTTCCCCACCGATGCCCAGGCGGCCACCGTGGCATCGATCGGTTCCCGATTCGGCAAGGCGTTGTGGATGACCGAGATCTGCTGCTACGACGGCAAGGGGCCACTGGTCGGCTTCGGGGCCCAGTACGACCCCACCATGACCAGCGGGTTGTGGATGGCCGACACCATCTACCAGGACGTCGCCCTGATCGGGGACGCTCAGTTCGACTGGTGGACAGCCCTCTCGGACCAGCTCGGATGCGACCCCCTCCACGTGGCGGGTTGTGTCACCTCGGTCAACGGTTCGGGATGGAACGACGGCCTGCTCTACTACGATCCCGCCTACACCACCGACGGCAACCACTCGATCTACCCGACCAAGCGCTACTACGTGCTCGGCAACTTCAGTCGCTACGTGCGTCCCGGAGCGGTGCGCCACCCAGTGACCGGCGTGCCGGCCGGTCTGCGAGTGCTGGCCTTCGACAAGGGTGGGGACTGGAGTGTGGTGGTCGTCAACGACGACGGTCCTGGCTCTCCACCGCTCCGCCTGGGGATTGGCCTTCCCGCCGGACGGAGGGCGTATCCGACGCATGCGGTCCGTACCAGCGCCACCGACAACCTGACCACTGTCCCGTTGCCCCCCATGGACAAGGCGGGTGCTGCCATCGTGCAGGTACCGCCGGAGAGCGTGACGACCTACACCTTTGATTCCTGACGCCCGGCAGAATTGTCAGAGTTCCATCCGGGGTTGTCGGCGCCGATGACTTTCGGGGTGTGGTCTCGTCTCTATGGTGGCCGGTCGGACCCGGTACGGGTCGACAGGTCGTGCTACGACCGTTTCGAACAGGGAGGGAACCCATCATGGGCAAGATCATTGTGACGGAGTTCATGTCGCTCGACGGCGTCATGGAGGAGCCACGGTGGACCTTCGAGTTCGACCGGGGGAAGGAAGGCGACGCCTTCAAATTCGACGAGCTGTTCGACGCCGAGGCCCTCCTGTTGGGACGGGTCACCTACCAGGGTTTCGCCGCCGCCTGGCCGAACATGGGTGGCGACGACTTCGGGAAGCGGATGAACAGCATCCCCAAGTACGTGGTCGCGTCGAGCCTGTCCGAGGACGAGGCGACCTGGGGCGACACCACCGTCCTCCGCGACGACCCGCTGGACCAGATCGCGGCGCTCCGGAGCGAGTCGAAAGGCAACCTCCTCGTCGAAGGCAGCGCCCAGTTGGTCCACGCCCTGACCCGGAACGGGCTGGTCGACGAGTATCGGCTCATGGTGTTCCCGGTCATCCTCGGAGGCGGCAAGCGTGTCTTCCCCGAGGACATGGCCGAGCCTTCGACGCTGACCCTCGCCGACTCGAGGACGGTGGGCTCGGGTGTCCTCCTGCTCACTTGCCATCCCGGGGCCCGCTGACCCTCGCACCCTTCGCCGCCGGTCCGGGGAGAGGCCGCCTCCCTAGCCGGTGGGGACGCGGTCGAGAAATCCCGACAGCGCCGACCACCAGGCCCCGGGGTTCTCGAACTGCGGGCTGTGGCCGGCTTCGGGGATGACGGACAGCGACGCACCGGGGATGGTGGCGGCCATCCGCTCGGAAGGGTCGAGAAAGGGGACGTCCTCTTCCCCCACGATCACCAGCACCGGGAGGGACGACGGCAGAGCCTCGAGCCGGTCGAGGCGGTCGGGTGTCTCGATGAACTGTGCGGCCATGGCGGCGTACAGCGCGCCGGCGGTGGAGCGGAACTTGCGGTCCTCGAACGCGGCGTAGCCAGGGCGCTCGGCCAGCATCCGCCGGTGTGCCTCGGTGTCGAGGGGGCTCTGGCGCCCGACGAGCAGGTCGGCGAGCGCATCGACGCCCTGGGTGCGGACTACGGCGACGGCCGCCTGGACCAGGTCGGGCTCGAGGCCACCGATCGCGCCGTGGGACGTGTCCATGAGCACGAGGCCGTCGAGGCGTCCCGGCTCGGCGAGCGCCATGTACTGGGCCACCATCCCGCCCATCGAATGACCGAGCAGTGAGAAGCGACCCCACCCGAGGGCGTCGACCAGCCGCATGGCGTCAACGGCCATGATCTGGAACGAGTAGGCGTCCTCCGTAGCGGGCTTGGAGCTGGCCCCGTGGCCGCGGTGGTCCGGGGCTACCGCATGCCAGCCGGCCTCCCCGAGCGGGTCGAGCCAGTCGGCGAAGTCTTCCTTCGCCCCGGTGAAGCCGTGGAGCAGCAGGAGAGGGCGACCTCCGGATCCGGCCTCGGCAACGGCCAGCTCGACGTCCTCCAGCGCGACGGCGCGTTCGTCCACAGGGGGATGGTCCCACATTTGGGACCTGCCGCCCACCCCCGGGCCGCGCCACCCCGGGTGGGCGCGGTCGGATCAAAGGCTTGAGCGTTCCTCGGGCTCGGCATGTGCCCGAGGATGGCCGTCCAAGTGGAATCGCACCGAGCAGCAGCGAGCGAACGGGGAGCCAGTCCGGGTCAGGTCGGGTGTCCGACTTCAGTGAGGAGCTTGGCCGGGTGCCGGCCGTCGACGTAGCCGATGAAGGGCGGATAGATGTTGTAGCCGAGGAGCTCCTGCATCCGGCGGGAGAGCGATGCCGCCTCAACCGGCGGTACGGCGAGGACGTGGTTCTCGACCGGCCGCAGCCACCCGACGGCGTAATGAAGTACGACGCCCAGCCGGGTCCGATCGGTGGTGTTGGCCCCGCCGCCGTGCCAGACACTCCCCAAGTAGATGAGCGCGCTACCGGCGTCCATCTCGACGGCCACGGTCGGGGTGTCGGAGGCGGGCCGTTCGTCGGTCCAGCGGTGGCTCCCCGGGACGATCCTGGTCGCCCCGTTTGCCTCGGTGAACTGCTCCAGTGGCCACATCACGTTCACCACCAGCTCCCCGTGAGGACGCGCCACGGGGTAGATGGCGTCATCGGGATGCAGCACCTGGGCCCGCTCGCCCGGGCCGATGGCGATGGCCGCCGGTGCACTCAGCTGGTACTGGCCGAGCACACGGTCGAGCACGCCGAGCACCACGGGGTGGGTGGCCAACCCGTCGAGGGCGCGCGTCTTGGCGAACAGGGCATAGACCCGTCGAGTCTGGTGGCCCTCGAAGTCGTCGCGGCCGGGCGGGGTGCGTGCCAGCGCCTCCTCGAGCGGGCGGCGGGCCTGGGCCACCTGCTCGGGCCCGATGGCGGCGGGGACAAGGGCGTAGCCCACCGCGTCGAGGTCCGTCACGCACCGATCGACGTCTGCATCGGGCTCTACCATGCGACCTCCTGTGGCTATCCTCCCTTGGGGAACATCGTCAGTCTGCAACCATCCAGAAGGGAATGTCAAGGTGGACGAGCTCAATGCCACCCAGGGTTCGCTCCTCGGGTTCCTCCATGACGAGCCGAAGACGGGCTGGGACCTCGTCCGCGAGATCGAGGCCGGCCTCGGCCGGTTCTGGAACGTGACCTCCAGCCACGTCTACCGCGAGCTCCGCCGGCTCGAGGAGTCAGGTCTGGTCACCGCGGGGCCGCCCGGAGCCCGGGAGCGCCGTCCCTTCGCCATCACCGCCGCTGGCCGGCGGGCATTCGAGCGGTGGATCGACGAACCGCCCGACGCGGAGCAGATCCGGTTCCCGCTGCTGGTCAAGCTGTGGTTCGCCCGGCACCTCGATCCCGACCGCCTGGAAGGGTTCTTCGAGGGCGCGGCGAAGGACCACGAGTCACGTCTCGCCTTCTACCGGGACGTCGAGCGGACGCTGGACGGGGAGGACGACCGCACCGCCGTGGTCCGTTTTGGGATCGCCTACGAGGAGGCCGTCCTCCAGTGGCTCGACGCCACGGCCGCCCGCCCGGTCGTCCCCCGCGGCGGTCGGCGCCGATCTCCGCCCCGATCGTCGCGGTGAGCCGGGTCCGGCCAGCCCCTCCTCAGGTCCCGGTCAGCGCCGAGACCACCGGACCCAGCGCCTCCCAGCTGTCGCCCTCGATCGTCCAGTAGGAGATGCCGTACTCCTCGCGCCGCCAGCGGAGCTCCTCGGTCATCTCCTCGATCGACCCCAGCAGCGCCAGAGGGATGTGGAGTGCCTCCTCCGGAGTGGTCCCGAAGTGGGGAGCCATGGCCTCGGCCACTCCCGCTGCATCGTCGGTGACCATCACGAAGCCGATCAGCGCGTTGAGTTCGAGGTCGTCGAACCGGTCGCCGGCCGCCTCCTTCACCCAGGCGATCTTCTCCCGCGTCCGTTCGGGAGTGGCGTTAGGTGCGGTCTCGGGTCCCGCGGTACCGGCCACCAGGTTGACATTGATGCTGACGATGTCGGCATGGCGGGCGGCGAACGAGAGCACCCGCCTGCCCCCACCGCCGAGGACCAGCGGAGGAGCGGGCTGTTGCTTCGGCCGGGGCAGGAGAGTGTGGTCGCGCACCGTGTAGTGGCTTCCGTGGAAGGAGAAGGGGCCGTCCGTGCGCAGGAGGCCCTGGACGACCTGGACGGCCTCCTCGAACCGCTCGACTCGCACTTTCGGCTCGTCGTAGGCGATGCCCGACTCGTCGTAGTCGGAACGCATCCATCCGGCCCCCAGGCTCAGCTCGAATCGACCCTCGCTGAGGACGTCCAGGGTGGACGCTTCCTTGGCCAGGACGACGGGATGGCGGTAGTCGTTCCCGAAAACGAGGGCGCCGATCCGAAGCTCGGTCGTGGCACCCGCCGCGGCGGCCAGTGCCGGCACCGGCGCCAACTGGTCGCCGAAGTGGTCGGGCATCGAGAGGACGGCGTAGCCGAGGTCTTCGGCCCGGCGGGCCTGCTCGGCCCAGGCCCGGGCCGTCCCGGCCGGGGCCGCGCCCAATTGGGCGGCAAAGCGGAATGGTCGGTCGTGTGGCATTCGCCCATGGTGCCCGATGGAGGGGGGCGGCGAGTAGAGGTCAGTGCTCGGACCCTGTCGAGGGCTGCCGGCGCAGCGCCAACAGGGCGACGTCGTCGTTGCGGCCGGGGGGGAGCATGGCCACGATCCGATCGCAGACCGCCGCCGGGCTCATGTCGTCCCCCTCGCTCACCTTCATCAGCGTGCGCATCGCCTGGTCGATGCCCGCCTCCCGCTCGTCGATGACACCATCGGTGTAGAGCAGGAGGAGGTCGCCGCGGCCCAACCTGAGGTGGACGTCGGTGGGCGCCGGGCCGCGGCTGCCCAGCGGAACGCCCGGGGGGACTGCCACATACGCGGCCGAGCTCCGTTGAACGAGCAGTGGAGGATAGTGTCCCGCCGAGGTCAGCACGAGGTCACCGCGGCGCGGGCACAGGAGACCGAACAGCCCGGTGGCGATCCGGTCGAACCCGAGCAACCGCCAGCTGTCCTGGAGGGCAGCGACCAGGCCGGCCGGGCTGTCGACCTGTCCGGCCAGGGTACGCGCCGCGCTCCGGAGGTGCCCCATCATGGCGGCGGCCTCGCGGTCATGGCCGGCCACGTCCCCGACCATGAAGCCGACCATGTCGCCGTCCAGCCCGGCCAAGTCGTAGAAGTCACCACCCACCTCCAGGCCGCGTGTGGCCGGCAGGTAGACGGAGTTCGTCTGCCATCCCCGTACGGCCGGGAGGTGCTGGGGGAGCAGGCTCTGCTGCAGGATGTGGGACGTCTGCAGCGTTCGTTCGTAGCGGCGGGCATTGTCGATGACGGCCGCCACGTTGTCGGCCAGCTGCTTGGCGAAGGTCACGTCCTTGGTCTCGAACGACCGGGTGGTGGACACCAGGGTGAGCGCACCGAGCACCTCCGACTCCCCCTGGAGCGGCACCGACACGTAGGAGCGGAAGCCGAGCTCCTTGACCAGCTCCAGATGCCGCTCGTCCGAGGTGGTCGTCCTGAGGAAGTCGTCGGTGAGTCGGTCGGACCAACGCATCCGGCCGGTCTCGACCACGCTGATCACCGGGTGGTTCTCTCCGGGGGCGGGTGGGTACAGCGAGGCCAGCCGGTCGACGAGCGGCTGCAGCGCCTCGTGACGATGGCGCCCCACCATGCGCCGGAGGACCCCGTCCTCGCCGATGACGTCCACCAGGCAGATGTCACCGACCACGGGCAGGGCCAGGTCTGCCAGGCGGTTGAGCGTGTCGTCGAAGTCGGACCCTTCGGCGATGGCTCGGGCCGCATGCACGAAGAACTGGCTGATCTCGGCCAGGGCCAGCTGCTCGGCTTGCAGCCGGGCGCGGTCCATGGACTGGGCTGCCTGCTCGGTGACGGCGCGGAGGAAGCTCCGCTCGTCCTCCTCGAACACGTGAGGGGACCGGTAGGCGACCATGGCGATCCCGACGCACTCGTTCTGGACCAGCACCGGGAGTGCGGCCCAGCTGGCCCGGACGTCCCGGCTCTCGTCCAGCATCCAGGTGCTCTCCCGGTCGCTGACGAAGAGGGTCCGCTTCTCGGCCACGGCTTCCGCCAGCTTGACGAACCGGTCGAACGGCATGTGGGCGTGCGGCTCGGCCAGGGGGAGGCCTTCGGGCGTGGGCACCAGCTCGAGATGGTCCCCGCGGACCAACCAGACGTTGCTCCAGGCGACGGGCTCGCCCCGGGCGTCCGTGCTCAGGGACGCGGTCAGGGCGGCGGCGATCTCCTCGACCGTGGCGGCGGCGTGCAATTGCGAGGTGATCCGCTGGAGCCGGTCGAGGTGGTCGGCGTCGCGCTCGGCACGGGCGCGGGCCTCGCGTTCACGCTCGAAGGCGCGGACACGCTCCATGGCGCCGGCGAGCCTGGCCGCCATCAGCTCCAGCAGCTCGACGTCGGCCGCGATGAAATCGCGGCGCTTCTTGCTGCCGGCATACAGCACCCCGAGCGGCTGGTCGTCGTAGAGGATGGGCACGGCCGCGACGGATCGGAGGCTGCTGTTGCGCAGCACCGGCGAGACGACTTCGACGGTGGCCAGGTCGTCGATGATGGTCGTCCGCAGCGTGGCCAACACCTTGCCGGCGACACCCTGTCCCGCCCGGATGTGCAGGTCGACGGTGGTCTCCTCGCTGAGCCCCGACGCCGCCCGGGCGACCAGCTCGTCGCCGGCGTCGTTGGCCAGGAGCACCGCGACGGCGTCGGCCCCCATGGCACGGCGCATAGTGGCGAGAGCCGTGCGGAACAGGCCGTCGAGTGCCCCGTCGGTCCGGGCGGTGGAGGCCGACCGGGCCAGGTCCCGCCACCAGCGCTCGCCCATCTCCCCGGCGATCCGGGTGGCGCGTTCGGTAGCGACCAAGCGCTCGACTTCCCGGTTCCGTCGCCTCGTCATCGCACCTCCGACCGGCCCACCGGCAATCCCACCCGGGGGGTACGAGCTGGCGCCGCACCCGCCGCCCGGACTCCCACAAGGCATGGGCCGATGACGGTAGTACGAACCCCCACGTGCTGGTCCCAGCACCAAGCCTGCCACAGACGACCGTCGGTCCGACAGGGCCCTCCCGGCCCTCAGATCACCGTGACGAGGCCGGTAGGGTGAACCCGTGGCTGCCGAGGACGCGCAGGTCGTGGAGGTCTCTGGCCAGGCCGTCCGGGTCTCCAACCCGGACAAGATCTACTTCCCGGCCATCGACGCCACCAAGCTCGACCTGGTCGAGTACTACCTGGCCGTCGCCGGGGCGCTCGAGGTGTCGGCCTCCGGTCGCCCGGCCCTGCTCGAGCGGTTCCCCGGTGGGGCCGGGGGCAAGTCCTTCTTCCAAAAGCGCGTGCCGGCCGGCGCGCCGGACTGGCTCCAGACCACGGTGGTGAGCACGCCCAACGGCACCACCTCCAACGCCCTGGTGGTGGCCGACATCGCCCACGTCCTGTGGGCGGTCAACCTGGGATGCCTCGGGCCTCCACCTGTGGCCGTTCCGGGCCGACGACCCGGCCCACGCCGACGAGCTGCGCATCGACCTCGACCCCCAGCCGGGCACCTCGTTCGACGAGGTGCGACTGGCGGCCGCCCGGGTCCACGCCCTGCTGGACGAGCTCGGCGTCGTCGGCTATCCCAAGACCACCGGCAATCGTGGCCTGCACGTCTACGTCCGACTCGAGCCCCGGTGGGACAGCTTCGAGGTCCGGGCCGGCGCGGTGGCCCTGGCCCGGGAGCTCGAGCGCCGCCATCCCGAGCTGATCACCGCCAACTGGTGGAAGGAGGAGCGCGGCGAGCGGGTCTTCGTCGACTTCAACCAGAACGCCCCGCACAAGACCGTGTTCGGCGCCTGGTTCGCCCGCCCGCGGGTCGGGGGCCAGGTCTCCACCCCGTTGCTCGTGGGACGAGGTGGACACGGTCGATCCCGAGGCGTTGACCATCCGCGACCGTTCCCGACCTGGTCCGGCGAAGGGGTGATCCCTGGGCCGGCATCGCCGAGCGACCGCAGTCGCTCCAGCCGCTCCTGGACATGGCGGCGCGCGACCGGGCCGCCGGGCTCCAGGATGCGCCCTGGCCGCCGGAGTACCCCAAGCAGCCCGACGAGCCGACGCGCGTGGCCCCGAGCCGAGCCAAGCGCCAGTGACCGCCGATCGCCGTTGCCGCCCTGCGCCGCATCGCCTACCTGCTCGAACGGGACGGGGCCGAGTCCTACAAGGTCCGGGCCTTCCGCAACGCGGCCGCCGCCATCGCCGCACTGCGGCCCGAGGAGCTGGCCGGGATGACCCCGGCCCGCCTCCAGGACATCCCCCACGTCGGCAAGACCAGTGCCCAGGTGATCGCCGAGGCCCTCGGGGGTGCCACACCCGCCTATCTCGAGGCCCTCGAATCCGCCGAACCGGCCCGAGCCCACCCCGGCCGCGGCCGAGCTCCTCGCCCGGCTCCAGGGCGACTGCCACAGCCACTCCGACTGGTCGGACGGCGGGAGCCCGATCCACGAGATGGCCGAGGCGGCCAGGGATCTCGGACACCGGTACTGGGCGCTCACCGATCACAGCCCCCGCCTGACCGTGGCCCACGGGCTCGACCCGGGCCGTCTCCGCCGACAGCTCGAGGTGGTCGCCGAGCTCAACGACGAGCTGGCGCCGTTCCGCATCCTCACCGGGATCGAGGTCGACATCCTGGAGGACGGATCGCTGGACCAGGATGACGAGCTGCTGGCCCAGCTCGACGTGGTCGTGGCCAGCGTGCACTCCAAGCTCCGGATGGACGCCCCGGCCATGACCGCGCGGATGGTGCGGGCCGTCGAGAGCCCCCACACCGACATCCTCGGGCACTGCACCGGGCGGATCCTGGCCGGGCGGGGCCGTCCCCACTCGACCTTCGACGCCGAGGCGGTGTTCGCGGCGTGCGCCGCCACCGGCACGGCGGTCGAGATCAACTCGCGACCGGAGCGGCTCGACCCGCCCGAGGAGCTGCTCGACCTGGCGCTGTCCACCGGGTGCGTGCTGGTCATCGACACCGACGCCCACGCGCCCGGCCAGCTCGAGTGGCAGCGCAACGGGTGCGAGCAGGCGGTGCGGGCGGGTGTGCCGGTCGAGCGGGTGATGAACGCCCGTCCCATGGAGGAGTTCCTGGCCTGGACGGCCGGCCACGCCGCGTGAGCCCGGGCGGCCCCCGGATACCATCGGTCCGGTGGCGCTCCCCGTCGTTCCCCCGGTCTCTCCCATGTTGGCCAAGCTGGCCCGGGACCTGCCCGAGGGAGACGGTCTGTTCTACGAGCCGAAGTGGGACGGCTTCCGCTGCATCGTCTTCCGCGACGGCGACGACGTCGTGCTGGGCAGCCGCAACGAGAAGCCGCTGACCCGGTACTTCCCCGAGCTGGTCGACGCGCTCGGCGCCCAGCTGCCGGAGCGTTGCGTGGTCGACGGCGAGATCGTGATCGCCGGACCGCGACGGACTGGACTTCGACGCCCTCTCGCAGCGGATCCATCCGGCCGCCTCCCGGGTCCGGCTGCTGGCCGAGACCACGCCGGCCTCCTTCGTGGCCTTCGACCTGCTGGCCCTCGGCGACGGCGACCTGCAGCCCGAGCCCTACGCCAGCCGCCGCGGCCTGCTCGAGAAGGCGCTCCGGCAAGGCCAGGGCGCCGATCCACCTGACGCCGGTCACCACCAACCCCGAGACGGCCCGGGACTGGTTCTCGCGGTTCGAAGGGGCCGGCCTCGACGGTGTGGTGGTCAAGGCGGGCGACCTCTCCTACCAACCGGCCAAGCGGGCCATGCTCAAGGTGAAGCACGAGCGCACGGCCGACTGCGTGGTCGGCGGATTCCGGTGGCACAAGGAGGGCGGCGTGGTCGGCTCACTCCTGCTCGGGCTGTTCGACGACGAAGAGCCGCCTCCACCACGTCGGGGTGGCCTCGGGGTTCAGCGCCGCCCGGCGGGCCGAGTTCGTCGCCACCCTGGAGCCCTACCGGAAGGCGTCGACCCGCGGTCACCCCTGGCTGGCGGACGAGACACCCGACAGGCCGCATCCCCGGGGGCCAGAGCCGCTGGAACGCGGGCAAGGACCTCAGTTGGGAGCCGCTCCGGCCCGAGCTGGTGGTCGAGGTGGGCTACGACCATCTGCAGGGGGACCGGTTCCGCCACGCCACCTCGTTCGTCCGGTGGCGGCCGGACCGGTCACCGGCCACGTGCACCTATGCCCAGCTGGACAGCCCGGTCCCGACCGAGCTCGAAGAGGTGTTCGGCACCGTGTCGGACCGCTGACTCAGCCCGTGGCCAGAGCGGCGGCCCGATCGGCCAGCGCCGGGTCACGGAAGCGGCGGCAGATGTGCTCGAACTCGGCCGTCGGACCGCGCCACTCCAGGGCGGTCACCCCCTCCAGCAGGTCGGGCTCGATCCGGAGGGTGGCGAGCACCCGGAACAGCTCCGCCTCCTGCCGGCCGCCGGCCAGCGTCTCGGCCAGGCGGGCCGAACCCCGCACGCCCGAGCGCAGGGCCGGGTCCCAATCGGCCGCACTCGTCGGGGATCCGGTCCAGTGTGCCGTAGTGGGCCAGCACCGTCGAGGCCGACCGCCGGCCCCACCCGGCCAGCCCGGGGAAGCCGTCGGCGCTGTCCCCGACGAGCGCCAGCCAGTCCGGGATCGACGTCGGTGCCACTCCGAACTTCTCCCACACCCCGGCTTCGTCATAGATGGTTCCCTTCCGGCGGTCGAATTGGACGACCCGTGCACCGACCACGCACTGGGCCAGGTCCTTGTCGGGGGTGCAGATCACCACCTGGTCGACGGCGGGGTCCCCGGAGGCGACCGAGGCCGCCGAAGCCAGGGCATCGTCGGCCTCGAGCTCGACCATCGGCCACAGCGCCACCCCAAGAGCGGCCACCGCCTCCTCGAGCACGTCGAACTGGGACCGCAGCTCGGGGTCGATACCTTCGCCGGTCTTGTAACCGGGCCAGAGCTCATTGCGGAAGGACTCGATGACGTGGTCGGTCGCCACACCCAGATGGGTTGCACCGTCGCCCAGCATCCCCACCAGGGTCAGGACGACGCCGCGTGCGGCGCCGATCGGGCTGCCGTCGTCGCCGGCCCGTGGCGGCTGTCCGAAGAAGTGACGGAAGAGCTCGTAGGTACCGTCGACCAGGTGGACGCGCACCCCGCCAGTCTGTCAGTTCGCGGCGCGGATGGAGCCCGACCGGGCCCTATCGGTGCCTGTCTCGATGCATGTCACGGCAGGATCAGATGGACGTCCCCGAACTCGTGCCAGCGGTAGCCCTGGGCCAGCGCGGCATGGTACGAGTCGGCGAGCAGCTCGCGGCCGGCGATCGTCTCGAGCATGAGCAGGTGCGACGAGGCGGGTTCGTGCCAGCCGGTGAGCATGCCGTCGGTGACCCGGACCCCGCGATCGGGGGTGACGACCAGATCGGTCCAACCGTCATAGGCGTGGACCTTTCCGTCGTGACCGGCTGCCGTCTCGAGGGCGCGTACGACGGTGGTACCGATGGCGATGACCCGGTGGCCGGTCGCCCGGGCCTGGTTCACCCGCTGCGCCGTCGGCTCCGGCACGTGCACTCGTTCGGGATAGGGCAGCTCGTCGGCCTCGAGCGAAGCGACCCCGGTGTGCAGGACCACCGGGGTCACCCCGACTCCCATGGCAACGAGGCGGGTGAGCATCTCGGGAGTGAAGGGTCGACCGGCGCTCGGCATCTCGGCGCTGCCGGGCACCATGGCGTAGACGTTCTGGTACATCTCGATGGGCCACGGGCGTTCCACGTAGCCGTAGCGGATGGGCCGGCCGTGGACGGCCAGCCAACTCAGCACCCGCTGTCCCAGCTCGAGCCGGGCCACCCACAGGCGACCGGCGTCACCGTAGGGCTCCTCGAGGGTGAGGGCCGCTCCTCCTTCGAGACCCAGCTGCCGCTCGGGCGGCGGACCCTCCCAACGGGCCGTCGTCCGGCCCAGCATGCGACGGGGCTCGACCACCCATCGACCGTCGTCCAGCTGTGTGGACAGGTGAACGACGAGGTGGGTCCCGTCCTGACCCACCGCATCGATGGCGGCCGGGATGGTTCCCGACGTGTTGATCACCACCAGGTCGCCGGGTTGGAGGAAGCGGGTCACGAAGGTGAACGAGCTCGGCACGAGCGACCGGTCCGACCGGTAGGAGACCAGCATGCGAACCGCGTCGCGGGTCAGCCCCCGGGCCTCGGGCGGCTCGGATGCCTCCAGGTCGGGCGGCAGCTCGTAGCTGAAGCGGTCCGGAGGGGAGACCAGGGCGGTCATGACAGGACCAGTTCCCCGGCCCGGTAACGGCCGCTCGGTGCGCCCGAGTCGATCAACCGGCGGACGGCCGGTGTGACCGATTCCGGCTCGGGCCGGTCGGAGATGTCCTCGCCCGGGAAGGCGGCCTGGTGCATGGCGGTGCGCATGTCGCCCGGGTCGAACCGGTAGACGTGCAGCTCCGGCTCTTCGGCGGCCAGGACGGCGTGGATCTGGTCCAGCGCCGCCTTGGACGATCCGTAGCCTCCCCAGCCTTCGTAGGCCTCCACGGCGGCGTCCGACGAGACCGACAGAACCGTGCCCCGGGACCGGCGCAGGAGGGGGAGCGCCGCCTGCAGGAGGGCGAGGGGAGCGACCACGTTGACCTCGTAGACCCGCTTGAGGGCCTCGAGCGGGTAGCCCTCGAGGCGGGGGAGTGGGCTGGGACCGAGCGTGCTGGCATTGTTGACCAACAAGTCGAGGGAACCGATGCCCTCGGCCGCCGCCACCAGCGCGGCCCGGTGTCCGGCGTCGGTCACGTCGCCGGCAATGGCCTCGACCCGGTGGCCGAACCGGCGCAGTCCCGTCGCCACCTCCCGCAGTGGGCCGACCTGGCGGCCGTCGACGACCAGGTCCCAGCCGTCGAGGGCCAGGCTCGCCGAGATCGCACGGCCCAGGCCCCGCGAACCTCCCGTGATCAGAGCGACTGGCATCGTTCACACCTCCGGTTCCGGTGCCGGATGGCACCTCCATCCGCTAGGGTAAAGGTTAAAGTAAACTTTAAGTCAAGGCCCCGAGGAAGGATTCCGGGAGGTGGTGTCGATGGAGCAGCTCCTCACGATCGGACAGGTGGCCGAGCGGAGCGGACTGGCCAGCTCGGCTATTCGTTTCTACGAACAGCGCGGTCTGGTCCACGCCGAGCGCGGCTCGGGGGGACAGCGAAAATTCCGCCGCGACGTTCTGCGCCGTATCGCCTTCATCCGGATCGCCCAACGGGTCGGGCTGAGCCTCGACGAGATCGCCACCGCGCTGGCCATGCTTCCGCCGGACCGGGCACCCAGCCGCCAGGACTGGCAGCGGCTCACCCGGGGATGGCGCCAGCGGATCGAGGAGCGGATCGCCGTGCTGGAGGCCCTACGCAGTGGGCTGACCAGTTGCATCGGCTGCGGATGCCTCTCCCTGCGCACCTGTGCCCTGTCCAATCCGGACGATGTGGCCGCGTCCCTCGGCTCGGGCCCCACATACCTGCTCGGGGAATGACGCCCGGACGTCGCCAAGTCGTCACCATCGGGCCGCTGTCCGGGCACGCTGCTAGTCTCCGAGGCGATGGGCGATCCAGCGCACCTCTCGCGCCGGGCGTTGCTCGGGGGCGCAGTGGCCGGAGCGGTCGCCTGCGGGCTCGGGGCGGGACGGGCCGGGGCCGTGGCGCGGTCACATGCCAAGTTGCGGGGCCCCGGGTCGCTGCCCAATCCCGGTGCGCCGGCCGGGACCGACCAGCTTCCCGAGATCACGGCCATCGTCGTGGTGATGATGGAGAACCACACCTACGACAGCATCCTCGGCCTGCTGGGCCGCGGAGACGGGTTCACCGTCGGCTCGGACGGCCAGCCCACCGCCACCAACCCTTGGCCCCGGACGTCCACGTTCGCGCCGCCGTTCCGGAAAGCGCAGGTGAGGGCCTTTCCCATGCCCACCCCGTGCCAGGTGCCGGCCCATCCCTTCAACACCTGGGATGCCGGCCACGTCTCCTACGAACGTGGGTTGATGACCGGGTTCGTGAAGAGCCAGAGCGGCCCGGTCTCCATGGGCTACTACGACAAGAATGACCTGCCCTTCGTGAACTCGTTGGCCGCCACCTTCCCGGTGTGCGACCGCTACTTCTCGTCGGTCATGGCCCAGACCTTCCCCAATCGGAGGTACCTCATGGGAGGCACCTCGCTCGGGCAGATCGACGACACCCTGAACCTCGATCGTCCGCCGAACGGCACGATCTTCGAGGCGCTCAATTCCTATGGCATCCCCTGGCACAACTACTACAACGACAACCCGTCCTCGTTGATCTGGACCTACCTGGCGGGCGACTCCGCCGTCACCTCGAAGCTGGTCCACATCAACCAGTTCTTCACCGACGCCGCGGCCGGGACCCTTCCCGCCTTCAGCCTGGTCGATCCCAACTTCGGGACGTCCTCGGAGGAGAACCCCCAGGACGTCCAGTTCGGCGACCAGTTCCTGTCCCAGGTGGTCAACGCGGTCATGATCTCGCCGCAGTGGCAGAGCACGCTGCTGGTGTGGACCTACGACGAGGGTGGTGGCTACTACGACCACGTGCCGCCCCCGAGCGCGCCGAGGCCCGACCCGGTTCCCCCAAAACTGACCTCCACCAATCGGCCCGGCTCGTTCGGCCGCTACGGGTTCCGGGTGCCTTCCGGTGTGGTGTCGCCGTTCGCCCGGCCTGACTACGTGTCCCACGTGGTGCACGACCACACGTCCATCCTGAAGCTGGTGGAGACCAAGTGGAACCTACCGGCGCTGACCCGTCGTGACGCCTTCGCCGACGACCTGCTCGACTGCGTCGACCTGGCCAGCCCTCCCGCCTTCGGCACCCCGCCGGCCCTGGCACCGCCGATCGACCCGACCTCCGACAACGGGTGCCAGAGCACCGGTCCGGGGACCATCCCTCCGCCGGCCTACGTGACCAAGACCTGAAGACCGCGCCTGGCGTCTGACCCGGCCTCAGCTCAGGTAGGAGGGGTTGGCCACCAGTAGCTGATCGCGGGCCGAGGCGGCGAGCTGCGCGCCCAGCGCGGTCCAGTCCTCGTCGAACGCCCCCTGCCGAATGGCTGACACCAGGGCGGCGTCGTCATCGACGCCCAACCGGGCCAGTCGGCGGGCGTGGGCATCGACGACGGCGGGGCCGAGCTCGATCTGGCGGGCGACGGTGCCGACCACGTTGGCGGCGATCCGCGCCTCGAAGCGCGAGCCGGCATCGGCCGGCCCCCCGGCCGGTGGTGTCAGGTGCTCGCCGAGCGCCTCGAGCAGCTCCTCCAGCGTCGGACGGCCGAAAGGAGAAAGGGGTGCCCCAGGGCCGGCCGGCTCGGGAGCCGGCTCTCGGGGGTCGGGTGCCACCCCGATGAGGGTGAACAGATCCCATTCGCTCTCGCAGACCCGCCGGCCGATGGCCGCCAGCTCGAGGGAGCGGGTGCGACCGCTGAGATGGGCCGAGGCCTGCAGGGTGCAGATGACCGCCCACTTGATCGTGGCGTAGACCTCCCACCAGTGCACCGTGGCCTCGTCCGGGCGCAGGCCGCCGGCCGCGGCGTAAGCGTCCAGCAACGTGTCGAGATCACCGAACCCGCCCACCCGACCGGGCGCGCCGAACCGCCAGGCCGGCGCGCACAGCCACCCGATGTCCTCTGCCGCCTCGCCGGCATGAGCCAGCTCCCAGTCCAACACCGCCTCGAGGCCCCTGGTGCCGATCAACAGGTTGCCCAGACGGAAGTCGCCGTGCACCGTGGTCTTCGGGCGGGATGGTGGACGGTGGGCCTCGAGCCAACGCACGCCGAGCTCGAGGGCGGGACGGACCTCGCCCGGGCATCGAGGACGGAACACGGATCGTCGAGTGGGTCGCCTGGGGGGAGGCCGTCGATGGTGGAGGGGTCGATGGCATGGACGGCGGCGAGGGCCCGGCCGCACTGGTCGGCCAGTACCGATCGTGCTCCGGCCCATTCGGGATCGCGGAGGACTCGTCGGGGGATCGACTCGCCCTCGATCCGCTCGACCACCAACCAGCCGGCCGGGAGCCCACCGGCGGTGCCGGCCGCCACCACCTCGGGCACCGGCACGCCGGCGGTGCGGGCCGCCGCCAACAAGTCAGCCTCGACCCGGGCCCGGTCGGCATGGCCGGCAACGGTCCCCCGGTCCTGCTGGAGGATCAGCGACCGTGTCCATCCGTCCGCAGTTCGGAGCTCCATCGAGCTCGTCGTCCGCGACGCGCCACCGGACAAGCGCCGGAGGTCCGACACCGTTCCCCCGAGCGCCCGCCCCAGCCGGGCGGCAACCTCGTCGGTCGGACCCCCCACTACTCGACGGCGACGACGGGCTTGCCGGCCGTGTCCAGCTGGTGGAGGTACTCGCTGATGCCATACCCGACACCTTGGTGGCCAGGGCCGCGGGAGGTAGGTCCATCGGGTGAGCCCTTCGTTGACCTGGGTGCTCCCCAGGCGCCCGATGTCGGCGACCCGCTGCACGTCGCCCCGCAGGGCATGGGTGCGGCCCGCCTTGTCGACCACCTCGAGGTGCACCACCCGATGGGTCATCGAGTCCTCCTCCAGCTCGGTGCGGAGGCGCCACTCGGCGATGCTCGTCGCCCGGTCGTCGGCCCAGACCCACCCGCGATGGAGGTCTCCGGCCTGGGTACCGAGCCGGATCCCGCCCAGGTGCGTGGTCTCGCCGATGTTGATGCTGAACCAGCGCCACATGCTCGGCGAGCCCCAGCGACGAGGGCCCCACGACCGATCGCGGTTGCCGAGCGCGTCGTCCCAGTGGTGCCGGCGACCGTCCACCTCTATCCAGCCGGTCCACCGGCCGGCCTGCTCGAGGTGGCCCTTGCCGACGGCCGACGCCGCGGCGGCCGCCTCGGCCGATCGGCTGCTCCGGGCCTGGCCGTCGGTGCCGATCCCCGGGGTAAGGGCGTCGAAGCGGACGTCGAGGGCGATACGGACGTCCCGTCCCGTCTGGGTCCCGGTGCACGGGCGAGCCGGTGCCACCGCGTCCGCCACGATTTGCCAGGATCGGAGCGGTTCGAGCATCTCGAAGCGGACGGCTCCCACGTCCAACCGGGTGTCGACCATCTCGTGCTGGGCCTTGACCTCCCGGTACTCGGCTAGGTCGCCGCCGGGCAACCAGGCCGAGAGGGAGACGTCCATGGTGCCTTCGTTGGGCCGAACCCCGATGCGGGTGAAGAAGCCCGAGTCGGTTCCGGGGTCGAACGCATTGAAGTAGTACGACTCGCTCCAGGCCTGGTCGCCCTCCACCGGGTGGGCCAGGTCGTGCCGAGGGTCGAGCACGGGCATCGGCTACACCATCGTCGCTCCGGGCGAGACCTTCAAGCGCGTCCCGTCGATCCGCCGGTGGCGGGAACGAGCCGGCCGCCGGGCCCGGTTCCGGCCGGACGTGTGAAACTGGCGGGAGGATGGCCCCGGCAGAGCGCCCGGGCGATTGGGGGAGATCCATGCAGGCCGCAGTGACCCGGGGCGGGCGACTCATCGTCGACCAGGTCGACGATCCCAACCCGGGTGAGGGCCAGGTGCTGGTGCGGTCGCTGGCCGCCGGCATCTGTGGCTCGGACCTCCATGTCCTCGACGACGTCGAGCGCTTTGCCGGATTGATGCAACGGGTCGGCATTCCCGCCCTCGATCCCAGCGCCGACGTCGTCTTCGGACACGAGTTCTGTGCCGAGGTGGTCGACTACGGCCCGAACACGTCGAGGACGCTCCCCTCGGGTAGCCGCGTGTGCTCGGTCCCGGTCATCATGGGTCCCGAGGGCATCGAACAGATCGGGTACTCGAACGGCTATCCGGGGGCGCTGGCCGAGCGGTTCACGCTCCAGGAGGCGTTGCTCCTCCCGGTGCCGGACGGTCTCCCGACCGAACTGGCCGCGCTGACCGAGCCGCTGGCCGTCGGCGAACACGCGGTCGGCCTGGCCGAGCTGGAGTCGGGGCAGCCCTGCCTCGTCGTCGGGTGTGGTCCCGTCGGACTTGCCGTCATCGCCGCCTTGAAGTCCCGGGGCCACGGCCCCGTCCTGGCCGCCGATTTCTCGCCCAAGCGCCGGGGGCTGGCCGAGGCCCTGGGGGCCGACGAGGTCATCGACCCCGCCGAGCACTCGCCGCACGATCGCTGGCGCGAGCTCGGCGTGCCTGCAACCATCCTCGAGCGGGCGGCTGCCGCCTTCCTCGGTGGCTCGTCCGTCAAGCCGGTCATCTTCGAGGCGGTGGGCGTGCCCGGCATGCTGCAATCACTGATCGCCGACATTCCACCGAGCAGCCGCGTCGTGGTGGTCGGGGTGTGCATGCACGGCGACGCCATCGAGCCCTTCGTGGCGGTCACCAAGGAGATCGAGCTCCGCTTCTCCTTCGGCTATTCGCCCGGCGAGTTCGCCGCCACATTGGAGCACCTGGCCGCCGGGGTGCCGGGGGCAGACCTCCTGGTCACCTCATCGGTGCCGCTGACCGAGGCCCCAGGCGCCTTCGACACCCTGCGAACCCCGGGCGATCACGGCAAGATCTTGGTCAGGCCCTGACCCATCGTCGAACCCGCGTGGGATCCGACCAGGCTACGAAGGAGAGAGGAACCCGATCCGTATGCCGACGCTGGATGCCCCCGACCATCTGAGATTCGGCATCTTCCTGGCGCCGTTCCATCCGGTGGGACAGAACCCCACCCTGGCTCTCGAGCGCGACCTCCAGTTGATCGAGCACCTCGACCAGCTTGGTTTCGACGAGGCCTGGTTCGGGGAGCACCACTCGGCCGGCTACGAGATCATCGCCTCGCCCGAGGTGTTCATCGCGGCGGTGGCCCAACGGACCAGGCACATCCGGCTCGGCACGGGCGTCTCGTCGCTGCCCTATCACCACCCGTTCATGCTGGCTGACCGCCTGGTGCTGCTCGACCATCTGACGAGGGGTCGCCTGATGATCGGCGTGGGCCCCGGCGCCCTGCCGTCGGACGCCTTCATGATGGGGATCGATCCGGCCCGTCAGCGGGACATGATGGAGGAGGCACTGGAGGCGATCCTCGCGCTGCTGGCCTGGGAGGGGCCGGTGGACCGGGAGACCGACTGGTTCAAGCTCGTGCGGGCACGCCTCCAGATGCGCCCCTATCAGCGCCCGTTCCCCGAGGTGGCGGTGGCAGCCCAGATCTCGCCGGCCGGACCGCGCGCCGCCGGCCGGTTCGGATGCAGCCTGCTGTCCATCGGGGCCACCTCGGCCGGCGGGTTCGACGCCCTCGGCCTCCACTGGGACGTAATGGAAGAGCGCGCCGCCCAGTTCGGCACCACCGTGGACCGGGGCGGGTGGCGCCTGGTGGGTCCGATGCACCTCGCCGACACCCGGGAACAGGCGGAAGCCGATGTGGAGTTCGGCCTGGCCGAATGGGTCGACTACTTCCAGCGGGTGGCAGCCCTCCCGCTCGCCCCCGACACGGCCAATCACGAGACGCTGGTCGATGCCCTCAACGCCTCGGGGTTCGCGGTCATCGGGACCGTGGAGGACGCCGTCGGCCAGCTGCAGCGCCTCCGCACGCAGTCCGGGGGATTCGGGACCTACTTGCTCATGGGCCACGAGTGGGCCGATACGGCTGCCACGCGGCATTCCTATGAGTTGGTGGCCCGCTACGTGGCCCCCGAATTCCAGGGAACGTCAGCGTCGCTCACCGCCAACCGGGACTGGGCCGCGGCCAACCGCCCCGAGTTCATCGGCGCCGCCGGTGCGGCAGTCATGTCGGCCATCCAGAAACACCAGGAGGAGAAGGGGAAAACACCGCCGGTGAGCTGAGCTCGCCCACCCGAGTCCGTCAGCCCGCCACAATTGGCCCAAGTCCAGGCATGGAACGGAGGGGGCCGCCGCCCGCTACCTTGGGGGGTGGACTGCAACGGTTGGTGCAGCCCGGACCTGGAGACCCTCGGCGGCCGGGCTCGGGTCGTGTCCGAGCTTGCCACGACGACGTGGGCCGTAAGACGTGGGGCAGTCAGGAGATCCCCAATGCACAACCGGTCGCCAGTTACGCCCTAATCCAAATGGTTTACATCCTCGCCCTTTCGAGTGCGCTCTCGAACGCTCTGGCCAGCATCCTTCAACGCATGGGAGTGGAGGATGCGCCGGAGGACTCCACGCTCAAGCTGAGCCTCCTGACACACGCCCTCAAGCGAGGGGTGTGGCTGCTCGGGTTCGTCTTCATCATCGCCACCTTCCTCATGCAGGCGGTGGCCCTGCATCTTGGGGACCTGAGCCAGGTCCAGCCCATCCTGACGCTGGAGCTGCCGTTCCTCGTCCTCCTTCTGGCCACCTGGTTCCGGTTCCGAATCGGGACGCGCGAGTGGATCGGCTGTGTGCTGGCCACGGCTGGGCTCGCCGGCTTCCTCGTCTTCGCCCAGCCGACCAGTGGCGACGAAGTGCCCAACGGCCTCGGCTGGGCGGTGGCCGGCGGCGTCTGCGGGGGCGCGGTTCTGATCGTGGTGCTGGCCGCCATGCGCGGCCCCCGGTGGTGGCGGGCAGCCATGTTCGGCGCAGCAGGTGCCATCGGGTTCGCTTTCACTGCCGCCTTGATCAAGACAATGGATGCGTACATCGCATCGGACTGGACGCACATGTTCGTCCATTGGCAGACCTACGCCGTGGCGGTGTGCGGGGTGGCTTCGTTGTTCCTGGCCCAGAACGCCTTCCATGCCGGGCCCATCGCAGCCTCCCAGACGGCGCTCGTGCTGGTCGACCCCCTGGCCAGCATCGCCATCGGCCTCGGGCTCTACGGTGACAACCTGCGCACGGCGGGCATCTTCGGACCGCTCGAGGCGGTCTCCCTCCTCGTGATGTTCGTCGGTGCCGCCTCCATCGCGGCGTCGCCCCTCATCTCCGGCATGAAGGGCGACGAGCAGCAGTACTCGGAGATGCTCTCCCTCCGCTCACGTTCCAAGCGGCTGGTCGAGGCGGTTCAGGACCAGGTACCCCCGGACCTGCTGCAGCGGCTCCCGCCCGAGGTGACCGAGCACCTGCCGACGGAGTGAGCTGCGTCACGCCACCGGACGACCTGACCGCCGCCGGGTTCCGCACCTTCACCCGGGCGCAGTGGGCCGCGACGGCCCGGCCCGCCGAAGGACCCGCCGGAGAAGCGGCGCCCGAACGAACGGGCAGGGTGGTCCCGCCTCCCGCCGACGAGCAGGAGGCGATCTACGAACCTCTCTGCCACCTGCTGTCGGTGGCCGCGGCCAACCGCGGCGGCCGCACCGGACAGACGGCCGCCGGCCCGGGCACCGAGGTCGCGGCTCCATTCATCGTCGGCGTCACGGGGAGCGTGGCGGTGGGCAAGAGCACGGTGGCCGGTCGACTCCGGAATGGACTCGAAGGCCATCCCGCCCTTCAGCCGGTCGACATCCTGTCCACCGACTCCTTCCTCTTCCCCAACGAGCAACTGGCGGCACGCGGCCTGATGGCGCGCAAGGGGTTTCCCGACAGCTACGACCGCCTGCGGCTGATCGCCGCCCTCACGGCCATCAGGGCGGGCGTTCCGGCGGTGGAGGTCCCCGTCTATTCCCACCGGGACTACGACATCGTGGCCGGCCGGTACCAGGTCATCGCCCGGCCCACCGTGCTGATCGTCGAAGGGCTCGACGTGCTCCAGGCCGGTCCGGCGAGGGATGGCGTGCCTCGCGCCGGTTCCTCGGTGTCGGACTTCCTTGACTGGTCGATCTACGTCGATGCGGCCGAGTCCGACATCGCCCGCTGGCACTGTGAGCGGCTCCTCGACATCCATCGGGCGGGGTCTCGGGGAGCCCCCGGGTTCCTCGGCTGGTTCTGCTCACTGGACGAGGACGAGGCGGCGGCCATCGCTGAGCGAAGCTGGTGGGGAATCAACTCGGTGAACCTGCGGGAGCACATCGCGCCGACCCGGGAGCGGGCGTCGATGATCCTGCACAAGGGGCCCGATCACCGGGTGAGTCACGTCCGGGTTCGCACCGGGTGAACCGCTGGACGTCGTGCCGGATCCAGCAAGGTCGGGTCGGCGCGCAGCTCCTGACGAGCCATGGCTTCGAAGAACCCGATGAACCCCTCGCCGTCGGACTCCCGGAAGAACGAGCGGGCCGGATCGGGCAGTTCCCGGCCGCCACCCAGCGCCTCGACCTGCCAGGCCCGTCGGCTTCTGTGCTCGAGCGCCACAGCCCGCTGGTGGGCGGCGCGGATGCTCCCGGCCGTCACGAACACGCCGTGGTTGGCGAGCAGCGCCATGTCGGCCGAGCCCATCGCCGCCACCGCCTTGGCCGCATTCTCCCGGGCGTCGACCGGACCGTCGTATTCGTCGACGACGACGATGTCACCGCCGCCAAGCGCCGAGCTCTGGTCATAACAGGCGGGGACGCGGGCGGTCGGCCCAGATCGTTGCGTATCGGGGATGGCTGTGCACCGCCACCACGACGTCGGGTCGCTGCCGGTGGAGCTCGAGATGGAGCGGGATCCCGAGGGGTACCGGCCAGTCGCCGGCGACCAGGTTTCCATCGAGGTCGATGACGAGGACGTCCTCTGGATGGAGCTCCTCCCACAGCAGGAGCCACGGGTTGCACAGCAGCGTCCCGTCCGGCTGGCGGTAGGTGATGTGCCCGGCCAGGTGGTCGTCGTAGCCCTCCCGCCACAGGGTGCGGGCCAGGAGGACGAGCTCCTGCCGGGGGGTGAGTTCGGGCAGAAGCGCGCCCGGTCGGGCGCGAACGGCGCCGGTCACGGCAGGCGGCGGTCGGGGAGGGGCCAGCGGAACAGCGCGGCGGCGTTCTCGTGGGTCAGCTTCCGGAGGTCCTCGGTCGGGCAGATGGCCCCAGCACCGCTCGATGACCTCCTGCGTGTCGGGCCAGGTCGAGTCGCCGTGCGGGATAGTCGACCTCCACCATGATGTGGTCGATCCCGATCCGGTGACGGGTGTCGATGGTGGACGGGTCGTCGATGGTGCAGAACCAGAAGTTGCGCTGGAGCACCTCGGCCGGTCGTAGCGCCTGACGCGTCGAAGTCGCGCCCGTAGCCCGACCGGTCCACGACATTGTCGAGCCGGTCGAGGAGCATGGCCACCCAGCCGATGCCTCCCTCGCTCATGGCGATCTTGAGGTCGGCGAAGCGCGCGGGCAGTCCCGACCAGACCCACTCGGCGCAGGCCGACAGGGATAGTTGGCCGAACAGCGTGGCCCCGAGGGCCACCATGGGGCTGTCGTCGGGCATGTCGGGCATCCCCGACGAGCCGACGTGGAGCGAGATGACCGTCCCGGTCTCCGCACACGCTTCGACGATCGGGTCCCAGTACCCCGAGAAGAGGCTGGGGAGCCCGATCCGGTGGGGTCGTTCGGGGAGGGTCACCGAGCGGAACCCCGCTCGTCGCGTTGCGCCTGATCTCGGCCGCCCCGTTCTCGGCGTCGGCCAGGAAGGTGATGCCGCAGGGGATGATCCGATCGGGATAGGGCTGCCACCACGCCTCGTACAGCCAGTCGTTCCAGGCCCGGGTGACGGCCAGGCCCAGCGCGGGATCGGACGCGGCGGAGAACACCCGGCCCGAGAAGCCCGGTGATCTGCGAGGGGAAGTTGAGCGAGGCCCACACGCCGTTGATGTCCATGTCGGCGATACGGGCGTCGATGTCCCAGCAGCCGCGACGCATGTCCTCGAAGCGGGTCGGCTCGAGGGTCACGCACTCGGGCCGGCGACCGGCCACGGCGTTCATCCCCACCTGGGAGTAGCGGTTGCCGTCGAACTCCCAGAGCTGGTGGCCGCGGGATGTTCTCGATGATCTTGGGGGCCTGGTCGGCAAATCGGTGAGGGAGCCGCCCCTCGAACATGTCGGGGGGCTCGACCAGGTGGTCATCGACCGAGATGATCGTGTAGCGCACCGGTCGCGGCGCCGGGTCGGGCAGAAGGGTGTCCCGCCGGGTCACGATGGTCACACCGGCCTCCCCGCCCGTGGTCCCGAGTGCGTCCCCACGCACCGAGTATGCCAGGCCGGTCGGCGCCCTCCTAGGCGAAGAGGTTGGCGAAGGCGAGGATCCCGTGCACGTACTGCACGGTGGAGGGGAACATCCCGCTTCGCTGGACCGAGGGGATCCCCTGGTAGTAGCCGGCCAGGGCCTGGGACTCGTTGCCCCCGGTGGCGATCAACAGCTGATGGAGGTATGCGGCCGCCATCTCGATGTTGTCCGATGTGTTGCCGGCCCCGCAGCCCGGGCTGACCGAGCGAGATCCTGAGGTTGGCCACGGTGGACGGCTCGAGCTGGCCGACGCCGACCGCGCCGGTGGAGGAAACCACGCCCATCTGCCAACCGGACTCCCACCAGCACAGGGCCTCGAGCAAGGACTCGGGTAGTCCGAAATTGGTCGCCCACCGTTCGAACAGCGGGCGGAGGGCCAGGCGGGAGGGATGGGCCAACAGCCCGGCCGGGAGCGACGACCGTTGCACCTGGGACGAGAGCAGGGGCACACCGTCGGTCCCGGCGGCGCCACCGCTGGACAACGGCTCGGGGACGACGATCCGAACGCCCACCTCGACCTGTGAGGGATCGGGGATCCCGTTGGCGTCGGCGATGGTCGCCACACTCGACCCGTACCGGGAGGCGATGCTCCACAAGGTGTCACCGTTCGCCACCGTCACCGTCGTCGTCTCGCCCGTACCGGTGGAGGAGTATCCGGAGGTACTCGCGGAGCCGGGACCGGCGGACGGAACCCCGGCCGGTATCTGGAGCGCAGTACCGGCTTCGATCTGATCGGGATCGCCGATCCCGTTGGCCGCCACCGGCAGCGCGTCGACGGTGGTGCCGTAGATGCGTGCGATCTGGGTGAGCGTGGCTCCGGGGCTGACCTGCACGGTAGTGGCGGCGGCAGTCGTCGGCCATGCCCAGCTCACGCTCACCACGGCGGCGACGAGCGCGACGGGCAACACGGAGGCCCATCGCCGGGCCATCCGACCGCGCCGGTCGGCTCCGTCCGGCAGGGAGGCAGGTTCCCTTGCGAACACACCGGTGTCATCGACCCCTAGCGGGGCTCACTTGAGGCCGATCGACCGCCGCCCTCCTCCAACCCCGGTATTCCCCTCGTCGAACAGGGACGCGACCGTTGGCGAAGGACCTCGATCCCCGGCTACGAAGGGGCCGCGATGCGGGCGATCTCGCTCAGGTGTCGCTGCTTGACCGCGTCCTCCATGAACGAGGCGAGGATGGAGTTGCGAGCCAACTGGACGATCTCGGCCGGCTCGAGGCCCAGCGGCCCGACCACCGCCTCCATGTTGTCCGACACGTACCCGCCGAAGTAGGCCGGATCGTCCGAGTTCACGGTCACCCGCACGCCTCGCCGGAGCAGCCGGGCCAGGTTGTGCCGGTCGAGTGAGGGGAACACGCCCAGCTTCACGTTCGACAGCGGGCACACGGTGAGCGGTATCTGGTCGGCCACGAGACGCGCCACCAGACTCGGGTCCTCCTCGCAGCGTACCCCGTGGTCGATGCGGCTGACGCCGAGCAGGTCGATGGCCTCCCAGATGTACTCGGCGGGGCCTTCCTCCCCGGCGTGCGCCACGCTCTCGAGGCCGGCGGCGGCGGCTCGGGCGAAGACGGTCTGGAACCCCGCGGGGGGGAACCCGCGCTCGCTGGAGTCGAGCCCGACGGCCGTCAGGTGGTCGAGGTAGGGGAGGGCCAACTCGAATGCCTGGGTGGCCGCCCCTCCCCCAGGTGCCGGAGGAAGCAGAGGATGAGCCGCGACGTGATGCCGTGACGCGCCTCACCGTCGGTCAGGGCGCGGGTGATGCCCTCGATCACCGTGCCGAGCGGGATGCCCCGGTCGGTGTGGGTCTGTGGATCGAAGAAGATCTCGGTGTGCACCACACCCTGGGTCCGGGCCCGCTCCAGGTAAGCCGCGGTGAGCTCGTAGAAGTCGCGTTCGGTGACCAGGACGGCGCACCCGGCGTAGTAGATGTCGAGGAACGACTGGAGGTCGCTGAAGACGTACGCCCGGCGGACTGCGTCGACATCGGGGTAGGGCAGCGTCACGCCGTTGCGGTCGGCAAGGGCGACGAGCATCTCCGGCTCGAGGGTTCCCTCGATGTGCAGGTGGAGCTCGGCCTTGGGCAGGCGCCGGATCAGCGATGCCGCACCCGGGTCGTCCACGTGGCCCCCCTCCCCGTCACCGGCCGCCATCGGCTCGGTCTGCCTGCCGGTGTGTGCCGAAGGCAGCCTCGAGCTCGGCGGCGTCGCCGGGGGCCATGGGTCCAAGGGGTTGACGGCGGCCCGGTCGCCAGAACACCTTGCCCTCGCCGTGCCACCGCTCGCGCCGGAGGGCCTGCTTGTCGACCTTGTTCGTGGCGGTGACCGGCAGGCGGGTGACGACACGGACGTAGCGGGGCGTCCATTTCGTGCCGAGGTCGGGCTGGCTGGCGAGGAAATCCTCGAATTGGTCGGGGTCGAACGCGTCCGGGTCGGCCATCTCGAGAACGGCCATCACCTGGTCGTCGACGGTTCGCTCGTCGGGGACCGCGAAGACCGACACGCCGGTGGCCGGCGCGAACCGGCCGAAAAGACGCTCGAGCGGCGCCGATGCGAAATTCTCGCCGTCCACCCGCAGCCAGTCGATGGTGCGGCCGGCGAAGTAGAAGGTGCCCGACTGATCGCGGTAACCCAGGTCTCCCGACCAGTACCAACCGTTTCGCGAACGCTGATCGGTGGCTTCGGGGTTGTTGTAGTAGCCCTCGAAGCGATCCAGCGCGTTGCGCCCCACGATCTCGCCGATGGCCTCGGTGGCGTTGAGCATGTGGCCGGCGGCATCGAAGCGCGCTGTCTCGCACTCCTGGCCTGTCTCGGCGTTCACGACGGCAACGTCGAGGCCGTCCATGGGGACGCCGAGGGCGTCACGGGGGAGTCCCGGCTTGGGGACGAAGACGATGGCGTTCTCGCTCGATCCGTAGCCCGACAGCACCCGGCACCCGAACCGCTCCTCGAACGCGGCCATGTCGACCACCGAGGACTCCGGGGCGAGGACCACCCGCAGCCGGTGGTCCCGGTCGGCCGGATCGGGAGACGTGCTGACGATGAAGGAGAGGGCCCGCCCGATGGTGGCGAAGAAGGTGCTCGACGTGGCGCGGATCTCGGGCATGCACGCTGAGGCGGAGAACTTCCGGCGGAGAACGATGCTGGCACCGCTACCGAGGGCCGGGTACACACTCGAGAACAGGGCGTTCCCATGGAAGAGGGGCATGGCGCAGTAGAGGACGTCATCGGGCCGGAATCCGATTCCCACGGCCGATCGGGCCACCCGCCCCTGGGTCACGCGCACCGCCTTCGGTGTGCCGGTCGACCCGGCGGTGAACAACAGCAGGGCGAGATCCTCGGGCGCTGGGGTCCTTTGCCCGGCGAGGGGGTCGGCGCCGGTAGCGGGAAGATCGTCGATGTCGACGACCCGGGCCCTACCGAGGTCGAGGCCGGCGAGCAGCGAACGGTTGTCGGCATCGGTCAGGACGATGCTGCAGTCGGTATGGGACACATCCGTGGCCAGTTCGTTCCCCCGCCGGGTCGAATTGAGCCCGATCAACACCGAACCGGTGAGCAGTGTCCCGCCCAGTGCGAACAGGTACTCGGGCCTGTTGTCCAGTAGCACGCCGACATGGGGCGGTCCCTCACCGGTGAGCGATTTCAGCCACGCCCCCCAGGTGGCCATCTCGGCCACCACCTCGGTCCAGGTCCAGGTCCGTCCCTCGAAGACCAGACCGCGGGCCGGGTCGCCCGCCCGGGCCAGCACGGCCTCGGCTCCCGTCGAGAACGCCTCAGCCGGCAACGGACGCCGGCCCGCCGTACTCGGGGCGCCGGGCGGTATGTACCCCGCCGCTCACGGCGCCAGCCGGATCGGTGCGCGAGTCACCTGGCGCAACAAGGTGGACGGGGCTCGGTCGACGGTGCCGGCCACCTCGTAGTGGGGCCAGCGGGCGAGCACCTCCTCCAGCAGCACCCGGGTCTCCAGACGGGCCAGGCTGGCCCCGATGCAGAAGTGCTCGCCGAAACCGAACGAGAGGTGGGGGTTGGGCGACCGGGTGATGTCCAGGTCGTCGGCGGACTCGCCGAAGACCTCCTCGTCCCGGTTCCCCGCGCTGTAGGCGAGGACGACGTACGCGCCTGCTCCGAGCTCGGCATCCGCCACCGTCGCCGGTCGGGTCGTCGTCCGGGCCATGGCCATGACCGGTGTGACCCAGCGCAGCAGTTCCTCGACCGCCGTGGGAATGAGGGCTGGCTCGCCGGCCAGCCGGGCCCGCTGTTCGGGATGCTCGGCCAGCGCCACCAGGCCGCCGGCCATGAGCGATCGGGTGGTCTCGTTGCCGGCCACCAGGAGCGTCAGGCAGAACCCCTGCAGTTCGCGGCGGGTGAGACCGACCCCGTCGACCTCGGCTCCCAGCAGGGCGGAGAGCAGGTCGTCGGTCGGGGACTCCGCCCGGGCCTGCAGTTGGCCGTCGAAATAGTCGAGCAGCTCGAGGGTGGTACGGACGCTGGCGTCGGTGAGCTCGGTGGCCGCGGCCATGGCCGCGTCGGACCAGCGCCGGAAGTCGTCCCGGTCCTCGGCCGGCAGGCCCAGCAGCTCGGCGATCACCAGCATCGGGAGGGGTGCGCAGACCGCGTCGACCAGGTCGACGGTGCGCCCCGCATCGACGGCGGCGAGCAGCTCGGTGGCCAGCTCCCGCACCCGCGGCTCGAGCTCGGCCACCCGTCTCGGCGTGAAAGCCCGGTTGATCAGCTTCCGGAAGCGCTCGTGACGGGGTGGATCGAGGTAGAGGAGCGAGTCGGCCGCGGCCACCGGACGGTTCCGGTCGGCGATCAGGACGCCCTGGCCGGAACAGAAGGTCTGCGGGTCCCGGCTGATGGCCTGGATGTCGGCGTGGCGGGTGACAGCCCAGAAGCCCCCGCCGTCCTGCCAGCTCACCGGGGAGCGCCGCCGGAGCCGCGACAGTGCCGGATCAGGATCGCCGGCGAAGAAGTCCGGCTGCCCGAGGGGGACCTGGAAGGCCTCAGCCGTCATTCGGGTGCACCCTCCCGGCCGGGCGGCTTGCCGGAGGCGCGCCCCCGGCCGGTATGCGCGCTGGACGGCAGATGCAACGGACGCTCCACTCCGGCACCCTGCAGAGGCACCACTCATCGTCTCCTACGGCCGGGACGCCCTGATTGTAGAGGGCGCGTCTGCTCGGGCGCCTTCCCGAACGGCCGGTCGCCTCCGGCTCCGGAAGGCGACGCCGACGGCCGATAACATCGGTCCCTTCCTGACCGGGGAGGGCCCGATGCCTGTGGTGTTCGTCTGCGCCATGCCCATGGAGTTGTCCCCGCTCAAGCGGAGGCTCCAGCTGGAGAAGACCCGGAATGGCACGCTCGACGTCTACCGGGGAACGATCGGGACGGATCCGGTGGTGGCCATCGTGACCGGCATGGGTACATCGCTGGCGGCCGACAAGCTCGCCCGGTTGCTGGATCAGATCGAGGTGGAGCGGGTGGTCGTGGTCGGCATCACCGGTGCGGTCCACGCCGAAGCCGAGATCGGGTCGCTCGTCCTCCCGGCGGTGGTGGTGAACGGCCAGACGGGGGACGAATATCGGCCCCACCCCCTCGGGGGTGGACGGGCCGAGGGCAAGATGTGGACCACGGACACCCTCATCACCGACCTCGACGTCGTCGCCGGGCTCCGGGAGGACGGCGTGGTGTCCATGGACATGGAGACCGCGGCCATCGCCGAGGTCTGTGAGCGTCGAGGCATCCCCTGGTCGGTGTTCAGGACGATCAGCGACCGGGTCACCGACGGCCTCCTGGACGAGGAGGTCTTCGGGTTGAGCAACCCGGATGGCTCGCCGAACCTCAAGGCGGTCGTCTCCTATGTGGTCCGTCATCCGGGTCGAGTCCCGGCCATGGCGCGGATGATGAAAGAGGCCAAGCTGGCCACCGAGCGCGCCGCCGAAGCGGCCGTCGCCGCCGTGTCGGGGTCCTGATCGCCGAGGCCACCGGGCAGGGCCTAGCCGCGGGCCAACCTTCTCTGGGCCCTTCGGGCCGGCGCGATGTCGAGGGGCCTGGGCCGCCGGACGATGACGAGCAGGGTGGCGCCACCCGGCGACGGCGGTGAGAAGGCGCTCCGAGGGACAGGTCGTGCCGTGGCAACTTCGAAGATCTTGAGCCAGCGGCCCGCTCCGGGCCCGTCCCCGGCCAGCCACCGTCTTCCGGTATGCCACGGAACCACGACGTCGGCACGCACCAGCCCGCTTCCGGGTGCCACCAACCGGCGCAGGATCGAGTTCGCCGCCGCAAACGGCGGGTTGGCCACCACCCGGAACGGCCGGCGCGGCAGCCGGAGGTCGGTTGCGTCGGCGACCACCACCGTGAGGCGCGGTCCACCGAACCTCTGCCGCAATTCCCTCGCCCGTGCGGGGTGCAGCTCGAAGGCCACCACCCGTGCGCCGCAGGCGAGCAGCGGCCCGGTCAGCGCGCCGGTTCCCGCTCCGATGTCGAGGACCAGCTCACCACGGGTTACGCCCGCATCGGCCACGATCCGCAGCGCATGATGATCAGCGAGCTGATGCCATCCCCATCGTCCCCGTCGATCGGGCACGACGCACCGTCGTGAAGCAGGTCACGGGACCATGCTACAAGGGAGGAGTCTGCCGATCCGTCTGAGGGGCCAGGGCGGAGGGAGGGATGATGAGGGTGCTTGTCGCCGGTGCCACCGGTGCCATCGGTCAGGTGTTGATCCCCGAGCTTCGAGCCGCCGGGCACGAGGTGATCGCTCTGCACCGGGGGGCCGACGCGGCCGCCGGGCTCGAAGCCTCGGGTGCCACGCCCGTGTGCGCCGACGTGCTCGACCGGGCCGGCCTGGTCGGGGCGCTCGCCGGCTCGGCCGCCGACGCCGTGATCGCCGAGCTCACTGCGTTGAAGAAGACCCCGATCCGTCACCGCGACATGGCGATGACCAACCGTCTGCGCACCGAAGGAACGGCCAACCTGCTCGCCGCCGCGCCGGGACTGGGAGCCCGTCGCTTCGTTACCCAGTCGATCGTCTTCGGGTACGGGTTCGGGGACTGGGGGGGACGGGTGCTCACCGAAGCCGACCCGTTCGGGCCGCCCGGACGTGGGCGGTTCGAAGCCCACGTCGCCGCCCTGCGTTCCAACGAGCAGCAGGTCCTGGGAGCCCGGGGCCTGACCGGTACGGCCTTGCGGTACGGACTGTTCTATGGCTCGGGTGCCGCCAGCGCCGGCATCGTCGACGGTGTGCGCCGGCGCCGCCTGCCCGTCGTACGCGGGGACGGATCGCTGCCCTGGGTGAGCATCGGGGATGCCGCCCGTGCGACGGTCGCCGCGCTCGACGCACCGGGCGGTGCGTACAACATCGTCGACGACCTGCCGGTGAGCCTCTCCGACATGATCATTGCCACCGCCGCGGCGGTCGGTGCCCCGAAGCCGCGAGCCGTTCCCGAATTGCTGTTGGCCCTCACCCCGTACGCGCGCGCCGTCATGAAGGGCGGGCTGAGGGTGAGCAACGCCAAGGCCAAGGCGGACCTGGGTTGGGTGCTCGAGGCGCCGACGTACCGTGAGGGGTTGGCCGCCCTGACCGGGTCGTCCTGACGCCGGGCGGGCGCCCCACCGACGGCTGCACGTGGCGGTCGGCTCGACACCGGCGGGGGCGCCCGGGCGGACCTACAATCCTGGCCGCGCCGGCCCGACCGAGGGGCGCCGAGGAGGACGATGTCAGACGGCCCGGACAGCCCGCCGATCGGTGGAGACCCCACTCGCCGGATGCCCGCCTATGACGAGCTGCCGGCCGCTCCCCGGGGCGGTCGTTCGGGGTGGGGCCTCTTCGGCACCTCGGACTCGGTCGGGCTACTCAACCTCCAGACGCCCTCGCGGGTGGCCGAGGCCGCCCGGCTGGTGCGCACGGGCGAGGTCTTCAGCCTCAACGCCCCACTCGACGCCCTCGAGCCCCCGCTCTTCTTCCGCGGCGCCCTCCAGCACACGGTGACCGCCATGGGCGAGTCTGCCTTCGACGACAAGCTCGACAACTACTTCCCCCAGGCATCGAGCCAGTGGGACTCGCTGGCCCACGTGGGCTACGACGCCGACCAGTTCTACAACGGCGCCACGACCGGCGAGATCCGGTCCAAGTCGCGCAACACCATCGAGCACTGGGCCCGCCGGGGCATCGCCGGACGGGCCGTCCTGCTCGACATCGAGGCGGCCTTCGGCGGGGCGGGTGTCGGGTTCGACCCGGCTACTCCCCGGGCCGTGACCGTGGAGGACCTCGAAGAGGCGCGCTGGACGGCCGGGATCGAATGGCAGGACGGCGACGTGTTGCTGCTGCACACCGGGTTCCTGGCCTGGTATGGCCGCCAGGACCAGGCCGTCAAGGCAAGGATGGCCGAGTTCCGCGACCTTGCCGCAGTCGGTCTCGAACAGAGCGAGGACATGGCCCGCTACCTGTGGGACTCCCACCTGTCAGCTGCGGCCGCCGACAACCCCTCGCTCGAGGTCTGGCCCCCCGACCTGAGCCCGGAGCACATGCCGTTCGGATTCCTGCACCGCATGCTGATCGGCCAGTTCGGGCTCGCTCTCGGCGAACTGTGGTGGCTCGACGAACTGGCCCGGGCCTGCCGGGCGGACGGCCGCTTCGAGGTGTTCCTCACCGCCGCCCCGACGAACGTCGCCGGAGGCATCGGGTCCTCCGCCAACGCGTTGGCCATCAAGTGACGGGTGGATCGCATGGCTGACTGGCCCCGCCCGGTGGTCCACTGGGAGCTGGTGGCCAGGGATCCGGAACGCCAGGCCGAGTTCTACGGCAAGCTCTGCCATTGGCAGGTGGGGGGAGGGCCGATCATGCAGATCCCGCCCGGCCTGGGTGGGCCCGAACCCGGCCCGGGCGGCCACATCCGGCAGGGGGACCGGGCCGGGGTGACGCTCTACGTGCAGGTCAAGGATCTCAATGCCTCACTCGCTCTGGCGGTCGAGCTGGGTGCCGAACTGGTCGCCGCACCCTTCGACATCCCCGGAGGGCCGACCCTGGCCGCCGTCGAGGACCCGGAGGGCAATCCACTGGTGCTCGTGCAGCAGTAGCGATCTCGACGCTCAATCGAGCGTGTCGTAGCGGGCGACCGAGACGCTGTCGGCATCCACGAAGGACATGAAGCCGGCCGTCACCGGGTCATCCTCCCAGGCCAGTGCGGCACGGTCGGCATCCTCGCCGGTGTGCCAGAGATCGATGACGATCCACTCGCCTTCCGGGGCCCGGGCGACGGTGCGCCGGAGCATTCCCGCCTGCCGGTAGGCGAACCCGGTCTGGAGCCGCCGATCGGCCGCTTCGAACGCCTGGCTGTCCACGTCGTCGAGCAGGCGGAAGCGCATGATCTCGATCACCGCCATCGCCGCTACCGGTCCTCGTCAGTCGGTTCGGGCCGCGCTGTGCCCGGCAACCATTGCGCCAACTCGATGACCACGCCATCCGGCCCGTCGAGAAAGACCAGCTTCCGGTCGTGGAATTCCATCGGTCTCGTTGCGCGCGCCGATGCCGGCAGCCGCCAGCTTGGCCAGGGTGGCCTCGATGTCATCGACGGCGAAGCAGACGTGGTTGAAACCGAGGCGGGCCAAATTCCCCGCCTGGGGGTCTTCGGGCAGGACCGGCCGGTGGAAGCGGAGGAGTTGGACCTCCTGGTGGGTGACGGCTCCGGTCAGCCGCAGGGTCACGTGGTCGGCCTCCCAATCGGGGATGCCCATGTAGCGGGACATGAGGTCGCCTGAGACCACGACGGCGGTCGTCTCCTCGAAGCCCAACAGAGCGAAGAATTGCCGGGCCCCGTCGAGGTCTGTCACCGCCATGGTCACGTGGTCGAACCCGCTGTGCACGACCCCCATTGTGCACGACCGGCGCGATGCCGACCCGGGCGCTGCCACAATGGGGGTGGACGGGAGACCGTCGGAGAGGAGCGCCATGACGACCACGGAGACCATCCCGCAGGCCGTGCACCTCGGTGCCGACGACCTGCCGTTCGTCGACATCGGGGACGGGAACAAGTTGAAGGTGATCCAGGTCAAGCCGGACGAGGGTCTCTGGATCGTGGAGAACGTCTTCCAGGCCGGATACGAGGTGCAAAAGCACCGTCATACCGGTCCCGTCTACGCCTACACGACATCGGGAGCGTGGAAGTACAAGGAGTACGCCTACGTGAACCGGGCAGGGTCCTTCCTCTATGAGCCGGCGGGCTCGATCCACACCCTCCAATCCGTCGAGGACGAGACGCGAGGTGTGGTTCCAGATGTACGGGGTGAACCTCAATCTCGACGCCGAGGGCAACGTGGAGAGCGTGTACGACGGTGCCGGGACCCTGGCTGCATATCAGGCACTGTGCGAGGCGGCCGGGTACCCACCTCCGCCTGTGCTGGTCGGCTGATCCGAGTCAGGTCGGCGCCACCTCGGCCGCGTCGGCCTGCTCCTCCATCTCCTCCTGGACGCCGGGCCGCAGGCCGACCAGCGCCACGACGGCCGCCGCCGCCATCACCGCGGCCATGACCAGGAACACGGTACGGGTGGCGTGGGCGAAGTCGAGCCGCACGAAATGCGGGATCGTCCCGGCGCCACCGGCGCTCTGCGTCTGGGATTGCTGTCCAGCCTCGACTGTGGCCCGGTCCGGCGGCGTCCCCATGGCCACCAGCGACTGGGTGAGCAGCGAGTGCATGCGTGTGACCAGGATGGTGCCGAGGATGGCCAGGCCCAGACTGGCGAAGTAGTTGCGCACGGTCTGGGTCACGCCGGTCGCCTCCCCGTAGGTGAGGGTGGAAGCCCGGTTGACGGCGTCGGTGTTGGCCGGGCCCAGCATCATGCCCATACCCGCACCGGCCAGGATCACGTACCACTGCTGGGAGTTGAAGTCGAGACCGGAGACCTTCCCGGCCCAGAGGTAGAAGCCGACGGCGGCGAGCACGCTGCCGAGCACCACCGGCCGTTTGGCTCCACCGCGGTCCAACATGCGCCCACCGATCTGGGCCGCCACCACGAAGCCGATAAAGAAGTACAACAGGTACACGCCGGCCTGCGATGCCTTCTTGGCCAGGGCGATCTGGGCATATTCGCTGACGAAGAAGAACATCGGGATGAAGGCCAGCATGGCGATGCCCAGGACGAGATTCTCGACGGCGAAGGCCGGAACGTGGAAGATGCGGACCTGGATGAGTGGTGACGGCGTACGCAGCTCGACGAAGTAGAAGGTGACGAGCAACAGCGCCCCCCCGACGATGCAGAGCCAGATGGCGGGGTTGGACCAGCCCCACACCGAGGACTGCTGGAAGCCGAAGACGCTGAGCGCCACCCCTGCCGCGATGAGGGCCAGTCCTCGGTAGTCCATGCGGGCCGCCCGGTAGGTCGTAGTCGGCCTCGAGATGGCGATGAGCACCAACGCGATGGCGGCGACCGGAAGGTTCACCCAGAAGATGGCCCGCCAGGTCCACTGGGTCAGGTAGCCACCGAGGACCGGCCCTACTGCGGTGAGCCCGCCGGCAATGCCGAAGAAGGCGGCGAGAGCCCTGCCCCGTTCCCTCAGAGGGAAGGTTTGGACCACGATGGCCAGCGCCGCAGGGAACATGATGGCTCCGCCGGCACCCTGGAGCACCCGGAACGACACGATCCACGCCTCGGCCGCGCTCCCCTTCCCCGGGGTCAGGCCGCACATGGCCGAGGCGCCGGCGAAGATCACGATCCCGAGGACCACCATGCGACGGTGGCCGAGGGTGTCGGCCAAGCGCCCGCCAAAGGCGAAAAGCGCGGCCAACGACAGCAGGTAGGCATTGACGACCCATTGCACACCGGTGCTGGTGAGGCCGAGCTCCCGCTGGATCTGCGGCACGGCGATGGAAACGATGGTCTGGTCGATGAAGATCATCGCGACGGCGAAGATCATCGCCGTCAGGATCAGGTTCCTGGACTGACCCCGTCCGTTACCCTCAGCCGCCATCGTCCTCCCCATACCGACCGGCTGGGCCGCGGTCATCGTGCCCGAGGTCACCTTAGCTCGGCGGCGACGCAATTCCCGGCGTCCGGCACGCTCGCGCCAACCCGCCGGCCCGCCCAATTCAATCCCTCGGGACGGCTGGCCCGTATACAGGGGGGCAGGTCATAGGGCGCGAAGGGTCTTGGAGCGCAAGGTCATAGAACGCGCATCGCCACCATGAGGGCCTAGGCGCCCCCCGGGCCACGGAACGGAGATGGGATCATGAAGATCGCGGGCGGCGGGGGACAACGGCACATGGGCGGTACCCTGGCGGGTCGACCGGGAGCGCATGACCGAGAACAGGAAGCCTGTTCAGGGCGCACCTCGAACTGGAGTGAGCGTGGGGCACGTCGCATCGGCCCATGAGGCCGCCCGTCATCTGGGTCATCACTCCGACCGGGTCGCCGTAATGACCGCACGCAGCGCGCCGGCGAACCCTTCGGACGAGGCGCTCATGGCCGGCATGGCCATAGGGGACGAGCACGCCGCGATCACTTTCGTCCGTCGGTATCAGAAACGGGTCTTCGGATTGGCCGTCCGCCTGCTCGACGACGCCGGGGTGGCCGAGGACGTCGCCCAGGAGGCCCTGCTCCGGGCCTGGCGCCACGCGCCGGTGTTCGACGCTCGTCGGGGCACGGTGACGTCGTGGGTGCTCACCATCACCCGCAATCTGGCCATCGATGCCATCCGCCAACGGCGAGCCCTACCGACCGATCCCGACGAACTGGTGGCGCTGGGATTGGTCGGCGGAGGTCAGCCGGTGGAGGAGCTGGCCATGGCGAGCCAGCTCTCGCCGCACCTTCGTGTGGCACTGCACCAGCTACCTGTGGAGCAGCGACGTGCCACCTTGCTCGCTGCTCTTTATGGGCGCACCGCCGAAGAGATCAGCGCGTCGGAGTCCATCCCACTCGGCACGGCCAAGACCCGCATCCGGGCGGGGTTGCAGAAGCTTCGCGCCGCGCTCGACGACGCCAAGGGAACGTCATGACCGACCAGGACGATCTCATGGCTCACGACCGCATGCGGGCCGAGTTGCCCGAGCTGGCCGCCGACGTGTTGGACGGCCGGGCGCGCGCCGAGCTGCTGGATCACATCGACGGTTGTCCCAACTGTGCCCTCGAGCTGGAGGAGCTCACCGCGGCCGTCGACAGCCTGGTCCATCTCGGCGGCGAGATCGACCCACCGGTGGGCTTCGAGACCCGGATCTTCGAGGAGATGCGGCGCAGGCCGTCCCGGGCCCGGCGGCAGGGACGAGCGTGGCGTCGGCCCCTGGCGGCGGTGAGCATCGCGGCGGCTGTCGCCGGGCTCGCCTTCGGGCTCGGCTGGGCTACCCATCCCCTGGGTGGTTCGCCACGGCACACCGCAGTGACGGTCGCGCCGAGCGCTGGCGACCATCCGGTCGAGGCATCCCTCGTCTCCGCCGGGCGCACGGTGGGTGTGGTCTCCGTCTATGCCGGCAAGCCGGCCTGGTTGTCGATGCGGGTCGAGGGTTCTACCTGGGCCGGGCCGGTCATGTGCAGGGTCACTTCGGCCGACGGTGTCTCCCGCAACGTCGGTTGGTTCTCGTTGACTTCGGGGTCCGGGATGTGGATGACTCCTCTGCCCGCGGGGGCGCACTCCGTCCGCTCCGCTTCGTTGGTCGATCCCGGTGGGAAGGTCCTCGCCACCGCCCGGTTCACTCCCGCCGTGATCGACGCCTGAGATCGACCGGACCAGGCGCGACCGCCGGCCCCGTTGGTACCATGCCGCCATGGGTCGGCGGCGCCAGGGACGGTCATGCCAGGGACGGTCATGAGCCTGGCCTCTGCCATCACGGCCACCAGCGCCGGGCTCGGCGCCCTCTACGGGGTCATCGCCTTCGTTCTGTGGATCGTGGTGCTCGTCTGGATCTACAACATTGCCCGGCGGAAGGGCCGTCACGCCGTCGGGTGGGTGATCCTCGGCTTCTTCTTCTGGTTGCTCGCACTCATCTTGGTGTTGTTGCTGCCCTCGAAGCGGACGACCGAGACGTACCAGGGCGGCTAGCCGGTCCAAGTAGCCATCGACGCGACCCTGCTAGGGTCGGGCCCCAGTTGCACAGGTAGCACATCGGGGAAGCCGGTCGAAGTCCGGCGCTGGTCCGCAACCGTGGGTGACGGGTACACGTGCTCGCCACAAGCCGGGATACCGACGTCCGCTGCTTGAGTCCATATCCGTCGAGAATTGCGGCAAGGACTCGGTCGGTCAGGGGTCCGTGCGGGCTCCGGGGAGCTTCCGGGTCGTTGCCCGGAAGTGAGCGCTGACCCCATGCACAAGCATCGACTCCTGACCACGGCAGCCCTCGGAGCCGCCCTGGTCGTGGCCCTCGCCGCGGCACCGGCGCCGGCCACCGCGTCCTCCCCGCCACCCGCTCTGCGCCAAACCGGCGCGGCTCAGCTCGGAGCCACCTGGCTCGCCCATCAGCTCACCCCGGCCGGCGACGTCCCGTCCTCGACCATGCCGGGACAGCCCGACCTGGCGGCCACCGCCAACACCGTGCTGGCCTTGGCCGGGGCCGGTGTCGACCCCAACGGGGCCAGGACCGCGGTCAACTTCATGGGCACGCACCTGAGCCAATACGTGACGGTGAGCGGAGCCGACGGTCCCGGGCAGCTGGCCTTCCTCATCCTGGACGCCCACGCTCTCGGTGTGGATCCGCGGTCCTTCGCCGGCTCCGACCTCGTGGCCCGACTGCTGGCCACCCAGCGCCAGTCCGGGCCCGACACGGGACTCTTCGGTGTCCAAGACCCCAGCTTCGACGGTGCCTTCCGCCAGGGGCTCGCCCTGGCCGCGCTGGCGGCGGCCGGGGTCACCTCCACGGCTCAGACCAATGCTGCCGTGGCCTGGCTCACCGGCCAACAGTGTCCTGACGGGGGTTGGACCAGCTACATCACTGTGAGCAACCCATGCTCGGGCAACCCGTCGACGTTCAACGGTCCCGACACCAACTCGACCGCATTGGCGGTCGAGGGCCTGATGGGCCAAGGTGCACTCCCAGCACCGGCGAGAACCAACGCGCTGGCGTTCATCGCCGGCGCCCAGGACGCCGACGGTGGATGGAGTTTCTTTCCCAACACGGTGGCCACCCCCGGCACGACCGATCCTGATTCGACCGCGTTGGTGATCCAGGCGGTCGAGGCCCTCGGTCAATCGCCGTCGGCCCCCGCATTCGTGAAGGCCGGCGGCGACCCCGTTACCTCGCTGTTGTCCTTCCAGATCACGTCGGGGTCGGGTCGCGGGGCTTTCGAATTCTCGACCGGCGGCGGTCCCGACGAGCTCGCTACCTACCAGGCGGTTCCCGCCCTGGCCGGTGTGGGCTTGTCCTTCGTGGCCGCTTTCCCGGGCCGTGGCTACTGGCTGGTGGCCTCCGATGGCGGTGTGTTCACCTTCGGTGACGCCGGCTTCTTCGGCTCGACCGGCGCCCTCGCCCTCAACAAGCCCATCGTCGGTATGGCCTCCACCCCCGACGGCCGTGGCTACTGGCTGGTGGCCTCCGACGGCGGTGTGTTCACCTTCGGTGACGCCGGCTTCTTCGGCTCGACCGGCGCCCTCGCCCTCAACAAGCCCATCGTCGGCATGGCCTCCACCCCCGACGGCCGTGGCTACTGGCTGGTGGCCTCCGACGGCGGTGTGTTCACCTTCGGTGACGCCGGCTTCTTCGGCTCGACCGGCGCCCTCGCCCTCAACAAGCCCATCGTCGGCATGGCCTCCACCCCCGACGGCCGTGGCTACTGGCTGGTGGCCTCCGACGGCGGTGCGTTCACCTTCGGTGACGCCGGCTTCTTCGGCTCGACCGGCGCCCTCGCCCTCAACAAGCCCATCGTCGGCATGGCCTCCACCCCCGACGGCCGTGGCTACTGGCTGGTGGCCTCCGATGGCGGTGTGTTCACCTTCGGTGACGCCGGCTTCTTCGGCTCGACCGGCGCCCTCGCCCTCAACAAGCCCATCGTCGGCATGGCCTCCACCCCCGACGGCCGTGGCTACTGGCTGGTGGCCTCCGACGGCGGTGTGTTCACCTTCGGTGACGCCGGCTTCTTCGGCTCGACCGGCGCCCTCGCCCTCAACAAGCCCATCGTCGGCACTACCGGGCCGGCCGGGGCCGGAGGATGACCCGGCGGGCGTGGCGCCTGAGGGCGGCCGCGGCTCGTAGTCGGCGGCGCCTCGGCCGTGCTCGCCGCGGCCGGGCCCTACGCCCTGGTGCCCTTCGGCGACCTGGCCCGGGCTACCGCGGCCGACACCTCGGTCGCCGTCGCCTTCGTGGTGGACTTCGGAGGGGGGGCGACACCGGTGGTGGGCTGTGTCAAGGTGCCGAGCGGCACCAACGGCTACCAGGCCCTGGCCGCTTTCACCGCCCAGGAGCAGGAGCAGGCCCCGACGTACAACGCCTCCCAGCTCCTCTGCTCGATCAACGGGACCCCGGGCAGTGGCTGCGGCCAGTCGGTCCCCGGCGGGTACGTCTACTGGTCCTACTGGCGGGGTAGCTCCGGTAGCTGGCAGTACGCCAGTACGGGCGCCTTCGCCGTCCTGCAGCCGGGCGACGTTGAAGGGTGGCGTTTCGAGAACCCCGGCAGCGCCAATCCGAGTGACCCGCCGCCGGCGGCATCACCGAACTACACCGCCATCTGTGACGCAGTCACTTCGGCCACGACCACGACCTCGCCGGCTGCGCCGTCAGCCGGAGTGGCACCGCCGGCGGGGCCCGCCGCTGTCACCCCCGGCGGAGCGGCACCGGGGGTACCGTCCGCCGGGCCCACGAGGGCTTCCGGCTCCGCAGGGACCGCCCCACTGGCGACCCATGGGTCGGGCGGCACGACGTTGCCGGCGTCGACGCTCCCCGGCGTCGGCAACCACGGTTCGGCTCCCGTCACTCGGTCCGGTTCGGGAGCGCATGCCGAGTCCCTCCACGCCGTCAGCACCGCGGCTGAGCCCGGGGGGAGCGGGGCGGTGGCGGTGGCCATCGGCGCGGGCCTGGTGGTCGTGCTGGCCGGACTGGCTATCTGGCGGTGGCGGAAGCGCCCGAGGATGCCGTGATCGGGCGCCGGCCCATTTCGTCGCGACGTCGCGGGCTCCATCCGGCGGCGTGGTGGCTATGGGCCGGCTGCCTGGCCGGTGCAGCCAGCCGCACGACCAACCCCTTGCTGCTGTGCCTCCTGGCCGCGGTCGCCGCATTCGTCGTCGCGGTCTGCCGGACCTCCGCTCCCTGGTCGCGGTCGCTGGCGGTATTCGTCCGCCTCGGCCTGGTGGTCATCGTGATCCGGGTGGTGCTCCAGATCGTCTTCGGTGACCGATTGCCTGGTCACGTGCTGTTCACCCTGCCGCAGGTGCCTCTTCCCGCCTGGGCCGCCGGGGTCAGCATCGGGGGCGAGGTGACCGCAGAGGGGATCGTCCAGGCCGCGGTCGAGGGTCTCCGACTGGCCGTGGTCCTGATCTGCTTCGGGGCGGCGAACTCTTTGGCCAGTCCGTACCGGCTTCTCCGTTGCTTGCCATCGGTCCTCTACGAGGCCGGGGTGGCGGTGACCGTCTCGCTGTCGTTCGCGCCCGAGCTGGTGATGGCCATCGCCGATGTGCGTGACGCCCGCCGCCTGCGCGGCCGTCCCACCCGCGGCGTGGCCGGCCTGCGGGGCATGGCCATTCCCGTGCTGGAAAACGCGCTGGACCGCTCGCTGCAGCTCGCATCATCGATGGACGCGCGGGGCTACGGGCGACGACAGGCGCGCCCGGCGCGGACTCGGCGCCGGGCCGGCGGAGCCACCGCCATCGGGCTGCTGATGATCGTGGTCGGCGTCTACGGCGCACTCGACCCCGGCTCGCTCCCCGTGGGTGGTCTGCCCTTCATCGCCACGGGAGCGGCACTGCTCGCCGCGGGCATGGTGTTGAGCGGCCGGCGGACCAACCGAACCCGCTACCGCCCGGACGTGTGGGCGGTGGCCGAGTGGACGGTCGCCGCTTCGGGGGGGGTAACGTTGATGAGCCTCATCGTGGCCAGTGGACTCGGGACGGCCGGCCTCCAAATGCCGGTCTACCCGCTCCACCTCCCGGCCCTGCCGCTCCTTCCCACAATCGGGATCCTCGTCGGCCTGCTGCCGGCACTGACCGCCCCGGTGGAGCGCCGCACCGCGGTCGGGCAGCCGGTGCCGGCGCCGGCGTCGTCGTCCGGACGGCGGCGGACCGAGGAGAGCCTGGCGTGATCCGCTTTGCCGCCTTCAGCTTCTCGTACGCCGAGGAGGCGGCGCCGACCCTGCGTGACGTGGACCTGACCATCGAGGAGGGTGAGCTGTGCCTGGTGATTGGTCCGACGGGCGCGGGCAAGACGACGCTGCTCCGAGCCATCAACGGATTGGTGCCCCACTTCACCGGCGGGCATGCCTCGGGAGAGGTTCGGGTGGCGGGACGCTCGACCCGGGAGTTCCCTCCCCGGGAGCTGGCCGATGTCGTCGGCCTGGTGGGCCAGGACCCAGCAGCCAGCTTCGTCACCGATACGGTCGAGGACGAGCTGGCCTACACCATGGAAAACCTCGGGATCGCGCCGAGCGCCATGCGCCGGCGCGTCGAAGACACGCTCGACTTGCTCGGTTTGCACGACCTGCGGGAGCGACCGCTCACCGCCCTGTCCGGGGGTCAGCAACAGCGGGTGGCCATCGGGGCGGTGCTGTGTGCCTCCCCGCGGGTACTGGTCCTGGACGAGCCGACCTCGGCGCTCGACCCGGCTGCCGCCGAGGAGGTCCTTGCCTCCCTGACCCGACTCGTCCACGACCTCGGCATCACCGTCGTGCTGGCCGAGCACCGGTTGGAACGGGTCATCCCCTTTGCCGACCGAGTGGCCCTGGTGCCGGGCGGAGGCGATCCGTTGGTGGTGGGGCCGACTGCGGAGGTGATGAAGGGGGCGCCCGTGGCGCCCCCGATCGTCGAGCTAGGCCGGGCGGCCGGCTGGAGCCCGCTCCCGTTGTCGGTCCGCGATGCACGTCGCTTGGCCGGCCCCCTGATCCGCCGACTGAGAATCGCCCCACACCCGCTTACCCCGGCGGCCGATGGTCCCCCCGTGGCCGCGGTCGAGCGCCTGGCGGTCACGTTCGACGAGGTGGAGGCATTGCGGGAGGTGAGCTTGTCCCTTGCCGCCGGTGAGGTCGTGGCCGTGATGGGTCGGAACGGCTCCGGCAAGTCGACGTTGCTGGGCCAGCTGGCCGGACTCCGGGAGCCGACCCGCGGTCGGGTACGAGTGATGGGTCAGCGGCCGACCGACGTGCCGGCTCGCCGTCTGATCAGGATGGTCGGCCTGGTGCCCCAGGAGCCCGGCCTCCTCCTGTACGGGGAGACGGTGGGCGACGAGTGCCGCGCCGCCGACCGGGAGACCGGCCTCGAGCCCGGAAAGACGGCCGCCGCCTTGGAGGGCATCGTGGGTGGCCTCGACCGGGACCGCCATCCCCGCGACCTGTCGGAGGGGCAGCGGCTGGCCCTGGCCCTGGCCGTGGTCCTCGCCCCCCGTCCCCGATCTGGTCCTGCTCGACGAGCCCACCCGCGGCCTCGACTACCCGGGCAAGGACCGGCTGGTGGCCATCGTCCGCCACCTGACTGCCGAGGGAGCCTGCGTGGTGATGGCCACCCACGACGTGGAGCTGGTGGCCAAGGTGGCCAGCCGGGGCGTGGTCCTGGCCGAGGGCGAGGTGGTGGCCGACGGCCGGGCCAGGGATGTGGTCTGCCATTCGCCGGTGTTCGCCCCCCAGGTGGCGAAGATCCTGGCGCCCGAGCCGTGGCTCACGGTGGAAGAGGTGGTCGGGGCCCTGGGGGAAGCCGACCATGGCTAGGCCAGCCGGGGCGACTGCGGTCGTCCGATTCGGGAGCACGCGCCTCGGTGCTGGTGGCGATCACCTCGGCGGTGGGCGTCGTCGGCTTCTGCTGGCCGCTCCTGATCCACGGACAGTCGGACGCCAACCTGGCTCATTCCGTCGACGCTCCGTGGCTGTTCGTAGCCGTCCTGCCCCTGCTGCTGGCGGTAGTGCTCGGCGAGCTGGCCGAGGGCGCCTTCGACGCCAAGGCCATCGCCCTGCTGGGCATCCTCGCCGCCTGCGGCGCCGCGCTACGCGTCCCCAGTCCGGGACTGGCCGGGTTCGAGCCCGTCTTCTTCCTGTTGATCCCGGCGGGCCGGGTCCTCGGCCGCGGCTTCGGCTTCGTGCTCGGCGCAGTGACCATCGCCGCTTCGGCCTTGATCACGGGAGGCATCGGGCCCTGGCTTCCCTTCCAGATGTTCGGAGCGGCCTGGATGGGGTTCGGTGCCGGGTGCCTCCCCCCGGCCAGGGGTCGGGCCGAGCTGGCCATGCTGGCGGCCTATGCCGCGGTGTCGTCAATCGCCTACGGCACGCTCCTCAACCTCTGGTTCTGGCCCTTCGGCGCCGGGACGACCTCGAGTTTCTCCTTCCAACCCGGTGCCGGCGGGTGGCACAACCTGCACAGCTTCATCCTCTTCGACCTGACCACCTCGCTGGGCTTTGACATCACCCGGGCCGTCACCAACGGCGTCCTGGTAGTGCTGCTCGGACGGCCCGTCCTCGGCGCGCTGCGCCGCGCTTCCCGGCGGGCGGCCTTCGACGCGCCGATCAGCTACTGAGTCGCTCGAGCCCGGTCACGCTTCGACACGGATGACTCCTTCGAGGTCCACGACGGGGGCGGAGCCGGTGGTGGACACCGGTGGACCGGCCGGCGCCCTCCGTTTGCCTCCGCCGGGTCGGAGTAGTTCCATGGAAGCGCGGCGGGCCGTGCCGCGGAAGGAGCCCCATGGAGCCACCGGCTGACACCGGAGTGAGCGAGGACCTTCTCGATGAGGCGCTGGAGGAGTCGTTCCCGGCCAGTGATCCGCTTTCGTTCTGGTCGGGTCGAGATGACCGCCGCCATCGCCCCGCCCCCGACACCGGACCAGGTGGGGCTGAGCGCGGGGCCTGGATCAAGGGAGGTGTCAGGGGCCGGGGAGGGCCCAAGCCCGAGCCGCTAGGGTCTCCGCCCCTCCTGCCGTCATCCGGAACCAGACCCGCTTGCCGGCCGGGAGCGGGTCGACTCCCCATTGGTCGGACAGGACATCGACGATCAATAGGCCGCGACCGCTGTCGGCCAGGCGCACCATCGGGTGCAGCGTGGGCAACCCGGGGCCTTCGTCGCTGACCGCCACGCAGACTGATTTCCGGTCCAGGTGGATGGCGAGCACGATCGGCGGCCGCCCGTGGGTGACCGCATTGGTGACCAGTTCGTCGGTCAGGACGGCGGCCGTCTCGATGTGATCCGAATCGAGCCCGTGCAGCGCCCGTCGCACCAGCTCACGGCTGCGTTGCACCGACTGGACGGCGGGCTCGAGCGCCAATTCCCAGGTGACCACTGTTCCTATCGCCCCGACGCAGCTCGCCCGTGCGCCGGACTGCCATTCGTTCCCACATGCACTAGGTACCCCGCCGGCCCCGCCCTCAACCGGACCGGCGCAGCCCGAAGGGCTCCTCCGGCTGCTCGATTCGAACACCTGTTCGTCTAGAATCCTTGCGGCAATGCGTGCGCGGCAGCCCTCACTCTTCGAGGCCGGCGAGATCGGCGTGCGGCCCCTCGTCGGCGCCGTGGAGCGGACCGACCTCGGCGACGGGGCCTGGATCGAGCTGCGGCGCGAATGGGTCAGCGGGTCGGCGGAACTGTTCGAGCGGCTTCTCGGGGCTGTCCCATGGAAGGCCGACCAGCGGGTGATGTACGGAAGGAAGGTCGACGTCCCGCGTCTCGTGTGCTTCTTCGACGACGGCTCGCCGTTGCCGGATCCCCTGCTGGACCGGGCCATGACGGCACTCAACGCGCACTACGGAGCAGCCGGCCCGTTCCGGACGGTGGGATGCTGCCTCTACCGCGCCGGCGGTGACAGCGTCGCCTGGCACGGCGACCGGATCGGGCGTGGGGCCTTCGAGGATACCGTCGTGGCTGTCGTCTCCCTAGGTGGCCGCCGACGGTTCCTGCTCCGTCCGAGGGGGGTGGGAGTGCCGTGGCCCACACGCTCGGATCCGGCGACCTGCTCGTCATGGGAGGGAGCTGCCAGCGCACCTGGGAGCATGCCGTGCCCAAGACGGCCCGGGTCGTCGAGCCCCGCATCAGCGTCCAGTTTCGGCCGGTCGGTGTCGGCTGACCCGGGCCGTCGGGGGACTGGCCGAGTCCGGAAGCAGTACGTAAGTTGGGATCGAGATCGCCCGACCATCTCCAGGAGGTCCATCCATGGCTCAGAGCGCCGGATTGCACGAGCCCGAAGCCAGCTTGGCACCCGAAACCATCGACCGGCATCGGGCGATCGCCTCGATCCAGGAGGAGCTCGAGGCAGTCGACTGGTACGACCAGCGGGTGGATGCCGCGACCGACGCCGAGTTGGCCGGCATTCTGGCCCACAACCGGGACGAGGAGAAGGAGCATGCCGCCATGACACTGGAGTGGCTCCGCCGTCACGACCCGGTGCTCGACCGGCATCTCCGGACCTATCTCTTCACCACCGATCCGGTGCTCGAGACCGAGGCCGCCGGAGCAGGCCCGCCCGCAGGCGAGGGACAGGCCGGCGAGGACGGTGGTGGATCGCTCGCCATCGGGAGCCTGCCGGCAGAGCGCTACGTGTAGCTGGCGTCTCCGACCGGGGCGAAGAGATCGCCCACGCGCTCCACTCGCTCGAGCACGTCCCGGGCGGTGAAACGGAGCTGATCAGGGTCGCCGTCGTGAGCACAGGCTTCGACCTCCTCCCAGGTGATCGGCGTCGACGCCATCGGCTCGGGTCGTGCCCGCAACGAGTAGGCGGCGATGGTGGTCTTGGCCGGATGGTTCTGGCTCCAGTCGATGAGCACCTTGCCCCGCCGTAAGGACTTCCGCATGTTGGACACCACCAGATCCCGGTGCTGCTCCTCGATCTCGCCGGCCACCCGATAGGCGGCCGCCCGCATCTCGTCCCATGACATGGTCCCGTCGAGGGGACGGTAGAGCTGGAGGCCCTTGGATCCACTGGTCTTCGCCACACAGGTCGCATCGGGACCCAGCGCCGCCACGATGTGCAATGCCACCCGGCAGCACTCCACGATGCCGGTGCCCTCCCCGGGATCGAGATCGAACACCATGTGATCAGGAGGCGCAGGAAGGGAATGCCCGGTTCCAACCCGCCACAGCGGCACGTGGAGCTCGATGGTCGCCAGATTGGCCGTCCAGACCAGCGAGGGCACGTCGCACAGCACGCAGTAGTCGATGGTGTCGCCCTCCTCTCCTGACGGGACGGCCACACTGCGCACCCATTTGGGCGCGTGCACCGGCCGATGCTTCTCGAAGAACGACTGTCCCTCCACGCCGTCGGGATACCGCTTCATGGTGAGCGGGCGGTCGCGCACGTGGGGCAGCATCACCGGGGCGATGCGTGCGTAGTAGTCGATCATCTCACCCTTGGTGAAGCCGACGGCGGGGTAGAGGACCTTGTCGAGGTTGGAGATGGTCAGCTCCCTGCCATCCACCCGCGCCCGCACCGACGAGGGGCGTTCAGGACTCATGGACCACCTCGGACGGGCTCTTGTCACTCCGGACCCCGCGCCAGACCGGATGACGGAGCCGGCCATCCGGCGTCCATTCGCTGAAGCGGACCTCGCCGACCAGCAGGGGTCTGACCCAGGTGACCCCAACACCGGCCTCCCGTCGGAGATCCTCGTCGAACGGGCTCGATGGCGTGGCCAGCGGACCGAGCCGGGCGACGAGGTCCTCCATCACCGACTGGGAGAACCCGGTGCCGACCTTGCCCGCGTACCGGAGTGTTCCATCCGGGGCATCGCCGGCGACGACGGGCACGCCCACCAGCAGCGAACCGAACAGGCCGCGACGGTTTCCCTGCCCGGGGGTCAAACCCCCGACGACGACCTCCTGGGTCCGCTGGCGCTTCACCTTGATCCAGTCGGGGCTCCGCACGCCCGGTCGGTAGGGACTGTTCCTACGTTTGGCCACGACGCCCTCCATGCCGAGCTCGCCGGCAATGCGGAGCACCTCGGCCCCGGAGTCGTCATCGAACATCGGGGTGACGGCCCAACGAGGGCCGGCGAGCTCGAGGGACTCGAGCTCGCGGCGACGGTCGTGGTACGGGACGGCCAGCAGGGAGCGGCCATCGCGGTGGAGGAGGTCGAACAGGACCAGGCTGGCCGGATCGGCCGCTGCCGCCTTGCGCACACTGGCCGCTGACGTCACGTGCATCCGTCGCTGCAACCGCGAGAAGGAGGGCCGTCCGCGGTCGTCGAGTGCTATGAGCTCGCCGTCGAGGAGGAGCTGGGCGGAGCCCACGGCTTCGCCGAATTCCCGCAGTTCGGGGAAGGAGGCGGTGGTGTCGTTCCCGTTCCGGGTGAGGGCGCGCACCCGGCCCCCTTCCACCCACAGCAGCACTCGGATCCCGTCCCATTTGAGCTCGTACGACCAGCCGTCCCCCTCGGGAGGCCGTTCGGCGGGCACGGCCAGCATGGGGGAGAGCTTGTCGGGGAGGGGCATCCATCCTTCGGGTCGGGGGTCCATGCGGTGGATCATCCAGTTCTTCCCCGTCGCGAAGAGGACGTACCGTCCCGTGGCGCGTTCTCCGTGGAGGACCACCATGACCTCGCGGTCCGTCCATTTCTCGACCTCGTAGGAGCCGTGGTCCCAGATGGCCACCGTCCCGCCGCCGTACTCCGTGGCGGGAATGGTGCCGCTGAAGCCGGCGTACTCGAGCGGGTGGTCCTCGGCCGGCACGGCCAAGTGGTTCTGGGCGGGGTCCACGGGAAGCCCCTTGGGGAGTGCCCACGACACCAGGACGCCGTCGTGCTCCAGGCGGAAGTCCCAGTGGAGGGCGGTGGCGTGGTGCTCCTGGATGACGAAGCTCGGTGCCCCCTTGGCTCGGGCCCGATTGGATTTGCGCCGGGGTGGTACCGGCTCGGGGGTGCGGGCCGGATCTCGTTTTCGCCGGTAGGTCTCGAGGGAAGAATCGGCCATGACCGGATCGGTACCCGCTCTCGCGTGCCTGCTCCCAGGGGATGCCGCCCCTGCCCGGAGCAGCGTAGCCGCGTGGAGCTCGAGGCTAACGTGGTTGTCCATGGTGGACGAGGTGTTCGAAGTCTCGGAGGAGGCCGTCCCGGAGGAGGCCGCCGGGCGCTACCGTGTGATTTCCGTGGCCGGTGAGGTCGACGTGGCCACCGCCCCCCGGCTCCGTGAGCGGCTGGACGAGGCCATCGACCACGGCCCACCCTTGCTGGTCGTGGATCTCTCATCGGTCACGTTCATCGACTCGATGGGCTTGGGCGTCCTCATCGGTGCGGCGCAGCGGGTCGACGACGCGGGTGGCACCCTGCGGCTCGTGATCGCCGAGCCGCGGATCCTCAAGCTGTTCGAGATCACCGGGCTCCTGGAGATCTTCACCATCGCGTCCTCCCGGGAGCAGGCCATCGCGGCATGACCACATCCGATCCATCCGGCCCCCGGGGTGGCGATCCTGAGGGAGATGGGGCCGACGACGTCGTCGAGCTGAGCATCCCGGTCCGGGCCGACCTGGTCGTCCTGGCCCGACTGACTGCGGCGACCGTCGGCTCCCGGGCCGGATTCGACGTCGAGGAGATCGAGGATCTGCGCTTGGCGGTGGACGAGCTCTGCGTGTGGCTGGTCGGCGACGGCGCCGGTGGGCGCCTGTCGCTCAGGTTCGTCCGGGGCGGGACCGAGGTCGAGGTCTCGTGCGTCCACCATCCCGGGGACTCGACCGCCGTCGCCGCGGCGGGCGACGGTACGCCGAGCGCGCCTCCCGATGGGCTCTCCGCGGCCATCCTCGATGCCCTGGTCGACGAGCACGGTCGCGACGACTGCGACGGCGAGAGGCGGATCTGGTTGCGGAAGCGACGAGCTCGGTCCGGAGCCTGATGTCCGGACCGGTCAACCAAGCCGGGCACAGGCGGGACAAGTTCATCGAGTTCGCACGGACGCGGGAGAAGCGGCTCCGCGACGAATTGGTGGAGGACCACCTGGGCCTGGCTTTTCAACTGGCTCGGCGCTTCTCCGACCGCGGAGAGCCCTACGACGACCTCGCGCAGGTGGCATCCGTGGCCCTGATCCGGTCCGTCGACCGGTTCGACCCTGACCGCGGCGTCGAGTTCAGCACCTTCGCCACCCGAACCGTGATCGGTGAGCTCAAACGTCACTTCCGGGACCGAGGCTGGGCGGTCCGGGCACCACGGCGCATCCAGGAGCTCTATCTCGAGCTCGGCCACATCGCCGAATCGTTGGCCCACCGGCTCGGCCGGCCGCCGACGGTGGCCGAGCTGGCCGAAGCGGCCGGGTCATCGGAGGAGGCGGTGTTGGAGGCGCGCGAGGCCGGCCAGAGCTACCGGACGACCTCCATCGATGCCCCAGATCACCAGGACGGCACCCTGGCCGGTCGCCTCGGCGACATGGACGCCGGGTTCATCGGCACCGAGGACCGGATGGTGCTGGCCATCTCCCTGGCCGAGCTGTCCGAGCGCGAGCGGACCATCCTCAACCTCAGCTTCGTCGAGGGTCTGACCCAGTCGCAGATCGCGGCTCGCATCGGGGTCAGCCAGATGCACGTCTCGCGTCTCATGGCTGCCAGCTTGGCCAAGCTGCGCCGCTCGTTCACCGCCGGGGAGTGAGTCGGCCGGCCCCCTGATGGACGTGGGTCGGCCCAGGTAGCCTCGAACGGGGCCCACGCGGGCCCGGCAAGGAGTCGACCATGGGTCGGAGCCGAGAGGAGATCGAGGGTGCGTTCGCTCGCTACCAGGAGGTGGCCGCGGCGGCCGGGTCCTCGGGCCACTGGCGGGAGTGGGCCGACCTCTTCACCGAGGACGCCACCTACATCGAGCATCATTTCGGTACCTTTCACGGACGGGAGGCCATCTACGGGTGGATCAGCTCCTGCATGGCCGACTATCCGGGCCGGGACATGCCGGAATTCCCCATCGAGTGGTATGTGATCGACGAGGAGCGCGGCTGGGTGGTGTGCCAGGTGTGGAACCGGATGCGGGACCCGGGTGACGGCTCTGTCCATCAGGAGTACAACTTCACTCTGCTCAAGTACGCAGGGGAGCAGCAGTGGTCCTACGAGGAGGACATCTACAACCCGCTCCGGTTCGGGGCCATGGTGGAGGGGTGGGAGGCCGCCCGACGGGCGGCCTCGTCGACCTGAGGGGGCGGTGCCAGCCGGAGGGGCCGGGCAGGGTACCGTCGGCGGCCGGTCGCACTACCGTGACCCCCGTGGACGTCCGCCGACTGGGGAGAACCGAGCACCGTTCGTCGGTGGCGGTGCTGGGTGGCGCCGCCTTCTGGGACACGGACCCCGAGACCGCCGGGACGGCCCTGGCCGCCGCCATCGACGCCGGCGTCAACCACCTGGACGTGGCGCCTCAGTACGGTCGGGCGGAGGCGCTGCTCGGGCCGCACATCCCCGCCGTCCGCGACCGTCTGTTCGTGGCCTGCAAGACCTTGCGGCACAGTGCCGACGGGACCAGAGCACAGCTCGAGAACTCGTTGGAAGTCCTGCACTGCGATCACCTCGATCTCTACCAACTGCATGCCGTCACCGACCGCCAGGAGCTGGAAGCTCGCACCGGCGCGCTGGAAACCCTGACCGCCGCCCGCGATGAGGGGCTGTGCCACTGGATCGGCATCACCGGCCATGAGCTGAGTGCGCCGGCGGCTCATCTGGAGGCGTTGCGACGGTATGACCTCGACACGGTCATGTTCCCGGTCAATCCGCAGCTGTGGTCGGAGCCCGCCTACCGCCGGGACGCCGAGGCCCTGCTCGCTCATGCCATGGAGCACGACATCGGGGTCATGGCCATCAAGGCGGTGGCCGCCCGGCCCTGGGCCGGGCAGGCCCGCACCGCGACCACCTGGTACGAGCCCTACATCTCACCCGACGAGGTGGCCCGGGGCGTCCGGTTCGCCCTTTCCACGCCCGGGGTCCACGCGCTCTGCACGCCGGGCGATCTCGATCTCCTCCCGCTCGTCCTCGCCGCCGCCGGATCAGCGCAGCCGATGGACGCCGCCGAGCGGAGGGAGGCCGTCACCGCCTCGGCGGCCGAACCCAGCATCTTCCCGATGCCCACGATCTGACCACCGGCCGGCGGCCACCGGGTCGTCTCTCTTCACCCGCAGCCCGGCCGTTGGCTGCTCGCCGTCTGGGTCAGGGGGAGGCCGGTCGGAAGACGAGGACGGGCGAGTCGGCATGGGTCGCACAGTGCTGGCTCACCGATCCGAGGAGCATGCCGGTGATCTCGCCATGGCCGCGGCACCCGACGACCAGCAGGTCGGCGTGGCGCGACGCCTCGACGAGCACCTCGCCCGGGTGTCCCTCGACGGCCCGGACGGCGATCCTCACCGAAGGGAACTCGTCCGCCATGCCCGTGGCGATGTCTTCGAGGAGCATTCGGGCGTCGCCGGCCGGGTCGTAGCCGGAGGCGACGGGAAGGGCCGTCCCGAAACTGAACGGCCACTGCCAGGCGATCAGGACGTCGATCCGGGCACCGGTGCGCGCTGCCTCGTCGCAGGCCCACCGGAGGGCGCCGATCGACGTGTCCGAGCCGTCGACCCCGACCACGGTCCTCGAGGGCCCGTCCATCAGGCCGGACGCTCGAGGGCGGCCCGCCGCTCGGCGTCGAGCCGCTGCACATACGCACGGCCGGGACCGCCGCTGGTGGGCAACTCGGAGACGGGGGAAGCCCCCACCAGCGCCCCGATGGCCGCCGCGGTCGAGGTACGCAGGGCGCCGAGGTCGTAGCCGCCCTCGAGGAACAGCACGACGCGCCCGGGCCCGGGCGCCCAGGACGCCACCCGCCGGGCCAGCGCGGCGAAATCCCCGCCCGACAAGGCCAGGTCGGCCAAGGGGTCAGCCCGGTGGGCGTCGAATCCGGCGGAGACCAGAACCCACGACGGGCGGAAGGCGGCCACGGCCGGCTCGATCACCAGGTCCATGGCTGCTTGGACCTCCTCCCCGGTCGAGCCCGGGGGGAGGGGTACGTTGACGGTGGTCCCGACTGCCTCCGGCCCGCCGACGTCGGTCACGGGCCCGGTGCCCGGGTAGCACGGCCACTGGTGGGTCGAGACATAGAGAACCCGCGGGTCGTCCCAGAAGAGGTCCTGGGTGCCGTTGCCGTGGTGGACGTCCCAGTCGAGGACGAGAACTCGCTCGCCCGCGCCGGCCAGCGAGGCGGCCGCCACGGCCACGTTGTTGAGGAGGCAGAAGCCCATGGCCCGATCGGCCAGGGCGTGGTGCCCGGGCGGGCGGGCGGCCACGAAGGCCACGCCGTTGTTGGACGCCCGGAGCGCCTCGACGGCAACCAGCCCGGCGCCCGCCGCCATCGTGGCCGACTCCCACGACGCCGAGGTGGCGTAGGTGTCCGGGTCGAGGGAACCGCCCCCTTCATGGCAGAAGGCGCGGAGGCGTTCGAGATAGCCGGCCGAGTGCACCAGCTCCAACTGGACGTCGGTGGCCGGCCGAGCCTCGAGCACGACGAGGTCCGAACCGAGATGGAGGTCGGACACTCCGTCCTGGACGGCCCGGAGGCGGTCGGGTCGCTCGGGGTGGCCGCGGCTGGCATGGTCCTCGGAAGTGAGCGGCCCGACCATGATCAGCGCAGGGTCTGGCACCGTGGGACAGTCTGCCCGCAGACCCCTGGGCGCGCCACGGCCGGTCCCCGACCGGCGCGGGGCCCACGCCTAGGGTGAAGCAAATGTCCAGCTGGCCATCGGTGGGTGGCAGAACGTAACGACATCCGCCTCGGTTTCCACCCTGGTACTCATCGCGCTGGCCGCGGTGCTCGCCCCGATCCTCTCCGAGCTGAGTGGGCCGTTGGCCGTCCCCGAGATCGTGATCCAGATCGGATTCGGCATCCTCATGGGTCCCTATGTCTTCGACCTCGCCCACGTCAACTCCATCGTCACCGCGCTGGCCGACCTGGGCCTGACCTATCTGATCTTTCTGGCCGGGTTCGAGCTCGACCTCCAGAAGGTCCGAGGGACGCCCCTCCAGTTCGCCTTTGCCGGATGGGGCCTCTCACTGGTCATCGGGCTGTCGGCCGCGTTCGCCCTGGTTCACACCGGCCTGGCCCTGGACACCCTGGTGATCGGACTGGCCATCACCACCACCGCCCTCGGGACGCTGGTCCCGATGCTTCGCGACGCCGGGCTGTTCGACAACCGGTTCGGCGCCTACATCGCGGCCATCGGCACGGTCGGCGAGTTCGGCCCCATCGTGGCGGTGGCGCTCCTGCTCACCAACAAGGATGCGCTGCTCACATCGCTGCTCCTGCTGGCGTTCATCGTGGTAGCCGTGGTCACCGTGCTGGCCGCCGCACGCTCCCAGCCGCCCCGGGTCATCGCGTTGCTCAACCGCCACCTCGAGTCGAGCGCGCAGCTCCCGGTCAGGATTTCATTCCTGCTCATCCTGCTCCTGGTCCTGCTGGCCCAGACCCTCGGCCTCGACGTCCTGCTCGGTGCCTTTGCAGCAGGCATCGTGGTGCGCCACTTGGCCGCCGGGGTGGAGATCCGACAGATCAGTGCCAAGCTCGAGGCCATCGGCTTCGGCTTTCTCATCCCGGTCTTCTTCGTGGTCAGTGGGATCCAGTTCAATCTTCGCCAGTTCATCGACCACCCGGCCTCACTGTGGCGCATCCCGGTCTTCGTCGCACTCATGCTGGCCGCCCGGGGACTGCCGGTGGAGGTTCTCTACCGGCGCGTCCTGTCCTCGCCCGAGCGGATCCCGATGGCCCTCTTCTCGGCCACCGGTCTGCCGCTCATCGTGGTGATCACCAGCATCGCCACCGCCGAGGGCAAGATCCGACCGGTCAACGCGGCCGCGCTGGTGGCTGCGGGCATGATCACCGTGCTGCTCTTCCCGGCCATCGGGATCTGGCGGATGCGAAGCGTCGGGGAGGTCGGTGCGTTGCGGGAATCGTCGGCGTGACCCCGGTCGGAGTCAGGGCGTCTTCCGCTCGACGCTGAACCAGTCGCGGGCCCCCAGGTAGGGCTTGAAGGACTCGACGATGGTGTCGATGTCCTTCGGGGTCTTCGGACGCTGGAGCTCGTAGAGGTGGGGATAGTCAAGCCAGCCGGTGACGTGGTCCCAGAGGCGGACCGCCTGCTCGCCGGTGGGCGGGTCGACCAGGACCGGCCCGAACAGGGCCTGGCCGTCGTCGAAGAGCAGGGTGGGCACGCCGAAGCCGCCGCGAGCCAGCACGGCCCGGTGCTCGGCCAAGACCTCGTCGCCGGTGGAAGGGTCTTCGACCGCGGCGCGGACGATGCCGGGATCGAGCCCCATCTCGACGAGCAACGCCTCCGCCACGTCGGGCCGATGAGGCTTGCGTCCCTCGACGTGGAGGGCCCGGCCGGCCGTCTCGTACCAGCGGTCGAGGAGGTCCATGTCCTGGCGCCGGAGGAATGCCCCGATACGCATCATCGACCAGCCGTAAGACCACTCGCGCTCCCACGGGTGCTTCTTCCCTTCGACCCGGTTGACCTCCTCCAGGCTGAAGAACCGCCAGCGGACATCGATTCCGGCGGTGTCGCGCACCTCGCGCACCCAGAGCGAGGTCAGGTAGGCGTAGGGACACATGATGTCGAAGTGGAAGTCCACCGAGTCAGGTCGGGTCATGCATGTTCTCCTCGTCGACCGGTACGGGCGTCCGGCCCGGCACCGTACGCGGCAACCGGATCAGAAATGGCCCAGCACCGGGTGGGGGACGTAGGGGTCTTCGACCCGCTTGACCTCGGCGTCGCTGAGCTCGAGTGCCTCGGCAGCCAGGGCGTCGGCCAGGTGCCCAGGTCTGGTGGCACCGACGATCGGGGCGGTCACGCCGGGGCGCTGGAGCAGCCAGGCCAGCGCGACCTGGGCCGAAGGTACGCCGCGCTCGGCGGCGACTTCGGCAACCCGCTCGACCACGTCGAAATCGGTCGGCTGACTGTAGAGGTAGTCGGTGAACGGGTCGGTGTCCGACCTGGTGGTGCGGTGCTCGCCGCCCCGGGTCCGGTTCCCGGCCAGCACGCCTCGGGCCAGAGGGCTCCACGGAATGACCCCGATTCCCTGGTCGAGACACAAGGGGATCATCTCGCGCTCCTCTTCCCGGTAGATGAGGTTGTAGTGGGGCTGCATGGACACGAACCTCGTCCAGTGATGGAGGTCGGCGACGTGCTGGGCCTTGGCGAACTGCCAGGCGAACATGGAACTGGCCCCGATGTAGCGGGACTTGCCGGCCCGCACGACGTCGTGCAGCGCTTCCATCGTCTCCTCGATCGGCGTACGCGGGTCCCACCGGTGGATCTGATAGAGGTCGACGTAGTCCATTCCGAGCCGGGCCAGGGAGGCGTCGATCCCCGACAGGATGTGCTTGCGGGAAAGCCCACTGCCGTTCTCGCCGGGTGTCGTCGGCATGTAGACCTTGGTGGCCACGACCATCTCGTCCCGGCTCAGGAATTTGGGCAGGAGCCGGCCGGTGGCCACCTCGCTCGCCCCACCCGAATAGACGTCGGCCGTGTCGAAGAAGGTGATCCCTCCTTCGACCGCCGACTGGACGATGGGTTCGGCCCTCTCCTCGTCCAGTACCCAGGGACGGTCGCTGTCGTTGCCGAAGCTCATCATCCCGAGGCAGACGCGGGACACGCGCAGGCCGGTCGTCCCGAGATTCACGTACCGCATGGTCGCCTCCCTAGGCAGTGCCGGATCGAGGCCGGCTGGTGGTACCGAAGGGTCGTACCACCGACCTTAGGGCGTCCCAGGACGGTCAGCGCAGGTCGTTGGCGACCTGGGCCCCGAGGTCGTCGATGGTCAGCGACGCCGGTTGCAGGTCTTCGGCCAGGCGGGGGTAATTCCCCGCCGCGCAGGCATTGACGACCCGGGTCACCGTCGACAGGGTCTGCTGCCATTCCCGGTTGACGCTGGGCGTCGGTGGCGTGGGTGCTGCCGAGGCGGTGGCGGTATCCGCGCTGAACGTGCGACAGCTCGCCCCCAGGGCGGTGGGATCACCCAGCTGCCCGTTCATCGCCTGGATGTCGGTCAGGAGGGCGTGGGTATCGGGCTGGCCGGTGGCCGCCCACCAGGAGGCGGTCGCGTCGTTGGCGATAGGGAGGGTCGCGTTGGTCGTGGGGACGAGGGGGGGAGCCGTGGCGCCGCGACCTCCCTTCGGCGGCGGAGTCCGGTCGGTGCCGCTGGTGGCGGCGTATGCGGCCAAAGAGGTGATGGCGGCAAGCGCCCCCACCGCACAGGCGACGACGATCGTGGTCCGTCGAACCCGGCGGCGGTGCGTCGCACTCGGTCGTTCCGTTCGGGGCCATCGGAGATCGCCGGGCCGGACGGCATGGGGCGCCGCCGACGCGGCGAGGTCCATGGACGCCCGGAACTCCGCCGGCTGGACCACCCCGGGCGCCGGCTCGGTCGACGTGGCCACCGGGAGCGACCCAGCCATCCCCAGGGGGAGGAATTGGTGCCTGTCCGAGGAAACTCCCGCTTCGGCCCCACCGGCACCATTTGGCTCGATGAGGAGGGAACCATTTCGCCGGCCATTCCCGGTGTCCTCGGGAATTTCGTCCTCCCGTACTGACCGTAGGAACTCGTCGGTGGTCACGACGAATTCCTCGGCGACGTCTCCCTCCGTAGAGACCCACGAGGTCGGCATTCCTCTTTCGTAATAGCGGAATTCGTGCGTGCCGAACGGATCCATCCGCCAGCCGTCACCCCCCTCGTCAATGGCGGGAGCGAAGGACGGGGCCGGGGAGGAGGGAGCTGGTCCTGGTCGTCCGACGGCTGCGGCTACGAACTGCTGGACGGGTGCCACGGTCTCCAGAGCGATCTTTCCACCCGTACACACCCAGGAGGTCGGCTCACCTTCGAAGAAATAGCGGAGCTCGTGTCTGGCGTACGGATCAATGCGCCAGCCCAGGGCAGGCTCCATGGGCTTCCTTTCATAGAGCGCTCCCAGAGATAGTGATCGTACCGGGTTACGCAAATGTCACGGCAAGGTGACTGTTCTGCGACTTCTCAATGGACTCTCGGTTAAATCGACATTGTTCGCCTGGGTGATGGCGCCCACACGCTGCGCGGTCTCCGGCCGGCGGACTCGACTGGCCCCGTCTTGCCGCCAGAGCCGCTCTCAGCCCGCTCACAGGTGGCTATGTCCTGACGTAGAGGTTCGCTGACTTGGATGGTCTGGCTCTCCTGATGGCCGACAGCGAACGAGGTGTACGTGGTCTCCGGGCGTTCATCGTGGTTCACCAGACGCCGGACCGTCGCGGCCGTCGTCGTGGTCGTCCTGGGCGGCGCCGGCGTCGGGACATGGTTGGCGACGAGCAGCTCTGGGGCATCGCCCCTGGTCACCACCACCACATCGCTGCACACGGTGGCGACGGGCACCATCACCAAGACCGTGGCATCGTCCGGCACGATCGAACCGGCCAGCCAGGCCGACCTCAATTTCGCGGTGGCCGGCCGGGTCAACGGGGTATCGGTGAGTCCGGGTCAGGTCGTGGCGGCCGGGCAGGCGGTGGCAACCCTCGACGACTCCACCCTGGCCGCGTCGCTGACCCAGGCCCAGGCCTCACTGGCCAATGACCAGGCCCAGTTGGCCACCGACCAGGCCGACGGCGCATCGGAGGCTCAGATCGCGTCGGACAACGCTGCGGTGGCATCCGCCCAGACCCAGGTGGCCGCAGCCCAGTCGTCCTTGGCCGACGCCACCCTGACCACCCCGATCGCCGGCACGGTCGCATCGGTTTCCGTCTCGGTCGGCCAGCAAGTGGGTGGCGGCACATCGTCGTCGGCCGGCGGGACCAGCGGATCGAACGGGTCGTCGACCGCGAGCAGCGCGGGATCGGGGACCGGCTCCTCGGCGGGGTCGGGCTCCTCGTCGGGGACCGGCTCCCCGTCGTCGTCCTCGAGTTCGAGCTCGACGGCGGCACAGGTGGTGGTCGTCTCCACCGGTTCGTACGTCGTCGACGCGTCCGTCGACAGCTCGCAAGTCGGCCAGGTGACAACCGGCGACCAGGTGGTCATCACGGTGAGCGGGTCGACGACGCCGATCTACGGGACGGTCGCATCGGTGGGACTGTTGGCCAGCACGACCTCGGGCGTCGCCGCGTTCCCGGTGGTCGTCGACGTCACCGGCAGCCCGCAGGGCTTGTACGGCGGATCGAGCGCCACGGTGTCGATCATCACCGAGGAGCTCTACGACGTGGTCGTCGTCCCCACCGCGGCCATCAATTACAGCGGTGAGAGCACGACGGTGCTGCTCGACTCCGGGGGGACCAAGGTGGCACGGGTGGTCTCCATCGGAGCGTCGTCGGGAGGCGAGACTCAGGTCACCAGCGGGCTCTCGGTCGGGGACCGGGTCTACGTCACCGAGGTCTCGTTTCGGGGAGCTCCCGGCGGCACCGGGCGGGCGGGCCTCTTCGGACGCTCGGGGGCCGGTGGGTTCGGTGGTGGGGGTTCCCCTGCCGGCGGCTTCCCGGGCGGTGGGTTCCCCGGCGGCAGCATCGGGCAGTGAGTGCTCCCACCGGCGGCGCGGGGAGCCGCTCCTTCCGGTCCGACGACACCGCCGAGGTCTTGTCGGAGCCGACCGATCGCCACCGCACGGCGTCGGTGCCGGTCATCGAAGTCTGCGACGTCTCCAAGGTGTACCGGACCGGGTCGTTGGCCGTCGAGGCACTCCGTGGAGTGAGCTTCGAGATCCAGGCGGGCGAATTCGTCGCCTGCATGGGTCCCTCGGGCTCCGGGAAGTCGACGCTCATGCACATCCTCGGATGCCTGGACGTCCCGACTTCGGGAACCTTCCGCCTGGCCGGTGAAGACGTGGGCTCGATGTCGGAAGACACGCTGGCCCGTGTTCGCAACCGGCAGGTGGGCTTCGTCTTCCAGCAGTTCAACCTGTTGGCCTCGATGTCGGCGTGGCGCAACGTGGAGCTGCCGCTGATCTACGCCGGGTTGGACCGGAGCGCGCGGAGATGCCGCGCCCTCGAGGCACTCGAACGAGTCGGTCTCGCCGACCGCGTCGAGCACCGCCCGGGAGAACTATCCGGTGGCCAGCAGCAGCGGGTGGCTGTGGCCCGCGCCCTCGTCACCGACCCGGCCCTCATCCTCGCCGACGAGCCCACCGGGAATCTCGACTCGGTCTCCGCCCACGAGGTCCTCGACCTGCTCGGGGAGCTCCACCAGGGCGGGCGCACGGTCGTCCTCATCACCCACGAGGCCGACGTTTCCCAATCGGCCCAACGGATCCTACGCATCCGCGACGGTCGGATCCTCGACCCGACGCCGGCACGGTCCGGGGCAGGCGTGGCATGAACGCACTCGAGACGTTTCGCACCGGGCTCGAGGCCGTCGTCTCGCACCGCCTCCGTTCGAGTCTCACGGTGCTCGGCATCATGATCGGCATCACCGCCGTGATCCTGACGGTCGGGTTGGGCGAGGGCGCCCAGCAACAGGTGGGAGCGCAGATCTCGGCGTTGGGGTCGAACCTGCTGACGATCTCGCCAGGCAGTGTGACCTCGACCTCGGGCATCCGGCGCGGACCGGGTCGGCCACGACCCTGACCGTCGGTGACGCCGCCGCTCTCTCGTCCAAGACGGTGGCACCCGACATCGCCGCCGTGGCTCCGGTCAGTTCGACGTCCGAGAATCTCCAGGCCGGAACGGGCAACTGGACCACCACGATGGTCGGCACCAACCCGGCGTGGCTCTCGGTTCGGGGCCGAACGATGGCCGAGGGCCGGTTCATCGCCGGTCATGATCTTTCCACCCGGGCCGATGTGGTCGTGCTGGGATCGACGACCGCTCAAGAGCTCTTCGGGTTGCGCGACGCGGTCGGCCAGACGGTGACGGTCAACGGCGTGCCGCTGAGCGTCGTCGGGGTGCTCGACACGGTGGGCTCCTCCGGGGGATCAGGCTCCTCGGCCGCTGCCAATCAAGACGATCAGGCGGTCGTGCCCATCACCACTGCGGCCACCCAGCTCTTCGGAGGCGCCAATCGCAACTCGGTGGGCCAGATCCTGCTCCAGGCCACCTCGTCCACGACCCTGTCGGCCGCCTACCAAGAAGCTGACAACGAACTGCTCAGCCTCCACCACATCACTGCGCCCGCCAATGTCGACTTCACCATCGAATCGCAACAGCAACTCCTCTCAACCGCCACGTCTGTGGACAGGACGCTGACAGTGCTGCTGGGCGGGATCGCCGGCATCTCGTTGCTTGTGGGTGGTATCGGGGTGATGAACATCATGCTGGTGTCCGTGACCGAGCGGGTCCGAGAGATCGGGCTGCGCAAGGCCCTGGGGGCGACACCACGGATCATCGGCCGGCAGTTCGTCGTCGAGGCGTCCGTCCTCGGCCTGGTGGGCGGATTGCTGGGTGCGGCACTCGGTCTGCTCGGCGCAGTGATCCTCCCCCATTTCATCTCCGACCCCATCGCCATCTCGCCGGTGGCGACGGTCGGGGCCATCGCCATCGCCATCGCCATCGGGATCGCCTTCGGCGTCTACCCGGCGGGTCGGGCTGCTCGCCTGGCACCGATCGACGCACTGCGCAGCGAATGAGATCGACCCAGCCAGGCCCTGCGGCAATGACGGACTGGTTCCGAACACGACGGCCGTCCTGCGTTTCCCAGACCACCCGACCCCGCAACATCCGACCCGACAACCCCCGACCCGACAACCCCCGACCCGACAACCCCCGACCCGACAACCCCGATCCGAAGGAACGAACATGAACAGCCAGCACCCACCCTCGACCCGACTCGACGACAGTCCGGACCATCGAACCGGCCGTCGTTCCACCGTGCCGCGGCGTCTGGCTGTCGTCGCCGTGGCCGCGGCCGCAGTCGCCCTGGCGGCGTGTGGCTCGTCCTCCTCGGCCTCGACGACCGCGTCCACAAGCGCGCCGAACCACGGCAGTGGGGCGGGGGGCTCGGCCGGGGGCGGAGCCGGGGCACAACGGTTCCCTGGCGTCTCGGGCACCATCGCCGCCATCAACGGGGTGTCACTCGAAGTGCAGAATCCCCTCACCGGCCAGACAACGGTGAACTACACGTGGGCCACAACCTTCCAGCAGACGGTCCCGGCATCGGCCGCAAACGTCACCGTGGACAGCTGCATCACGGCCTCGGGCACACCGACCACCGGCGCGGCCTCGACGAACCGATTCGGGGGACCGGTGACGGCAACGAGGGTGGCGATCAGCCAGCCGACGTCGGGAAATTGCACCGCAGGATCGGGCGGGTTCCGGGCCGGCGGACCTGGCGCCGTCCCGGGCGGCGGTCCCGCACCGGGTGCCTCCGGCGGCGCCGCTCCGGGAGCTCAACCCGGCAGACCGCCTTCGCAGACCTTCCGCGGACGTAACCCTAGCCAGTTCGCAGTGGCGTTCGGCCTGGTCACTGCAGTCAACGGATCGCAGGTGACGGTCAGCGAGACCAACCCGTCGACGCAGGCGACCACGACGGCCACGGTCACGCTGTCCGCATCGACGGCCTTCACGCAGCGCTCATCGGCGTCCTCATCGGACCTGGCCGTGGGCAAGTGCGCCCAGGCGGCGGGTTCGGCCGACACGACCGGCGCAGTGACCGCCCGCTCGATCACCCTCTCGGCTCCCGGGGCCAACGGCTGCGGCGGCCGGTTCGGCCGGTTCGGCGGCGGCGCGTCCTCCAGTGCCTGAGCCGCCGGGGGTCTCCAGCCCCCTGCCCGACCCGGAGGAGCAGTCGACTGCGGAGGGTGGGTGGAGGAGGGTGTCGACCCTCCGCGTCGGAGCCGTGGTGATCGTCGCCGCCATCGTGGTGGCCGCCTGGATGCTGACCCGTAGCCCGGCACCCGACTACCGGACCACGGTGGTGCGGACGGGCACGGTCGAGGCCACGCTCGAGTCGGTCGGGACCATTGCCCCGGTGAACCAGGTGGGTCTGGCCTTCGACACATCCGGAGCGGTAGGCGCGGTCGACGTGTCGGTCGGCTCGACGGTCACTGCCGGTCAGACCGTGGCGTCCCTCGACCCGACGCAGCTCAATGCATCCGTGGTGTCGGCTCGGGCCACTCTGGCCTCCGCCCAGGCCACCCTGGCCGCCGCCGAGGCGAGCCAGTCCGCACCGGCAGCTTCCGGGGGAGCTATCTCGCCGACGACGACGACCACGCCCGCTCCGTCGTCGCGCTCCGGCCAGTCATCGCCCGACGCCCAGCAGGTCGCCAAGCTGCAGGCGACCTTGTTGACTGATCAGGCCCAGGAGGACGCCGACTCCTCCTCGGCGAGCCAGAGCCTGGCCGCCGCCACCGGCGTGTGCGATGCGGCCCCGTCGGGCGGCTCGCCTCCCGCGCCCGGCTCGCCTGCCCCGGCGGGTTCACCTCCGACCACCACCGGCACCGGAGCACCGATCACCTGCTCCCAGGCATTGGCGCAGGCCTCCGCCGCCCAGGGAAAGGTGACGGCCGACATCACCCAGGTGACCCACGACGAGTCCGCTCTCAACGCAGCCCTCGAACCGGTGTCGGGCGGTGCGGTGAGTGCTGCGGCACAAGGTGCGCCGGTTGCGGCCACCACCGCGTTCGCCTCTTCGTCCGCCAATGCTGCCAGTGACGTCGCCGGTGCCGGCGCCTCGCCGACGGGGTCGGCCCCGTCGGGTGGCTCGCTCTCCGGGGGTGGGAGCTCGAGGTCGGGGGGACGGCCGCGACGGCCCAGCAGCTCGCTGTCGACCAGGCCGCGGTCGACACCGCCCAGGCCAAACTGACCGATGCCCAGCGGGCGCTGGACGACGTCAACCTGGTCAGTACCATCTCCGGCACCGTGGCCTCGGTCTCGATCGCCGCCGGCGATTCGGTCACTTCGGCAGCCGGTTCGGCCGATCCCGAGATCATGATCATCGGCCCCGGGTCCTCCTACCAGCTCGTGGCTCAGGTACCGGTGGCCGACATCGCCGAGGTGGCGGTGGGCCAGTCGGCATCGGTGACCCCCGATGCGACCAACAGCCTTTTGGCGGGGACGGTGACCTCTATCGGCCTCGTGCCGGTGAGCGGCTCGACCGGCACGACCTATCCCGTGACGATCTCGTTGAGCTCTGACCATCTCGGCCTCTTCTCCGGCGCTGACGCCGAAGCCACCGTCGTGGTGGCCCGATCAGACGATGTCACCGCCGTGCCCACCTCGGCGGTGCGGACCACCGGGTCGATCCATCTGGTCACCGTGGTCGACGGCGGCACGACGCGGACGGTGAGGGTCGCCCTGGGTACGGTCGGTGATGTCCTGACCCAGATCACCTCTGGTCTCAAGCCGGGCGATGTCGTCGCCCTGGCGGATTTGGGTCGCCCGCTGCCGACGACGTCGACGGGGATCGGTGGGAGGTTCGGTGGCCTGGGCGGCGGTGGCCTGGGCGGTGGTGGCGGCATCGCTCGCGCAGCGGCCGGCGGTTCGGGTGCCGGCGGCTTCGTCGGTGGCGCCGGTGGATCGTAGACATCGGCACCGATGACCACGACCGGTTGCCGGGAAGTATGGCGGCCCATTCACGGGACGGGTAGGTTCTCCACTCGCTGTGAGACGAGGTCGTCAGGTCGAGGGGGCAGCCCACAGGCTGAGGGGGATCGGCCGGCGGCTCGGCACCCGGAACGCCCCTTCCCTGGTCCTCCTCCCGGAATTCGATCGCATCGGGCACCCAGCTCCCGGCCCTGAGGCGCGTCGCCCATCCCGGCGAGCTCGGTGGCCGATGTGACCGCCGAGGAGATCGACGGCGTTCCCTACGCCCAACGGATCGCCTTCCTCGGTCGGGAGCGGGCGGACACGGTGGCCGTCACCTTCGTCGACCACGACGGATCGAAGCGACGGCTGACCTGGGGCCACCTCGACAGGCGGTCCAACCAGGTGGCGCGGGCCATGGCCGGCCGGGGCGTCGGCCTCGGCGATCGGGTCGGACTGGAGCTGCCCAACTCGGTGGAGATGGTCGAGGCCACACTGGCCACCTGGAAGGTGGGGGCCTCACCCGTCCCTGTCCGCTGGGACCTGCCCGAGTGGGAGCGGGGGAGAGTGGCCGACGTGCTCGGTGCGGCCCTGATGGTGGGGGCCGACGCCGACGTGCTCTTCGCCGAGGCCGACTCCCTCCCGGCGGACCCCTTGCCGGTGGTCGTGTCCCCGAACGTGAGCGGCATCTGCTCGAGCGGATCGACGGGGACGCCGAAGATCATCATGGACCACAACCCGGCGGTGCTCCTCGCCGTGAACGCCCAACCCTTTCCGAACGCGTGGGGCGTGGACGTCGGTTCGCAACAGATCCTGATCCCGACGGCGCTCTACCACACCAACGGTTTCGCCCAATTCACCTATCTGCTGGCCGGTGACACCCTCACCTTGATGGTCAAGTTCGACGCTGCCCAGGCGGTCGACCTCATCGAGCGGGAGCGGATCACCGCCTTCACCGCCACGCCCACCATGCTGGCCCGCATGGCCCGCCTCCCCGGCATCGAGCAGCGGGACTTCTCGAGCCTGGTGTGGGTCCAGCAGGGGGCCGCCACCATCCCCCCGACCTTGGTCCGAACCTGGATCGACCTGATCGGAGGTGAGCGCCTCTACATGTGCTACGGCATGACCGAACGGTTGGGCCTGACCGCCATTCGCGGCGACGAGTGGCTCGAGCATCCCGGGAGCATCGGCCGGGGCTTCCGTGGCACCGAGCTCCGCATCCTCGACGAGCACCAGCGGGACGTGCCGGTCGGCGAGGTCGGGGAGATCTACCTGCGCTCCCTCACCACCGGGAAGTACGGCTACCTGGGATCGAGCCAGGCACTGCCCTTGACCGAGGACGGGTTCGCCACCGCCGGCGACCTCGGATGGATGGATGCCGATGGCTACCTCTACATCGCCGACCGGAGGGTCGACATGATCGTGAGCGGCGGGGCCAACGTCTTTCCCGCCGAGGTCGAGGCCGCCCTGTCAGAGCATCCCGACATCGCCGACGTGGTCGTGGTCGGCCTTCCCGATCCGGAATGGGGTCATCGCGTGCACGCCATCGTGGAGTGTGTCGCCGACCGGACCTGTACCGAGGAGGACATCCGCATCTTCGCCAAGGAGCGGCTGGCCGCCTACAAGGTCCCCAAGTCGGTGGAGTTCGTCGACGCCATCCCGCGGAGTGCGGCGACCAAGGTGAACCGGGCCAACCTGGTGGCCGAGCGATCCGCCGATCCCCGGTCCCGGGACCTCACCGGCTGAGGATGACCACGCTGGCGTTTGCGCCCCGCCCGATGGTGTGCGCCAGGCCGAGGGAGGCGCCGGTCACCTGACGGGCACCGCATTCCCCGCGCAACTGGCGGACGATTTCGACGACCTGGCCCAGAGCGGAGGCCCCGAGTGGCTCGCCCTTGGACAGCAGGCCACCGCTCACGTTGACGGGCAGCCGACCGCCCAGAGCCGTGGCACCGTCGCGGAGGAGCTTGGAGGATTCGCCGACCGGGCAGAGCCCGAGCTCTTCGTAGGCGAGCAGCTCACGGGCTGCGTCGGTGTCCTGGCACTCCACCAGGTCCAGATCCTCCGGTCCGATCCCGGCTTCCTCGTAGGCCGCGCCGGCCGCCCTCGATGTCGGCGACGGGATGGTGTCGTCACACAGGCCGGATAGGGGAGTCGATTCGCCCAGCACCGCTCCGGGGAGGTGTGACAGGACGACCGAGGATCGGATCTGGACCCGAGCGGGTTCGCCATCGGCGCGTCGCAGCACGACGGCAGCGGCGCCTTCGTTGGGTGAGCAGAGCATCCACAGGCGTAGCGGGGCGCACACGACCCGGGAGGCCAACACCTCGTCGGCCGTGACCTCGGCACGGAACATGGCCGTCGGGGTTGTCCACCCCATGGCGTCGGTTCTTCACGACGACATCAGCCAGGTCGGCCTCGGTCACACCGGACGTGTGCATCAGGCGCTGCGCTCGCAGGGCGAAGTAGGCGGGCGTCGAGGTGAGTCCGGCTTGCTCTTGCCACGGCTCGAAGAACGAGGAGCGGATGATCCCCTTCGGCATCTTCTCGATCCCGAAGGCGAGGGCAGTCCCGTACTGGCCGCTCCGGATGGATGCGGCCGCCAGCATGAGGGCGGCGGCCCCGCTGGCACATCCGGCTTCGACGTCGATGATGGGCATGCCGGTCTGACCGAGACGTCCGAGGACCTTGTGGCCGGAGGCCACGCCTCCGTACGCGGTGCCACAGAAGGCGGCCTCGATCTGCGAGCCGTCGATTCCGGCCTCGGCAACCGCCGCCCGCACCGCCTCGACGCCGAGGTCGGTCACCGACTTGGCGTCGAAGCGCCCGAAGGGGTGGATCCCCACTCCGGCGACCTCGACGCCACCGGCACGTCCGCCACCCCGGGCGGTCACGGTCCGACGGGCTCGAAGGCCCAGGTGAGTACGGCGTCCTCGGCGTGGTGGGATCCATCAGGAGAGGCGATGTCGACGAGCACGAGCCGCATCGGTTGTCCGAACTCGAGGGCGGTCGGGTCCGATTCGGTGAGTCGCGTGATCACCCGGATCCGGTCACCGAGCTCGACCACGCCGAAGCCGTAGGGCACAGGGCCCCCATAGCCGGGCGGCGGTGAGCCCACTGCCGTCCAGGCCCACAGACGGCCGGTCGTGGGCAGGTCGCAGGGGGACACGGCCGCGGAGCCGCAGTAGGGACATCCGTCGGTGGCGGGGAAATGCCGGGCTCCACAGGATTCGCAGGCGCTCCCCAGCAGGTGCGGTTGGTCGCCGGTGGTGAACAGGCCGGGGGCGACGGCGGTCGGGGGCACGGTGGGCAGCGTACCAACGCCGCCCGGGACAACCACCGCCCGCCCGCCCCGGCGGAGGCTCCCTCGGGCGTGTCTTTCAGATCACCCCGGCCGAGCGATGGGCCTCGAAGGTCCCTTCGTCGAGACCGACCAGGTCGCACCAGACCTCGCGGTTGTGCTGCCCGAGGGTAGGCGCCGCGCTCGGCGCCTCGGGCCGCCGTCCGTCGAGGCGCGGGAAGGGCGCCTGTTGCAGGTGGGGCCCGGCCACCGGATCGTCCACCGACACCAGGTCACCGCGGGCGTCCATGTGGGGGTCGGCGATGATCTCGCCGGCGTCGTAGGCCACGCCCACGGGGACGCCGTGGGCCACGCAGACCGCTTCCAGCTCACGGGCGTCCATGGTGGCAGCCCACTCGGCCACCATCCCGTTGATCACCTCTCCACCCTCGGCCCGTCGCTTGAGGCTCGACCAGTGGGGGTCGTCGGCCAGCTCGGGACGGCCCATTGCCCGGCACAGCCGACGGAAATTGGCATCGGAGCCGGCGACGATGCAGACGTAGCGGCCATCGGCGGTGGCGTAGTTGTCGAGCGGAGCCGAGTTGGCCAGCCGGTTGCCCTGCCGCTCGCGGATCAGGCCCAGCCGGTCCCGGCCGGCGATGGTCCATTCGAGCACGCGGAGGATCGAACCGTAGAGCGGGGCGTCGACCACTCCGCCGCGGCCCGTCCCGCCGTCGGGCCGGTCCCGGCGATAGAGCGCAGCCACCACCGCCTCAGCGGCGAACGTCCCCGTCAGGTAGTCCGAGATGGTGACGCCCGGCCGGACCGGAGGGTGGTCCGGATAGCCGGTGATGGCCAGCAGGCCGCCGTAGGCGATGCCCATGCGGTCCAGTCCGGGGCGCTCGGCGTACGGACCGTCCTGGCCGAAGACGCTGATCCGGGCCCACACCAGGCGCGGGTCGCACGATTCCGGTCCGATGGTCCAGGCCTCGAGCGTACCGGGGCGGAAGTTCTCGCAGACCACGTCGGAGGTGGCGACCAGCTGCCGGAACAGCTCCTGACCTTCGGGCCGCCGAAGGTCGAGGGTGACCCCCTTCCGACCTCGTCCCTCGACCGCCCACCACATCGAATAGCCCTCGTCGTCCCCGTCCTGTTGGTCGGCCGGGTCGGTCACGTCGGCCGGGTCGCCGGTCGGGACGAAGGGTCCGATGGTCCGCATGAAGTCACCGCCCGCCGGGTCCTCGACCTTGATGACCTCGGCGCCCTGTTCCCCGAGCAGTCCGGCACAGAAGGGGGCGCTGATCCGGGTGCCGACGTCGATGACCCGCAATCCGGCCAATGGGGGCGGGACGCACCAGCTCCCTCCGGCGGGGCGCCGGTGCCTCGGGCGTTCAAGACAGGCCGGGGAAGTCCGGGGCTCGGCGCTCCTTGAAGGCCGCCATCCCTTCGGCCATCTCCGGTGAGGTGGCCGCCATGGATTGGGCCAGCCCTTCGCGTTCGAGCGACTCGGCCAGCGTGGTCTCGAAGGTCGAGTTGAGGAGCATCTTGGACAGTCCGAGCGAACGCGTGGGGACCCGCCGCCAGTCGCGCCGCCAACTCGGAGGCGGCCGTGGCCAGCTCGTCCCGGGTGGCCACGCACCGATAGGCCAGGCCGAGCCGGACCGCCCCGGCGCCGTCCGCACCGTCTCCCAGCATGACCATGGCTTTGGCCCGGGGCAGGCCCACCAGCCGCGGCAGGAGATAGGCCCCGCCGGCGTCGACCACCAGGCCCCAGCGGGCGAACGACCAGATGAACCGGGTCTCCTCGCAAGTCAGCACGAAGTCGCAGGCCAGGGCCAAGTGGGCACCGGGCCCGACGGCCGACCCGTTGACGGCGGCGACGGTGGGCTTGTCGAGCTCCCACAGCTCCCGGATGAACGCCTGGACCCCCACCCGCAGGGCCTCACTGGTGTCGCGGGGGTCGAACCCGGCGCTGACCGGCCGACCCCACCGTGGACTGTCGCAGGTCCATGCCGGCGCAGAAGGAGTCACCGGTCCCCGGAGATGAGCAGGGCCGCGGACTTGGCGGTCGCTCCGGGCCTGCCGCACCCGGGCGACGATGTCGTCGCGCATCTCGACGGACAACGCGTTCTTGGCATCGGGCCGGTCGAGGACCAGCCGGGCGACGTGGTCGTCCCCCACGTCGTAGCGGATCATGGGCGTCAGTGTAACGACGCGGCCCTCGACCGTTCGGCCCCGACCTCCACTACGGTCTGCGCCAGTGTCCGCCGACCGCCGACCGCAGTGACCGCCGCCCTGCTCCCGCTCGAGGAGGCGGTCCGGCGCCACCTGAGGGCGGGCGACGCCGTCCACGTGGTCACCGGCCACACGCGGTGGACGGCCGCGGCCCGCGAGCTGATCCGGCAGTGGTGGGGGAAGGACCCCGGATTCACGCTGGTCATGCTCAGCCTCTCGAGCCTCGGGCGCGGTCCTGTTCCGGGGAGGCCTGGTCAAGCGGGTGGTGACCGGCTATTCGGGCGACGTCTTCCCCAACTTCACCCCCAACCCCTGGTTCGGCGACGCCTATCTCAGCGGCGAGGTCGAGGTCGAGCACTGGTCCTTCCTCAGCTTCCTCCAGCGGCTGGAGGCCGCCGCCCGTGGGCTGCCGGCGGTGACCACCGCATCCATCCGGGGCTCGTCGATGGAGTCCAACGACCGGGTTCGCCGTCGTGGAGTCAGCCCTTCGGCGGCGAGATGGGACTGCTCGCCCCCTATGCCCCCGACGTCGCTCTGGTGCACGCTCCTATGGCCGATCGGGAGGGGAACGTGGCCTTCAGCCCACCGTTGCTCGAAGGAGTGTGGGGCGCCCTCGCGGCCCGGCGGGGTGCAGTGGTGACCGTCGAGCGGGTGATCGAGGACATCCGGCCCTGGGCCCACCTGGTCAAGATCCCCGCCCACCGGGTGCTCTCCGTCTCCGAGGTGCCGCTCGGCGCCCACCCCGGGGGCCTGTACGTGCCGCACCTCCCGGTCGAACCCTACGGCGAGGACCTCGAGTTCTGGGAGGAGGTCCGCGACGCCAGCCGGAGCGACCATTTCGACGAGTGGATCCGCCACTGGATCCTCGAACCGGCCGACCAGGACGCCTACCGGCGGCAGCTCGGCGAGGAACGGCTCGTCCCGGCCTGCGGCGCCGGGCCGAGCCGGACTCGTGGCGCGACGACGAGGTGGCCCATCCGCCGGACCTGGCTGCGCCGGTCGGCGCCTGGGAACGAGCCACGGTGTACGGGGCGCGCCGGGTCGCCACCCGGGCGATGGCCGGCGGCTTCGACGCCGTGCTGGCCGGGGCGGGAGTGGCCAACCTGGCCGCCTGGTTGGCCGTGCGCACGGCCCGGGCCGAAGGGTCGCCGGTCGTGCTGACGGCCGAGCTCGGCCTGTGGGGGTACGAGCCGACACCGGCCGACCCGTTCGTCTTCAATCACCGCAACTTCCCGACCGCCACCATGGTGGCCGACAGCGAGACGGTGCTCTCGACGCTCACCGCCGGCCCGGGCACCCGGCTGCTCGGTTGTCTCGGGGCGGCCCAGATCGACCGGGCGGGCAACATCAACTCGACGGTGATCCCCGGTCGTGCCTTTCTGGTCGGTTCCGGTGGAGGGAACGACGTCGCCAGCGCCGCCGACGAGGTGGTGGTGGTCGCCACTCTGGCCCCGCGCCGGACGGTCGAGGCCGTGCCCTACGTCACCTCGCCCGGTGACCGCGTGTCCGCCCTGGTGACCGACCTCGGGACGTTCGAGCGGATCGACGGGATCGTTCGTGCTCACCGCCGTGCCCGAAGGACCCGAGGAGCTCGACCGCCGCATCGATCGGGTGCGCGAGCAGTGTGGCTGGGAGCTGGCCGTGGCCGGAGACGTGGCCGAGCTGGCCGCCCCCTCGACCGCCGAGGTCGAGACACTCCGGTGCTGGGACCCGCAGCGGCGCTTCCTTCGACCGGACGACGCCTGAACGGTTCGCTCGGCACGCTTGCTGGTGCCGTCCTCGCCGTCGCCACTGGGCGGGCAGTTACGATGCCGCCATGGCCCAGAGCGGCGTTGATCCCATGGCGGAGGATGCCGACCAGGCCGCCCTGCGCGAACTGGCCCGCCAGATCGCGCGCACGCGAAGTCGGGCCCCGGGCCGGGGAGGCCGACGAGTCGGGCGAGGTGCCCTGGGAGGCGGTGAAGGCCCTGGCCGCGGCCGACCTGTTCCGGGTGACCATCGGGACCGAGTGGGGAGGGCTGGGTCTGGGTGACGTCGAGGCCGCCATCGTGCTCGAGGAAATCGCCCGCTACGACGTGTCCACGGCCATTTGCTGCCAGCTCGCCTACAACGGGCCGAGCCGGGGCATCGAGCACCTCGGGGGCCCGGCGCTGAAGGAGCGCTACCTCCCGGCCGTCGCCGCCGGGGAGAGCATCATCAGCATCGGCATCACCGAGCCCGACGCCGGCTCGGCCGTACAGAACATGCGGGCCACCCTCGATACCGACGGCCCCGGCCGGTGGCGGTTGCGCGCTTACAAGAACTACTCGACGCTCGGCCACGTTGCCTCGGCCGTCCTCGTCTGGTGCCGGTGGCCCGGAGGGGAGGGGTCCAAGGGCATCGGGGCGGTGATCGTGCCCGACCGACCGCGACGGGGTCAGCGTGGCCGGGCGTCACCGGAGCATGGGGATCCACGCCGCCACCGAGGCGGAGATCGCCTTCGACGATGTGGCCATTACCGAGGACGACGTGATGCTGGCCGGCGACCCGGGCTCGAACTCGTCCTTCAAGATCCTGCTCGACCATCTGAATCATGAGCGGTGCGGCAACGCGGCCATGTGCATCGGGGCGGCCCAGGGCGCTCTCGAACATGCCGTCGCCTACGCCCGGGACCGCTCCGTCGGCGGCAGTCCCATCGCCGAGCGCCAGGGCCTCCAGTGGAAGTTCGCCGACATGGCGGTGGCCCTCGAAGGTGCCCGGCTGCTCCTCGGGCGGGCGCTCCGGCTGGCCGGACCGGGCGGAACGCCGCCGCCGCTGGAGACGGCACTGGCCAAGACGGCGGCCAACCTGGCGGCCAAGCTGGTGTGCGACGAGGCCATGCAGATCCACGGTGGCTACGGATACAGCCGCGAGTACCCGGTCGAGCGCGCCTACCGGGACATCCGCGGCCTGTGCTTCGGGGCCGGCACGGTGGAGGCCCAGAAGAACTTCATCGGCGCGGCGGTGACCAAGGGTCGGGCCACCAGCTCGCCGGGGTGGCGGGACCAGAGCGGCTGACTGACGGCGACGGCGGCTCGGAGCCTCGGCGTCAACGCCACTTCCAGACGGGCGGGCGCTTCTCGGCTCGCGGCCTGGCGGGCTTCGGCCGCGTCCTCGAAGGTGGACAGCCGGGCCGTGTAGTCCTGCTCGGTCCGGTAGGCCTCCTTCAGGGGAAGGTACTCGACACGGTTCATGCTCTCCTTGGCCAGCCGGAGGGCGATCGGGCTCTTGGCGGCCAGCTCGTCGGCGAGCGCCCGCGCCGTGTCCATGAGCTCGGCGCTGGGGCACGACGGCTCGCACCGCCCCGAGCCGGTGGAGCTCGGCGGCGGTGACGGGCTCACCGGTGAAGAACATCTCCCTCGCCTTGTAGCGACCGACGAGCATCGAGACGTGGGCGCTGGCGCCGAGGAGCCCGACGTTGATCTCCGGCGCGCCGAAGGTGGCCGATTCCGACGCCACCAGGATGTCGCAACAGGCGGCGTAGGCCAGCCCGGCGCCGAGGGCCGGGCCCGTTGATCGCCCCGATGACCGGCACGGCGCAGTCGGTGATGGCCCACATGGCGTCGCGGGCCACCCGGGCCGGGTCGGTGACCAGGGTGGGGGCACCCGGTCGGGATCGCGGTGCTTCCGGTCCACCGATCGCAGGTCGACCCCGGCCATGAAGGCCCGCTCGCCGGCGGCGGTGAAGATGGCCACCCGGACGTCACGACGGTCGTCGAAGCTGCGAAGGCGTCGCGGATCTCGGCCATGGTGGACCGGGTAACCGCGTTGACCGGGGGGCGGTCGAGGGTCACGGTGGCCACGTGGCCCTCGATGTCGACCCTCAGATCCACCACCCCGCCCTCCTTGGTCGCGGTTGCTGCCCTCGATGATCAGGTTGATCAGGATGGGCTGGTCCGATGGGCACGACCAGAGGGGCCCGCCCGGTACCGGCACGCTGCATCCGACGAGGATACTTGGCGCGGCCCGTGCCGACCTCGGTCCACGGCCGTCACCTCGGTTTCGGATGGCACCCGGGCGGCACGGGCCGATTCAGTATGATCCGGCGGTTCCCCTGGGCGGCCCAGGGACGGGAAGCGGGAGGAGCCCTGTGAAGTCCAACGCGACGGATCTCGCCCTGCTGGTGCTGCGGGTCACGGTCGGAGCGGTCTTCCTCGCCCACGGCATCAACCACATCTTCGGCGGTGGGAAGATCGCCGGCACCGGCCGGTGGTTCGAGAGCCTCGGCATGCGCCCGGGTGGATGCACGCCTGGACGGCCAGCCTCACCGAGATCGGGGCCGGGGCGCTCCTCGTGGCCGGGCTGCTCACGCCGGTGGCGGCCGCCGGGGTGGTCGGGGTGATGCTGGTGGCCTGGATCACCAACCACCGCGGCAACGGGTTCTTCATCTTCCGCCCCGGTGAGGGATGGGAGTACGTGATGACCCTGACGATGACCGGGGTGGTCATCGCCATGCTCGGACCGGGCCAGTGGAGCATCGACGATGCGGCCGGCCTGCTGGGCTGGCCGGATGGACCGGGCTCTGGATCGCCTTCGGTGCCGGAGCGCGGAGGCGCCGCACTGCTGCTGGCCGGGTTCTGGCGGCCGGCTCCGAAACCCACCGAAGCCAAGTCCTGAGGCCGCCCGTCGCTCGAGTCGCCGGGCCGTCAGCTCGCTCGTACCGGATACGACGGGTGGCTGCCCACCGGAAGGAGGGCATCACTTCTTCGGCGAACAGCGTCAGCGTGGCGGGATCGGCACGATCGTGGGTGAGGAACACGAAGTGGGTGATGCCCCGCTCGATCATCTGGGCGATGCGGTCGACCACCATCGGCGGCGTGCCGAGGTAGCCGCCGGCCTCGAGCCCCCAACCCTCGCTGCCGTACCGGCGGTCCGCGACGGCCCGGGCCGTCGGCGAGGGAGGTGTCGTCGGCGGCCAGCACCAGGACCGCCTCGTGCGACCGGCGGATGGTTGCCGGGTCCCGGCCGATGGCGACGCACTCCTCGTCCAGTCGTCGCCCGCTCTCCTCCCAGCGGCCGAGCCCGTAGGTCGGCACGTTCCACACATCGGCATACCGGGCCACGATCGGCAGCGTCCGCCGGGGCCCGACGCCTCCGATGTGGATGGGCGGGCGAGGCGACTGCAACGGAGCCGGGCGGTTGGGCAGGTCGGCCACCTGGTAGTGGCGACCAGCGAAGGTGGTCGGCTCGCCGCTGAACATCCGGGTGAGGATCTTCGAGTGCCTCGGCCAGGCGCTCGGAACGCTCGGCCAGGTCCCCCCAGGGCAGCCCGGCCTGGTCGTGCTCGGCCCGCACCGATCCACTCCCGATCCCGAGCTCGAGCCGACCGCCCGAGAGCACGTCCAGGGTGGCTGCCATCTTGGCCAGCAGGGCCGGATGGCGGAAGTTGTTGCACAGGACCAGATGCCCGACGCGCAGGCGGTCGGTGTGGGCCAGCAGATAGGTGGCGAGGGTCCAGGCCTCCAGGGAGGGCAGGTCGGGTTGGCCGGGGCTGTAGAGATGGTCGTAGAGCCACAGCGAGTCGAAGCCCACTTCCTCGGCCAGCCGGGCGCGCTCGAGGATGCGGTCGTAGCCCAGGGCAACCTGGGGCAGGTAGAGGCCGAAATCCACGCTTCCCACCGGCATACCGTCCCGTGGCTGGCCGGGGCGCGGCGTCAGCCCGCCAGCCGGGCGACGATCTGGCGCCGGAGCAGCTTGCCGGTGTCGGTCCGGGGGAGCTCGGGCCAGAACTCGATCGACTCGGGGGTCTTGGACGAGCGCAGCTGTTCGCGGACCAGGCGCTTGAGCTCCTCCTCGGTCACCGCCGCCGGACCCTCCGGCACCACCACCGCCACCAACCGCTGACCCCACTCGTCGTCGGCCAGGCCGACGACGGCGGCGTCGACGATGCCCTCGCAGGCCAGCAGGACGTCCTCGATCTCGGCCGGGGCGATGTTCTCGCCGCCCCGGATGATGGTGTCGTCGGCCCGCCCCTCGATGAAGAGGTAGCCCTCCTCGTCGAGCCAGCCCCGGTCGCGGCTCGAGAACCAGCCCTCCTCGTCGACCACCGGGTTGGCCGCGTGCTGCCGGCGTACTCGCCGGCGATCTGCTCCCCCCGGAAGAACAGGAGCCCGGTCTCGCCCACCGGCAGGCAGGCGCCGCCCTCGTCGCGGATCTCGAGCTCGATCCCGGGCAGCAGCCGGCCCACCGAACCCAGCCGGGCCCGCACCATCGGGTCGTCGCGAGGCCAGGGCGGCGCCGGTGGTCCTCGGGCCCGAGGAGGGCCACGGTCGAGCTCGTCTCCGTGAGCCCGTAGGCGTTGACGAACCCGGTCTCGGGGAACAGCTCGACCGCTCGCTCGAGGATCGGGGTGGGCATGCGCGCCCCGCCGTAGGAGAGCGAGCGAAGGCTCGGTGTCCCGGCGTCCGTCGGCGCCGTCGAGGTGGGTCACCACCCGAGCCAGCATGGTCGGGATGACCATGGCCTGGGTGACTCGTTCGTCGCGGACGGTCCGCAGCCACTGCTCGGGCTCGAACCGGTCGAGGTAGATGATGCGGCGGCCGGCGTACAGGTTGCTCAGCAGGTTGGCCACCCCGGCGATGTGGTACGGCGGCACCGACACCAGCGCAGCCTCGTCCTCCTCGGCACTGGCGAACTCGACGGTGCCCAGAGCAGGTAGGACATGAGGTGGCGGTGGCGGAGCACGGCAGCCTTGGGGGCGGAGGTGGTCCCGCTGGTGTAGAGGAGGATGCAGGGCAGCTCGGGATCGACGGGCGGCGGGGGTTCGGCGGCCACACCCTCGAACCGATCGACGAAGGTCTGGCAGGGGATGGTGCGGTCCGGGTCCGAACCCGACGGTGAGGCTTCGCCGTGCACCACGAGCGACCCGGGATGGGCGTCGAGCTGGGCGGCCAGCTGCTCGGCCCCCAGCCGGTAGTTGAGCGGGATGAACGGCACACCTGCGCCGGCCGCGCCGAACAGGGCGAGCGGGTAGGCGAGATGGTTGCCGCCGACGTAGACCACGGACGGTACGCCGAGCTCGACGATGTCGGCGGTCGCCGCCCAGGATCGCTCGGCCAGGCCGGCGTAGTCGAGGTTGTCCTGGCCGGCGGTGAGCGCAGTCCGGTCCCCATAGCCCGAGTGGACCATCTCGAGGAGGAGACCGAGGTGCACCGGACCGGCTCAGTCCGACGAGGGCAGAGGCTTGGCGGTCTTCAGCTGCAGGGGACGGCCGTCGACGGCCAGTGCGCCCTCACCCGGCTTGGTGCACAGCAGCTCGAGGGTGTCCCCTCGTCGACGTACCGCTTCCCGAGCAGGACCTCGCCCTCCTGCCCGGCGGGGACCTGCCAGCCGAGGCCCGTCCTCACCGGCGCGAGCGAGGGGCAGGCCGCCGCAGGTGACGGCGACATCGTCGCCCGGGGCCCGGATGACGATCACCTCGGCATCGCTCACCGTGCTGTGGAGCCGGTCCCCGGCCTTCAATTCCATGCAGCATTCCCTCCTCGGGTCAGTCGTCCCCTCAGACCACGGGCCTCGGAACCACCGTGGCAATACGCTGGTGGAGGGCACGGCCGACCGCGCTCCGCACCTCATCGACGGCGCTCCGAACGATCCGGTACGGCTCGGCCGGCCCGAGGTCCGTCGCCCAGGTCTGGCGGCATCGTAGCCCGAACTGTCGATCGGTAATCTTTGCCCGTGCCGGTGCGTCGATCCCCCGACCGAGGGACGCAGTCGACGCTGCGAGTGGGGGAGCGGCTGGCCCGTTCGCTGCGGGCCTCCGGGATGACGGTGCCCGGCGTGCACGAGTTGGTCGACGAATCGGGATGCGAGGAAATCGCGTGTCCGGTGTTGGCCTGGGCCGGGTCCGGCGCCATGTGGCTGACGGGATGGCCGGATGGGCCCCCGCAATGGCCGGCCGGTGACGTGATCGGCGCACTGCGCGGCACCGCCGGTCTGCTGGCCGCCGTGGCCGGATCGGTCGGAGCCGAATCCGAGCCCGTCGACATCGGGACGTTGCTGACCGGCCGGGCCGCGGCCCGCGGCCGCGGGCGACGTGGGAGCACCTCGGTCGGCGGCCGGAGCCGGATCCTCCGGGCGACCGACGGTTGGCTGGCGGTCACGCTCTCACGGCCGGGCGACGTCGAGCTGCTGCCCGCCCTCAGCTCGGGTGCGCTGTCGGTGGGCGACCGGCGACGCTCGTCTGGCTCTCGCTCCGGCGAGCCGGCGATGCCCGACGGCGCCGATCTGCCCGAGGACGTCTGGGACGCCCTCGAGGACTTCACCCGCCTCCGGCCGGGCCGGGAGCTGATGGTCACCGCCCAGTTGCTCGGCCTGCCGGCGGCCCAGGTGACGACGGCGGCCCAGGTGACGCCGGCGGCCTGGATGACGGCGGCGGCGGCGGACCCCCTGCCTTGGTCGATCAGCCGCCCGGGAGAACCGGTCGCCGCCGGCCGCCGGCGCCCGAGGGTGGTCGACTTCTCGGCCATGTGGGCCGGCCCGCTCTGCGCCCACCTTCTCGGCCGGTGCGGTGCCGAGGTGGTGAAAGTGGAAGACATCGGCCGCCCCGACGCGGCCCGACAGGGCGACCCGTGGTTGTTCGCAGAGCTCCATGCCGGACAGGAGCAGGTCGTGCTCGACTTCGGGTCGGGGACCGGGCGACGGGCCTTGGACGAGCTGGTGAGCCAAGCCGACGTGGTCATCGAGGCGTCGCGGCCCCGGGCCCTCGGTCACCTGGGTCTGAGCCCGGCGCAGTTCTTCGGTGCGCGTCCCGGGCGGACCTGGGTCTCCATTACCGGGCACGGCCGGTCAGGGCTGCGGTCGAATTGGGTCGCCTTCGGGGACGACGCGGCTGCCGGAGGGGGGCTGGTGTCAGGAGCCGACCCCAGGGGCCCTGTGTTCTGCGGCGATGCCATCGCCGACCCGATCAGCGGGCTGTGCGGTGCAACCGCGGCCCTGGCCTCCGTCGTCAGTGGCGGTGGGCATCTGGTCGATTGCTCGATGACGGCGGCCAGCGCGTTCGCCAACGCTGTCGGGGCGTGCGGCGAGGACCACCGTGCCGAGCAGCGCGGTCAGGAGTGGTTCGTCTCCCACGGTTCGCGATGCCGACGCGTCGAACGGCCGAGGCGGCCGACCGGACAGAACAACTAGCATGCCGCGGGGTGGCCGGTCCACGAGTGCCGGCCGATGACGGGAGGGATCCGATGAGCACCACCGACGAAACGACCGCTCCCGTGGTGGGCGAGCACCGGATGCTCATCGACGGCAAGCTCGTCGAGGCCAGGTCCGGCAAGCAGTTCGACAACATCAACCCGGCCACCGAGGAGGTGCTCGGTCAGGTGGCCGACGCCGGCTCGGAGGACATGGACGCGGCCATGTCAGCCGCCCGACGGGCGTTCGACGAGTCGGGCTGGGCCGACGAACAAGGAATTGCGGAAGCGCTGCATCCGCCAGCTCCATGCCGCCTTGGAGGAGGAGAAGGAGCTGCTGCGGGCCGAGCTGGTAGCCGAAGTGGGCGCGCCGGTCCTGTTGACCTACGGCCCGCAGCTCGACGCCCCGCTGTCGGAGGGGCTCACCTGGCCGGCGAGCTTCATCGACGACTTCCAGTGGGAGCGCGATCTGCCCGATGGCCACGCCTTCGGCGTCGAACAGCTGGCGCAAGGTGGCCAAGGAGCCGGTCGGGGTGGTGGCCGCCATCGTGCCGTGGAACTACCCGTTCGAGGTGACCGATCAACAAGCTGGGGCCAGTCGCTGGCCACCGGCAACACGGTGATCCTCAAGGCGGCGCCCAACACCCCGTGGAACGCCACCCGGATCGGCCGGCTGGTCGCCGAGACGGACCGACTTCCCGCCCGGCGTGCTCCAGGTGGTGACCACGTCGGACAACTTCGGTGGCCGAGGAGCTGGTGACCGACCCCCGAGTCGACCTGATCTCCTTCACCGGGTCCACGGCGGTCGGGCGGCGCATCATGGAGAAGGGCGCCCCCACCCTCAAGCGACTCTTCCTCGAGCTGGGCGGCAAGTCGGCCGACATCGTGCTCGACGACGCCGACTTCGAGGCGAAGCTGTCCATGGCCTGGACGGTCTGCGTCCATGGCGGCCAGGGTTGCGTCATGCTCACCCGGATGTTGCTTCCCCGGTCACGCTACGACGAGGGGATGGCCCTCATCGAGGCCGGGTTCCGGAACGTGCCCTACGGCGATCCGACCGATCCCGGCAACCTGCAGGGTCCCCAGATCAGCGCCGTCCAACGCGACCGGGTGCTCGGGCTACATCGAGCGGGGCGTCGAGGAAGGAGCGCGGCTGGTGGTCGGGGGCGGCCGTCCGGCCCAGTTCGACAAGGGCTACTACGTCGAGCCGACTCTCTTCGCCGACGTGGACAACTCGATGACCATCGCCCAGGAGGAGATCTTCGGCCCGGTGCTGGTCGTCGTCCCCTTCGAGGACGACGACGACGCCGTTCGCATCGCCAACGAGAACCAGTACGGGCTCGGGGTGGGCGTCACGTCGGGCTCCGAGGAGCGGGCCCTCGCCGTCGCCCGGCGGGTGCGGGCCGGGACGGTCGGGGTCAACGGCGGGGTCTGGTACGGGGCCGACGCCCCCTTCGGCGGCTACAAGGCCAGCGGGATCGGGCGCCAGAACGGGATCGAGGGCTTCGAGCAGTACACCGAGACCAAGACCTACGCCGGCGGGCTCCCCCCAGAAGCGGGCTGACCGCAGGCACCGCCGGTCGGGGAACCGACCAGGGTTGATCCGTCCGCAGGAAGGGAGCGGCAGTGGACGTCAGGTCGATGGAGGATGTCAAGCCGGTCATAGAGCACGGCGGGTCGGTGCCGGTCTGGTGGCTGGTGCCGCCCCGCGAAATGCAGGAAGCCACCGAAGGCGGCTTTCTCGAGCTGGTCAGCGAATGGATCGTCGAGGGCGGTGGGCAGGTCGAACCGCACTCGCATCCCACCCACGAGTACTACTACATCGTCTCCGGGCGGGGGATGATGAAGATTGGGGACGAGGAGCGCGAGGTCCATCAAGGCGACCTCGTCTACACACCGCCCGACACCGTGCACAGCATCTGGACCGCCTCGGCCAACGCACCTCTGCACGGTCTGGCCTTCGCCATTGGGGTCCCGGGGACCGGACCGGTCGACTACACCAGCTGACCCGACGCTTCAGATCGAGCGTCTAGCTCCGGCCCAGTGGGGTCGTAGAAGCCAGCTCGGCGGCGCCACGCATCTGGTCGAGCACCACGTGCTCGTAGGCGGCCATGCTCGGGTTGTCGGCCTGGCCGGCGACCACCCGGGCGTAGCCGGCCTCGAGGACGATGGCCAGCTTGAACCGGGCCAGGATCACGTAGTAGTCGATCTCGTCGACGTCCCGGCCGCTGACGGTGGCGTAGTGGTCGAGTATCTCGGCTCGGCTGGGCATCCCGGTCGAGTCCACGTAGCCCTTGGTGCGGTCCTCACCGGGATCGGTCCAGCCGCTCACCACCCAACCGAGGTCGAGCAGCGGGTCGCCGACCGTCGACATCTCCCAGTCGACCATGGCGGCCAAGCGGGCCGGTGCCCCGTGGCAGAACATGGCGTTGGCGAACTGGTAGTCCCCGTGGATGATGCCCGGCTCCCAATGGCTCGGCTTGTGGGTGCGGAGCCACTCAGAAGCCACATCGAGCCCGGGCAGGTCGCGGAACTGGATGGCGCTGAGGTGGGCCAGCCACCGGTCCACCTGGCGGTCGTGGAACCCTTCGGGTTTGCCGAAACCCTCGAGGCCGCGGGCCCGCCAGTCCACCCGGGCCAGGCGGGCGATGCCGTCGACCAGCTGGACCCCCAGGCCGTAGCGCGCCTCCAGGTCGGTGTCGAACGGGGCCGGCCACCCGTCCATGTTCATCGGCGACCACCCGGCGACCAGGCTCATCAGGTAGAAGGACGCCCCGATCACCTCGGGATCGCTGCAGGCGGCGTAGGCCTCCGGATGGGGGACGTCGGTCCCGTTGAGGGCCTCCAGCACCCGGTACTCGCGGAGCATCGTCTCGTTGCGCCCCTTCGGCACTACCCGGGGCGGGCGACGCAGGACGGCGCGGAAGTCGCCCCGGGTGACCTCGAAGATCTCGTTGGAGGCACCGCCGCTGATGAAGCGGGATGCCACCGATTCGCCCGCACCGGGAAGGTCCTGGGTGTCCATCCAGCGCCCGAGCCGCTCTTCGTCCACCAGCCCCTCGGTCCGGGCGGCGATCGCCGCTTCTTCCTCGGCGCTCCGCTTGGCCATCGCGTCTGTCTCCTTTGCCTTCGGCGTCGTCAGTGATGCGCCGGATCGTCCGGATACGGCTCTTCGAAGCCGGCGTCGCCCACCGCCGCCAGTCCGTCATAGAGCTCCTGGGGCGGCGCCGTGGTCTGCGGAGCAGGGACCCGCGACGCCATGATCCCCTCGCGCCGGCGAAGGGCGAACATGGATTCCCGCCGGCCCGAGTAGCCGGGTGGTCGGCGCAGCATCCACAGGATGCCTTCCGCTGCTACCTCGCTCGGCTCCCAGTTCGAATGGTCGACGCCAGGCGTGTTGGCCACGAAGCCCTCGGAGGCCACCGCGATGTCGATCCGGAAGCAGTTGACCGCGATGTTCGAGGCGGCCAGCTGGCTGGCGGCGTCGACAGTCAAGCGCTCGAGCCCGATCTTGGACATGCCGTAGGCCATCAGCGAGGCGTGCGGGTAGAGGGCGGCAACCGAGGAGACGTTGACCACCGAGCCTCCCCCGACCGCCCGCATGGCCGGGACCGCCTCACGGAGGGCGATCAAAGGAGCGAGCAGGTTGACCTGCATGATCAAGTCGTACCGGTGCAGAGGGATGTCGAGGTCGCCCACGAAGGTGATGGCGGCGTTGTTGACCAGGATGTCGAGCCGGCCGAAGTGCTCGACGGTACGAGCCACCATCGCCTCCACCTCGGTGTCGACGGCCAGGTTGGTCGGCACGGTCAGCGCACGGCGGCCGAGTGAGACGATCCGGTCCACCGTGTCGTCCAGGGTGCCGGTGGTGCGCTGGGGCTGGGCCCGGGTGGCCCGGGCCGCGCAGGCCACGTCGCATCCCGCCTCGGCCAGCAGGATGGCGGTGGCGGCGCCCACCCCCCGGCTGGCGCCGGTGACCAGGGCCACCTTCCCGTTGAGATCCTCCACGTTCCTCCACTTCGCCCGGCCGCCCGTCGGCGGGCGCGCTTCGAAAACAGTATGTATGTTGGATACGTGATGCATCAAGCGTCCGGTCCGGCCGGTGCCGATGGATGACCGTCCAGCTCGGGCGCCGGCGGCGACCCGGTCCGAACCCGGCGAGGGCCAAACCGGCCTGCGGGCCGAGCACGTGGCCGACACCCGTCGGGCTCTCCTCTCCACGGCCCGACAGCTGTTCGCCGAGAACGGCTTCCGGGCCACCCGGACCGAGGAGATCGTCCAGCGGGCCGGGCTCACCCGAGGTGCCCTCTACCACCATTTCCGGGACAAGGAGGACCTGTTCCGGGCGGTGTTCGAGGAAGTCTCGGCCGACGTGGTCCGGCTGCTCCACCGCCGTTCGGGGGATCCGCCGGCAAGTGCCTGGGAGCTGTTCCGGGTCAACAGCGAGATCTATCTCGACGCCGCCTCCACCGATGCGGCCTATCGACAGATCGTCCTCATCGACGGGCCGGCCGTCCTGGGTTGGACGGCGTGGTCGGGGCGGGGTGACGGTCCGGACCAGAAGATCAAGGAGTACCTACGGGACGCCATGGCCGAGGGCGTCCTCGAGCCCCAGCCCGTCGAGCCACTGGCTCATCTGCTTGCCGCGCTCGGGGTGGGCTCGGCCATGTACGTGGCCCACGCCGACGACCCGGTCGCCGCCCGACGGGAGATGGCCGTCCTGAACGATCGGTTTCTCTCCGGGCTCGGCGTCGGTGACGGCGGCGACGGCACCGTCGGCCGGGCCCTCCGACGACTTTCCGAAGACGCCATGACGAAAGGAACGAGATGAGTTGGGATTTCTCCACAGAGCCTGAGTTCCAGGTCAAGCTGGACTGGGCCCGCGACTTCGTGCAGGAGCGGGTCGAGCCCCTCGACCTCATCTACCCGCACCGCCAGTTCCACCCGCTGGACGACGAGCTCCGGCCCATCGTCGACCCGATGAAGCAGGAGGTGCGCGACCACGACCTGTGGGCCGCTCATCTCGGACCGGAGTTGGGGGGCAAGGGCTACGGGCAGCTGAAGCTCGCCCTGCTGAACGAGATCCTGGGCACGTCCAGCTGGGCGCCGATCGTCTTCGGAACACAAGCACCCGACACCGGCAACGCCGAGATCATCGCCCACTACGGGACCGACGAGCAGAAGGCCGCCTACCTGCAACCCCTGCTCGACGGGGAGGTCTTCTCCTGCTACTCGATGACCGAGCCACAGGCGGGTTCCGACCCCCAGCAGTTCACCACGCAGGCAGTCCGGGACGGCGACGAATGGGTCATCAACGGATGGAAGTTCTTCTCCTCGAACGCCCGCACCGCCAGCTTCCTGATCGTCATGGCCATCACCGATCCGGACGTGAGCGTGTACAAGGGGGCGTCGATGTTCCTCGTGCCCACCGACACCCCTGGGGTCAACATGGTGCGCCACGTCGGCCTGGCCGGGGAGTCCGATGACGAGGGGATGCACGCCCTGATCCACTACGAGGATGTCCGGGTGCCGGCCGACAGCCTCCTCGGCGGCGAGGGCCAGGCCTTCGCCATTGCCCAGACCCGGCTCGGTGGCGGGCGGGTGCACCATGCCATGCGGTCGGTGGCCACATGCCAGCGGGCCCTCGACCTGCTCTGCGAACGAGTGCTCAGCCGCGAGACCCAGGGGAGCCTGCTGGCCCGCAAGGAGTTCATCCAGGGCGACATCGCCGATTCCTATGCCGACCTGGCCCAGTTCCGATTGCTCGTCCTCTACACCGCATGGGAGATCGACCAGTACAAGGACTACCGCCGTACCCGCAAGAACATCGCCGCCATCAAGGCGCTCACGCCGAAGGTCGTGCACGACGCGGTGTGGCGGTCGATGCACGCCCACGGGGCCCTCGGGGTGTCGAACGAGATGCCGTTCGGGAGCATGTGGATGATGGCTCCCGTCATGAGCGTCGTCGACGGGCCCACCGAGGTGCACAAGATCACCGTGGCCCGCGAGGTGCTGAAGGACTACGAAGCGGCACCCGGGCTCTGGCCGACGGCTCATCTGCCGGCCAAGCGGGAGGAGGCCCGGGCCAAGCTGGCCACCTACCTCGAGCACGTCGTGGGCAACTCGTGAAGACGGGCTGAATGCGCGCCGCCCGGTGCCGGCAGTACGGCGGGCCCTCCTCGGTCACGGTCGAGGAGGTCGAGGATCCGCGCCCGGGCCCGGGCGAGGTGGTGGTGGAAGTGGCCGCCGCCGCCGTCAACTTCCCCGACGTGCTGTTGGTGGCCGACCAATACCAGATCCACGTGGACGTGCCCTTCACGCCGGGGAGCGAGTTCTCCGGCACGGTGCGCTCCCTCGGGTCCGGTGTCGAGGGGTGGACCGAGGGAGACCGGGTCGTGGGGGCCACCCTGGTCGGTGCCTTCGCCGAGCAGGTGGTCGTTCCCGCCAGCTCCCTCGATCGGATGGATGCCGGGGCCGACCTGCTGGCGGCAGCCGCCACGGGGGTGGCCCACCGCACCGCCTACCACGCCCTGCGCAGCGTGGCCCGGATCGAGCCCGGGCGGTGGGTCGTGGTCCTCGGGGCGGCCGGCGGCGTGGGCCTGGCCGCGGTCGAGATCGGGGCCGCCCTGGGAGCCTCGGTGCTGGCCGCCGCCTCGACCCCCGAGCGGCTCGACCTCTGCCGGCGGAAAGGGGCGAGCGCCGTGGTCCGCTACGGCCACGAGGACCTGAAAGAGCGCATCAAGGAGCTCACCGGCGGTGGGGCCCATGCCGTCGTCGACCCGGTCGGGGGGGCCTACGCCGAGCAGGCGCTCAGGGCGTTGCGCTGGGGGGGCCGTTTCGTCTCGGTGGGTTTCGCCTCGGGCGAGATCCCCCGCATCCCGCTCAACCTGGTGTTGCTCAAAGGGGTCGAGGTCACCGGGTTCACGCTCGCCGGGCTGGGTCGCCATCAACCCGACCAGGTGGCGCGTGACCGTCTCGAGTTGAGCGAGCTGGTCCGGTCCGGCCGCGTGGTGCCGCACATCTCGGCCGTCTATCCGCTCGAGCAGACCGAGCTGGCCCTCGCCGACCTGGCCGATCGGCGGGCGCTGGGCAAGGTGCTGGTGGCGCCGCACGACGACGGCCACGAGCGGGCCACCGGGCCCACGGTAACGTCACACGAGCCGCTGTCCGCCCGCCCGCCCACCGTGCCGAAGAGCCGAGAGGTGTCACCATGAGTCCGTTCGTCACCTGCCCCCGGACAGGGGTCGGCCACGTCCCCGTGCTCGGCCTCTCGCCGCGCCGCCGGTCCTCGGCCCCGTGCTGCTGATCCCCGAGGCGGCCGGGCCGCACGATCCCGTGGTGGAGACACCGGGGCGCGTCCCCGGATCGTTGAGGCGGACCTCCAGCATCGACACCGCCCGGCCCGACGGGATCGCCGGCGACCTCGTCGTGACAGCCCGTGCCCGTGACCTCCACACCGGCGTCGACGGGTGGGCGTCGGCCCTCGGCGAAGCGGCCCTCGAGGCGCGGGCCTCGGCCTCCTGGCAGCTCCTTTCGTTGTCCACGCAGCCATCGATGACCGCATCGGACCGGCTGATCGGGGCGCGGGTAGGACCGGGCTTCCGAGGCCGCGTGGGCGAGACCGGGCCGGACGGCCCGGAGGTCGGGTCCCTGCTGCACCTGTTGCTCGACGATCTGCCCGGGGCGGTGCTGGTGTCGGGGTACGCCGTGCAACGAGCCGGCGGGTTCGAGGAGGAGGGCGCCGAAGTGCTGCCGGAGGCGGCGGCCTCGAAGGCGCGGGAGACCATGGCCACCATGGGCGACGACCGGTGTGCCGGTTGGGCCCACGATGCCACCATGATGGTCACCATCCGGGAGCGCGGGGTGGTGCCCGTGTCGCAGGGCCCGCCGGCGCCGACCCTCGAACCTGTCGGGGACCCTCTCGCCTGGCACGCCATGGAGCCGCTCGGCCCCCATGCCATGCGCCGGCGCCGCCGCCTCGATGTGATCGCCCCGGATCGCCCGGACGGGCCATACCGCATCGACGCCCACTTCCGTGACAGCCATGTCGCCGGGGACGGGACCGAGTTCGTGCTCCACGAGTACACGGTGTCGGGAAGGGTCGACCCCGAGGGCCAGCGCATGCTCGAGATGGCCGCCCAAGCCCGCGTGCTGCCCTGGATGGAGTGTCCCCAGGCGGTGGCCAGCGCCACCCGGGTGGTCGGGATGCCCGTCGGCGAGCTGCGCAACCGCGTGCGCCGCGAGCTGGTCGGCCGGTCGACCTGCACCCATCTCAACGACACGCTGCGATCACTCGCCGACCTGGCCGACCTCATCCCGTTGCTCCGGAGCGCTTGAGTCGGTCGCGCCCGCGGGGGAGCGGATCGAACCGGGTTGTGCCACAATCCCGGGCCGAGGGAGCCCGTCGTTGCCATGGTGGAAAGGAATTGCGTGGGGAGCAAGGGTTCCGTGACGGGCCGGCCCGAGCAGAAAGGGGCCTGAGATGTCCGATCGGTCAGGATTGCGTGCCGCGCTCGACCTCGAGCCGGCGGGCGAGGGGAGGTTCCGGGCCGCCAACGTGGCGGCGGGGGTCGGCGGCGTCGTCTTCGGCGGCCAGCTCCTGGCCCAGACCATCGTGGCCGCGGCCACCGTCGATCCGGCCAAGGAGCTCAAGACGGTGCACACCATCTTCGCCCGCGGGGCATCGCCCGACCGGCCCCTGGAGATCGACGTGGAGGCCATGCATGTCGGTCGGGCGCTGGCCAGTGCCGCTGTCACCGTTCGCCAGGGCGAGCGCCTGTGCACCCGGTCCCTTTGTCTGCTCAGCGCGGTCGAGCCGGACCTGATCCGCCACGCCGAGGGTGCCCCGCCAGTGGGCACGCCCGAGGATGCCCCGGGCCGGGGCGGGGAGGGCGACTTCTGGGAGGTCAGGGTGGTCGGCGGCGTGGATATCGCCGATCCCGAGGCCGTGGGCCCATCCGAGCTGCTTGTCTGGAGCCGATTCCCGGGGTCGGACGAGACGGGCGTGATCGGCCAGGCCCTGCTGGCGTATGCCACGGACGGCTTTCTCATCGGGACGGCCATGCGCCCGCATCCCGGGATCGGGCAGTCGATGGCGCATGTCTCGATCTCGACCAGCGTGCTGAGCCACACCCTCACCTTCCACGAGCCCGTCGTGGCCGGCGCCTGGCACCTCATGGTCCACCACAGCCCGTATGCGGGCCGCGGCCGTTCCTACGGCCGGGCCGATGTCTTCACCGTGGACGGACGCCTGGTGGCCTCCTTCGTCCAGGACAACATGATCCGCGCCTTCGCCGAGGGGCAGGGCCCGGCCGCCGGCGGGCGATCCAAGCACTGATCGCACGGGCGGCGCCAACACCGATGATCGGGAAGCGGAGGGAGCACTGATGGAGGTCGACGGGGCAGCTGCACTCGTTACCGGAGGGGCCGGCGGGCTGGGTGAGGCGACGGTGCGCCGGCTGGCGGCCGCCGGTGCCCGGGTTGTCATCGCCGATCTGGCCCGGGACAAGGGAGAGGCGTTGGCCGGCTCGCTGGGTGAGGCAGCCACGTTCATGGAGACCGATGTCACCAGCGAGGACTCGGTGACCCGGGCATTGGAACGGGCGGCGGAGCTCGGTCCCGTCCGGGTGGCGGTCGCCGTCCACGGCGGGTTCGGCGGAGGTGGGCGGACGCTCAGGTCCGACGGCACCCCCCACGCCCTCGACGACTTCCGCCGGACCGTCGAGCACTACCTGGTGGGGACGTTCAACGTCGTCCGGATGGGTGCGGCGGCCATCGCCCGATCGGAGCCGATGGAGGACGGCGAGCGCGGCGTGCTGGTCAACACTGCGTCGATCGCCGGTTATGAGGGCACCATCGGCACGGTCGCCTATGCCAGTGCCAAGGGTGGTGTCACCGCGATGACCATCGCCGCGGCCCGGGACCTGGCCGTGGTCGGCATTCGGGTGGTCACCATCGCACCGGGCACATTTCTCACTCCGGCCTACGGCAGGGACCCTGACGCCGTCGAGTCCATGTGGGCACCGGCCATCCCCTTCCCCAAGCGGATGGGCCGGCCCGACGAGTACGCCGGATTGGTGCTGGCGGTCTGCGAGAACCCGTATCTCAACGGGGAGGTGATCCGCATCGACGGTGCCATTCGCTTCGGCCCGAAGAGCCCCCGGTGAGAGTGGGATCGATCAGTGTCAGCTGAGGGTCGGTCGGATCCGTTCCCGAAGGAACGCCACGACCGCATCCGAGAAGGCATCGTTGCGATCGCCGGCGATCATGTGCGAGGCGCCGGCCACGTCCACAACCGTTGCCGTGGGGATCTTGGACAGGAGATCGTCGACCCCCTCGTCGGTGACCACATCGCTGAGCAGTCCCCGCACCAGCAGGGTGGGCACGGTGATGTTGCTCATGGCCACGTCCAGCAAACCGGCGAGCCGTTCGGGGACCACCTCGGTCCGCTCCTGACTGATGAGCAGCGGATCCCAGTGCCAGTACCAGCGGCCATCGCGTTGGCGCAGCACCTTCTTCAGCCCCTCCGCGTTGACCGGCCGCTTCCGGTGGGGGGTATAGGCGGCGATGGCCGCGGCCGCCTCGTCGAGGGTGGCGAAGCCCCCCAGTCCCGATCGCATGAACGAGTTGATGCGCTGGATCCCTTTCGGGTTGGTCTTCGGCGTGATGTCCACCAGCACCAGGCCCGAAGAGACGGTGCGGTCGCTGGTGCCCTCGGCCAACATCGCCGACATCCCGCCCAGGGAGGCACCGATGAGGACCGGGGGTCGTCCCAGCTGGTCGACGACGGCGAGGCAGTCACTACCGAAGGCGGTGAACGAGTAGTCGCCGTTGGGAGCCCAGTCGCTCTCCCCGTGACCGCGGAGGTCCATAGTCACCGTGCGCCAACCCTCCCGGGCCACCGTGGCGGCGGCGGATCCCCAGGCGTGGCGGGTCTGACCGCCACCGTGGAGGAACAGCACCGGCCAGGCGTCGGGATCACCCCGGACGTCCGCCGCCAAGCGCACACCTTCGAAACCGGAGTAGACCGTGTGCTCGACGTCCATCGTCCCATCGTCGCACGATCGCGGCGCCGGCCCCGGGTTGTCACGGATGGAGGCGGCGGGCAGAGTACGGCTTGGGGTGGCGTGTGGGCAGGCCCGGAGACGGAGGAGCGGCCATGGCGGAGGGATCGGACGGGGCAACGGGCATCTTGGTGATCGCGGCCGGCCCCGGCCTGGGGACCGGGGAAAACGGCCGGGTGGCGACCCGATGACCACGTGCCGCGGCGGCGGTGCGTCCGACCAGCCAGGGTGCAACGGTGGGCGTGCGAGCAACGGCTCCCACGAGTCATAGGTTCGAGACCGGGCCCGCCATGATTACCGAGCAACAGCTGGCCGAAGCGGTGCACGACTCCGGTGTGCGACGCCTTCAGCACGCCTACGCCGACGTGGTCAATCGGCGGGCGTGGCCCGAGATGGAACAGCTGTTTCTTCCCGACGCCCCGGTCCTCGTCGACCGGCGGGTGGGGGAGCCCCTGCGTCTGGTCGGGGCCAAGGCCCTGGGGGACTTCATCGCCGGGGCGATCGCCCAGTTCGAGTTCTTCGAGTTCGTGGTCCTCAATGCCCATGTCGTGTTCCCGCGGGGAGCGCTGGCCGGCGAGGCCACCAGCCGGTTGTTCATGTGCGAGGTACGCCAGCACCGGGAGAGCGGCCGAATGACCACGGCCTTCGGCCTCTACCATGATCGCTACCTCCTGGGCGGAGACCGGTGGCGCTTCGCTGAGCGCCGTTACCACTCGCTGGCTCGCCACGGCGCCGACCTCGAAGCCTTCCCGCTCCCCACCGATCCCGGCATCGAGGTCCCCGGTCCGTAGGGCTAGCCGGCGCGGCCCGGGTCACGCCATCATCCGCCGTCCGTCCCGGACATGGCAGCATCATGGTGATGCCGCTCTTGTTGGTCCGCCACGCCCATGCCGGCAGACGAAGTGCTCACCAGGGCGACGACCGGATCCGACCGCTGTCCAAGCGGGGGGTCGCACAGGCGGTCGCCCTCGTTCCCGTCCTGAGTGGCTACCGACCGCAGAGGATCCTCTCGAGCCCGTACGTCCGGTGCAGCGAGACCGTACGGCCGACCGCTGAGTCGCTGTCGCTGTCGGTCGAGTCCCTCGACGGGCTGGCCGAAGGTCACGAGGCCGACACGGTGCGACTGGTCCGGCGGATGGTCGGCGATCCCGCCGTGTTGTGCACCCACGGTGATTGTGCCATCGCCGTGCTCGAGTGGCTGGTGGCTGCGGGCGGAGCCCGGCCGGGTCAGCCGCGTCTGCAGAAGGGGGACGTGTGGGTCATCGGCACGAGAGGCTCGTCACCGGCCATCCTCGAGCACATCCGGCTCTCCAAGCGTGCACCGGGGTGAGTTGGCGAACCGCGATGGTTGGAACCGTGATGGTTGGAACCGTGCTGGTTGGAACCGTGCTGGTCAAGCGGTGATTCCCTGACCAGGGCGGCCGACTCCATGACCACCGGGTCCGGGTCCCACGACCGGTACGCTGGTGCGGCCATGAACGACCCCCAACGGTTCGACCCGGACGCGTTCCGCGCCTTCCGGGTCCTTGACCGGTCGTTCGACCAATCCACCAGGACGGCGGTTCTCGAGTATGCGCTCGACGACGGCCCCTCGTTCCGCGAGACGATCACCTTCGAGACCCCATCGGATCGCCGACCGGACATGGACACCATCGAACGAGCCCTGGTGCACCTGCACATCGCCGCCGGGACCAGCTACTACAAGACGGCCGCCCCGCCGGTGGTCGTGGTCGAGTCCGCCGACCTCCGTCCGGCCGAGGCCGAATTCCACCGGCACCTCTACGACGACGGGCTCCGCGAGTTCGCGGTGGAGAACGGGTTGGTGGTGCCCCGGCCCGTTTCGGTCCGCGCCCCGACGTCCGAGGAGGAAGAGGCGGGGCCCAGGGCGGGAGAGCGCCCCGGGGGGCTGGTGGTGCCCATCGGCGGGGGGAAGGACTCGATGGTCCTGATCGAGGCAGTTCGCCGGCTGTCTCCCCGCCTGTTGGCCGTCGACCCGCACCCGCTGGTGTCGGAGTTGGCGGACCAGGCCGGTCTGGAGCTGTTGGTCGTCCGCCGCCAGCTCTCACCCAACTTGGGCGCCCTCAACCGATCGGGAGCGCTCAACGGCCACGTGCCGATCACCGCCATCGTGTCGCTCATCGCCGTGCTCGGCAGCGCCATCTACGGCTATGACACCATCGCCATGGCCGTCGAGCGGACTGCCAGCGAGGAGTCGGTCCGCGTCAAGGGGACACCGGTCAACCACCAGTACTCCAAGAGTCTGGAATTCGAACGGCTGCTGGCCGGTCTGGTGACCACCTCCATCGATCCCGGACTGACCTACGGCTCGGCGCTCCGCCCGTACTCGGAGCTGTCCATCGGCCGTGCCTTCGCCTCGCTCACCGAGTACCACGCCACCGCCTGCAGCTGCAACACTGCGTTCCGGCGGTCGGCCGGGGCGGGGGACCGGTGGTGCGGGGAATGCGCAAAGTGCCGATTCGTCGGCCTCGTGCTGGCGCCGTCCATGACGCCCGAGGACCTCGAGCGCGCTCATCGGTCGCGACATGTTCGCGGAGCCGGACCAGGTCGCCGGGTTTGCCGCGCTCATCAGCACCGAGGGGAAGCCGTTCGAATGTGTCGGAGAACGGCTTGAGTCGGCCGTCGCCCTGCGGATGCTGTCAGAGCTGCCGGCATGGAAGGGCTCGCCTGTCGTCGAGGCGCTCGCCCCTACCGCCCGGACGCTGGCCTCGGACGGGGATGCCGAGGAGCTGCTGACCGCCGATCGCTCGCTCCGGTTTCCCCGACCGGAAGTGGCCGACGCGGTCGAGCGGTTCATGGCCTCGGTTCCGTGACCCTGGCGGAGCTCTGCACGCAGCGGGTGGCGGTGTGGGGGCTCGGCCAGGAGGGGTTGGCCCTGACCGACCTGCTCCGGCGGCGGGGTGTGACGCCGTTGCTCATCGACGATCACCCCGAGCGGGTGGCAGCGCGGGTGGCCGAGGAGTTCGGCCCAGAGGTGGCGGTGACCGACCCCGCCTCGGTGGGCTGGTCGGACATCGAGACCGTGGTGCGCGCCCCCGGGGTGAGCCGCTATCGACCCGAGCTGGCTGCGGCCCGGCAGTCCGGCGCCGAGGTGACCACCGCCATGGCCCTGTGGCTCGAAGACTACGCCGATGCGCGGGTGGTGGCCGTCACCGGCACCAAGGGCAAGAGCACCACCGCCGCCATGATGGCTGCGATCCTGCGTGAGGACGGCATGGCGGTCGAGCTCATCGGCAACATCGGGACACCGGTCACCGACACCTACGACCGTCCTCTGGCCGACGCCTACGTCGTCGAGGTTTCCTCCTATCAGGCCGCCGAGGTGACGGTGTCCCCGGCTGTGTGCGTCCTTACCAGCCTGGCGCCGGACCATCTCGACTGGCACGGTGGCAGCGAGGAGGCCTACTACCGGGACAAGCTACGCCTGGTGGAGGCCGGTCCGGCGGGGTCGGTAGCGGTCAACGCGGCCAGTGAGGAGGCAGTGCAACGGACCGCCCACCACCCGGACCGGATTCTCTTCGGCCCCACCGGCAGGGTACGGCTGGCCCGGTCGGGGATGATCGAGGTCGACGGCGACCCTCTGGTCGAGTCGGCCCGCCTCCACCTCCCCGGCCTGCACAACCGATGGAACCTGTGCGGGGCCATCGCCGGCGCCCTCCTGCTCGGGGGCGGCCTGCCTCCGGGCGAGACCGTCGGCCGGGTGCTGGACACCTTCGACGGGTTGCCGTCACGGTGCAGGACGATCGGGCAGCGGGACGGCCTCACCTTCGTCGACGATGCATTGGCCTCGAACCCGTTCGCCACCATGGCCTCGATCGGGGCGTTTCCCGAGGGGGAGCTCACCGTCATCCTCGGCGGCGCCGACCGGGGGATCGACCCCCGGCCCCTGGCCGAGGCCTTGGCCCGGCGACGCCCCCTGCCCGCCGTGGTGGTGCTCCCGCCCGACGGGGAGCGGCTGGCCGATGCCCTGGCCGGGCTGCCCGCCGACCGGCGACCCGAGGGCATGGTCGTGCGGCGGGCCGGCGACCTGGCCGAGGCGGTGCAGCTGGCGGTCTCGGCGACGGCCGGAGGGGGCGTCGTCCTCTTCTCCCCGGCCGCCCCCACTCCCGATGGCGAGGGTGGGTTCGGCGAGCGCAGTCGTCAGTTCGCCGAGGCCGCCGGGATCGATCGGCCATGACGGAGATCACGGTCATCGAGACCGCCAAACGGGTTCCCCGCCCGGCCCGACGCGGCCCGTTCGACCTTCCTGGTGGGATGGCCGGCTGCCTGCCGGCGCTTGTCACGAAGCGAAGCGATCTACCCGTCGACATGGAACTCGATCCGGTAGAGAGGTGTTTCGTCGTGGATGGGCCCTGCATGGGCTGCCCGTCGTCGGAGAGATTCAAGATCTGATTCGCCAGCCCGGCGGATGTCGGTGTAGTCGATGAAAGAGAAAGGGACCAGTTCGACCGAGTCAACCTCGATCACGCCGTCGCCCACGCGGTAGCGACCGCCGGGTTTCACCTTGGGCCGCCGCCACAACCGGAACGTCACCGTTATTTCACCAGACAACACCCGCGCACGCAGTTCCCGGCTGAACTCCACGAACTGACCCTAGACACCCCACGGTGAACCCCGACAACGATGCGTCGATGGGGCGCGGGAACGAGGGTGCCCGAGATCGCCCGGGGAGGTCAACCGTTCGGGGTTTCGTCCATTCCGAACCTCTGCTGGGCCGCCTGCCGAGTGACTCCTAATGCAAACCCGATCGAAGCCCATGAATGGCCAGCCTGGCGTGCATCAGCTACACGTCGCCGAAGCATCAACTCTGCGACTTTCACGTCACGATTGGCTTTGATGATGTGACTGATTTCCTTGTCCCACTCGGAAAACGTCGCTCCCATCGTGTCAACCTTATCTTGACATCTGACCGCGCTCCAGGAAGGTGTCCTATGTCGCCGGGCGTCCATTGAACGAACTTCTGACCCAGGGACCCAATGAGACCGATTGATGGCTGGTCTCCAATCTTGATGATCCTCCACCGCCAGGTGTCGGTCAGCTAAGACGGACTCGTGGTCGACGATGGAACAAAGCAGCCGAGCAAAGCATCCAACGTGAGCCATAGCGGCGATCAGCTCAGATCCGGCCAGCTCGGAACCGCCGACGTCACCGCTTCGACGGTCGCAAACATCGGTCCGGGAATCGATTTCTACTTCGCATTCGGAGTGATAGCCGTCACGGCGGGCGTGGCTGCTCCATTGACGATCGTCGCCGCCGGTGTGGCCGTCGTCCTCCTCGCCTTCACGGTGGCCGAATTCACCAGGGTTGAACCTTCCGCCGGAAGCTTCATCACCTACGTAGAGACTGCACTCGGAGCCAGGGCTGGTGTCACCACCGCTCTTCTCGTCACTGTGGGGTACACCGTCGCCATGGCAGGGGTGTTCACCATGTCGGGGGGAATGGTGGCGATGACCCTTTCGCACTACAGCTCCTGGCATCCTCCTTGGGGTCCCATAACGGTCGTGCTGACCGTTGGTGCCACATGGCTGACCATACGTGGCGTCAAGCTTTCGACTGCTGCAGTGGGCGTCGCCGTGGTCATACAGGTGTCGATCATGACCGTGATCTGCGTTGTCGTCCTTGTCGATCAGCGAGCGCACCTCCTTGGTACGCCCTTCTCTTGGGCCCATCTCACAGGCGGAATCGTCGGCCTTTCAGCGGGCTTCCCCCTGGCCCTCTATATGTTCATCGGGTGGGAGAACGGCCCTGCGCTCGCAGAGGAGTGCCGCAATCCAAGGCGCACTGTGCCGAGCGCGCTGTATTTGTCAGTGGGGATCGCCGCCGTCCTCTTTGTGCTGTTCGCCTACGCCACAGTGACCGGATTCAACTACGACGTCTCGTCGATCGGACGCTCTTCGGTCCCGTTCCTCACGGTGGCTGATCGGTACATCGGAGGAGCGGCGATTCTGGCCTGGATTGCCGGCATCGTCTCAGTACTCGCCACCCTGATTGCCGGAACCAACTCGCAGGCCCGCATGCTCTTTGACGGCGGACGATCCGGTCTCCTCCCGGCGAGACTCGGACGGGTCCGACCACGGTCCGACACGCCTGCAAATGCGCTCGTGGTCATGGCCGGCGCAGGACTCGGGATCATCGGCATTTGGTGGCTATCCCACATCATCACCGGCGATTCGGGATCGATGAATCCCGTCGGACTCTATGCGGAGTGCTCGACGATGGGAACGATCGTGATTCTCTTCGTCTATTTCCTGACAACAGTCTCGCTTCCGGTCTTCATTTGGAGGCGTCACCGGAGCACCTTCTCGACGTTCCGCCATGTGGCAGTCCCGGTTCTCGGTTCCCTCACCTTGGTGGTTCCGTTTGTCGAGTTGTGCAAGCCTGGGCAGCCCGCTCCCTACAGTGAGTTCCCGTTCGTCGCCCTGGTCATCGTGGCTGCGGCTGTGGCGATCGCGGGTCTTGTCGTACACCGTCATCCGGACGCGGGAAGTGGTGAGGGTGCGTCATTCTCTGAGTCTTGACGTGTGAAATAGGCCAGAGTCGTGGCTGGCTTCGGGGGATATCTGACACTGGCGCAAGTGTTGCTACAACGAAGCGTGATGACCGACGCAGGTCTGCGGCAAGGAGGCGCTCTGTTTGGTGCCGTCTGGGCCGATGGTGTTCGACCAGATGACGCCGCTCAGAATGGCCCCCGCGCCTTGACCGTCATCGCCGTGGTTCTCGACCATTCCGCCGCCGGGGTGCGTACTTGGACCGCCGGGCTGACCCTGCCCGTCCCTCTTCCCACCCACCCAGGGCCGGGCGGCTACAGGACAGGCTAGAGCTCGGCCCTCTCCAGCCTGAGGGTCAGGATCTGGAAGGGGAGGAGATCGAAGGTGATCCGGTCGGCCTGGCAGGCCACGGCCGCCTCCTCCCGCTCGAGCAGGTCGGTCCGGACGGCCCGCGACATCGGCCACGGAGCGGTGAGGGTCACCGGTCCGCGTGCCCCCCAGGCCTCGTAGAGGCGGACGACCAGGGCGCCGCGACCGTCGTCGGATCGTTTGACCGCTTCGATCACGGCATTCGGCTCGTCGACCGAGAGGAAGGAGCGAGACGACGGGCTGCCCGGGTCGGGCGCCGGGCCCGACCCGCCCGCCGGGCCCGGCACTGCCCGGAGCGGCACGTTGAGGTCGTAGCCGGCGTCGATCACCCCGGCCGGGCGGAGGTCCCCGGCGTGGGGGAGCAGCCGGTAGGTGAAGCGGTGTCCGCCGCGGTCGGCCACGGGGTCGGGCCAGGTGGGTGCGCGGAGCAGCGAGAGCCGGAGCACGTTGTCGCGGATGTCGTAGCCGTACTTGCAGTCGTTGAGCAGGGCGACGCCGTAGCCGGGCTCCGGATAGGTCGGCCCACGGTGGGCGCAGACCTCGAAGCGGGCCACGTCCCAGCTGGTGTTGGCGTGGGTGGGCCGCTCGACGTGGCCGTACTGGATCTCGTAGGTGGCCCGTGGGCTGCGCACGGCCACGGGGAAGGCCACCTTGAGCAGCCGGTTGGTCCTCGTGCCAGTCGACCTCGGTGTCGATACCTCCAAGGCGGGCGACCCGGCGGTGAGCCGGATGATCTGGGTGATGGCCGACCGGCCGAAGGAGCGGGTGACCCGGATGGCCGCCCGGAGGGGCCCCTCCTCCACCACCTCGATGGAGTCGACCGCAGTCGAGGTCCTCGACCCGATCGCGGTACCAGGCGGTCGATGTCCCAGGCGTCGAAGAAGTTGGGGTAGTCGGGGTGGAGCTGGAGGAGGTTGCCGCGGGCCCCGGCGGCGAGGACCTGGCGCCCGGCCGGCCTGGTCGTAGCACCGAGGTGAGCAGGCCGTCGGTCGTCGAGCTCGATGCGGAGGTGCTCGTTCTCGAAGGTGACGCGGGCCCGCTTCGACTGCCGGCCCGTCGCCGTCGGGCGGGTCGGCCGTCAGGTCGTAGACCTGGTACCCGCACGGGGGCACGCGTGGCCACGAACAGGGCGCGGCCGTCGCCGGTCGCGCTGGACCGGGCCGGTGGCGCCCGTTCGGGTCGACGAGCCGCGTTGAGGCCCGGCGGGCGCCTCGGTCTCGACCAGGTCGGTGCGGGGGTGGGAGAGCGAGTTGAACACCACGACCGGATGGCCGGCGCCGCCGGTGTCGACCTGCCCGCTCAGCTCGGCCAGGGCCCCGTCGGTGATGCGCTCGGCCTCATCGGATGACCGCGGCGTGGTCGCGTCGGGTGTCCTCGTAGACCCAGTGGATGCCCGACCCGGGGATGATGTCGTGGAACTGGTGGAGGAGCAGGAGCTCCCCCAGGCCGCCTCGAGCTGCTCGGCCGGGATAGGTCGGCGCCGGTGCCAGCGAAGCCCACAGCTCGGCGTCGCGCAGGGCGAGCTCGCCGCGGCGGTTGCCGCGCTTGGTGGCGGCCTGGGTGGTGTAGGTGCCGCGGTGGGCTTCGAGGTAGAGCTCGCCGGCCCAGACGGCGGGGTCGCACGATGCTCGGCCTCGGCCTGGTCGAAGAAGGCCCGTGGCTCCCTCCATGGTGAGCCGCGGCATGCCGTCCGAGTCGGCCAGGCGCCGGGCCGACTCGAGCATCTCGTCGGTCGGGCCGCCGCCGCCGTCGCCCCAGCCGAAGAGGTACAGCGAGCGGTCGGAGTGCTCGTGGTCCTTGAAGTTCTCCACGCTGTAGCGGAGCTCGCGGACGCTGACGTCGCCGCCGTAGGTGTCGGCCGGCGGGAAGTGGGTGAAGACCCGGGAGCCGTCGATGCCCTCCCAGAGGAAGCTGTGGTGGGGCAGGACGTTGTACTGGTTCCACGACAGCTTCTGGGTGAGGAACCAGCGGACTGCCGCCGCGCTGCATGATCTGGGGCAGGGCGGCCGAGTAGCCGAAGACGTCGGGCAGCCAGACGTCGTCGGTCTCGATGCCGAGCTCGTCGAGGTAGAAGCGCTTGCCGTAGACGATCTGGCGGACCAGCGACTCGCCCGAAGGGATGTTGCAGTCGGCCTCGACCCACATGCTGCCGGTCGGCTCGAGCCGGCCCTCGGCGATGCGCACCTTCATCCGCTCCCACAGGTCCGGGTAGTGGTCGCGCATCCAGGCCAGGTGCTGGGCCTGGGAGACCACGAAGCGGTACTCGGGGTAGCGGTCCATGAGGGCGAGCACGGTGCTGAAGGTGCGGGCGCACTTGCGCACCGTCTCGCGCAGCGGCCAGAGCCAGGCCGTGTCCAGGTGGGCGTGGCCCGACCATGCTGACCCGGTGGGCCGAGGGCGAGGCCGTTCGCCGAGCAGCTCGCGTAGCACCTTGGCCGCCTCGGGCCAGCTGTCGGAGATGTCGGGAAGGTCGAGGAGGTTGCACGGCTCGTTCGAGCCCGGCGCAGCAGGCGGGCCCGAGCGCGGCTCGTCCTCGGGCAGCTCGGCCAGCAGCTCGACGAGGACCCGGAAGTCGTGCCAGAACTCGTCGAACGCGGGGTCACGGACGTGGAGGTCGGCCCGTTGCGAGGGTGAACAGGGGCGCCCCGTCGGGCTCGGGCATGAGCAGGGGCCACGGGTTGGCGCCGAAGGGCGACGGGGGTTGGCTGCCGCCTCCACGAAGAGCTCGACCGGCTCGCCACCGCTCGGCCTGCCGGGTGAGCAGGTACTCGCGGTGGTTGGGGGAGAGACCCTGCACGGGCCGCCCGTCGCGCCAGACGAGGGACTCGGCGCCGAACCCGGTGGTGCCGGCGTTGCCGATGGCGAAGCCGAGGCCACCTCCCGGCCCCGCCACTCGGCCGGGATCGTGCCCCGCAGCCGGAACCAGGTGGTGTCCCAGGCCGGGCCCCAGGCCTGCCCCGACGGCGAACGGCTCGAAGTCGGCGGCGAGGGCGACCTCGAGGGGGACCGGCTCGCCGTGGACGTGGTAGGCGGCGACGTCGAGCCCGGAGCGATCGCCCCGGCGGGCCGGCCGGACGAATTCGTTGAACACCCGGACGATCCGGCCGACCCGAATCGAGTCCTCCTTGCGCACGGAGGCGCAGTATAGGAGGGGCCTCGCCGGAGTGACCGGCTGGGACAGGGCGCGCTACGGTGCCGGGCGGGCACTCGGGTGCCCAAGCCGCGAGCGGTCCGCGACGGCCGTCATCCGGCTGACCGACGACAGGTGAGGACCAGAGGGTGGCAGACGAAGACGTCCTGAAGAAGATCATCGGCAAACCGACCGGCACCACGGTGGTGACGGTTGAGCGGGGCCAGCTCAGCCTGTTCGCCGAGGCGGTGAAGGACAACAGCCCCGTCTACCGCGATCTTCGGGCGGCCCAGGCGGTCGGGCTGGCCGGCATCCCAGCGCCCCCCACCTATCCCTTCGTCATGGGCAATTTCGGTGCCTACCCCGAGCTGCAGACCGAGGAAGCCCCGACCGGCAATCCTATGGCCGAGGTGCTGGGCCCCCTCATGGCCAACGGCGGGCTCATCCTCCACGGCGAACAGGAGTTCATCTACCACCGGCCGGTGCTGGCCGGCGATGTGCTGGTCGGCCGGGGGGCGGTGGCCGACGCCTACCGCAAGGAGTCCAAGGGCCGGACCATGACCTTCGTCGTGGTCGAGACGGAGTGGAGCGAGCGCGACACGGGCACGCCGGTGTGCACCTCGCGCATGAACATCATCCACCGCAGCTGATGCCCGAGGGCGCGCCGGATGCCGCCGTGGTTCGGCGGATCGAGGACGGGGTGGCCTGGATCACCCTCAACCGGCCTGACGCCGGCAACGCCATCGACTTCGCCATGCGCGACCAGCTCATCAGCTGGTTGGACGAGGCTTCGGCCGACATCGGTGTGCGGGCCGTGGTGCTGACGGGCTCCGGCAGCAAGGGTTTCTGCACCGGAGCCGACCTCCGCTCGCCAGTGACCGCGCCCGGCCCGGCCCGAGGGCGCGCCCGACCGGGTCGTGGGTGAATGGGCCAGCATGATCCGCACCGGGTGGCAGCGTCTCATCACCGCCGTGCTGGACTGCGAGAAGCCGGTCATCGCCTCGGTCAACGCCACGGCCGCCGGCGGGGGGTTGGCCCTGGCCCTCGCCTGCGACCTGGTGCTGGCCGCCGAGGACGCCCGGTTCATCGCCGTGTTCGTGCGGCGGGGGATCGTGCCCGACGCCGGGGCCGTCTATCTCCTCACCCGCCTCATCGGCCCACAGCGGGCCAAGGAGCTCTGCTTCTTCGGCGACGACGTGTCGGCCACGGACGCCGAGCGCCTGGGCCTGGTCAACCGGGTGGTGGGCGCCGCCGAGCTTCCGGCGCTGACCGCCGAATGGGCGGCCCGGCTGGCCTCCGGGCCGACCCCGGCCATCGGCATGACCAAGTACCTGGCCAACCGGGTCCTCGAGACCGACCGGGCCACCGCCCTGTGGGAGGAGTCGGTGGCGCAGGAGCTGGTGCTCGGCAGTGCCGACTCCCGCGAGGGCCTGGACGCCTTTGCCCAGCGGCGCCCGCCGGAGTTCAAGGGCTGGTGACTGTTCAAGGGCTGGTGACACGGCCGGCTGTGGCACACTCTCGGAGCCGGACGACCGATGGAGGCCTGATCGATGGGTGAGAACACGCTCTACTTCGAGGATGTCGGCGAGGGCGACGAGGCGCCCGTGCGGTCCCACACCCTCACCCGGACCGATCTGGTCATGTACGCCGGCGCGTCGGGCGACTTCAATCCCATGCACCATGACGAGGTGAAGGCCCAGGCAGCGGGACAGCCCAGTGTGTTCGGCCACGGCATGTTCTCCATGGGCCTGCTCGGATCGGCCATCACCGACTATGTCGGTCCGGGAAACGTACGCCGGTTCCAGGTGCGGTTCGCCAAGCAGACCTGGCCCGACGAGGAGCTGCGCACGGCGGTTGTCGTCACCGGCAAGCGCGTCGCCGACGGAGACCATCTGGTCGACTTCGACGTCCGCCTACGCAATGCGGACGGCGAGGAGAAGGTCGTCGGGGAGGCCACCGCGGTGGTCCCGTCCCGCTCCTGAACGGGGACCATGTCCTGAGCGGACGAGGCCGACAGGTGGCCCGGCGCGGTCGTGCCCGGGACGCTCCGGTCAGACCCGGGAGCGGTAGTCTGTCAGGTCAGGCGATGCTGAAGGCCGGCACGCCCGACGAGATCCCCTTGAAAAGGTCGGCCTTCGCGCCGGCCAGCTCCTTGGGGGTCCACATCGAGTCGCGGTGTACCTCGCCGATCACGTGGAAGCCGCCCATGACCCAGATGTCCCCGCCGTAGACGACGAAGTTCTGGCCGCTGATGTCGGAGGCCTCGTCCGAGGCCAGGAAGGCGACCAGCTGGGCGACGTTGCGGGGATCGAACCGGTCGAAGCCGTCGTCGGCCTTGAACATGTCGCCGAACAGGTTCTCGGTCATCCGGGTGCGGGCGCGGGGCGAGATCGAGTTGACGTTGATGCCGTAGCGCTCGAGCTCTCGGGCCAGCACCCAGGTCATCGAGGCGATGCCCGCCTTGGCCGCCGAGTAGTTGGCCTGCCCGGCGTTGCCGAACAGACCTGCCTCGGAGGACGTGTTGACGATTCGGCCGCTCACCGTCTCGCCCGCCTTGGCTCGGCCCCGCCAGTAGACGGCGGCGTGGTGGGAGGGGGCGAAGTGACCTTTCAGGTGGACGCGGATCACGTCGTCCCAGTCGGACTCCTCCATGTTGAAGCTCATCTTGTCCCGCAGGATGCCGGCATTGTTCACCAGGATGTCCAGCTGCCCGTAGGTGTCGACCGCCTGGTCGATGAGCGCCTTGGCTCCCTGCCACGAGCTGACGTCCGAGGCGTTGACTGCGCCGTCGCTGCCCGCCTCCTTGATGAGGTCGACGACCTCCTCGGCGGGATGCTTGTCGCCCCCCTGGCCCTGCAGCGAGGCGCCGACGTCGTTGACGATCACCTTGGCCCCCTCCGAGGCCAGCAGCAATGCCTCCTCGCGCCCGATGCCCCTCCCCGCGCCGGTGACGATCGCCACCTTGCCGTCGAGCATTCCCATGATGTCCTCCCGTGTCCGAGTCTCTGCGGCCGCGCCCGTCTCTGGCGCGACGGAACCGGGGAAGCATGGCCGAAACCCCGCCTCCCGGGCAAGATGCGCCCCGGAGGCGGGGGCGGCCGCCTGCCTACCCGGCGTCGGGCAGGGCCACCGGGTGGTCGCGGACCCGGGGCAGGATCTCGCCGCCGAAGCGACGGACGCCCTCGACGGCCTCCGAGCTCCGTCCCCAGGGTTTGACCAAGACCCGCCCCACGCCGGCGTCGGCATATCGGCGGAGGGCGTCGGCGTCCAGGTCGCCGCCGCCGAGGGTGATCTCGACCGTCCCCGGCCGTCCGGCCTCGTGGCGCAGCTGGGTGATCCGGCCGGCGGCGGCCGGGATCTGCTCGAGCGTGTGGTTCATGGGGATCCAGCCGTCACCGAGGAGGGCGGCCCGTCGTAGTGCGGCCGGACCGTCGCCCCCGATGTGCAGGGGGGGCCAGGGGGACTGGACCGGTTTCGGTTCGAACATGACCGGGCCGAAGTCGAAGAACTCCCCGTGGTGCTCGACGGTCGACTGGCTCCACAGTCGCCGGCAGACATCGATCGCCTCGTCCACCCGACGTCCGCGACTGGTGAAGTCGAGCCCGACGGCCTCCCACTCCTCGCGCAGCCAGCTCGCCCCGATGCCGAATTCGGCCCGCCCGCCCGAGACGACGTCGAGGGTGGTGACCGCCCGGGCGACCACGAAGGGATGTCGGAGGCCGATGTTGTAGACCTGGGTCCCGAAGTGGATCTGCTCGGTCCGGCCGGCCAGAAAGGCCAGGTAGGCGAAGACGTCGAAGACCGGGACGTCGGGTGGGACGGGCGGGTGGTCCGACCCGGCGAACGGGCTGCCGGCCCCGTGGACGGGAAGGACCAGGTGTTCGGGCATCCACACCGACTCGAACCCGAGCCGGTCCGCTTCTCGGGTCACCTCCGCCCACAACGCCGGGCGGAGCAACCCGAGCGAGATGCCGATCTTCACCGGGCGGCCCGGAGGGGGATCGGGGTGGGGGCCACCCGGCCGATCATAGGAGGACGGGTAAATCCCTGACGGCGATGTCAGGGATGGGGACCGGGCGATACGATGGCCCACCTCCCGGTCCGCATCCGCCTGCCGAGAACCACCATGCCCCGACACGAGCACACCGAGCCCACCATGCACCCAGACATGCACACCGAGCCCACCCAGCCGGATCCCGTGTCGGGTCGGGACCGGTCATGACCGCCGCCCGCGGTCGGGTGCGGGAGCGGCTGGCCGCCTTGGGACTCCAGCTGCACGGGCCCCATCCACCCCACGATCCGCTCGATGCCGTGATGGTCCACGGCGGAGTGGCCCGAACCTCGGGACAGCTGCCCCGCATCGACGGGCAGCTCACCTGCACGGGTACGCTCGGCACGACCGTTTCGGTCGAGGAGGGGCGGGCGGCTGCGGCGGTCTGCGCCCTCAACGCCCTGGCCGTGCTCGAGGTGGCGCTCGGGTCGCTCGACGGGATCGAGCAAGTCCTCTGGCTCACCGGCTACGTGGCTTCCGATCCCGCCTTCCATCAACAGCCGGCGGTGGTCGACGGTGCCAGCACGCTGCTCTTCGACGTCTTCGGGCGGGCCGGTCGCCACACCCGGTCGGCCATCGGGGTCGCCGCCCTCCCCCGGGGCGGGGCGGTCGAGATCGAGATGGCCGTCGCCGTCGCCGACGCCGGGGCGCCACCGTGAGCCGTGTGGACGACGGACCTCCAGGCGAGTCTCGGGAGCGGGCGGCGGTGGCCGCCGAGCTGGTGACGTTCGGCTCGGCCACCCTGGGCGAGAGTGGGGCCCGGACCCTGCCGCCCCGGATCAAGCCGGTGTGGCCCGGCGCCCGGCTGGCCGCTCCGGCCTTCCCTGTGGGCTGTACGCCCGGCGACAACCTGGCCATCCACGTCGGGGTGGCGAGGGCCCCATCCGGTTCGGCCCTGGTGGTCGATGTCGGGGCCGTCGCCGGGCGGGGGTACTGGGGCGAGGTGCTCACCACCGCGGCGGAGGCCCGGTCTCTGGCCGGCCTGGTCATCGACGGCGGGGTCCGGGACGTCGCTGCCCTGGAGGACCACCGGTTCCCGGTGTTCGCCTCCACCGTGGCCCTGCCCGGGGCGACCAAGAGCCAGCGCGGCTCGGTCGGTCTGCCGGTGGTGGTGGCGGGGGTGCCGGTCCGGCCGGGGGACTGGGTGGTGGGCGACGTCGACGGCGTCGTCATCGTGCCCGGGCCGGAGCTCGGTGCGGTGCTGGAGGCAGCCCGCACCCGGGCGGCCAAGGAGCAGGGCTACTTCGAGGCGCTTCGCTCCGGTGCCACCACCATGGAGCTCCTCGGGCTGGACGCGTCGCCGGTGGCCGGGGAGTCGGGACGGGGCTGACCGTCGGCGCCGACACCACGGAGGTCCGGCGCCGACCAGGCGATCAGGCCGGGACCAGATGGTCGGGGGTGCGACCGGCCAGGACGTCGCAGATGGCCCGGCTGGCCATGTGGGCCATGGCCGCCCGGGTCTCGACGGTCGCGCTGCCGATGTGGGGGAGGAGCACCGTGCGGGGGGCGGACAGGAGTGCCGGGTGCACCGCCGGCTCCGCCGAATAGACGTCGAGGCCGGCCGCGAAGATCTTTTCCTCCTCGAGGGCGCGGGCCAGGGCGACCTCGTCCACCACCGCTCCCCGCGCCGTGTTGACGAGGACCGCGGTTGGCTTCATGATGCCGAGCTCCTCGGCACCGATGAGGTGACGCGTGGCGGGGCTCAGCGGCACGTGCACGCTCACCGTGTCGGCCCGGCCCAACAGGTCGTGGAGGGCGGGCACGTACCCGGCGAGGCCGGTGGCGTTCCTGGTGTGGTGGATGACCTCCATGCCGAAGCCCTCGGCCCGGCGGGCCACGGCTCGGGCGATCCTCCCGTAGCCGACGAGACCGAGGCAGGTGCCGTGCACGTCGCGGCCGAGATGGTCGGTGATCCCCCATCCCTGCCAGCGGCCGGCCCGGAGGTCGGCCTCGGCTCCCGAGGCCAGCCGACCCGCGGCCAGGATGAGAAAAAAGGCCAGGTCAGCCGTGGTCTCGTCCAGGATCCCGGGCGTGTTGCACACCGCGATGCCCAGCCGGGTGGCGGCGGCCACGTCGATGTTGTCGTAGCCCACCGCGGCCACGCTCACCACCCTCAGCCGGCCGGCCGCCCCGGCCTCCAGTGCCCCGGTGTCGACGCGATCGGTGAGCATGCAGAGCAGCCCGTCGGTGTCGGCCACCAGCTCGGCCAGCCTGCCGCTTTCACCATCGACCAGCGCCACGACGTCGTGACCGGCGTCGGTCAGCGGATCGGTCCACCCCTCGGGAAGGGGGCGGGTGACCAGGACCCGGCCCACTCAGTGATGGGTGTAATCGATGGGTCCGGCGTCCGGGGTGCCGATGGCGAAGCAGAAACAGTGGATGGCGGCGTTGTCGCTGACGGGCCGGAGGGTGTGCACTGCGTCGGGGGGGATGTAGACCAGATCGCCCTGGGCAACGGGGCGATCTTCGTCACCGATGGTCATGATGCCCCTCCCGCGCAACACGTAGTAGAACTCGTGCGTGGGATGCGAGTGGGGCTCGACCCGGCCGCCGCCCGGCACCTCGAACTCATTGACCAGCTCGAGGAAGCCCCCATTGGTGATGTCGCGCAGCTCACGGGGATTGACCATCCACCAGACCGGGACGGTCCCGTTGTGCTCGACGATCGGTGCTGCGTCCTCGATGTTGCGAACGTCCATCGTCATGGCCGGGGTCACCTTCCGTCAGTAGGATTCAACCGGGCCCGGTGGGCCGGCGCGTGGGTGGGCAGCTGGCCGCCTCAGGTTAGATCAGCGGCCCGAACGGCGTGGAGTCGAAGTCCATCCCGACCTGACCATCCGGAGGCCGGCGGACGGCGAGAAGTTGGGCGAGAAGTGGAGGACACGTGGAGAGCGATGCGGCCCGTATCGAGCCGGAGGACCTGACGCCCGAAGGCTGGGCCCAGTTCGGATGGCTGCCGGTGGCCGATACCGACCCGGCCGACGGCAAGGAGCGGCTGACCTACGAATGGGGTGATGTCCATGTCAACCTCATCGGCCACACCCTGGACGAGGTACCGGCGGTGCCGGGCGGCCTGCGCTGCCAGGTGCTGTTCCGGCATGCCACGCACACCCAGGCGCTGATGGCCATGGACCACCCTGGGGTGATCGTGGTCGCCCCGGCCGAGGTCGATCCCTCGTCCGCCGCCGGCGCCGAGGCGATCCGCGCCTTCGCCCTGCCCGTTCTCAGTCCCCTGGTCCTCCACCGGGGCACCTGGCACTGGGGCCCATACCCGGTGGGGAGCGACTCGGTGCAGCTCTTCAACGTCCAGGGGCTCCGCTATCGCGAGGACAATGAAAGCGTCGACCTGCTCGCTGCCGGCAGGCCGGTCGATGTGATCCTCCGCTGACGGTCCGTGGGGAGGGTCCTCCGACCGCCGCCGCACGGCACGGCTAGCGCGATCGCTTCCCGTCGGCAGAGGGGAACAGGGCTCGGTGGACCATAGTGGTCAGGGTGTCGAGCGCGGCGTCGTCGACCGCCGTGCCCATGAATTCGGATATGAGATGGAAGCGGTCGAGCATGGCGATGACCGCCAGCCCGGCCACCTCCGGGTCGAGGTCGCCGGTCGGCCCGGAGGCGGCGATGCTCGACGCCATGGCGTCGATGTGGGCGGCGACCATGGTCCGGGTCTGGTCCACCACGGCCCGGTCGACGCTGGCGAGGTCGATCCACGACCGGAACAGGGGCGCATAGCGGGACCAGAGGGCCGAATAGTCACCGATCCACTGACGCAGGTTCTCCCAGCTCTCGATGTCGAGGGCCTTGCCCGCATCGCTCACCGCCCCGTACAGGCGGGACGCCTCGGAGGTGGCCTGGATGGTGAGGGCCCGCACCAGGTCTTCCTTGTTCGAGAAGTAGAGGTAGAAGGTGCCGTGGGACGTGTTGGCGATGTCGACGACGTCCTTGACCCGCGTGCTGTGGTAGCCCCGCTCGTCGATCGCCTCCATGGCCGCGTCGAGCAGCCGACGCATGGTCTCCTTGCCCTGGCTCCGCAGGGCCCGTTTGCTGGCCGGCTCGCCGATGGGGGCCTCCGGTTCGGGTGCCGGTGCGCTCCGATCCGGCTCGGTTCCTCGCTTTCCGGCGTTGGGGGGCATCGCTCAGTTACTCAGGCGTTGAGTCGGTCGACCGGCCGTCCAGGCGGCGCAGCGAGTCCATGACCTCCGCCCCGGCGGGTCCGACGGTCCGGCTGGCCAGTAGTTGTTCCATGGCACTCTTGGCTCCCGCGGCCGGGCCGGCGTAGGCCACTGTGCCGTGCTCGAGGATCACCGCCTCCTGGGCCAGCTCGACGGCCCGGTCGACCTGTTGCTCGACGACGAGCAGAGCGGTGCCCGCCCGGTTGATCCTCCGCAGGCCCTCGTAGACGGTCTCGATCACCACGGGGGCGAGGCCGAGCGACAGCTCGTCGGCCACGAACAGCTTGGGTGGGGCCATCAGCACCTTGGCCAGCGACAGGAGCCGTTGCTGCCCACCCGAGAGCGTGCCGCCGCGCTGCTTGCGGCGCTCGCCGAGGATGGGGAAGATCTCGTAGGCCTGGGCCAGTGCCCCGTTCACCCTCTTCCGTCCCAGCCGCTGGCGGAAGGCCAGTATCAGGTTCTCCTCGACGGTGAGGTTGGAGAAGATCCCGCGGCCCTCGGGCACATGAGCCATCCCCACCCGGGCGATCCGGTAGGCCGGGTCCCCGGTGACATCGGTTCCGCTGACTCGGATCGAGCCCTCGGTGCACGGCATGAGCCCGCTGACGACTCGGGCCACGGTCGACTTGCCGGCGCCGTTGGAACCGAGCAGGGCGGTGATGCCTCCGGCCGGCACGGCGAAGGAGACGTCGAACAGGGCTCGGTAGGGACCGTAGGCCGCGCACACGTGGTCCACTTCGAGGGCGGGTGCGGTGTTGCCCACGCCGGGTCTGCTGCCGTTCGGGCTGGCGGTGTCCGTGTCGATGGTCATGCGCTCGTCCCGAGATAGGCATCGCGCACCCGGGGGTCGGCCATCACCTCGTCGAAGGTCCCCTCGGCCACCAGCGATCCGAGGTCCATCACGACGGCGCGGTCCACGACGGCACCAACCATGGTGAGGTCGTGCTCGACCAGGAGGACGGCCATGCCGTGTTCCTGCTGGAGCGTGCGCAGCACGTGGGCGAGCTCCTTGGTCTCCTCCACGTCGAGGCCCGAGGAGGGTTCGTCGGCCAGCAACAGGACCGGTTTGCCGACCAGGGCGCGGGCCAGTTCGACCAGGCGGCACAACCCGAGGCCAAGGGCGCTCACCGGGGTGGCGGCCCGGTCGCTGATACCGATGAGCTCGAGCACCTCGTCGACCCGGGCCAGCTCCTCGGGGGCGGGGCGGCTCCGGTAGCAAAGGTCGCGCCACAGCCGTCCGTCCCCCCGGCGGGCCCGCTCGGCCACGAGGAGGTGCTCCCGAACGGTCATGTCGGGGAAGACCTCGACCCGCTGATAGGTCCGTCCGATCCCGAGCCGGGCCCGCCGGTAGACCGGCAAACCGTCGATGCACGGTGCCGGACAGCTCGACCCGTCCGTGCTCGGGCCGCAGCTGCCCGCAGATGCAGTTGAACAGGGTGGTCTTGCCGGCGCCGTTGGGCCCGACCAGGCCGACGCTCTCCCCGGCGGAGACGGTAAGGCTCATGGTGTTGACGGCGGCGATCCCCCCGAACGACTTGGAGACGTCGGTGACCTGCAGGAGTGTCTGCCCGTCGTGCTGCTCGGTGCCGTACGTCAAGGCCCGGGTCGCCCCGTTGTTCGTCGACCCGTTGTTCATCGTGCGCCTCCGCCCGGATGGTCGCCGGCGGACAGGTCGAGTGTCATGTGACCCACCGCCGAGGGGCTCCGGCCCGGGCCCGATGCGGCCGAGGTGGGCGGCCCGAGAGCGGCCGGTGACCCCACGGCAGCGGCATCCCGGTCGCCGAAGAGCAAGCGCTCGAAGCGCAGGGTCCAGCGGCGCTTCTGGAACTCGAGGATGCCCTCGGGGTGGGCCGAGTAGGTCAGGGCGCCGAAGGCGAACAGCACGATGGTCAGGCTGTTGCCTCCGAAGCGGGCCGGCAGGTAGGTGAGGAGCTGCTGGATGACCACGAAGCCCATCCCGCCCTGGATGGCCCCTTCGACGGTGCTCACCCCGGTGGTCACCACGATGACCACGAAGGCTAGCGAGAGCTCGTAGGTGAACTGGGACGCGTTGACCGATTCCTGCTGGATGATGAGCAAGGTGCCGCCGATGCCGGCCACCGCCCCCGACAGGGCGAAAATGAGGATCCGCTGCCAGGTGAGGTTGATGCCGAGCCCCGCCGCCGCCGTCTCGCTGCCCCGCATGGCCGACAGGTACTGGCCAGTGGTGCCGCTCCGGATGAGGAGCACCCCGAGGGTGCTGATGACCAGCACCACCATCAGGAGGACGAAGAGATGGTGGCCGTCGGGATTGAACAGACCGAGACCGACCCATTTGGACTCGATGGTGATGGCATGACCGTTGCTGATCGTGCCTTGGGTGAAGACGGAATTGTCGAAGAACAGTGCGGCGGCGATGGTCATGAGGGCGAGACCCAGCCCCTTGAGGCGCAACGAGGCCACGGCCAGCACTACCGCAACCACGGCAGCCAGCACGGAGCCCACGATGCCCCCGACCAACAGGCTGAGACCCAGGTGGTTGGCCAACTGGGCGGCGGTGAACGCGCCCACCCCGGCCAGGGTGGCCTGGCAGAGGGAGAGTTGCCCACCCATGCCCGTGATCAGGGTGATGGACAAGAAGATGGTCGAGAAGGCCAGCCCGGCGTTGAACACGCTCTCCCAGGTCTGGGGGATCCAGGTCAGCATGGACAGACAGAAGGCGGCGAACAACACGTACCAGGCCGGACGGATGATGCGGCTCAGCTGCGGCGCGCGCAAGGTGGCGGTGGTGGGGGGCGGTGGTGGGTCGACCGAGGCCAGGGGATCCTTCGAATCGTCCAGGCTCCGCATGCCTGGGAGCAGGAGCAGCGCCCCAACCAGGACGATGAAGGGCAGCGAGGGGATCACCGCCGCCGACAGCGTGCTGCTGGCCGGAAGGTACCCCTGCAGCACCGTGTCGGCCACACCCATCAGGATCCCGACCAGGGCGGCGATGGGCAGCGAACGGAGCGACGCCCAAGCGGCGGCGGCGAAGGCCGCCACCAGCAAGGTGGCATAGTCGGTGAACTGGAGCTGGTTGTAGAGCGGTGCGAGCATGACCCCGGCCAACCCAGCCATGAAGCTCGAGATGGCCCAGGCGGTGGCCACCACCCTGCCGGCGTTGACCCCGTCGAGAGCGACCAGGCGCCGGCTCTCAACCGCCCCCCGCATCTGCAGCCCGAGGTTGGTGCCCCGCATGAGGATCACCAGGGCGATCAACACCACGGCGGTGGTGACCAGCGCGCTCAGGTAGATGCCGTTGATCGGCGTCCCGATGACGTGGAAGTAGACGGTGTTCGGGTCGAAGATGACGCTGGGCGGGTTGTAGAGGTTCTGGGCGCCGAAGAGCACGGGCAACAGGAACGGGATCCCGATGAAGAGGCTGATGCCGGTGACCAGCTTCGCAGTGGTGTTGGTGTTCGGTATCCTCCGGAAGAGGAAGTGGTCGAAAGCCAACCCGAGGAGCGGGGCCAGTACGACCACCGAGATGACGAAAGCCAGCCAGATCGGCAGGTTCTCGTTCTGGACCAGCTTGGTGTAGACGAAGGCCGAGGTGTAGGCCTGGGCGCCGAAGGCGAAGTTGAAGACCCCGGTCGCCTGGTAGGTGAGCACCAGCCCGACCGCCACAATGGCGTAGGTGCACCCGTAGGGCACCCCGGGGATGGCGAAGCCGAGGAAGTGCTGCACCTCCCGACGCTCCTACTGGTTCCCCTGCCCTGGCGCCCGTCCGGATCCGGTCACGTACCGGGCGTCCCGGGCTGCGGCGTGGCGAGGGCGGGGTTCTTGAGGTTCACGACCTTGTTGAAGCACAGGATGGTCTGAGGTGGTGCGGCGACCGCCGGGACGAATTGGGTGCCCTGGACCTTCACGAAGGCGGAGCAGATCGGGAACGACTGCTGGGTGAGGTCGTGAGCCGTGGTCCAGTTCGTGACCGTCGTGAGCCCGTTGGCGGTGTAGTTGGTGATCTTGTTGATCTGGCTGATCACATTGGCCTGGGTCAGTGGCAGGCCGGCGTTCAGCGTGTTCTTGATGCCCGTGGCCAGCAGGTCGGCCGACTGCCATCCCTGGATGGCCACGTCGTCGTACTGGTACTTGGGCTCGTACTTGGCCATGTCGGCCAGATAGTTGGCCATGCCGGGGTACTTGCCGGGGAACGCCTTGGGTGCTTGGAACGGGACGTTGCCATTGATGTTGAAATAGACGCCGTCCATGAGGCTGCTGTACTGGGCGAGCAGTGAGTTGTCGTAGCCGTTGAGCCAGAGCTGGTGGACGTTGAGCCCGTACTGGTGGAGGGCCCGGGCCAACGTGATGTTGTCGGAGCCCTGCATACAGGTCATCACGAAGTCGGTGCCGGCTTGCTGCATCTTCTGCACGGCCGCGGAGAAGTCCCCGCCGAGCTGGGCGGCGAGATCGGTGTAGCCCACGTTGATTCCGCCGGCCGACAGCTGCTGGGCACCGGCGTTGCAGGCGTCGTACGACGACGAGATGGCTGGGCCGTAGCTGACGATGGCCACCGACTTGGCCTTGAGCTGATGGATCAGGTAGGCGGGAGCGGGGGCCACGTAGTTGTAGTCCTGGGTCGACCCGCCCGCGGCGAACAAGTTCGGCTGGGGGGCCCAGTTTCCGCTCACGTTGTAGCCGAAGGTCGGGACGTTGGCCTGGACGAAGAGGTTCGGAGTGAACCAGAACGTCGAGGCGAACACCGCGAAGGCGTTGTCCTGCTGGACCAAGGTGTGGGCCAGCTGGGTGAAGGTGGTGGGGCTTCCGCCGTCGTCGAGGTTGTAGGCCAGCTGGATCGGGTGGCCGTTGACCCCGCCGTTGGCGTTCAGCACCTTGAGGTAGGCCTGGATGCCGGGCACGAAGGAGGCGAAGTCGGAGGAGATCGGACCGGTGAGGGTGGAGATGGCACCGATCTTGATCACGCTGCCCGATGCGGCATTGGTGCTCGAGGAGCCGGAGGTAGTGGCCGTCGTGCCTGCCGTCGTCGTGGGACTGCTCGACGAGCTCGAGCAGCCGGCCAACACCAGCGCGCCGAGCAATTGCACTGCCAATAAGCGCAGTTCGGACCTTGGTACCACCATTGCGGTATCGCATCCATCCCCCAATGCTCTTGCGCAACATGTCGGTTGCGGTCTCTGTATCTTGCCCTCGGACAAGCCCCCGGTGGGGCCGGTCCTGACGCAAGGTAATCGACCCCGGCCCCGGCGTGCTTTGTATGATAACCGTGTCAGGGTCTGCGGTGCCGGGAGATCGCGGGATCACGTGACCGCGTCGCGTGGCAACGCCTTCACCTCTCAGCGTGTCCCGGGCCACGGGGCCTCGCCACGGGGCGAGCCGAGCGCACGGGGACGCACGAGAGACGGTGTGATGGTGGTCGACAACTGGGATGGCGAGGCGGCGGTCGAGGTCGTCGACCTGGTCAAGCGCTACCCCAAGGCGCCAGTCGACTCGGTCGCCGGGGTGAGCTTCTCGGTCCACCGGGGCGAGGTGTTCGGCTTCCTCGGTCCCAACGGTGCGGGCAAGACCACCACCATCGGGATCCTCACCACCCGTATCCGGTCGACCGCGGGGCGCGCCCGGGTGGCCGGGATCGACGTGGCCGCCGACCCGGTGGGTGCCCGCCGGGTGCTCGGGGTGGTCCCCCAGCAGAACAACCTCGACCGCTCGCTGTCGGTGCGCCAGAACCTCCTCTTCCACGCCAGCTACCACGGCGTACCGCGTTCGGTGCGGCGGGCTCGGGCGGATGAGCTGCTGGACCAATTCGGCCTGACCGAGCGGGAGGACGGCAAGCCCGACGACTTCTCGGGGGGCCAGATCCAGCGCATGATGATCGCCCGTGCCCTCATCCATGAGCCGACGGTGCTGTTCCTGGACGAGCCATCGACCGGTCTCGACCCAGCCGCCCGACTGTTCATGTGGGACCGGGTGGCCGAATTGCGCTCGACCGGGACCACCGTGGTCATCACCACCCACGACATGGAGGAGGCGGCCACCCTCAGCGATCGGGTGGCCATCATCGACCACGGCAAGCTCTTGGCCCTCGACACGCCGACCGCCCTGGTGCGGGACATGGCCGGCGAACGGACACTGGACTGTCTGGTCGAGCCGGTCACGGCCACCGAGGCCGCCGACGTGCAACTGGCGCTGGCCGGGTTGAGCGAGGCCGACCGAGTCGAGGAGCTGGACGATCCCGACCAGAACGGGTGGCGCTTCAGGATCTACGTGCAGAGCGACCCGGCTTCCCTGGTGGCGCTGGTGGCCCGGCACATCGAGGCGTCCGGGGCGCGGTTGGTCGACGTGCGCCTGGGCGAGCCGACCCTCGAGGACGTCTTCATCCATCTCACCGGGAGGTCGCTCCGGTGAGCCCGCCGACCGCGGCAACCCTCGTCGAGGGGTCCGACCACCGCCGGCCCTGGAGCCCATGGCAGACCGCTCTCGCCATCCTGCGCCGTGACCTGTACGTCACCGGACGCGAGTTCCCGATCTTCCTCGCCCAGGTGATCCTCCAGCCCTTGTTCCTCCTCTTCGTGTTCGGCAAGGTCCTCACCCAGCTGGGCTACGCCCGTCCGGACTACGTCGACGTGCTCTTTCCGGGCTTGGTCGCCCTGGCCGGTGTCCTCACCGGCCTGCAGTCGACCGCACTGCCGCTGGTCATCGAGTTCTCCTACAGCAACGAGATCGAGGACCGCCTGCTGGCCCCGCTCCCCATCGGGGCGGTGGCCGTCGAGAAGGTGGTGTTCTCGGCCATGCGGGGCACGATCGCCGCGGCAGTGATGTTCCCCATCGGCGTCTGGCTGCTCGGTTCCATCCCGTGGACCGCCGGAGCGGCGGCCGGCGTGGTGGTGATGACCGTGCTCGGAGCCCTGCTCGGCGCGGCCATGGGCCTGATACTCGGGACCTTCGTACCTCCCAACCGGATCAACGTCACGTTCGCCCTCGTCCTCACCCCGTTGCTGTTCACCGGCTCGAGCCAGTACCCCTGGCCGTCGCTGGCCCACATCCGGTGGTTCCAGGTCGTCTCCGCCCTCAATCCGATGACGTATGTGAGCGAGGGGCTGCGCGGATTGATGGCGCCGAGCGTGCCTCACATGCAGACCTGGATCTGCTTCGTGGTGGCAATCGGCTCGCTGGTGGTTCTCACCGCCATTGGTATGGTCGGATTCCTGCGCCGGGCGCTGGGTTGAGCCAGCGGGCCGGCTCGGGTCCGGAACAGGACAGCGGTCGACGACAGGGAGGGACGAGGCAGGTGGGAGTTCGGTGAGCGGCGACGCAGCGCGTCCGGTTGCCCAGGTGGCCCAACTGGCGGCCATGGCCGAGCGGTATCCCGATGAGGTCGGCTTCTGGGTGCTGGGTCGCGGGCGGCTGACCTTCGCCCAGTGGGACGGGACGGCCAACCGGCTGGCCAGGGGGCTCCGCACCCTCGGCGTGGCCCACGGCGACCGGGTGGCCATCCGGCTGGAGGCGGGCAACGCGCTGCGCTGGGTGGTGACCTATGCCGCCATCCACAAGGCCGGGGCAGTGGCCGTGCCCTTCGACCCCCGGCTGGCCCCCTCCGAGGTGGCCCGCATGGTCGACCACGCCCGGGTGGTGGCTCTGGTGGCCGACGGCGAGCGGGTGGCCAGCGCTCTGGCCGGACCGGGCGGGGGCGCTCCCGACATGCCCTCGCTCGCCCTGGTGATCGACGCTTCGGCGGAGGAGTCCGGCCCGGCCGCGGCGGACGGGGCGGCGGACGGGTCAGGGGGGCACCGGCGGAGCCTCTCCTGGGACCAGGCCCTCGACGACGACGCCTCCCCCTACCAGGCGCTCCTCGAACCCGACGACCTGGCCGACATCATGTTCACCTCGGGAACCACTGGACGTCCCAAGGGGGTGGCGGTCCGGCATGTGAACGCCTCGACCGTTCCGAACGGCCCACCGGTCTGGAACGGCGGCCTATGGCTCCACGCCAGTCCGCTCACCACCTTCGCCGGTCTGGCCTTCGTCTACGCCCCCATGAAGCTGGGCATGACCTGCGTCTACCAGCCCCGCTTCGACGCCGACGAGTGGCTCGACTTCGTCGTGGCCGAACGCCCGGAAGCGGTCTTCTTGGTGCCGGCCATGGTGCAGCTGCTGCTCGGGAACGCTCGCTTCGAGCAGACCGACTTCTCCTCGGTGACCCTCTGCTCGGTGGGCAGCGCCCCGCTCGCCCCGTCAGCTATCGACCGGCTGCAGGAGCACATGCCCGACGCGGTGGTCTCCAACAACTACGGGATGACCGAGGCCGGGTCGGTCTACTGTGTGATGCCCAAGGGCGAGGCGGTGAGACGGCCCGGGTCGGTGGGGCAGCCCCTGCCGCCGGCCAAGGTCAGGATCGTCGACGGCGAGGGTGGGGAGGTTCCCACCGGCGAGTATGGCGCGATCGAGCTGCGGATCCCCGGTCGACCGCGGGAGTACTTCGAGGACCCCGAGGCCACCGCCGAGACCTGGGTCGACGGCTGGCTCCGCACTGGCGACATCGGGCGGATCGATGGCGAGGGCTATCTCTACATCGGCGGTCGGGCCAAGGACGTCATCATCCGGGGCGGGACGAACATCTACGCCGTCGACGTCGAGTACGCGATCCTCTCCCACCCGGGGGTGGCCGAGGCGGCCGTCATCGGAGTGCCCCATGACGTGCTGGGTGAGGACCTGGCCGCGGTCGTGGTCCTGCGGCCGGGCTCCGCGGTCGACGGCGACGAGCTGCGGCGCCACTGCCTCGAGACGCTCGCCGCCTACAAGGTGCCCCGGCGGTGGGAGCTCGTCGAGGAACTGCCTCGTAACCCGGCCGGCAAGGTGCTCAAGCACGAGCTGCAGGCCCAATTGGCCGTCGCCATGCCGGTCGCCGAGCCCACCTGAGCCGGGGCGCGATCGCGACTCTGAGCCTGGGCGCAATGGTGCCCCGAGCCCGGTCGGGGCCGACGCGATCAGTCGCGCTTGCCCAGCAAGGGGTGGGCGGGCATGCCGACCGGCTGGAGGTGCTGGCCGAGCACCTCGTGGAAATGGGCGGCCACCTCGGCCGGCGTCCATCCTCCCTCCTTCCACATGGCCGCCACCTGACGCGGCGTCTGGAAGAGGGTGTAGCCGTACCCCGTGCGACCGAGCACCTGCCCGTTGACGAAGGAAGCCGCCTCCGAGGCGAGGAAGGCCACCAACGGGGCATTGAGTGCGGGGTCCTCGTTGGCCGGGGGTTCCTCGCCTCGGTAGAGGCCCTCGGTCATGCGGGTGAAGCCGGAGGGTGCGACGGCGTTGACGGTGATCCCGTACTTGTTGAGCTCGACGGCCCAGACGAACGTCATTCCCATGATGGCTGCCTTGGCCGCCCCGTAGTTGGTCTGCCCGAAATTGCCCGCGCAGGCCGGCCGAAGAGGTCATGTTTACGATCCGGCCGTAGCCGCGCTCCTTCATATGGGGAGCGGCGTGGCGGGTGGCGTTGAACGTGCCCTTCTGGTGGACCGCCACCACCGAGTCGTAGTCCTCCTCGCTCATCTTGAGCAGTGAACGGTCCCGGACGATCCCGGCATTGTTGACCAGGATGTCGAGGCTCCCGAAGGCTCCAAGAGCGGTGTCGACCATGCGGGCCGCACCCTCGAAGTCGCTCACCGAGTCGTGGCTCACGACGGCCTGCCCTCCGGCGGTCACGATCTCGTCACGGACCTGGGAGGCGGGATCGGTGTCGTCGCCCTCGCCGCTGCGGCCGTCGAGGCCCACGCCGAGGTCGTTGATCACCACCTTCGCTCCCTCGGAGGCGAGGCAGAGGGAGACCTGGCGCCCGATGCCTCTCCCGGCACCGGTCACGATGGCCACCCGGTCGTCCAGCAGGCCCATGATCAGTGACCCGTCCAGACCGGCGGCCGCTTCTCGGCGAACGCCTTGGGCCCCTCCTTGGCGTCGTCGCTGGAGAAGACCTCGGCGGCTATCTCCGACTCGATCCGATAGGCCTCGCGCATGTCGGTGGCAAGTCCCCGGAGCACCGACTCCTTGGTCTTGCGGACGGCCAGCGGACCGTTGGCCAAGATCCGGGCGGCGTAGTCGTCGGCCCGCTCCATGAGCCGGTCCGGCGAGGTGACCTCGTTGAGTAGTCCCATCCGGAAGGCCTTCTGTGCGTCGATCCGGTCGGCGCAGAGGAGGAATTCCATGGCGGCTGGGTACGGGACCTGGCGGGGGAGACGGACGGTGGTGCCGCCGCCGGCGAAGAGCCCGCGTTTGGGTTCGAGCACGCCGAAGGTGGCAGTGTCCGAGGCCACCCGGATGTCACAGCCACCGAGCATCTCCATGCCTCCGGCCACGCAGGTTCCGTTGACCGCGGCGATGATCGGTTTGTAGAGCTTGACGCCGCGCAGCACGGCCTTCACCCCGTCGTCGAGCTGGTAGCCGCCGATGTCAGAGACCTCGCCGGCCTTGATCTTGCGCTGGTGCTCGGTGATCTGGGGGATATAGGTCTTCAGATCGGCCCCGACCAGGAACGAGTCGCCCACGCCGGTGATGACGGCGACCCAGGCATCCTCGTCACCGTCGAAGCGGTCCCAGGCCGTGCGGAGCTGGAAGAAGTGCTCCATGTCCATCGCGTTCTTCGCCTCGGGGCGGTCGACGGTGATGCGCGCGACGTGGTCGTCGCCGACGCGGTAGTGGATGGGCACGGCTCTGTCCGCTTCGTGTGAGTGGTTCGGTTCGGTCCGGTCGGTTCGCTCGGCTGGCGCGTCAGGGATGGGTCAGTCGTCGGACGAGCGGGTGAGGGTGTTGAGGTCGGTGGCCCGGACCCCCTTGGGCCGGGACGAGCCGGCCGGCGACCGGCGCATGAGCGACAGGTCCACGTCGGTGGCCTCGGCCCGTAGGGCGGCCACTGTGCATTTCTCCCGCGGCCGCACGCTGAAGGGGTCGTAGTTGAAGTGCCGCATCGCATTCAGGTGGGTGATCTTGTTCACCTCGTCGTCGGGCACGCCCTCGAGGTACTTCATGGCCATCTCCGGCGCCTGGGGCCACGTCGAGTCGGAGTGGGGATAGTCGCACTCCCACGTGATGTTGTCGATGTTGAGATAGTGACGGTTGGCCACCCCGAAGGCGTCGTCGATGAAGCAGGTGATGATGCGCTCCTTGAACAGCTGACTGGGAAGGAGGTCGCCGAAGTCTTGGCCCGTCCACGCCTTGTGGTGCTGGTAGACGTAATCGACTCGCTCCAGGAAGTACGGGATCCACCCGATGCCCCCTTCCGAGAGGGCGAAGCGAAGGTTGGGGTACTTGCGCAGGACGGGTGACCAAAGGAGGTCAGCAGCGGCCTGTACGACGTTCATGGGCTGCAGGGTGATGAGGACGTCGATGGGCGCCTCCAGCGATGTGATGACTACCTGCGAGGAGGAGCCGATGTGCAGGCACAGCACCGTTCCCTCGTCGGAGCACGCCTCCCACAGTGGGTTCCAGTGCTCGTTGTGGAGGCTGGGCCAGCCGAGCTTCTCCGGGTTCTCGGAGAAGGTCACGGCGTGACACCCCTTTTTGGCCACGCGGCGGACCTCCGCGGCCGCCAGGTCGGGGTCCCAGATGGCGGGAAGCGAGAGGGGGATGAACCGCCCCAGGGCGCCGCCGCACCAGCTTTCGATGTGCCAGTCGTTGTAGGCCTGGAGCATGGCCAGGGCCACGTCCTTGTCCTCGGTGCGGGCGAAGAGCTGGCCGCAGAACTGGGGGAAGGAGGGGAAGCACATCGAGCCGAGCACGCCGTTGGCGTTCATGTCACGGACCCGTTCGCCGATGTCGTAGCAGCCCTTGCGCATGTCGTCGAGGGAGGTGGGCTCGATGCCGTACTCCTCCGGCGGCCGGCCGACCACGGCGTTGAGCCCGATGTTTGGGATCTCGTTCCCGTCGTAGATCCAGACGTCGTTGCCGTCGTCGCGCCGGATGAGCTTGGGCGCCAGGTCCTGGTACTTCGCAGGCAGGCGGCCGTCGAACAAGCCAGGTGGCTCGACAACGTGGTCGTCCACGCTGACCAGAATCAGATCCTCGGTTCGCATCCGGCTCTCCTCCCTCGCGCTGACCCGGGCGCCGCCGAAGCTGACGCTCGTATCACACAGACTAGCTACAGCCGGGCCTCGGTGTGCCCGCTGGCCGGCTCCAACTGCACCGGTCGCCCGACCAGCTCGGTGTGTTCGGCCTCGGCCAGCCCGTCGGGGTCGGTCAGGCGGGCATAGCAACGGATCGGCTTTCCGGAATCGGTGTCGAGGTCGCAGACGAGCGCGGCCCACTCGGGACTGCCGTCGCGCCCGTGGACAACCGAGTAGGTGGCCACGTGGGCCGGGCCCTCGCCCGACTCGAACACGGTGGCCTGGTCCATGGCGCCCCGGGCCGAGACGGCGTTGTCGTCGGGCGGGACCAGCGCGCCCGGCTCGGTCGAGTAGGTAGCGAAGGCGTGCTTGTTCATGTGCATGCCCACGCCGCTGACCATCCCGAGCGACCCGGGATCGCGCCGCAGGGTGTCCACCATGGTGGCCAGCGAATGGGTCATGTAGTTGCTGCCTGGGCCTCCGTGGTAGGCGAGCCCACCGGTCACCGAGACGGATCGGCCAGGGAGCACTTCGGGCCCGGCGCTGCGGGCGCTGGCGGGATCGATCCCAAGGGCATCGAGCGAGAATTCGATCGAGCTGGCGAAGCAGGAGTACAGATCGAGATGGGACACGTCGTCGATGCTGGCGCCGGCCCCCTCCAGCGCGGCCGCGCTCGCCGCCGTCATCGCCCCCGAGCGCCAGAGGTCGAGGCGGGCGGCCACCGCCGGTGGATCCTCGGCGTACCCCCAGCCGCGGAGATAGACCCGGCTGTCGATGGGGACGCCGAGGGAGTCGGCCATGGCGTCACTGGCCACGATCACGGCGGCGGCCATGTCGACGTCCATGATGGCGGTCATCAGCTTGGAGTATGGGTAGCCCACCATGCGATTGCCCTCGGTGGGCCCGAGGATCTCGTCGACTGGCCGTGCCGTCGGGAACCAGGCGTAGGGGTTGGCCGCGGCCACCGCCGTCATCGGGGCCAGTAGCTCACCGAGGGAACGGCGGTAGGTGGCGAGATCGGCCCCGAGACGGGCGCGGCGGGCGTTCTCGAACAGAGCGAAGGTGAGCCACGCCTCGAAGATGCTGTTGGCCACCTCGCCGGGGTGGGGCGGCACGTCGAAGGGGAAGGGGCGCTTCTCGGCGGGGCGGAAGCTCCAAGCCGGCTTGCGGCCCTCCTTGGCCAAGCGTCTCCGGGTGGCCAGCGCCTCGGCCCCGACCACCAGAGCGAGATCGAGGTCACCGCGGAGGATGTCGCGGGCGATGTCGGCGACGAGGGTCTGGGGCACCGTGCCCCCGATGCCGGAGTAGCCGCCTCGGCGAGGCCGGACGCCGAGCCGTTCAGCCAGCCGAGCGGCCGGGTCGTCGTACTGCCAGGCCTGGCAGTAGACCACGTCGATCCGCTCGAGCCGGGCCGCCGCCCCCGACCCGCCGGTGTCATCGTCGGCCAGGCGGGCCACCTCCTCCCACATGGCCAGTGGCTCGGGAGCGCCGTCGGGGCCACACTCGTCGGCGTGCCAGGTGCGCCGCCCGACCCCGATGAGGCAGGGGGTGCGCCCGTCCCGCTTCCCGTTCACGGATCTAACCGTCAGGAGAGTCGGGCCTGACCGGGGAGCTTGATGGCCCGGTCAGCGATGATGTTCTTCTGCACCTCGGTCGAGCCGCCGCCGATCGTGGTGTATCGCTGGAACGAGTAGAGCCGTGTCCACTTGCCCCGGTCGACGGCGTCGGGCCCGCCGCGGGCCAACAGCCCGGCGGGGCCGAGCAGGTCGACGGCCAGCTCGGCCAGCGTCTGGGCCAGCATCGAGTACTGGAGCTTGGAGAACGGCACTTCGGGCCAGTTCTTCTCGCCGCGGATGACCTTGCTGAGCGCCCGGTAGACGAGGAGGCGGGTCAGCTCGATCTCCGTCCAGGCCCGGGCCAGGCGGTCGGCCAGGCCCGGGTCCTCGAGAGCGTCGGGATTGACGGCGCGTGTCGTCTCGATCATGGCCCGCAGGTCGGCGGCCAGGCCGGTGATCTGGCCGGCGATGCCGACCCGCTCGTGCCCGAGCGTGCCCATGGCCACCATCCAGCCCTCACCCTCACCACCGAGGCGGTCCTCCACCGGCACATTGACGTCGCGGAAGTACACCTCGTTGAACATCTCGTCGCCGGACATGTCCCGGATCGGTCGGGTCTCGACGCCCGGAGACTCGAGATCCACGATGAACGCGGTGATGCCTTCGTGCTTGGCGCCGCGCTCGATGGCGGTCGGGTCGGTGCGGAAGAGGAACAGGCCCCATTTGGCCAGGTGCGCAGTCGAGATCCAGATCTTCTGGCCGTTGACCACGTAGTGGTCGCCCTGCAGGATGGCCATGGTGCGCAGGTTGGCCAGGTCATTGCCGGCATCCGGTTCCGAGAAGCCCTGGCACCAGTGGTCGTCGGCGTTGATGATCGAGGGCAGCCATCGCTTCTTCTGCTCCTCGGTGCCCCATTGGATCAGCATGGGCCCGATCTGCCAGATGCCGTTGGCGTTGTACACCCCGGGGGTCCGGTACTCGGCCATGATCTCGGAGTAGAGGAGGCGCTGGACCGGGGTCGTCTCACGACCGCCCCATTCGGTGGGCCAGTGCACGGCGGCCCAGCCGCCCTCGTTGAGGCGCCGCTGCCACGCCTTGCGCCGCTCCTGCGACGGGACACCGGCGGCCCGCTGCTCCTCGTCCTCGGTTTCCAACAGGAACTGCTCGAGATGCTCGTCGAGCCAACCGCGCAACTCGAGGCCGAAGGCCTCGTCTTCTGCGGTCAGGGAGAAATCCACGGGCCGCAGTGTAGCCAACCCGTCACGGGCTCAAGAGGTGAGGCCGGGAGGCACGGTGTCGGGCTGTGCGGTCGGCGCGTGACGTGCGGACAGACGGGGAGTGAGCAGATCGCCTGCCGCTCCGCCGTCCCCCTTGAGCATGGCGACGGCCGACGAGTGCGAGAGCACCGCTCCGCCCACGATGAGCAGCAGGAGCGAAAGCGCCTCGAGCGGTCCCCGGGCCCCGTTGGTCTGAAGATTGTCACCGAACAGCGAGATCCCGATGGCAATGCTCACGAGCGGGTCGATCAGCACGATGGACGCCTGCGAGGCGCCGATCGGCCCGGCGTGGAAGGCGTTCTGGGTGAGGAAGAGGGAGAAGGCCCCGAACAGGGCGAGGGCGTAGGTCTGCCAGTGCGAGAAGATGCTCAGCCAGTTGGCCGCGGCGAAGTGGGAGACCACCTTGGTCAGTGAGGCGGTGAAGGCGAACCCGATGGCCGCGGCTGCACCGAACATGGCCGCCCGCCACCAACGGGGCCCGCGGCGGGCGAGTACCACTGCGCCGGCCATCCCGGCCACGCATGCCCCGCCGACCACCACCCAGCCCAGGTTGCCGGGAACGCCGTTGCCGCCGGTGGGTGCAGAGAAGGCGAGGAAGCCGGACAGGCCGGCCGAGGCCAGCAGGACGCCCAGCCACTCGCGGGGCCCGACCCGGTAGGCGAACCAGGTCGAGAGGATGAAGACCAGGAAGAGGAGCTCGGTGACCAGAATCGGCTGGACCTCGGAGAGGTCGCCGAAGTGGAGGGCCAGGGCCTGGAAGAGGAAAGCGGCCAGGATGAACACGAACCCGGCCAACCACACGCCGCGCCGGAGCGCGTGGGCCAGCAGGCTCAGCTTCATCGAGTCCTCTTCCCTGGCGTCCTCCACGCCCATGCGCTGGAGCACGCTCACCAGGGCGTTGGACAGCGCGGCGGCGAGAGCGAGTAACAAGACCATGGCAGTGGGGCCAGTGTAGGAGCGCGGCGGCGTGGTGGCGGCCCAACGACATAGTGGCGGGCCCATGGCCACCCATAGGGTGTCGCTGGGCGCGCCAGGGTCCGGATTGGCCGATACACCCGTCGGGTCGGCGGGTGCCCGGTCTACACTGACGGACCTGTCAGGGTCGTCCGGGACTGCCGTGGGTGCGGTCCGTCGACCGAATGGTCGAGCGAGACGGCGAAACCGGAGCGAGCATGGACTTCACGTATGACGCCGAGCAGGAGGCCCTGCGCGACGTGGCCCGGCAGGCCATGGATCGCGAGGCCGGTGGCGAGCTGGTGCGCCGCCTGGCCGACGACCCGGTCGGTCATGACGATCGCCTCTGGACGACCCTGGTCGAGCTGGGTTGGACCGGGTTGGTCATCCCCGAGTCCCTGGGTGGGGCCGGCGGTGACCTGGCCGACCTGTGCATCGTCCTGACCGAGACCGGGCGGGTGCCGCTGCCGGGCCCCTTCTTCTCCTCCGCCGTCTTCGCCACCCTGGCCGCCCGGGCCCTCGGCGCCGACGAGCTGCTGGCCGGCCTGGCCTCGGGCCAGGCACGCGGCACTGTGGCCCTCCACGAGTTCGGCCACGGCGACCCGCTTCGCTCGGTGCGCACGCGCGCCCGGCGTCGGGGCGCCGGCTGGGTGCTCGACGGGGTGAAGCCCTTGGTGCTCGACGGCCACACCGCCGACTGGGCCATCGTGGTGGCCGGCACCGAGGAGGGCCGACGGGCCTTCCTGGTGGAGGAGCCGGGCGGTACGCCGGTCCCCGCCCTCGACCCGACCCGCAAGGTGGCCCGGATCGAATTCGTGGAGCGCCCCTGCCGGCCCATCGGCCCGCCGGGCAACCAGGCGACGGTCTGGCGTCGGATCATGGACGACACGGCGGTGGCTCTTTCCTCCGAGACGCTGGGAACAGCCGACCGCGCCCTCGAGCTGGCCATCGACTATGCGAAGGAACGGGTGGTGTTCGGCCGTCCGGTGGCCTCCTTTCAGGTGGCCAAGCACAAGATCGTCGACATGTTCCATCTGGTGGAGATGGCCCGGGTGGCCGTTCAGTTCGCGGCATGGGCGTCCGACGCCGACGACGGACGCCGTGAGCGCGCTGCGGCCATGGCCGCCGGCTATACCACCGAGGCGGCGGTCAAGGTCACCGGCGAGGACATCCAGCTCCACGGAGGCGTCGGGTTCACTTGGGCCAACGACGCCCATTTCATGTTCAAGAGGGCCAAGCAGAACGATGTCTGGCTCGGTGGCCACGCCAGCCACCGCAAACGGCTGGCCGGCATGCTGGTCGACACGCTCCGAACCTGACGTCTCGGTCGCGCCCCGACCGCGCCTCGATTTCGCCCCGATCGGAGCGCCATAGGGAGCTCGGAGCGCTCAGTGGCAGACCGGCGGCGGTGGGACGTCGAGGGCTGGGTTGCGGTCGAAGAAGCCCACCGGGATCAGATGGAAGCCGCAGTACTCGACGGGCATGACCGGCCAGTCCTCCGGGCGGGGAATGTGCGTGACCCCGAACGTGTGCCAGGCCACGATGTGGGTGTCGACCAGCGAGCGGTCGGCCGCTGTCCAGGCCGGCAACCCGTCCCCACCCGGGTGTTGGTTGGGGTAGTCGCCGGCACCGCGTCTTTCTCCCGGGTCGAACGGTGTGACCCACAGGTTGTAGCGGGCGAATCCGGCTCGCCGTCCGACGCTGGACTCGGGGCGGGCCAACATGGTCGGGGTGGAGGAGGGGAGGAGCTTGTAGGCCACGGGCTCACCCAGGCCGTTGCGGCTCTCGGGGTTGACGAAGCGCCAGTGCCGGCCCGAGGCCGGATCCACCGTGCGCCGGGCCTCCAGCTCGGAATCGAGCCTCCGGGCCACCGGCACGAAGCCGTTCGACCACGGGTTGTCGGGTCCGACGGGCAGCGGTTCGGTCGACACCTCGAAGACCTCGTTGAGCGGCCCGTCCACCTCGAGATCGAGCCGGGCGCAGAAGAGGTGCTGGTGCACGGGCGCGGCCAGTCCAGGTGCGATCGGAGGAGCGAAGCGGGATCGTTCCCCGGGGGCAATGGCCTGGGTGGAGAGGATGCCGGTGAGCTTGACCTCGAGCTGGATCGTGCCGTCGAGGTAGAAGTACCAGTAGAAGCCGTATTCGTAATTGCCCACCGTCGCGATGAAGGAGACCACCAGGCGGCGCGACCGGCGCACCTCGGTTCGCCCGGCGAGCATGTCCTGGTGCTTCCAGAGGATGCCGTAGTCCTCCTCGTGGATGCAGATGGCGTTCTCCACCACGTAGGGCTCGCCGCGCTCGGTGGCGAAGGTGGCGTCGAGGTAGCTGATGACACCCAGGCAGTCGCAACCCAGGCGCAGGGAGTTGACCATGCGGCCGAGGCCCCACTCCCCGGCGTCGAACGCGTTCTTCCAACCGTGGGCCGGTCCCGGATCACCGTACGGGACGACCATCTCGGTGATCGACGCCCGGTTCAGGACCGGCCGGTGCCGGCCTGCGTCGTCGTACCCGACCGTATGCAGGACGAGCCCGTCGTTGGGGTCCATCGACACCCGCATTGACCAGCCCTGCCAGCGAATGAGGTTGGACTCGACGCTGAAGCTCGGTCCTTCGGGCTGGACGATCTCGAGCGGGCGCAGGCCCGGGCGCGACGGCTGATGGTCCTCCTGGTAGTAGCTGCCCTTTTCCGGTGGGAGGGGGACCACTCCGTAGTCGACCACCTCGAGCACCTCGCCGCGGGCCCCGTCGACGGTGGCGATCACTCCCTCCAGCGGGCGGGCGTATCCGTTGTCGGTCGGGTCCTCCCGCCAATAGGAGAGGCATCGGGTGATGCGTCGGTTCTCCTCGATGGCCCGTGCGAAGTTCCCGGTAGGCCAGGGATCGATCTGGACCTTGTCGAATTCGGTGATGCCCCGCCGCCGCATGGCCTCCTGCCAGTCGGGGTCCGCCCGCAGCGCCACGATCGAGCGCATGGCGTCATCGAACAGCAGTGCCGGGCGCACGTCGTGACGTTCGTTCCAGACGAGCACCGCGCCAGAGCGCACAGCGACAACGGCCTCGATGACCGTCGTGTCTTGACCGGGCACGATGATCAGGCGCACCCGCCGTTCGACGGGATCGCCCGGTCGGTGGTCCGCCACCTCCTCCTTGGGCGGCGGCTCGAGGGTGATGCTGGCGAACCGGGCGTGCTCGCCGAGACGGCTGTCGGCTCGCACGGCTGCTACGGCGGCACGGATCTCCGCCGCGGTGAGGGCGTCGAGCGGGTGGGTGACGACCTCGGCCGCGTCCCCGGTCTGGTCCAGGGTCGCCTCAGTCACGGTGGAAATGGGGGTCGTCGGCCTGTCGGTTGTCGAGGGCTACCAGCATCAGGTCTCGCTCTCCCGTCCGCCCGCACGGCATCGCCTGCGGTGCCGGCAGATCTTAGAGGAGTCGGGCCGTTGCCTCGCCGGGGCGCGGGTCCGGTGCCGGGGTGTCTAGCATCGCCGGTCGGTGCCAAGCTCCTCGACCGTGGACACGACGACTGACATCGGGCCCCGTGGGGTCACCGAGCACGCCCGGGCTCGGCCCCGGCACCCGGCCATCGTGGTGGGCGACACCGTCCTCACCTACGGGGACCTCCAGGACCGAGCGAGCCGGCTGGCGGTGGTCCTCCGCGAAAGGGGTGCCGGCCCGGGACGGCCGGTGGCGACCGTGCTTCCCAACGGCGCCGAGCAGTTCGAGGTGGCCACCGCCGCGGCGATGGCCGACGCGCCCTACCTGCCGGTGAACCGTCACCTCAAGGCGGCCGAGCTGGCCTACATCTTCGACGACGCCGGTGTGGCGGTGGTGGTCGGCCACACCGACTTCGAGGCCGAGCTGGCCTCGGCTGTGGCGGCAGCGAAGGAATCGCTGCCGCTGTTGCTGGTCGGTCGCGAGTACGAGCCGGCCCTGGCCGAGGCCGAACCGCTCCCGGACGCCGACAGCCGATCGGGCCCCGGCCTGATGTTCTACACCTCCGGCACCACGGCACGACCCAAGGGAGTGATGCACGGCGCAATGGACGACCCTGAACGGCGCCGACTGGGGACCGAGGGGCAGGTTGCGTTGTGGCGGTGGACGGGCGACGACGTCTACGTGATGAGCGGGCCCTCGTACCACGCATCCCACGCCGGGTGGGCGCTCTGCGCGCTCTACATCGGCGCCACCACTGTCATCACCGAGCGTTTCGAGGCTCGCGCCTGGCTGGCCGAGGTCAGCCGCACCCGAGGCACCCGATCATTCATGGTGCCGGCCCACTTCATCCGCATCCTCGAGATCCCCGAAGAGGAGCGGGCCGCCATGGACCTGTCGAGCTTCAAGCTCATCGTGCACGCGGCGGCGCCGTGCCCCGTCGTGATCAAGCGGAGGATGATGGCGGCCTTCCCGGACACCGAGATCCACGAGCTCTACGGGGCCAGCGAGGGAGGTGCGACCAAGATCTCGCCGGAGGAGTGGCTCGCCCACCCCGGGAGCGTGGGTCGGCCCTGGCCGGGGGTGGAGATCCGAATCCTGGGCGACGACGGGACGCCGGTAGCCAGCGGCGAGAGCGGGATGGTCTACATCCGGCCCGCCGGCGGCATGCGGTTCTCGTACCGGAACGACCAGGAGGCCACAGCCCGTGCCTGGAGGGACGACGCCTTCACCGTGGGCGACATCGGCTACCTCGACGACGAGGGCTACCTGACCATCACCGACCGCGTGTCTGACATGGTGCTGTGGGGTGGAGTCAATATCGCCCCGCGCGAGATCGAAGAGGTCCTCTACCAGCACCCCGAAGTGGTCGATTGCGCCGTGTTCGGCATCCCCGACGAGCGTGACGGCGAGCGCCTGAAGGCCATGGTGCAGCTCCGCCGTCCCGTTCCGGCCGACCAGCTGGCCGACCATGTCCGCGAGCGGCTGGCCGGCTACAAGGTGCCCCACGTCTGGGAGGTCGTGGACGAGCTGCCCCGCGATCAGAACGGCAAGGTCCTCAAGCGCCTCCTGCGCCAGTCCCACGCCGCAAGGGGATGACCGCGTCGAAGGGCTGACCGCGTCGAAGGGCTGACCGCGTCGAAGGGCTGACCGCGTCGAAGGGCTGACCGCGTCGAAGGGCTGACCGCGTCGAAGGGCTGACAGCGTCGTTTGTCCGATGCGGCGGAATGGCCATTGTCATGGGACGATGGTGGCGGAACCGACCCGGTCGAAAGGTCCGACATGTCCCTGGCCATCTCTGAAGAGCACGAGGCCCTGCAGGCGGCCACCCGTCGCTGGCTCGACACCCACTGCCCACCGGCGATACCACGGGCCTTGTTGGACGCCGACGAGGAGGAGCTGCAGCCGGTGTGGAAGGAACTGGCCGCCCAAGGATGGCTCGGCATCCACCTCCCCGAACGCTGGGGCGGGCAGGGGTACGGGCTGTTCGAGCTGGCCGTGGTGCTCGAGCAGACCGGCAGGGCCCTGCTACCCGGGCCCCTCCTCCCCACCGTGGTCGTGTCCGCGCTGGTCGCCGAGGTCGGGACCGAGGCCCAAGCCGCCGAGCTGCTGCCCGGCCTGGCCGACGGGAGCACCACGGCCGCCCTCGCTGCCGGCGACGATCATCTCGAGGCGGTCGGGCGCGTCGCCGACGGTGGGCTGGTCATCTCCGGCCACCTCCGACCGGTGCTCGGCGCGGTCACGGCGTCGTTGGCCCTTATCCCGGTCCGGGAGGGCGAGGGAGGGGTCGTGTGGTGCCTGGTTGACATCGGCACCGGTACGGACGGCGCGCAGGTCGCGCCACTCGACAGCCTCGATCCGACCCGGCGCGTGGGCCTGCTCACGGCCGAACGAATCATCGTCCCCGCGTCGCGCCAGCTGGCGCTCTCGGGAGAACGGGTGCGGGAGGTGGCGGTCGCCCTGAGCGCGGCCGAGCTGGCCGGCGGCGCCCGGTGGTGCCTCGAGACCGCCTCCGAGTACGCCAAGGTGCGGCGTCAGTTCGGGCGCCCCATCGGACAATTCCAGGCGGTGAAGCACCGACTGGCCGACATGTTGGTCCGGGTCGAGCAGATGGCCGCAGTGGCGTGGGACGCCGCCCTGGCTGCGGCGGCCGGGCCCTCGGAGGAGGCGGCGCTGGCGTTGTCCGCCGCCGGCGCCATCGCCTTCGACGGTTACGTCGCCTGCGCCAAGGACTGCATCCAGCTCCTCGGCGGCATCGGCTTCACCTGGGAGCACGACGCGCACCTATACCTCAAGCGGGCCCTGGCCGCTCGTCAATTGCTCGGGGACACCGACCGCGCCCTGACCGAGGTCATCGACCGCACCCTGGGGGGCACTCGCCGGTCCCTCACCGCCGACCTCCCCGAGGAGTCGGAGCGGGCACGCGCCGGGCTGACCCCGATCGTCGAGGAGTTGCAGGGCCTCGAGGGCGCCGAGCGACGCCGGGCACTCGTCGATGCCGGGCTCGCCGTGCCGCACTGGCCGCGACCTTGGGGTCGTGACGCCAACGCCGTCGAGCAGGTGGTGATCGACCAGGAGCTCGCCGCGGCCGGCTTGTCCCGACCTCACATCGGAGTGGGGGCGTGGGCGCTCCCGGTGATCATCGCCCACGGCACACAGGAGCAGCAGGAGCGGTGGGTCCGCCCGACGCTGCTGGGCGAGCTCAAGTGGTGCCAGCTCTTCTCGGAGCCCGGAGCCGGATCCGACCTGGCCAGCCTCACGACCCGGGCCGACCGCGGCGAGGGAGGGTGGGTGCTCAACGGCCAGAAGGTCTGGACCTCGATGGCCCGGGAGTCGGACTTGGGTATCTGCCTGGCCCGGACCGACCCGTCGGTCGCCAAGCACGACGGGATCACCTATTTCATCGTCGACATGCGCTCGCCGGGGCTCGATATCCGGCCGTTGCGCGAGATCACCGGCGACGCCATGTTCAACGAGGTGTTCATCGACGACCTCTTCGTTCCCGACGACTGTGTGATCGGCGCCGAGGGGGACGGATGGAAGATCGCCCGGGCCACTCTGGCCAACGAGCGGGTGTCGATGTCCTCGGGGTCGACCTTCGGCATCGGGGTCGAGTCCCTGATCCGGCTGATGGCCCGCCAGGACGCCCCGGTCCCGGAGGGCACCCGCCTCCGGCTCGCCTCGCTGCTGGTCGAGGCCCAGTCGCTCGGGATCATGGCCCACCGCTCCACTCTGCGCACCCTGGCCGGCACCGATCCCGGCCCGGGTGTCAGCGTACGGAAGCTGCTCGGCGCCGAGCACGAGCAGCGCGTCCAGGAGATGGGATTGGTCATGTTCGGACCAGAAGGCGCCGCCCTCGACGGGCACGCCCAGCGCTGGGCGCACGGGTTCCTGGTCACACGGTGCTTGACCATCGCCGGTGGGACCAGCGAGATCCAGCGCAACGTCATCGCCGAGCGCCTGCTCGGGCTGCCGCGGGACCCAGAGCCCGGGACCTGACGGGCCTTGTCCGGGCGGACCGGCCTCGACCGATTGCAGGACCTCCTGGATCGTTCCCTCGATCGTGCCTCTGGATTCACCCGCTCGCTGGAGGGCGAGCCCCGAGCTGCAAGCGAAGTAGAGGAGTTCGTCAACGCAACACGAAATGTCACCGTGGCCGTCGTTCGCCGCGACGGCTCTCCTCATGCGGCACCGGTTATCGGTGGTTGCCTCGATGGGTCGATCTACATCACGGTCTCGCCTGGTTCGGTCCTGGCAGCCTGCCTCGAACGATCTCCAAAGGTCGCGTTCACCGTTGCAGATCTGCTGCACAACCTGATCGGTGCCGGCACCTCCGAAGATCTGGGACACGCTCACGATCTGGAAGGGCTCTGTGCCGACTTGGATCGAGCCTCCCCATACGGGAAGTTCGCCCCTGAGGACTGGGACGGCCGCATCCATGTGCTCCATCCCGAGCGGCTCTTCGCTTTCTAGCCGGTCGAGTTCCCCGTGGAAGGAGACGCTCAGCTCACCATCACCGCTCACCGCCCGGCTCCGGGATGAGCGACGCGAGCTATCCCGGTGACGAGGGCCGATACGCGGCGATGCCGACGACCGGGCCCGCCAAGGCGCTCCCGCCCATCGATCCCTCGAACGGGGCGTCGCCGAATGAGAAGACGCCACCGTCGGCGGCCGCCAACCAGTAGCCATTGCCGTCCGGCGTTGCCGCCATCCCCACGACAGCAGCATTGAGCGGGATTCCGCCCATCGAACCCTCGAACGGGGCGTCACCGAAGGAGAAGACTCCTCCGTCTGCGGCCACCAACCAGTAGCCCTTGCCGTCAGGAGTGGCCGCCATTCCGACGATGGGTGCGTTGAGCCGCACGCCGCCCATCGATCCCTCGAACGGGGCGTCACCGAAGGTGAAGACCCCACCGTCTGCGGCGACCAACCAGTAGCCCTTGCCATCAGTCGTCGCCGCCATCCCGACCACCGGGCCGTTGAGCGCCAGCGATGACACGCCTCCCGAGGGAACGGCATCCCCACAGCCGATGACACCCCCGTTGGAACTGACCGCCCAGATCCCGCCGCCGGTGGCCGACGAGGCGATACCGGTCCACAATCCCTGCGCACCGTTCAGTGACGTGCACCCGGTGCCGGTCTGCCCGCCGAACGGCGTGGCCTGGCCGAACGGGTGTGGTGGAAAGCGGGCGACGTTGAGCAGCCAGTACCCGCTCCCGCTCGGGGTTGCCGCCAGGGCGTCGCAGCCGAGGCCTCCGTTGAGCGTGCTGGGTGCCTGGGGAGTGAAGCTGCACGGCCCTGGTGCACCAGGGTGGAATGCTCCTGATCCGTAGAACGGAGCATTGAAGGCGAACACCCCGCCGTCGGCCCCGGCCAACCAGTACCCGGGAGGCGGCGCCCCAGCCCCGGCGGGCAACGGGGCGATCAGCAATGCCCCGGCAACGGCGGACACCAGGATGCCAACCGTGCGCCGCCATCCCAGCCTTCCCATGTCACCTCTCTGCTCGGGCCACCGCTCGCCGTGAAAGGGGGCGCTGCGCTGAAGCTAGCAGGCCACCCGCTGACCGTTGGAGTGGTGTCCGAAGAGCGGCCGAGCACCGGCGGTGGAGCCCGATCGCCGCAAGCTCGGGCCGTCACCCCCGAGGGAGGCCGAGCACCCGCTCTCCGACGAGGGTCCGCTGGATCTCGTTCGTCCCCGAGAAGATTGACGACGCCTGGTAATAGAGCCACGACCGCTGCCAACTGCCGTCCCCCGGGTTGTCGGCCGCGCCCTGCCACAGGCCGGCGCTCGGGCCGAGGACGGCCAGGACGGTCTGATGGAGGCGCTTGGACATCTCACTCCAGTACAGCTTCAGCGCGCTTCCCTCGGGCCCGGGCGGCTCGCCGCGTTCGAGCCGGGTGAGGGTCCGCCAGTTGCTCAGCTGGAACAGCTTGACCTCGATGTAGGCCTCGGCCAGCCGCTGGCGCATGTCCCGGTCGGCGAAGCCGTGGTCGCTCTCCCGGGCGAGCTCCAGCAGGCCGAGGAGCAGCTGGCAGTGGATGCCGAGCTGGCGGGGGTTGACCCCCCGCTCGTGGGAGAGGGTCGAGTTGGCCACGGTCCAGCCCTCGCCCGGGACCCCGATGACGTGCTCATCGGGGACGAACACCTCGTCCAGGAAGACCTCGTTGAACTCGGCCTCACCGGTGATCTGGACGAGGGGTCGCACCTCGACTCCGGCCGCGTGCATATCGACCACCAGGCACGACATCCCCTGTTGACGTTTGGGGGCGTCGGGATGGCTCCGGGCCAGGCACAGACCCCAGTCGGCGAACTGGGCGTAGGAGGTCCACACCTTGCGCCCCGTCACCACCCACCCGTCGTCGACCCGGTCGGCGCGGGTGGACAGCGAGGCCAAGTCGCTTCCTGCGTCGGGCTCGGAGAACAGTTGGCACCACAGTTGCTCGGCGCCGAGGATCGGGGGGAGCCACCGCAGGCGCTGGTCGTCGGTGCCATGGGTGAAGAGGGTGGGGCCGACCAGGTTAATACCGATCCGCCCGACCAGCTCCGGAGCACGGGCCCGGGCCAGTTCCTCGGTGACCACGAAGTGCTCCGTCGGCCCGAGGCCACGTCCACCGAGCTCGACCGGCCAGGTGATGCCGACCCAGCGGTCGGCGGCCAGGCGCGCCTGCCACGACCGGCCGAAGGCCACCTCGGCGTCGAGGTCGGACGAGCGGGGCGGGAGCCCCACGCCGTACTCCCACGGCAGGTTCTTCACCAGCCAGCCATGGAGTTCCTCACGCAGCTGTTCCTGTTCGGGTGTCATGCGCAGGTCCACAGCGGCCCAGCTTGGCATACCGCCATCCGAAGCCCGGCGGGTCGCGGCCGCGGCCCGGTGGGACCTTCGGTCACCGGCACCGTGGTCCCGTGACGCGCCACCGTAGACTGCCGCCTCGTGGAGTTCGAGCTTTCCCCGGAGCAGGTCGACCTTCGCGACGCGGCCACCGGTGTGCTTGAACGGTTCGCCACCTCCGCGCAGGTGCGCGCCTGCATCGGCCCGCCGAGTGGCGCTCCCGGGCCGGGCTTCGACCGCGACCTGTGGGGTGTCCTGGCCGATCAGGGCTGGCTGGCCGTAGAGCTGCCTGCAGACGAGGGCGGCCTCGGTCTCGGGATGGTCGAGGTCTGCGTGTTGGCCGAACAGCTGGGCCGTCATGTCGCACCCGTTCCCTTTTTCGGGACCAACCTGGCCCAGCACGCCCTACGGGAGGCGGCGGCCGATGAAGGCTTGCCGGCCGGCACCCGGAGAGCGGCCGGGCGGTGGACCTCGGCCCTGGCTGCCGGGGACTCGGTGGGGTGCGTGGCCTGGTCGCCGGCCGCTGGGGCGGTCTCCGACGGCGCTGACAGCACCGACGGCACTGACAGCACGGAAAGCACGGACAGCACCGTGCCCCTGACGGCCCACCCCGAGCCGACCCTGTTCGCCTCCGTGGCCGACGTGGCCGTGGTGGTCACTCCCGACGCCGTCTACGCCGTCGGGCTCGAGCCGGGAGAGCGTCCTCCGCCTGAGCCGTCCATGGACCGGACTCGCTCATTGTCCTGGCTCCGTCTGGAGGCCACGCCCGTCCTATGGCTGGGTGGGGCCGAACGGCGCTGCAGGCCTGCTCGACCGGGCTGCCACGGCGACCGCCGCCGAGCTGCTCGGCTCGTCCAGCCGAGTGCTCGAGATGAGCGTGGCCTACGCCAAGGACCGCCACCAATTCGGCAAGCCCATTGGCAGCTTCCAGGCCGTCAAGCACCGGCTCGCCGATGCGCTGGTCGACGTGGAGGCCATGCGTTCGAGCGTGTACTTCGGTGCATGGTCCATCGCCTCCGGCGAGGCCGCTGCGTCGCTCGCCGCCTCAGCGGCCAAGGCCTGGTGCTCAGATGCCGGCGCCAGGGTGATGGCATCGGGCCTGCAGGTGCACGGAGGCATCGGGTTCACTTGGGAGCACGACCTCCACCTGTACGTCAAGCGGTCCCAACTCGATCAGAGCAGTTGGGGCAATGCCGTGTTCCACCGCGAGCGGATCGCCTCGATGCTTGCTGAGTGGAAGCCGTCGGACCCGAGCCTCTTCTGAGGCTCAGAGAGTCAGCGGACGCCGCGGGTGAGGAGCATGGTGCCGGCGATCGGCCCGCCGCCGTTGGCCACGGCGGCCACCTCGTTCCGGCCGGGGATCTGGCGCGCACCGCCTTCGCCGCGCAGCTGCACGCAAGCTTCGTGCAGCATCCCGAACCCGTGGAGGCGACCGGCCGACAGCTGACCACCCGCTGTGTTGAGAGGGAGCTCGCCGTCGAGGGCGATACGCGAGCCCCCATCGACGAACGGACCGCTCTCGCCACGGCCGCAGAACCCGAGCGCTTCGAGCCACACCATGGCCAGCATGCTGAAGCCGTCGTAGAGCTCGGCGACGTCCACATCGGAAGGCCGCAGCTCGGTCCGCAGCCACATGCTGGCGGCCGCATCCCGGGCCGCCATGGTCGTCATGTCGTCGAACTGATCCCAGCTCGGCCGGCCCCACAACGCGGTGCCCACCGCGTTCACATGACAGGCGGGATGGGGCGCGTCCGGGGCATAGTCGACGTGCGACACGACCAAGGCGGTCGAGCCGTCGCAAGGCGCATCGCAATCGAACAGGCACAACGGGGACGTGATCATCCGGGCGTTGAGGTAGTCGTCCAGCGTCATCGGGTCGCGGTAGATCGCCTTCGGGTTGAGCGCCGCGTTCTTGCGGGCGTTCAGAGCGATGTTGGCCAGCTGTTCCCGGGTCAGACCGAATTCGTGGAAACGGCGCTGACCGACCAGCGGCGATCCAATTGGCCGCCGACACCGCTCCGAAGGGGAGGGACCACTGCAGGAAGCCGGAGAAGCGGGGCACGCCGCCGGACCCCCCACCGCCCCCGCCGATTCCCTGGCGTCCGCCCGACCCCTGGGCCGTCGACTCGGTGACGGTCCGGTAGACGAGCACGTGCCGGGCCGCTCCGGCGGCAACGGCGAAGCAGGCGGCGATGACTGCTCTCATCTGGCCAGGACCCTCGCCGCCGCCGTCGTGCCAGTTGAGCCGCAGGCGAAGGGCGTCCTGGACCTCGGGAGTGCCCGGCCCGGCGAACCCGGCGGTCCCGAGCCCACCGCCCGGATAGGTGGCCAGCCCGTCGATGTCCTCCCTGGTCAGGCCGGCATCGGCGATCGCCTCGAGGCAGGCGTCGAGGGTGAGGTCGAGATCGGTGCGGCCGAGGCGCCGTCCCACCTCGGATTGGCCGATGCCGGTGATGGCGGCCGAACGTTCGGCGGGCGCGCTCACGATGCCTTCCGCGACGCTCGCGGAACCCCCACCGACCGGCCGGAACAACGGCAGGTAGATGTCTTCGTTCTGCTCGAACACCACCTCGACCGGGGCACCGATCAGCCGGTCGTCAGGCTCGCAGTCGACGAGGTTGGTCATGAGCCTGACGTCGGGCTGTTCCTCGATGGCGACGAGCCCGACCACGTAGGGGTCGGATCCCGGTATCCACTGCTGGTAGTTCACCGTGAACGAGTGGACCGTCCCCCGGCCGCTCACCACATGGGGCGCCAGCTCGTCGGCCAGGCAGAACGGGCACCGCGGCACCGGCGGATGCACGAACTGCCCACAGGACCCGCAACGTAGGAAGCGCAGGACGCCATCCTTGCCCGAGGTCCAGAAGAACTCGTTGTCGGGATCGAGCCGCGGCAGGACGCGGAACGAGGGACCGTTGGCGAACATTCCGGCGATGCTAGCCAAGTCACGCGCTGTGCCGTCCTGTTCCGCTCCTCGCGGGTTCTGTTAGGTTCCCCCCGATGCCGACCTGGCTGACCGACGACGAGTACCGGACGCTGACGGCAATGTGCGAACAGCTCATCCCAGCCGATGACACACCCGGGGCGACCGAAGCCGGCGTGGCCGACTACATCGACGCGCTCCTCGGGGCGTTCTCGTTCGACCCACCGCGTATCTGGGCGGGTGGCCCGTCATCGGGTCGTTTCGGCGGCGCGGCCGGATTCGGTCGGTTCCTCCCGCTCACGCCGCTCGACGAACTGGCCTGGCGCACCCGGATCGAGGGTTCGCTCGGTTTGCCCGAGCGTGAATTCAACGGCCCGGTCGTCGGCCTGCAGCAGCGCTACCGGGCCGGCCTGGCCGCACTCGGCGCCGACTTCCGCCACTGTGCCCCCGAGGAGCAGGTCCGCCGGATGCGGCGCGCAACGGGACTTCACCCTGCTGGTGTACGAGCACGCCTGCGAAGGGATGTACGGAGCTCCGGAGTACGGCGGCAACCGCAACCTCGTGGGCTGGTCCAACATCGGTTACGCCGGCGACGTCCAACCGCGGGGGTGGAGCGATGCCGAGGTGTCGCAGCCGTGACGGCTGACGCCATCATCGTGGGCTCCGGCCCGGGAGGCGCGACCGTCGCCGACGTGCTCACCGCGGCCGGTTGGTCGGTCGTCATCTTCGAGAAGGGCCGGAACCACCTCATCGACCTCGATGACCCGAGCCGGTTGCTCGGGGGACTACTCCAACGACGAGATCAAGTTCATCGACCGCTACTTCCTCGGTCCCGACCCGTTCCTCGAACCGCGTACATTCCGGCTCAGCGAGGACGAGGGTGACCACTCCTTCGTGGGCGAGGTCAACTCGATTCCCTCCACCGTCGGGGGCGGTGGCATCCACGCCGACGGCAAGGTCCCGAGGTTCCTCGAGGAGGACTTCACCATGCTGTCGACGTACGGCCCGCAGGAGGACGCCGCGGTGGCCGACTGGCCCCTCGACTATGCCGAGCTCGAGCCCTACTACGCCGACGTCGAGCGCCGGATCGGCGTCTCGGGCCTGGCCGGTGCCAACCCGTTCGCCCCGTGGCGCTCGGGCCCGTTCCCGATGCCACCCGGTCCGTCGATGTACGGCGCGACCCTGTCGGCGGCGGCGGCCGAGTCACTCGGCTTCCACCCCTACCCGGCGCCCAGTGCCATCAACTCGGTGCCGTACGACGCCCGACCGGCCTGCAACAACTGCGGGTTCTGCGCCTACTTCGCCTGCCCGATCCACGCCAAAGGCGACCCGGTGGCCATGCTGCAACGGGCGCTGTTGAGCGGCAACGCGGAGCTCCGGCCGGAGACCTTCGTGCTCGCGCATCCGCACCGACGGCCGCCGGGCGACCGGAGTGGATTTCATCGGGCCCGACGGGGTCGAGCGGTCCATGGACGCCCGCTACGTGGTGGTGGCCGGTGGTGCGGTCGAGACGCCCCGCCTCTTATTCCTGTCCGGCTTCGACCATCCGCTCATCGGTCGCCACTTGATGACCCACTTCCAGACCATCGTGGTCGGCGGCGTTCGCCGCCGGTATCCGTTTCCACGGTGAGCGGGGCCGGGCGGTGACCGAGATGCACGATGACGCCCTGATCCCCGACGAGGACTCTCGGGCCGCGGCCAAGGATGCGGGCCTCCCGTGGATGAAGGGGGGAATGGTGGAGCACGGCGGCCCGGCCCTGCCGATCATGGAGGCCAAGATCTACCGCTGGGGCCGGTCCCACAAGGAGGCCATGCGGTCTTCTCCCATGCGCGAACGGCTGTGGGCCTTCACCATGCAGGGGGAGGACCTCCCGGTTCCGACCAACGCGATCGACCTCGATCCGACCGTCCGCGACGTGCGGGGTTTCCCGGTGGCCCGCTACACCTACCGGCCCCACCAGCACGAGCTGGTCGCCTCCGCCCACCATGGCCCGAGGCTGGCCTGCCATCCTGGAGGCCATGGGGGCCGAGTGGACCTCGATCGTGACGTCGCCGGGCACCAAGGGCGGCCCGGGGGACCGGACCACCGAGCAGCGCGCCGATGAGCCGGCACGTGATGGGGACGGTGCGCATGGGCAACGACCCGGAGACCTCGGTGGCGGACGGCTGCGGGCGCCTTTACCAGTTCGAGAACGTGTTGATCGCCGACTCGTCGGTGTTCGTCACCTCGTCGGGTTACGGGCCCGACTTTGACCCTGGCCGCCCTGGCCGCCCGGGCGGCGACCGCCATGGTGGGGTGAGTGAGGGCCCGGCGCCGAATCGGAGGGCGGCGCGATTGCTACGGTGACTTTCGTGATTCCCGTGATCCCTGAGATTCCTGTGAACGCCGTGCCTCCGGTGACGCTGACTCCGGTGACGCTGACACCGGTGACCGACGGCCTCCCCCGGGTCGGAGGTGACGACGCAGGCGTGGTCGGCCAGGCGTCACACCTGCGCCCGGGACCGCTCATGAGAGCCCTGGTATTCGGGGTCCCACGCCGATCCCGACGACGCCCGGGACGAGTCCGGCGACGAACTGGATCGCCGACTCGACGCCCTGCCCTTCGGCCTGCAGCAGGTGGACGACGCCGCGCTGGTGCGTCCCGACTGGGTCATCACCCGGCCCCTGCTTTCGGGCGTGTGCGGATCGGAGACCAAGCTGGTGCTCGGCGAATTCGAAAGTCCGGCGACATCGACAATCCGATGGCCGCGTTCTCCTCGATCCCGCACATTCCCGGGCCATGAGGTGGTGGCGGAGGTCGTCTCCCTCGGCCCCGAGGCCGAAGGGCTCGAGGTAGGCCAACGCGTGCTGCTGAACCCGTGGCTGACTTGCGGCCCCCGCGGCATCGACCCGCCCTGCCCGGCCTGCCAGGCCGGGCGACCTCAACCTGTGCTGGAGCTTCACCGACGGGGCGCTCGGCCCGGGTGTCCACGTCGGGGTGGCCAGCGACGCGCCGGGTGGCTGGGCCGACCTCATGGCCGCGCACGACTCCATGCTCATCCCGATTCCCGACTCGGTGAGCGACGAGGTCGGCGGTGCTGGCCGACCCGTTTGCCGGTGTCCCTTGCACGCCATCCTCCGGTGCCCGCCCCCGGCGGGCGGCGGGCGCTGGTCTACGGTGCGGGCGCCCTTGGCGTGACCAGCGTCGCCATCCTGCGCTCCCTGTATCCGGAGACGCGAGATCGCGGTCATCGCCCGGTTCCCCGCCCAGGCCGAGCTGGCCACCAAGTTCGGCGCCAACCTGGTGCTGCCCCACGAGCCCCGGCTGGAGGTGATCGAGGCACTTGGCCGAGTGGTCGGGCGGCGTCCTGCACACTGCGTTCGCCGGACTGCCGATGGCCCATCCCGGCGGCATCGACGTCGTCTACGACACCGTGGCCAGGCCGGAGACCCTCGAGCTCGGGGTCCGCGTGCTGGCCGAGCGGGGCACGCTCGTGCAGACGGGGGTGCACACGCCGGGCCGCTGGGAGTACACCCCCGTCTACTTCAAGGAGCTCTCCCTCGTGGGCTCCAACGCCTTCGGGGTCGAGGAGGTCGAGGGCGTCCGCCAGCACGCCATCCGTCACTATCTCGATCTGGTGCAGTCCGGGCGGATCGACCTGACCGGCATGCTCACCCACCGCTTCCCGTTCGACCAGTGGCACGACGCCTTGCGGGTGCTTCCGACCCAGCAGGACAGCGGGGCGGTCAAGGTGGCCTTCGAACCGCCTCGACGGCTGACCGGCGTCGGCAAAGGTCACGAGCGACCCGCCCGAGGGACTACGGCCCGAGCCGAGGGCCACGAAGCGCTCGGAAGCGCGCCCGAGCCGCCTCGTGCCAGGCCGGGTCGGGCTCGACCCGGGGCCCGGGCCGGGCCCAGGCCATCGAGCCGTCGAGCGAGGGCTCGAGCCCGGCCGCCAAGCGGGCCAGGTAGGCCGCACCGAGCGCGGCCCCTTCGGGCACGGCCACCGTGTCGACCGGCAGGCCGGTCGGTGTCGGCCATCGCCGCCATCCAGGGCAGCCACCTTGGTCCCACCCCCGCTGGCCACCACCCGCCGGGCCGGCGACCCCGAAGCGCTCGATGATGCTGCGCACGACGAAGCCACTGGCCTCGTAGGCGGCCCGGGACACGCCGGAGGGCCCGTCGGTGATGTCGAGGTCGAACAGGCCGGCCCGGAGTGACGTGTCGTGGAACGGCACCCGTTCGCCACGGAGGTAGGGCAGCCAGAGCGGCACCCGCCGGGGTCGCCCGACCGCGGCGGGTCCGGACCTGCCGGCGCGGGGATGCGTGGAGCATCGACTGGGCCCAGTCGACGAAGAGGGCGCCGGCGTTGCTCGGTCCGCCGATGAGCACCTCGCCCGGCACGGTATGGGGCACCGTCCACAGTCCCGGCGCCTCGACCCAGGAGTCGGTCACCACCCACACGATGAGGGTGGCGCCGAAGATGACCAGCACATCCCCGACCTGGTCGGCGCCGGCCACGATCTGGTCGCAGAAGGCGTCGATGGTGCCGCCGGCGACTACCGCGGCGGCGTCGTTCCAGCCGACCGGGCTGCGCGTGCCGGCGGGGTCGCAACTCGCCGGCGCCCTGGCCGGTCGGGGCCACGCGCGGGAAGCTGGGCCGGGTCGACGCCGAGGTCGCCGAGGAGTTCCTCGTTCCAGCGGCCGGCCCGGGGAGGTTCCCGAGGGAGGACGCCACCGCGGTGTCGATGACGGCGTGACCGGTCAGGGCGTGCGTGGCCACCGCCTGGGCGGGCCAGTAGCCGTGGGCATCGGGCATCTGTCGGGCCGTCCAGGTCAGGAAACCCTCGGCGTCGGGCATGGCCCCGGCCTCGGCCCGGCCGGAGGCGCCGGTGCGATCTCGGCCGCGTCCGCGCATGTCTCCGTAGAGGAGCCCCGGGGTACGGGGGATGCCCCGCCGGTCGACGCGCGGTCAGGGAGGGCACCATGCCCGCCACGCAGATGCCGGCGACATCGACCGGGCCTGCCACCGCCTCCTGGAGGGCGGCGAGGGCCCGGCGCGGACCGCGGCGCCAGGCGGCCCCGGCGTCGTGCTCCATGTGGTCGGCGGAGGCGTGGATGATCCGGTGGGGGACGCGTGAGCCGGGCCAGGACCTCTCCGCCGTCGGCCACGGCCAGGGCCTTGACCGAGGTGGTCCCGATGTCGATGCCGACGGTGATCGATCGCCGGTCGTCGCCGTGTTTCTGGACCGGGCCCGTCGTCATGGGTCGTCATTATGCTCGCCCGTGATGCCCGCTGCGCTCGAGGTCAAGGCGGCCGCCGACCTGTTGCGGCGCGCCCGCCGGGGGTCGGTCGAGCTTCCCGGCGCGCTGGACCGGCAGACCCTGGTGGTGGTGGACCTGGACACCGAGGGTGACGTGACCTCGCTCGAGCTGTTCCCGACGTTCCCCGGCGTGGTCGTCGGGTTCGGCGATTCGGCGCTCAACCCGGGACCGCTCCCGGGGGTGGACGTGGCGCTCACCGGCACGATCGACCCGCCGGCACCGTGGGTGGGCGTGACGGACGTGGTCGCCGGCGTGGGCATGCTGGTCGACGTCGCAGAACGGTCGGCGCTGGCCTCGGTCACGCTGGCCCAAGTACTGCGTGGGACGGGGCGTGGCGAGCTGGGTCACGACCTCGTCACCGAGTCGCTGGCCTACTCGAGCCTGCAGGCCGGTCCGGAGTTCGCCGCCTGGCTAGCCGCCCGGGGATCCCGGCGGCCGCGCCCACCCGAGGAGGCGCCGCCCGTCCGGGTGGAGCGCTCTGGGAGTCGCCTTGACATCACCTTGAGCCGACCCAGGGTTCGAAACGCCTACAACGCGGCCATGCGCGACCAGCTCTGCGAGACGCTGTCGATGGCCGGGACCGACCAGTCCATCGGCGACGTGCACCTCCATGGCGAGGGTCGCGACTTCTGCAGCGGTGGCGACCTCGACGAATTCGGCACGTCGGCGGATCCCGCCTCTGCCCACGTGATCCGAATGGCGCGGAGCACCGCCCGTTTGCTCGGGGAGGTGGGGGACCGGGTGGTCGCCCATCTCCACGGTGCCTGTGTTGGGGCAGGGATCGAGCTCCCCGCCCTGGCTGCCCGGGTGGTGGCCGCGCCCGACACCCGGATGCGGTTGCCAGAGGTGGCCATGGGGCTCATCCCCGGCGCGGGCGGCACGGCATCCCTTCCTCGCCGGATCGGGCGCCACCGGACGGCCTGGATGGCACTGTGCCGGGCAATTCGTCGAGGCGGCCACCGCGCCTGCGGGTGGGGGCTGGTCGACGAGATCGACGGCTGAGTCACGTCGAGCACGGTCTACCGCCGCGGTAATGTTTGCTGAAAAGCTGATTCTCACCCCAGCGTCCCTCGGTGCTCGCCGAGTCGGGACACCCTGCTGCGCCCCAGGAGGAAAGCCATGTCACAGGCCGAGGAGTCCAAGGTCTTCGATTCCGAAGGGTTTCTCGACCCCGAGGTGAGCGCCAACCCCCAGCCTTTCTACCGGCGTGCCCAGCAGCACGGCGCGGTCGTGCCCGGCACGTTCGGCTCCCAGGTGGTCCGCCGCTCCGCCGTCGAGTACGTCCTCCAGCACCCAGAGGAGTTCTCCTCGGCCATGGAGACCGTCGACCTCGGCCAGTCGGTCCCCCTCATCCCGCTGCAGGTGGACCCGCCCGACCACCGCAACTACCGCCGGCTGCTCGATCCGCATCTTCGCCCCCCGTCGCATGAACGTCCTCGAGCCCGAAGTCACCCGACTGGTCAACGAGCGGATCGACGGGTTCATCGACCGGGGCGAGTGCGACTTCGCCGAGCGAGCTGGCCGTGCCATTGCCATCATCGGTGTTCCTGAGACTGGTCGGCCTGCCCCTCTCCCAGCTCGACATGTTCCTCGCGATGAAGGACGGGATCCTGCGGCCCGCCGGCGACGACCTCGACGAGATCAGTCGCCAATCAGAAGGTCGCGGCGAAGAGAATCGAGGACTACTTCACCGGCGTGGTGGAGGAGCGCAAGGCGAGCCCCGAGGGCCAGGACGACCTCCTCAGCCTGTTCCTCACCGCCGAGATAGACGGGCAACGGCTGACCGTGGACGAGATCGTCGGCATCTGCTTCTTGTTCATCCTGGCCGGGCTGGACACGGTGACCGACAGCCTCGAGTGCTTCATGGCCTACCTGGCCCAGCATCCCGAGCAGCGCCAGCGCATCGTCGACGATCCCGCCATCATCCCGTCCACGGTCGAGGAGCTCCTCCGGTGGGAGACCCCGGTCACCGACGGTGGCCCGCACGGCCACCGCCGACGTCGACCTCGAGGGCTGCCCGCTCAAGAAGGGCGAGGGGGTCGGTGTCATCATCGGGGCCGCCAACATCGATGAGCAGGCCCTGCCCGACGCCTTCACCGTGGACCTGCATCCGCAACCCCAACAAGCACTTCGCCTTCGGTGGCGGGATCCACCGGTGTCTCGGCTCGCACCTGGCCCGGATGGAGCTGCGGGTGGCATTACGCGAGTGGCACCGGAGGATCCCGGAGTACTCGATCGCCTCCGGCGCCGAGCTCGTCTACCAGCCGGCTCTGCGCCAGATCGACTCGCTTCCGCTGGTCTTCGCCCCGGGCAGCGCAGGGATAGGCCCAGCCGCGTGGACCTCCGTCTCAGTGACGATCAACAGCTGCTCCAGGAGACGACCCGCAAGTTCCTCGAGAGCACCTGTCCCCTCGAAACCGTCCGCCGGCTGGCCGACGCCGAGCCTGCCGGCTACGAGCCCGCCTGGTGGAAGAGTGGAGCCGATCTGGGTTGGAGCTCGCTCCTTGTCGCCGAGGAGGACGGCGGGGGCAGCGTCTCCGGTCACGGCTTGCTCGACCTGGTGCTCGTGGCCGAGGAGATGGGGCGCATGGTCTCGCCCGGGCCGCTCCTGCCCGTCAACGTGGTGGCCGAGGCGCTGTCCCGGACCGGGACGGACGGGCAGCGTCGCCAACTGCTTCCCGGGCTGCTGGATGGGACCAGCACCGCCTCGTGGTGCTGGGGCACGCCCGCCGCCGGGGTCGACACGGGTGGCGCCGTCCGGGCGACGGTGACGAAAGAGGGATTCGTCCTGGACGGGACGAGCGGGCCCACGGAGGGGGGCGCCGAGTCCGACGTCCACCTGGTGACGGTGGCCACCGCCGGCGGCGTCACCCAGCTGTTGGTCCCGGCCGACCATCCCGGGGTCACGGCCACCACGGTGCACAGCCTGGACCTCGTGCGGCGGTACGCCCACGTCTCCTTCGAGCGGGGCCGAGGTTGCCGCGGACATGGTGCTCGGGACGGCGGGGCAAGCCGCAGACGACGTCGAGCACCAGCTGGAGACGGCTGCGGTCCTCCAGTGCGCGGAGATGGCGGGCGCCATCGACCGGGTTCTCGAGTTCACCATCGAATACGCGTCGGACCGCTATTCGTTCGGCCGGCCGCTGGTCTCGTACCAGGCCTTAAGCACCGCTTCGCCGACCTGAAGCTCTGGGTCGAGGCCTCGCTGGCCACGGCGGGTGCGGCAGCCCGCAGCGTGGACTCCGCCGCCAGGAGCGCGGCCGAGCTAATCAGTGTGGCCAAGTCCTACATCGGGGTGCACGGGCCAGCCATCCTCCAGGACTGCGTGCAGCTCCACGGTGGCATCGGCGTCACCTGGGACCATGACCTCCATCTGTACCTCCGTCGAGTGATGGTCGGACGTGACCCAGCTGGGCACACCCCGCGAGCACCGTGAGCGGGTCGCGCTCCGTCGGGATGGGGGAGCCGGACCGATGAGCCAGACCGAGGGTTCGGACGATCGCCGAGGCGGATGCCACGGGGGAGGACATCGAGTCGTTCCGCCTGCGGGCCCGGGCGTGGCTGGCGGAGAACATGCCGCGCCTCCCCAAGGGCTACACCAACGCGCAACTGACGCCGAGGACGAGAGCGGCGAGCGGGCCCGCCGGCTGCAGCGAACACTGTTCGAAGGTGGGTTCGCCGGCATGTGTTTTCCGGCCGCGTACGGGGGGCAGGGACTGTCGCGAGCCCACCAGCGGGCTTTCACCCAGGAGTCGGCGAGCTTCCAGATGCCCATCCTGTTCAACGTGCCCACCCTCAGCATCCTGGCCGCCACTCTGCTCGACTTCGGCACCGAGGAGCAGAAGCTCGGCCACATCCCGGCCATCCTCCGGGGAGACGAGCTGTGGGTGCAGTTCCTCTCCGAGCCCAGCGGCGGCTCGGACCTGGCCGGCCTCGTCACCCGGGCGACCCGGGACGGCGACGTCTTCATCCTCAACGGGTCGAAGATCTGGAGCTCGGGTGCTTTTCGCTCCGACTACGCCATGTGCCTGGCCCGCACGGACTGGCATGTGCCCAAGCACCGGGGCCTGACCATGTTCATCATGAAGATCCACCAGCCGGGCGTCGAGGTCCAGCAGATCAAGATGGTCGACCGCTCGGCCGAGTTCTGCCAGGAGTTCTTCACCGACGTGGGCATCCCGGCCTCCGACGTGCTCGGCGAGGTCAACGACGGATGGACGGTGGCTTCGCGGCTGCTCTTCCACGAGCGCGACGCGGTGGGTGGCGGCTCCCCCTACATCAGCGGGTCGGCCGTCATGAGCGGGGGTGGGGCCGGACAACGGGCGGAGCTGCTCAAGATGGCCAAGGAGACCGGCCAGCTCGGTGACCTCCGGGTCCGCCAGCTGGTGGCTGAGGACCGGGTCAACCAGCGGGTGCAGGGCCAGCTCATCGAACGGGTGACCACCGGCATCAGGACGGGCTACTTTCCCGGACCGGCCGGCGCCATGCCCCGCCTGCTCGCCGCCACCAATACTGAACGCAACTTCGACATCGCTGTCGAGATCCTCGGGTCCGAGATCGGGGCATGGAGCCACGAGAACGCCCTCAACTGGGGCGAGGCCTACCTCAAGCGCCAGGGAGGCAGCCTGGGCGGCGGTAGCAACGAGATGCAGCGGAACATCATCAGCGAGCGGGTCCTCGGGATGCCGAGGGAGTACGCCGCCGACCGCGACCGACCCTTCGACGAGGTCCGCCACAACTGACGCGGCCGCGCCCGGTGCACCCGACTGCGGGTGCTCGGGCGGGGAAGGCTTGCCTGGCCGGCGCCGTTTGCCGATGCGACTCTTCCCAGGCGCTCTTCCCAGGCACTGCTGCCTGGGCGGTTTTGCCTAGGCAGCGGCGTGGAAGCCCATCAGGTGGTTGAGGTTGCCACCCATGACCTTGCGCACCGTCGTCGTCGGGGAGGTCGCCGAGCTCGTCGACGAAGCTCAGCGGGTCGGCCATCCCCTCGGGATGGGGATAGTCCGACCCGAACAGCACTCGGTCGGCGCCCAGCAGACTCGATAAGCCCGATCGGGTCCTCCTCGTGGAAGGGGTGCACATAGATGTTGCGCTTGAAGACCTCGACGGGATCCTCGTCGAAGGCCCTGGGTGCGGCGTGATAGGCGGCGGCCATGTGCTCGAGGATGGGGCGCACCCAGTTGCTGCCGTTCTCTACGGGGGCGAAGCGCAGGTCGGGGAACCGGCTGCAGAGGCCGTGTCCGATTAGAGAGGCAACCGTGTCCATGATGGGACGGCCCTGGTGGCCGACGATGGCCGCGAAGCCCGATCCGCCCTTGAACGGCAGCATCTCTCCGTGACGGTTCCGTCCCACTCGTCGAAGTAGCGCTGGTAGCCGCTGTCCGAGGCGTGCATGCCGACAGGGATCCGGCCTCGGTCGACCATCTTCCAGAAGGGGTCGAACTCGGGGAGTGCGAAGGAACGGGGCCCGAGATAGCCGTAGACCGGTGCCGGCCGGATGAGGACGATCTTCGCCCCCCGCTCGAGCACCCACTCGAGCTCCTCGATGGCCTCGGTCGACGATGCCGAGGTTGATCACCGGCGTCGGGAAGATCCGGTCCTCGTAGTTGAAGGTCCAGTGCTCGTGCATCCACTGGTTCAGGGCGTGGACGACGGCGTGGATGGCCATCGGGTCGCCGCGCAGGCGCTCCTCGAGCAGGCTGGCCAGTGTCGGCCACATGAGCGCCCGGTCGATGCCCAGCTCGTCCATCAGCTTGATCCGGGGCTCGGGGGCCATGAACCCGGGAAGGGACCGGATGGGCTTGCCCATGATCTCCCGACGGGACTTGCCCTCGGGGTTCCCGTTCTTGAAGTAGTCCTCCTGGGCGCCGGGGGCGGCGACCACCTCGAAAGTGGGGTTGGGGATGTAGTTGCTGATCAGGCCGTTGACGGCGATCTTGGTGCGGCCGTCGACCTCGACGTAGCGGATCAGCCCGTCGTACTCCTTGGGCAGGAACTTGGTGAACGCGTCCGTGGTCTCGTACATGTGGTTGTCGGCGTCGAAGATCGGAAAGTCCAACGCACGCGAAGCCATTGCCATCGCCTTTCTGTCCGCTGCACCGCCGGTTCCGACAGCCGGATGGCGGGCGGCGCAGCTGCTGCTCATGCAGCCCCATACGGAACCTGGCTCCATCGTAGCAGCACCGCGGCTAGTGAGCGGAAACGCCATTTTCGTTCCTGCGGCCTGGGAGGACGCCCGCCGGTGGCGACCGCTTCGATATGCTCGGCCGATGCGAGTGGTTGTCGACTGGGAACGGTGCGAATCCAACGCCCTGTGCATGGCGTCGGCCCCCGAGGTCTTCGAGGTCCGCGACGACGACCAGCTCTATCTACTCGACGAGGAGCCCCCCGAGGAGCTGCGCTCCAAGGTGGAACAGGCCGTTCGGTCCTGCCCGAAGGTGGCCCTCAGCATCATCGACTGAGCACACCTCAGCCGCTGGCGGCCCGGCCGTGACGCGGTACCGTTGCGCCCGTGGCAAGCAAAGAGGAGAGCCGATGAGCGACTACAAGTACGTCACGTACGAAGAGCTGGGGGACGGCGATGTCGTGCGCATCATGCTCAACCGTCCCGAGACACGGAACGCTCAGAACCGCGGTCTCCTGGTCGATCTCGACGACGCTTTTACCCGCGCCGAGGAGGACGACAAGGTGCGGGTGGTGATCCTCGGCGGCGTGGGACCGATCTTCTCGTCGGGTCACGACATGGGCTCGAAGGTGGCCAGAGCCGAGCGTGAGCCGGGCCCGGACCAGCACCGCACATCGACCATCAACGGTGCCACGCGCAAGGGCACCGAGTCCCTGATGCTCCAGGAGTGGCACTACTACTTCCAGAACACCCTGCGTTGGCGCAACCTGCGCAAGATCACCGTCGCGCAGGTGCACGGGACCGTGTACTCGGCCGGCCTCATGCTGATGTGGGCCTGCGACCTCATCGTGGCCGCCGACGACGTGCTCTTCGCCGACGTGGTCGGTACCCGCCTCGGGATGTGCGGCATGGAGTACTTCGGACATCCGTGGGAGTTCGGGCCCCGTAAGACCAAGGAGCTCATGCTCACCGGGGACGCCATCGACGTGCAGGAGGCACATCGTCTCGGCATGGTCTCGAAGGTGTTCCCCGCCGACGAGCTGGGCGAGCGAACCCTGGAGTATGCCCGGCGCATCGCCCGGGTGCCCACCATGACCGCGCTGATGATCAAGGAGTCGGTCAACCAGACCGTCGACAACATGGGCTTCTACAACTCGCTCCAGTCCTGCTTCACGCTCCACGAGCTCAATCACGCGCACTGGGCAGGAATCCACGAGAGCAGGTACCCGGTGGCCGAGCCCGACGACGGTGTGCCCAACTGGCGGGAAGCGCCCCCCGTCCGGCTGGCCGCGCCCGACGCCGTGGAGGGGCCCGTCCCCGCCTCGTGACCCTCCGCACCACCTACCGCCAGGCTGAGGCCACGCGGTACCTGCGACCTGGTGGAGCCTGGGATGTGCCGACCTTGGACCGGCTGCTCTCCACGGCCGCCCCTGCGTCGCGTGCTGCGGTGGTGGACGGCGACGTAACACTGGATGCCGGTTCGCTCGAGAGGCTGGCGGGCGCGCTGGCCGGCGGGCTCCAGTCGTCGGGGGTAGGCCGCGGCGACGTCGTCTGCTGGCAGCTGCCCAATTGGTGGGAGGCGGTGGCCCTGTTCCGGGCGGCCTGGCGCTGCGGGGCGATTGCCGCGCCCATTCATCATCAGGTGGGAGCGAGCGAGGTGGCGCGCATGCTCGACTTCCTCCGGCCCACGGTTTCGTTGACGTCGGCGGGCATGCCACTGGCCGACCTGGCACCGACCATCAGCGTGCGGGGGAACGCCGCGGGCTTCGACGCGCTGCTGGACGGCGCGGAGCTCCGGACCGGCCGGGCTCGGGGTGTCGATCTCGCCGTCGTCCTGTTCACCACCGGTTCCACCGGCGACCCCAAGGCTGTGCTCCATACCCACCGCGGCCTGGCCTACAAGGCCCGTTCCATGGTGGAGGCCCACGGGCTGTCGGCCGCCGACTCGGCGCTCATGCCCTCGCCGCTGGCCCACGTGTCAGGACTCCTCAATTCCGTGCTCGTGCCCGGGACGGCCGGCATGCCCGTGGTGCTGATGGAGAAATGGGACCCCGAGCACGGGGTGCATCTCGCCGGGGAACACGCCGTCTCGTTCATGATCGGCCCACCCACGCTGTTCCTCGGCATGATGGACGTGCCCGGCATGGGGTCCTGCGTCGAGAACCTCCGCGTCGTCTCGTGCGGCGGGATGGGCGTCACTCCCGAGTTCGTCGAGCGCGCCCGCCGAGAGCTCGGCGCCACGGTCAAGCGGACCTACGGCTCCACCGAGGCGCCGACCGTGACCACGTCCACTGCGGCCGACAGCCCGGACAAGGCCCGCGACACCGACGGGAGATCAGTGGGCGACGCGGTGGTCAAGGTGGTCGAGCCCGGCACGGCTCGTGCCGTCCGGACGGGGGAGCGAGGCGAGGTCCTGCTCCGGGGGCCCGAGCTGTTCGTCGGGTACGGCCGGCCGGAGCAGACCGATCAGGCCGTGCGGCGTGGATGGTTCGCCACCGGGGATCTCGGAACCCTGGACGAGGAGGGATGGCTGACCATCGTCGGCCGGTGCAAGGACGTGATCATCCGGGCCGGCGAGAACATCGCCTCGGCCGAGGTCGAACGGTTGCTGGAGCTCCACCCCGGCGTACGCCAGGCGGTCGTCGTCGGGTGCCCCGACGAGCGGCTCGGCGAGCGTGTGGCTGCGTTCGTGGTGGGCGATGGCGCGATCGACGTGGAAGAATGCCGTCACTGGTTCTCGTCGCACGGCGTGGCCCGGTTCAAGACGCCCGAACTGGTGGTACACGTGGACGAGATCCCCCTGCTCGGCATCGGCAAGCCCGACCGCACCACGTTGCGAGACCGCGCCGCGGACCTGGCCGGGGGCGGGACGATGACCGGGGCACGGCGGAAGGGCGCGGCGGATGACCGCCGGGATCGTGTCCTGGGGCACTTACCTTCCCTACTGGCGCCTGCAACGCCAGGCCATCGGCGCCGCCTTCGGGACGGGTGGCGGCAAGGGCACCCGGGCGGTGGCCTCCTACGACGAGGACACCACCACCCTCGGCGTGGAGGCGGCCCGCCGCGCCCTGCGGCCCGAGGGTGTGCCGGACCCCGGGGACGTCCTGTTCTCGACGCCCGATCCGGCCTACCTGGACAAGACCAACGCCACCACCATCCATGCCGCCCTCGGGCTGGCGCCTTCCGCCGGTGCCTACGACCTCTGCGGCTCGGTCCGTTCGAGCTGGGCGGCACTGCGGCTCGCCGCGCTCACCGCCGAGCACCGTCCGACGCTGGCCGTGCTCTCGGACTTGCGGACGGGGTTGGCCGGCGGCACCGAGGAGAGCCAGGCAGGTGACGGTGGCGTCGCCTTCCTCTTCGCCCCCACCGGCAGTGTGGCCGACGTGCTCGGGCGGGCGTCAGCCACCGATGAGTTCCTCGACCGTTGGCGGGTTCCGGGGGACACGGCCTCCCGTCAGTGGGAGGACCGCTTCGGCGAGGAGGCCCTCGTGCCCCCGGCCCGCCAGGCGTTCGCCGAGGTGTTGGCCGATGCCGGGATCGGTGTCGAGGAGGTCGACCATCTGGTGGTGGCCGGCCTCCATGCCCGCGCCGTCACCAGCTTGCGGGGTTCGCTCGGCATCGACCGAGACCGGTGGGCCCCCGACTACGGGTCCCTTGTCGGGAACCTGGGTGCGGCCCAGGCCGCCATGGGTCTGGCCGACGTGCTCGAACGGGCCACCCCCGGACAGGTCATTGCCGTGGTGGGGGTGGCCGACGGGGCGGACGCCCTGCTGCTGCGGACCACCCCCGCGCTCGAGCGGGCTCAGGAATCGCGCCGGCGTGCAGGACTGGTGCCGGTGGCCGAGGCCGCCGAGGCAGGCCGCAGCGACCTGTCCTACGCCGTCTTCCTCACCTGGCGGGGCCAGCTTCGGCGCGAGCCTCCCCGCCGGCCCGACCCCGAACGACCCGACGCACCCGCCATGCTGCGCAACGAGGGTTGGAAGTTCGCCTTCGCCGCCAGCCGCTGCCTGGTCTGCGGGTTCGTGCACCTTCCGCCCACCCGTGTCTGCCTCTCCTGTCGTTCGGTCGACCGGATGGAACCCCAGCGGCTCGCCGACGTGCGCGGCACCATCGCCACCTACACCGTCGACCACCTGGCATTCAGTCTCTCGCCGCCCATGGTGGGGGCGGTCGTCGACTTCGACGGCGGGGGCCGCTACCGCGGCGAGATGACCGATGTCGATCCCGGGTCGCTGGCCATCGGCACAAGGGTCGAGATGACCTTCCGGCGGTTCTACACCGCCGAGGGCGTGCATAATTACTTCTGGAAGGCGCGGCCGGTCAGCGATCAGCCCGGCTCTCCGGAGACGCGTGCCGCGGTGGGGGAAGCCGTGGCCACCGGGGAACACGCAGGAAGGAGCGGCTGAGATGGGCAGCAGAGGCATTCGGGACCGGGTGGCGATCGTCGGTATGGGCTGCACCCGGTTCGGCGAGCTGTGGGACAAGAGCGTCGACGACCTGTTGACCGATGCGACCGTCGAGTGCACGGCGTCGGCTGGCATCGACCTCGCCGATATCGACGCCTTCTGGTTGGGGACGATGGGGTCGGGCCAATCCGGCCTCACCCTGTCGAGGCCGCTCAAGATCGGCTACAAGCCGGTCAGCCGCCTCGAGAATTTCTGCGCCACCGGCTCCGAGGCGTTCCGCAACGCCTGCTATGCAGTGGCCTCCGGCGCCTACGACCTGGCCATGGCGGTGGGCGTGGAGAAGCTCAAGGATTCGGGCTACTCGGGTCTGACCGGCATTCGCCAGGTCGGAGACGGGACCAACGCCGGGCTGAGCTCGCCGGCGGCCTTCTCGTTCCTCGTACCGGCCTATGCCCACAAGTACGGGGTGGACATCGAAGAGTTGAAGTCGGTGATGAGCCGGATCGCCTGGAAGAACCATCGCAACGGAGCGGTCAACCCCCGGGCGCAATTCCGCAAGGAGGTCTCGCTCGAGAAGATCGCATCGTCCCCCTTGGTCGCCGGCCAGCTGGGCGTCTTCGACTGCAGCGGGGTGAGCGACGGCGCCGCCGCGGTGGTGGTGTGCCGTGCCGAGGACGCGCACCGGTACACCGACTCGCCCCTGTACGTGAAGGGACTCAGCTTCGTCGTTGGCCCGGCGGCCGGCATCATCGACCCCGACTACGACTACACCTCCTTCGAGGAGGTTGTCAGGTCGGCGGCCGATGCCTACCAGCAGGCGGGGGTCACCGACCCCCGGTCGGAGTTGGCCATGGCCGAGGTGCACGACTGCTTCACTCCCACCGAGCTGGTGCTCATGGAAGACCTTGGCTTCGCCGACCGCGGCACCGCTTGGAAAGAGGTGTTGGCCGGCACCTTCGACCGGGACGGTGAGCTCCCGGTCAATCCCGACGGCGGTCTCAAGAGCTTCGGTCATCCCATCGGTGCCTCCGGCCTGCGGATGCTCTTCGAATGCTGGTTGCAGCTGCGGAAGGAGGCGCCCTCTGAGCGCCAGATCGCCAGCGTCACCGAGGCCGGTCGGACGCTGGGTCTCACCCACAATCTCGGTGGAGGGCCGGGCGAATGCGTGAGCTTCGTCGGCGTGGTGGGCAGCGAGCCTTCCGCGTGAGGCCGAAGCGAGCCCTCGCCGCGAAGAAGCGAGCTCTCGGCGTGACGGGGACGAGGTCCGGTGGCCTCGGCGCGTGAACGTGCCTTCGGGCGGCTGATCGAGCGGGCGTCGGGCCCGTACCCCGATCGGGTGGCCCTGGTGGTCGGTGGTGTCTCCAGCACGTACCGGGAGCTGGACGCGGCGGTTCGCTCGTGCGCCGCCGCTCTGCGGTCGGCCGGGGTCGAGCCGGGCTGGCGGCTACCCCTCGTCGACGACACCAGTCTGCTGTCGGTGGCCACGCTCATCGGCGCCTCCCGCATCGGGGCGGCCGCGGCACTGATGAACCCCCGTCTCACCAGCGACGAGCTCGGTGTCCTCATGGAGGTCGCCATGACCGGACCGGTGGGGGTGGCCGGCGACGCCTACAGCGCCCTCCTCCGCGGCACGGAGCGGACCAGCGTGCTCGGCGCCCGCGAGCTCATCACCCACCGGGCCGGCGACCACGAGCCCCCACGTCCCGCCGACCCGGACAAGGAGGCAGTGGTCCTGTTCACGAGCGGCACAACCGGTACCCCGAAGGCGGTGCCGCTGCCCAGTCGCTGGTGCTCTCGAGGATCGAGGCCTATGCCCCGAAGGTCGACCCGGCGCCGGCCGTCTCCCTGATGTGCGTGCCCTTCGTCCACATCGGGGGCATGCTCGGCCTGATGGTGGCCCTGGCCCGGGGATCGACCACCGTGGTCCAGACCCGCTTCGACGCCGGCGAGTGGTTGGACCTCGTCGAGCGGTACCGGGTCAACACCTCCTTCATCGTGCCCACCATGCTCCACCGCATCCTGGACCACCCCGACTTCGACCGCACCGATCTCGGGTCGTTGGTCAGCCTCACCTACGGGGCGGCTCCGGCGTCGCCACAGCTCATCCGGAAGGCGATGGAAGCCCTGCCCCATGTCGCCCTGACCAACACCTTCGGCCAGACCGAAACCATGGGCTCCATCACGGCCCTCGGGCCCGGTGATCATCCCCCCGAACGGCTGTCGTCCGTCGGCCGGCCCCTTCCCGGTGTCGAGATTCGCATCGTCGACCCGGTGACAGGGGAGCCCGTGCCGACCGGCACGGTGGGCGAGCTCTGGGTCAAGAGCGAGTCGAGCGTGGTGCCGGCCTCGTTGGCCGTGGCCGGGGCGTCCCATGACGGCTGGTTCCGGACGGGCGACATGGTCTCCGCCGACCACGAGGGCTACCTCTACCCGTCCGGCCGCCTGGTCGACACCATCAACCGGGCCGGCGAGAAGTTCGCACCGGCCGAGGTGGAGGAAGTGGTGCGGAGTCATCCGGACGTGCGCGACGTGGCGGTGGTCGGGGTGTCCGACGCCGAGATGGGCAGCCGGGTGGGGGTGGCTGTGGTGAGCACCGGGCCGGTGACACTCGACGAGCTGCGGACGCACTGCGCCTCCCACCTCGCCACCTTCAAGCTCCCCGAGCGCCTGGTGTTGGTGGAAGAGATCCCCTATAACGACTTCGGCAAGGTGGACCGGAAGCGATTGCGGGCGCAGTTCGAAGTAGCGTCGGCCCCGTGATCGGGGAGCGGGGGAGTCCGGCTGGTCAGCAGGGCGCAGGCGTGGTGACAGATGGTCCCCTCACCGAGGACGCCGCCCTCCGCATCTACCGCACCATGGCCACCATCCGTGCCACCGAGGACCGGATCGTCCAAGGGCTGCACGCCGGCGAGCTGCGCATGACCTACTACGGCGTGCGCGGCCAGGAAGCCATCCCGTCGGCTCTCTGCGAGTATCTGCGCCGCGACGACTACATGGTCACGACGTACCGGGGCATGCATGACTGCATTGCCAAGGGCGTACCCCTCGACGAGCTGGTGGCCGAGATGTGCGGCATGGTCACCGGCACCTCGAAGGGGAAGGGCGGGCCAATGCACCTGTCGGACCCGCAGTCGGGCCTGATGGTGACCACCGGGGTGGTCGGCGGCGGGCTGCCCATAGCCGTTGGACTGGCGTTGGCCTGCCGTCTGCGCGGCACCGACCAGGTGGCGGTGGCGAATTTCGGCGATGGCGCCACCAGCATCGGGGCTACCCACGAAGCGTGCAACCTCGCCGCTTTGTGGCAGGTGCCGCTGGTGTTCGTGTGCCAGCACAACCAGTACGGCGAGCACACCAAGTTCGCCGACTACACCCGGACGAGCAGCCTGGCCGAGCGATTCCGTGGCTATGGGATGCCGGCGGCCACCGTCGACGGCAACAGTGTCCCCGACATGGCGGCGGCCGCCGAGGAGGCCGTCACACGGGCCCGGTCCGGGGGTGGGCCGACCTTCCTGGAGTGCATGACCTACCGGCTCGGCGGCCACACCTTTGGTGCCACCACCGAGTACATGGACCCCGCCGAGCTGGAACGGGCGGAAGCCGAAGAGCCGGTGGCTCGGTACCGTCGGTGGCTGCTCGACGAGCGCGGGGTGAGCGCGGACACCCTGTCAGCCATCGACCGGGAGGCCCTCGAGGTCGTGGACGCCGCATTCGCCGCGGCCTCGGCGGGCGATCCTCCCCCCGCCGACGAGCTGCTCACCGATGTGTTCGCGAGCCCGAAGGACCTGCCCCGATGACGGGCACCCAGACCGTGGACCCAGCCACGTCGACCGACCCGGTCCACACCATGTCCGAGGCGGTGAACCAGGCGCTCGACCTGGCCATGGCCGAGGATCCCGAGGTGTTCCTGCTCGGCGAGGACATCGAAGATCCGATCGGCGGAGTCATGAAGGGGACCAAGGGCCTGTCCACCAAGTACGGGCGGGAGCGGGTCCGCAACACCCCGATCTCGGAGCAGGCCATCGTCGGTACCGCCATCGGTGCCTCGCTGGTCGGCATGCGACCCGTGGCCGAGGTCATGCTCATGGACTTCTTCGCCGTGGCCATGGACCAGGTGGCCAACCACGCGGCCAAGCTCCGCTACATGTCGGGTGGGCGGACCAACGTGCCCATCACCATCCGCACCTCGGTCGGCGGCGGCCGGCAGTTCGGCGCCCAGCACTCCCAGTCCCTCGAGGCCTGGATGATGCACATTCCCGGGCTGAAGGTGGCCGTCCCGAGCACGCCCCGCGACGCCAAGGGCCTGTTGACCGCTTGCATCTTCGACGACGATCCCTGCATCTTCATGGAGACGATGTCGCTGCTCTTCACGCGGGGCCCTGTTCCGGAGGGGCGCTTGCGGATCCCCCTGGGCCAGGCCGAGATCAGGCGGCCCGGCACAGACGTGACGGTGGTGACCTGGGGCTGGCAGGTACCCGAGGCACTGTCCGCCGCCGAGCAGGTGGCCGAGGAAGGGATCGGGGTCGAGGTGGTCGACCTGCGGACGCTGGTCCCCCTGGACCGTGACGCCATTCTGGACAGCGTGTCCCGAACGGGCCGGCTGCTGGTCGTCCATGCCGCCACCCAGTTCGCCGGGCCGGGGGCCGAGATCGCTGCCCTGGTCTCCGGCGAGCTGTTCGGGCAGCTGGCCGCCCCTGTCGAGCGCCTCGGGGCGCGCTACTCGCCGATCCCCTATGCCGCCGGGTTGGAGTCGGCCCACTTCCCGGATCGCCATCGCATCGCCGAGCGCCTCCGCGCCGTGGTCGAGTTCTCCTGAGCTTGTGCCGTGGTCGACGACCAGCGCACCCCGATCCGGATCCCCCAGGCCGGCGTAGCCATGACCGAGGGGACGATCGTCGAATGGGTGGTGGCGGAAGGTGACCGGGTGACCGAAGGTGAGGTGCTCTACCGCCTCGAGACGGAGAAGGTCGAACTCGACGTGGAATGTCCGGCCTCCGGTGTGGTCCACGTGACCGGCCAGGTGGGCCAGACCTACCCAGTCGGCGAGGACGTCGGATACATCGATGGGCACTGAGGGGACACACCGGGCACGACCCCGAGAGCGCTGAAAGCACTACCTGCTCCCACAGGGCACGGCCTACTCCGGGAGCACGGTCTACTCCTGCAAGCACTAGCAGACAGGGCACGACCAACCGGACAGCACGACCAGCCGGACAGCACGACCAGCCGGACAGCACGACCAGCCGGACAGCACGACCAGCCGGACAGCACGACCAGCCGGACAGCACGACCAGACAGCAGAAGGAGACATGTGGAAACGACCGATCTGGAGACGATCATCTACGAGAAGGACGGGCCGATCGCCCGGATTGTCCTCAACACGCCCGAGAAAGCGAACATCCAGACCGCCCAACAGGTATGGGACTTCGAGGATGCCCTCAAGTGGGCCGACCGTGACGAGGAGGTGAAGGTGGTCGTCCTGAAGGCCAACGGGAACGGCTTCTGCGCCGGGCACGCCATCGTCAGCCCCGACGAGATGAAGAAGGTGTACCCGACGACCGGTCCCACTCCCGAACGAACCTGGAAGAAGCACAACTACGACCTCTTCGTCTGGCCGCCGCTCAACCTCTGGGAGTTCTCCAAGGCCACCATCGCCCAGGTGCACGGTTACTGCTTGGGCGGCGGGACCATCTACGGGTACCTCACGGACCTGACCATCGCCTCGGATGACGCGTACTTCCAGATGCCGCTGCCCCAGGGCTTCGGCCTCCCGGGTGCGCAGACTCTCGTCGAGCCCTGGGTGCTCATGAACTGGAAGCGGGCGTACGAGTATCTGTACCTCTCGCCCACCCTGTCGGCGGAGGATGCGCTGGAGTGGGGACTGGTCAACCGGGTGGTTCCCCGGGCCGACCTCGACGCCACCGTCGAGGACATCGCCTCCACCATCGCCCGTATGCCGCTCACCACCATCCTCACAGTGAAGGCCGGGATCAAGCGGGCTTGGGAGACCATGGGCATGCGGGTCCACTTGCAGACCACCGCAGACTTCACCTCCATCGCCAGCTCGGCTACAGACGTGCGGGAGTTCATGGCCGAACGGGGCGGGCGCCTGCCTCGCCAGGTGGCCGACGACCAGGCCAAGACGGGGGACAACGGGCAGTCGGGCAGCTGACCTCGCCAGGGCGGCCTACTCGTCGATGGTGAAGGTGCGCCGGATGAATCGCCAGGCGCCGTTCAATCGGACCAGCGTGTCGCAGTAGGTGCCTGAGGCGGTCACCTCGTGGCGGGGTGGTTCGCCCACCAGGGCGAACATCTGCACATAGGCGCGCAGCTCGGCGTGGTCGTCGTTCCCGTCGATTACCAGGCTGGTGGCGATATGGCGCGGCGCCCGGACCGTACCGGCGAAGGAGGACCCGAACTGCTCCAGCGCGGCACGACCCTCGACGAAGAGTGCGCCCGCATCGAGCACGCCGTCGTCCACGAAGGTGTCGGCGTAGGCCGCGCCATCGCCGCCATCGATGGCATGGTTGTAGCGCGCCGCCAGGTCCCGAATGGCCAGTTGGTCCTCTGCGCTGAGTGGCATGCCCCCTCCGTCGGTCGTTCCTGCGCTGGTAGCGTAACGCCCACCGGTGGGGGAAGCCGGTGAGATGCAGCAGGAGGGCGTCGATGGGCGATGGAGCGGGCCGGACGACCCTCGGCGACCGAGTCGCCGAGTTGGCCGGACTACCACACCGACCCGGTGTGCCCCCGTCGCCCGCCGTGCCGCGCACCGTGCCCCCGGAGGAATGTGATGTCGTGGTGGTGGGGAGCGGGGCCGCCGCCCTGTCGGCAGCTGCCGGCGCGCTGTCCACCGGAGCCTCGGTGACAATCTGTGAGAAAGGTCCGGTAGCCGGCGGGACGACGGCGTCCTCGGGTGGCGTCGCCCACATCTACGACAACTCGGTGATGCGGGCGGCCGGGGTGGAGGACCCCCGTCCCGACGCGCTGGCCTACATGGCGCGGGTCGGCTATCCAGGCGCCTACGACCCGGAAGCTCCGTGCCTGGGAGTACCCCGGGAGGACTTCACCCTCCTCGAGACCTACTACGACCGAGGTGCCGGGGTGATGGAGAAGCTGGCCGGGATCGGCGCGGTCCGCATGGAGGCACCGTGGATGGCCTGGGACGGGCAGATGTTCCCCGACTACTACGAGTTCCCGGAGAATCGGGCCGTTCGCGGGCGGGGGATCCAGCCGGTGCTATCCGACGGCCGCGCCGGCAACGGCGGGGAGCTCGTCCACCAGCTGGCCGACTTCGCCGCCGCCCGCGGCTCCGAGATCCGCCTCTGCCACCGGGTGGTCGATCTGGTGACGGAGGGCCCCGAAGTCACCGGCGCGGTGGTCGACGACGGCTCGGCATCCCGGACCATCCTGGCCCGGGGCGGAGTGGTGTTCGGATCGGGCGGCTTCGTGCACGACCCCGAACTGCGCGAACGGTTCCTGCGCGGGCCCATCGCCGGCGGCTCGGGGATCCCGTCCAACACGGGCGACCTGGTGGGCATGGCCAGCAGGACCGGCGCCCAGTTCGGTCGTATGCACAGCGGGTGGTGGAACCAGCAGGTGCTCGAGGGGCTGGACGACTACGCCACCACGGTGCTCGACATCTGGGCCGTGCCCGGAGACGGAATGGTGCTCGTCAACCGGTTCGGGGTCCGCGCCGTGGACGAGAAACGCGAGTACGAATCGCGTGGCCGGGTGCACCACGTGTACGAGGGCGACGAGTACGTCAACCGGGTGATGTTCATGGTGTACGACCGGCGGACGGCCGAGCGCTTCGGCGGTCGGTACCCGATCCCGCCGCCCGGGGCGGTGGCCGACCACGTGGTGAGTGGCACCGGGGTGGCGGGACTCTCGCGGGCCCTGACCGACCGCCTCGAGCACCGGACCCGGGTGGCCATGCCGCCGGGCATCGCGCCGGTCACCCTCGCACCAGGGTTCGAGGCCGCGCTGGCCGCCACCCTGGCCAAGTTCAATGCCATGGCCGAGGCCGGTCGGGACGACGACTTCGGTCGAGGTTCCAAGGCGGTCGAGTTCGCCTTCCACGGACCGGCGGCGGCCGACAACCGGCTGGCCAATGCGCTCATGTACCCGCTCGACACCGAGGGGGAGTTGCACGCCATCGCCGTGGTCGGCACCACCTTCGACACCAACAGCGGACCCCGGACCAGCGCCGAGGGCCGGGTTCTCGGCGGCGCCGGTCCCATAGAGGGTCTCTACGGCGCCGGCAACTGCGTGGACTGCGTGTTCGGAGAGGGCTACCCGGGCGGCGGGGCCACCATCGGACCGGGCATGGTCTTCGGGTTCCTGGCCGGGACCCACGCCGGGCGCCGTGCCCTCGCGGCCGCGGCCGGGGCCGGGGCTGGGGCCGGGGTTGGGCGATGAAACTCATCTACCGGGACCTCCCGGCTACCACCTCGGGTAGGCCCGCCGTTGCGCTCCACGACCGCGGCGCGGCCTCGGTCGAACGGATCGCCGGGCTGGCACAGGCCAGTGGCGCGGTCGCCCGGGTGCTGGCCCCCTATGGTGATTACGGTTTCACCGCCAGCGGAATGGAGCTTGCCGGTATCTGCTGGTACCGCACGGTCCCGGGGTTCACCGGTCCCGATCCGCTCACGCTGGCCCGAGCGGTGGTCCAGGTGGGCGACCTGCTCGACGACCTCGACCTCGACCGTCCGGCCCTTCTCGGCTGCGGGCAGGGAGCGGTGGTGGCGCTCGGCGCCGGGTTGCTCCAGGCCGACCGGGTCGCATCGGTGGTGGCCATCGACGCGGCGTCCGCCCACGTGGAGGCGCTCCCGGCGAGCCTGATGACGCCGGCCACCCCCCTGCCGGTGCTTCTGATGAGTACCGTCGACGACGGCGTGACCGCCAACGTAGGCACGTTGGCCGCCTACGGCATCGCCGCCACCGGGTGGCACTGGCCGGGCGGCGCCGACGAGGACCGGGACAAGGCGACGGCCGAGAGGATCGGGAGGTGGTTGGACGATGATTGACACCGGAACGGGCACGGGCACCATGGCGCCGCGCCTGCCCGAGCGTCCTTCCGGTCCCGAGGTGCCTGACCGGTGGCGCCTCGGCCCGGCATTCGTGCCCAAGGGCCGCTACATCGACCGCGATTTCCTCGAGCTCGAGCTCGAGCGGCTGTTCCCCCGGACCTGGCTCAACGCCTGCCGGGCCGACGAAGTGGAGCAGATAGGCCAGTACGTCGACTTCGAGATCGCGGGCCAGTCGATCGTGGTGGTCCGGACCGAAGCCGGGCTGAAGGCCTATTTCAACGCCTGCCGGCACCGAGGAACCCGCATCGTGCACGGGCAGGGTCGCATCGGCGAGTTCCGTTGCCCGTTCCACGCCTGGCGCTGGAACCTCGACGGCACGCTCAAGTTCCAGGCCGACGCAGTCAATTTCGATCCCCGGCCGCCCGAGGAGCTCTGCCTGCCCGAATGCCGAGTGGCGACCTGGGGCGGCTGGGTGTTCATCGACATGAGCGGCGAGGCCGATCCCCTGGAGGACTTTCTCGACCCCATCCCGACCCGCCTGGAGGGCTTCAAGCTCGAGGATATGCGGATCGCCTGGTACAAGTCGATCATCCTCCCGGCCAACTGGAAGACCGCGCTCGACGCGTTCATCGAGAGCTGGCACGTGCCGGGGACCCACCCCCAGCTACTGCGACCGGACAAGCGGGCGACGCCCCCGACCATCGCCGAATGCGAGTCCTATGGCGCCACCTTCAACGAGCTCTTCCGGCTGCACTCTCGCCACGCCGACCTGTTCCGGTACGGGCCTGATGGGGACGCCACCAAGCTTCGAGGCAGCTACCGCTCGGATCCTTCCGCCATCCTCCACAACGTCGCGTACTCGCTGCGGGAGCTACGCGCCCTCTACCTCAAGACCGACTTGACCGCCGCCACCGAGCTGGTGACCACCGACGGCGCCGACGGACCGATGGGCAACGCCATCTACCAACGCCTCCGCCGTGAGCACGCCAGGGCGGCCGGCATCGACTATCCCGACGTGACGGGCGAGCAGCTGAAGGGGGCCATGTACGACTGGCACCTGTTCCCGAACACGGTCTTCCTCATCGACATGGGCTGCTGCCTCACCTACCGGGCCCGTCCCAACGGGATGGACCCCGACTCGTGCATCTTCGACGTCCAGGGGCTCGAGCTCCCACCGGCCGGCGGGCTGGAGACGGCTGCACCTCAGCGCTTTGCCGACTGGCGCGACGGTGACATGGGGCAGGTCCTGAGCCAGGACTTCTCCAACATGTCGGAAGTGACCTCGGGCCTCCACTCGCCGGCCTTCGACGGCCACCGGCTCAACACGGCCCAGGAGATGACCATCTGGAACTACCACCGGGCCATGGACGACTACCTGTTCGACTGAGAGCCGGGGAGGTCGCCGGGAGTCGCTACCCAAACGACTGGCTCCGAGATCGACCCGTCCCCGTCGCGGTCCTGCGCTGGCCCGCCGCTGGTGCAGCCGGGCCGCCGATATCCTCTTCGGGTGCCCGCTATCGCCGACGATGCGGCCCCTCCCGCCCGGCTGACTCCCGAGTCACAGGCTGAACGCAGCCAGCTCATGGATGCAGCCTTGAAGGTGATGCGCCGGAACGGGTTCCAGGGGGCGAGCGTCCAGGACATCCTGGACCATGCCGGGCTATCGACCCGCGCTTTCTACCGGCAGTTCCAGTCCAAAGACGATCTGCTGCTCGCCATGTTCCGCACCGCGTCCCGACCCTGACGTCGAACTGGTGGCAAAGCGGGTAGAGGAGGCCCCGACCGAGGTGGAGGCGGTGCGGGTGTGGATCGACGAGATGCTGGCCATCGCCTACGACCGACGCCGCATCCAGAGGCTCGTGATGTTCAACGCGGTGGCCCGCCAGGCGGTGGGGTACGACGCCGAGGAGGCCGCCCTACAGGACCGTCTGGTCTCCCCGCTGCTGCAGGCGATCCGGCGCGGCTCGGCCGACGGGTCCTTCCCCGACACGGACCCATTCCCCGACGCCTACTCCATCTTCGACCTGGTCTGGAGCGTGGCCGGCCCTCCTGCCCGGGCCCGCCGGGCCATGGACCGGGACCGGGCCCGGTCCCACGTGCTCCGCTTCTGCCTCCCCGCCCTCGGCGTGGACCCGGATGCATGAGGGTCCCCGATTCGGCGTGAGTAGCCGACTCGGGCGGTCGAAGATGGGCGGATCCCTCCCGGTAGAGTGGATACGTGCGGGTCGAGATCGACACTGAGCGCTGCACAGGCCACGGCCGGTGCTATTCATTGGCTCCGGATGTCTTCGACTGCGACGACCGCGGCTATGGGACGGTCCGCGATCCCGAGGTCCCGCCCGGGCTCGAGGAGCAGGCACGCACGGCCGAGGCCAACTGTCCCGAGCAGGCCATCAGCCTCGAGCCCTGAGCGTGCCGGCCGAGTGAAAACGGGATTGTCGCTCTCGAGGCCGAAGGGCTAGCCTCGCCCCTCGTGCGCATTGCCAGCCGGTTGTCGGACGGTGGTCAGGGGGCGTCTTGGGTGCTGACGGGGGAGTAGCGCTGGCCGTCGAGGAATCCCCATCGAAGGCTGAGGGCCTGGCGCCAACATCGACAGCGTCGATCCTGCGCGAAGAACTGAGCGACTGGCTACGGGCCCATCTGACCCCGGAGATCGTGGCCGCCGGTCAAGCCGGCGCGCGCGACGCCGAGTCGCTCGAGATCCTGCGGTCCTGGAACCGGACCCTGGCCGACGCCGGTTGGGCCGCCATCGCATGGCCGGCCGAATACGGGGGGATGGATGCATCTGTCTCGGACCAGCTTGCCTACCACCAGGTGATGGCTGCTCACCGGGCGCCCGGGCCGATAAACGTCATCGGCGTGGCCAACATCGCCCCGGCCATCATGGCGTTCGGGACGCCCGAACAGAAGGCGCGCTTCCTCGGACCGATGCTCCGCGGCACGGAGATCTGGTGCCAGGGGATGTCGGAGCCGGACGCCGGCTCCGACCTGGCGTCGCTCCGGACCAGTGCACTGTCCGAGGGGGACGAGTTCGTCATCAACGGCCAGAAGACCTGGAACAGCCTGGGGCAGTTCGCCGACTGGTGCCAGCTGTACGTGCGGACCGATCCGAGCGCACCCAAGCACAAAGGGATCAGCTGCCTGTTGGTCGACATGCGCTCCGAAGGGGTGGAGGCCCGGCCGCTCCGGACCATGACCGGCGAGTCGACGTTCTCGGAGCTGTTCTTCACCGACGTCCGGGTCCCGGCGTCCGCTCTCCTCGGGCCCCGCAACGAAGGCTGGCGGGTGGCGCTCACCACCCTCAGCCACGAACGAGCCGGGGTGGCCAAGCTCCATCTGAGCTTGTCCAACCGCTTCGACGAACTGCTGGAGGACGCCCGTCGGCGCGGTATCGTGCCCACGCCGATCACGCGCGATCGCCTCGCCCGCCTCTTCGCCTCGATCTCGTGCATGCGGTGGACCACATCGCGGGAGCTCGAGACGATCGGGCGCGGCGGCCAACCGACGCCGGCGATGGGCAGCCTGACGAAGCTCATGTGGGCGCACGCCACCCAGGAGCTCGCCGAGGTTGCTGTCGAACTGCTCGGCATCGGCGGGCTGGACGGGCACTGGACCACCAACTTCGTCGCATCCCCGTCGGTGTCTATCGCCGGAGGAACCGGCAACATCAACCGCAACATCGTGGCTGAACAGGGTCTGGGCCTGCCGCGGTGAGCGGGCGGGAAGTCGGAAGCGGCCGAGGTGACTGAGACTTGCGAGATGACCGGAGTTGACGAGCGGGGTGAACCCGGCGACATGAGTGAAGTTGGATCCACGACCGAGATCGGCGCCACAACTGAGGTCGGCGCCACAACTGAGGTCGGCGCCACAACAGAGTCGGCGCCAAAACTGAGGTCGACGGATGAGAGAGTGTGGGAGCGGTATGAGTCCGTCTGGAGCTACGAAGGCAAACGGGTCATCGTGAGCGGAGGTGGGGGGGCCGGGATGGGCGCGGCCACGGTCAAGGAGCTCGACCGGCTCGGGGCCGAAGATCCACGTCCTCGACCTCAAGGAGACAGCAGTGAAGGTGGCCGGCTACTACGCAGTCGACCTCCGGGACCCGAATGCCATCAACGCTGCGGTCGATGCCATCGGCGGCCCGGTCGACGCCTTGTTCAATTGCGCCGGACTGCCCGGTGGACGTTTCTCCGATCTCGACACCATGACGGTCAATTTTGCGTCCATGCGCCACCTCACCGACCTCGTCGTCGAGCACATGGAGGCCGGGGGCGCAATCGCCAGCATCTCGTCCGGGGCCGGAGCCGGCTGGATGGGCAACGTGGCCAAGTGGATGCCGCTCGTCACCTGTGGCGGGTTCGCCGAGACCGTCCGCTGGCTCGAGGAACACCCCGAGGAGATCGCCACCGGGTATGCGCCGTCCAAGGAGGCCATCATCGTGTGGACGATTTGGCGCTCTTTCGAGCTTGGCAAACTGGGCATCCGGATCAACTGCACCAGTCCCGGACCGACCGACACGCCGATGATGCCCGACTTCGAGGAGCAGGTGGGCAAGGCATTCATGGACAACTACCCCATCCCGCTCGGCCGTCGTTCCACACCCGACGAGCAGGCCTACCCGCTGATCTTCCTCAACTCGGGAGCGGCGGTCTCGATCACCGGCGAGAACATCCTGACCGACGGCGGCACCATGGGGGCCATGACGGTTGGGACCCTCGACATCTCGGCATTCGCCTTCCCCGAAGCCTGAGTTCGGTTCCGCTCGCACATCGCAAACGACCAGTACGAGACCCCCACAAGAAGTCACGAGAAGGAGACCACAGTGAAGGGCATCATGAACGGCATACGGGTGGTCGAGGTGGCTGCCTGGACGTACGTGCCGATCGCCGGAGCGGTCCTCGCCGAATGGGGCGCCGACGTGATCAAGATCGAGCATCCGGAGTCGGGCGACCCCCAGCGTGGCCTGGTCAGCTCGGGCCTCGTCCCCAGCGGCCCGGGCGGGGTCAACCACATGATCGAGCTGCCCAACCGGGGCAAGCGGAGCCTGGGTCTCGACCTCAAGTCGGAGGAGGGTCACGAGATCCTGCTGAAGCTGGTGGCAAGACGCGGATGTGTTCCTGACGAACTTCCGCCCACAGGCCCGCCAGAAGCTCAAGATCGATTTGGACGACCTCAGGGCGGTCAACCCCAACCTCATCTACGTACGGGGTTCGGGGCTCGGCCAGCGCGGGCCGGAAGCCGAGCGCGGCGGTTATGACAACTCGACGTGGTGGGGAAGGGGCGGCCCGGCGGACATCATCACCCCACCGGGTCAGTACCCCACCAGCCAACCGGGCCCGGGATTCGGGGACGTGATCGGCGGCCAGATCATCGCCGGCGGCATCGGCACGGCTCTGTTCCACCGCGAGCGCACCGGAGAGGCGGTGGTCGTCGACAACTCCCTGCTGGCCAACGGGGCGTGGGCCATCGGAGCCACGGTGCTCGCCGCCGGGCTGTTCGGCTTCTCCCGGATGCCCCAGGGCGACCGTCGAAAGATGCCCAATCCCCTCGTCAACAACTTCAAGACCAAGGACGACAGGTTCATGTCCTTCGTGATGCTCGAGTCGGACCGCTACTGGGCCGACCTGGTCACCAAGATCGGCCATCCGGAGCTCGCCGACGATCCCCGGTTTGTGGACTCGACCGCCCGGGCCCAGAACTGCGTCGACTGCACCACCATCCTGGACGAGATCTTCGCCACCAAGACCCTCGAGGAGTGGAAGCCCATCATGCTGGAGGTCGAGGGGGTGTGGGCTCCGGTGCAGACCGCCGACGAGCTGCTCACCGATCCGCAGGTCCTCGCCAACGGCTACCTCCGCGACGTCGAGTCGGCCGGGGGAACCACCTTCAAGATGGTCGCTTCGCCCCTGCAGTTCGATGAGGAACCGCCCGACCTGACCCGGGCCCCAGACCACGGTGAGCACACCGACCAGCTTCTCGAGGAGCTCGGGTTCGATACCGAAGCCATCCTCGATCTGAAGATCAAAGGCGCAGTGCTCTGATCAGCTCAGCGCAGCCGCCACTCCAGCCGCGTCCCGGTGGCGAACCGCTCCTGGCCCTCGGCCAGCGACGCAGCGTCAGTGCCGATGTTGGTGAACAGGAACGCGTGGTCGAGCGCCTGGCGGCGGGAGAGCTCCAGTCCAGTCCACAGGGCGCGAACCGTTCCACCTACGGCCAGCGCGGGCTGGTCGGCGATGGCTCGGGCCGCCCATTCGGCTCGGTCGTGCAGCTCGTCGAGGGTAACGACCTCGGAGACCAGACCGACCTGGTGGGCTCGTTGCGCCGACATGCGCTCGTTGGCGCCGAGCAGCGACAGCCGCACCACCTCTTGGAATGGCATCTTGTGCAGGAGGTTGATCGGCTCGAAGGCGGCGGGCATCCCGTAGGTGACGTGGGGATCGAAAAAGGTGGCGTGGTCGGCGGCGATCATGAAGTCGACCTCGCCCAGGATGTAGAAGGCGCCACCGCAAGCCATACCGTTGACCGCGGCGATGATCGGCTTCCAGAGGTCGTTCGACTTTGGACAGACCGACTTGCCCGGGTCGTCGAAGTCCCACGGGGTGTTGTACCCCGGAAGCTTCCCCGGGGGGAGCTCGTCGATCGACTGGATCTCCCCGCGGTCCAAGCCGGTGCAGAACGCCTTGTCCCCGCTCCCGGTAAGCACGATGCAGCGGACGTCGTCATTGGTGCGGAGCATCGCCCACAGCTCGCGGAGCTCAGACTGCATCACAGAGTCGAACGCGTTGTAGGCCTCCGGCCGGTTGAGGGTGATCCAGGCAACACCATCGCCTTCGTCGTAGAGGAGGGTCTTCAGAGATCCGTCGGCCATGCGAGGATGCTATCGGCGAGTGGCGTGGCGGACCCAGGATGACGGACGGGATGGAAGGAGTCGCGCCTGCCACCTGGGGGGAGGTGGACCAGGCACTGATGAGCCATGTCGCTGTGGTCTCGCCTCACTTCGATGACGCCGTCATGGGCACAGGCGACTTCCTCGGCCGCCACCCCGGGTCCGTTGTGATCACGGTCTTCGGCGGCCGACCGCCGGCGTATCCCGATCCTCCATCGGCCTGGGACGCGTCAGGAGGGTTCACAAGTGGTGACGATGTCGTCGGCCACCGCCAGGAAGAGGACCGACGTGCCCTGGCGGTGTATGACGCGGAGCCGCTCTGGCTGGACTTCCCCGACCATCAATACCTCGACCCTGCAGAGCGGCCGAAGCCAGCGCAGATCGCACCGGTCCTGGCCGAGAGAGTGCGTAGCGGTGGGTTCTCCAGCGTGCTGTTCCCGATGGGGCTCGGCAACCCCGACCACGATGTAGCCCACCAGGCGGGACTGCTGGCGCGACAGGCGCTGTTGGGCGAGCTGCCGGCGGTGGGATGGTTCTGTTACCAGGACGCCGGCTACTCGGGCCTGCCGGGACTGCTGGCTTGGCGGGTGCGGCAGCTCCTCAACAGCGGCCTGTGGCCGACCCCAGCGCTGGTCCCGGTGGCCCCGGATATCGAGCGCAAGCGGCGCGCCATCTGGTGCTACGCCAGCCAGATTCCGCCCCTCGAGGCTGAACACGCGTTGTCCGACCGGCTCGAGGCACGGGCCGGAGAGCAGTACTGGAGGCTGGCACCGCCCCCTGAGGGATGGGAGGTACTCACCGACATCCCTTGAGTGACGGGATGAGGGGCGAGGTGTGGCATGCCCGCGAGAAGGAATCCTCAGGCTAGGTTCGGACGGGTCGGGTCGCTCCCTGCCGGCCAGGACAGGGACCTCGGGACAATGGCCCTGGGACATTGAAAAGGAGAGAGATCAAATGACCACAGCAGGTCGCGAAGCCGTAATCGTCGACACGTTGCGCACGACGTTCGGAAAGCGCGGCGGGGCCCTCGCTCACTGGCACCCGGCCGACCTGCTCGGCTTCGCCCTCACCTCACTGCTCGAGCGGACCGGCGTGGATCCTGACCGCATCGACGACGTCATCGGGGGCTGCGTCGGGCAGGTCGGGGAGCAGAGCACCAACGTCACCCGCAACGCCTGGGTGTCGGCCGGGCTGCCCCAGCACGTACCGGCCACCACCGTGGACCGGCAGTGCGGCTCGTCCCAACAGGCCGTGCACTTCGCCGCGGCCGGGGTGGTGGCCGGCCACTATGACCTGGTCGTTGCCTGCGGGGTCGAATCGATGAGCCGCGTACCGATGGCCACCAACGCCAGGGGCGGCAGTGGGCCCTTTCCTCCCTCGTTCCTAACGCACGTGGACGGCCGGCTTTGGACTCAGTTCCGGGTCGCCCAGGTGCTTGCTGACCGGTACGAGATCACCCGCGAGGAGATGGACGCCTTCTCCCTCGAGAGTCACCGTCGGGCCGCTGCCGCCTGGGACGCCGGTATCTTCAGCCGCGAGGTGGTCCCGGTTCCCCTCCGAGCCGAGGACGGCGCCATCACCGGTGAGTCGCTCACTATCGACGAGGGCATCCGTCGGGGCGGCACGCCCGAGACGATGGCCGCCCTCCCGCCGGCCCAGTCCTGGGAGCCCGAGACTGCACCGGATATCACCGCCGGCAACTCCTCGCAGATGAACGACGGGGCCGCGGCCATGCTTATTGCCGAACGGTCAGTTGCCGAGCGGCTAGGCCTACCCATCCGTGCCCGCTTGGCTCACTTTGCCGTGGCCGCGGACGACGCGGCCATCGTGCTCTCGGCGCCGGTGCCGGCCACCCACCGCTTACTGGAGCGGTCGGGGATGAAGATCGGCGACTTCGATGCCGTCGAGTGCAACGAGGCCTTTGCTGCTATTGCTCTCATGTGGGCCCGCGCCGTTCGATCCTGAGCCCGACGTGCTCAATCCGCACGGTGGGGCCATCGCCATCGGGCACCCGCTCGGGGCCTCCGGGCTCCGCTTGATGGGATCACTGCTGACCCGCCTGGAGACGATCGGCGGCCGCTTCGGCTTCCAGACCATGTGCGAGGGCGGCGGCCAGGCCAACGCCACGGTCATCGAGCGGCTGGACTGACCCGCTTCCGCCCGCCGCCGCCCTCGCTCGCGCGCCGACACCAACGGCGCTACGTCGCGGGCCGGTCCCGTTCGACCCGCTCGACCAGCTCGGCGGATTCGCGGGCTCGCTGACGGAAGACTTCCGCCGGGTCGGCACCGTCGTCGGCCAGCACACCGGCGACGTGCTCCACGAACATCCCGACCAGCATGGCCCTCAACATCCGGGCCATGGCCACTCGTTCTTCGGGGGTGCACAGGTCGGGCCGGCGTTCGGCGAGCCACCGCTCGAGTGACACCTGGGTGGCTTGGAACAGGTCGATGCCGACGGCATGCGCCGTCTCGTCACCCCGCAGAACCTCGCCCAGCATGAGCCGGACGAAGTCCTCGACCTCCAGCATCGAGACCAGGATGTCTTCGAGCAGGTCGGCGAGTCCGGTGGCCTCGTCCCGGGCGAGGGTCGGCGGTGCGGCGGCTACCAGGTCGTCTACGAAGCCGTGCTCCTGCAGGATGGCGACCAGAAGCTCCCGCTTGGAGGGGAAGTAGTGGTAGAGGGACGCGACGTTGAGCCCTGTCGCTCCGGCCAGGTCGCGCATGCTCGTGCCATCCACCCCGTTCTGGGCCATGAGAGAAAGGGCGACCGACAGGATGTGCTGGCGTTGGGTCGACCCTTCGGGCCGGCGAGTAGGGCGGGGGGCGGTTGAGGGGTCGGGCACCGCTCCATTGTCGGGCCAATCGAGGCTCCCGTAAAACGCCATTCTCGGGGGCGGATGACATTCCAACGAACGTTCGATTATCCTGGCCGACAGGTAATCCCGCCGGGGACAGCTACCCCGACCCCCCATGCCGAGGAGGCTGGATCCATGTCGACGACGACCGACTCGACGGAGTTCGACGAACAGCTTGCCCGGTTCGACCCGTTCGAGCTCCAGGACACGGTGTCCGGGAATGTTCGTGATCCGTATCCGCGTATGCATGAGCTCTGCAGGCAGAGCCCGGTGCACGTGGGTGCGGTCGACCTCGGCGACGGGGAGGAACTTCCCGAGGTCGGGCCGCCGCTTCCGGTCACCGTCTTCGGATTCGACGAGGTCGTTCAGGTCCTGCGCGACAACGAGACATACTCGTCGACCGTCTACGAAGGGGTGATGGGGCTGGTCATGGGCCGGACCATCTTGCAGATGGACGAGCCGGACCACCGGCTCCATCGGGCCCTCGTGTCGTCCACCTTCCGCTCGAAGATCCTCCAGCGTTGGGAGGAGGAGCTGGTGCGGTGTGTGGTCGACGAGCTGATCGACGGTTTCATCGACCAGGGCCAAGCCGATCTCGTACAAGAGGTCACGTTCAACTTCCCGGTCCAGGTGATCGCCCGGATCCTCGGCCTGCCTCGGTCGGACTTCCCGATGTTCCAGCGTTGGGCCATCGCCATTACCAGCGTGACGGCCAACTGGGAGAGGGGTATTGCCGCATCGGAGGCGTTGCGCGACTACTTCGCCGGTGTGCTCGACGAGCGGCGCCGCAAGCCGGCCGACGATCTGATCAGCGAACTGGTGGGGGTCGAGGTCGAAGGCCGGAAGTTGGAGGACGAAGAGATCTACTCCTTCCTTCGACTGTTGCTCCCAGCTGGTGTCGAGACCACGTACCGCGCCTCGGGCAGCATGCTGTACGGCCTACTCACTAGCCCGGATCAGCTGCAGGCTGTCATCCGGGACCGCGACCTGATTCCCCAAGCCTTCGAGGAGACCGTGCGCTGGGAGCCACCGGTCACCGTCATCCTCCGGCGGGCCACCCGCGACACCGAGCTCGCCGGTGTGCCCATCGAGAAGGACGCTGACGTAGCCCTCCTCCTCGGGGCGGCCAACCGGGACGAGCGCAAGTATGACAACCCTGATCGATACGACATCTTCCGTCCCTCCCACCAGCATGTCGGGTTCGGCTTCGGGATCCATGTCTGTCTGGGGATGCACCTGGCCCGAATGGAGTCCCGGGTGGCGATAAACGCGTTGTTCGACCGGCTCCACGACCTGCGCATCGACCGGGCCCCTGACCAGGACCTGCACATCAAAGGAATGGCCTTCCGTTCGCCGATCGCCCTTCCGGTGGCCTTCACTCCGGCCTGAGGGCCATTCATTCCGAGGGCGTTGCCCGGCCGCAGGCAGAGAGCACGTCAGCACGGTTTCGGGCTGGTGAGCAGACCGGTCTGGGCAGTGAAGAGGTGGGCGATCTCTTCGCCATAGATGCGCCCCCCATCGGCCGTCAGGTGGATCCTGTCGGGGGTGCGGATGAGCACCGTCTTTCCGCAGGTTGTCTTGGTGAGGACTTCCTGCCCGGCCGCCCCGGCCAGAATGTTCCCGGCATCGAGGGTGTGGTCGCCGGGGATGGAGGCGTATCCCTCGTAGAGGCGCCGGGCGTGGTTGAGCAAGGGAGACCGGATCGGCGGTGGGCTGACCCAGTACATGGTGGCCCCGGCGCTCCGCACTTCGTTCGACAGCTCGACGGCGTGCTCCTGCCAGAGTGTGAAGAACTCCGGACTGTTGTCGGCGACGACCCGGCCGTAGGCATCGCGGACCGGGGAGAAATAGTTGCCCACGAAGATGGCGATGACCGCGTTGGGTTGGTCCGAGCTCATGATGAGCGACGTCTCCTTGAGCCAGTCCGGTCCGGAGAGGAGCCCGGTTCCACCGACTGCGAATCGGCTGGTCTGAATGCCCAGTCTGGCGAGGCTGTCGGCGATCGAGCAGGACGCCTGGTTCATGATCGAGTCCCCGATCAATGCGACGCGCTTGATGCCTAGCGAGGCCAATGGAAGGTGCCCGGTCGGTTGGACGACCACGGGACAGGAGGTTCCCGGATTGGTCGGCGAGGCCTGGCTCACATGGCGGTTCCACAGGATGAAGCCGACGGCCGCCAGCAGGACCGCGGCCACCGTCAACAGCATCAGACGGCTGCGCCAATGGCCTCTTCCGGGTTCGCCATGATTGCCGTCCGGATCTGTCCCGGGATGCGGGCGACGAGCTGCGATCAAGTCGACCATGGTAGTGCCGGATGCCGATGGAGACGCCTACGGACTGGATGTTCAGGCGACGGCACGGAAGGGGTTTCGACTAGGCGAGGGATGGGGAAGCTATCGAGGGTTCCCGGAGTCATCCGAGACAAAGGGGTTGGAAGGTGCCACAACAAGAGTGGAGCCAGAAGCGTGAACGCCAGTACGACCACATCAAGGAAGGTCTACTCGACCGGGGCGAGCCCGAGCCGAAGGCGGAGGAGATCGCTGCCCGGACGGTCAACAAGGAGCGGGCGCGCTCGGGAGAGAACCCGAGCGCAGCTCTACCAGGAAGCCCAGCGGAAGCACATACGAGGTCGCTCAAGGATGTCGAAGGCCGAGCTGGAACGGGCGGTCGGTCGATGAACGGTGCATCGTGAGCCAATTGGGCCTATTTCTATCCGGCCTCTTAGCCGGCCTTCTATCCGGCCTTTTGTTCGGCCTTCTATCCGGCCTTCTATCCGGCGAGGAACGTACGCCGCTGCAGGCGGGGTTCCTCCGGTTCCTCAATCGTGAGATTCGGCCTCGTCTTGCGGTGTAGCCCGAATGGCGATGGAAAAGTGGGGTCCCGTCAGATCAGCTCCACCATCGAGGACGCGCTGGAACCGTTCATCTCCCAGGCCGAGAACTCACTCTTGGTGGTGACAACCGGTGGTGAAGACGAGCTGGCCGGTTGTCTAGTCGGCTTTGCCACCCAGTGCAGTATTCAACCGCCGCGGTTCATCGTATGCATCTCGAAGGTAAACCAGACGTTCTTCGCAATCGAGCGCTCCGACACGATAGTGCTTCACTTGCTGCGTGAGGATCAGGTCCAGCTCGCTTCACTGTTCGGCGAGGAGACCGGCGACAGGGTCGCAAAATTCGCGCACTGCAATTGGCACCCCGGCCTCACCGGCGCTCCGGTCCTTGACGATTGCGCGGCGTGGATGGAAGGGCGCATCATTCATCGCTTCGGTGCTGGCGATCACGAGGCAATCCTCGTGCAGCCGCTCGACGGTGGGGGAGGCAAATGCAATCGGGTTCTCACGAGCCGACACTCGCCTCAGTTCCATCCGGGACATCCCGCTTGAGACTGAGCCCGGCCACAATGTGCCCGACCGCGGTGTGCCCGACCCTGTCCGAGGGACGAATCGATTTTGCGTAACGAGTCGGTCGAAGAACGCCAGGATCGAAACCTCATGGAGCTCCTACAGGAGCTCCGAGTTGCCGCCATCGGCATCCAAGTGCTGTTTGGATTCCTCTTGTCGCTTCCTTTCAGCGCTCGGTTCGCGAGGTTGGATCCCGTGCAGAGGCAGCTCTACACCCTCTGCGTTGTTCTAGCGGCGCTAGCCATTGGGCTCTTGTCGGCTCCCGTGGCCTATCACCGGGTTGCATTCCGCCAACACAAGAAGGATCGGCTGGTCCGAATCGCGAATGGTTTGGCACTTGCCGGTCTGGGTGTGGTTGGTCTGGACATATCAGTTTCAGTGATGCTGGTCACCGGAGTTATCTTCAAAAGGGTGCCCGCAATCGTGCTATCGGTCTCCGTGCTGAGCATGGTCACGGTTCTCTGGTTCGCAATTCCCCTCTTCTTCGGGCGATTTACTCCCATCAAGGGCGACCGTTGAGCGATCCATATGCGTCCGGAAGCCCAGCGCGGTGCGACTAGGCAGGTGCGCTCACCTCACTCACACCTCTCGTAGTGGATTGCTTGCCGGCCACCCCACCCACGCAGGCACTTGTTTGCAATCGGGCCTGGGCGGGTAAGAAAACTCCGGCGGAGCGCAGGACGGCTTGGAAGCGCTCACGCTGAGACCCCAGTCCGGCGGTGAGCGCGGCCCCTGTTCACAGCAGAGGTCTCCCGAACTGCTGGATAGGAAGTCAGTAGGGGGGCTCGACCTGCTCGGATGAGCGGAGTGGAAGGAGGCGTTCAAATTGTCAGCGGCATGTCTCTCGACTGAGGACCGAGACGGGTTTGTGGAATTCGTCCGCACAGGGGACGAGAAGCTGCGACACGATCTGATCGAGTCCCATCTCGGTCTGGCGTATCACCTGGCACGTCGCTTTCGCGGCTCCGAAGGTTTGGACGACGACTTGTTCCAAGTCGCATCCGTGGCTCTTGTCAACTCGGTGGACCGGTTCGATCCAGAGCGAGGGGTGGCCTTCAGCACGTTTGCCACGCGAACCATCCTCGGCGAACTCAAACGGTACCTCCGCGACAAGACCTGGGCGGTCAAAGCTCCGCGGCGTATGCAGGAATTGTGCCTCGAGGTGGGTCAGATCACCGAGACCCTCACCCATGAGTTCGGGCGTGCCCCCACGGTGGTGGAGATATCAGAGGTAACGGGCAACTCGGAGGAGGCCGTTCTCGAGGCGCTCGAGGCCGGACGGAACTATCGCACGGCGTCGATCGATGCCGCCGATCACGATTCGAGGTCCTTGGCGGAGCAGATTGGCGATGTCGACGTTGGATACGCACGCTCCGACCGCCGGATCGACCTCGATGGCGCCCTTGCTCATCTCCCAAGGCGGCAGCGCAACATCGTAAGTTTGCGATTCGTCGAAGAGCTGACGCAATCAGAGATTGCTGACCGGCTCGGTATCAGCCAGATGCACGTGTCCCGGCTGTTGGCCAAGAGTTTCGAAGTGCTGCGAGATTCGCTCGTGTCTGCGGCATGAGCGTGGGCCCATCGGACAGCCGATTGACAAAGCGCTGCAAGGGGTAGAGGAGGCGTAATGCGCAAACTTACGATTGCTTTGGTAGCAGCGGTCGGCTTCATTTTCGGCTCGTGGTCTGGCCGGTGGCCGTACGAGACGCTCCGGCGGCAGGCGGCCAAGCTGCGTGCGAATGCGGACCGATCGGACCGATACCGGCCCGATGGGTTGAGCTCCCAGAGCCCGGCAGGCAATGAGGCCGTAAGAGCGAGGGTCGAAGCCCCTTCAGTGGGCTCGGCCTCGAGCTCGCAATCGGCGCCCGCGCATGCCGCTATCTAGCCATCTGGCGAACAGCTGGATGCCTCTGCAAAGAGTCCCTTGATTGCCGGACATCGTCGAAACTCTGAGGCAGGATCACCGGTCGCTAGTGGAAATGCTCTACCGATTCGAGGCTCTCGGATCAGACGACCGGTCGGAGTGGTTCGATCAACTCCGTCAGGTCCTCGTGCGCCATGAGGCCGCCGAAGAGCAGACGGTGTACCCGACCGTCCGAGATGATGGTGCACACCAGGAGCGTGGCGTATCTGGGAAGCGCGCCGCATCACACGACCAGGTGCTCGACGATCGTCTCGCCGAGCAGGCGGAAGCCCACGACCTGATCGCTCGCTTGGAGACCATCAAGAGCGGTACCGAAGAGTTCCGGAGAACCTTCTTGAGGCTGAGGGGCGCCGTTCTCGACCACATCCAGCAGGAGGACCGGAGCGTCATCCGGTTCATCGAGCAGGACAGGAGCCCGGAAGAACGGTACGAGATGGGTCGCCACTATGACCGGGCGAAACATGGTGCTCGTCGTCCGGCCTACCGAGCGGCACACCCAGCCGCCTACCGAACCGCCTATCCCACTGCCCGCTAAGGGATCTCGCCGTAGATGACCTCGGCTAGGCGAGCACCTCGGGGTTGACGACATTGAGGGGCATCGCTCCGGCCAGTAACCGACAGAGGTCCTCGGCGATGATCCGGGTGTGGTTCGATTCGGTGTCGTAGGTGGCCCCCCCGATGTGGGGCGTGAGGACGACGGATGGGAATTCGGTTAGCGGGTGGTCCGTGGCCAGGTTCTCCCCTTCGAAATGGTCCAGGCCGGCTGCGCCGACTTTGCCCGACCGCAGTGCCGCCACGAGCGCATCGGTGTCATGCAGCGCGGCCCTGGCCGTGTTGAGGAATACAACTCCTTCACGCATGGCGGCGAACTGGTCGACACCGATCATCCCGGTCGTTTCGGGGGTCACCGGCGCGTGCATGGAGACCACGTCCGATCGGTCGAGGAGCTCCTCCAGAGAGACGGTTGCTTCGGGCGCGTAGGGGTCGAAAGCCAGCACCTCCATGCCGAGGCCCCGTAGCCGCCACCGCGTAGCGCGCCCGACAGCGCCGAGCCCGACCAGCCCGGCTGTCTGCCCAGCCACCTCGAAGGCCCGGAAGCGCTGGTAGGGAATGGTTCCGTCCTTGTAGACCTGGCCGGCACGCACGTCGGCATCGGCCGGTACCAAACCTCGGGTGCAGGCAAACAGCAGGGCCACGGCGAGCTCAGCCACCGCGTCGGCATTTCGGCCGGGAGCCCGCAGGACCGGGATGCCAGCGGCGGTGGCGGCGGCGACATCCACGTTGGTCGGGTCGCCCCGGCAGCTGCCCACGGCCACCAAGGGGAGCTCGAAGAGGGGTCCGGCACATCGGTCGCTCTCGACGATGACGATGGAGGCACCCTCTTTGGCCACACGCTCGGCAAGTTGCTCTGCATTGAAGATGCGGAGCGTCGGCTGGTCGAGCCACGAGTCGACAGTGAGGTCGGCCAGCTGCGAAAGGAGCTCCAACCCGGGCCCGCGCACCGCTGCGGTCACCAGGGCCTTTGGTCGGGCTTTTGACATGTTTCTGGGTGCTCCTTGCTCGGTTTGGCTTGCTCGGGTGGCTTGCTCGGGTGGGTTACTCGGGTGGGTTACTCGGGTGGGTTACTTAGATGGTTGCCGGGTGGGTTGTCGATCCGAGTCTCTGATGGTGATGCCGGGTGGGATTGGCAGGTGCGAGCCTGGCCTCAGCGTCGGCTTGCCGAAGAGGGGTCGGTCGTACGAGCGACCGATTCCTCGTCCACCTGGCCCTCCGCCATGGCGATCATCCCCGTCAAGAAGCCGTCGAAGTCCGATGTCTTCATTTCCACGACTGCCTTCATGTCCGGCAGGTAGTGCTCGAACGTCGGGCTGGTCAAGCAGTCGACGATCCCCGCCGCCACCTCTTCGGCGGGGACCAGGGGACCGGTGTACAGCGGAGGGTCATTGTCGGGCTGGTCCCAGATCTCGGTGTCGATGGCGCCGGGGAGCACCAGCCGGACGGACACGCCAGTGCCGTGCAGGTCGGCAGCCATCGACTCGCTCCATCCAGCCAGGGCGAACTTCGATCCGCAGTAGGCGGCTTCACTGGCGATGCCCAACCTCCCTCCCAGGCTCGAGACGTTCACGATCACCCCGGATCTCCGTTCCAGCATGCCGGGCAGAAGGGCAAGGGAGATGGCCACCGGTGACAGGTAGTTGACGGCCATGGTCCGACGGACCTCGTCCATGCGCAGCCGCTGAACGGGCCGGCGCATCGGGGCGCCTGCGTTGTTGATGACCACGTCGACCGGGCCTAGCTCGGCATCAATGGACCGGGCCATCTCGGCGGCTTGCTCGGGATCGCTCAGGTCAGCGGGCCAGGCACGGGAGCCCGGTGCGGTCCTGGTGCAGTCGGCGAGAACCGCCTCGAGTCGGTCGGCCCTTCGGGCCACCAGGACCACGGAGGTGCCCCGTGCCGCCAGCAGCCGGGCGGTGGCGGCTCCGATCCCGGAAGAGGCGCCGGTCACCACGGCCACCGATCCCGAAGCGGTCATGACGCCCCCGGCACTGTGACGGTGTCGGTATCGGTGCCTGAACGCAAGAGGGTTCCTGGGAGGTCTCCCGTGAACGACCCATGGGTGGTGATCTCGGTCCCGTTGACCAGGACATGCTCGATCCCCTCGGCTTCGGCGTAGAGGCGGTTGGCCTTGCCGGGCAGGTCGCTCCGCGTTCGCTCCGGGCCGTGCCCGACACGTTCGGGGTCGAACAGCACGAGATCGGCGAACCATCCCGGCGCCACACGGCCGCGGTCGCGCAGGCCGTAGAGGCGGGCAGGCACCTCGGTCAGCTGATGGACCGCCGACTCCCAGTCGAGTAGCCCCCGCTTGCGAACTCCCTCACCCAGGAGGGAGGTCGAGTAGATCGCCCCGCACATCGTGTCGAGGTGGGCACCGGCATCCGAACCACCGACCACCGTGCGGGGATCGAGCCAGGCCTTGGCCCGCAGCTCCCAGTCGGCCTCGCTCTCAGGAATAGGGGGACGCAGACCAGTCCGCAGCCCGTCCGCTACCACCACGTCCAGCATGGCGTCGAAGGGGTCCTGGCCGCGCTCGGCGGCCACCTCGCCCACCGTGCGACCCTCGCAGGAGGCATTGGCCGGCTCGAACACCTCCTCGAAACGGAGCGCCGGCCAGCGGGCCAGCGCGCCGAGGATGCCGGCCTCTTTGGAATGAGCCCCTTCGTCGAGCCGTCGCCTGACCTCGGGATCGGAAAGGGCAGCCATGCGTTCGGGAACCGGCAAGGCCAGCGTCTCGCGCCAGCCGGGGAGGCCATCGATAATGGCGCCGTTGAGGAACGACAGGCGGATCTGGAGGGTGTGGGGCATGGTCAGGGCGATCACGGTGGCCCCACGCTCGGCCGCGGCGGTGGATGCGGCCAACTGGTGATCCATGGCTCCGGGGTTGAGCGACGACACCCCGAGCACGTTCCAGTTGACCGGACGATTGGCCAGGAGCGACAGCGTGGCCATCAGCTCTACCTCGTCGTCGTTGAATCCGTTGATGCACCCGGGCACGATGAGCTCGAGGGTGGTACCGGCGTGGTCCCGTACGGCCCGGGCGAGAGCTTCGAGCTCACCCCGGCCGGCCGACCGAGACGGCACCGGGTGCCCTTCGCCGTCATTGTGGGTGTGAGCCTGCGAGGTGGAGACCCCGAGGGCGCCCTCGTCCATGGAGCGATGGGCGAGGACGACCATTGCGTCGATGTCCTCGGCAGTGGTCTCGCTGCTGATTGCCGCCTCACCCATGGCGGCGCGGCGGATGGTGGAGTGCCCGACAAGAAAGCCGGCGTTGACCCCGAGCCGGCCGTCGAGCCGGCCGATCCAGTCACCGAACGATGTCCACGACCAGTCGAGGCCCTGTTCGAGAGCGGCCAGCGGCATGCCCTCGACCCGGGCCATCATGCGTGACAGGTACCCGGAGTGGTCGGGGCCCGCAGGAGCCAGCGAGAAGCCGCAGTTGCCACCGATGATCGTGGTCACACCATGCAGAGGAGACGGGCTCGCCGCCGGGTCCCAGAAGAGCTGAGCGTCGTAGTGGGTGTGTAGGTCGACGAAACCCGGCGCCACCATCAGGCCTGTCGCGTCGATCTCCCGAGCACCATGTTCCTCGATCTCGCCGATCGCGGTGACCCGTCCTTCGTGGACGGCGACGTCGGCTTGCCGCGACGGACCACCGGTCCCGTCCACCACCGTCCCAGATCTGATCACGAGATCCTGCACGTCGTCACCTCCCATGTCCCGGCATCGTCGCGGTCCGCGTCGGGCGTCTTCGACGCGCGTACGGCCGAAGCACCCGCGGCGCGGCGGGCGATGAGAACGTCATTTTCGGAGCACATGATAGCTTCGTTGCTGCCATGGCGACCGAGGCAGTCGACGCTTGGGATTCCGACACCCGGGGTGGTTCCGGTGAGTCGGTGCTGCTGCCGGATCCACCGCCGCGGCCGATCCTGGTCCCGATCATCTCGGTCGATGACCACCTCATCGAGCCACCAGGCCTGTTCGAAGGACGCATGCCGGCCGCCCTGGCCGAGCGGGCGCCGCATGTGATCGAGACATCCGGAGGCCAGCAGGTCTGGGTCTATGAAGAGCGGACCTACCCGAACGTGGGCCTCAACGCCGTGGTCGGACGGCGTCGCGACACCTGGAGCATGGAGCCGGCGCGCTTCGACGAGATGCGACCGGGCTGCTATGAAATCGAGGCCCGAATCGAGGACATGGACCTGAACGGGGTGTGGGCCTCGCTGTGCTTCCCGTCCTTGGTGGCCGGGTTCTGCGGTGCCGTGTTCTCGGGCTCGGGCGATCCCGAGCTGGGATTGGCCTGCGTCCGGGCGTGGAACGACTGGCACGTGGAGGAGTGGGCCGGAGCTCACCCCGAGCGCATCATTCCACTACAGCTCCCTTGGCTGGCCGATGCATCGGTGGCGGCCGACGAGGTCCGGGCCAACGCGGAGCGCGGCTTCAAAGCGGTCAGCTTTCCCGAGTTCCCGGCCCAGCTGGGCTACCCGTCGATCTTCACCGATGCCTGGGATCCCTTCTTCCGGGCGTGCGAGGAGACCGGGACGGTGGTCTGCCTCCATACGGGTGCGTCGTCCTGGGCCCCCCTGCCGTCGCCTGACCCGCCGTTCGAACTTCTCCCCACCCTCTTCCCGGTGAACGCACTGGTGGCTGCAGCCGAGTGGGTGTGGTCGGGGGTGCCTCTTCGCTTCCCACAGCTGGCTGTGGCCTTCTCGGAGGGCGGGATCGGTTGGGTCCCGATGCTCATCGACCGTCTTGACTATGTGCTCGAGCACTCGGCTTCGGGTTCGGCATCGAATCATTGGCCTTCAGACCTGCTCCCGAGCGAGGTGCTCAAGCGCAACTTCTGGTTCTGCACCATCGACGACCCGTCTGTGATCGACTTGCGCTGGCGGATCGGTCTGGACCACATCATGGTGGAGAGCGACTACCCGCATGCCGACTCGACCTGGCCCGACACTCAGGCCGTGCTGGCCGCGAGCATGGGTCACCTGCCCTCCGACGAATTGCGTCGCATGGCCGCCGGCAACGCCTCTGCCCTCTTTCGCCACCCGCTCCCCGAGGCGGACGACTGGCGACCGCCTGACCGCCGACCTTCTGACCGCCGGCCTCGTGCTGGAGCCGATTGACCTTGACGACAGTCGCCGCCGAGTTCGACCCTTTCTCCGCTCAATACTTCGATGATCCCTACGACCTCTATCGGAGGATGCGGGACGAGACTCCAGTCTTCTTCAGCCAGAAGTACGGCTTCTGGGCGCTCTTCCGCTACGAGGACGTCTGCAACGCGCACAAGGAGTGGCAGACCTTCTCCTCCAGTCACGGCGTCGATCTGTCCACGTTGAGCAAGCCTCCCCGGCTCATCAAACAGCTGCAGAGCATCATCATGATGGACCCACCCGAGCACGACCGGTTGCGGGCGTTGGTCAGCCGCGCCTTCACCCCGCGTGCGGTGACCGGGCTCGAACCGATGATCAGGGAGGTCATCGTCGGCTTCCTGGACGACTGCGATTCCGACGCGTTCGACGCGGTCGCAGAGTTCTCCGGGCCGTTTCCCGTCGAAATCATTTCGCGGATGCTCGGCGTTCCCGCCCCCGACCGCCAACAGATCCGTCACTGGCTCGACGCCATGCTCCACCGCGAGCCGGGGGAGATGGATCCGACCGACGAGGGTGTAGCAGCGGCCGTTGACACCGTCGCGTATTTCCAGGAGTTGGTGGCCGACAAGCGGCGGAATCCGGCCGACGACATGATCAGCCGGTTGATCGCAGTGGAAGTGGACCGGGGCGACGGCGAGGCCACCCAGTTGACTGACGCCGAAATTGCCGGGTTCGCCTCTCTTCTCGGTGGCGCCGGCGCGGAAACGGTCACCAAGCTGGTTGGCAACGCAGTCGTTTTGTTCGCCCGTCACCCGAAGGAGTGGCAGAAGATCCTCGACGATCCGGCAACCATCCCCGGCGCCGTGGAGGAGGTGCTCCGCTACTGGCCCCCCTCCCAATACCAGGGCCGGTTCTCGCTTGGTGACGCCACCTACAGCGGGGTGACGGTGCCGGCGGGGTTCCCGACGATCCTGGTCACCGGCTCGGCCACGCGGGACGAGCGCTTCTATGATCGGCCCGACACCTTCGACATCGGGCGCTTGCCGAGCCTGGCCATCGGGTTCGGCTACGGCATTCACAGCTGTCTCGGGGCGGCACTAGCCCGCATGGAGAGTCGGATCGCGATCGAGGAACTAGCTCGTCACTTGCCGCGATTCGAGGTAGACGAAGAAGGGTGCAGCCGGGTCCACATGTCGAACGTGGCCGGATATTCGAGCGTGCCGATATATCGTACCTAGTCAGAGGGACTTTATGCCCTACTATCTGTTAAGAATCTTGACCATATCCTAATCATGTCCTAATCGTACTAGCCTGGCGAGTGCTGGCAACGGCCCAGCAGGGTGGGAAGGACCAGGGGCGATGGCAACCCGACAGGCATACGGCAGTGGGTCGATGACGGAGCGTGGGCAGGGTGTGTGGCGGCTGCGCGTGATGGTCGACGGCAAGCAGGTACAGAAGACGTTTCACGGGACAGAGGCTGCGGCACGCAAGGAGCTGCGGAAGCTAGACCTCAAGCCACCGACACCGTTGCGTGACCAGCGCACGGTCGCTGATCTGATGGCGAAGTATCTCGACCACGTCAAAGCACGCGGCCGGTCGCCGCGGACCATTGACGAAGCGCGGCGGGCCATTGACAAGCGGATTAACCCGCGGTTCGGGCACCTACCGGTCACCGAGCTGACCGGCGAGCGCATCGACACCGCCTACACCCTTTGGCTGGCTGAGGGGTTGGCGTCCGCCACGGTGCACCGCCTTGGCTCCGTGTTGTCGTCGGCCCTGACCCTGGCGCTCCGTTGGGGTTGGATTGACTACAGCCCTGCGGCACGGGCGACCGCACCGACCGCTAAGAGCGCACGCAAGCTGGTGACTCCGACGGCCGCCGAGGTTGCCGACCTGATCCATGCCGCCGAAGACAGCGACCCTGTCCTGGCTGCCGCCATCGTCCTATCGTTCGTCACCGGTGCTCGCCGGGGCGAGCTGTGTGCGCTGCGTTGGTCCGACGTTGACCTTGACGCTGGTACGGTCCGCATCGAGCGGTCGATGAGCCAGTCGCGCAGCGGTGTTGCTGAGAAGTCGACCAAGACAGGCCGGGGCCGCACCGTCGCGATTGACGATCGGGCGCTGGCGATCCTGCGCCGCCATCAGGCGTGGCAAGAGGACCTAGCCAAGCGGGCCGAATCTCCCCTGGTCGCCGATCCCTACGTCCTGTCTGGCAACGCCAACGCTGGCCGGCCCATGACGCCATCGAAGATAACGGACCGGTTCATGAGCTGCGTGACCGGGTAGGCGTTCAGGGCGTCCGGTTCAATGATCTGCGACATGCCAACGCCACTGAGCAGATCGCCGCGGGTGTCCCGGTCCCCGTGGTGTCGGCCCGATTGGGACATGCCAGCGCCAAGATGACACTCGACCGCTACGCCCACGCATTGCCAGCGGGTGACCGCGGTGCGGCTGCCGTGATGGGTGCGCTGCTGCCGGGGTAGCTCCCCCCACGATTCGCTGTCTCGTCACGAAACGCCGAGAGGGGGGGATAGGTGCCGAGTTTTGCTGTCTGGTCCTACGCAACCGCCCGTCCCATCCGCGCCCGCTCCTTGGCCGACGTTCCGCCCCACACGCCAACGAGGTGCGGATCGGCCATGGCGTAGGCCAGGCACTCACTCCGCACGCAGAAGTGCCACAGATCGCCTTGCCGGTAGCACCGGGGTCGCCAGGGTCCAGGATGAACGAGTCGGTCCCCCATGGCGCGACACGCGGCTCTCGCCATCCGAAGGCTCGACGACCTTCTCCGTGTCAAACCGCCAGAAGCCGACGACAGTCTTCTATGGCGCGGAGGCAGCGCCGGCCGTTCAGTTCCGGGTCGACCTGGCTCTGGCCATCGGCAACGGCACAAGGGACGCCTTCGTGGCCAAACTCCAGGCGCAGCTTGCCGAGATGGACGCCGCTCGACCAGCCGTCAGCGCCCCAGCGGCTCCTGCCGTCAGTGTGCCGGTCGCCGAGCCGACGACACCGGAGCCGGTTCCCGAGCCGGCCACACCGGAGGTTCCGCTGCCGCCCGCAGCGTGGTATCCCGATCCCTCGGGTCAGCCGATCCTGCGCTGGTGGGACGGTGCCGCCTGGACCGAGCACACGGCTCCCCTTCCGGGACAGGCGGGCTGACTCCCGCCCCGGTCGAGCAGCTCGGCTTCTAGGCAGACATTCACGAAGGGTGTAAACCCGCCAACGGAAAATGCCGAGGGGAAAGGATGAGCAGCATCAGGACGGGCGGGTCGCCCGAGCAATTTCTGCGACGACTAAATGTGCAGGAGGAGCGCAAGGAGCAGGAAAGGCAAAGCTCTAAGGCGGCCGCCGAGCGACGGAAGTCTCACCCCAGCTCGTTCCGAAGCGAGAGACCGACAGCCGGGAGCGCACAGGGACGAGATTCAGGACAACCGACAAAGAAGGACGGGGTGCACCTTTTGATTGTCATCGTCTTGGCCATCGCAGGCGGAATCTTCGTGGCGGCTGGCGTTTGGTTCAACGTCCTTTATGCGCGCACGAATGTTCAGACCGGCCAGGTAACCCATCCCTATGCCTTGGTCGGCTGGCTGATGTCATTGGTTCGGATGGGCATATTTGCTGCTGCATTCAAGAGCAAGGACCTCTAGAGAACCACCCTCTAGCGGGATCAGTGCGCAGACATCGCCCTCCCGCGTTCAGCGTCTCTTCTTGATCGAGACTGGCGTTTCGAGCTCGACCAGGTGCTCTTGCGCCCGCTCCAGAACCTCCTGGGTCTTCGCCATGAGAGCATTTCCAGTCTCCACAAGGGCGTGCTGGTCCCTCGTGTCCGGTTGCCTGGTGTCGGTTCTCATGTAGTGCTCAACGAGACTGGCGACAATGGAATAGGCGTCCCGCAGCGGTTCCACGGACGACTCCACCAGGATTTGACCGCCGACCTCGCCCACGCGCCCCATAGCGTCTCTGATTTCGTGACGATGACGAGCGTCCTGTTCTTCCTGCGTCTCGCCATCGAAGAGAAACGGCCGCTCGCTGATGACCTGCCGGAGGGCGATCGAAGCTGCCGCCATCTGCCCATAAGACACCTCGGAGCCGGTCGGGCCCGGGCGACCTTGGCAAGTTGGAGTTGGCTGGCGTACCAACGCCGATCCTCGGCCCGCTGCCCAATCAAGACAGCACCGAGAACAGCAGCAACTGCATTTTCACCACAAAGCCCACCAGGGCGATCCACACGCTGATCATTTGGCGGCGGCGCTCAGCTCCTCACCGTGCTCGGCACAGGCGTCGACCATCCACCGCTTCCTTGCCATCCTTGAACCGGAACCGTGGACGGCGGGCTCCGGGCAGTGCTGCGCGTGGCCGACGCAATGAACGAACCGGAAGCACTGGCCGGGGCAGACTGCGAAGGCTTCGGCGTAGTGGGGCATGGAGCGGAGGTAGTGCCGGGTCCTGGGCTAGTCAGCGGGGATGGCCCCGGCGTACGGGCCTGGGAACTGTATAACCCAAACCCACGCAGGCCCTCGTCCAGGTCCTGTCGACCGTCTGGTAATGGCTCCGCCTACGGGAACGGGTGCCTGATTGCAGGCGTCAGGGCAGCCCGAGCCACGCAGCGGAAGGCGTTGGATGCGGTGGAAACTTCAGCTCCGGCCAACTTGTTGGAAACAGGGTCTCGGCGGCGCTACCTCCCCGCGTCCTGCCCTTAGCCGTCATGGACCTGGAGTTGTTGGGCCGAAGCGGGGACTACGGGAACGGTTGGCCATCGGCCTACCAGCCGAGTGGGACTAGGAGTGGTATCGGTCCGAGTTGCTACCTCGACTGGCGAAACTCAAACTCGATCGGCCCGCTCTCCACTGGGTTCGCACCGCCCACCCCGGCCCGCCCCAGATGTAAGTGCCATCTGTCGCTGGGTCAACCCGACCCCTAGTCGTCCACATCATCCTCGAAGCCCAGTGTTCCCACAGCTCGCCGAGATCCGCTGCCGACATTGGTTCCACTCTCCCGCTTCTATGTGGAGGGTTAGTACCGCAAGCAACTACTCACGAGCAATTGTCATCGCGCTTGACGCTACCCCGTGTTGCTGCTAATCACGACGTGACTCACCTAGGGGGTTGCCACCATGGGTTATGTCAATGGCGGAACGGTCCGTGTCCCAAGTCGCAGGCGCTTCATTGCCCTCTTCGTGATTGGCGCACTCGTTGCTGGCATCTTGGTCGTGATCCCAAAGGTAGCGAGCGCCGCACCGTCGGCCTACGAAACGGCAGTGCTCGCCAACACGCCGACTGTCTACTACCGACTCGGGGATTCGGGCTGCTGTTCCGCGACGGATTCCTCCGGGAATGGTCTCGACGGCACTTATGCGGCAAGCGGCATCACCTACCATCAACCCGGTGCTCTGGCTACCGATACCGACACCTCGATTAGCACATCTTTTGCAGGTCCTGCGGTGTCCCGCGCCATTCGGGCCTTCCTGCTGGCTCAAGCCCCCGAACGGTCGAGGCCTGGATCAAGACGTCAAACTCGAACTCGTCCTACCAACCGATCCTCGACTACGGGACCTACGCCACAAACGAGGAGTTCGACCTCGTCGATAGCGGCACGATCGATGGCGGCACTAGCAGCCTCACGCTGGAGACGGGGGGATCGAGCGCCGTCGGCGTGAACATCGGGGACAACATCAACGACGGCAACTGGCACTACATAGCCGCCACGACCGACGGGTGGACGAACTTGCAGTTCTACGTCGACGGGCAGGAAGTCGGCTCTGCGTCCTTGCCGGCTCGATTGAACACATCCGTTCCCGGGACCGGGTTGGAGCTCGGGAGCGCCCTCCAGGCTGGTCGTTGGCAGTGTCAGTTCAACTTCCAAGGATCACTTGACGAGGTTGCCGTCTACCCCACGGCACTGAGTCCCCAGCAGATCAATGGCCACTGGCAGGCTGCGACGGGCGTCGGCTGCGGTGCGATGCCCTCATCTGGATACGGAGGTGCTGTCGAGGCCTATTAACCCGTTCGATACTTTCCGTTCAACGAGTCGTCAGGCCTAGGCGCAGCAGACTTGGTCTCGAAATTGTCGTACAGCGGCCTATATGGACGGAGTCACTCATGGTACGCCGGGCCCAGGAGGGGCCGCCTCATAGGTGACGGGTACCGGTCCGTTGGTTATCGGATCGGGAGACGGACTTCCTGCTGGCTCAAGCCCCCGAACGGTCGAGGCCTGGATCAAGACGTCAAACTCGAACTCGTCCTACCAACCGATCCTCGACTACGGGACCTACGCCACAAACGAGGAGTTCGACCTCGTGGATAGCGGCACGATCGATGGCGGCACTAGCAGCCTCACGCTGGAGACGGGGGGATCGAGCACCATCGGCGTGAACATCGGGGACAACATCAACGACGGCAACTGGCACTACATAGCCGCCACGACCGACGGGTCGACGAGCGTGCAGTTCTATGTCGACGGCCAGCAGGTCGGAGTGCCCTTGAGCCGCGCCTCTCAACACAGAGCAGTCCCCGGGAACCGGATTGGAACTGGGTAGCGCCCTCCAGGCTGGTCGTTGCCAGTGTCAGTTCAACTTCCAAGGATCACTTGACGAGGTTGCCGTCTACCCCACGGCATTGACTTCCGGGCAGATACACGGTCACTTTGAGGCGGCAGGTCCAGGGGGCTTTCTTGGTGTAACGACGTTCTCAGGGTCCAGCTCTATCTCCGGCACGGCCATTAAGGAGTGTGTACCGACAGAATGGTGGATCTTGTTTCGTTGGGAAGTCGAACTCCACAGGATGGTACGGTGCGAGCGTCCCACCTGGGCCTTACCGGAGTAACAGGCGGTTACGTCCGGACAAACCAAGTCAGCGGGTCCCTTCACCGTAGGTACGGTGGTGGTTTCAATGAATTTCTTCGGCATTGACGCCTCCACCTGGGGACTCTTGCCGGGTTTCCACCCGGAGCTATCCCAACAGTGAATTGGGCGTCTACAAATACCTACACGGTCTCGGGATGCAAGGGAGGTTCCGGGGTCCTGATTATCGACGGAACGAATACGAGCGACTGGCCAGGAAGAGGCTCAAACATTGCCCCTCGTTGAAACACCGCCAGGATCCGGAACCTATGAAGCCTCGGTGCCTCCGGTGGCCCCGATTCACGGGAATGCTCAGGTCGGCCAGTCGATTGACTGTCCTGGACGTAGTTCTCTCTTCCCAGATTCTGGAGATCTGCGAGGAGGGAATGAGGTTCTCATATCCGGTAGCGGATTCACGAACGCCACGACCGTCATGTTCGGCGGCGTTCAAGCCACCTCAATGACTGTGAAGAGTGACGGACTAATCGAAGCCATTGCTCCTCCCGAACCCCCCGGAACGCCAAGCGTTTCCGTCACGGTGACCACTCCCGGTGGACCCGTGGCGTCGGGTATTTACACCTATATTGGTGTGACAAACGTGAGCCCGAATACTGGCCCTGCGAGCGGCGGGAGCAGACGGTGACGATAACAGGAACCGGCTTCACAAATGTCCGGGGCGTTCTTTTCGGAAATACTTTTTACAGTGTGTCCGATACCAGAGACATGGGAGTCCTCGACGCCAATCACATAGTTGTGAAATCCCCTCCTGCTACCCAGCTCGGAGCTGTCGACATCAATGTCCTAAATGGATTCGGTAGTACTGTCTCCAATTCGGGTGACCAATTCAGCTATACCGGGACGGTACCTGCCTCGCAGACTGGCTCGATACTCTCCAATTGCACTGGTGGTGCTGTGGACGTCCTGAGGTGCGTCGGAGGTGCCTATGGCATCTACAAAAGCATAAGAGAGGCGGCTGGACTTGTTTCTGCTCTTAGGGTTGCCATTCCTTTTATTAGTACAATCCTTGAAGGAGACAGTCTGTTCTTGGTCTCTACGCTAGGGGCAGAAAGAGACCACGTCGCTTGTGGGAGCGCTAATCTGTTCGGATCGCTCCTCAGTGTGGTCACAATCGGAATTCTCGTTTTCCTCACTGCGTTTACGATATGGGATCTATTTATCGATCCAAGCGGCAACGTCATTGATCAGAATGGAAATCCTGTCAGTGGGGCGAGCGCAAGTCTGCTGGGCCAAGGCGTCCCAGGAGGGACGTTCTCGCCGGTGCCACCGGGAAGTGGAGCGATCGAGCCCGCAACAAATCCTGAGACAACCGACGCAGGGGGGATTTTTGACTGGGATGCGCTGGCCGGGACGTATGAGGTTCAGGCAAGTGCGGCAGGATGCCAGACGCGCCCGGCAACCCCTCACAACCAAGCGTTACAACGCCGCCTTTCGTCATCCCGCCACCCTGCCCTGGGCCTTCAGGTTGTGCTGAACTGCCCAAGCAGCTCATGGCCTGTTCCGACGGTGACACAACTTGCGCCGGCTTCGGGCTCAACTCCAGGGCGGAAGACCAGGTCGAAATCATTGGAACGGGTTTGGACAACCCGAAGGCTGTGCATTTCGGTCAGGTCGCGGCAAGTCAGGTCAGCGCACTATCGCCAAACCTCGTCATTGCCACGGTCCCTGCCGGTAGTTCGACTGTCGATGTCACGGTGGACGGACACCTGGTGGAACCAGTGCGGATACATCGGCTGGGGATCGGTATAGCTCCTTGCATACGCCACGTCTCCACTGGCTCCGGCGGTTTCCTCGGTGAGGCCCAAGGAATTCCGGTCCCATTGCGGGTGGCACCCAAGTCACCATCAAGGGATCGAACCTTGGAAGCGTTACCAGTGTCCTCTTCGGGCAGTAGTCCTTCGACAGGCCTCACCATTAACTCAGCACACGAGTTGGTTAGCGGTTGCGCCAGCCGGATTGGTGCTATCCCACCCAGGTCCACATCGCTCTGGCGGGAAGCCAAGGAATGTCAACCATAGGATCAGCGGATCTGTTCACTTACGGCGGCACCATCGCATCGGCCGGTCCGGTCCAGTGCGGCAGTCTACGCGGCGCGATCAACGGCGTCACGACTATTGCCCGCTGTAGTCCGAGCGGGGGAAGCGGCTATCGAAGGCTGAGTGGTTCAGCGGCTGTCCTCTTTACCGGCGGGTCTCTCATTTGGAGTGCCAGTGGCGCGATGACCACAGTGGGCAATGTCACGGCATCCGGTGGCACTTCACAAGGTACGTGCACCTCGAAGAAAGACGTTGAGTACACGTTGACTGGGGCCGTGACGTCAGCGTCGACAACCGGCCCGGGTGTCCCACAGATCAACGATCCGATCTCTGCGAGCATCTGTGTGAATAACTCAACTGGCAGGATCAAGCTGGCACCAGGCTCGGTCTTGCAGCTCTCGATTGTCGACCCGGCCCCCCTAGCCCCCCGTTGCCGGTGAGCACCCCGGCCGCCTAGCGCCCCGCGACGCTTCCGCTCTGCTTTCCGCCCCAGGCCCCTCTCTCCCCTTCCAAACAAGTGGGCGCTAGAGGACTCGAACCTCCGACCTCAGCCGTTCGGGATGTGCCGTCACGTGTAGCCCTCGTCGTGCTGCTCGGGCCGGCAACAGACGCAGCGGAGGATTGGGCACTTCCTGTGCATGGCTGAGCCGGGAAGTGGGTCCGTAGGTGCGGATCTGGTCCTCCTGCCGCCTGCCACTTGATGCTGGACCGAATGCAGGCCAGGACGACCAGGCCGACCACCACGGCGGAGGCGATCCACTCGGTCAGTGTGTGATTTTGGCAGATCACGACTTCCACCTCGGCGTCACGTTGATTCTGTCTGGACCTTTCCACCGGGGGTGGAATTTTTCCACCTTGATAACACTTTGATACAGAGCCTCGGAACGGTACATACCCGGTTCTCTCTCCGACCCACGGCTTGCTTGGCTGTGCGGCTGACAGCGTGCGATCTCCGGCGCTCACCCGCTGATGATGATGGGGTGGTCAAGCGGTGTGATGACCATGGGCACCGTGTCGTTGGAAGTGGTTGCCATGGTGCGGTGTGTTAGCGCTACCGACGAAACAGGGACAGCAGTCGAAGTAGTGCCGGCCGCGTTGACTGTCGTCCAAGGTCAAGCCGTAGCGTCCCACCAGACGCCCTGTGCTTCGGTGTACGGCCCTGGAATTGATTGGGTGCGGGTTGGCTGCCGGGGAACGTGTGTTCGAGACAGCGACGCACCTGGCGGTCGGCGGGGTTCCGCAAAAGCCGGCCGAATGGGTCGAGAAGGACGAGCCCCGCCCCCCTGGGCCAACCGCCCTGAGGTGTGGCCGACCCTTTGGGGGAAGGGAGATCAGACTGGCAGGGGTAGCCAGCCGCTTTCGCGTGGTATCCACCGGCCGTGACGCACGGCGGGGACCCCTGTCGAGAGCAAACAAACTAGGTGGCGCTTTTGGCTGGTTCGGCAGCCGGATCTCTCGTCTGACCAGCCTATTTACTACCAGCAACCCTGGTAACTCACGCCCTAACATGCTAAAGTTTATTTACACGTGCGAAAGAGGCAGGCGATGAACAAAGCAGCCGTGTGGATCAGGGTCTCGACCAACCACCAGGACGGGGCGAACCAAGTGCCCGACCTGGAGAAGTTCTGCGAGGCCCACGGACTGGAGATCGTGCGCCGGTTCGAGGTGGCCGAGTCGGCCTGGAACGGCGGCAAGAGGGAAGGTCGCTACCGGCAGACGTTGGCTGAAGCCGAGCAGGCTGCGTGGGCGGGGGAGTTCAGCGTGCTCGTGGTGTGGGCGCTGGATCGGATCACCCGCGAAGGAGCGGAGGGTGCGCTGCGTTTGATCCGCCGGTTCAAGGAGCGGTCGTGCACGGTGCTCTCGGTCAAGGAGAGCTGGTTGAACGCCAGCCCGGAGGTAGCCGACGTGCTGGTGGGCTTCGCCGGGTGGATGGCTCAGCAGGAGTCAGCCCGTCGCAGCGAGCGGATCAAGGCCGGCCTGGCCAAGCGGGCGGCTGAGGGTAAGCCGGTAGGCCGCCAGTTGGGGGCGAAGGACAAGCGGCAGCGGAAGCGGTCCGGCTACGTGGCCCGGTACGAGCGGCAGCGGGAGGCCGCAAGAGCGAGCTAACCGTCTCCCAGATTGCCAGGGAATCGGCGTGAGCCGCCAGACGGTCTACCGGTATCTCGACCAGAAGGTCAGCGGCTGAACGGCCCTGTCCGTGACGGCGGCTCAGAGAGGACCCTCACTACCCCTAACTACGGGGGAATGGTGTCACGGTCATATAGCATGGTGTCACTGTGAATCGCTTGTAGTCGCTTGTATCCCGATGTAGTGCAGTTGGATCGGCCTCTTTGAGCGTGAAACCGTGGATCTTTCGAGAAAGCTGCTTGCTGTTTGCCCTGGTCTCTGTGCCTGAGCACGGAAGAGAGAGCGTTACCACCTATACCCAACAAGTGACTCTGTGCAAGTACTTCTGTTCCCTCTGCGTGTTGGATCTTCTGTCTGCCTTGAGTTGACCCTTCCACTGGTCTGACGTGGGGAGATGTCTCGTGATTGAGAACCCGTGTGTTCCCCGGCCTGTATCGTATGGCTTTACATATGTCCGCGAAACCTCGAATGGGCCGGCCTAAGGGGACCTGGAACCCCGAAACGGACGCCTGGATACTGCACGCTAAACAAGCAAATGTCACGGAGAACGTCCTGGCTGCGGTTCTGAAAGGGGCCTACGAGTACCAGAATCCAGTCATCCGGCTGATGGTGGCTGACACAGTGCTTCATCTTGAAGAGGTTCTACGGGAAGTCCGTCAGGAGGCCATCAAGGAGATGCGCACCAGGGGGCGAAGCTGGTCGGAGATCGGCTCGTTGATGGGTGTGAGCCGACAAAGGGCTTGGCAGCTCGGCAAAAGTCGCTAGCTGAGCGCTATGCGACGCAGTTGGGTCGGGATCAGCGTCCACCCTCGAATCGCTGCTGCCAGTCCCGGTTTTGACCTGGCGTCGTTTCGAATTGTAATTGACAATTGTCATTCTCCCTGTTATGACGACAACCACGGCGCTACGACTGTGGCGGAGAGGCAGTTCCTTGTAGCAACCAGTCCGGGAGGCGGGAGATGGTAGCGACCGTGATGACGCGCACGGACCGCGAGGCTCTCCGCCTCGGTCGCTCCGTTGGCTATGGCTTCCCGGTGAATCCTCTCTGCCATTTCTCGCGGCGGTAGGTATGGGGTGGTCGGCACCGCATAGGGCTGCTCGGGAGGGATGTCGGTGGGCGCTTGGGCCTGCTGTCCCTCGATTTCGTTGAGGCGGTTGCTCCAGTACTGAATGGCGGCCTGCGCCTCGGTCCTCGGGTCTTGGGTGTCGGACATGCATTGCTCCTTTAGGTGGGGGGTGGATTGGTTGTGGGTCTGTGTCGGACAGTTCGTCCACGGCTACGGCGATTGCGAGCGAGCCCAGGAGATGAGCCGCCGGCTCCCCGAACAAGTGAGTGACCGTCGCAGCCAGGAGTGTGACGACGTGGGCATCCGTGTGGTTGATGCGGTCGATGTCCGTGCCGAAGGAAACGGATTGTGTCTGTGGGGAGGACTGGGCCACCTCCCTGGCCAAGTAGATCGGCCGCGAATACGGCAGCGATGGCGGCTTGATTCGGATTCATACCCGTGATGGTCATCGGGCCGCAGCCCACTCTGCTGCACTGATCGCAAGCTTGCGTAGGACCGCACGGGCCGGGGTTGCCCAACTCCCAGACGAGCACTCCGGTGAGAAGGGCGACGGTGCCCACGTCGGTGTCGGCCAGGAAACGGTTGGCGTCGCGGGCGTCACCGGGTGGGCCACCCTGCTCGACGAGTCCGTCGACTATGGCGGTCACGGCCGCTACGGCTGCCTGCTCCGTAGTGGGGCTCGATAGCGGCACCAGTCCCAGGGCCGACCACTGGTGCTCACAGGCGTTCCAGCCGAACGACACCCGACAGGGTGGCGGGTGACCGCAGAACGGACAGTTGGCGGTGAACGTGGGGACCAGCGCCGGGTCGAGGTCGTCCTCTTCGGCGGCATCGTCGATTCCGGTGACGGAAGCAAAAGAGGTCGGGTCGTCCGCCCTTCCCGACCCTCCGCCGTTATACAGCGCAGGGTTGCAGTCTTCAGGGGTCAGGGGGGTATTACCCGAAAGAAAGCCCTGGTCAAACGGAAGGTTGCAGGCGGCAAGGCTGCATATGTCCTAGGGGGTGCAGGGTTGGGTAGCTCCCATACCCATGCGCCACTGCCCTCCTTGAGGGATCGCACCTTGAGGTCGCTCTTGGCCTTCCGAAGGGTGCGTTCTCCGATTCCCGCCTCTCGTCCGGCGGCGATAACGGTCTTTGCTGACACGCGCCCCGTCTTTGAGGACGGAGTTGAGAAGATCCCTGGCCTCCTTTCTCTCTGACTGGGCCTCGGGACCGCCCAAGTCGGCGGTGAGTTCATGGACGACACCCCGCTCGGCCCCATCCACTTGATATAACCCACTTCTAGGGTCCCGTCTTGTTCTATGGCATAGGCAACACTCGGCTCCTCGGGGGCGAGGTTGTTCTTCGACTGCGCAAGCACCCTGCGGCGGCCCGTCTGTCCTCAGGATCGCGGCCCACGACGAACTCAACCCGGGCGACTCCAGACCAAGCCGTTGAACCGATGCCAGCGTCGTGGAATCTGAGGATGAAGACTTGCGGAGGTGGCGGACGCCCAAAATCGTGCACCGGGTCACTTCCGCCACGCTTCGAGGCACGGAGCAACGCCCCATTCGAGTAGGCGTTGCCGTTGGCTTTCCCGATCATGTAGCCCACGGGGTCAAGGATTAGGAAGCCAATGTCTCGGGCGGTGAGGAAGCCGCGTGGAGCGCCGGAAGGTCTTCCGGCATCCTCCAAGGCCGGCGAAGGTAGTTGCCGTCGCCGTCCACATCGTCGACGCCGTCGAGCACCTCGACTCGGCCGAGATTGGCTCCTGCGGCCATGAGGCGGGGCACCACGGTGGAGTCGACGGTGTCCTCCAGAGACAACACGGCACAGTTCACGGGGTCACGTCGATAGCCGTTTGGTAGGGGAGATCCCGCCGAAAGTGCTGCCATCCACGAGGCACCCATGGTGCCCTTGCCGTCCCCCTGTCGCCCGTTCAGGAGCACAAACTGGCCCCGAGGAAGGTGCCCGGGCCACAGCCACTCTGTCTTCCGAATCGATATATCAGAAGCGGACCGGTGGGCCATCGTGGCCGACGCTTCCCATGGCGAGACCTCGTCCTCGTCAAACCCTTCACGCGGGCGGGGCTCATCATTCGCCCGACTTCTGCTCGGCCGCCTTCGCCCTGGCGCGGCGATACCATCCAATGGTCGGCTTGCGACCGCTCACAACCATTTCAGCCAGCTCCACGACTGACGCTGAGCCCAGGGCGCACCGGGCCCGCACGTTCGGCGAGTCGGCCAGCTTTAGCATGGCCAACTCGCGGAGCCGCGGCCGTGAAATGACGCGGAAGGGCCAACTTAACCGAGTCGTCTAGATGGAGATCGGCCTCGACGGTGCTCATGCCGCGTCACCTTCACCGTGGAGCACGTGTTTGAGCTTGGGCACCGAAATCAGCCAGTGGCCACCGACCCGAACGGCTGGCTGAAACTTCCCGGCGCGGACCAGTCGGTACAGCGAGTCGGCGGACCGTCGTAACAGAACGGCAGTCTCGGGGATGGTGAGGAGGTCGGGGGGTGGGAGCGAGTCGGGGTGCCGGCGCTGCTTGCGGTTGGGCGGTGGTGCGGTCCTGACGTGCATCGGGCAACCTCTTCGGAGCAAGGTGCCGGGCGCGGGGAGCGGAGCGAGCCCGGACACAAACGGTCTGGGGGCTTTGCTCACGTACTTCGTCGGGCGACGTGGGGGCCGGTCCGTCTTACATCCGGGGCTGTTAGAACCGGACTGCGCTTGAGGGTGCTGGCCGGGGTCACGAACCTCGGTGCCCGGCGGTCCGGGAACCAGCTAACTACCGCCCATAATACGTCGTGGGTGGCACGCCAGCGTGCCCTCGCGCCGCATGTCCTAATTGTGCCGAATGTTCCGGCCGATTTGCAGGCAGGGCCGCCGAGGGAAGTTCGGCAGAGTTGCGGGTCACGCCGTCTGTTGCCGTCTTTTGCCGTATGGTCCGCCTACTTGAATCGCATGTCGAACGTGGCCGGATATTCGAGCGTACCCGTTTGCCGCGCCGCGTAGTGCCTCGTCGGCGTTCGAAGGCCGATTACTCGAGCTGAATCGATCTGGGCCCTTCGGGTTGGCGTCGGGCGGTGGTCGTTGGTTCCGCAGCCGGTTGTGGAAGGCGCAGAGCACACGCCCGTTCTCCTGGACGGTGAGGCCACCGGCGGCGTGGGGCAGGATGTGGTCGACTTCGCAGTCGCAGGCCGGCCTGTCGCAGTAGGGGTGGGTGCACTCCCGATCCCGTAGTTCGATGGCCCGGCGGGTGGCCCCGGTGAACAGGCGGGCGGTGGCGCTGACCTCGACCCGGCGGTCGGGCTTGAACACGGCCCGCTCCAGATAGGCCGCATCCAGCCAGGGGAGGAGGGACCCCGGCGAGATGGCCAGGCCTTGGGCCAGCTCACAGATCCGTCCCTGGGCCGTCGACGGTTTCAAGCAGTGAGCGCAAGGAACTCAGCGAGCTTCTCTGATGGTTTCATGTATCCGAGGGTCTTGCGGGGACGGTTGTTCAGGCTGCGGGCGATCCGGGTCAGATCCCTCGTGGTGAGAAGTGAGAGGTCGGTGCCCTTGGGCATGTATTGGCGCAGGAGTCCGTTGGTGTTCTCATTGGAGCCCCTCTGCCAAGGGCTGTGGGGGTCGCAGAAGTAGACCTGGATACCCGTGGCAATGGTGAAGGCGCCATGTCGGTTGAGTTCGGTGCCTTGGTCCCAGGTCACGCTCCGAGCCAGCTCGGCCGGAAGGGTGCCCATGGCCTTGGCCATCTCCTTGTTGACCGCGTCGGCCGTATGGCCGCCTGGGAACTGCAGGAGCATGACGTAGCGGGTGGAGCGTTCGACCAGGGTCCCGACGGCGGACTGACCGTTAGCGCCGATGATCAGGTCCCCTTCCCAGTGGCCAGGCACGGCCCGATCCTCGACCTCGGCGGGTCGTTCGCTGATCATGACCCTGTTGGGGATCTGCCCTCGCTTTTCGAGCCGGCCTTGGGGTCGCCGGACCGCCCGCCCACTGCGCAGGCAGCGAGCCAGCTCACGGCGGAGCTCGCCCCGGCCCTGGACAAAGATGGATTTGTAGATCGTCTCGTGGCTCACCCACATCATCGGATCGTCGGCGAACTCAACCCGCAAGCGCTGGGCGATCTCATCGGGTGACCACCACTCGCCGATCCACTCCATGACCTGGGCCCGCAACTTCGGGCAGGACTCGAACTTGGAGATCTTCGGTCGTCGAGCACGCTCTCGGGCCCGCTTGTGTCCTGCCCAGGCCCGATAGGCGTCCCGGCCGCCGTTGGCCGCCACCTCACGGCTCACCGTGGAGACCGATCGACCCAGTCGGAGAGCAATGGCGCTGAATCGCTCGCCCTGAGCCAAGCCGACAGTGATCTCCTCCCGATCAGCCAGCGTCAAGCGCCCGGGCCTTGGCGCCCAGGTGTCGGGTCGACCCCCGTCACGCCGGAAGCTGCCTTCGAGTACCCGATAGATGGTCATGAAATGCACGTCAGCGGCGCGGGCGACCTCCTTCACGGTCAACCCCTTGCCCCGCAATCGAAACACCAGCCGTCGCTGCTCCACCGTCATCTGAGGCGTCACGCATATCGACATGCCCACTCTCCCTTGGTCTCGACAACCTTCGTTGCCTCGCCAAGGTCTTGCGCGGACCCCTTGAAACCGCCGTCGGCCAGTCCACCAGCACGCTGAACAACGGGGCGGGGCGGCGCCCACCCTCGGGGGCGGTCCGGGAGCGGGTGGCCATCTCGACCAGGGCGTCGGCCCGGCGCTGGCCCGGGGTCCGGCTGAGCTCGCCGAGCGTCGGGTCCCGTCCGAGCGAGGTGCGGGCCGCCGCCCAGTCGGCCTCGAACAGCTCGCCCTCCAGGCGCTCGAGCTCCCCGCTGACGATGGCCCCGGCGATGGGATCGAGGGTCATCTTGCCCAGCCACAGGCCGGCGAAGCTGGCCTCGAGGTAGACCTGGCGCCGGGAGCGGCGGGCCTCGGCCTCCTCCTCGGTGCCGTCCGGGTCGGCCAGCTGCTCCCAGTAGGCGACGGCCCGGACGAAGGACTCGTAGCGCAGCGTGCGGGCCTGGTCGACCAACAGGGCCTCGTCCCGGTCGAGGGCCGCCTCGGTGGCCGGCCGACGCAGGGCGGCGATGGTGTCGACGTGGGCCCCGCTGATCTCCCCGGCCGACCAGGCCCTCGCACAGGCCGGGAGGTGGGACAGGACCCGGCCCCGGCGCACCAGCCGCCGGGCCTGGGCCTTGGGCAGCCGGCACCGGGTGGCCAACCAGGCCGCCGAGTTGCGTGCCCCGTCGGGGGCCCACCCCTCCGAGGCGTCGAAGGCGGCCGTGGCGTTGGTGACGAAGGACTCGAGGCGGGCCAGCTCATGCTGGAGGACCTCCATCGACTCGGCATCGCCATAGGCCGACGGGTCCATCCCGACCAGCCCATCGATTGCCGAAGAAAGGGCTTCGAGTTCCACGAGGCCCAGTCCACACCCCCGGTGTGACACCGTCGGGCAGACGGTGACGATGCGGAACGGCCACGGCAACTGCGATCCAACACCGCCAACCGATGACCGATCACAGTCTCGATCCGATCTCTCGATGTCACACCCGGATGCAACGATGTGGGAGATCGGCACAAGGAGTCTGACGATGGCCAAATGTCCCAAGTGCAGGGGGGAGATGACGCAAGGGATTGACTGCAACACCGATCAGCTCATCATCGGCGGCCGGCTCTACGAACCGATCCGTTGGGGCGACGAGAGGCGCTTTGGACGACAGCGCGTCACGAATGGGTGTAATGACTGTGGCGCACCGCCTGGAGCTGTTCACCATCATTCCTGTGACGTCGAGGAATGCCCCCGATGCCACCGCCAGGCCATAAGCTGCGGCTGCGACGAGCCAATCGAATGGGATCACGACTGGTCTCGCAGCCGTTGTGCGACTCGGTCACCCGGCCCAATTGCCTGACTTCGAGGTGGCGTCGGGCCCGTTGTACGTCGGGAGCTCTCACCGGCACCGCTCTTTGCGTTGACTACTCAGGCGTGCGCGTGACCTCGGGGTCCTGCTGCAACTCGATGGTGTTGCCGGCCGGATCGGCTACCCAAATCTGGATCACCTCGCCCTGGGCGCCTCGTACATAGGGAACGCCCTCCTGCTCAAGCTCAGCGATGGCGGCATCCAAATCATCGACCCCGAAGCAGACGTGGGGTCCGGTCGGTCGGATGGCCTGGTCGCCTGTGGGAAGCATCCACCAGGTGCACCTGGGCCGCGCCGACAGCAAGCCACCGACCCCCGACCCCGGGGATGTCCGGGCGGGCCAGCCCGGGCAGGCCCATGCGACGGTAGAACGCCTCGCAGTCGCCCAGACGGCCCTCCACGTTCACACTGTGATGGAGGATGCGGGTCACCTTCATGGGCCGGCCTCCGCCGGTGGAGGCTGCAGCTGCTCCATGAATTCGAGGCGAGTGTTGCCGGGGGCCTCTACGAATGCGATCCGCCGGCGACCGAAAGCCCCACTGACCTCTTCGGGTCCCCAGAGAACAGAGTGGCCGGCCAGTTCGGAGTCCAGGTCGTCGGTGAAGAGGGCGACATGGAGAAAGCTGTCAGGAGGGAGGGACAGGCTGTCCTCGTAGATGGCCCGGGTGAACAGGGTGATCAGCACCGGGCCCAGGCGGGCGTCGGCCCGCTCTCCACCGAACCAGGGACCACGGTCCGAGACAATGGCTCCCGCCTGCTCGTAGAAGGACACGGCGGCGTCGAGATCCGAAACCTTGACTGCCAAGTTGCCGAGCCCGGTGACGCTCATCGAGGCCAGCCGTCGGGGATGACGGATCCGGTGATGGTCCGAGGGTCGACGGCAGCACCGGTGTTGCCCGCCTGATAGACGGCGAAGCACAGTTGGAGCGCCTTGGCCGCCTCGGTCTGCGCTCATCTCGGCGGGGACGCCATCGACCAGTGCGTCGATGAAGTGAGAGGCCGAACGGTCGAATCCGAGATTCCAGGCCGAGGGGACCTCGCTGAACGAAGTCGTTGTCTGGGCGTGACGGCCTCCCTGGTAGAGCAGTACTGCCGGCAGGTCAAGCATCTCGCCCGTACACCGGGTGACCCAGAGGAACCCGTCGTCACCCTGAATCTCGAAGAACTCGTCGGCCCCGTAGAAGGACGACCGCATCCACATGGCCGGGGCGTACGAGACCTCCATGGTGCCGAGCAGCCCGGGCTCCTCGTACTCGAAGATGGCCGCGCAGGGCTCGAAGAAATGGTCACGCCGCCTGACCACTGCCTGTACCGACACGATGTCCTGGTCGAACAGCCAGAGGGCGACGGCGTACTTGTGGATCATGTCGTCGAAGAGGTGGCCGCCAGGGCTCTGGTTGTTCATCCGCCACGTGTAACCGTCTGCCTGCAGCCCGGCCTGGAAATCGGAATCGGTCTGGCCCACCACCGTTCGGATCCGGGCATGCGTAGGATTTCCGATGGCTCCCTGTCCAATCAGTTGCTTGGCCCGCTCGAGCGGGGGATAGTGGCGGAAGCACTCGCTGATCCGAAAGATGACCCCGGCGTCGGCCGCCGCCTTCTCCATGGCCAGCGCATCGGAGACCGTGTTGGCAATGGGCTTCTGACACGAAACGTGCTTGCCGGCGGCCACCGCCGCCAGCACGTGGTCGCGGTGGAGGTGGGTCGGCGTGAGGATCTCGACCGCGTCGAGGTAGGGATCGGCCAGCATCTCGTCGAGGGATGTGAAGGCGCGGGCCGCGCCCCAGGCATCGACCGCGGAGGCCGCTCGGCCCTCGACCGGGTCGCACACAGACACCACGTCGCACCGTGGATCGGCGAGGTAGCCGTTGACATTGAGCGATGCGATATTGCCGGCGCCGACGATTCCGATCTGTGGACGATCACCTCTACCTGACATGAACGTCAGCGTATCCCCCGATAGCAGTCGGGGCCGATGTGGTAACGGCAGCGGACCAGAGTTGGCCGGTCGGAACGGGGGTGGGAAAGGGGCGATGGTAGGTTCGCGGCTCCCGGCGACGGTCAAGGAGGAACGTGAGCGCCCACGAGGAGACGACCTCCCCAACGGACCCCGGTTCCTCCGGCGGCTCGGCCGCGTCCCGAGTCCTGCCGCAGCTCAGGCGGGTAGGCCGCCGGGCCCGGCGGGAGGCGACCCGGCTCCTCGATCTTCCCTTCGAGCAGCTTGTCCCGCGCCAGGCCGTGCGGCTGGCCTACAACGTGTTGTTGCGTCGTGATCCCGATGAGCCGGCGTGGAGCGAGCAGGCTTCTGCCATTGCCAACGGCACAATGACCCGTGGCGACATGATCGATCGCATCCGTTGCTCAAGCGAGTACCGCACTATGGTCCCGGTCGGACCGGTGAGCCTGCACAGTTCACTACACGCCAGCCGTTGTGAGTTCATCGCCGGGCTCCCACCGGCGCACCGGATTGTCGACCTTGGAGGCGGCCACACCACTGATCCGCGGGGAGCCCTGGTCGTGCTCGGATATCCGTACCAATTCGACGAGCTGGTGGTGGTCGACCTGCCCCCCGACGACCGCCACCCCCTGTACCATTCGGATCGGTTCGCGGGGACGCAAACGGAGCGCGGGAGGGTGCGCTACGAGTACCGGTCGATGTCCGACTTGTCATTCGCCGACGATGGCTCGGTAGGCCTGGTCTACAGCGGCCAGTCGATCGAGCACGTCTCGGAAGCCGACGGGGACATCGTCCTCAAGGAGTGCATGCGGGTCCTCGAGCCCGGTGGGTATCTGGCCGTCGACACCCCGAACGGCCGGGTGTGCCGACTGCAGCAGGACTCGTTCATCGACCCAGATCACGAGGTCGAGTACACCCTCGGTCATCTGCGGGAGAAGGTGCAGCGGGCCGGGTTCGACGTGTTGACCGAGCGGGGCCTCAACTGGGGTGGTCGAGCAGTGTCGGAGGGTCGGTTCGATCAGGCCGCGCTAGCCGGAAACTACGGCGTCTACTTCGATGCCGAGTCCTGCTACCTGCTTGCGCTGCTGATGCAGAAACCCTGCTGATGCGGCAGCCCTGCTGATTCGGCAGCCCTGCCTGATGCAGAGGCTCGGGTGATCGCGACCGCAGCCATAGGGACCCGTGGTCGGTTCAATCGGCAGCGGGCTCCAGGACGAATACGGGAATCTGGCGTTCGGTGCGCTGCTGGTATTCGGCGTAGTCGGGGTACGCGTCGATCGCCCGTTTCCACCAGATCGCCTTCTCGTCACCGGTCACCTCACGTGCGACCATGTCCGACTTCACCGGTCCGTCCTGCAATTGGATGTGGGGATCGGCCACCAGGTTGTAGTACCAGCGTGGGTGGGTCGGAGCCCCTCCTTGCGACGCGACGAGGGCATAGCGCCCGTCGTGCTCCACCCGCATCAACGGAGTCTTGCGCACCTTGCCGGACCGGGCTCCGCGGCTCGTCATCAAGACCACCGGCATTCCGCGAAGCATCGTCCCCTCGGTACCCCCGGAACGCTCGTACGTCTCGACCTGGTTTCGGACCCATTCGGCCGGACTGGGCTCGTATGCACCTTCGACTGCCATCACGCCCAATCTAACGATCCGAACCTCTCGCCCTTATCCCAAAGGCGGATAGACCGCCCGGGCCACGGCTCAATCCGCCGGGCCGGTGTCGTCCGGTGAGCTCCTGCGATCCCGCATACGTACCCGCAGACAGGAACGTGCGGGCGAGATTGCGGGCGAGATTGCGGGCGAGATTGCAGGCGAGAGTGCGGGCGAGAGGATTCGAACCTCCATCCCCCGAGGGGGACCGGGACCTAAACCCGGCGCGTCTGCCAGTTCCGCCACGCCCGCGTGGCTGGTGACCAGCGACTCTATCGAAGGGCCCAAAGAGAGGGTGCCCTGCGTCGCCCGGGGTCCCCGGTCATCATGCCCACCTGATGACTTCCATGATCTGGTCCAGGGGGTCGAGGTCGTTGGTCCTCCGACGTGGCGGCCCAGGTTGCATGACCCGACGAAGGTCCGACCATGTCTTTCGACCATGTCTACGGAACGAAGGCTTTCGCAACTTGTAGAAGACTTTCGTCCTCGGGCACCTGTCCAGGCAGTTGAACCCCCCAGCGAGCAGGTCGACTCGCCACGTGGATCAGATGGCGCTCGCTATAGTCACGCTGTGCCGGCCCCGTCGTCCTCTGGCTCTTCCATGGCGCCCACCGAGGGCGACAGAGAGGAAACTGCCGACGGGGCGGGCGCCGCCGAACGCAGCCAGTATCTGAACGAGGTCATGGCCGAGATCGACGCCGAGGTCAGGCGCAGGCGGTCCTCCGGCGACCTCCCAGCCGGTCTCGAACAGGAACTCGACGAGCTCTTCCTCGAGTTCTCACCAATCGGTCTTCATGGCAAGGCGCGCTTGCGCGAGACCTTGGCCCTTGTCGACGGTTCGGCCTATGTGGACATCGCCGTGCCGGTCGAGTCCCAGAAGGCGGTGGGTAGCTATGTGAAGCGGGCCATCCGCCAGTCCATCAACTGGTACATGGGCTTCATCGTCCACCAAATCGTGAAGTTCGCCTGGTCGGTGTCGAGGATGTTCCACGTCCTGGTGGACCACGTCGAGGACCTCGAGGCTGCAGTCGAGACCCAACGCACTCCCGGGCTCCCGGCCAGCGCAGTCGATCCGGGCAATCCTGGTTCGCAGTGGTGGTCGACCGAGGCGGTGCGGGCGATGGCCGGGGTGGAGGGGCGCGTCCTCCAAGCCGACTGCGGCAATGGGTCTCTGGTTGAGGCCTTGACAGCCGTCGGTGTCGACGCGTACGGGGTGGACGCCGACGAATCAGCAATTGAGCGTGCTCTCGAACGGGGACTGGATGTGCGAGCCGAGACGATGCTTGCCCATCTCGACGTGGTGGCGGGGGAAGCCCTGGCCGGTCTCGTCCTCACCGGCTCCGTCCAGTGGCTCCATCCGAACGAACGTGACCGCCTGGTCAACCTGGCCGCGTCCCGGCTGGCCGTCGACGGGGTGCTGGTCCTGCACTCGGGCACGCCGGAGTCGTGGTTGACGGCGAACGCCCGCGTGCTGACCGACCTGGCCCCTGGGCGGCCGCTGCATGCCGAGACCTGGAGCTACCTGCTGGCCGAGCACGGGTTCCGTCGCACCGCGCTGACGTTCGGCGGTGAGGATCGGCATCTGGAGCAGGTGGCGTCGACCAACCCGGGTGCGGCAGCAATCAACGCCACGATCGAGACGGTCAACGCGCTTCTCCTGGGTCCAGCCGAGTACCTGCTGGTCGCTGTCCGGGAGCGGTGAACGCCATCCACCAATTCGTCCCCGCACTCCTGCCGAGGGACGCCACCGGGGATCACACACTGGCCCTTAGGGACGCTTTCCGGCGTGCCGGCTGGGCCTCGGATATCTATGTGGAATCGGCCCACGACGATTTGTGGCCAGAAGCCATCTATTTCGAGCGGTATCCCGACCGGGCCCGGCCAGGCGACCTCCTCCTCTACCACCTGAGCACTGCCTCTCCGGTGGCCGACTTCCTCCTGGGAAGGGAGGAGACCCTCGTCCTCGACTACCACAACATCACTCCGGCCGCGTTCTACGAGGGGTGGGAGGATCACACCGCGGACAAGGTGGCGCGCGCCCGGGTCGAAGCGGGCGCTCTGGCTCCAAGGGCGGTGCTCGGCCTGGCCGACTCGGCCTTCAACGCCGACGAGCTCCGACGCCTCGGTTGCCCGTACACCGCGGTCGTGCCCATCCTGACCAAGGTGGATGATCGCCCGCCGGTCGTCGACGGAGCCGAGCTGGCCCGACTCCGGTCGGCTCATGGTCGGGCGACCGTCCTGCTCTTTGTCGGGAGACTCTCGCCCAACAAGGCCCAACATCAACTGGTGGAGACCCTCTGGCTCTACCGGCGGTGGTACGACCCCGACGCACGTCTCCATCTGGTGGGTCCGTCGATGACCCCCTCGTACGCCGATGCGGTGTTCTCTCTGGCTGGCGAGCTCGGTCTGAGCGATGCGGTCCGCTACGGCGAGGACCTCACCGATGCCGAGCTCGCCGCCTGGTACGCCGACGCGGACCTTTTCGTCTGCCTATCCGATCACGAGGGTTTCTGCATCCCTCTACTGGAGGCCATGCGGGCGAGCCTGCCTATCGTGGCCTATGCCGCCGGTGCCGTTCCTGAGACTCTCGGCGGGGCGGGGATCGTCCTCGAGTTCAAGCGGCCCGGCACCGTGGCGGCAGCTGTCGACCTGGTCCGTCAGGACGGCCGCCTGGTCGAGCAGTTGACAGCTGCCGGCCATCGGCGCCTACGCCAGTTCCTTCCGGAGACCACCCGGGCTCGGTTCGTCGATGTCCTGCGACCACTGGTGGCGGCGGGCCCAGCGCGGGTGGATGCATGAAGCTCACGTTCGTGACCCCCCGTTACGGCACCGAGGTGATCGGCGGCGCGGAGACGGGCGCCCGCATGCTGGCAGAACGCCTTTGCCTGCGTCCCGGTTGGGAGGTGGAGGTGCTGACGAGCTGTGCGCTCGATCACCTCACATGGGAGAACACCGAGCCACAGGGCACGTCGCGGCTCAACGGTGTCAGTGTGCACCGGTTTCCCACCGCCAGCCAGCGCTCGCTTGACTACTTCGAGCTGGATGCCCGGTTGCGGCTGGCCCCGACCATGGCCTCGCTGGAGGATTCGCGGCGCTGGATCGCTCTCAACGGGCCCATGTGTCCAGGACTGGTGGATGCGGTTGCGGCCGGCGATAGCGACGTGGTCGCCTGTTACCCCTACCTGTTCGCCACCACCGTCGACACCGTCGCTGTCTCCCGGGCTCCGGTCGTCCTGCACCCGGCAGCCCACGACGAGCCGGCCTTGTACCTCTCGGCGTTCCGCCGGAGCTTCCGCGGCATCGACGGCTTCGTCTACCACACTCGTGCGGAGCGCCAGCTGATGGAGTACGCCTACCGGATCGGATCCAGTCCCCAGATCGTTCTCGGACTCGGCGTCAGCGACCCGAGCGGCGGGGGAAGTCGCGGCGGGGACGTCCTCGGGCTCGGTGATCGGCCTTACCTCTGCTACTTGGGGAGAGTCGATGAGCACAAGGGCTGCGGAATGCTGGCCGAGTACTTCCGACGATACAAGGAACGCCATCCTGGCAACCTCGGCCTGGCCTTCGTCGGACCGGTCTCGGACAAGGCTCCCGAGCACCCTGACATCGTCGTCACGGGCACGGTGTCCGAGGCCGACAAGTGGGACATTTTGGCTGGTGCCCATGTGATGGTGAACCCCTCGGCATACGAATCGTTTTCGCTCGTGCTGCTCGAAGCCTGGACTCTCGGCGTGCCTGTACTCGTCAATGCGTCGTGTGCCGCAACCATGGAGCACTGCCGCCGGTCGGGCGGTGGTCTGTGGTTCGACTCATATCGATCGTTCGAGGTGGCGGTCGAGCGGATGGAGGAGGACCCGAGCTCCCGGTCTGCGTTCGGCTCTGCCGGTAACCGGTATACCGCTCGTTACTATCGTTGGCCATCGATTATCGATCGCTATACCGGGTTCCTCGAAGGGGTGGCCGAGCGGGGCCATGGATTTCGCATCGGAACCAGCCGGCTGGCACTCCCGGTGGGCGGCACCAAGTACGTGCGGCGGGTTTGAGCGCGTGATCCCCGAGCCCGTCGAGTCCAACCGGTCCGGCGAGTCCGACGCGCCAGACCCGCCCGACCAACTCGCCGATGGGAACGGTACTGAAGGGTCTCGCCCAGAGGGGGACGGAGCGCCTGGCGCCCCTGGCGTCCCGACCGCTGCCGACCGTGCGCACGCCGGCGCCGACGAACTGGCACTGCTGGCCGCCTTCGATCGCTTGAGTCCCCAGGGAAGCCTGCGTTGGGGGTTCGACGACGCCATGCGCCGAATCGTCCACCCCGAGAACGATGTGGCCATTCCCCGTTGGCCTGGCCTGCCCGCCGACCTGTGGGAGCGGGGACGGTCTGCTCGGATCGGTCGGCGGTTCGTCGGCGACGTGGCCGGGGTGATGGCCGAACTGCTGGCCACCGATGCCCGTGAGGCGGCCGCGGCCGCGTCGGCCGGCGTCAACGTAGCCACCTGGGATGCTCTCCGCTATCTGGCCGCTCGCGTCGAGGCACTCGAAGCGGCAACTGACCCGGTCCGGCTCGAAGCGGCAGAACTGCCGCTCGATCCGCCCGACCTGGGCGCCGAGGCTCCGCTGATCGGTTCTCTCATCGGGCCGCCGGACCCCGACCGGGCGGTGGTGGTCGGGGAGTGTGGCGACGGTGCGCTTCCACGATGGTTGCGCCAATCGGGCTGGCGAGTCGAGAGCGTCGAACCCCGAGCCGCATCGGCCTGGGCCGGGTTCGCTGCCGACGGAGACGGCGCCGGAGAACCGCCCGCCGGAGAACCGCCCCGCGGAGAATCGCCCGCCGGAGAACAGCTCACCGGGGACCGGCCCGCGGGGACGATCGTGATGGCTGAGTTGCTTGATCATCTGCGGACGGTCCCCCCCGACTCCCGGGCCGGCGCGGTGCTTGCCGGTTCCGTTGACCGGCTGGGATTGGCCGCCAAGGTCGAGCTCCTCGATGAGGCGGCCCGCGTCACCCGGCCGGGCGGGGTGGTCGTGGTCCTGGCCGCCGACCAATCGGCTTGGGACGCGGCGCTCGAGCCGCCGGCCCGGGACCTGGCGCCGGGTCGGCCCCTACATCCCGAGACATGGTCCCTCTTGTTCCGGCGCTCGGGGCTGGTCGCCGTGGAGTCCCACCGGACGGGCTCGGGCGCATTCCACGCTGTGGTCGGCCGGATAGGACCGTGACAGGAGCCCACCTCTTCGTCCCGATGCTCCATCGCAACGACGCGGTGGGCAGGCACACCATGGCTGTGCGCGACGCCTTCCGGCAGGCCGGACTGGCCTCGCAGATCTACGCCGACCGTCCCGATCCGGCCACTGTCGCCGACACCCTTCCGTTTCTCGACTACGAGGCGACGGCCGATCCCGCGGATGTGCTCATCTACCAGCTGGCGACCGACTCCGACATGGCCGTGTGGCTGTCCGGCCGGCCGGAGCGCCTGGTCCTCAACCATCACAGCATCACGCCGCCCGAGTACTTCGCATCGTGGAACAACGCCATTGCCAGGCTGCAAGTCGGGGCCCTCCAGCGCCTCGAGGTGCTGGCCGCCCGGGCGGTCCTCGGAGTGGCCGACTCGGAGTTCAACGCCGGCGAGCTCCGCCGTGCCGGCTGCCCGGCGACGGTTGTCGTGCCCGTGGCTGGCATCCCGGTGCCTCCAATCGATCCGGGCCCGGAGCTCACCGGGCGCGTGCGCGCCCGGCTAGCCGGCCCCGGCGCCCGGTGGTTGTCGGTGGGGCGATGGGCCCCCAACAAGGCTCACCACGACACCATCGCCGCCTTGTTCGTAGCACACGCGCCACCACCGATCCCGACGCCCGCCTCACCCTGATCGGATCGCCGACTGAGCCGGCCTACGCCGCAGCCCTACGTAGCTACGCCGCCGCCCTCGGGCTGACCGGCGTGGTGGAGTTCGTCGAGGGCGTCAGCGATGCCGAACTGGCCGCCCGCTACCGGTGCGCGGATGTTCTCGTCATGCTGTCGGATCACGAGGGTTTCGGCGTGCCCCTGGTGGAGGCCATGGGGCAGGGGACGCCGATCGTGGCCTTCGACGCCGGCGCGGTCCGCGAGGTGCTGGACGGCGGCGGTATCCTCCTCGAGGAGAAGCACCCTCGCGCCGTCGCCCGGGCGGTCGCCGACTTGTTGGCCGATGGAGCGCGGCGCGACCGTCTCATTGCTGCCGGCCATGAGCGGTTCGATGCGCTCGGGCTCGACCGTGCCGCGAACCGCCTGGTGGAGGCCGTGCAGGACCTCGTCGGACGGACCACGCCGAGTTCTCGAAGATGAGGGCGTGCCACGGCGCCGTGCGTCCGCAGTCAGATGCCAGCAAGTAGGCTTCGGGCATGGACGAGACTCGTCGACCCGCGCTCCCTACCCTGGCCGATCTTCCCGGGATGACCGCCCAGCTGCAGCTGGGCAACGAGCCGGGACCGACGGCGGACATCTTCCAACGGCTGCTGAAGGAGCGGATCGTCTTCCTCGGCTCGGCCATCGACCAGAACACCGCCAACCTGGTGTGCTCCCAGCTCATCCTGCTCGAGGCCGAGAATCGTGATCGTGATATCTCCGTCTACATCAACTCGCCCGGCGGCTCCGTCACCGACGGACTGGCCATCTACGACACCATGCAGTACGTCAACTGCGATGTGCGGACCATCTGCGTCGGACTCGCCGCGTCGATGGGCCAGTTCCTCCTCTGTGCGGGCACCCCGGGGAAGCGTTTCGCCCTACCTCACAGCCGCATTCTCATGCACCAGCCTTCCGGCCAGATGCAGGGCCAGGCCGCAGATATCGCCATCCAGGCCGAGCAGATCATCTACCTCAAGCGGATGATGGCCGAGAGGATCGCTTTCCACACCGGGCAGCCCGTGGAGCGGATCGAGGCCGACTCAGATCGCGACCGCTGGTTCACCGCCGAGGAGGCTCGGGACTACGGCTTCATCGACGAGGTCATCCAGAAGGACACCATGACGGTGCCGGCGGCAGGAACGGGGTCCGCCAGCAAGTGAGCCTGAGCGTCGAGGAGCCTCCTCCCGCGGAGCCGGAGCGCGTATCGACCATCGGGGGCAGCACCCGCTTCGTCCCGGGGCAGAGCCATGACCAGATCACGGTGGTCAACGGCAAGGTTCAACTCGGGCAGCGCCTGAAGGACCTCTGGACGAATCGCGACCTGTTGCTTCTTCTGATCCGGACCGAGCTCAAGGTCAAGTACAAGAACTCGATACTCGGCTATCTGTGGTCCATGCTCAATCCAGCGTTGGTGCTGGCCATCTACTACTTCGTCTTCAAGATCATCAACGGGCGCAACGGCCAACCCAACTTTGCCATCTGGCTCTTTGCCGGGCTCCTGGTTTGGAATCTCTTCAATGGTGCATCGATGGGTGCCACCAGCGTTGTCGTGGGCAAGGCCGGCATCGTGAAGAAGGTCGCCTTTCCTCGGGAACTGCTGGCCCTGTCGATGGTCGGGGTGGCCATGGTCATGTTCGCCATCCAAGTGGCGGTCTTGGTCCTCGCCCTGTTGGTGTTCAGGATCACTCCGGACTGGACATTCGTGGCCATCCTGCCGCTGTCTCTCGTGGCACTCATCGTCTTCACCGGGGCGGTCTCTGTCTTCCTCTCGGCGATCAACGTCTACCTGCGCGACACGCAACACCTGACCGAAGTCCTGTTGATGGCCTGGTTCTGGGGCACACCCATCGTCTACTCGTGGGGACTGATCGCCGCCCACGTGGCCGGCACCCCCTGGCTCAAGTTCCTGTACCTGTGCAACCCGGTCACGCCGATCGTGATGACATTCCAGCGAGCCATCTACGGGGTGTCGCAGTTCACCAACACTCAAGTAACCCCTCACACGGTCGTTCATCTGCTGCCCAGCTGGGGAATTGGCACGTACGCGGCAATCAACGGCGTGGTCCTCGCCATTTCGATGGGGCTGTTCCTGCTGGCCCTGATCGTGTTCGGCCGCCTCGAAGGCAACTTCGCCGAGGAGCTCTGAGCCGTGCCCGTGGCCGTCGAGGTCGAGGGGATCTCCAAGCAGTTCCGCCTCTACAACGAGAAGCACATGTCGCTGAAGGAGCGGGTGATCCACGGCGGGAAGATGCCCTACACGCCGTTCTGGGCGCTCCGCGATGTGAACGTGGAGATCAACCAGGGGGAGACCTTCGGGATCCTCGGGCGCAACGGCTGCGGCAAATCGACCCTGCTCAAGTGCATCGCCGGCATCCTCAAGCCCACCTCCGGCGAGATCAGGGTGCGGGGCAGTCTGGCCGCCATGCTGGAGCTCGGGGCGGGTTTTCAGCCAGACCTCTCCGGGCGGGACAACATCTACCTCAATGGGTCGTTGCTCGGGCTGTCGAAGTCCGAGATCGCCAAGCGTTTCGATGACATCGTGGCCTTCGCCGAGCTGGAGGACTTCATCGACAACCAGGTGAAATTCTACTCGTCGGGGATGTACGTCCGGCTCGGGTTTGCGGTGGCGGTCAATGTCGAGCCCGACGTCTTGCTGGTCGACGAGGTCCTGGCGGTCGGAGACGCCAACTTCCAGCGCAAGTGCCTCGATCACGTCAAGAAGTTCCAGCGCGAGGGCCGCACCATCGTCGTCGTGAGCCATGGAACCGACACCATCCGCCAGAACTGCGGCCGGGTGATGGTCATGAACCATGGCCAGGTGATCACCATCGACGAGCCGGGCGAAGGGATCCGGGTCTACATGGCCGACCTCCTCGGGGTGGGGACCCGACCGGGCTCCGAGTCCGGTGGCATCGAGGGCAACGTGCTCGCCATCGGCACGGTGCGGGCCGAGCACGGTGGCAGCGGGCTGCGGACCCATATGTACCCTGGCGAGTCCCTGACCGTGACGGCCGACGTGGACAGCCTGGCTCCCGTGCCCAACGCCATGGCCACCATTGCCATCCACGATGACAAGAACGAGCTGGTGTTCGCCTCGGACCCTGACGACCCGGCCTGCGAGATGGAGATCCCGACCGGCGGCGGCATCGTGCGCTTCGTCTTCCCCGAGGTGCCTCTGCTGGACGGCACGTACTCGGTCAGCGTCGGGGTGCGCAGCGCCACCGAGACTGCCATCTTCGATCTCAAGGACCAGGTCACCCAGTTCGAGGTGGCCAACCCGGGCCGGGCCACCGGGCGGGTCCGGCTGCCGGTGGCGGTGAGCTTCCAGCTGCGATCGGCGACCGGGGCGACGGGCGAGGTCCCGGCGGTCAGCGCCGCCTTCACCCCGCTGGCCGGGTGGGAGGAGTCCGTCTCGTGACGGTCACCCGCATCGATCAGGTCATCCCCTCGCTGGCCAGTCGCGACGCCATCGGCGGCCACACGATGCGGCTCCGTGACCTCCTCCGGTCAAGGGGTTTCAAATCCGACGTCTATTACGGCAACGCCAGCGCCGACCGGCTGGCAGACGGCATCCCGGTGAGCCGGCTGGGTGACCGCTCGTCCAACGGGAGGGTCCTCCTCTACCAGCTGTCGATCGGGAGCGGGGTTGCCGACGTCTTCCGCCAGCAGCGGGAGCGAAAGTTCGTCAACTACCACAACATCACCCCAGCCGATCTGCTCGAGGCCTGGATGCCCTCGGTGGGAGAGGAGGTGCGGCGAGGCCGTGCCCAACTCCGCGACTTGGCGCCGGTGACAGAGTTCGCCATCGCCGACTCCTCCTTCAACGAGCGCGAGCTGCAGGCTGTGGGTTACCGGTCGACCACCACCGTTCCGCTGCTGATCGATCTCGAAGGATTCGACGGCATCCCCGACCGCGCGCTGGCCTCCCGCCTGGCCGACGAGAAAGCCTCCGGCGGTGCCGACCTCCTCTTCGTGGGCAAGGTCTCACCTCACAAAGGCCAGCACGACTTGGTCAAGGCCCTGGCCGCCTACCGGCGGCTCTACGATCCCGATGCCCGGCTGCGCCTGGTCGGGGGTGCGATCAGTGACGCATACCAAACGGCCGTCGAGAAATTCGCCGACGACCTCGGCCTCGGTCACGCAGTGGAGATCGCCGGCTCGGTCAGTCACGAGGAGCTCATCGCCTATTACGGTGCGGCAGACGCGTTCGTCTGCCTCTCCAACCATGAGGGCTTCTGCGTGCCGCTGATCGAGGCCATGTACCACCGGCTGCCCATCGTCGCCTACACCAACACGGCGGTACCTGAGACCGTGCGGGGTGCCGGGTTGGTCCTACCCAACAAGGAACCCGGGCGTGTGGCGGCAGCCGTGGACCGGGTGGTGCGAGACCGCGTGCTGCGCGCCACGTTGGCGGAAGCCGCCACCGAGCGGGTCGCCGCGTTCGCCCTGCCACGGGTGCGGGACGGGTTCGCTTCCGCCATCGAAGCTGCCTGCGCGGCGTGACCGGCCCGGACGGGTGGGCCCGCTAGCACCGGTCGGGCCGCTCCGGTGAAGGTCGCATTCGTCGTCCCCCGCTACGGCACGACCGTGGTCGGCGGCGCGGAGACCGCGGCCCGGCAATTCGCCGAGCGGCTCGTGTCCCAGATGGGATGGGAGGTCGACGTCCTGACCAGTTCCGCCGAGGACTTCGTCACCTGGGCGGACGCCTTCGATCCGGGCGAAGAGGTCGTCAACGGGGTGAAGGTGACGCGCTTCGCTCCGACGGCCGGACGGGATCCGTCCTTCCATCCGTTCTCCGCCGCCTTGCTCGCCGATCCATCCCGGGCCTCAAGGTCCGACGCCGAACGCTGGATCGACCTCCAGGGGCCCGTGGTACCGGCGTTGACCGAGGCCGCGGCCGGGTCCGATGCCGATGCGGTCATCTTCTATCCGTACCTCTACTACCCCACGGTGCGGACCATCGACCGGGTACCGGCACCGACCATCCTGCATCCTGCCGCCCACGACGAGCCCGCCCTGCACCTGCCCGTCTTCCCGCCGGTGTTCGCCGCCGCCGACGGGCTCGTCTTCCAGACGGCAGCCGAGCGCGACCTGGTGCAGCGCACCTTCGCCGTGGCCTCCCATCGCCAGCTGCTGGTCGGGCTCGGGGTGGACGACCCCGACTGCATCCCCGGTCGTGCGACTGCCGCCCGGCCGCCCTACCTTCTCTGTCTGGGCCGGGTCGACACACACAAGGGCGTGCCCCTGCTTGCCTCCCTCTTCGCCGCCTACAAGGCCCGCCATGGGGGGCTCCTCCGCCTGGTGTTCGCCGGGCCTGTCGTCGATGCTCCACCTGCCCATCCCGATATCGACGTGCTCGGCGCGGTGCCCGAGCCCGAGAAATGGACGCTGCTCGAAGAGGCCCTGGCCCTGGTCTCACCCTCCCCATACGAGGCGTTCTCGCTGGCGGTGGCCGAGGCGTGGAGCGCCCGGACGCCGGTGGTGGTGAACCGGGCCTGCCGGGCCACGGTCGAGCACTGCCTTCGCTCCGGCGGTGGCCTGCCGTTCGCGGGATTCGGGGAGTTCGAGGTCATCGTGGACCTGTTGGCCGGCGACGACGGGGCCGCCCGCCGCCTCGGGTCCCGGGGGCGTGCCTACGTGGACCGGTGGTTCCGCTGGCCGCGGGTCATCGAGCGCTACGCCGACTTCGTCGTATCCGTCGCCACGGCCCGTCCCGGTGCGGTCAGAGCCCACCGCCCAACGGACCTCGGCCCTTCGACTGGACGACCGTGACCCCGAGGATGCTCGCTCCAGATGGGACGCGCCAGACGCGGTAGTCGCCGATCGGACGCGGGGTTGGCACCGGTAGTGCCTCCCCCTCGCGGCAAGCTGGTCCAGACCGGGAAGGGCCGGTGGCGCCACGAGAAGCGCCGAACCACCGGGTCCGACGGCGACAGCTCGGCCCGACGCGTAGTAGAGCGAGCCATGGAGCTCGTTGTAGACGATCGCTCCGGGCCCGATGAGGGCGATGTGGGAGCCGGGTAGGGCCCAACCGGCGTCCCGGTAGAGGTTCTGACCGCCGTCGAGGTTGTCGAAGACGACGACGTCGCGGCCGGCGTCGACGGTCGCGGCCATGGCGGCCAGTGCGGCGTCGATGCTGTCGGCGCTTCGGATGGCAGCTCGGGTGTCGAGGTAAGGAGCCTGATACCGGGGCTGGACCAACCAGACCGGCCCGGCGCTCCTCACCCACTGGTCGGGGAGCACGCCACCGCCGGCCAGGAAGCGCTGCGCTCCGAGGGCGACGACGGCGACCACGGCGAGCGAGCTGATCACCATCCAGGGACGGGACATCCGGTACGAGCGGCCTGGCCGCCGCCCGAGCGCGCCCACGAGCGCGCCGAGCGGGAGCAGCAGGGCGATGGTGGCGGCCGGCAGGTAGGCCAGCAGATAGCCACCCTTGGCGAACTGCACGAGGGAGACGATGAGGACGGGCGGGACGATGGCCGCGCCGAGAACGGCGACCCGTCCCTGGTACCAGGGGCGGGTCCACCGGGGGAGGACGCGGAAGTTGCCCCCCACCACCCGAGGGGCCGCCATCGGGTCGGGGGAGCGTTCGGCCGGGCCGCGGGCGAGGCGCCGGACCAGCAACGCGACACCGGCGGCGAGAGACAACAGGGCCAACGGGGCCAGGGCCACCACTGTGTAGCCGGTCACGGTCCCGAGGTTGGTGGCCCCGCCGGGGGCATGGTCGAGCACCGACGTGATCCGGGCGGCGCCGGTTGCCTCCTGCCAGGTGGCCCGGGTCCATGCGGCGATCCCGCCCGGCTGCTCGAGCGCCATCGGCACCAGCCAGATCGCCACCGCCGCCGCCCCGGCGAGCAGGGTGATCGCCAAGCGCCCCAAACGTCGGGTGGACCCGATGACGGCGATGAGCGTCAACAGCGCGAAGGATTGGACGATCGATTGGCGGAAGCCGGCCAGTAGCCCGAAGGCGACCACCGCGCCCAGACCGTGCCAGCTCCCGGGCCGGGCGCGCCAGGCCAGGACCATCAGCGAGGAACATGCGAGCATGTCGAAGGAATACGTGCTGACAGTGGAGCCGCTGAACCAGGCGAACGGCGATGTGGCGACGACGGCACCGGCGGCGAGGCCGATCCACCACCCGCCCAGGTCCTTGCCGGCCACCGCCGTCATTCCAGCCGCGGCCGCCGAGGCCAGAGCGGCCACCAGGACCAATCCGGCGATGGCGCCCATGCCGACGATCTCGTGGAGGAAGCGGCCTGACGCCACGTAGAGCCAGTAGCCCGGTGGTTGGGGCTGCCCTTGGGTGACGTCGTAGTGGTTGATCGCCGAGGCGTACTGGGCCGAGTCCCAGTCGGTCGGGCCGACGGCGGCGGTGAGGAGGCGGAGGACGAGGGTGACGGCGGCGATGGCCAGCGGCATCACGGCCTCGGCCGGCCGCCCACTCGTCTGGCGGCGACGTTCGGCCCTGGTCAGCGCGGGCGCGGTGCGCTCAGGCGCCAAGGGGCCGGCGAGACCGACGGACTCGATGGCCATGGGCTCAGGGTACAGAGCCACGACCCGCCCACTCGGGGATGGTCGGCATCCCCGAGTCGGGGGTTCAGCCGGCCGGCGCAGAGGCCGATACCACCGTGACCGGAATCGTGCCCGGCGGCTTCTCTGACGAGATGAAGTGCCGAGGGGAAGGTGCCGGGACACGGGCGACAGACGGGAGCGATGGCATGGCAGCAGGTCGGGGCAGGGGGGACGGCATGAGTGTCGGTTCTGGAGCGGCAGGGAGGGAGCCGCGGCGCCGGGCCATGTCGCTCGCCGCGGTGAGTCTGGCTGCCAGTCTCGTGGTCGCGGTGGTCTCGGTGGTCTCGGGGGTCTCGGTCGGGTTGACGGCCCGGCCGGCTTCGGGCGCCACGCCCTCGGCCCATCTGGCCACCTCACTCGTCTGGCAGCAGGTGCTTCCCGATGGCGGGTCGCCTATCGGTCAGAGCTCGCCGACTGTTGCCACCCTTGACGGCGCCGGCCCCTCGGCGGTGGTGGGCGACCGTGCCGGCAACCTCTGGGCGTTCCACCTGGCCGACGGGTCCGGCACGCCTGGCTGGCCCGCCCACCTCGGGGTCCCGATCGACTCGACTCCCTCGGCCACTCCCGACGGCGGCGGCACCGAGGTCGTGTTCGTGGGTGGCGGAAATGCGGCCCAGCCGCGGGTGGGCGGGTACTACGCCTTCGCCCACAACGGTGGACAGCTCTGGGGTCGCAATGCTACCGACCCGAACGGCAACTACGGCGTCCAGGCAGGAATGTCCGTGGGGAACCTCAATGGGGTGAACGCGGTGGTGGCTCCCTCTCTCGGACAGAACGAGTACGCCTTCGTCGCCGGGAACGGCGCCGGCTTGCCGGGGTGGCCGTTCTTCACGGCCGACAGTGGCTTCACCACGCCGGCCCTGGCCGATCTGTACGGCAATGGGCAGACCGAGGTGGTGGAGGGGGGCGACTCGACCGCGGGGGTGGCCAACGGGGTGACGTACTCCAACGGCGGCCACCTACGGGTCCTCGGACCGGGCGGCAACCTGATCTGCGACCATGACACGAACCAGACGGTCGACTCATCGCCGGCGGTGGGCAACTTCCTCGCCGGCGGCGGAACCGGTATCGCCTTCGGCACGGGCTCGTTCTATGGCGGGGCCTCAGACTCCAACACCCTGTTCGGCGCCGACACCCTTTGCAACATCGTCTGGCGGACCAACCTCGGTGGGAACACGGCGAGCAGCCCGGCCATCGGTGACCTCGAGGGCGACGGCAACGTCCAAGTAGTCGAAGGGGTCGACACCGGGTCGAACGGGCTGGTGTGGGCGATCAACGGTGCCAACGGCTCGGCCATGCCGGGATGGCCGCAGACCACGCCGGGACGCATCATCGGCGGGGTGGCGACCGCCGACCTCACCGGCGGTGGCTACAACGACGTGCTGGTCCCGACGACCGCCGGGCTGGTCATCTACGACGGCCGGAGCGCCCAAGCCGTAGCCACACTGGGCTCCGGCGTGCTCGGGCTCCAGAACTCGCCGCTGGTCACCATCGATCCCAACGGAACGATCGGGATCACCATCGCCGGGTACAACTCCGGCAACGCCGGCATCATCCAGCACTACGAGATCGCCGGGTCGGCCGGTCATTCGCTGGGCAAGCGATCCTGGCCCATGTTCCACCAGAACCCCCAACTCACCGGGTGGATCGCCCAAGCCGCGCTCGGCCACCTCAACCAGCCCATCGTGGGCATGACCTCGACGGTCGACGGACGGGGGTACTGGAACGTGGCCTCCGACGGCGGCATCTTCTCGTTCGGCGACGCCGCCTTCTACGGCTCGACCGGTGCCATCCGCCTCAATCGACCGGTGGTGGGCATGGCCGCCACGCCGAGCGGGCACGGCTACTGGCTGGTGGCCTCCGACGGCGGGATCTTCTCGTTCGGCGACGCCGCCTTCTACGGCTCGACCGGTGCCATCCGGCTCAACCAACCCGTGGTAGGTATGGCCGCCACGCCGAGCGGGCACGGTTACTGGCTGGTGGCGTCGGACGGGGGCATATTCTCGTTCGGCGACGCCGCCTTCTACGGCTCGACCGGTGCCATCCGGCTCAATCGCTGGGTGGTAGGTATGGCCGCCACCCCGAGCGGCCACGGCTACTGGCTGGTCGCTGCCGACGGCGGCATCTTCTCCTTCGGCGACGCCGCCTTCCAAGGCTCCACCGGTGCCATCCGGCTCAACCAACCGGTGGTGGGTATGGCCGCCACGCCGAGAGGGCACGGCTACTGGCTGGTGGCTTCGGACGGCGGCATCTTCTCCTTCGGCGACGCCGCCTTTTACGGCTCGACCGGCAACATCCGCCTCAATCTGCCGGTGGTGGGGATGGCTGCCACCCCGTCGGGCGGTGGGTACTGGTTCGCGGCTGCCGACGGCGGGATGTTCTCCTTCGGCAATGCCGCCTTCTACGGATCGATGCCGCTCGTGTTCATGACCGCGGCCGGCGCCGGTAGCGACTGATCGGCGGGGGACCGGAGGCGGGCGGATCGGGGTCCGTAGCGTCCGCGTTCTGGACGAGCACGGCCGGTACGCTCCCAAAACGGTGGGCAGGACGGTGACCAGACCCAGCACCCGGCGGTGGTGGCGTCGGTACCGGGGTCGGTACCGACGTCGGTACCGGTCGGTCGGGCTGGCAGCCGGCATGGTGGTGGTGACTGCCGTTGTCGGTGCCTTGCTCCCTGCGTCGCCGGTTTCGGCCTACCCGGCCGCTTCCGTCTCGTTCATCGGGCACGGAGATGGGCACGGCCACGGGATGGGCAGTGGGGCGCACTCGGCTACGCCTTGACCGGCACCGACTACCAGGGGATCGTCGGCACCTACTACGGCGGGACCTCGCTGAACGGCCTGTCACCCGCCCAGGAGTCCATCTCGGTGCGGGTAGCCATGACCGAGAACGATGGCAACACCGTCATCGTGAGCTCGGGAACGCCTTTTTCGGTCGGCGGCGTGCCGGGGTCCACCCAGGCTGTGCTCATGAGCCCCAACGGGGCGGAAGGGTGGAACATCCAGTTCGGTCCAGGGTGCGCCGGTCCCTGGGGACCATTCGTGGCCAGCGGGATCGTGGACCCGACGGCCGTCCCGGCCGCCGACCCCGGCATCGGGAGCCCCAGCACGCCGACCCTTGCGCTCCAGCTCTGTCAGCTCGGTCCGAGCGTCACAGTGCGCGGGTCCATCGAGGCCCTCTACAACTCTGCCGCTGCTCCGCGGACGGTGAACATCGTTCCTCTCGAGGAGTACGTATCGGGGGTGGTGCCCAACGAGTCGCCGGCTGGGTGGGGCACCCTAGGCGGGGCCGGGCCGCAGGGACAGCCCTGGGGCTTCCAGGAGCTCGAGGCCCAGGCGGTGGCAGCCCGTTCGTACGTCATGGCCGGGCTCGGATCGTACGGAGGCTACGCCGATACCTGCGATCTCGCCTGTCAGAGCTACCAGGGCACGCTGAACGAGTCGCCGACGACCGACGCCGCCGTGCTCGACACGGCCGCCCAGGTGATGGAGTCACCCGGGGGCGCGGTGGCCGCCACCCAATACTCGGCATCGTCCGGCGGCTATACCAATCCCGGCAACTTTCCCGCGGTGGTCGATGCAGGGGATTCGGTCTGCGTCCCGGGCGCCTGCAATCCGAACCACACCTGGACGGCATCGGTGCCGGTGTCGACCATCGAGGCCGATTGGCCACAGCTCGGAACGCTGCAGTCCATCACAATCACCGGCCGCAACGGGTACGGCGACCTCGGCGGGAGGGTGACCACGATGACGCTGGTGGGATCGAACCAGAGCGTGGCCCTGACCGGTGACGGGTTCGCTGCCACGGTCGGGCTCAAGTCGGATTGGTTCGCCACCACCAACGCGTTGACCAGTCCCGCCGTGGCGATGGCCGTGCCCCGTGGGGAGCGGGCTACTGGGTCACCGGTCGCGACGGTGGGGTCCGTGCCTTCGGCGGGGCGTCGTTCTTCGGCTCCGCCTATGGTCTCCCCCTCAACCAACCGGTGGTCGGCATGGCTCCCACTCCCGACGGTGGTGGCTACTGGCTGGTGGCCGCCGACGGGGGCATCTTCTCCTTCGGCGACGCCGCCTTCCACGGTTCGACGGGCGACATCCGCCTCAACCAACCGGTGGTCGGCATGGCTCCCACTCCCGACGGTGGTGGCTACTGGCTGGTGGCCGCCGACGGGGGCATCTTCTCCTTCGGCGACGCCGCCTTCCACGGTTCGACGGGCGACATCCGCCTCAACCAACCGGTGGTCGGCATGGCCCCACTCCCGACGGTGGTGGCTACTGGCTGGTGGCCGCCGACGGGGGCATCTTCTCCTTCGGCGACGCCGCCTTCCACGGTTCGACGGGCGACATCCGCCTCAACCAACCGGTGGTCGGCATGGCTCCCACTCCCGACGGTGGTGGCTACTGGCTGGTGGCCGCCGACGGGGGCATCTTCTCCTTCGGCGACGCCGCCTTCCACGGTTCGACGGGCGACATCCGCCTCAACCAACCGGTGGTCGGCATGGCTCCCACTCCCGACGGTGGTGGCTACTGGCTGGTGGCCGCCGACGGGGGCATCTTCTCCTTCGGCGACGCCGCCTACCTCGGCTCGGCGGCGGGTTGAGGGCGGGTTGAGGAGGTGTCCCGAGGCTGTGTCGGGGGCACGCCAGCGTGGTCGTAAGGTGCGGGTTGCCATGCACGAGACGGGTCGCAGGGGGAAGGCGACGGAGCTGAACGAGGGCGACGCGATGGCGCTGACCGATGACGTCGCGACCTCTGGCGGCGACTCGTCGGTTCCCGCCCCGCCGGCTGCCCGGCGCCGGGAGGGCGTCCGGCCCTGGCGGGCCATCTTCTTCGCCCCGGTGGGCGACGGTCAGACACGGCGTCGCGGCACCGATGGGGTGCGTCTCGCCCTGGCGGTACTCGCCGTGGTGCTGTGCTGGGTGGTCACACGAGCCAACTCCTCGACCGAGCAGACGGTGGCGTCCACCATGGCCTCGGCGCCCGACGGGGTGCGCTGGGTTGTCACGGCGGTCTGGTGGATCGGCTCCGTCGGGCTCATCGCGGTGACGGCTGTACTGGCCCTGGCCTCGCGACGGTGGTCGGTGGTGCGCGATATCGGGCTCTCCGGTCTCGGCGCGTGGGTGGTCTGTCTGCTGCTCGCCGACCTCTTGGGCTCGAGCGGTGGCCGTCCGCCGACGCCTTCCCTGGCCCAGATCGACGCCAGTTTCCCGGTGGCCCTGGTGGCCGCGGCGGTCGGTGTGACCGTCGCGGCCGTTCCCTATCTCAGCCGCTGGCTCCAGCTCGTCGTCGAGATCACCATCGGGCTCCTGGCCGTGGCCACCGTCGTACACCGCTCGGGGTTGCCGGTCGCGGTGTTGGCCAGCTTGGCCACCGGCTGGGGGGTCGCTGCCATGGTGCGGCTGGTCTTCGGCTCGCCGCTGGGTCTCCCGTCCAACCAGGAGGTGGGTGTGCTGCTCGCCGACCTCGATCTGGCCGTCGACGACCTCGCACCCCACCCGACGCAGGGCTGGGGGGAGGCCCGGTTCTCCGGTCGGCTCGGCGGCTCGCGCATCGACGTGTCCGTCTACGGTCGGGACGCCGCCGATGCGCAGCTCCTGGCCAAGACGGCGCGCTTCGCCTTCTACCGCGACTCGGGGCCCACCTTGACCCTGACCCGACGGCAGCAGGTCGAACACGAGGCCTACGTCACGATGATGGCCGAGCGGGTCGGGGCCCGGGTGCCCGCCACCCTCGCCGCTGGACCTGCCGGTCCGGCCCGGGACGCGCTTCTGGTCACCCAGCCGCCGCCGGGCCGACCCCTCGCCGACTTCGCACCCTATGTGGTTCCGCCATCCCCCGGTAGCGCGGTTCGAAACGGAGGTGGGGAGGACGAGCCGGCGTCGCCGCCCTCGGCTGCGGAGCGGGAGAACGGGCGGCGACCGGAGGTGGCCGAGCCCGAGGCCCCCATGCTGACCGTGGCCGCCGTCGACAGCGTGTTCGATCAGCTGCGGATCCTGCGCGCCGCCGGGATCGCTCACGGCTCGATCTCGATCCGGACGATCGTGGTGGACGACGCCGGCCGGGCGGGCTTCGTCGACTTCCGGCGGGCATCCACCGTGGCCACCCTCGACCAGCTCAACCGTGACCTGGCTGCCACCCTGGCGGCGACCGCGGTGGTGGTCGGCCCGGAACAGACGGTGGCCGCCGCGCTTCGGAGCATGCCGTCGGAGGCCTTGACCGCCGCCCTGCCGTACCTGCAGCGCGCCGCACTCGACACGGTGGCGTCGCGATCGCTCCGGGGCAAGAAGGCCATCCTCACCGCCGTGCGCGAACAGGGGGCGGCCGCCGCCGGGGTCGAGGTGCCCAAGCTCATCGAACCGCGGAGGGTGAGCTGGGTCACCCTGGCCATGGCGGTCGGTACCCTGATCGGCGGGTGGGCGCTGATCGCTGTCCTGATCAACGTGACCAAGTCCTGGAGCACGATCACGGGAGCCGATTGGGCCTGGGTGGCGCTGGTATTCGTCCTGGCCCAAGCGGCATACCCGGCGGTGGCCATCACCACCGTCGGGTCGGTCACCGACCCCTTGCCCTATGGGCGCACCGTCGCCCTCGAGGTGGCCGACACCTTCGTGGCCCTGGCAGGGGGATCGATGGCCGTGCTGGCCACCAGGATCCGCTTCTTCCAGCAGGAGGGGTACACCCCGACGGTGGCCGTCAGCTCCGGCGTCCTCGCCAGCACGGCCAGTTGGATCGTCAAGGGTGCCCTGTTCCTGATCGCCCTTCCCCTGGCCATCGGAAACCTCGACTTCGGTCAGCCGGAGGGCGAGTCGAGCGGCAATTCGCACCTCGTCTGGCTCATCCTGCTGGTCGTGATCGCGGTGGGGGTGGCCCTCGGGCTGATGTTGGCCGTGCCGCGCTTGCGCCGGATGGCCGCCCAGAAGATCCGACCCAAGGCGTCCGAGGTCTGGGACCACCTCAAGTTGCTGTCCGGGCATCCACGGAACCTGGTGGAGATCTTCGGGGGCAGCGTGGCCGCTCAGCTCTTCGTGGCCATGGCGCTGGGCGCGTCGCTCCACGCGTTCGGAGCTCGGTTGAGCCTGGCCACCCTGATCGTGGTGCTGACACTCGGCTCGATGCTCGGTGGAGTCTCGCCCGTGCCGGGCGGGATGGGTGTGGTCGAGGCCGGGATGATCATCGGATTGACCGCCGCGGGGATCGACGAGTCGGTGGCGGTGGCGGCGGTGTTCGTGCAGCGCCTGTTCACCGCCTACCTGCCACCCATCTGGGGCTGGTTCGTCATGGTGTGGATGCGCCGGAAGGAGTATCTCTGAGCCGGTCCTGCCCGACGGTCACGCGGGCAGGGCGTCAGGCCCGATCCGCTGCAGTCCCGGATAGGCGCGCAGTGCGCCGATCCGTCCCAGCCGTCCGACGTTGACGCCGATGTCGGCGGTCCGGAGCATGTCGAGGTCGCCGCGGCTGTTGCCATAGGACCAGACCCGGTCGGGCCCGGATCCCAAGTTCCCGATCCACAGGCGCAGCCGGCGGACCTTCTCCTCACCCCGGCAGTTGGCGCCCTCGTACCGCCCGGTGAGGACGCCGTCGGAGACCTCGAGTCGGGTGGCGACCACCCCGTCGGCACCGAGGTGATCGCCGGCCGGTCGGACGTAGAGGTCGGGTGAAGCCGAGACGATGACCACCTGGTCGCCACGCCGGCGATGCCAGTCGAGCCGGTCCCGGACGTCGTTTCGCACGTGCCGGTCCAGATGATCTCGCCCGTAGGCGGCGGCGACATCCTCCACCCGCTCTGCCGGGCTGCCGGCCAGGACCCGCTGGAAGAGCTCCTCCTTGGTTCGGTCCGCCCGGTGACCACCGGCCAGCGCGGCGGCGGCCAGCTTGGGGGCCAGCGCCAGCAAGGCGGCCACCACCGCCGGACGGCCGGCCAACTCCGAGAGGAAGCCGAAGACGCTCCCACCGTTGGTCAAGGTCCCGTCGAAGTCGAAGGCGGCGACGTCCACCGTCAGGGAGGTCCGGTCATGCGCCGTCGGTGTCGACGACCACCCCGTGACGACCCATCCCCGAGGCGAACCCTCGGGCGCCGGCCGCGGCGTCGGGTGAAGCCAGGCTGGTAAGGCCGAAGCGGAGCTCGGTACCCATCGCTCGGGCGAGCGGCAGCCCCCATTGGGCCAACGCCGACAGACGGTCGTTGCGCATGCAGGCCTGGGGCAGGGCGGACAGTTCGTGCCCCCACTCAAGGGCCCGATCGAGCGCCTCGCCGGCCGGCACCACCCGGTTCACGAGACCCATGGCCAGCGCCTCGTCGGCCTCCACCTCGCGGCCGGTGAGGATCAGCTCGAGCGCCCGACCCTGCCCGATGAGCCGCGGCAGCCGCACCGTCCCACCGTCGACCAGGGGGACTCCGAACCGTCGGCAGAAGACGCCGAAGACGGCTCCGGCCCCGGCCACCCGCAGGTCGCACCAGATGGCCAACTCCAGGCCGCCGGCCACGGCGAAACCCTCGACGGCGGCGATGACCGGCTTGGACAGCTCCAGACGGGTCGGCCCCATAGGCCCGGGCCCACCGTCGGCCACCCGGAGGAGGCGACCCTCCGCCGCGGCCCGGAGGTCGGCCCCGGCGCAGAACGTGCCACCCGTGCCGGTGAACACGGCCACCGAGGCCGCGGGGTCCTGGTCGAACGCGGTGAAGGCGTCCAAGAGGGCGTCGGCGGTGGGCGGGTCGACCGCGTTCCGCCGTTCGGGCCGGTCGATGGCGACCACGGTCACCGGCCCGTCGGCGGACACTCGCACCGTGGCCATGGCTCCAGCATGGTGGACGCGGTCGGGCCCCGCCACTGCCGCCGACGCGCCGGCCATGGCGTGGGGACAAATCTCGACCAACTCGGTCGACAATTGGTCCGGTTTCGTCTATCCTGTCGGAGCGGCTGATCACGACGTGCGTCGGCTCCGCCCGAGAACCTGCTCACACACAGATCGAAGGAGCAACACATGGCAATCCGACTGGGCGACACGGCCCCCGACTTCACTGCGGAGACAACCGAGGGAACCATCAACTTCCACGAGTATCTGGGGGATAGCTGGGGCGTGCTGTTCTCCCACCCCAAGGACTTCACCCCGGTGTGCACCACCGAGCTCGGGGCCTTTTCGAAGGCCAAGGCCGAGTTCGACAAGCGGGACACCAAGCTGATCGGGCTCTCGGTCGACGATGTGACCTCGCACGGCAAGTGGGCCGGCGACATCGAGGAGACCCAGGGCCAGGCCCTCAACTTCCCGCTCATCGGCGACGAGGACCGAAAGGTCGCCGACCTTTACGACATGATCCACCCCAACGCCAGCGACACCACCACCGTACGGTCGGTGTTCATCATCGGGCCTGACAAGAAGATCAAGCTCACCTTGACCTATCCAGCCTCGACCGGGCGCAACGTGAGCGAGATCCTGCGGGTCCTCGACTCGCTGCAACTCACCAACGACTACAAGGTGGCGACTCCGGTGAACTGGAAGGACGGCGACGACGTGATCATCGTCCCGGCCGTCTCCGACGAGGAGGCCAAGGAGCGCTTCCCCAAGGGCTTCAACAGCGTCAAGCCGTACCTCCGGGTCACGCCCCAGCCCAACCGGTAGGGGAGGCCGCCAGGGCGGCTCCCGCCAGGGCGGGGCGGGACGGGAGCCGCAGTGCGCCTCCCGGTACTCCCTGCGGCTCGCGATCGCAGCCGCCCCGGCTGCCGTCATCGGACTCCGGACGGAGGCAGGACCCGCCGAGCCGGCGGGTCCTGCTAGCATGGCCGCGCCGGTGCGCCCCTCTCCCCGGCCGTTCGGGCAGATCATCACCCGCTCGGGCAGATCAACTGCAGATCGCAAGGTTCATCCATTTCCATGCCAGACAAGCAGGCCACCATCGCCGAGCACCGGCTCCACGAGACGGACACCGGTTCGCCTGAGGTGCAGATCGCCATTCTGAGCGAGCGCATCACCCACCTGACCGAGCACCTCAAGCTCCACAAGGGCGATCACCACACCCGACGGGGTCTGCTGAAGCTCATCGGACGCCGTCGACGCCTTCTCGACTACGTCCACGACAACGACGTCGAGCGCTACCGGGAGATCATCGGTCGCCTCGGCCTCCGCCGCTAGGCGGACACCAGTCACTCCGCCCGGCTTCGGCCGGGCGGTGGCTATCTCTGCACCGGTCCCACCGGTGTGGGAACGAGCCGGCACGGTGCCGGCCCGCAGATGCGGCCCACCCGGCGCGGTGGACCGTGCGAACAACAGAAACAAGACAGGGCTCACCACGAGGTCAGTCACCAGTTGCCGATCACCCGGCCACCAGGCGGGTGGGTGGTCGACAACTGGGAACTGGCTTGGGGAGTCCCCGAGCAACCAAGGAGCGTCATGTCCGACGCCATTTCCGCTTCGGCCCCGATCAGTGGGACCGAGCGCACAATGACATTCGAGGCCGGGAAACTGGCCCAACTGGCCGACGGGGCAGTCCTGGCCCGGATCGGCGACACAGTACTGCTGGCCACGGCCACCGCCGCCCGCTCGGTCCGGGAGGGGGCCGACTTCTTCCCGCTGACCGTCGACATCGAGGAGCGGGCCTACGCCGCCGGGAAGGTCCCCGGTTCGTTCTTCCGCCGGGAGGGGAAGTCGTCGGATCAGGCCATCCTGACCTGTCGGCTCATCGATCGCCCTCTGCGACCCTCGTTCCCCAAGGGCTTCCGCAACGAGGTCCACGTCGTGGGCACCATTTTCGGAGCCGATCAGGTGAATCCCCACGACGTCCTGGCCATCAACGCCGCCTCAGCGGCCCTGATGCTCTCGGGGATTCCCTTCGAGGGACCGATCGGCGCAGTGCGCGTGGCCTATGACACCGACGGGCGCTGGATCCCGCACCCCACCTTCGAGGAGGGCGACGAGTCGACCTTCGAATTGGTGGTGGCAGGCCGGGCCCTGAGCGAAGCGGACGACGCGGAGATCGCCATCATGATGGTCGAAGCCGGGGGCTCGGAGCGGTCGTTCCAGTATTACGAGGAGGGCGCACCCCAGGTCACCGAAGAGGTCCTCGCCGACGGACTGGAGGCGGCCAAGACCTGGATCCGCGAGTCGATCCTGCTCCAGCGTCGGCTGGTCGAGGCCTACGTAGCCGCCCGGGGACCCATCGAGCCCATCGAGTACTCGACGCTCTCCGACTACGGCGACGACGTGTGGGAGCGGGTCGTGGCCGAGGGAACCGACGCGGTAGCCGCTGCCAATCTCATCGTGGCCAAGGCCGAGCGCAATTCCGCCCTGGCCGAGGCAACCGCCTCCATCGTGTCGGCCCTGGCCGGGACGTTCCCCGACCGCGAAGGTGAGATCAAGGCGGCTGTCCGCGGCCTCACGAAGAAGCTGGTCCGAAAGCGGATCGTCGATGAGGGCGTCCGCATCGACGGGCGGACCACGACGGAGATCCGGCCGCTGTCGGCCGAGGTCGACCTGTTCCCGACGGCCCATGGCTCAGCCCTCTTCCAGCGGGGCGAGACCCAGGTGCTGAACGTCACGACGCTCGGCATGCCGCGGATGAACCAGCTGCTCGACACGATCACTCCCGACGAGCACAAGCGCTACATGCACCACTACAACTTCCCCCCCTATTCGACCGGCGAGACGGGCTTCATGCGGGGCCCGAAGCGTCGCGAGATCGGGCACGGCCTGCTGGCCGAGCGGGCGCTGTTGCCGGTGGTCCCCTATGAGGAGGACTTTCCCTACACCCTTCGCCTGGTGTCGGACGTGCTCGCCTCCAACGGTTCGACGTCGATGGCGTCGGTGTGCGGTTCCACCCTCTCGATGATGGCCGCCGGTGTTCCCCTCAAGGCGCCGGTGGCGGGGATCGCCATGGGCCTCGTCTCCGACGACGGGGCATATGTGACCCTCACCGACATCCTCGGGGCGGAGGACGCCTTCGGCGACATGGACTTCAAGGTGGCGGGTACCAGGGACGTGGTCACCGCCCTGCAGTTGGACACGAAGATCGACGGCCTGCCCCTCGACGTCCTGACCAAGGCCCTGCTCCAGGCCAAGGAGGCACGCCTCACCATCCTCGACGTCATGGCCCGGGCCATTTCCGAGCCCCGCGGCGAGGTGGCCGACTCGGCGCCGAAGATTATCTCCTTCGAGATCCCAATGGACAAGATCGGGGAGGTCATCGGCCCGAAGGGCAAGGTGATCAACGCCCTCCAGCAGGAGACTGGCGCGGACATCGCCGTCGACGACGACGGGATGGTCGGCACAGTGACGATCGGGGCCAAGGACGGCACCGCGGTCGAGGAGGCCCGACGGCGGATCGCGACCATCCTCGACCCGCCGCTGGCCGAGGTCGGAGGGATCTATGAGGGCAAGGTGGTCAACATCACCAAGTTCGGCGCATTCGTGAACATCCTCCCCGGCCGGGACGGGCTACTGCACATCTCCAAGATCGGACAGGGCAAGCGCGTCGACCGGGTGGAGGACGTGCTCGAGCTCGGACAGCCGGTCCAGGTCCGGGTGGACGACATCGATCCGCAGGGGAAGGTCTCCCTGTCGTTGGCCGGCGACCCGACGGCTCAGGGGCAGCCGGCCGATGCGTCCACCGACGACGCCCGGGGCGGTGGTCGTGGTCGCGGTCGTGGCGACGCCGACACCGAGGATCGGAGTGCTCCGGCGGCACCGGCCGGTGCAGCCTCGTTCGAAGACGTGTTCGCCCAGGAACTGGCGGAGGAGTTCGGCGACCTCGGACCGACCGTGGTCGAGACCTCGTCGGGTGGTCGTGGGAGTGGGAGTGGGAGTGGGAGTGGCGGAGGCGGCCGGAGCGGTCGCCGACGCCGTTGAGCGCGCCCGGCCGTCCCGGGGCCGGGCGGATCGCGGTCCGGTGATCCGGACCGAGGAGCTTTCATCCGGCCTCTCCCTCGTGACCGAGGAGATGGGTGACGCCCGCTCGGTGTGCATCGGGTTCTGGGTTGGGACCGGGGCCCGGGACGAAGAGGCCAGCGAGGTCGGCGCCTCTCACTTTCTCGAGCATCTGCTGTTCAAGGGCACGGCCGCTCGTTCTGCGTCGGCCATCGCCGAAGCGGTGGACGAGGTGGGCGGCGACTTCAACGCCTTCACCACCAAGGAGTACACGTCCTTCTACATCCGGCTCCTGGCCGAGCACCTCGCGCTGGGACTGGACATCCTCTGCGACATCATGTGGCAGCCGGCCCTCCGGTCGCGGGATCTCGACGCCGAGCGCCAGGTCATCTTGGACGAGATCCTCATGCACGCGGACGAGCCCGCCGATCAGGCGTCCGAGCAGAGCGCCGCACTCTTGTTCCCGCGTCACCCCCTCGGCCGGGAGGTGTTGGGCACCGAGGAATCGGTCGGCCAGATGAGCGCCCGGCGAATCCGCGAGTTCTTCGATGCCCACTACCGCCCCGGCAACATGGTGGTGGCGGTGGCCGGCGACGTGGAGCATCGGGCCGTCGTGGACGGGCTGGAGTCGCGCCTTGCCGGACCATCGGGTGGCTCGAGCCCCGAACGCCAGGCTCCGGACGACAAGGTCGAGGCCCTCGGCGTGACCCGCCGTCCCACCGAGCAGGCCCACCTGGTCCTGGGCCTGCGCTCTGTGGATCGATTCGACCGCCGCCGCTACGCCCTGGCGGTGCTCAACCACGTCCTCGGTGGGGGGTTGTCCAGCCGTCTCTTCCAGGAAATCCGCGAGCGCCAGGGCCTCGCCTACTCGGTGTGGTCGGAACGGGCGGCCTTCCACGACGCCGGCTCGGTGAGCGTCGGCATCGGGACAGCCCCGGAGCACGTGGGTGAGGTGCTCGACATCGTGACGACCGAGTTGGCCAGTCTCGGGGAGGAGGGCATCACCGAGCGGGAGCTGACCATCGCCAAGGGCAACCTGCGGGCGGAGTCCCTGTTGGCCTGCGAGGACTCCGGGTGCGCGGATGAGCCGGATCGGCGCAGGACTGCTGCTCCACGGCGAGGTCCTCTCGGTCGACGAGGTGCTGGCGCGGGTGGAGGCCGTGACCATCGAGGACGTCGGGAGGGTCGCCGCCGAACTGGTGGCGGCGCCGCGGGCTCTCTCGGTGGTCGGGCCGTTCGACGAGACCGACTTCGACGCGCGATCGCTCCACCTCGGATAGGCAGTCTCGCCCGGACGGCATGGCGAGCGCAGTCTGCGGCCGACGATAGGGTGGCCGGCATGCGCGTGGCAGTGGTCGGGGCCGGCGGCAAGATGGGTCGTGAAGTCTGTCGAGCCGTGCTCGCCGAGGCCGGCTTCGACCTGGTTGCCGCCGTCGACGTCGGTTTCGAGGGCTGCGACCTTGCCGATCTGGTCGACACACCGCCGGGCACTCTCTTGGTGAGCGGCAGGCTCGACGTGCTGACGTCGGCGGCGACCGACGTGGTGGTGGACTTCACCCGCGTCGACGCCGCGCGTACCACGCTCGACTTCTGTGCCGATCACGGGATCCACGCGGTGGTCGGGACCACCGGCTTCGACGCGGAGGATCTCGACCACCTGGCGTCTCGGTTTGCGGGCCCCGACGCCGGCGCCCCCAACTGCGTCGTGGCGCCGAACTTCGCCATCGGCGCCGTGCTCATGATGCGCTTCGCCGAGCTGGCCGCGCCGTGGTTCGACGGCGCCGAGATCATCGAGCTCCACCATGACGGCAAGCTGGACGCGCCCTCGGGCACATCGATGCTGACGGCCGAGCGGATGGCCGCGGCCCGCGCCTCGGTGGGGTCCTTCCCGCCCGACCGCACGACGACGACCCCGCTGGCGGGTACCCGTGGCGGGGCCGGGCCCACCGGGGTGCGCGTCCACTCGGTGCGGCTCCCCGGACTCGTCGCTCACCAGGAGGTCGTGTTCGGGGCGGTGGGGCAGAGCCTGACCATCCGCCACGACTCGTATGACCGCTCGTCCTTCATGGACGGGGTGATCCTGGCCGTCCGGGAGGTCCCTACGCACCCCGGGCTGACCCTCGGGATCGAGCCCCTGTTGGGCCTGTAGGGGGCCGGGTGCCGGGCGTCGATCCCCGACAGCGGATCATCGAGGGCGCCTATGCCTGTGTGGCGCGCAAGGGCATCGCCAAGACCACCGTCGAGGACGCCGCCCGCCAGGCCGAGGTATCCCGTGCCACCGTGTACCGGGCCTTCCCGGGTGGGCGCCAGGAGCTCATCAACGCGGTGGTGGCTTGGGCCACCCTCGAATTCTTCGGCCGCCTCTACGAACAGGTGCACGACGCCGCAAGCCTGGAAGAGGTGATGGAGCGCGGGATCATGTTCGCCCACCGCTCCATCGTCGAGCACGAGGTGCTCCAGCGGGTCATGCAGACAGAGCCGGAGAAGCTGCTACCCGCGCTGACCTTCGAGAGCATCCGTATCCGGGACGGCATCGCCGAGTTCCTCGTCCCGTTCCTCAAAGCGCGTGGGGTAGCGCCCGAGGTCGACCTCCAAGAGGCGGCCGACTTCCTGGCCCGAATGGTGCTCTCCTACATGTCGGCGCCGGGCCGCTGGGACCTCGACGACCCCGACCAGGTGGCCCAGCTGGTGCGGGCTGAGCTCCTGGCCGGCGTGGTCGCCAGCCCCGCCCGGAGCGCGTTGACAATGAGACAAATTCCGATCTAACGTTTCACTGATGGTTGCGCGGTCTGTCGCCCTTCACGTAGTGGACGACGAGGGCGCTGTCGACCCCGTCGAACCCGCCACCCCGGCTCTCCCAGCTGGCAACCGGAGCTCGCCGCAGCGCGTGCGGATCATCGACGCCACGCTCGACTGCCTGGCTCGGCACGGCACGGCCAAGACCACGGTGGACGACATCGCCCGGGAGGCCGGGGTGTCCCGGGCCACCGTCTACCGGGTCTTCCCCGGCGGGCGGGAAGAGCTGCTCTCCGCTGTCGTGGATACCGAGATGGCCCGCCTGTTCTCCGCGCTCGGGGTCCGGCTCGGCGAGGCCCGGGATCTTCCCGAGGCGCTGATCGGCGGGATCGTCGAGGCGTCGGCCCGGATCCGCGGCCACCGGGCGCTGGCCTACCTGGTGGAGCACGAGCCCGAAATGGTCCTCGGCCACCTGGCCTTCGACGAGTCCGACCGGCTGCTGGCCACGGCCTCCCGGTTCGCGGCCCCTTTCCTGGCGCGCTGGATGAGCCCGGCCGAGGCGGCTCGGGTGGCCGAATGGGCTACCCGCATCGTGCTCTCCTATGCCATCGCGCCCGCCCCGCACATGGATCTCACCCGGCCGGCGATGGCCCAACGCCTGGTCCAGCAGTTCGTGGCGCCCGGCATCCGGGCCCTGCACGCCGCCGACGCGGTGCCGACCATCGACATCACTCCGTTCGAATCCGACCCGGTCGACGTCCGGCCCGCTCGGCCCGCCCATTCCACCCATCGACAGGACAAACCCAACCGATCGTGCAAAGGAAGGAACACGATGACCACCGAGATGAGCAGTACCGAGGACATCATCGGCCGAGCGGAGATCGATGACTTCGAGGCCATCCTGTCCGTGGTCGGTACCGAGGAGGCCGACGGCCGCCACGTCGTGCACTCGGAGTACGACTCCATCTTCACCTGGGACTACGAGAAGGGCGCCCGCCCCAAGCTCAACAAGCTCTACGAGAAGGCCAAGGGCGCCCAGTGGAACGGTGAGACGGACCTCCCCTGGGAGATCGATGTGGACCAGGAGAAACTGGTGCGCGAGCAGGCCGAGGCCGACGGGGGATTCGCCGTCGGCTTCGACCTCGCCGGCACCCCGGTCGAGCACTGGACCGACAAGGAGTGGATCTCCTTCGGCGTCGAGAGCCAGAACTGGACCCTCTCGCAATTCCTCCACGGCGAGCAGGGAGCCCTCATCTGCACGGCCAAGATCGTCGAGTCCGTCCCGTGGATCGACGCCAAGTACTACGCCTCGACCCAGGTCATGGACGAAGCCCGCCATGTCGAGGTGTTCGCCAAGTACCTCGACGAGAAGCTCTCGGGCCACTACCCGGTCAACGCCCATCTCAGGATGCTGCTGGACGACATCATCGCCGACTCGCGCTGGGACCTGACCTATCTCGGGATGCAGATCATGGTCGAGGGTCTGGCTCTGGCCGCCTTCGGCTTCATGCACCAGATGACCGCCGACCCGCTGCTCAAGCAACTGCTGCGGTACGTGATGGCCGACGAGGCGCGACATGTGGCCTTCGGCGTGATCAGCCTCCAGGAGTACTACCAGCAGTTGACCGCGGCCGAGCTGCGTGAGCGCCAGGAGTTCGCCTTCGAGGCGGCCGTGCGCATCCGCGACCGCTTCCTCCAGCAGGAGGTCTGGGACCGGATGGGCGTCGACTCGAAGGCCATCGTGCCCGTGGTGCTGCAGGCCCCGGACCGCGGTGAGTTCCAGGCTCTGCTGTTCTCCAAGATCGTCCCCAACTGCAAGAAGCTCGGACTGCTGGACGCAGCCGACGGCTGGCTGCGGACCAAGTTCACCGAGCTCGGCGTCATCCAGTTCGAGTCATGGGTGGACACCGCCGAGGAGGTCGACGCCATGGCCTCGACATCGCCGAAGGAGCGGTTGGCGTCCTGATCGTTCCCCAGGGGGCCCGGCGGCGCCGCGTGCGTCCGGGGCCGGCCGCGACGGCTGGTAACCTGCGTCGTCGTGGACCACCCCCCGAACACCCGTCCGACGAGGGGTTGATCCGGGTGCCGCGGTTCGGGTCGCTCGTGACCGCCATGGTGACGCCCTTCGACGCCGACGGCGCGATTGATCTCGACACTGCCGGAAGCCTGGCCCGCCACCTGGTGGCTACGGGGACGGAAGGGCTGGTCGTGGCCGGGACGACCGGGGAGGGCCCGGTCCTGTCCGATGTCGAACGCATGGAGCTGGTGCGGGCCGTGGCTGGCGCGGTCGACGTGCCCGTCATCGCCGCCACCGGCACCAACGACACGGCCCACTCGATCGCACTAACCAGACAGGCGGCTTCCGCCGGGGCGGCAGGCGTCCTGGTGGTCACGCCCTACTACAACCGGCCCTCGGCTGCGGGTCTGTCGGCCCACTTCCGGGCAGTGGCGGCCGCCACCGACCTGCCGGTCGTCCTCTACGACATCCCGGTCCGTTCGGGAAGGCGCATCGGTGCGGCGCTCACCCTCGAGCTGGCCCGCGAGGTCCCCAACATCCTGGCGGTCAAAGACTCGGCCGGCGACGTGGCCACCGCCGCAGTCGTGGTGGCCGAGAGCCCGGACGGGTTCGAGGTCTACTGCGGCGACGATGCCCTCACCCTGCCGTTCGTGGCGGTCGGTGGTGCCGGGATCGTCAGCGTGGCTGCGCACTGGGCAGGCACGCTGTTGGCCGAGATGATCGGCGCCCACCGCGCCGGGTCGGTCGATCGGGCCACGCTCATCAACCAGCAGCTCGCCGAGTCCTACCGATTCGAGTCCACGGACGAGTTCCCCAATCCGCTCCCGGCGAAGGCCGCCTGCCGCGCCCTGGGCATCGCCGTGGGGCAGTGCCGCCTTCCCAACCCGCCCGCACCCGCGTCGCTCGACGAGCTGGCCAAGGCGGTCATTTCCCGGGCCGGCGTGATGTACCCGACGCCGCAGTCGGTTGCCTGACTCGGGGCGCACCGAACGTCCGAGGCGGCGTTCGTCGGCAGCGAACGCCACGTCCGGGAGGAGGACCACGCCCTCCGAAAGGAAGGCCAAGTCGACCAGGACAAAGTCCACGTCGGCCAGGGGAAGAGCCAAGTCGACCGGGGGAACGGCCACGTCGACCAGCGGAAGGGCCACGTCGACCAGCGGAAGGGCCACGCCCGACGACGAGGCACGGGGTCGTGGCACGAGGGCCCGTCGCCCGGCGCCGGTCCGGATCGTCTTCCTCGGCGGGCTGGGCGAGATCGGTCGCAACTGCGCCTGCATCGAAGTCGATGGCCGCATCCTCGTCCTCGACGTGGGGATCATGTTCCCCGACCCCGACATGCCCGGAGTCGACCTGGTCCTTCCCGACTTCACCTACCTCCGCGAGAACGCTGAGCGTGTCGACGGGGTCATCCTCACCCATGGCCACGAGGACCACACCGGTGGGCTGGCCTTCCTCCTCCGCGACTTCCCGGTGCCCGTCTACGGATCCGAGCTCACCCTGGCCCTGGCCCGCAACCGGGTGGACGAGGCGGGAACCGCCGACCGGGCCCAGTTCATCAGCGTCCCGGATGGGGCCCGTCGGCGGATCGGCCCCTGCGACGTCGAGTTCATCCCGGTCACCCACTCGGTGCCACACGCCTTCGCCACCGCCTTCCACACCCCCCAGGGCGTGATCCTCCATTCGGGCGACTTCAAGCTCGACCTCCACCCGGTGGACGGCCGCCGTACCGACCTGGCCCGGATGGGCGCCCTGGCCGCGGAGGAGGGAATCCGTCTGCTCATGTCGGACTCCACCAACGCCGAAGAGCCCGGGTTCACCGCCTCGGAGTCGACGGTGGGGGAGACATTGCGCAAGGTCTTCCTGGCCCGGCCCGACCGGCGGTTCATCGTCACCTGCTTCGCCAGCCACATCCACCGAGTCCAGCAAGTGGCCGACGCGGCCGTGGCCACCGGCCGCTCGGTGGCCACCCTGGGGCGCTCCATGCAGAAGAACGTGACCCTGGCCCGCCGGCTCGGCCTGCTCCACATTCCCGACCGAACCCTGGTCGAGATCGAGGAGATCGACGGGCTCGAGCCGGGTCAGGTGTGCGTGATCTCAACCGGCTCCCAGGGCGAGCCCATGTCGGCGTTGTCGCGCCTGTCCACCGGCGAGAACCGCTTCTTCCGGCTGCAAGCGAACGATGTCGTGGTGATCAGTGCCCATCCCATCCCGGGCAACGAGTGGTCGGTAGGGCGGGTGATCGACACCCTGCACAAGCAGGGCGTCGAGGTGATCCACTCGGGTGTGGACACGGTGCACGTGAGCGGCCACGCCCGCCGCGGCGAACTGGGCATGCTCCTCTCGGTGACCCGGCCCGAGTTCTTCATCCCGGTGCACGGGGAGTACCGGCACATGGCCAACCATGTCGGCCTGGCCACGTCCATGGGCATTCCCGAGGACCACGTGCTCCTGTGCGAGGACGGGGACGCAGTGCGCCTCGACGGATCCGGGCTCCACCGCGACGGAACCGTGCCGGGTGGGTACCTCTTCGTCGACGGCAGCTCGGTGGGGGACATCGGGCACGGCGTGCTCCGGGACAGGATGGTCCTGGCCGAGGAAGGTGTGGTCATGGCTGTGGCCACGGTGGACCTGAAGCGTGGGGAGGTGGTCGGGAGCCCTCAGATCGTGACGCGGGGGTGGGCCTACGACACCGATACCGAGGCCCTGCTGGACGAGGCCCGGATCCACGTCACCAAGGCGCTCGAGGAGGCGCTGGCGACGGGCACCAACGACCACGAGACCCTCAACCGAGTGGCCCGCAGGGCGCTCGGCCGGCTGGTCGGCGACCGCACCCGCCAGCGGCCCATGATCGTCCCGGTGATCGTCACGGTGTGAGCGACCCCTCGGCGATGCCTGGTCAGCGGCCCGACCACCCCTGGTGTCCCCGAGAAGGCAACAGGGCGGGGGTAGCCTGGACGGCACTGTGACGACCGCCACCAAGCGTCCGGCGGGGCGATCCGGAGCTTCGCGGTCGAAGAGAAGGTCGACGCGCACGTCTCGCTCTCGCTCCCGCAGATCGACTTCCGTCCGGCGATGGCGGGCGTACCGTCCGGCCGCCGCAGCCCGTTCCCGCCGAGACGGCACCGGTCTCGTGGCTGCCATGTGGGGGGTACTGGCCGGTCACGCCACCGACCTGTGGGGCGTGGTTCTGGTCACGGCGGGCCTGCTGGCCGCGGTGGCCTTCTATGGCGGTTCGCTGGGACCGGCCGGCCACGGCGCCCGTGTCGGTGTCGGCGACCTGCTGGGATGGGGCCGGTTCCTCGTCCCGCCCGTCGCCGTCGGTGTCGGTGTCCTCCTGGTGGCGGGACGCCGCAGCTCGGAGGTCGAGCCTCATATGGGCGCCGAACCGGCGCGGGCCGTCATCGGGGCGTCGCTCACGCTGTTGGCCGTGGCCGGCCTGGCCGCGTTGGCCGGCGGCTCACCTCGCCTGGCGGCGTCGCCGTCAGCGCTCTCCGCGGCCGGCGGTTGGGTGGGCGCCGTCGTGGCGGACCCCCTGGGCTCCACGCTCGGGGGCTTCGGTTCGGCCGTGGTGTTGATGGCGCTCCTGGTGGTGGCCATGGTCGTGTTGACCGGGATCTCGGTGAGCGCGGCTGCCGGGGCGGTGGTGCGAGCCGTCCGGTGGTGCGCCGCGGCCGCCGTGGGGGACTCGACGACAGAGGACGAGACGGCACCGGTCGAGAACGACGACGAGGAGGATCCGACGGACCCCTTTGGCCGCGCCATGACCGAGCCTGGTCCGCTGGTGCTCGAGGCGGACGGTGGACCGGAGGAAGATCTACTGGTGGAGGCGGACAACCTGGACGACGGGGCCGGGCTCGACGCCGAGGTGGAACCGCCTCGCCAGGCGGTGAGCGTAGCCACCGCCCCCAGCGGCGGCTCGGGAGCGCCGCTCGAGATGCGGCTCGGGTCCTCGGTGGGCGAATGGCGGCTCCCGCCGGCCAACTTGTTGAAGCGGGCCAAGCCCCAGGCCGTCGACGAGCGCGAGGTGGATGCCGGGGGAGCGGCGCTGGTGGACGCCCTGGCCGCCCACGGTGTGGTGACCCACCTGGTGGGGAGGACGGTCGGGCCGTCGGTCACCCGATACGAGCTCGAGCTGGGAGCCGGGGTCAAGGTGGCCCGAGTGACCTCGCTCTCCAAGGACATCGCCTACGCCATGGCTTCCCCGGACGTCCGGATCCTGGCGCCGATCCCGGGCAAGTCGGCTATCGGAGTGGAGGTCCCGAACCGCCACCGTCAATTGGTGGCCCTCGGTGACGTCCTCGCCTCGCCCGAGGCGGGCAAGGCCCAGCACCCGCTCGAGGTCGCCCTGGGACGGGACATCGCCGGCCGGGCGGTCATGGTCAACCTGGCCGAGATGCCCCACGTTCTCGTGTCGGGGGCGACCGGATCGGGGAAGTCCTCGTGCATCAACTCCGTGCTGACGTCGATCCTGACCCGGGCCACCCCTGACCAGGTCCGCCTGATCCTGGTCGACCCGAAGCGGGTGGAGCTCGGGCAGTACAACGGTCTGCCCCACCTGCTGACCCAGGTGGTGGTCGACCCGAAGAAGGCCGCCAATGCCCTCAGCTGGGCGGTGACGGAGATGGAGCGCCGGTACGACCTGCTCGCCGAGGTCGGGATGCGGGACATCACCGGCTACAACTTCGCCGTCGACCAGGGGGAGCTGGCCGAGCTGGAGGAGGACTACCAGCTCCGGATGCGGGGAGCCGAGGACGATGACCGGTCCGCGGACGAGCCGCCCGAGCCCCGCTACCACCACCTGCCCTACATCCTGGTGGTGGTGGACGAGCTGAACGATCTCATGATGGTGGCGGCCAGGGACGTCGAGGACTCCGTCTGCCGCATCGCCCAGATGGCGCGAGCGGTCGGCATCCATCTGGTGCTGGCCACCCAGCGGCCGTCGGTGGACGTGATCACCGGTGTTATCAAGGCCAACATCCCCTCACGGATGGCCTTCTCGGTCTCCTCCCTGGCCGACAGCCGGGTCATCCTGGACCAGCCCGGTGCCGAGCGGTTGATCGGAAAGGGCGATGTCCTCCTGCTCTCGGCCTCGTCGTCGAACCCCCAGCGGTTGCAGGGCCCGTGGGTGAGCGAGGAGGAGGTCCGGGCCGTGGTCGCCCACTGGCAGCGGCAACGGCCGATGGAGACAGTGGCAGGCATCGAGGAAGTCGTGGCCGCCGACGGACCGCGTGCGGGCGACGATGACGGGGACGACGACCTGCTGGTGCAGGCCATGGAACTGGTCGTCCGCTCACAACTCGGGTCGACTTCGATGTTGCAGCGCAAGCTCCGGGTCGGCTTCGCCCGGGCCGGCCGGCTGATGGACCTCATGGAGCGTCGCGGGGTGGTGGGTCCGTCGGAGGGTTCCAAGGCGCGTGCGGTGCTCATGACCCCCGAGGAGCTGGACGCGCGCTGATCGACGGTATGGAAGAGGAACCGGGCAGGGAGTCGTCAACGACAGATGGCGCAGGGGCCGAGGGAGTGTCCGATGCGGCTGGCGGCACGGCCACGCTGGCATCGAACGGGGCCGCTGCCATGGCGCCAGCCGCGACGCGCCCCGTCGAGGCCGCCCCGGCGCCGGTGCCCGAGGGTCCTTCGGCCGAACCGGGCGGCCACGGGAGACAGCGCACGTCGCGGCGGGACCGACGGCACCGGACCCGCCGGAGGCTGATGTGGTCGATCGTGCCCGTGTCGGTGGCGGTACTTCTCGCCGCCATCGGCTGGGCGGCGGCGCAGCGGATCAACACACCGCTGTCCCGCCCGGCGGTGCAGGCCGGTCTGCCCCTGTCGCTCCTGGTGTCCGGAGCGCCACCGCCGCTCTCGTGGCCGAACCGGGGGCAAGCGGCCATTTCGGTTCCCGCCTTCGGCTACGCCGCACAGTCTGGGCCGGAACAGCCCGTCCCGATCGCATCGCTGACCAAGATGACCAACGCGCTGGTCGTGCTGCGTGACCACCCGGTGCCGGCGGGCAGTGACGGAGGCACCGTGACCATCACGCCGGGTGACGTCGCCGAGTACGACACCGAACTGCACAACGACCAGTCCACCGTGCCGATCCAGCTCGGGGAGACACTGACCGAACGCCAGATGCTCGAGGCGCTCCTCACCCAGTCGGCCAACGACATCGCCTACGCATTGGCCGTCTGGGATGCCGGTACGGAACAGGCGTTTGTGGCCAAGATGAACTTCACGGCGGCGTCGCTCGGTGCAGACTCCACGCACTTCGTCGACGCCAGCGGCTATGACCCCCGCTCCGTTTCGACGGCGGCCGATTGCCTCCGGATCGCCGGAGCCGGCATGGCCGATCCCACCTTCGCAGCGGTGGTTGGCATGACCACGGTCAGCATCCCTCTGTTGGGGACGGTCCACAACCTGGTCACGGAGGTCGGCTCGAACGGGGTGGTCGGGATCAAGTCGGGCTACACCTCCTACGCCGGCGGCTGCATGGTGCTGGCTGCCGACCGCGTGGTGGACGGCCGCAAGGTCGTGGTGCTGGCTGCCGTCCTCGGTCAGCCGGTACCGCCGCCGATCGTTCCGCCCACGACCACCACGACGGCGCCCCCCGCCCCGCCCCCGCCCACCACGACGACCACAACGACCACGGTCCCGCCGGCTCCGGGAGCGGCGCCCGCCCCGACCACGGCGCCCACCGCGCCGACACCCACCGCGCCGCCATCCACCGCCCCCCCGACGACGCCGCCGCCATCCCCGCCGACCACCCCCACGACCACCATTCCCCGCAACGACCTGACCGTTCCCGACCCCTTCCGCTACACCCGCCCGGCCGTGGAGGGTCTGCTGTCCTCCGCTGAAGCCGGCGTGGTCCGGCTCCCGCTGGCCAGCTCCGGCCAGCCGGTCGGGACGGTCACAGCCACCTGGGGTGGGCGCCAGCACCAGGTGGCGGTGGTCGCCTCGGGTCAGGCCTGGCTGCTCGGTTGGCCCGGGCAGCGGGCCACGGCGACAACGAGGGTGGAGGCGGTCGCTCCGGGCGGCCGGGGAGGCAGCGAGGTGGGGAGCACCACCTACCGGCTCGGTGCCCAGATCGTGTCGGTGCCGCTGCGACTGGCGTCCACCGTCCCCGAACCCTCGTGGTGGTGGCGGCTCGTCCACAACTGATCCCGTCCGATCCGGCCGATGACGAGTACGTTGTCTGTGTGCGCGCGCGAGCTCCAGCGTCGGCGGCCAACCTGGGACCCGGGTTCGACACCTTGGCCCTTGCGCTCGATCGGTACGTGGAGGTGGAGGTGGAGAAGGCCTCCCGTCTGGTGGTGCGGTCGGAGGGCGAAGGGGCAGGCATGTCCGACGACCCTTCGCACCTGGCGGCACGGGTGGCCATCGACGTGGCCGGCACCGACCGGCTGGCCATCACCGTCCGCTCGAGGATCCCGATCGCTCGTGGGCTCGGCTCGTCGGCCGCCCTGGCGGTGGCGGCCGCTGCCGCGGCCGGGGCGCATGATCCACTGGCGGTGGCAGCTCAGATGGACGGTCACCCCGACAACGCCGCCGCATCCACCGTCGGTGGCCTGGTAGCCGCGGCCCGGGTCAAGGGCGGAGTGCAGGCGGTGCGCCTCCCGCTCGACGTGTCGCTGGCCTTCGTGGTCATCGTGCCCGACGTCTCCCTGTCCACCGCGAGGGCCCGCCAGGTGCTGCCCGCCCAGGTCAGCCGTGACAGCGCCGCCTTCAACCTGTCACGGCTGGCGCTGCTCATCGCCGGCCTGGCCGACAGTCGCGTGCTGATCAGCGAGGCCACCGAGGACCGACTGCACCAGGACTACCGGAGCCCGCTCTTCCCACCGGCTCCGAAGCTGCTCGCCGCCCTGATGGCCGGAGGGGCGCTGGCGGTGTGCTGGTCGGGCGCCGGCCCTTCCTTGCTCGGCATCTCACGCGGCACCGACGTGCAAAAGGTGCAGGCGGCCGCGACGACGGCCTTGGGCGAGGCGGACGTGCCCGGCCAGGTGCTCGTCCTGCATCCGGACATGCACGGGTTGATCGTCGACCGAGGCGATAGCCCGGAGATCTTCGACTTCAACGAGAGCTGACCGGCTGCCGTCGAGCGCCGGCGTCGGCTCCGGGTGTCGGCGGGTGGTCGGTAGCCGGTGGCCGTATCCTGGATGCTGATGAGCACCCTCGAGCCGCCGGTTCCCCATGAGGGCGCCGCGGCGCCGCGGACCTTCCATATCCGCACATTCGGCTGCCAGATGAACGAGCACGACTCGGAGCGGCTGGCCGGGGCGCTGGTGGCGGACGGCCTGGTCGCCACCGCCGACCTCGAGTCAGCCGACGTGGTGGTGTTCAACACCTGCTGTATCCGGGAGAACGCCGACAACAAGTTCTACGGTCACCTCGGCAACCTCAAGGCGCTGCGCGAGCGCCGGCCGGGTATGCAGATCGCGGTAGGCGGCTGCCTGGCCCAGATGGACGGGGAGCGGGTTCGCCAACGCGCCCCCCACGTGGACGTGGTCTTCGGCACGCACAACCTCACCCGCGCCCCGGCCTTGTTGCGGCAGGGCAGCGACCACCGGTCCGGTGATCGAGATCCTCGGCGAGGAGCCCTCTTCGGGGTCCGGGGCGGACGAGGGCCAGCAGGCCGCGGCCTTGGCCGCCGTGCGCGACCTGCCCTTTGCCGCCTGGGTGACCATCCAGACCGGCTGCGACAACTCGTGCGCCTTCTGCATCGTGCCGGCCGTGCGAGGACCCGAGGTCTCCCGCCGGTTCGAGGACCTGGTCGCCGAAGTCGAGGTGCTGGCCGGGCGGGGGGTCACCGAGGTCACCCTGCTCGGGCCAGAACGTCAACTCCTACGGTCGCGACCTGACCCGCCGCCGCCCGCTCTTCGCCGATCTGCTGCGGGCCGTCGGGGCGGTGCGACGGGATCCGCCGGGTGCGGTTCACCAGCCCGCATCCGAAGGACCTCCGACCCGAGACGATCGAGGCCATGGCCGAGACCCCGGCGGTCTGCAACCACCTCCATCTCCCCCTCCAGTCGGGGAGCAACGCCATCCTGACGGCCATGCGCCGCGGCTACACGGCCGAGCGGTACCTGGCTCGGCTGGCCGAGGCCCGGCGGGCCGTCCCTGACCTGGCCGTCACCACCGACCTCATCGTGGGGTTCCCGGGCGAGACCGAGGACGGACTTCGACCGCACCCTGGAGGTGGTGGCGGAGGCCGACTACGACAGCGCCTACACCTTCATCTTCTCGCCCCGGCCGGGGACCCGGGCGGCGGCCATGGCCGACCGGGCCGTGCCGGTCGACGTGGTGGCCGAACGCTTCGAGCGGCTGCGCGCCGTGGTCGAGCGTTCGGCGCTGGCCCAGCACCAGGCCCGGGTGGGACGGGTCGAGGAGGTGGTGGTCGAGGGGCCGTCGAAGCGGGATCCTTCCGTCGATCACCGGGCGCACCGGCCAGAACAAGCTCGTCCATTTCCGGCCGGCCGAGGGCCCGTCGCTCGCCCGGCCGGCGCCTTCGCCGACGTTCGGGTCACCGCCGCCGCCCCCCACCACCTGACCGGCGAGCTGGTCGCGGGTGACGGCCCCGCCCGTCGCATCGGGTGCGGATCCCGGTCACCGCCGGTTGAGCGTTCGGAGCGTGCCCGGCGCATCGCCCGTGACGCCTTGGCCGGTCGGCCCGCACCGCCGGTGGCGGCGCTGGTCGGCCCCACGGCCTCGGGCAAGTCCGACGGTCGCCATCGCGGTGGCCCGGGCCGTAACCGGACGGGCCGCGGCCCGTCGAGCTGGTCTCGGTCGACTCCATGGCCGTCTACCGGGGCATGGACATCGGGACGGCCAAACCGACCCGGCCGAGGTCCGGGCCGACGGTGCCGTACACCTGGTCGACCTGGTCGATCCGGACGAGGAGTTCACCGTGCAGCAGTTCCAGGCCGAGGCGCGCGCGGGCCCTCGAAGGCATCGCGGCCGCGGCGGCACGCCGCCCTGCTGGTGGGAGGGACCGGGCTCTACCTGCGGGCGGTGGTCGACGATCTGAGCTTCCCGGGTCGCTATCCGGCGGTGGCGGCCGAGCTGGCGGCCAGCTCGACCGCCGGTCCTGAGGGGAGCGACGGAGCGCCGCGCCGCCCTCGTGCCGCCCTCCACCACCGCCTGGACCGTCTCGACCCGGTGGCCGCCGGCGCGGATCGAACCGTCCAACCGACGCCGCCTGGTGCGGGCCCTCGAGGTGACGCTCGGCTCGGGTCGCCCGTTCTCGTCGTTCGGGCCCGGGGCTCGAGCGCTATCCGCCGACCGCCGGTGACCCTGGTCGGGCTCAGTCCCGACCCGGCCACGCTCGACCGGCGGATCGCCGACCGGTTCGCGCCGCCTGATGGACCAGCGGGCTGCTCGACGAGGTCGCAGGCGCTGGCCGCCCGGCCGGGCGGGCTGTCGCGGACGGCCCGCCAGGCCCTCGGCTACCGGGAGCTGCTGGCCCACCTCGAGGGCGGGCCTGCCCCTGGACGAGGCGGTGGACGAGGCCGTCCGGCGGACCCGGGCCTTCGCCCGGCGCCAGCTGGCCTGGTTCCGGCGGGACCCCCGTATCGTGTGGATGGACCCCGACGACGACCCGGTGGGTGCGCTCCGGGCCCGTCTGGGCGGGACACGCCCCGACACCGGCGCCGGTGGGAGACTGGACCGAGCACCATGAGCCCGCCATGCGCCGACCGCCCGTCCTCCGGCTCACCAAGCACCACGGCGCCGGCAACGACTTCCTGGTCCTCGTCGACCCGAGGACGGGATCGCCGCTCGACGCCGCCGCTGGTCCGGGCCCTGTGCGACCGCCGCTTCGGGGTCGGCGCCGACGGGGTGATCCGGGTGCTGGCCGGCGGCGGCGGCGCCGACCTGGCCATGGAGCTGCGCAACGCCGACGGCGAGCGAGGCCGAGATGAGCGGCAACGGGATGCGCTGCCTGGCCCAGGCCGCCGTGCGAGCCGGCCTGGTGGCAGCCGCCGACCTTCACGGTGGCCACCGGCGCCGGCGTGCGGACGGTCGCCTACCGGCCCGGCGAGCGACCCGGCACGGCCGGGGCCTCGGTGGACATGGGCGTGGCCGTGCTCGGCGCGGACCAGCCGCAGCAGTTCGGCGACCGCGAGGCCCGCCAGGTCGACATGGGCAATCCCCATCTGGTGATGTTCGGCCCCGACCCGGCCGACGTGGACGTGGCCGAGCTCGGGCCCACCTCCAGGCGGTCTACGCCGGCGGGATCAACGTCGAGTTCATCGCCGCTCGGCCCGGGCCCGACGCCTCGAGCTCCGGGTGTTGGAGCGGGGCGTGGGGGAGACCCAGGCCTGCGGCACCGGCAGCGCGGCCGCCGCCGCCGCCGCCCGCAGCTGGGGCCTGGTCGGGCGAGCACGGTCGCCGTGCACAACCCGGGTGGCACCCTCGAGGTGAACCTCGACGGCGACGGGATCCTCCTGAGCGGGCCGGTGCACCGGGTGGCCGGCCATCGATGGTGGACCTGGCCGGCGTCCTGGTGCGAGCCGCGAGCCGTGAGCCCCGAGCGACTTCGGCCTTCACCGACACCCTGATCTCGCGGGCGTTCCGGGAGCGCATCGTGCTGGTCGGGGTGACCTTCCCCCACGGCACCCTGCCGACACCGAAGCCGGGCTCGACGAGCTGGCCCTGCTGGTGGACACGGCCGGCGCCGACGTGGTCGGCGCGGGTCATCCAGCGCCGGACCGCGCCGGACCCGGCCACCTACCTCGGCCGGGGCAAGGCCGAGGAGCTGCCGGCGCTGTGCCTGGAGGTCGACGCCGACACCGTGGTCTTCGACGACGACCTCTCGCCCGCCCAGCAGCGCAACCTGGAGAAGATCCTCGGCCGCACGGCCATCGACCGCACCGCGGTGATCCTCGACATCTTCGCCCAGAACGCCCGCACCCCCGAAGGGCGCGGCCCAGGTCGAGCTGGCCCTGCTGCGCTACCGGCTGCCGCGCCTGCGGGGCCGGGGCACGATCGCTCAGCCAACAGGCCGGCGGCATCGGCACCCGGGGCCCGGGCGAGACCCAGCTCGAGGTCGACCGCCGGCGCCTGGTCCGGCGCATGACCCGGCTCGAGGCGCGACCTGCGCCAACTCGACCGCACCCGGCGGATCCAGCGGCGGGGGCGGGCCGCGGTCGCGGCAGCGGACCGTCTCCCTGGTCGGCTACACCAACGCCGGGCAAGTCGACCCTGCTCAACCGGCTGTGCGGGTCCGACGTCCTGGTCGAGAACCGGCTCTTCTCGACCCTCGACCCCCGGACCCGGCAGCTCGACCTGCCCGGCGGCGAGACGGTCCTGCTCACCGACACGGTCGGCTTCGTCCGCAAGCTGCCCCACCAGGTGGTCGAGGCGTTCCGGTCGACCCTCGAGGTGGTCGGTCGAGTCCGACCTCATCGTCCACGTGGTCGACGGGTCGGCCCCCGACCTCGAGGGCCAGATCGACGCCGTGCGCGACCGTGCTGGCCGAGATCGGGGCCGACGGCCTGCCCGAGCTGCTGGTGGTCAACAAGGCCGACGCCCTGGCGGCGGTGGCGGCGCCGGCGAGGAGGCCCGGCGCCTGCTGGCCGCCCACTCCGGGTCGGTGATGGTCTCGGCCCGGACGGGCGAGGGGATCGATGAGCTGCTCGTCGGCCATCGGCGACCGCCTGCGGGTCGGGGACCGGGTGGTCGAGCTGAGTCCCGTGGGCCCGCGGCGACGTGCTGGCCGCCGTCCACCGGGAGGGGGAGATCGTGGGCGAGGAGCCCGGGGAGCGATCGACCCGGATCCAGGTGGTGCTCGACGAGGCGGGCACGGCGCGGTTCGCGGAGTTCCTGGCCTCGTGACCGCCGCTCCCGATCCGGCCGCGCCGGCAGCCCACATCGCCGGTGCCGGCTTCGCCCCGCCGCCCTACCCCTACGACCGGCTGGCCGCCCTCCAGGCGCGAGCCGAGGAGCGGTTCGGGACCGGGACGGTCGACCCGATGGGGATCGTCGACTGCTCGATCGGCACCCCGTGCGACCCGCCTCCACGCGGTGCTCGAGGCCATGGCCGCCTCGGACGCCGAGCGGGGCTACCCGACCTCGCCCGGATCGGCCGCCTACCGGCAGGCCGCGGCCGGCTGGCTGGCCCGGCGGTTCGGCGTGACGGTCGACCCCGACGCGCGAGGTGGCCGCGTGCGTGGGCACCAAGGAGTTCGTGGCCTCGACCGCCCAGTACCTGCGGCTGCGCACGCCCGACCGGGACACCGTCCTCTACCCGGCGGTCTCCTACCCGACCTACGCCATGGGGGCGCGTGCTGGCCGGGTGCCGGGCCGTGCCGGTCCCCGAGCTCGACGGCGGGTGGCCTCGACCTCGCCGCCGTCGACCCGGCCGACGCGGCGCGGGCGCTGCTGCTCTGGGCCAACTCGCCGTCCAACCCGACCGGTCGGCTGACCGACCTGGCGGCGGTGGCCGGGTGGGGCCGGGCCCAGCGGCGTGCCCGTGCTGTCCGACGAGTGCTACGCCGAGTTCACCTGGGACCGGCCCGCCCGGACGGTGCTCGCCGGCGGGCTCGACGGGGTCGTGGCCGTCCACTCGCTGTCGAAGCGGTCGAACCTGGCCGGGGTGCGGGCCGGCTTCTTCGCCGGCGACCCGGAGCTGGTCGGCTACCTGCTCGACGTCCGCCGCCACGCCGGGCTGATGGTGCCCGGACCGGTGCAGGCGGGCGCCGTGGCCGCCCTCGACGACGACGCCCACGTGGAGGACCAGCGCCAGCGCTACCGCGAGCGACTGGGGTTCCTGGCCGCGGCCTGGCCGGCGCGGGCTGCCGCGTCGGCACCCATGCCGGCCGGCGGCTTCTACCTGTGGGTGCCGGTGCCCGGCGCCGATGGCAGGCGACGCCTGGGCGCTGGACCGAGAGCTGGCCGACGAGAGCCGGGCTGCTGGTCAGCCCCGGCGAGCTCTACGGTCCCGACGGGGCGCGGGCACGTCCGGGTGGCCGTGGTGCAGCCGATGGAGCGGCTGGCGCTGGTGGCGGAGCGGCTGTCGACGGCTGCCCAGGCGCCGACAGTCGCCGGCTGACCAGCGTCCGGGACCATCGGCAGGCCCAGGGCTAACGTCTCCCCTCATGGCAGACCTCCAGTCGCAGATCGAAGCGCTGTGCGGCGCGGGCCGACGAGCTCGGTCCGGGCGACGCCGACGCCTTGGCCACCGTGTCGGAGGCCATCGACCTGCTGGACCGCGGCACGGCCCGGGTGGCCGAGGTCGACCCGGTGACCGACAGGGTCGTGGTCCACCAGTGGCTGAAGCATGCCATCCTTCTGCTGTTCCGGCTGCGGGCCATGGAGACGGTCGAGGTCGGCCCCTTCGAGTTCGCCGACAAGCTGCCGCTCAAGCGCGACTACGACGCATCCGGCGTACGGGTGGTGCCCGGGGCGTCGGCCCGCTGGGGGTCCTACCTCGGCCAGGGCGTCATCTGCATGCCGAGCTACGTCAACATCGGCGCCCGGGTCGGCGCCGGCACCATGGTCGACACGTGGGCCACGGTGGGATCCTGCGCCCAGATCGGCGAGCACGTGCACCTGTCCGGCGGCGTGGGCATCGGCGGGGTGCTCGAACCGGCCCAGGCGGCCCCGGTGGTCATCGAGGACGACGTCATGGTCGGCAGCCGCTCCATGATCACCCAGGGAGCGCGGGTCGGCCGGGGCGCGGTGCTGGCCGAGGGCACGTTCTTGAATCCCTCGATCCCGGTCATCGACGCCGAGACGGGCGAGGAGCTGAGCCGGGGGCACGTCCCGCCCTGGTGCGTGGCCGTGCAGGCGTCGCGGCGCCGGGAGTATCCCGGGGGCGAGTTCTACCTTCCCTGCGTCCTGGTCATCAATCGGCTCACCGAGGGCCAGCGACATGACAAGGCCCAGCTGAACGACATCCTGCGCCAGCACGGCGTGTCCACATGAACGACGGGCTACCCGAGGGCCTGTTGGGGCTGGCCACGGCGCTGGTCGCCGTGCCCTCGGTCAGCCACCACGAGGCGCCAGATGGCCGATGCGGTGGAATCCTCGCTGTCCCGATGCCCGTGGCTGGACGTGGTGCGGCTGGGGGACAACGTCATCGCCCGTACCGAGCTCGGCCGCGACAGCCGGGTCCTGCTCGCCGGTCACCTCGACACGGTGCCGCCCGTCGGGGGCAACGAGGAGCCACGGCTCGACGGCGACGTCCTGTACGGCGTGGGGGCGGCCGACATGAAGGGAGGGCTGGCCGTCTTCCTCCATCTGGCCGCCATGCTGTCCGAGCCGGCGGTGGATGTCACGTGGTGCTTCTACGTCGGCGAGGAGGTGGAACAGGAATTCAACGGTCTCGTTCAGCTGCTGGACAGCCGGCCCGAGCTCCTCGAGGCCGACGCGGCAATCCTCGGTGAGCCGACCGGCGGGGTGGTCGAGGCCGGATGTCAGGGGACCCTCCGGGTCCGCGTGGGCCTGCGCGGCCAACGGGCCCATACCGCCCGTCCGGCCGAAGGGCGCAACGCCATCCACCGCTTGGGACCGCTGCTCGACTCGGTGGCGACCTACTGCGGCCGTCGGCCGGTCATCGACGGGTGCGAGTATGCCGAACAGCTCCAGGCGGTCGAGGTGGCCGGCGGGGTGGCCCCCAACATCGTCCCCGATGAGGCGAACCTGCTGGTCAACCACCGATTTGCACCGGACCGGTCGGTCGAAGAGGCCGAGGCGTCGATTCGGGAGCTGCTTTCCCCCCATCTCGAAGCCGGTGACCAGTGGGAGCTGGTCGAGTTCGCCAGCGGAGCCCCACCGTCGCTCGAGCATCCACTGCTGGCCAAGCTGCTGGTTGCGAGCGGGTCCTCGCCACGAGCCAAGCTGGGGTGGACCGACGCCGCCTCACTCTGGTCCCACGGGATTCCCGCCGCCAACTTCGGTCCCGGCGATCCGCGCCTGGCGCACACCCCGGGCGAGCACGTGCGCGCCGACGAGCTCGAACGGGTTTCGGCCACGCTGGAGCAGCTGCTCCGAACAGGGCTCTGAAGCCCCTTTTCAGAGGCGGCGCAGGACGGTGACCACCTTGCCGTAGATGGCCACCTCGGAGGGGTCGAACTCCATGGGCGAGAGACGCTGGTTGGCCGGACTGAGGACGACACGGCCGCGGTGGGTCGAAAATCGCTTGACGGTGGCTTCTCCGTCCGGGATTCCCGCCACCACCACGTCACCCGACTCGGCCTGGGGCTGCTGCCGAACTACGACGTAGTCGCCGTCCATGATCCCGTCGTCCACCATCGAGTCGCCCCGGACCTTGACCATGAACAGGGAGCCGGTGCCGGTGAAGTCCTCGGGGAGAGGGTAGAGCTCTTCCACGTTCTCCTGCGCCAGCACGCCAGTGCCGGCGGCAACGTCGCCCACCAGCGGGACATGGCGGATGGGCCGGGACTCCACGATGACCTTGGACGACGGGTCGTAGCAGACTTCGATGGCCCGCGGCTTGGTGGGGTCCCGGCGCAGATATCCCTCGCGCTGGAGCACGGCCAGGTGGGCGTGGACGGTCGAGGACGAGGTGAGACCCACTGACTCGCCGATCTCGCGGACGGACGGGGGATAGCCCCGCTCCCGCACCGCATCGGAGATGCAGTCCAGAATCTGCTTGCGCTTGGTGCTCAGTACCTGGGCCATGTCCTCCCCTTGGTCCTCCTCTTGGTCCTTCCTCCGTCCGTCGGCGGCGGCAGCCCCGAGGCGCCCCGACCCGAGACCTGCGGCCGCCGCCGGCGAACATCTGTTTGCGCAGGGTAGGGCAGCGCCGACCTAAAAGCAAACATCCGTTCGACGAATCGCTTGACACGAACAGATGTTCGTGGTCAGATGGCGCTCATGACGAACACAGGTTCGATTCCGCCGAGCCCGATCGACGGTCGTCCGCCGGAGCTGTCGTCCGCAGCCGGCCGCCGGGGGCGTCGATGACCGCAGTCTGGCTGTCGGCCGAGCCGGCGGGCCGACTCGGCACGGCGCCGGGTCCTCGTCTCCGGTTGGTGGCCGACGACACCGCCGAGGCGCCTCCGATCAGGGCCCGCCCGGGGCACCGGATCCCGGTCGAGGTGCGCCGCCGCCGGACGCTGCTGGCGGCCGCAGGGCCTGATGCTCGTCGTACTGGCTCTTCCGCTGGGCGGAACCGGTGGTCACTCCCACGCCACCGGTTCCGCACCGGCGGGGTACCGGCACGTACACCGTGCAGCCGGGTGACAGCCTGTGGTCGATCGCCCAGCGCGCCGATCCAAGTGCCGATCCGCGCCCATTGGTGGCCAGGCTGGCGGCGCAGGTCGGATCGGACCAGGTCGTCCCCGGTGAGCGGATCGTGGTCCCCTGATCCCTTCGCCAGACGCTGCCAGGGCCGCAGGGGCCGGCACTAGCCTCATGCCGTGCGGTGTCCGTGGTGTCTGGCCGACGATGATCGGGTGGTCGATTCACGGGTGGCGGAAGACGGCGCGGCCATCCGGCGGCGCCGGGAGTGCGTCCAATGCGGTCATCGCTACACAACCTTCGAACGGATCGACGAAGTCCCTTTGATCGTCGTCAAGCGCTCGGGGGAGCGTCAGCCCTTCGACCGCGGCAAGTTGATCGGCGGGTTGCGGTCGGCCACCAAGAACCGTCCGGTCAGCGAGGACCAGCTCGACCGAGTGGCCCGGGAGGTCGAAGAGGAGCTCCGTGAAGCCGGCTCGGAGCCGACCTCCGAACAGGTAGGTATCGCCGTGCTGGACCGGCTCCGGGTGGTCGACGAGGTGGCGTACCTGCGATTCGCCAGCGTGTACAAGGGTTTCGAGGGAGTGGACGACTTCCGCCGGGAAGTGGGGCTCCTCACCAAGACGACCGCGCCGAAACGGACCGAGGGCTAGTCGGTGCCCGGTCCCATCTCCGACGTTCCGACCAGCGCGCTGGCCATCTACGCCCATCCGGACGATCCCGATGTCTCCTGCGGGGGCACGTTGGCGGCCTGGGCCAAGGCCGGGTGCGTGGTGCGGGTGGTGCTCTGCACCGACGGTGGCAAGGGTTCGGCCGACCCGTCGGTCGTGCCCGAGGAGCTGGCCGCCCGGCGTGCCGTGGAGACGGGCGAGGCCGGGGCGGTGCTCGGGGTCACCGAACAGATCTGGCTCAACTACCCCGACGGCGAACTGGCCGACACCGCCGAGTTCCGTGAGGCACTGGTGGCGGTGGTGCGCCGCCTGCGTCCCGACGTGGTGCTCTGCCCGGACCCGACCGCCGTCTTCTTCGGCCAGGAGTACTTCAATCACCGCGACCACCGAATTGCGGGCATGGCCGCCCTTGATGCCGTGTCGCCCGCCGCCGGCCTGCCCCATTACTTCCCGGCGGCTGGCCCGGCCCACCAGGTGTCGGAGGTCCTGCTGTCGGGCACCCTGGAACCCGACGCCTGGGTCGACATCACCGGCACGGTCGACCTCAAGGGACAGGCCGTCGCCTGCCACCGGAGCCAATTCCCCGACGGCGCGGAGTGGGCCTCGACCGCCGTACGGCTCAGCGCCGAGGATGCCGGGCGCCGGGCCGGAGTGCCGTTCGCCGAAGGGTTCCGGAGGCTGCAGCTCGGTGCCTGAGCCCGCCGCCGCGGACCGCACCGGCTCGGGGGCGGACCGCGGCCGACCGATGGGAGAGGGGGCCGAGCGGGTCATCCTCCACGTCGACATGGACGCTTTCTTCGCATCGGTGGAGGTGCTCGACGACCCGTCCCTGGCGGGAAAGCCGGTGATCGTGGGTGGCTCCGGTGGCAGGGGAGTGGTGGCCGCCTGCACCTACGAGGCCCGGCGGTTCGGGGTGCGCTCGGCCATGCCGTCATCCGTGGCTCGACGGCTGTGCCCCTCGGCCGTCTTCGTAGATGGCCGTTACCACCGGTACATAGAAGTCAGCCGCCAGCTCAACATCATCTTCGGGTCGGTGACCCCGCTCGTCGAAGGAATCTCGTTGGATGAGGCGTTCCTCGACGTCACCGGGGCGAGGCACCTCCTCGGAGACGGCCGGACCATCGCCTGGGCCATCCGGCGCCGGGTGGTCGAGGAGCTGGAGCTCACCTGCTCGGTCGGCGTCGCGCGCACCAAGCTGCTTGCCAAGCTGGCCTCGAAGGCGGCCAAGCCGGTGGCCACCCGCTCCGGTGTGGTTTCGGGACCCGGAGTGGTCGTGATCCCCCCGGAGGATGAGATCGACTTCCTCCACGCGCTGCCCGTGCGGGCCCTCTGGGGCGTAGGACCGGTGACCGGACGGCGGCTCGACGCGCTTGGGGTGAAGAGCATCGGCGACATCGCCGCCCTGCCGCCGGGAGCTCTCGAGCGCATGGTGGGACCGGCAGCCGGGGCCCATCTCGGAGCGCTGGCCCGCGGCGATGATCCCCGTCCGGTCGTGCCCGAGCAGGGGGCCAAGTCCATCGGGCACGAGGAGACCTTCGCCTCGGATCTCTGGGCTCCCGAAGAGCTCCATCGTCGGCTGGGACGGATGGTCGACGCCTCGGCGGCCGCCTTGCGCCAGGCGGGTCTGGCCGCCCGAACGGTCACGGTGAAAGTCAGGTTCGCCGACTTCACGATGGTCACCCGGTCGCACTCGTTGGTCTCGCCCATCGACACCACCGCCGCCATCGGGGCAGTGGCCAACGCCCTGTTGGACTCGGTCGATAGGGACCAGGGGGTCCGACTTCTCGGCGTGAGCCTCACCGGCTTCGGCGATCCCGGTGCCGGGTTCCAGCTGAGCTTCGACATGGGCCCGTCCGCCAACCAGTCGGCCGGCGGAACCGTCTCGACGCCCGGCGAGGCCGTCCGCATCGAGCAGTCGTGGGGAGCGGTCACCGCGGCGGTCGATGCCATCCGGGCGCGCTATGGGAGCTCGTCGGTCGGACCGGCCTCCCTGGTCGGGGCACGCGGATTGGAGGTGCGCAACCGGGGGGACGCCCAGTGGGGTCCCCCGGCCGGAACCGAGGCTCTCTCAGAGACCGGAGCAAAGACTGGAGCAAAGACTGGAGCAAAGACTGGAGCAGAGACCGGACCGGAGGCCGAATCGGAGGCCGAATTGGGGTCTCTGAGGCCCGGCAGCTTGTAAGCTGGTGGCGGTGTTTGGTCGAAGGATCGGTGACCCGGCCCAGGGTGCGGTCGTCCGGCGTTGGCCGCAAAGCCCAGGTGCGCCGTGCTTGTGAGCGTCGGATGCGCGAGGATGGGGGCGGCGATCATCGGGGGGAACAACAACCGGTGGAGGGGACGAGTCCTTGCCGTTGTCTGAACACGAACAACGCATCCTGCACGAGCTCGAGCAGTCGCTCTACCAGGAGGACCCGGCGTTTGCCGAGCGCGTGCGGTCGGAGACCGTGTACCGGCACGCGGGACGGTACTGCATCTGGTCCGCGCTCGTCTTTGTGGCCGCCCTCGTGTTCATGTTCTTCACCTTCTCGAGGTCCGTGGTGCTGGGCTTCGTCGGCGTGGTGGTCATGTTCCTGTCCGGCGTGGTCTTTGCCAACAACGCCCGCCGCATGGGGAAGGCCGGCATCGACGACATCTCGAGGTCGTTGCACAGCCGCAACTTGAGCAATTCCGTCCACGATCCACGTGACTGGATCCGTGGGCGATTCCATCGCGACGACTGACGGTGACAGCCGGCCTCCGGGGCGGCCGGCCTGGCCCGGAGGAGCGGGACAAGGCCGGGCACGGTAGCGGGCCAGTCGTCCTGGCCGTGGACATCGGGGGCACCAAGCTGGCTGCCGCGGTGGTCGACGGCTCCGGGTCAGTGCTCACCCGGGCCCAGGTCGGGACTCCGGGCCGGGCCGAAGCGGATGACCTGTTTCGGGCGCTGACGGCCGTCATCGATGACGTTTGGTCGCGCTCCCGCCGGCGCCCCGAGGTGTGCGGCGTCGGTTGTGGCGGACCGATGCTGCCCCGGGGGCGAGAGGTGTCGCCACTCAACATTCCCGCTTGGCGCGGGTTCCCGTTGCACGAGCGGCTCACCGATCACCTGGGCCTGCCGGTCACCATCGACAACGACGCCAAGGCGCTGGCCCTCGGCGAAGGTTGGCTCGGGGCCGCTCAGGGGTGCGACAACTATCTCGCCATGGTGGTGTCGACCGGGGTGGGAGGCGGCATCGTGCTCGACGGTCGGCTCCTCGATGGGACTGAGGGAAATGCGGGCCACATCGGCCACGTGGTGGTCGAGCCGGACGGTCGCCGATGCGCCTGCGGTGGATTCGGCTGCCTCGAGGCCGAGGCATCAGGCCCCTCCATCGCGGCGGCGACCGGACGTCCTGCCGAAGAGGCCACCGCCGAGGTACGCCGGCGGTGCGGCACGATGGTCGGACGGGCGGTGGCATCGGCGGCCAACTTGTTGGACCTGGAGCTGGCCGTGGTGGGCGGATCGGTGGCCCTCGGGTTCGGTGCAGAGTTCTTCGATGCCGCGCAGCGTGAGGTCGACGCCCGCGCCCGGTTGGACTTCTCGCGGGGACACGCGTCGTGCGGGCCGCCCTCGGCCCAGACGGGCCGCTCCTTGGTGCCGCCGCGGTGGCGCGTCGTGCCGCCGGAGCGCCGTACCTGAGCGCGAAATGAGCGGGGACGGCGCGGCCGGAGCATCCCGAGGTGCCTCGGGCGCAGTAGCGCGCGCACTGGTCCGCCGACCCGGACTGTGGCCTGCCGCCCTGGCCGCAGTCGGTCACCTGGCGCGGCCCGGTTGGTGGCGCCGTCCGCCCTACCTGCCACTGCCCGATGAGCGGCTGTGGGCCTTCCGTATGGAGACCGCCTACGGGCGGGCCGAAGCCGTCCCGACCGCGGAGGACGTGATCGCCTACCTCCAGTGGTGCCGTCAGGGTGGTCGTCCCGGCTGGACCCGAAGGCCGCCTCGGTGGGGACACCACTCCGCCCGGCCGAGCGACGAAAGTGGGAGGTCGCCCAGGCGCCGTTCAGCAAGTGGGCCCGGCTAAGTTTCCGGGTTGATGGATCGACGGGCCAAGCCGGGGGCCAGGCGAAAGGGGGGTGTCGGCACCAGCTCGACACCCGGCCGGATGGAGCCTGGGCGGGTATCGGCCAGCCCGGCGCGTCGGGCGTTGGTGCTCAATGCGACGTTCGAACCGCTCGGTGTCGTCTCGTCCCGGCGAGCAGTGCTCCTGGTGCTCGACACCAAGGCGGAGCTCTTGCACTCGACGGATCGGGTCTTCCGGGCCGAGCGGGTCTCCGTCCCCGAGCCGTCGGTCGTCCGGCTGGTCCGCTATGTCCAGGTGCCCCGCCATTACCGGGTGGCTGTCAACCGGAGGACGGTGTTCGCCCGGGATGGTTCCCGTTGCCAGTACTGCGGGCTGGCCGCCGAGAACCTCGACCATGTGATTCCCCGCAGTCGGGGCGGTCCCCACACATGGGAGAACGTGGTCGCCGCCTGTCGCCGATGCAACACGCGCAAGGAGGACCGGCTTCCCCACGAGGCCGGCATGGTCCTACGGGCGACACCGGTGGCCCCGCGGCACCGCGTGCACCTGCTTGCCCTCTGCGGCGGAGCCAGTGAGGAGTGGGGCACCTACCTCGGGGGCGCGTTCACCCCCCGCCAGCAACTGACGGCCTGACGTCCGAACCGTGGCCCCCTCGGGCACACGGTGGGATGCTGCACGAGTGCCAGGGGGCTGGAGGTTCGAGGAGCGACACGGCGACGCCGCCAGTCTGCACGCCTCATGGCCCGGGATCGAGCGTTTGCCCGCCGGCCGCGCCGTCGCCCTCTGCCGCGTGGCGGCGCCATCGGTGGTGCTGGGCTCGACCCAACCGACGGAGGTGGTCGACCGGGGGCGGGCTGCGCGTCTCGGGGTCAGCGTCGCCCGGCGCCGCTCGGGCGGCGGTGCCGTGCTGGTCGCCCCTGGCGAGCCCGTCTGGGTCGACCTGTGGTTACCGGCCACCGATCCGCTCTGGTCCGACGACGCGGCCCGCGCCTTCGACTGGGTGGGAGGTGCCTGGGTGGCCGCCCTCGAACAACTGGGACTGCGAGACCTGGCCGCCCATCGCTCCGGTCCCCTCAATTGCACGGCGTGGTCGAAGCTGGCCTGCTTCGGGGGGATCGGCCGTGGGGAGGTGGTCGAGGGCGGCCGGCGCAAAGTGGTCGGTCTCGCCCAGCGGCGTACCCGGGCCGGGGCTTGGTTCCACTGCGCCTGTGCTCTGCAATGGGAGGCGGAACCGCTCGTCGAGCTGCTCGACCTGACGCCGGCGGCACGGGCTCGAGCGGTTCGCGACCTCGATGACGCCGCGGTAGGTGTGGCCGAGCTGGCCGAAGCATCCGGCGCCCGTCGGATCAGCGCGGCGGGCGTCGCTGCCGCGCTGATCGACTCCTTGCCGGTCCAGCCGGCGTCCTAGCTCGCCCGGCCGGTCAGCTCGGTCGGCCGGACAAGGAGGGCACCCCGTTCGCTCCCTCGGCGCTCGGCGCTCGGCGCTCGGCGCTCGGCTCTCGTCCCCGCCGGATCATCTGCCACGCCGGCGCGCCGCAGCCCGTTCGATCCGCGCTCGCCCGCCTGTTGGTTTCCCCGGGTGGATTTTTTTGGTTGTTAGTGGTTGACCAGTGGGGGGGTGGGGCGTAAAGTGGCGCAAAGTGGTGTGAAAGGGAGGAGCCTGGGTGGCTCGGGTTCCGAGCACTGCAGGGAGCATCGTGGGAGCACTCATCGGTGGCACGGTTTTTCGGCAGGTACGAGCACTCGCTCGACGACAAGGGAAGGATCATCCTGCCGTCGAAGTTCCGGACCCCCTTCGAGCACGGGGGCTACCTGACTCCCTACCAGGACGGATGCCTCTCGCTCTGGACGCCCGACCAGTTCGAGGAGCAGATGGAAGCGATGCTGGAGCAGGCCGGGACGGGCAGGAGCAATCGCAACATGGCGCGGTTGTGGGCCTCGACCTCGCACGAGCTGGAGATCGACCGGCAGGGGCGGATGGCAATTCCGGCCCGGCTCCGGGAGTACGCCGGCCTGGTCGGGGACGTCCTGGTGCTCGGGGCAATCGACCGGGTCGAGCTCTGGAACCGGGACGCCTGGGACGAGAAGGTCCTCCCAGAAGAGGAGCGACTCACCCAGGGCGACGACGGTTGAGTGCGGTGCGATCGCTCCATATCGTCCGGGAGGGGAGCACGGACGAGGCAGGGCCAACCTCGGGCCCGGAAAGGATCGACGGCCGGATCAGCCCCGACCACCCCAGTGTCGACCGCGACGGGCCCTCGCAGACGGGCGGCGCCGGTCGGCCGGAGCTCCACGAAGAAGGGAGGGGCACCAGGACCATCACCATCACCAGGCCGCAAGCCCGGGCCACCGTGCCCTTCACGGACCCCGCGGCGCGACCCTCACCCTATGAATCCGGCCTGGCCGCCGTGGCCCGCCACGACGTACACATCGAGCGCGTCTGGCCCATGCGCAGTCCCCCGACCGCATCCCTGGAAGATTCCTCCTCCGCCTACTTCCAGAGCGAACGTCGCGGCACTCCACCCGCACGCCTTGTGCCGGTCGGGGGACTGCGGATGAGCCAGGCCTTTCCCCACGAGCCGGTGATGGCCGACGAGGTCGTCGAGCTGTTCCGCCCGGTGCCGCCGGGCCTGCTTGTCGACGCCACCGTGGGCGGGGGCGGTCACGCCGCTGCCCTGCTCCGCAACCTCGAGGGCGTCAGCGTGCTGGGGATCGACCGTGATCCCCTCGCCGTGGCGGCCTCCATCGACGAGCTCCGCGCCCTTCGCGTCCCGGGCCACCGTCATACGGTCGCGGTTCGACGCCGTGGCAGATGTGGTCGACAGGTTCCAGGCCGACCAGGGGACACCGCCGGCCGAGCGGGGCCTGAGTGGCGTGCTGTTCGACCTCGGGGTCAGCTCGCCCCAGCTCGACGTGGCCGAGCGGGGATTCTCCTACCGCCGGGACGCCCCGCTGGACATGCGCATGGACCCGACCTCGGGACCCAGTGCGGCCGATCTGGTCAACGACCTCGACGAGGATTCCCTGGTCGAGCTGCTCACCGACAACGGAGAAGGACGCTTCGCCCGGCGCATCGCCCGCGCCATGATCGAGGCTCGCCCTTTGACCACCACCGGTCAGCTGGCCGACGTGGTCCGTTCCGCCATCCCGGCCGCCACCCGGCGGACCGGTGGCCATCCCGCTCGCCGGGTCTTCCAGGCGATCCGCATCGCGGTCAACGACGAGCTCGGCCAGCTCCAGTCGGCGCTGGACGATGCCCTCTCCCTCCTCCGCCCGGGAGGACGGTGCGTCGCCATCGCCTACCACTCCGGCGAGGACCGGCTGGTGAAGACCACGTTCGTGCGGGCCGCCACCGGAGACTGCCGCTGCCCGCCCGGGCTGCCCTGCGCCTGTGGCGCCGATCCCCAGTTCCGCCTGGTGCGTCGCGGCGCCCGCCGACCCACAGCCGAGGAGATCGGGCGCAATCACCGGGCCGAGGCGGCCCGCCTCCGGGTCATCGAACGCCTGCCCTCGACCGCCAACCGTCCATCCGCCCGCGGCCGGGTGGCCTGATGGCACCGACGGCCACCGCCTCTGCTCGGCGCGCCCCTGCGGCGAAGCCCCGCTCGTCGGCGCCTCGGCGACCGCCGCTCCGGCTCTTCGAGCCGGCCCCGCGGCGACGACAGTCGGTCCGGTCCGTTCGCCGACCGGCCGTGTGGGCTTCGAGCCTGCTCATCGTCGGGAGCCTGCTGGCCGTGGTGGTGGGCGACGCGTTGCTCACCGAGGGCCAGGTCCGGCTGTCGTCCGTGCAGGCCCAGGTGGCCTCGGCGGCCGCCGCCCAGAAGTTGCTCCAGGTGTCGGTGGCCCAGAAGACGGCACCGCCGATCGTGGTCGGGCTGGCCGAGAGCCAGGGATTGGTGGCCCCCACCCAGGTGGTCTACCTGCCCCAGGTGCCGCTCAACGTGCGTCTCCCCGCACCCCAGACCACACCGCTTCCGCCGCCCGCCGCCGTGCCCAGCTCGTCGAGGCCGCCGACCTCCTCGGTCTCGCCGCCGCCCACGTCGTCGCCCTCGTCATCGCCTTCGTCGTCGCCCACGCCGTCGCCCTCCACCGTATCGACTGCCACCGGCGGCCGGTGAGCCCGTCCATCCTGCTGGGGCGGCGCACGCGGGCCATGCGGCTCGTACTCGTGCTGGTGTTCTTCGCCCTGGCCGCCCAGCTGGTGCACGTGCAGGAATTCTCGCACCGGCACTACGCGTCGCTGTCCGCCTCGCAGTTGACCCACACGGTGTCGGTCCCGGCAGTGCGGGGTGGCATCTTCGACCGCAACGGGGAGGTGCTGGCCGAGTCCGTCGTGAAGCAGACGGTGGTGGCCGACCCGATGCTGATCACCCGGCCCGCCGCCACCGCGGCCGCCCTCTCGCCGGTGCTCGGGGTCCCGGCCGATCAGCTCCGGTCCGAGCTCACCGAGCGCTCGGGCTTCGTGTACCTGGCCCACCGGGTGCGCGATTCCGTGGCCAAAGCCGTCTCCTCCCTCAGGTTGACCGGGATCAACCTGGTTCCCGAGTCGCAGCGGGTCGAGCCCGACGGGCAGCTGGCCGCTCCGGTCGTCGGCTCGGTCAACTGGGACGGCAGCGGGTCGGGCGGGCTCGAGTACCAGTACGAGAAGCTCCTGGCCGGCATTCCCGGCTCGAAGAGCCTGCTCCAGGCGCCGGACGGGGTGACGCTCCCTGGAAGCGTCAAGACGACGGCGGCCCGCCCGGGGACCGGCGTCGAGCTCACCATCGACCAGTCGATCCAGTACATCGCCGAGCAGGCCCTCGGGGCCGAGCTGGCCGCGTCGCACGCCTACAGCGGCACGGCGGTGGTCATGGACGTGAAGACCGGCGACATCCTCGCCATGGCCGACCTGCAGGCCACCACGGGAACGCCCACCACGGGGGCGTCGACCGGGGCCTCGGCCGTCACCGTGTCCGACGCCAACCGTTCCCCGGCCGCCAACACGACCCCGTCGGCGTCGGGGCCCACGCTGGTACCGGGGGTCGACACCCTCCCGGCCGGGGTCAAGGAGGCGCCGTCCAACACGGCGGTCACCCAGGTCTACGAGCCGGGCTCGGTCTTCAAGCTGGTCACCTTCTCGGCCGCGCTGGCCAGCGGCGTGACCACCCCTGACCAGGTGGTTCAGGTGCCCCCCTCCCTGGCCATGGGGACCTACACCTTCCACGACGCCGAACAACACGGCAGCGAGCGGCTGACGGCCAGCGACATTCTGGCCCAGTCCTCCAATCTGGGGACGATCGAGGTGGCCCAGGCCCTGGGCGAGAACCGGCTGTTGGCCCAGATCAACAACCTCGGGTTCGGGAAGCCCACCGGACTGAACTTCCCCGGCGAGTCACTGGGGCTGGTGCCCGGGCCCCGCGCCTGGACGGGAACGTCCATCGGCTCGACGCCCATCGGGCAGGACGACGCGGTGACCGCCCAGCAGATCCTCGACGCCTACAACTCGGTGGCCAACGGCGGCGTCTTCGTACAACCCCGCCTGGTCCGGGCCACGATCGGCGCCGACGGGAGCGCCCACGCCGTCGCGCCCGCGCCGACCCACCGCGTGTTGCCGCCCTACACCGCCTCCCAGCTGGTCACCATGCTGGAGGGCGTCGTCTCGGCGGGAACCGGGACCAGCGCGGCCATCGACGGGTACACCGTGGCCGGCAAGACGGGCACGGCCCAGATCCCCGACCCGAGCCACCTGGGCTACATCCCCGGAGCCTACGTGGGGTCGTTCGCCGGGTTCGCCCCGGCCGAGAACCCCGTGCTCTCGGCGGTAGTGGTGCTCGACCACCCGACGCCCATCTACGGTGGCGCCGTCGCCGCCCCGGTGTTCTCGACCATCATGGCCTACGCTCTCCACCACTACGGCATCCCGACCACTGCCGCGGCCACCCCCTCGACCTCGAGCTCGGCCGTCGGCGCCACCGGTACCATCTCCGTGCCGTCCGGAGCGACCACGGAAGGACCGTAGGTGGTCCCGGATCGGTGCCGCCGTGCCCGCACCCTCCGGCAGAACCCCTGGACCCTCCCCCCGTGCAGATGAGCGCAGTGATCCACGACATCGACCCGGTCGGTGTGCGTGGAGACCCCTCCTCGACCGAGATCAACTCCGTCGAGTTCGACAGTCGCCAGGTCGGGCCCGGATCGTTGTTCTGCTGCGTGCCGGGGGCCCACACGGACGGCCACCGATATGCAGCGGAGGCTGTCCGGGCCGGGGCATCGGCGCTGCTCTGCGAGCACTTCTTCGATCTGGACGTGACCCAGGTGCGGGTGGCGCCGGGGACGGTGCGGCCGGCCATGGCCCAGGTGGCGGCGGCCTTCTTCGGACACCCGTCCCGGCACCTGACCATGGTCGGTGTGACCGGGACCAACGGGAAGACCACCGTCACCCACATGGTCCGGGCCATTCTCGAGCGTTCCGGCCAGCCGACCGCCGTCATCGGCACCTTGGATGGGGCCCGCACCACGCCCGAAGCCCCGGTATTGCAGGGCCTCTTGGCCGACGTGCGCGACCACGGCGGGCGGGTGGCCGCCGTCGAGGTGTCCTCGCACGCGCTGGAGGCACACCGCGTGGACGGCATCGTCTTCGACGTGGCCGCCTTCACCAACCTGAGCCGTGAGCACCTCGACCACCACGGCACCATGGAGGCCTACTTCGAGGCCAAAGCCGCCCTGTTCGACCCCGCCCGGGCGCTAAGGGCCGTGGTGTTCGTCGACGACCCGTGGGGTGCCCGCCTGGCCGAGCGGTGGCCGGGCGAGCTCGTGACGGTACGGCGGAGCGACGCCGGCCAGGTGACACTCTCGGTCGGTTCGTCTCGCTTCGAGTGGCGCGGGCGGCCGGTGACCCTCCCGCTGTCGGGAGCCTTCAACGTGGACAATGCCCTGGTGGCGGGGGCAGTGGCCACAAGTCTCGGCGTGGGCCCGGACGATGTGGTCGAAGGGTTGGCCGACCTCGCCCCGGTGCCGGGACGCATGGAGCGGGTGGCACCGGGCGCCCCGTTCGCCGTGCTGGTCGACTACGCCCACACCCCAGCCGGGCTCCAGGTGGCCCTGGACTCGGCTCGGACCCTGGCCGGGCCCGGGCGGGTCCTCTGCCTGTTCGGCTGCGGCGGCGACCGCGACCGGGGCAAGCGCCCCGAGATGGGGGCAGTGGCCTCCCGTCAGGCCGACGTGGTGGTGCTCACGTCGGACAACCCCCGCTCCGAGGACCCCATGGGCATCATCGACGAGATCCGCGCCGGCTTCACCGGACGGGCTGAGCCGGTGGTCGAGCCGGACCGGGCCCGTGCCATCCGGATCGCCGTCTCACTGGCCCGGCCGGGCGACGTCGTGCTGGTGGCGGGCAAGGGCCACGAGACCACCCAGGCGGTGGGGGAGCGGGCCATGCCTTTCGACGACCGCGTCGAGGCAGCGAGCGCCGTGGCCGAGCGGCAGGAAGGCGCGGCCCGGTGATCTCGCTCATGACCTCGGGCGGGGTGGCTCTGTGGGTGGCCGTGCTCTCGACGCCATTGCTGATCCGCTGGCTGGTCAAGCACAACATCGGCCAGCAGGTCCGGGAGGACGGACCCCAGGTCCACATCGCCAAGGCCGGAACTCCCACGCTGGGCGGGCTGAGCATCGTCGGCGCCGTGGTCGTCGGCTACCTGGTGGCCCATGCCGTCCCCGGAGTCACCTTCTCGCCGTCGGGAACGCTCATCATGCTGGCGCTGGTCGGGGCGGCCACCATCGGGTTGGCCGATGACTGGATCAAGATCCGCCACCGGCGGAGCCTCGGTCTCAACAAGCGGGCCAAGCTCGGGGCGCAGATCGGCCTCGGGGTGGCCTTCTCCCTCCTCGCCGTCTACTGGGCCCACGCATCCACCACGCTGTCGTTCACCCGGTACGACTCGACCGGCTTCCACATGGGCACGGTGCTCTGGGTGGTCTGGTCCACCCTGATCATCGCGGCGTCGGCCAATGCCGTGAACCTGACCGACGGCCTCGACGGGCTGGCCGCCGGGTCCTCCACCTTCTGCTTCGCCTGCCTCGCCGTCATCGGGTACTGGCAGTACCGGCACTTCGCCATCTACCACGTACCCGACGCCCTCGACCTGGCCCTGGCCGCGGTGGCCCTGGCCGGCGCCTGCTTGGGGTTTCTGTGGTGGAACGCCGCGCCGGCCAAGATCTTCATGGGCGACACGGGCTCGCTGGCCATCGGGTCGGGGCTGGCCGCCCTGTGCCTGCTGATGAACCTCGACCTCTTGCTGGTGGTCATCGGGGGCCTCTTCGTCATCGTGACCCTGTCGGTGGTCATCCAGGTGGTGAGCTACCGCGCCTTCCATCGACGGGTTTTCCTGATGGCCCCGCTCCACCATCACTTCGAGCTGCTGGGCTGGCCCGAGACCACGGTCATCGTCCGGTTCTGGATCCTGGCGGGCCTCTTCGCCGCTCTCGGCCTTGGGATCTTCTATGGCGACTTCCTGACGGTGAGCAAGGTATGAAGGTTGCACGGACCATGACCGCCGTGGGGACATGGCCGGCGAGCACGGTCCGGGCGTCCGGCCTCCACCACCTCCTCGGGCCGGTGGGCAAGGCTAGGGGGATGGACGTCCCGCCCTCGCTCGGAGGAGCCGACCGCGCCGGTCCCGACTGCGCCGGTCCCGACTGCGGGGGGGACCGTGGCTGAGCGGGTTGCCTCGGCGCGGGCGGTCACCAGGGGGCGCCATCCCTCGACGTCGGGAGGTCCGCTGCGCCCACCGGCCGCCCGGTGGCGGCCGAGCGCTCCGTCCCGGTCCTCCCGTCAGGGCCGTCCGGTGCCGGCTGCTACGTCTGTGCAGCGACGCCCAGGGTGGGCCGCCCGGGTCGGCACCTACCGTGGCATCGCCGTCCTGGTGGGGGTGCTGTGCGTCTTCGGCGTGGTCATGGTCGGTTCTGCCTCGCCGGTGATCTCGCTGACCCTCTACGGGTCCCCCTGGGCTGTCCTCATCCGCCAGCTGCTGTGGATGGGGATCGGCCTCATCACCCTGCTCATCCTGGCCCGGGTCGACTACCACCGGTGGCGGGCCGTGCGTGGGCCGCTGGTCGTGGTCACCATGGGCCTGTTGGTGGTGGTGCTCGTGCCCCACCTGGGCGTCACCGCCGGCGGCTCCTCGCGCTGGATCGGGTTCGGTGCCTTCCAGCTACAGCCTTCCGAGCTCATGAAGCTGGCCCTGGCCGTCTTTGCCGCCGACCTGCTGACCCGCCGCGTCGACCGGTTCTCCGAGCCGAGAGTGGTCGTCGTCCCCGTCCTCCTCGTCCTCGGCATCTCGGGGTTGCTCATCCTGAAGCAGCCCGACATGGGAACCGCCCTGGTGCTCAGCGCCATCGCCTTCGGCATCCTCTTCATGGGCGGGGTGCCCATGGGCCCCATCGTCAAGATTCTCGGTGCCTTCGGGATGGTGGCGGTGGTGGTCGGGCTGGCCGACCCCTACCGGCGCGATCGGATCCTCTCCTTCCTCAATCCCGGCGCCCACCAGGCGGGCTCGGGCTACCAGGTGTGGCAGTCGCTCATCGGGCTGGGCTCCGGCCACCTGTTCGGCCTGGGACTGGGGGGCGGCCGACAGAAGTGGGGGACGCTGCCCAACGCCCACACCGACTTCATCTTCTCGGTGGTGGGGGAGGAGCTCGGGCTGGTCGGGGCGGTGGTGCTGCTCGGCCTGTTCTTCGCCTTGGCCTGGTTCGGTCTGCGGGCGGCCGCCCGGGCCCCGGACCGGTTCGGGAGCCTGTTGGCGGTGGGCATCACCACCTGGATCACCAGCCAGGCCGTGATCAACATCGGCGCCGTGGTGGGTGTCCTGCCGGTCACCGGCATCCCGCTGCCCTTCATCTCCTTCGGCGGGTCGTCGCTCATCATCACCATGGCCGCGGTCGGCATACTGCTCAACATCGCGTCCCACGAGCGGGCCGGGGCGAATCCGGTCCGGCGACGGTCGCCCGTCCCGGAGCGGTGAGCCGGGAACGCTTCGCGCTCATGGCCGGAGGGGGCACAGCCGGTCACCTGCAACCCGCCCTGGCCATCGCCGAAGCCCTGGCCGAGCGCGGTCACGACCGCCAGAGCATCGAGTTCGTCGGGTCCACCCGGGGTCAGGACCGGGCCGCCTTGGAGGGCAAGGGTTTCCCGGTCACCCTGCTGCCGGGCCGTGGGATCGTTCGCAGCGCCCGGCCCGGCGACCTCGCCCGCAACGGCCTCGCCCTGGCCGAGCTGGCCGCGGCCGTCGCTCTCGGGCTGGGTGTGGTCCTGCGGGCCCGGCCCCGGGTCGTGGTCTCGGTCGGCGGCTACGCCAGCGTCCCGGCGGCACTGGCGGCTGTGGTGGTCGGGGTGCCGTTGGTGCTGGTCAATGTCGATGCTGTCCCGGGGGCGGCCAACCGGCTGTTCGGCCGCCTCGCCCGGGCCATCGCGGTGGGATGGGCCGGGACGGCACTGCCCCGCGCCGTGGTGACCGGCATCCCGGTGCGACCGGAGATCGCCGGTCTCCGTCGGGGGCCGGACGAGCGCCGCCGGGCCCGCCAGGAGCTCGGACTTCCCGCAGATCGGCCCATGGTGGCGGCCTTCGGTGGATCGCTCGGAGCCCGCCGGGTCAATGGGGCGGTGACCGGATTGATGCAGCGGTGGGCCGGGCGTACCGACCGGTCGGTGTACCACATCGTCGGCCGGCGGGACTGGGAGGGAACCGCACCGACCACCGGACGGGGAGCCGGCATCGCCGTCGTACAGATGCCCTACCAAGAGCGCATGGAGACGGTCTATGCCGCAGCCGACGTGGTGGTATGCCGGGCCGGGGCCATGACCGTGGCCGAGCTGGCCGCCGCCGGCGTGCCGTCGATCCTGGTTCCCCTGCCCGGCGCGCCGGGCGACCACCAGACGGCCAATGCCCGAGTGCTCGAGCGGGCCGGCGCCGCGCTGGTGCTGGCCGACGCCGAGTGCGACGGCGATCGCCTGGCCGCCATGCTGGACTGCCTGCTCGACGACCCCGGGGGGCTGGACGCGATGGGACGGGCTGCCGCCTCGCTCGGCCGCCCGGACGCGGCGGCGGCGGGTGCCAGGCTCGTGGAGGACAACGCGCGGACGCCGCGTCGGGGGCGAGGATGAGCGACGTGGCCCCCGAGCGCATCCTGTCTGACCCGAACCGCCGGGTCACGGTCCACGTGGTCGGCATCGGGGGAGCGGGTATGAGTGCCATCGCCACCGCCCTGCGGTCCCTCGGCCATACCGTCACCGGAAGCGACCTGCGGGCCTCGGGGGTGACGGAACGACTGCACCAGGCCGGGCTGCCGGTGGCCGTCGGCCACGCCGGGGCCAACATCGGGGACGCGGAGGTGGTGGCCATCTCGTCGGCCATCGCCGAGGACAACCCCGAGGTGGTGGAGGCGCGGCGTCGGGGTATCCCGGTCCTGGCCCGCTCGGAGACGCTGGCGGCCATCGCCTCCCTGCGCCGGTGTCTGGCGGTGGCCGGCACGCATGGCAAGACGACCACCGCCTCCATGCTCGCCCTCATCCTGGTGGAGGCGGGGATGCGCCCCTCGTTCCTGATCGGGGGGGACGTCAACGAGATCGGGAGCAACGCCGTCTGGGACCAGGGTGATTGGTTGGTGGTCGAGGCGGACGAGAGCGACGGGACGTTTCTCGCCCTGACTCCGGAAGTTGCCGTGATCACCAACGTCGAGGCCGACCACCTCGATCACTACGGGTCGTTCGCGTCCCTCCGTTCGGCGTTCGAGCGGTTCGCGTCGGGCGCTGGGGCCCGCTGCGTGGTGGGAGGGGACGAGCCCACCGCGGCCGGCATCGGCCGGGCGGTCGGTGCTGACGTGGTCGGGCTGTCCGGGGACTCGACGTACCGGATGGTCGACCTCGAACTGGGCCGTAGCTCGGTCGCCTTCACCCTGGGCGATCCGTCGGGGGCGGCCCTCGGCCGACTCACGGTGCCCATCCCGGGCATCCACAACGCCCGGAACGCCGCCGTGGCCGCCGTGGGCGCGCTGGCCGCCGGCGCCACGTTCGCCGACGCCACCCGGGCCCTGGCCCGCTTTGCCGGCGTGGCCCGCCGCTTCGAGTTCCGCGGCTCGTCCCGTGGGGTCACCTTCGTCGACGACTACGCCCACCTGCCCAGTGAAGTGCGTGACGCCCTGGCCACGGCCGGGAACGGGGGATGGAGCCGGGTGGTCGCGGTCTTCCAGCCCCACCGTTACACCCGCACGGCGGCGCTCGGCGCCGCCTTCGGCCCGGCCTTCGCCGACGCCGACGTGGTGGTGATCACCGATGTCTACGGTGCCGGCGAGCCGCCCGTGCCCGGAGTATCCGGCCGCTTGGTGGCCGACGCCGTCGAAGCGAGCTTCCCCGGACGCACGGTGGTCTATGTGCCGGCCCGGGCCGGGCTCCGCCGGGCCGTCGCCGGGCTGCTCGAGCCCGGCGACCTGTGCTGCACCCTCGGAGCCGGCGACCTCACCACTCTGCCCGACGAGCTCATGTCAGATCCGGACTGGTGAGGACGGCCGTGGCCAGCACCCGCACCGACGACCTGAACCGTCTGGGGCAGAGGCTCGGGGACCGGGCTATCCCCGGCCGGCCATTCGGCGCCCTGACCACGTACCGGGTCGGGGGGCCGGCCGCCCTCACCGCCGAACCGGCGGACGAGGAGGAGCTGGTGGACCTGGCCCGCGCCCTGGACGGGCTCGACGTACCCGTGCTGGTGCTCGGCCGCGGCTCGAACCTCTTGGTGGCCGACCGAGGGTTCGCCGGGCTGGTCATCAGCCTCGGCCCCGGGTTCGACCGGATCGGCATCGACGGCCGGCAGGTGCGGGCCGGTGGGGCCGTCGCCCTGCCCGTCCTGGCCCGACGCACCGCCGCCGCCGGACTGACCGGCCTCGAGTGGGCCGTAGGGGTGCCTGGCTCGGTGGGGGGCGCCATCCGGATGAACGCCGGCGGCCACGGCTCCGATACCGCCGCCACGCTGGTCGCCTGCCGGCTGGTGGATCTGGCCACGGGTACCGCAGAGGACCGCCCGGCCGCCACGTTGGGCCTGGGCTACCGCACCAGCGGGCTCGCCCCCGCCGAGGTGGTGGTCTCGGGCACCTACGAGCTCGAGCCCGGTCCACCCGACACCGGCCGGGAGGTGATCGACGAGGTCGTCCGCTGGCGCCGGGCCAACCAGCCGGGCGGGAGCAACGCCGGGTCGGTGTTCGCCAACCCACCCGACGACTCCGCCGGACGCCTCATCGAGGCCTGCGGATTGAAGGGCTTCCGCTTGGGGACCGCCGAGGTCTCGACCAAGCATGCCAACTTCTTCCAGGCCGATCCGGGCGGCTCGGCTGACGACGTTCACCGGCTCATCCTCCATGTGCAGGCCGAGGTGGTGGCCGTCACCGGGGTGGTGCTCCGGCCAGAGGTGCGGTTGGTCGGCTTCGACACGGAAGGGCCGGCGTCTCCGTGATCCCCCCCGAAGACGGTGACCTCAAGGAGCAGGACCCCCCCGAGCTGCGCCCACCCATGGATCCGCGGATCCACCAGCGCCGGGTGGCCGTGCTGCGCAGCCGGGGCCGGCGCCGCCTTCGGGTCGTCCTCGGTGTCCTCGGGGCGGTGGTGCTCGGGGTGGCCGCGCTGGCCGCCCTCCACACCCCGCTCTTCAGTGCCCGGGCCGTCACCGTGACCGGTGCCCACCCGGCCACGGGCACGGCGGCCATCGTGGCCGCGGCCGGGCTCGGGGGGCACCCCCCGATGATCAGCTTGAACCCCGGCCTCGTGGCCGGCCGGGTCGAGACGCTGCCCTTCATCGCCTCGGCCCGGGTCAGCCGCCACTGGCCCGATGGGGTGCAGATCTCGGTCACCGAGCGGGTCCCGGCCCTCCAGATGGCCGGCCCGGCCACCTCCTGGTCGATGCTCGACGGCAACGGTCGGACCCTCGAGGTGGGGCCGTCGCGCTTCCCCGGCCTGGTGGTGTTCATCGTCCACACCCCGTCCGGCGGTGTCCCGCCCGCACCCGTCGGCCGATCACTGCCTCCGTCCGCGGCGGCCGGGCTGCGCGTCTGCCGCAGCCTGCCCGATGCCTTCGCCGCCCAGGTGGTCTCGGTGACCGTGGCGCCCGACACCACCATCAACCTCGCCCTCTACTCGGGCATCACCGTCATGCTCGGGACGGCCACCGAGCTCCCGGCCAAGTTCGAGGACGTGGCCGCCATCCTCGCCCATGGGTCGCTCCACCCCACTTCGATCGTCGACGTCTCGGTGCCCGAGTCGCCGACGGTCACCAATTCAGGGACGCGACCTGGTCCATCACGGCCGTCGCGCCGCGCTCGAGTGGGTTGGACAGTGCTTGACCAGGTAGAGTGCTGACCCTATCGTGGTCGACAACTCGCCGGTTGGAACGGTTTCAACCTTTGGTCGAGGGTAAGGGATTCCATGACCGTTCCGGCGCAGAATAATTACTACGCCGTCATCAAAGTGGTCGGTGTGGGGGGCGGCGGTGTGAATGCCGTCAACCGCATGATCGAAGCAGGACTGCGGGGCGTGGAGTTCATCGCCACCAATACCGACGCTCAGGCACTTCTCATGAGCGACGCCGATCTCAAGTTGGACATCGGGCGCCAGCTGACGCGCGGCCTCGGGGCGGGGAGCGATCCTGAGGTCGGTCGCTTGGCCGCCGAGGAGCACCGCGCCGAGATCGAGGAGGCGCTGAAGGGCGCGGACATGGTGTTCATCACAGCGGGCAAGGGCGGCGGCACCGGAACCGGTGCCGCCCCGGTGGTGGCCGAGATCGCCAAGGGACTCGGCGCCCTCACCATCGGCGTGGTGACCCGTCCCTTCACCTTCGAGGGCCGCCGGCGTTCGGTCCAGGCCGAGCAGGGCATCCAGAACTTGAAGGAGAAGGTCGACACCCTGATCATCATCCCCAACGACCGCCTCCTCACCGTCTCCAACGAGAAGACGTCGATGGTCAACGCCTTCCGTATGGCCGACGAGGTACTGATGCAGGGGGTGCAGGGGATCACCAGCCTGATCACCGTGCCGGGCCTCATCAACACTGATTTCGCCGACGTGAAGATGATCATGAGCAACGCCGGCACGGCCATCATGGGGATCGGTTCGGCCACCGGCGAGGGGCGATCGGTCAATGCCGCCCGAGCGGCCATCACCAGCCCACTGCTCGAGGCATCGATCGAGGGAGCACGCGGCATCCTCCTCAACATCTCCGGTGGATCCGACCTCGGTCTGTTCGAGGTCAACGAGGCAGCCGAGATCATCCATGGCGTGGCCCATCCCGATGCCAACATCATCTTCGGCAGCGTGATCGACGACACCATGGACGAAGAGGTGCGGGTCACGGTCATCGCCGCCGGCTTCGAACGATGGGAGGCCCAGGGGCGCAGCAGCGGGGCCGTGGTCGAGTCAGTCGGCCGTGAGGAGGCTCGCAGCCGGGTCCTCGGGGTCGAGACGGTCCACGAGGACATCTTCGCCGCCCCGGCCGACGACGAGCTCGACATGGGTGACGACGATTTCGACGTCCCCTCCTTCCTTCGCTGAACCCGGCCGCCGTCTCCGTCCCACTCGTCGGGGCCATCCACGCCGCCTGGGGTGACGCATCGGCCGGCGACTTGCGGCCGGCGGGCCGGGGGGATCGGGGTGAGGCCCTTCTGGCCTGGGCCACGACGGCCATGGGCCCTGAGCAGGAACGTCACGTTCGCTGGATGGAACAGGTGCACGGTTCGAAGGTGCTGGTCGCCGGGGTGGCGGTTGGCGCCCCTCACCATCCGGTCGTGCGCAACGCACCGGTGGCCTGTGCCGGGCTCGGTGACGCACTGGCGTCGAGTGCGTCGGAGCTGGCGCTGGCCGTCCTCACCGCCGACTGCCCATCCATCGCCCTCGGCAGTGCCGAAGGGGTGTTCGCCGCGGTCCACGCCGGTTGGCGCGGGCTCCGGGCCGGCGTCGTGAGCCGGACGGTCCGGGCCATGCGGGCCATGGGGGCCACCGAGGTGGTCGGATCGGTCGGGCCCTGCATTCACGCCGAGTGCTACGCGTTCTCCGAGGACGACCTGGCCGCGGTGGCCGCTGTGTGCGGCAGCGGGGCCCGAGGCCGGACCTCGGACGGCCGGCCGGCTCTGGACCTCCCCGCCGCGGTGAGCTCGGCGCTGGCCGCCGCCGCCGTCCGTCAGGTGACCGGCCGCCCGGCCTGCACGGCCTGCGAGCCGGGCTACTTCTCGCACCGAGCCCGGGGGGACCGCGGCCGTCAGGCCCTTGTCGTGTGGTCTCGGGAGGCACCGCCACCGTGAGCACCGGTCATGGACGACCCGGTGCCTCCACCCTGGCCGAGCGTCTCGAAGCGTTGCACCGACGAATCGACCGGGCCTCGCCCGACCCGGCCTCGGTCCGCATCGTGGCCGTCACCAAGGGGTTCGGGGCCGACGCGGCCGTGGCCGCGATGGCCGCCGGCCTCGGCGATATCGGCGAGAACTACGCCGGCGAGCTCCTGGCCAAGGTGGCCGGCTGGGACGGTCCCCAACCCAGCTGGCACTTCCTCGGCGCCGTGCAGCGGAACAAGGTGGCCCGGCTGGCACCGGTGGTGTCGTTGTGGCAGGCGCTCCGCCGGGTCGAGGAGGGGCAGGCCATCGCCCGGCGGCGACCCGGCGCCCGCGTCCTCGTCCAGGTGGACATCGCCGGGCTCCCCGGCCGGGGCGGGTGCCCGCCCGACGCGGTGCTCGATCTGGTGGCGGCGCTGCGGGACGAGGACCTGGCGGTGGAGGGGCTCATGGCCGTCGGTGCACCGGGCCCACCCGAAGGATCCCGACCGGGCTTCGCCCTGGTCTCACGGCTGGCCGACCGGTTGAGCCTGGCCGTGCGTTCCATGGGGATGAGTGACGATCTGGAGGTGGCCCTGGCCGAAGGCTCGACCATGGTCCGCCCCGGCCGGGCGCTGTTCGGGGACCGGCCCCTACCGGCCCGGCGGGGGCCGGACGACGGGCCCATCCCGGCGGTTCCACGCCGGGCCGCGCCCTCCTGACCGGGGACGATGAGCGTTCCTCACCATCCACCGGCGCCAGAGGCCACGCACTACGCTGTGACCAGGAGGAGATGATGGCAGCTTCGTTCATGAAGAAGACGATGGCCTACCTCGGCCTGGTCGACGACGACTACGACGACTACGACGACTACGAGTCACGGTCACCCGCTCCCGTCGGCCGGGTCGGCCAGCGTCCGGTCGCAGGCATCGATCCCGCCGACGAGCCGGCCATGCCGGCACCGAGCCCGCGCATCCGCACCCTGAGCCGCGAGGAGACCGCCGGCCCGGCCGTGGCCACCGCCCCGACCGGGGTCGGGACGAGGCCGGCCATGGGCTCGCCGTCGGTGCGGCCCATCACTCAGGAGTCGGCCGGCGCCCGGGTCCATATCGTGGCCCCCGGACGGTTCGCCGACGCCCAGGAGATCGCCAACCGGCTGATGAACAACCAGCCGGTCATCGTCAACATGCAGAATGCCGAACGGGACCTGCAACGCCGGATGATCGACTTCTGCAGCGGCGCCACCTACGCCCTCTCCGGCGGGATGGAACGGGTGGCCGACGAGGTCTTCCTCCTCACCCCGTCGAACGTGAAGGTCTCCGACGAGGAGCGCCAACGCCTGGCCGACCGCGGCCTGGTCAATCCCTGAGCCACAATGGTGGCCAGGCCTGATCCCGGGCCGGCCGTACCCCGAGGCTGAGTGGAAGGGGAGTGTCGCACATGATCATCCTCATCTGGCTCCTCGAGCTGTTCCTCGTGGTCCTGTTCGCCTACTGCATCCTGAGCCTGGTCATCGCCTATGCCCGCCTCCCCTGGGATTCGCCGGTCATCAAGGTCCAGCGGGTCCTGACCTCGATCGTCGACCCGGTGCTCCGCCCCATTCGGCGGGTGATCCCCGTCGCCCGGGTCGGGAACGTCGGGCTCGATCTCTCGGTCCTCATCCTCTTCCTCGTAATCCAGGTCATCCTCATTCCCGTCCTGTCGAGGTGACCCCGCCCGGGCGATCGACCGCCCGGAAGTGGCCCTGGCGCCGCCGCCGCCGATCTCGTTTCACAATCCCAGGGGCCGACGGGCGGCGCCGCTAGCATGTCGGCATGGACGCCTCGCAATCAGCCCTCGATTCGCTTCGGACCGTCGAGTTCCGGGAGACCCTGAAGGGATACCACCGGGACGATGTGGACGAGTACCTCGAGAAGGCCGCGGTCGAAGCCGAAGGCCTTCAGGAGCAGCTGCGCCAGAGCGGTGAGCGCCTGCGCCAGGCGGCGGAGCGCATCTCGCAACTGGAGACCGTCGTCGATCAGAAGGTCTCGGCGCCCCAGCCGTCCGAGCCCGTGGTCGGAGACGACAGTCTCCAGCGCACCCTGCTGCTGGCCCAGAAGTTCGTCGACGAGACGAAAGCCGATGCCGAGGCCCAGGCGGCCAAGCTCCTCGCCGACGCCGACGCCAAGTCCCGTATGCTCACTGAGCAGGCGCAGGCACACGCCAGCCAGATCGCCAACGAGTCGGAACAGCGCCTGCGCGAGGAGATCCATCGTCTCGAGGAGTCGCGCAACCGGCTCAGCCACGAGGTCGAAAGCATGTCCCGCCATCTCGAAGCCGAGCGCAATCGTTTGCGCACCGCGCTCGGGGACATACTGCGCTGGGTCGACCAGAACGTGCACCCGGCATCGCCACAGGACGCACCGGTCGACCGAAGCACGCGACGGGGGCGGCGAGCCGACGCCGACAGCCGCACCGGCCACGGTGTTGCAGGGTGGCAACCGACCCGCTGTCGGGCCGACACAAGTGGGGCCGGCGCCTCGCAGTGGCGCCTCGGGCGAGATCACCCAGATGCGGCCGACGGGTTCGAACGCGCCACTGCCGCTCTAGCTCCAACCACAGCGCCGGCCGGGAGGTCACCGCCCGGCCCTCGCGGGCCTCTTCCTTCTCGCGGCCGAGGTGCTGACCGCCCCGGCGCCTCGCCGCCGGGGCACGACCCGGTTGGCCACCGCCGCGGCACCGGTATGGTCCGTGGGACGAATCGGCCGGATCCGGATTGCCGCGATGTGCCGGGCACGGTATCGTCGCCCGCTCGCCGGTGGTCGGCAGCGGTCACTCCCGCTGCCTCCGGGCGTCTCTCGCCGCCGGCCGAGGGCGGGCCCTGAAGGAGGTCGATGTGACAGCAGCGAAGAAGGCGGCCCGGTCTGCGCCCACCAAACCGGCTGCGTCGGGCAGGCGGCCCGTGCCGAAGAAGGGGGCGCCGGGTGTCGAAGAAGGCCCCCTCGACCGGGCCCAAGGCCGCGGCCAAGCGGGCGGCGCCGGCCAAGAAGGCGCCCGCCCCGAAGAAGCCGGCCAAGGCCAAGCGGGCGGCTCCGGCCCCGAAGCGGGCCCAGTCGAAGAAGGCTCCGGCCGTGAAGAAGGCGGCCCCGGTCCGCAAGGTGGTGGCCGTGAAGAAGGCGGCGCCGGCCAAGAAGGCTCCGGCTCCGAAGAAGGCGGCCCCGGCCAAGAAGGCGACGGCGGCCAGGGCGGCAGCCCCGGCCGCGCCCAAACGTCCGACGGTGGGCCCCTACGCCAAGGAGGAGAAGTTCCTCGACGAGCAACGGTTGCTGCTGCTCGACGAGCGCTCGGTCTACGAGGGACAAGCCACCGACCTGCGGGCCGAGGCAGACTCGTTGGCCCTCGAACGGGAGCCCGGTGACGTTCAGTTCGACGAGGAGTCCGGTGAAGGTGGCACCGTGACCGTCGACCGCGAGCGAAACCTGGCGCTGTCGGCCCAGGCGGCGGCGGCGGTCGAGGAGATCGACGATGCCCTCCGCAAGATCGAGCGCAAGACCTACGGGGCGTGCGAGCGATGCCACCAGGCCATCCCGAAGGCCCGGTTGCGGGCGCTGCCGTTCGCTCGCCTGTGCGTGGCCTGCAAGAGCGGCGGCCTGTCACGGCGCTGACCGACCCCTCGATGGGTGTCGCCGTCCGCCGCGGGAAGGCCGGCGGATGGCGGCGGGTCATGGTCGCGGCGGCGGTTGCCGTGGCCGCGGTGGTGGCCGATCAGCTCACCAAGTGGTGGGCCATCGACCGCTTGACGTCGGGCCGGATCCACGTGATCGGCACGCTCGATCTCGAGCTGGCCCGCAACTCGGGCGCGTCGTTCAGCCTGTTCCAGGGCAAGGGGTTCATCCTCGCCCCGGTGGCAGCGGTGCTCGTCGCCGTGCTGGCCGTCATGATCTGGCTGGCCCCGACCTCCGGGCGCGCCGCGGCCCTCGGCCTGATCCTCGGCGGGGCACTCGGCAATCTGGGGGACCGCCTGTTCCGGGACGACCACGGCTCGGTGGTCGACTTCGTGGCCCTGCACTTCTGGCCGACCTTCAACGTGGCCGATGCGTGTGTGGTGGTCGGGTGCGGGCTGTTGCTGATCTCGCTGGTGCGGGCCTCGCGACGGCCGTGAGCGTCATCACGCTGGTGGTGCCCGCCTCGTTGGACGGGGTGCGGCTGGACAAGGCGGTGGCCCTGGTGGCCGACCTGTCGCGCTCGTCGGTCGACCGGCTGGTCGAGGCGGGCCGGATCGAGGTGGACGGAAGGGCGGTGACCAGCCGGGCCATGTTGCTGCATCTCGGTCAACAGCTACGAGTGGATCCCATCGAGGCCGATCCGGGACGGCTCCCCGGCGGGCGACCCGGCGGTGGAATTCGAGGTGGTCCACGAGGACGCCGAGTTCGTCGTGGTGGACAAGCCGGCCGGCCTGGTGGTCCATCCCGCCGCCGGCCACCCGGGCGGAACCCTGGTCAACGGGCTGGTGGCCCGCTATCCGGAGCTGGCCACCCTGGCGGAGGAGACAGGCACCGACGTCACCCGGCCGGGCATCGTCCATCGGCTCGACCGCGGCACCTCCGGCCTCTTGGTGGTGGCCCGCACCCCGGGCGCCTTCGTCTCGCTGGTGGACCAGCTACGGGAGCGGCGGATGACCCGTCGCTACCGGGCCCTGGTGACCGGCCGGATGGCCGCCGAGTCGGGCGTGATCGACGCCCCCGTCGGTCGCTCGGCCACCACCCCCACGCGCATGGCCGTCTCGCGGCGCGGCCGCCCGGCCCGCACCCGCTACCAGGTGGTACAGCGGTTCAGCCGCCCGGCCGAGGCCACCTTGCTCGACGTGCTGCTCGAGACCGGCCGGACCCACCAGATCCGCGTGCACCTCTCGGCCATCGGTCACCCGGTGCTGGGGGACGACACCTACCGGCGTGGCCGCAATTTCCCCCGGACGTCTCTGCACCGCCCGTTCCTGCACGCTGCCGCACTCTCCTTCGAGCATCCGGCGAACGGGGGCCAGCTGTCGTTCGAGACGGATCTGCCGGCTGACCTCCGCCTCCTGCTGGAAGGGCTCGAGGCGGCGCCTGCACGTGGCCCCTGAAGGGTTCGAGCGTGGCGGTCAGGACCACCAGGAGACCGCCGCCCGCCCGGTCAGGCGGCCTGGTGGGCGGCTTCCAGCATCTCGCTGTCACCCAGGACCTCGAGGGCCTCGGCCTCGGCCTGACGCACCTTTCGCACGCCGATGCCGAGTCGCTCGGCCGTCGTCTGCAGCGAGGCCGGGTCGGCCCCGTCGAAACCGAACCGGTGGCGGATGACCTGGCGCTGGAGGTCGGTCAAGCGCTCGACGGCTTGGCGCACCAGATCGAGGGTTAGGTCGTTGGCGACGTCCTCCTCGAACTCGCTGAGATCGGTGGAGACGAGGTCGCCGAGAGTGGCGGTCGAGTCGGTGGTGGCGGGCTGGTCGAGGCTGGCAACCACGCGGGCCAGCCGTGTCAGGTCCGAGCGCATGTCGGCCGTCGTGTTGGTCGCATTGTCCAGCTCGTCGTCGGTCGGCGGACGCTGCAGCTGGTGGGTCAACTCCCATTGGGCCGCGTCGACCTGCTGGTTCCGCTCGGCCACCTCCATAGGTAGCCGGATGGTACGGCCGTGCTGTTGGACGGCGCGCTGCAGGGCCTGACGGATCCACCAGGTGGCGTACGTCGAGAACCGGAAGCCCCGCTCCCAGTCGAACTTGTCCACGGCTCGCATGAGGCCGAAGGTGCCCTCTTGGATGAGGTCGGGGAGGTCCACACCGCGATCCTGGTAACGGCGGGCCCAGTGCACGACCAGTCGGAGGTTGGCCGCCACCATCTCGCGACGGGCCTCCTCGTCGCCGGCCGCCACCCGCTTGGCCAGCTCGGTCTGGGCCTCGTGGTCGGGCAGGGGGTGGTGGTCGAGGTCGCGAAGGAACAGGCCGAGGCTGTCGGCGTCGCTGCCGCGGTTGCGGCCGCTCCGGGCCGCCGAGCCGGCCCCAGAATTGTCCGGCCGCCCCGCCGGTCTGGTCTCGTTCTTGCCCCTACTGGCCGTACGAGCTGTCATCCCTCTCCTTCGTCCGTTGTCGTGGCATCGTCACGAATTCGCGGCACCTGAATGCATTGGACGGGCAATCCGTCGACACAGCCTCCACAGCACGTGTAACGCCGGAGCGGGCCCGGACATTCCATCGATGTCATTCACCCATGCCCTCACCGGTTGCGCATCAGCTGTTCGGAGTGTTCCCCTGTCGGGATGAGTGAAAACAGCCCACGCTGCCTGCTCGTCCGCCACGGTGAGACCGAGTGGAGCCGGAGCGGCCGCCACACCGGCCGCACTGACCTGGCCCTCCTGCCGGAGGGAGAGGCGCAGGCCCGGGCCCTGGCTCCCCACCTGGCCCCGTTCCGTTCGGCCACGGTGCTCACCAGCCCCCTCCAGCGGGCCCGGCTTACCTGTGACCTGATCGGTCTGGGCCGGGACGCATCCGTCAACCCCGACCTCAGCGAGTGGGACTACGGATCCTACGACGGGCGCACGACGGCGGAGATCAGGGCGGAGCGGCCGGGGTGGAGCCTGTTCGACGACGGCACGCCCGACGGCGAGGGGGTGGCCGACGTCGGACGGCGGGTCGACCGGGTCATCGCCCAAATCCGGGCCGCCCCGGGCGACGTCGTCTGTGTGGCCCACGCCCATGTCCTCCGGGTGCTCGGAGCTCGTTGGATCGGGCTCGACCCGACGGGGGGTCGCCACTTCAGAGTGGCGCCATGCTCGGTCAGCGAGCTCGGGTGGGAGCGGGAGGACCCGGTCATCATCGTCTGGAACAGCGACTGCGGGAGAGCGGTCCCCGACTAGCCGGACCGCCCGAGGGCCGGACCTCAGACGGCGTTCTGGCGGAGGACGGGGCGCCGGCCCTGGGCGCGGGCCACCATGTCGGCCAAGGTGAACGACTCGAGGTGGGCCCGCATGTGTTCCCCGACGTCGGCCCACACGGCCAGCAGCACGCACTGACCCTCGTGGTCACAGGCGCCGTTCTCGTGCGGCAGGCCGAAGTCGCCGGCCACGATGGGCCCGTCGACGGCCGAGACGATCTGGGAGAGGGAGATCTCCTCGGGCGGACGGGCGAGCACGTAGCCGCCACCCACCCCGCGCTTGGAGCGGACCAGGCCGGCCCCTTTGAGGGCCAGGAGGATCTGCTCCAGGTAGGGCTGGGGCAGGCCGGTGCGCTCGGCGATGTCCCGGACGGCGGTGGGTCCTTCCCCGTCGGTGTGGAGGGCCAGGGACAGAAGGGCACGACTGGCATAGTCACCCCGGGTCGAGACCTTCACGCAACCATGCTATTGCCTGGGCCGGTGGCCCCGGGTGCTGTTCTGCCACCCGGGACCGGGTCGGACGGTGGACGCAATGCCGGGCCCAGCGCCGGATGCGGCGCGCGCGGTCCCGGAGGGGATCCGGGCCTGGTCAGCGAGCGCCCAGCCGACCGCCGGCCAGGTCCTCGGCCATGGCCCAGCCGAAGGCGACCAGCCGCCCTCCGGCGGAGGCGTCGACGTCGTCGAAGAAGCAGCAGATCTCCGGGGCCGGCACTCGCCTTCGGGCTGGCGAAATCGAAGCCGCCGGCCTCGTTCCCGTCACCGGCGACCACGAAGGTCCGGTCGTCGATGCGCCCGTCGGCGCCGAATCGCTTGGCCAGCCGGCGACCCCAGGCCCGCTCCTCCCCGGTGGCCCGATGGTCGGGGCCGGGCACCACGTCGGTGAGGCCGGCGAAGGCCCGGTATCCCTCGGCCGCCAGCAAGCGGGTCCCGACCAGGACGTCCTCGTCGGGGAAGGCCAGGAGGGCCCGGCGGTACTTGTCGCCCATCATGGCCCGGAGCACGGTATCGGCCCGGGAGGTGCGGTCGATGGTGGCCAGGCCGATCAGCAGGGAGGGGGTGCCGCCGATGCGCTCCAGGGTGGAAAAGGAGTAGCCGCGCAACTTGTTTCCCTCGCGGGCCCGGGTGACGAGTACCCACTCCTCGCGCTGTTTGGACAGGAACCCGATGTCGTAATGGGGTTCGCGCTCGGCGCACAGGTCGGCCATCTCGGCCAGCTCCGCGTCACTGATGGATGTGCAGTCCTTGGTCTCCACCTGGATGGACATGTGCCGTTCCGTACTCCTCGGTCTCCCTGCGGCGTCAGCCGCCGGCCCGGGTCTGCCGCAGAGCCCCCTGGTACCGCCCGACCACAGGGGACGAGCGATGTTCGGGCCTCCACGTCAGGAGCCGTTCCACGATTTTACGGGATTTATAGGCGCCTGTCGTATCCGCCCGGTTCAGGTCTGGAGGGGCGGGATGGCGTGGGGCCGAGGAGCACCCGGAGCTCCCCGATCAGGCCCCGCCGGCTGTCCACGTTGAATCCGGGGGGAGGCGCAGAACGGTGTCCCCGACGTGGAGGAAGACGGGGGAGTCGCCCGGGTGATCGGCGAGAAGTCGCTTCAGCCCGTCCACCAGCCGGTCCGTCAGGGAGTTGAGGGGCAGTGAGATGCGTAGGTCCCCACCCCCCTCGGCGGCCAGCTCAGGGCGCTGGACCTCCATGCAGACCAGTTTGAGCTGGTCGTCACGGAGGTCCACCCGACCCTTGACGACCACCACGACGTCGTCGTCGAGCAGGGCGCCGTAGTCGGCCATGCACTTCGGGAACACGAAGACCTCGATGGAGGCGTTGAGATCCTCGAGCACGAAGGTTCCCATCAGGTCACCCTTCTTGGTGTAGCGCCGGGTCAGCTCGGTCACCACCCCGCCGACCAGGCGTACTTGCCCTTCGCCGCCGTATCCCGGGGCGACCGCGGCCGGGGTGTCGGCGTCGAAGTCCCGGAGCTCGGCCAGGGTGCAGTCGGTGAGCCGGGCCAGGGGTCCCTCGAGACCCATCAGCGGGTGGTCGCTGATGTAGAGCCCGAGCATCTCCTTTTCGAATGCCAGCCGCTGGGCCTTGTCGAACTCGGTGTCCGGGATGGGCAGGCGGGTGTCGCCGAAGCCGCTGGCCTGCCCGTCCGTCTCCGGTTCGAGGGCGGCGAACAGGGAGACGACGCCGGCTTCGTGCTCGCGTCGCCGCTCGAGGGTGCGGTCCACGATCTCCTCGAAAGCGAGGCAGAGGCCGCGGCGCGGGTGGCCGAGCGAGTCGAACCCCCCGGCCTTGACGAGTGACTCGATGGTGCGCTTGTTGAGCACGGCGGGATCGACCCGCTGGCAGAAGTCGTAGAAGTCGGTGAAGGGGCCGTCGGCTTCGCGCTCCGCGACGATGAGGGCGACCAGGCCCTCGCCGACGTTGCGCACCGCCGCGAGCCCGAAGGTGATGGCCCCGGGTGCCGCGTCCGGCGATCGGCCGTCCCGGCCGTCCGGCCCGTCCGGCCCGCCGGATGGGCCGGCGGCGGCGAAGTCGGAGAGCGACCGGTTGACGTCTGGGACGAGCACCTCGATGCCGAGCGACCGGCACTCCGCCAGGTACACGGCCGTCTTGTCCTTGTTGTCCTTGACGGAGGTGAGCAGGCTGGCCAGGTACTCGACCGGATGATGGGCCTTGAGCCAGGCCGTCTGGTAGGCGATGAAACCGTACCCGTAGGAGTGTGACTTGTTGAAGGCGTAGTCGGCGAAGGGCTCGATGATGTCGAACAGCTGGGTCCCGAGCTGCTCGCCGTAACCCTGCGTGACGCATCCGGCCACGAACTTCTCCCGCTCGGCCCGGATCAGGGAACGGATCTTCTTGCCGCAGGCCTTCCGCAGGTTGTCCGCCTCGGCCAGCGTGTAGCCGGCGAACCGCTGGGCCACCCGCATCACCGACTCCTGGTAGATCATCAGACCGTAGGTGTCGCCCAGGATGTCTTCGAGGTCGGCATGGAGGTAGCTCACCGGCTGGCGGCCGTTCTTTCGGTCGGCGTAGTCGCGGTGCATGTTCTGGGCCATGGGCCCCGGCCGGTAGAGGGCCACCAGGGCGGCCACGTCGTCGAAGCTGGTCGGTGCCAGCGAGCGCATGAGCGACCGCATCGGGCCGCCCTCGAGCTGGAACACGCCCATCGAGTCGCCCCGGCACAACATGGCGAACGTCTCGGGGTCGTCGAGGGGGATCCGGTCGATGTCCGGCCGGCCACCGGTGGATGCCTCGATCATGTCGAGGGTCCGCTCGATCACCGAAAGGTTGCGGAGGCCGAGGAAGTCCATCTTGAGCAGGCCGAGCTCCTCGACCCCGTGCATCTCGTACTGGGTGACGACGGGCGCGGCCTCGGGATCGGACCCGTCCGGCTTGCGCTGCACCGGCAGGTACTCGGTGAGCGGCTGGTCGGTGATGACCACGGCGGCGGCGTGGATGCCGTCCTGCCGCCGTAGTCCCTCGAGGCCCTTGGCCACGTCGATGACCCGCCGGGCCTCGGGATCGGTCCCGTACATGGCCCGCAGCTCGGCGGCGGCGGCGTAGCCGTCATCGTGACCCTCCGTCCGCTCCAGGCAGGCGGTGAGCGGGGTGTCGCGCCCCATGAGCAGCGGCGGCATGGCCTTGGCGATCTTGTCCCCAACCACGTACGGATAGCCGAGCACCCTCGCCGCATCGCGCACTGCGGCCCGGGCCTTGATGGTCGAGAAGGTCACGATCTGGGCTACGTGGTCCGCCCCGTACCGCTCGGCGGCGTACTTGATCATGTCCGCCCGGTAGCGCTCGTCGAAGTCCATGTCGATGTCGGGCATCTGCATGCGTCCCGGGTTGAGGAACCGCTCGAAGAGGAGGTCGTAGCGGATCGGGTCGAGGTCGACGATCCCCAGGCAGTAGGCCACGCAGCAGCCGGCGGCCGAGCCGCGTCCGGGACCGACCCGGATCCGGCGCGAGCGAGCGAAGCGGATGAGGTCCCAGACCACCAGGAAGTAGGCGGCGAACCCCATGTCCTCGATCACCCCGAGCTCGTAGTCGAGCCGGGTGGTCACGTCGGCCGGGAGGGGCGAACCGTAGCGCTCCGCGGCGCCGGCGAACGTGAGGTGGCGCAGGTAAGCCGAGGCTCCGGCCTCGTAGCTGTCCTTTCGGAACCCGGGTGGGACGGCGAAGCGCGGCAGGCTCGGCCGCCCGAAGTCGATCTCGACGTTGGCCCGCTCGGCGATCAGCAGCGTGTTGTCGCACGCCTCGGGCAGCTCGGCGAAGAGGTGACGCATCTCGGCCGCCGACTTGAGATAGTGCTCCTCGCCCTCGAACTTGAACCGCTTGGGGTCGTCGATGAGAGCGCCGGTCTGGACGCACAGCAGGGCGTCGTGGGCGACATGGTCCTGGCGGTGGGTGTAGTGGCTGTCGTTGGTGGCGAGCAGGGGGGCGCCGATGTGCCGCGCGATCTCGACGAGCGCCGGATTGGTCTTGTGCTGCTCGGGGAGGCCGTGGTCCTGGAGCTCGACGAACAGGTTGTCCTTGCCGAAGATGTCCTGGAGCCGGGCGGCCAGGGTCTCCGCCTTGATCCGGTCGTCGGCCAGCAGGGCCTGGAGCACCACACCGCCGAGGCACCCGGTGGTGGCGATCAGCCCCCGGCCGTGCCGTTCGAGCAGCTCCCAGTCGACCCGCGGCTTGTAGTAGTAGCCCTCCAGGTAGGCGGCCGACGACAGCTTCAGCAGGTTCCGGTAGCCCTCGTCGGACTCGGCCAGCAACGTGAGGTGGTAATAGAGCTTCTCGCCCCCGCCGGTATCGCCTCCCGTGTCGTCCACCTTGCCCCGCCGAACCGGGCGGTCGCGGCGCGACTCGGCCGCCATGTAGGCCTCGGTGCCGATGATCGGGGTGATGCCTGCTCTGCGACAGGCGGCGTAGAAGTCGAGCACCCCGTACATGTTCCCGTGGTCGGTGATCCCGAGAGCGGGTTGCCCGTCGTCCACCGCGGCCCGGACCAGATCGTCGACCCGGGACGCACCGTCGAGCATGGAGAACTCGGTGTGGGTATGGAGGTGTGTGAACGACTCTGGGGCCAACCGATGGACGCCTTCCGGGAGGGGCCCGTGCCCGTGGGGATCTTGTCCACAGGCTGTGGACGAGTTACAGCTGTGTCATTCCGACCCTAGCGCCTCGGGCCGCGCGCCGCGGTGAGCCGGGGGGGGGTCCGGACGGGTCGGGCCGGGGCTCAGAGATAGGTGCCCGGCCGGCCGGTGTCCTGGCCCGGCGCGGCCGGCAGCGATCGCTGGCGCATCTCGTCGAGCTGGGCCCGGGCGGCCACCTGCTGGGCCACCAGGGTGGCCTGGATGCCGTGGAACAGGCCCTCGAGCCAACCGACCAGCTGGGCGTGGGCGACGCGGAGCTCGGCTTCGGACGGTGTGGGCGAGTCGAAGGGGATCGAGACCCGGTCGAGCTCGGCAACCAGATCGGGCGAGAGCCCCTCGGCCAGCTCGCGGATCGACTGCTCGTAGATCTCCCGCAGGCGGGTGCGGCTGGCCTCGTCGAGCGGCGCCTGGCGGACCTCGTCGAGCAACTGCTTGACCATCGAGCCGATGCGGAGCAGCTTGGCCGGTTGCTCGATCGACTCACCCTCGGCTGGACCACCTTCGCGCCTGTCGGCGCGGCCATCCCCGGAGCTCGCGTCCTCTCCCGGCTCCCGCGGCTCGCGCTCCCCGGCCGGCCCGTCGAAGACCTCGGGGCGGAGAGGAACGTTGTGCTGACCGTCGGGGGGCGGTTGGGTCACCATCGTCAGATGTTGCCACCTCCGGCCAGGGCCACCAAGGGGACGAGCATCTCGGCCGCGGTCAACGACCCGTGCCGGCTGTAGAGCCGGCTCTCGCCGGTGTCGGCGGGGTCCACGAAGGCAATTGGCGCCCGGGGGATCAGGGCCACGTCTCCGAGCCGTGACACGAAGCGGGCCGACAGGGGGCCACCGAAGAGGCCCTCGTCGATGAGCTGGTCACGTCCCTTCACCCAGGTGGTCTCGGCGTAGTGGGCCACCGCGCCCTCCAGCAGGTCACCCACCGCGCCCGACCGTGCGTGCAGCCACCGGAACCGGCCCTCCCCCGATAGGAAGTCGACCATGCTCATGAGCTCCCGGCCGAGCAGCTCGAGCCGGGGGCCCACATCGATCTGGCCGTGGTCGGCTGTGACCACCAGCACCGCCCCGGAGGGGAGCGCCCCGGCCACGTCGGCCACCATCCGGTCGACGGCCCGGAGCTCGGCGTCGTAGAGCTCGCCCAGGCCGCTGGTGTGGGCCACCTTGTCGACGCCGTCGTAGTAGGCGTAGACGAAGGGCTCGCCCTGGCGCGACAGCCGGGCGACCTCGAGTGGCAACGACGACAGCACCCGGTAGCCGTGCAGGGGTGCGTCGCCCAGGTGGGCGGCGGTGAACCCGGTCCCGCCGAATTCGCTGCGCGACACCACCGGAACCGGCCGCTCGGTGGCGGCGAAGGGGGTGCACGGCTGGAATTGGCGCGCCGGGACCGTGCGGCGGCCGTCGCGCGCCCGGCGGCTGCCCACCGTCCAGTGGAGGGCGTTGAGGATCTCGCCGTCGAGGGCCAGGCGGTAGCCGAGGAGCCCGTGGTCGCACGGGGCAAGCCCGGTGGTGATCGACGTCAGGGCGCAGGCGGTGGTGGTGGGGGCGACCGACGTGATGGGGCGGTCGATCCCCTCGGCCGCCGAAAGGGTGGGCGCAAGGGCGCGTCGGCTGGTGAGCTGCTCCCAGCCCAAGCCGTCGAGGACGAGCAGCACGACCTGGTGGGCCCGGCGGACCGATGCCGGCAGCCACTCGCTGGCGCGGTTACTCCCGAACAGGGCGGGGACCAGGTTGGCGATGCATGCCCCGGCGTAGTCCGGGAGCACTGCTTCGGTGACCGGGTCCGCAGGCATAGCTGCCGACTGTAGGGCACGCTCGGATCAGCTCCGCGGCAGAAGTCCCCGGACCGTCTTGTAGCAGTGGCCCTCGCGGGGCGAGGTGATGGCGGCCAGGACGTAGTGGGGTTTGGACCCGAGGGCAGCGGCCAGGTCCTTGCCGGCCAGCCGGTCCCGCCGCGCCACGTCGAGCGCCCGCTCCGACCTCGGGTCCTCGACGGGGAGCCAGTTGTCGCTCCGGCCCCAGCCGAACCGGACCCAGACCGAACGGTCGGCCAGCCGGCGGAAGAGGACCGGTCCCTTGCCCGGGATGATCAAGGCCAGCGAGGGGCGGAATCCCCGGAACTCCCAGTAGGGCGCGGAGGCCCCGGCGAAGCCCAGCACGTGCTCCTCGACCGGAGCGGCCAGGCGGTGGAGCAGCTGGCGCACCCGGCGCCCGTGCAGGGTGCCGAGATGGCGGGGAAGGCCCTCGGACGTCACCGCCTCGGGCTGGGCCAGGTCGTCCCGCTCGGGCTCCTCGGCCAGCTTGGTCTCGACCACATCGAAGGGCGACAGATCGGGGCCGTGGTCGAGCGGCCAGTCCACGCGCACGCGGACCAACGTGCCCGAGGCCAGGTCCACACCGATGGTGTCCTCCCGGTGGCAGGCCAGCACGAGCACCGTGAGCGCGGTTCCACCGGCCACTTCGATGCGGGTCCTCGGCTTGATGGAGCGGGCCACGTCCCGGGCCGTCCCGCTGCGGGGCGTCCGCGCCGAGTGCCGGCTCATGGGGGCCCGCTCGGCGTCCCCGGCGCTTCGTCCAGCTGGCTCGCCAGGGTGGTCGGGTCGTCGGTGGGCTGGCGGCAGCTGTAGTTGCGGCAGACGTAGGCGCGTCCGGGCTCCCGGTCCCGCCAGAGCGGCGACGCGGTCGGCTCGCCCCAGGCCAGCACGGCGGTCGGCAGCCATCGACGCCGGACCACGTCGACGAGATCGGGCCGATCGCCGGTCACCACGATCTCGGCCAGGCCATCGGCCAGGGCGTCGGCGGTGAGCGTCGTCTGGGCGAAGGCGACCGGGTGCTCGGCCAGCAGCGAGCCGAACATGTCGACCACGCCACGGGCCCGGTCCGTGTACGTCGCGTCGCCGGTGATGGCGCCGAGGCGGGCCAGAGCGTGGGCCGCCACTGCGTTGGCCGATGGGGTGGCTCCGTCGAACACATCTTTCGTCCGCACGATGAGGGGTTCGGCGTCGTGACCGGTGGTGAAGAAGCCGCCTCCGTCCACGTCGAGGAACAACGAGATGAGGGCCTCGGCGGTCTCCACCGCATGTCGGGTCCAGCGCGCCGCGCCGGTGAGCTCGCCGAGCCGGGTGAAGCAGTCGACCAGCCAGCCATAGTCGCCGGCACAGGCCAGGTGTCGCGCTCCACCTAGACGCTGCCAACTTCGGTGCCAGCGGCCGTCGCTGTCGCGGAGCTGATCCCAGAGGAACTCGCCGATGGCCACCGCCCGATCCCCCCAGGCCGCGGTGCCGGTGGCCGCGGCTGCCTCGGCCAGCGACGAGGCGTACATGGCGTTCCATTCGGTGAGCACCTTGTCGTCGAGGGCCGGCCGGGGCCGCTGTGCCCGGGCATCGAGCATGCGGCGGCGACCGGTCTCGACGGTCGCGTCCCCGGTGAGCGGTGCGCCGAGCGGGCGGTGCAGGATGGTGCGGCCCTCCCAGTTGCCGCCATCGGTCACCCCGAAGAAGGCGGTCACCGCGGCGACTGCCTCGTCGCCGGCGGCGTCGCCGCCGACCGCCTCGGCCACCTCCAACGGGGTCCAGACGTAGAAGCGCCCCTCGACGCCCTCGGAGTCGGCGTCCTCGGCCGAGTACACCGCTCCCTCCGGGGCGCTCAGATCGCGGCCGACGTAACCGACGATCCCCTCCATGACGGCCAGGTAGTCGGGGTGGCCGCTCACTTGCCATCCGTGCAGGTAGGTGCGCAGGAGCGAGGCCTGGTCGTACAGCATCTTCTCGAAGTGGGGGACGAGCCAGCGGTCGTCGGTCGAGTAGCGGGCGAACCCGCCCCCCAGGTGGTCGTGGATCCCGCCCGCGGCCATGGCGTCGAGCGTGGCCAGCGCCATCCGGCGGGAGCGGTCCGCTTCGGGGCCGTCCTCGAGGAGGGCGTGACGCAGGGCCAGGTCGACCAGGGCCGGTTGGGGGAACTTGGGGGCACGTCCGAACCCGCCCCAGGCCGGGTCGAAGCGGTCGGCCAACTCGGCGGCGGCGCGATCCAGTAGACCGTGACCGTCTCCGGTGGTGGTGGGAGCCGGCCCGATCGGTGCCGACCCGCGGGCGGTCAGGGAGGCGTGTGCCGCCATCGACCGGTGGAGCTCGGCGGCCTGGCGGTCGACCTCCTCGCGTCGGTGGTGCCAGGCGTCGTCCAGGGCGGCGAGCACGCTCCGGAAGGACGGCATCCCGTGGCGGTCATCCGGCGGGAAGTAGGTACCGCCGTAGAAGGGGCGGCGGTCGGGGGTGAGGAAGACGCTCATCGGCCACCCGCCCGATCCGGTCAGGGCCTGCACCGCTTCCATGTAGACCTGGTCGACGTCGGGCCGCTCCTCGCGGTCGACCTTGATGCTGACGAAGGAATGGTTGAGGTCCTGGGCGGTGGCCGGGTCCTCGAAGGACTCGTGAGCCATGACGTGGCACCAGTGGCAGGCGGAGTAACCGATCGAGAGGAAGACAGGCCGGTCCAGCCGGCTTGCCAGCTCGAACGCCTCGTTCCCCCAGGGGAACCAGTCGACCGGGTTGTCGGCGTGCTGCCGCAAGTACGGCGAGGTCTCGTCGGCCAGGCGGTTCACGGACGACGATGCTACGGGTGTAGAGGGACCGGGGCATGCGTGAGGTCGACGGGCCGCGGTGGGCGACCATCGGTAGGGTGTCGCCTCATGGAGCTCCGACTCGACGGCAGGACCGCGCTCGTGACCGGCGGGTCGCGAGGCATCGGTCGGGCCATCGCCCTCGCCTTCACCACGGCGGGAGCATCGGTGATGATCTCATCGCGGAAGGCCGAGGCACTGGCCAAGGCGGCCGATGAGATGCGGGCGGTCGGCGCCGGCCGGGCGGGGAAGGTGGCCTGGCACGTGGCCAACGCGGGCGACCCCGAGCAGGCCGAGGGGTGCGTGGCGGCTACGGTCGACCGGTTCGGATCGGTCGACATCCTGGTCAACAACGCCGCCACCAACCCCTACTTCGGCCCCATGGTGGACATCGATCGGGACCGGGCGGACAAGACGGTGCGGGTCAACCAATCGGGCTATCTCGAATGGGTGCAGGCCGTCTGGCGCGCCGGCATGTCCGAGTCCGGGGGGGCCGTACTCAACGTGGCCTCGGTCGGCGGGCTATCGGTCGAAGGAGGCATCGGCTGGTACAACGTCACCAAGGCGGCCGTCATCCACCTGACCCGGCAGCTGGCCGGTGAGCTCGGCCCGGGGGTCCGGGTCAACGCACTGGCTCCCGGATTGGTCAAGACCGACTTCGCCCGCGCCTTGTGGGAACGTGGAGAGGAGGCGATCGCCCGCCGGCTGCCCCTTGGGCGCCTGGGCGGCCCCGACGACATCGCCGCGGCCGCCCTGTTCCTGTGCTCCGACGCCGCCTCCTGGATCACCGGCCACACGCTGGTGATCGACGGCGGTGCCCTGTGCATCGCCAGTGGCGGGGTCACGTGAGCCGAGCGCGTGCCCGCCACCTTGCCGTTCGCCGTCCGTGGCAGGGCGCCGACCACCACGAGCTGGCGCGGGGCGGCCCACGGGGCCAGCCGGGTGGCGACCACATCGCGCAGCTCCTCCAGGGCCGGGGGCGAGGCCGGATCGGTCGGCACCACCCAGGCCACGACCCGCTCGCCCCATTCGGGGTCGGGCCGTTTCCACACCGCCACCTCGGCCACCCCCGGCGATTCGGCCAGGGCCTCCTCGACCGGAGCCGGCCAGACCTTCTCACCGCCGGTCACGATGACCTCGGCCATCCGGCCGTACACGGTCAACGCACCGTCGGGCCCGATCCGTCCGGCGTCACCGGTCGGGAGCCAGCCACCGGCCAGTCGCGGATCCGAGCCGTCGCGATAGGCACGAAGGAGCATCGGGCCGCGCACCAGGATCTCGCCATCGGCCCCCATCCCCCGGCCGTCGCCCAGGCGGAGCTCGACCCCGTCCAGGGGCCTCCCGTCGTAGACGATTCCGGAGCCCGTCTCGGTCTGGCCGTAGGTGGTCACCACGTTGGCCGGGAGCCCGGCCGGGGGGGCGGCCCCGCCGAGGAGGACGGCCCGGTAGCCCGAGACGTCGGCCCGGCGCAGGGCGGTGGCCACGAGCGCGACGAGGGTGGCACCGGAACCGGCCAGCTGAGCGACCTCCGAGGCGTCGAACCCCCTGAGGACGGTGCAGGGCGTGCCCGTGATCAGAGAGCGGGTGACGACGGCGAGGCCGCCGATGTGGGCAAGCGGGAGACAGGCGACCCAGTGGTCGGTGGCTCGGTCGACGCCCAGGCGGGCCGAGGTGGCCAGGGCCGAGGCTCGTACGGCATCGTGGGTGAGCACCACGCCTTTGGGCCCACCGGTCGTACCGCTGGTGGCGACGACCAGGGCGTCGCCCGGTTCGGTGGGCCGCCCGCCGGCCCGCCGGTGATGGCCGTTCCGGTCGACGACAACGGTGGGCCGCAACGAGTCGAGCAGGGTCGACACCGCCGGGGTGGGCAGGCGGGCGTCGACCGGCAGCACGGCGTCCCCGTCCTGCCAGGCAGAGCGCAGGGCATCGACGAACCCGGGGCCGGCGGGGAGGTCGAGCGCCTGCAGCTCGGGCATGGAGGTAGCCTAGGGCGACCGTACGAGTGACAACTCTAGGAGTGATTGGTCGAATGGTTGACGCGGCCGATGGCCAGGGAGGACGGGTGCCGGGGGGCGCCGACGGCGCCACCGTGGTACGGGGCGCACCGGAGGATCCCGTGGACCGGTTCCGGCCGCTGCCCCTGCCGGCATGGGAGCGCCGGAGCGATGGCTACCGCGACATCCACTACGACGTGGCCGAAGGCATCGTCAAGCTGACCATCGCCCGGCCCGAGGTCCGCAACGCCTTCCGGCCCCAGACGCTCTTCGAGCTGGCCGACGGCTTCAACCGGGCCCGCGACGACCCGGCGGTGGGTGCGGTGATCCTGACCGGTGAGGGACCGGACGCCTTCTGCGCGGGCGGTGACCAGACGATCCGGGGGGACGACGGGTACCTGGGTGACGACTCCGTGGCTCGCCAGGGCATCGGTCGTCTCAACGTCCTCGACCTGCAGGTCCAGATCCGGCGCCTCCCGAAGCCGGTCGTGGCCATGGTGGCCGGCTATGCCATCGGGGGCGGCCACGTCCTGCACCTCGTCTGCGACCTGACCGTCGCGGCCGACAACGCCCGCTTCGGGCAGACCGGGCCGAAGGTGGGCAGCTTCGACGGGGGGTACGGGGCCAGCCTGCTGGCCCGCACCGTCGGACTCAAGCGGGCCAAGGAGGTCTGGTTCCTGTGCCGGCAGTACGACGCGGCCACCGCCCTCGACTGGGGACTGGTCAACCAGGTCGTACCGCTGGCCGACCTCGAGCGTGAGACGGTGGCCTGGTGCCGGCAGATGCTCTCGCTCTCGCCCCTGGCGCTCCGCATGCTGAAGGGGGGACTGCACGCGGCCGACGACGGGTTGGCCGGGCTTCAGCAGTTCGCCGGTGACGCCACCATGCTCTTCTATATGAGCGAGGAGGGCCAGGAGGGGCGCAATGCGTTCCAGGAGCACCGGGCCCCGGACTTCGGACGCTTCCCCCGGCGTCCATGACATCGGGAACCGGCCGGGAAGCGGGCATGGCCACCGGCGGCCCGGCCCCGGGCCCACCGCCGCCCGGCCCCGTCCGGCGCTGGGTGCTCGGGGCGCGCCCGCGTACCCTGCCCGCCGCGCTGGTGCCGGTCCTGGCCGGGACGGCGGCGGCCCACCCGCTCAGTGGCCACCATGGCGCGGACCTTGCCGGCGGGCAGCTGGTGGCGGGCCCTCGGGGCCCTGGTCGTGGCCCTGGCCATCCAGGTGGGGACCAACTATGCCAACGACTACTCGGACGGCATCCGGGGGACCGACGACGGCCCGGGTCGGGCCGCTCCGCCTGGTGGCATCGGGCCTGGCCGACCCCGAGGCGGTCCGCCGGGCGGCCCTGATGTGCTTCGGGGTGGCCGGCCTGGCCGGGCTGGTGCTGGCTTCGGTCACCTCGTGGTGGATCTTGGTGGTCGGGGCGGCCAGCCTGGCCGCGGGCTGGTTCTACACCGGCGGTCCCCGCCCCTACGGCTATGCCGGGTTGGGGCGAGGCGTTCGTCTTCGTCTTCTTCGGGCTGGTGGCCACCGTGGGCACCTATCTACGTGCAGACCCTGAGGCTCGACCGGCCGGTGGTGTGGCTGGCCGCCGGGGGGATCGGCCTGCTGGCCACCGCCCTGCTGCTGGCCAACAACCTGCGGGACATCGCCGGGGACGCCGTTGCCGGGAAACGCACCCTGGCCGTTCGCATCGGCCGGCGGCGGGCCGGCCACCTCTACACCCTGTGCGTGGTCCTGCCTCTGGCCGGGGTGGCCGTCTGGGGGGTCGTGTCGGTGACCGGAGCGGTGGCCGCCTCCCGCCCGTGGGCCGCATTCCTCCCGTTGGCCGCGGCCGCCGCGGCTGTGGCGCCGGTCCGGATCGTCGAGGGCGACGCCGAGGGGCGGGCGCTCCTGCCTGTGCTGGCCGCCACCGCCCGGCTGCAGATGGTCTTCGGGGCCCTGGTGGCCCTGGCCCTCTGGCTGTGGATCCCGTGACGGGCCCTCAACCGGGGTCGGGTCGGTCGAGGTGCACGCGCGACCAGGTCGGCCACCTCGACGGGCCGCTCGAGATGAGGGGCGTGGCCGGCGTCGTGGACCACCCGGTGCCGCGGCATTGGGCCCGATCGAGCGGGCCATCCGCCGTCCGAGGGCGCAGAATTTCTCGTCGCGGCCGCCGGTGATGATCAGGACGGGCATGCGCAGCCGGTGGAGGGCGTCCCAGCGCGGCCGCTGGGTGCCCGTACCGGCCAGGCGCAAGCTCGAGGCCAAGCCCGGCGCCGGTATTGGTCAACCGCTCCTCCAGGCCGGCCGCGGCCGGGTCGAGGCCGGCGAACATGGGGTTCTCGAGCCAGTGGCGTACGAACGACTCGGCCGTCACCGCCGGGGACCCGCCGTCGGCTGGGTCGAGCTCGTCGGCCAAGGCCGCGTCGGTGCGGCGCCGGGCGCGGCGCTCCTCGGGGTCCTCGATGCCGGCGGTGCCCGAGATGAGCACCAGCCGCTCGACCGCTCCGGGCCGGGCCAGGGCCAGCTGCAGGCAGAAGCGGGCCCCCATCGAATAGCCGAGGTAGGCGGCCCGGCCACCGGCAGCGGCCAGCAGTCTGGCCCCGCCCGCCAGGGTCGCCCGGACCCCGTTCGATCGGCCGTGGCCGGGCAGGTCGACCCGCACCACGCGGTGGGTGGCGGCCAGCCGCCCGTCGAGCGAGCCCCACACCCGACCGGTCTGGGTGAAGCCGTGGGCCAGCACCACCGGCCGGCCCGCCCCGATGGTCTCGGTGTGGAGCCGCTCGGCAACCGGGGGCCCGGCGGGCGGGATGGACGATGGGGGAGCGACAGGCATCGGGGCTCCGGCGAGCGTAGCCATGGGTGCTGAGCAGCGGGGCGTCGTCGACATCCAGGCCGCCTTCGCCGCCACCCTGGTCGACGAGTGGGCCCGTGGTGGGCTCACCCATGCGGTCGTGTGTCCGGGCTCCCGTTCGACTCCCCTGGCTTTGGCCCTGGCCGCCCATCCCGGGGTGGGCGTGCACGTGCGACTCGACGAGCGTTCGGCCGCCTTCACCGCCCTGGGCATCGGGCTGGCCACCGGCCTCCCGGCGGTGGTGCTCACCACCAGCGGTACCGCCACCGCCGAGCTGCACGCCGCGGTGGCCGAGGCCGATCGGGCCGGCGTGCCGATGATCGCCTGCACGGCCGACCGGCCCCCCGAGCTCCACGACGTCGGGGCTCACCAGACCATCGACCAGGCCCGGCTGTTCGGCCCGGCGGTCCGTTGGTTCTTCGACCCCGGAGTGGCCGAGCCGGCCGGGCGGGGCATGTGGCGGTCGGTCGCCGCCCGGGCGCTCCGAGAGTCGACCGACAACCCAGCCGGGCCCGGGCCGGTCCAGCTCAACCTGCCTTTCCGCGAGCCCCTGTTCGGAGAGGCCGGGCGCGGCGGCGGGACGAGTCCGGGTCGTCGGGGAGGATCGCCGTGGCATGCCGTCGTGCCCGGCCGGCTTCAGGTGCCCGAGCGCTCGCTGGCCGAGCTGACCGGCACAGCGGGGCTGCTTTCCTCCCGACGGGGGCTCGTGGTGGCCGGCGGCGGCAGCGGTGATCCCGGCGCCGTGCTGCGATTGGCCGACGTCCTCGGGTGGCCGGTGCTCGCCGATCCGCGCTCCGGGTTGCGCATCGACCGCCCAGGGGTGGTGGCCGCGGCCGACGGGATCCTCCGGGCCGAGGCTTTCGCCCGCGACCACGTACCCGACGTCGTCCTCCACCTCGGTGACCGCTGGCTCTCCCGGGTGGTCAACGGGTTCCTGTCGCAGGCGGCCGCAGCTGGGCGCTCGATCGCGGTGGATCCCCTGGGCCGCTGGACCGATCCCGAGCGTCAGACCGACACCTTCGTACGCGCCGACCCGACGGCCTTCTGCCACCAGGTGGCCGAGCGGCTCGGTGACCACGGGTCGGGGGCGGTCGACCCCGGCTGGCGGGAGGACTGGTGCGGGGCGGAAGCTCGCGGCCCAGAAGGCCATCGATCAGGCGCTGGCCGAGGGGGATCGGGCGGGCCCTGTCCCGCTGTGCGAGCCGTCTCTGGCCCGCCGTCTGGTGGCACAGCTTCCGAGCCATGCGTCGCTCGTGGTATCGGCCTCGATGCCCGTTCGCGACCTGGAGTCGTACGCCGATCGGCGGTCGGCACCTCCGAGGGTCCTGGCCAACCGCGGCGCCAACGGCATCGACGGCGTGGTCTCCACCGCCTGCGGCGTGGCCCTCGCCACCGCCGGCCCCACCCTGGCCCTCGTAGGCGATCTGGCCTTCCTCCACGACATCTCGGCTCTGGTTCGGGCTGACGGGTTCGCCCCGGACCTCACTGTGGTGGTGGCCGACAACCGGGGCGGCGGGATCTTCTCCTTCCTGGAGGTGGCCACTGCCCTCGAGGAGGAGCGGTTCGACGCCCTCTTCGGCACACCGCAGTCACCAGACGTGGCCGAGGTCGCGGCCGGGCTGGGCTGGCCGGTCGACGATATCGGAGGGGATGCCGGCGCCGATGCGCTCGACGACGCCCTCGGGCGCCGGCTGGCGGGCCCGGGCCCGTCGGTCATCCGGGTACGGCTCCCGGCCCGCGCCGACAACGTGGCCCGACACGCTCGGCTCAACGAGGCCATCGCCGCCGCGGTCGACAGCCACCGGTGAGCTCAGCAGGGACGTGGGTCGTAGGGCGGGATGCTGGGCGGCTCCGTCGCCGGGGTGGCTCTGGCACCGGATGACGGTGGCGAGGTGCTGGGCACCGGCACCACGGTGGTGGTCGTGGTGATCACGGGGAGCGGCGTTGGCTGGCCGGAGGCGTCGAGCGGCGGGGTGGTGATAGTGCCACCGGTGCCGCCGAGGAATTGGTTCATCACGGCGGCGGCCGAGTCCGGCTGGACGATCTCGACCGAGCCGGCCACGGCGGAGTCGGCGGGCGCCGTGGGCAGGGTGAAGGCACGGAGCTCGGAGCCGGAGAAGGCGTGGTAGCGCTCGGCCAGGCCGAACAGGTCCCCGGGGGTGAGGCCGTCGTCCTTGCTGAAGTCGTGGACGACAGAGGTCAGGAGGGCGTTGAGGCGGAGGGGGTTGTAGGTCGACTTGGCCTGGTTGATGGCCGCCGAGATGATCAGGTTCTGCCGTTGGATGCGACCGATGTCGGACGTGGGGTCCTGGATCCACCGCCCGTTGGCGTAGTACTGGAAATAGCGCGACCGCGACAGGGCGAGCGCCTGCGTTCCATTGAGCACCTGACAACCCGTCTGGGTGACGTCGAGGCCAGACTCGTTGACTCCGGTGGCCGAATTGTGGTCCCGCACCGGGTAGGGGAAGTCCAGGCTGATCCCGCCGAGGGCGTTGACCGCGTCCATGACGCCGAAGAAGCTGATCTCGATGTAGTGGTTGATGGGGATGCCGAAGGTGTTCTCGATGGTCTTGATCAGGCCGTCGGGGCCGTTGGAGAACGCGGCGTTGATCTTGTTGCTGGTGGACAGCGGGCTGTCGGCCGCCAGTCCCGAGAGCGTGACGTAGGTGTCACGCGGGATCGAGAGCGAGGAGGCGGTCCCCGCCCCGGGGTCGACATGGATGACCTTGATCGTGTCGCTCCGCTGCCCTCCGGCATTCGTGGCCGAACCGAACTGCTGGGCCTGGGCCGGCGTCTCACCCGCCCGGCTGTCCGAGCCGATCAGCAGGATGTTGTAGGGCTGGCCATCGGCTGCAGCCACACAGGTGTCGCAGGGACTCGACGCCACCTTGCTCCACTGGTATCGGAAGTACCCGTAGGTGAGCCCGGTGACCAGCAGCAGGACGAGGACGACGGCGATGAAGCCCCGCAGGATCCGCTGTGCCGGCCGGCGCCGCCTCCTCCTGGCCTTGCGCCGCTCCCGGCGGCTGGGTAGGGCGACCTGCCCGCTCAGGATTGGCCCGCTGAACTCGGAATGCCTCGGTGCGGGCGGGGGCGAGCCGGAGCGCGGCTGACCGGTCGGTGCCGGCGATGCCCCTCGCGAAGGGCGGGACCGGCGCGGAGTCGTCGGAGGGTCGGTGGGTGGCACGGTGGGATGGTGGCCAGCCCCGTCTGGCGGCGGCGTGCCGGCACGTGCCGGGCCGCGGTCTTCGGTCGCGTTGTGGGGCCAGCCAGTGTCCGCGCGGTCTGGCTTCGAGTTGGTGGCAGCGGCCATGCCGGCCTTGCTCAGCTGTAGGTCGGCACCCACGACCCGTGGAGCCCGAACGGGACCCGGGCGGGTAGGTGGACCGTGGCCACGGGCAGGCCACCGAATGCGGTCCCGTCCAGGATGACCAGGTCGCTGCCCCCCGCGTGGCGTCGAAGACCACGCTCAAGACCCAGCCCTCGTCCTCGGCCCGGCCGTCGATGGCCCGGACGAAGACGGGCTCGCCCGGGAACCGGTGCTCACCGGGATCGAAGCGGGTCGCCTCGTCACGGAGGAGGTCGTACTTGACCAGGCCGTTCTGGGCCGGTCGGCTCGGGTCGGGATCGAAACGGGCGCAGTACCCGTACCGGTGGCGTGCCCCGGAGACGACCTCGTCGATGCGCGGCAGATCGACCGGGGTGTCGTCGAGGCCCTGCTCGCTGATTCGGCCGGCGGCGGGATCGATGGTCCACCGGGCGAGGGAGGGGTGGCCCGAGGAGAGAGCCCCTCCGGGCCCCGTGTCCAAGAAGGCGCCGTAGCGCACGACGTCCATGACCACCGCATCGCCGTCGTCGAAGGCGTTGAGGACGTGCGAGACGTAGACCGGGTCGATCCCCATCCAGGTGATGTCCGAGTCGCCGCCCGACCTCGGCATGATCCCCACCCGGGCACCGGCCTCGGGCATCCAGCGGTACGGGAACGACCGCCCCGAGGCGGCGAGCTCGAGGTCGAACAGGACGGGGAGGTCCAAGAGGACGATCCGGGAGGCGGTGGCGCCGAAATCGTGCATCAGGACGGCGCGGGGGACGCCGATGTCCTCGGTCCGGACCAGGGCCCCGGTGGGGTCGACGACGTGGTAGCGGAGGAACGGTGGGCCGAAGACGTCGCACCCGAGGAAGAGGAGGTCACCGGTCCGAGGGTCGGTCTTCGGATGTGCACCCATGGGAGAGGACAGTGCACCGTCGAAGTCGTGCACCCGGGCGCCACCCAGGTCGTCCGAGACCAGATGCGGGAATCCCTGGTCGGCCAAGGCGAGGGTTGCCCCTGCGTGGCGGATCACATGGGTGTTGGCCGGCGTGTCGATCGGCTCGCGGGGGCCCTTCGGGCGGTCGGTGCCGAGCTTGGCCGCCAGGGAGCGAGTACGCACCCAGCGGTTGCGGTAGCCGAGCGCCTTTCCGCCGCCGAGGGACACGGCATGGATCATCCCGTCGCCGTTGAACCAGTGGTACTCGGACTCGTCGGCCGGCACGACGGCTGGGTTCGGCCCGTTGCGCAGGAGCCGCCCGTCGAGATCGGGCGGGATGAAGCCGGTCACCGGCAGCTCGTGGTCGTCGCTGCGTTCTTCGAGCACCGGCGCGTAGTTTCCGTGGAGGTACGGGTTGACCGTCATCGGCTCCTTGCCATGTTGTCGCCGGCCATGTTGTCGGCCGCCATGTTGTCGGCCGCCATGTTGCCGGCCGCCATGTTGCCGGCCGCCATGGTGCCGGCCGGGTCGTCGGGCCGCTCCGATGTGGGCGGCCATGGCGCCGGCTGCCGCGGACCGCACCAGCCCGGCTCCGGGTGCGTGCGATGTCAGGGTGAGTGCGATGGTAGCGGACCGGCTTCGCGTCCTCCCCGACGTGGCAGGCTGACACGGTGACCGCTTTAGCCGAGGACCTCCGTTTCCGGGGGCTCATCCATCAGCTGACCGACCCGGGGGTCGAGGATCGACTCGATGCGGGTGGCCTCACCGTCTACAGCGGGTTCGACCCGACCGCCGACAGCCTGCACGTCGGCCACCTGATGCAGATGTGCACACTTCGACGCCTCCAGCGCGGCGGCCACCGGCCGATCGCTCTCGCCGGCGGGGGCACCGGATTCGTCGGCGACCCGGGGGGCAAGGCCGAAGAACGCTCCCTCCTCTCCGAGGAGGAGCTGCGGGCCAACACCACGGCCATCCGCGGCCAGCTCGAGGCCTTTCTCGACTTCCGAGGCGACGTCTCGACCCGGGCGGTGTTGGTCGACAACGCCGACTGGCTCGGCCACCTCCGCCTCCTTGACTTCCTGCGGAACGTCGGGAAGCACTTCACGGTCAACCAGATGGTGGCCAAGGACTCCGTGCGGTCGCGGCTGTCGGAGCCGGACCGGTCGATCTCCTATACGGAGTTCAGCTACATGCTCCTGCAGGCCGCCGACTTCCTCCATCTGTTCGACGAGTTCGGGTGTCGTCTGCAGGTCGGGGGGAGTGACCAGTGGGGGAACATCACCATGGGCGTGGACCTGGTCCGCCGGGTGCGCCACGAAGAGGTGTGGGGCCTCACCACCCCGCTGGTGGTGAAGTCGGACGGCACCAAGTTCGGGAAGACCGAGTCGGGCACGGTTTGGCTCGATCCGGCTCGCACCAGCCCGTACCAGCTGTACCAATTCTTCCTGCGAAGTGAGGACGCGGTCGTCGGGACCTACCTCCGCTACTTCACCGACCTGTCGCATGAGGCCATCGCCGTGCTCGACGAGGCGACGGCATCGCGGCCGGAGCGGCGCGAGGCCCAGCGCGAGCTGGCCCGGCAGGTCTGCACACTGGTGCACGGGGCGGAGAGCACGGCCAAGGCGGAGCGCACCGCCGCCGCCCTCTTCGGGGGGGACCTGGAACTCCTCGACGAGGAGGCGATCCTCGACGCCTTCGCCGATGCGCCCTCCACCGCCCTGGCCCGTCAGCGACTCGACGGGTCGGGCATCCCGCTCGTCGAGCTGCTGGTCGACACCGGTCTGGTCAGCTCGAAGAGCCAGGCCCGGCGCACGGTCGAACAGGGCGGGGCCTATGTCAACGATCGGAAGGCCGACGATGCCGACCGGTTGATCGGCCGATCGGACCTGTTGTCCGATCGCTACGTCGTCCTCCGCCGCGGCAAGAAGGACCATCACCTGGTGAGCTTCATCTGAGCGACCTCGCAACAAGCGATGGCGATGGGGACCACGAGGCCGTCGGTCGTACACTGGCCGTCATGAGTCCTGCCGATGGCCACCCGTCGGGCGGGTCGGCCGTCAGGCTGACCACCGGTCTGCCGGAGACGGTCCTGCCCGAGGACCCGCCGCTGGTGACGTCCCGCCTCGAGGTCGCCTTGGGCGGACCGGGCGACCACCGGCACCACTCCGTGTCCGAGGTGGTCCGGGCGGCCCCCACCTCCGCCGCGGCCTGGGCCGCGCTCGGCTCGTTGGCCCGCGACGACGTCGAGGCCTATGCCTGCTTCCGGGTCGGTTACCACCGCGGGCTGGACGCTCTGCGCCGAGCGGGGTGGAAGGGTTCGGGATACGTTCGGTGGGCCCATCCGTCCAACCGTGGGTTCCTCTCCTGCCTTGACGGCCTGCGGTCCGCGGCCGCGGCCATCGGCGAGGCCGACGAAGAGGAGCGTTGCGCACAGTTCCTCGTCCAGCTCGATCCCTCCTGGCGCCCCGATCGGACCGGGTTCCCGGTCTAGTGGGCCGGGCCCTCGGTTGGGTCTGCGCCGCCGGGCCCGTGCGCCCGCGGCCGGCCGTGGTCTGGGCGTTGGTGGCCGGCTGCGCGCTGCTGGCCGGCTGTGCCGGGCAGGAGCAGTCCGGCCCGCCGGCCGCCCGTGTGGCCACGTGGGTTCGGGGAGCCGGAGCCGGGGCGGCCATCGGCACCCTGCGGGTGGACGCGGCCAACGTGAGCCAGACCCTGGCCCGGCACGATCCCGCCGCGGCGATCAAGACGGTATGCGCCCTGTTGACCACCGACGCCGAGACCGCGCTCGGCAACCTCCCTACGCCCGACGAGGTCCTCACCAACGAGCTCAACGCGGCCTACGAGGAGGCAGCCTCGGCCGGCGACGACTGCTTCGCCGGCTCGGCCGGTTCCGCCGGGTTGCTGGCCCGATCGGCTCGCGAGCGGGCTCGGCTGGCCTCCCAGCTCGACACGGCGGTGAGCCGGATCACGGCGGTCACCGGACACGCCCCCTCCACCTCGACCACCCTTCCGGCCGACCTGAGCGATCCGTTCGGAGGCTGACCGGTCGATGACCCGTGTCGACGAGATCGGCCCCGTTCCCGAGGGCGTCGATCCCCAGGCCTACGACCGTCTCCGCCGCCGGGTGCTCTGGTCCATGCCGACCGGGCTCTTCGTGGTCGGGAGCCGGGCCGGGGACCGCTACAACCTGATGACGGCCAACTGGGTCATGCAGATCGCCACGTCACCGAAGCTGGTGGCAGTGGCGGTGGAACGGGGTGCCGAGACGCGCCGGCTGATCGGTGCGGGCGGCGGGTTCTCGGTCAGCGTGCTGGCCCGCCAGGACCGGGCCCTCGTGCGCCGCTTCGTGAAGCCGGTCGACGCGGTCATCCGGGGCGCCAGCGGGGCGGTCACCGCCATGCAGGGACAGCCGGTGCGCCTGGTTGGCGATGGCCTCCCGTACCTGGCCGCCGCCGTGGGCTGGCTGGCCTGCGCCGTGCGGGCCACGTGCACCTGGGAGCAGACTCCCGCCACGGCCACGGATGCGGAGCCGAGCCACGTCCTCTTCGTCGGTGAGGTGGTCGACGCCGGAGAACGTGCCGGCGAGGACGGGGCGCCCGAAGGCGCGACGCCGGCGGTGCTGCGCATGGAGGACACGCGCATGAACTACGGCGGATGAGCCCGCAGCCGGCGCCGTTCCGCCGCGCGTTCAGGGCGCGGGGCGCAGGTCGATCCGGAGGGTGAGGATCCCGTCGCTGGAGGGTCGGCTCTGCGTCGCCGAGCATGGCGAAATCCATGTAGTCCGCCTGGGCCTGCTCCTTGAAACGCTCACGCTCGGGCCCCTCCACCGGGGGGAGCCCCCGGGAGCGGACCGCGTTCGCCCTGGCCCGGAAGCGCTCCACCATGGCCTGCGGGTCGAATTCGTCGGCCATGGGCCCCGATGGTACCGGCGCCGGTGCGCGCCAGGCGTCCGACCCCGGCACTACACTGGCCGGGCTGGTGATCTTTGGTGCTCCCGATGCTCATGAGACGGTGTTCGTGACGCGGTGCTCATGACGAGGGGGTCCCTCGCCACCCCTGGTGGGGCAAGGAGTTGTTTCCGTGAAGAAGGGACGCCATCGCCGCTTCGAAGAAGCGCGAAGCCTGAAGCGGTCGGTCGCGACCGCCAACCGGCGCTGCCCCGAGTGCGGGGCGGAGCCCGACGACAAGCATGCGTCGTGGTGCCTGGCCACCGAGGACGACTACGACGAGATCCTCGGTACGGTGCCCAAGGAACCGTCGGACGTGGAGGACGACCCGCTGGCCGAATAGTGGCCGTGGTGGTTGTGGTCGACCCGGTCCGGAACGGCGAGACGACCTGGGTCCGGTCCCGCCCGATCAGCGCCGAACGGTCGGGTGGGCGAGCAGGGTCACCTTGACGGGTGTGGCGGTGCGTTCGGCCAGATAGTCGGCCAGCTTGCGGTAGACGGGCTTGCCGGCCATCGTCTCGAGCTCCGTTCGCATGCTGACGTACACGGGCTCGTGGCCGACGAAGGCCGCAGGGTCTTCGGTGCACCACCAGTGGAACTCGGCCCCACCCTCGCCCCAGTGACGGCGGTCCCACTGTCGCACCACCGAAGTCACGTGCCCGTCCGGTGAGGTTTCGTCCTCCCGCCGAAGCGGGAGTTGCCAGCAGACCTCCGGCTTGAGCTCCACATGACTCCGTCCCTGTGCCTCGGCCGCCTTGTGCAGCGCGCAACCGGCGCCGCCCGGGAAGCCGGGCCGGTTGAGGAAGATGCAGGCGCCGTCGACCATACGGGTCCCGAGCTCTCCGTCTTCTCGCTCCTTCACCACACCCTTCTTCCGTCCCCGGTCGTGGAACTGCCAGAGGTCGGGCGTCAGCCGGGCGGCGGCCCGCTCGACGGTGCGGGCGTCCTTCTTGCCGGTGAAGTGGGCCCCGTAGGAGCAGCAACCCTGCTCGAGCTCGGGCGCGCTGGCCGTGAGGACACCCTGGCATCCCTGGCCGTAGATGCACTTCCAGGAGCTGGCCAGGAAGGTCACATCGAAGAGCCATGTCCGGTCCTCGTCAGGGTCCTCGAAGCTGACCCATTCATGGGCCTCGGGAGCAACGGTGTCGTCGGGGGCGGGCACGCCCTTATGATGGCAGGCATGGACGACGACCGTGACCAGTTGCTGACGGTGCTGGCCGTGACGCCCGACGCCCGGGCAACCGTACTGGAGGTCCTGGCCAACGAGGCGGAGTCGGACACCCTGGCGCTCTGGCTCGAGATCAGTGGGGAGGCGGACGGCGCCTACGCCTATGACATGTACTTCCAGGCTCTGGCCGACGCCGGGGCGGACGACGTCGTGCAGCACGACGACGAGCTACCCGTGGTGGTTCCCGGTGAGAGCCTGTCCAGGCTGCGCGGGGCGACCCTCGATTTCACCACCGACGCGTCCGGGGAGGGCGGTCTCGTCATCGTCAACCCCAACACCCCACCCAAGCGCCCCGATCACAACGCAGCCGCGAACAGCGGGGTCGACCTTTCCGACCCGCTGGCCCAGCGGGTGGTGTCCGTCCTGGACGAGCAGGTGAACCCCAGCATCGCCGCCCACGGAGGCCGCGCCGACCTGGTGGCCGTCGAGAACGAATCGGTCTACCTGAGGCTGAGCGGTGGCTGCCAGGGTTGCGGGATGGCGCGGGCCACACTGGCCCAGGGCATCGAAGTCATCCTGCGCGAGGCCATCCCGGAGCTGGCCGACATCGTCGACGTCACCGACCACGCCCAGGGCACCAACCCGTACTACGAGCCGGCCGCCGGCTGACCGGGCGGCGCGCCGGGCACTCGACACCCGATCACCTCTGGCACGCCGCCGGCCGGGCGGCTGCGGTGGACCGTGAGCCCCGGTCTCCGGTGACTTGAGCCGACGGTGCACCTCGGAGCGCGACCGTTCCGGTACCGTCGGGGCCCGTGGACGCGGTGCTGGTCGCGGGGATGTCGGTCGCCGGGCTCGCCATCGGGGGGGCCCTGGACCCGGTGGCCCAGCGACTTGCCGACCAGAGCCGCGCCGAGGACGAGCGACGCCGGGCGGCCGAGGCGCCGGCTCCGGCCGGTGCGGCCGAGCGGCCCGAGGGTCCGGTGGCGGCGTTGGCCCACGTCGAGCGGGTCGCCGATGAGGCGTTCCGGGCGGCCGACGCCGACGACGCCGACGATCCCGCCGCGGTCATCGGCGCCGACCTGGCGGTGGGGGGCCCGGCTCCCGCTCGGACGATGGCCGCGGCCCTGATCACGGGAGCCCTGTTCGGCGGGGCGGCCGCTCATTTCGGGCCACACGTCATCGTGGCCCCGTTCTGTGTCCTGTTCGCCATGCTGGTGGCGGTCTCCTTCACGGACCTCTCCCACCGTCTGGTCCCACGGAGGCTCGTCTACGGCGGGATGGTGCTCGTGGTCCCCCTCTTGGTGGTGACCGCAGCGGCGGATGCCACCTTCGACAGCCTGACCGGCGCGGCCATCGCCGGCGCGGTGGCCTTCGCCGTCTTCTTCGCCCTCTGGTGGTTCATCCCGCGGGGCATGGGCTACGGCGACGTGCGGTTGGCCGGGGCCATCGGGCTCACCGTGGGCTACCTGAGCCTGCTCCACGCATACGTGGCCTTTCTGGCCGGCTTCGTCATCGGCATGGTCTTCGGACTGATCATGATGGTCGTCACCGGAACGGGGCGCCGGACCCGGATTCCCTTTGCCCCGTCGCTCTCGGCGGGCGCGGTGATCGCCGTGTTCTGGGGCGGAACACTGGCTCACCATCTCTTCCACGCAGCGGGTTGACGCTCGACCGGGCCGTGGCGGAGCAGGCCCCCGAGTAGATTTGCCTCGATGTTGCGTTTCCTGACCGCCGGCGAGTCGCACGGTCGCGCCCTGGTGGTGATCGTGGAAGGTGTGCCGGCCGGCCTTCTCGTGACGTCGGGCGACATCCAGCGCGGGCTGGCCCGGCGTCGCCTGGGGTTCGGCCGGGGCCCCCGGATGCGCTTCGAGGCGGACGAGGTCACGCTGCTGGGCGGGATCCGCCACGGGCGGACCATCGGGTCCCCGATCGCCGTGGAGATCGGCAACACCGAGTGGCCCAAGTGGGAAGAGGAGATGTCGCCCGATCCGGGCCTGCCCTCCAAGGTCCTGACCCAGCCCCGCCCGGGCCATGCCGACCTCTCGGGCATGCTCAAGTACGGCCTGGATGACGCCCGGGACGTCCTGGAGCGGGCCTCGGCCCGGGAGACGGCCGCCCGGGTGGCGGCGGGCATCCTGGCCAAGCTGCTCCTCGCCCAGATCGGGATCGACGTACTCAGCCACATTGTCGAGCTCGGTGGGGTGCGGGCCGAGCCGGGTCCCCTGCCCACCGTCGAGCAGCTCCAGGCGGTGGACGAGTCGCCGGTCCGATGCGGCGACCCCGAGACTGAGGGGCGCATGGTGGCGGCGGTCAAGGCCGCGGCCAAGGACGGAGACTCGCTGGGCGGCGTGGCCGAGATCATCGCCTATGGCGTTCCCGTCGGACTCGGCAGCCACGTGCACTGGGACCGCCGTCTCGACGCGTCACTGGCGCAGGCCGTGATGAGCATCCAGGCGGTCAAAGCCGTAGAGCTCGGCGACGGCCGGGAGGTGGCGGCCCGTCGTGGCTCGGACGCGCACGACGCCATCCGGTTGGCCACCGACGACGACGCCCGGGGCGGCACCCCCGGGGAGCTCGGCGGCGGGTACGTCCGCGACACCCACCACGCCGGAGGTGTGGAGGGTGGCATGTCCACCGGGGGCCCGATCGTGGTTCGCGCCTCGATGAAACCCCTGGCCACGCTCAACCGGCCGACGCTCGGGACGGTCGACGTGGTGTCCAAGGAGGCCACCGTCTCCTTCAAGGAGCGGACCGACGTCACCGCCGTGCCCGCCATGGGCGTGGTGGCCGAGACCATGGTGGCCCTGGTGCTGGCCGACGAGGCCCTGCGCAAATTCGGGGGCGACTCGATCGAGGAGTTCCGACGCAACCAACGCGGCTATCTCGCCGCTCTGGGCGAGACACCGTCGGCCGCGCCACCACCGGTCGATGGTTGACCGGATCATTTTGGTGGGCATGATGGGGGCGGGCAAGACGACCGTCGGCCGCCGCCTGGCCGAGCGCTTGGGATGGGGCTACCTCGACTCCGACGAGCAGGTGGCCGAGTCGACCGGGCGAACCGTCCCGGAGATCTTCGCCGAAGACGGGGAGGAGACCTTTCGCTCCGTGGAGTCCCGCGTGCTGTTCGCCGCCCTCGCCGGCGAGCGGCCGGTGGTGGTTTCGGCCGCCGGGGGGGTGGTCCTCTCGGAGGCCAATCGGGCGCGGATGGCCGACTCGGGAACCGTGGTGTGGCTGCGGGCCGACCCGTCTCTGCTGGCCCGGCGGGTGGGGACGGGGGAGGGCCGCCCGTTGCTGGACGACGACCCGCCGGCCGTACTGGCCGCCCTCGCCGAGGAACGGCGGGATCTCTACGCCTCGGTGGCGGCGGTCACGGTCGACGTCGACGACCTCACACCCGACCAGGTGATCGACCGGATTCTCGCCGACCGCCTCCTCGCCGACGCCGGCATCGGCCCCGGCCGATGAGGACCGTCCCGGTCGAGCTCGGCGAGCGCCGCTACGACGTCGTGGTGGGGGCGGGGGCCCGTCACCGGTTGGCCGAGCAGGTGGTGGCGGCCGTCCCCGAGGCGGCTCGGGCGGCCGTGGTGACCCAGTCGGGCATCGGGGTGGACGTCGATCCGGGTGTGCCGGCCACGGTGTTCGAGTTGCCCGACGGCGAGGGAGCCAAGTCGCTGACCGTGGTGGAGGGGCTGTGCCGGGATATGGCCCGGTCCGGGCTCGGCCGCACCGACCTGGTGGTCGCGGTCGGGGGCGGCGTGGTCACCGACGTGGCCGGGTTCGCGGCGGCCGCCTTTCACCGGGGCACGCCGTACGTGAACGTGGCCACCAGTCTCCTCGCCCAGGTCGATGCGGCCATCGGCGGCAAGACCGGGGTGAACCTGCCGGAGGGGAAGAATCTCGTCGGGGCCTTCTGGCAGCCCCGGGCGGTGCTCTGCGACACCGAGGTGCTCGCTTCGCTGCCGTCCCGCGAAGTGGGCCTCGGGCCGGGGGGAGATGGCCAAGTACGCCCTGCTCGGCGGCACGGCCGGGGTCGACGTCCCTCCCGGCGCCGGCCTGCTCGACCTGCCCCTCGACGAACAGGTGGCCTGCTGCGTGGCGGCCAAGGCCGGGGTGGTGGCCGCCGACGAGCGTGAAGGGGGTCGCCGGGCCATCCTCAACTACGGCCATACCTTGGCCCACGCCCTCGAGGCATCGGCCCTGGCCGGCCGAGAGAGTGACTTGCGCCATGGGGAGGCGGTCGCCGTCGGCCTGGTGTTCGCCGCCCTGTTGGCCCAGCGGCTGGGCCGCATCGGCGAGGGTCGGGTGGCGCTCCACCGGCGGGTGGTGGGCGGGTTCGATCTTCCGACCGCCCTGCCGGAGGACGCCGACCCCGAGCAGCTGGTGACGTTCATGAGCCGCGACAAGAAGGCGCGGGGCGACCTCACCTTCGTCCTGGACGGTCCGAACGGCGTGGAGCCGGTGCACGGCATCCACTCCGGCGAGGTGGTCGCTACCCTGGCAGAGATGGAGCGGGCCGGATGGGACGGGCGGGCGTGAGCGGCCGCGGCGGGCTCATCGTGCTCCTGTCCGGGCCCAATCTCGACCTGCTGGGCGAGCGTGAGCCCGAGATCTACGGCCGGGCGCGGCTCGACGACCACGTGAAGGTGGCGCGGGAGACGGCCGCCGGCCTCGGATACGAGCTCGAGCACACCCAGAGCAATCACGAGGGGGACCTGGTCGAGGCGGTCCACCGGGCGCGGGGCGCGCCATTGCCTTGGTGGTCAACGCCGGTGCCCTCTCCCATACCTCGTGGTCGCTGCACGACGCACTGGCCGCCTTCGACGGTGTGGTCGTCGAGCTGCACCTGTCGAACCCGGCCGCCCGGGAGCCATTCCGCCACATCTCGGTGCTGGCACCCGTCTCGTCCGGGTCCATCGCCGGGTTCGGGGGCGTCGGGTACCGGCTGGCCGTCGAGGCCGTCGACCACCTGCGCCGGGAGGGCTCGGAGGCGTGAACGGAACGGGGCGGAAGGGAACTGGAGCGATCGTCGCACCCGACGTGCGTTCCCGGATGGGGAGGCTGCGGGAGCTGCTCCCCCGGGCCGGCCCGGAGGAGCAGCCGGTGGAGGCGGTGGTGGTGACCACGCCGGCCAACATCCGCTGGCTGAGCGGCTTCAGCGGTTCGGCCGGCTCGCTGCTCGTCACCGGCGAGCGGGCCTTGCTGGTGACCGACGGTCGGTACCGTACCCAGGCGGCCGAGCAGCTGACCGCCTCGGGTGTCGACGCCGACGTCGAGGTGGCCATCGGGAACCTGTCGGCCCAGCGGCGGGCCGTCGCCGCCGCGGCCGGGGGACTGGCCACCATCGGGCTCGAGGCCGACCACGTGAGCTGGTCGGCGATGCGGTCGTGGGAGGAGCTGCTGGCACCGGCCGTCCTGTCGCCGACCCGGGGGGTCGTCGAGCGTCTCCGGACGGTGAAGGACCCAGGGGAAGTGGCCCGCATGGAGCGGGCCGCGGCCATTGCCGACGAGGCCCTGGCCGCGGTGCTGCCGCTGCTGGCGGCGGCCGGGAGCGGGCGCGACGGCCTGCGCCCCACCGAGTCGAGGTTCGCCGCCGCCCTCGACCACGCCATGCGCGAGGGCGGTGCCGAGGAGAGCGCGTTCGAGACCATCGTGGCGTCGGGGGAGAACTCGGCCAAGCCTCATGCCCGGCCGGGTGACCGGCTCATCGGGCCGGGTGACCCCGTGGTCGTCGACTTCGGTGCCGTCTTCGACGGCTACCGCTCGGACATGACCCGCACCTTCTGCATCGGCGGGCGGCCGACCGGCGAACTGGCCACGATCTTCGATCTGGTGGCTGACGCCCAACGACAGGGTCTCCGATCAGTGGGGCCCGGTGTGGCCGCCGGCACCGTGGACCAAGCCTGCCGCCAGGTCATCGACGCGTCCGGATGGGGGGACCGGTTCGAGCACGGGACCGGCCACGGCGTAGGGCTCGACATCCACGAGGCCCCTTCGGTAGGCCCGGGATCCGCTGCTATCCTCGAGCCCGGCACCGTCGTCACCGTGGAACCCGGCGTGTACCTGCCCGCGATCGGTGGTGTTCGCATCGAGGACACCCTGGTGGTGACCGATGACGGGTGCCGCCCGCTCACTCTCTTCCCGAAGGAAGTCGCTGTCTGATGGCCGTCTCCACCAACGATCTCCGTAATGGCATGACTCTCGACCTCCCCGAGGGCCTGTTCTCAGTGGTCGAGTTCCAGCACGTGAAGCCGGGCAAGGGGGGCGCCTTCGTGCGGACCCGCCTGAAGAACCAGCGCACCGGGGCGGTCATCGACCGCACGTACCGGGCCGACGAGAAGCTGGAGCAGGCCATCATCGACAAGCGTGAGATGCAGTTCCTCTACCGCGACGGCTCGGAGTACGTGTTCATGGACACCACCTCGTACGAGCAGCTCCAGGTGCAGACCGGTCTCCTCGGTGACGCGGCCAAGTTCCTCAAGGAGGGTGACGACGCCGTGCTGCAGTTCTTCGGCACCGAGATCGTCGGGGTCGACCTGCCCGCGGCAGTCGAGCTGACCGTGACCAACACCGAGCCCGGGCTGCAGGGGGACCGGGTGTCCGGGGCGCGCAAGCCCGCCACCCTCGAGACCGGGTTGGTGCTCCAGGTGCCGCTCTTCGTCAACCCGGGCGAGAGGATCAAGGTCGACACACGGTCCGGGGAGTACCTGACCCGAGCCTGACCGCCCGGTCTGGCCCGCCCGGGACCGATATGGACGGAGCCTCCCGTCACCAGGCCCGCGAGCGGTCCCTCACTCTGCTGTACGAGGCCGAGCTCAAGGGTGAGCCGGTCTCCCAGGTGGTGAACGGGCTGGCGGTCGCCCCCGACCCCTATGCCGCGGCGCTGGTCCGGACGGTCGAGGATCGTCGGGCCGAGATCGACGGCCTGATCGGGGGGGCCGCCATCGGATGGGAGGTGGCGCGAATGGCCGTGGTCGACCGGAATGTGCTGCGGCTGGCGGTGGCCGAGCTGCTTGGGCCGCCGGACGTCCCCACGGCGGTGATCCTCGACGAAGCGGTGGAGCTGGCTGCGGCCTATTCCACCGACGATTCCGGGCGGTTCGTCAACGGCGTTCTGGCCACATTGGCTGTCGAGCTGCGCGGACCCGGGGACCGCCCGGGCGGCGGGAAGGTATAGTCGGGTCCTGACCGTGAAGCGGGTCCCGTGAGGCCCGAACGGACAGGAGGACCAGGTGGCCGAACGCGAACGCAGCCATGCCCGCCCGCGGGGTGCTGTGTTCGTTCCCCGTGCCCAGGTGATGTCGGCGGACGATGTGCACCGGGCCATCACCCGGATGGCCCACGAGATCGCCGAGCGCAACCGGGGGCTCCACAACGTCGTCCTCATCGGGCTGCAGACCGGTGGCGTGGCCATCGCCGAACAGCTGGCTGAGACCCTGGCCGAGGTCGAAGGGGTGTCGGTCCCGGTGGGTACCCTGGACGTCGCCTTCTACCGCGACGACATCGGGTTGCGGCCGGTGCTTCCCGAAGCCGTCACCGACATCGGGATGGACCTGAACGGCGCCACCGTGGTGCTGGTCGACGACGTGCTCTTCACCGGCCGCACCATCCGCGCCGCCCTCAACGCGCTGGGCGACTACGGGAGGGCCCAGGTCATCCAGCTGGCGGTCATGGTCGACCGGGGACACCGGGAGCTCCCCATCCGGCCCGACTTCGTGGGCAAGAACCTGCCCACCCGGCGCGACGAGATGGTCGACGTGTCCACCGACGGGGTGGCCCTGGGGGACCTGGTCAGCCGGTGAGCTTCCCCGACCACCTCCTCGGAATGGACGATCTCGACGCCGAGGGGATTGCCTCCGTGCTGCGGGTGGCCGACTCGTTCGTCGAGGTGGGCCGCCGAGCGAACCCCAAGGTGCCCACCCTGCGCGGGCGGACGGTGGCCACCGTGTTCTTCGAGGACTCGACCCGGACCCGCATGTCGTTCGAGACGGCGGCCAAGCGGATGTCAGCCGACGTGCTCTCGTTCGCCGCCGGCTCGTCCTCGCTCAAGAAGGGTGAGTCCCTGCGCGACACGGTCGAGACCATCGAGGCCATCGGGATCGACTGCGTCATCATCCGGCACGCCTCGTCCGGCGTGCCGGCCCGGGTGGCGGGATGGGTCGAGCACTGCTCGGTCATCAATGCCGGCGACGGCTGGCACGAGCACCCCACCCAGGCGCTCCTCGACCTCTACACGGTCCGCCAGGCTCTGGGCGGCGGTGACGGGGGACTGGCCCGGTTCCAGGGACTGCGAGTGGTCATCGTGGGCGACGTCCGCCACAGCCGGGTGGCCCGTTCGCAGATCACCGCCTATGCGGCCATGGGGGCCGAGGTCACCTTGGTGGCGCCGGCCACCCTGTTGCCGCCCTCCCTCGAGGCCTGGCCGGTGGCGGCCACCAGTCACCAGCTCGACGAGGTCCTGCCCAAGGCCGACGTGGTCTCCCTGCTGCGGGTGCAGTCGGAACGGGGCAGCGGGGAGTTCGTCCCCTCCCTCCGGGAGTACACCGCCGGGTACGGGCTGACCGCCCGTCGGGCCGCCTCGCTGCAGCCGGGGGCGGTCATCCTGCACCCAGGACCGATGGTGCGGGGCGTCGAGATCGCCTCGGATGTGGCCGAGCTCCCCGCCTCGCTCGTCACCCACCAGGTGAGCAACGGCGTCGCCGTCCGCATGGCGGTGCTCTTCCTCATGCTGGGCCAGGGGACCATCGAGGGTGTGGATCGTGGCTGACAACCCCCGGACGAGGGCGGGCCCGACCGTCGTCATCCGGGGTGGGACGGTCATCGACCAGCACGGTGAGCGGCGGGCCGATCTGCTGGTCAGGGGTGGGCAGGTCGCGGCGTTGGAGGATGCGCTGGCCCCTCCCCGCGGGGCGATGGTGCTGGAGGCCGGAGGGTGCCTGGTCGGCCCGGGCCTGGTCGACCTGCACACCCATCTGCGCGAGCCGGGCCGCGAGGAGTCCGAGACGATCGAGACGGGGGCCCGGGCCGCGGCTCTCGGGGGGTACACGGCGGTGGTGGCCATGCCCAACACGAACCCGCCCCTCGACTCGGCCGAGGCGGTGCGCAACGTCTTCGACCTGGCCGCCACGGCCTGCGCTGAGGTGGCGGCGGCCGGCGCCATCACCGTCGGCCGGGCCGGCGAGCGGTTGGCGCCCATGGCCGAGCTGGCCGGGCTCGGGGTCCGGCTGTTCACCGACGACGGCTGCGGCGTGCAGTCGGCCGGCCTGATGCGCCGGGCCCTCGAGTACGCCCGCGGCCTCGGGGTGACGCTGGCCCAGCATTGCGAGGACCGGTCCCTGGCCGGCGGTGGGTCGATGCACGAGGGCCCGTGGTCCAGCCGTCTGGGCATCCCCGGCTCGCCGGGGGTGGCCGAGGATGTGATGGTGGGGCGCGACATCGCTTTGGCCCGGGCCACCGGGGCCCGCCTGCACCTGCTCCACCTCTCGACAGCCGTCTCGGTCGAGCTGGTGCGCCGGGCCAAGGCCGAGCAACTGCCGGTGACGGCCGAGGCGACCCCGCACCACTTCACCCTGACCGACGGGTGCGCCGCCGGCTATGACCCGACGTTCAAGGTGAACCCCCCCTTGCGGCCGAAGCCCGATGTGGACGCGGTCAAGTCGGGACTGGCGGACGGGACGATCGACGCGGTGGCCACCGACCATGCCCCGCACGCCCCCGAGCTCAAGGACCTCCCCTTCGACCAGGCGCCGCCCGGCATGCTGGGGCTGGAGACGGCCCTGTCGCTGGCTCTGGCCGAGCTCGGGCTCCCGGCCGGCCGGGTGCTCGCCCTGATGAGCTGGCAGCCGGCCTCCATCGCCGGCCTGGACCGGGCCGGTGGGGGCGGCCAGGGTGGGCCGGTCAAGCCCGGGGCGGCGGCCAACCTGTGCGTGATCGACCCCGAGGCGACCTGGACCGTCGACCCGGGGGCGCTCGCCAGCCGCAGCCACAACACCCCCTATGCCGGTCGCCGGCTGACGGGGCGGGTCCGCCACACGCTCTTCCGGGGGGAGCCGGTGGTGATCGACGGCGTGGCGCAGCGATGAGCGGGCGGACCGGGGCGGCGTCCCGGCCGGAGGCGTTGCTCGTCCTGGCCGACGGAGCCCGGTTCGAGGGCGAGGCCATCGGCGCCGTCCCCGAGGACGGGGTGGCCACCGGTGAGGCGGTGTTCAACACGGTGCTCTCGGGCTACCAGGAGGTCATCACCGACCCGTCGTACGCCGGGCAGGTCATCGCCTTCACCTATCCCCATATCGGCAACTACGGCGTGAACCGCCAGGATGACGAGGCCCCCCGACCCTGGTGTCGGGGGGTCATCGTCCGCGACCTGGTCGACCGGCCGAGCAGTTGGCGCTCCGAGGGGACCCTCGACGCCCTCCTGGTCCGATGCTCGGTCCCGGGCATCACCGGGATCGACACCCGCCGTCTCACCCGTCACCTGCGCGACCGGGGCGCCATGCCTTGCGCCTTCGGCCCTGCCCCCGAAGGCGATCTGGTCGAGGCAGCTGCCCGGGCGCCCGCCACCGACGGCCGGGACCTGGTGTCGACGGTGACCACGGCGGAGGCCTATAGCCGGGGCCGGGGCCCCTACCGGGTGGTGGCCTACGACTTCGGCGTGAAGGAGGCCATGCTCCGCCAGCTCGGCGAGCTGGCCACCGTCACCGTGGTGCCGGCCTCCACCCCGGCCGAGACCGTTCTGGAGATGGATGCAGACGGTGTCTTCCTCTCCAACGGGCCGGGGGACCCCTCCGCCCTTCCCTCGATCATCGCCGAGATCAGGATGCTGGTCGAGTCCGGCCAGGTCCCGGTGTTCGGGATCTGTCTCGGCCACCAGCTGCTGGCCAGCGCCCTTGGCGCGACCACCTACAAGCTCCCCTTCGGTCACCATGGTGGCAACCACCCGGTCCGGCACCTCGCCACCGGCCGGGTCGAGATCACCTCGCAGAACCACAACTACGCGGTGGCCGAGGACTCGTTGCGCAGCTCGGAGGTCACCCACGTGAACCTCAACGACGGTGTGATCGAAGGCGTCCGGAGCCAGGACGCGCCGGTCTTCAGCGTCCAGTACCACCCCGAGGCAGGACCGGGCCCTCACGACCGCGCGCTACCTGTTCGGCGAGTTCGCCGCCCTCATGGATGCGACCGGTCATCGGTTGGGCCGGCGCCGGGCGAGGTCGGGCTGATGCCGCGCCGGGAAGACATCGAGTCCATCCTCGTCATCGGGTCGGGCCCCATCGTGATCGGCCAGGCCTGCGAGTTCGACTACTCCGGCACCCAGGCCTGCCGGGTCCTCGCCGAAGAGGGGTTCCGCGTCGTGCTGGCCAACTCCAACCCGGCCACCATCATGACCGACCCCGGTATGGCCGACCGCACCTATGTCGAACCGCTCGATCCTGAGGTGTTGACGGCCATCATCGAACGCGAGCAGCCCGACGCCGTCCTTCCCACCCTGGGGGGTCAAACCGCCCTCAACCTGACCATGGCGCTGGCGGAGCGGGGCGTTCTCGGCCGCCACGGGGTCGAGGTCATCGGGGCCAGCGCCGAGGCGATCGCCACGGCCGAGGACCGCGGTCGGTTCCGGGCAGCCATGGGGGAGATCGGTCTGGCCGTGCCGGCGTCGGGGTTCGCCAACGCGTTGGACGAGGCCCTGCTCATCGGGGAGTCCATCGGCTTCCCGGTCATGGTGCGGCCCAGTTACATCCTCGGGGGCGCCGGGACCGGCATCGCCTCCACCCGCGACGAGCTGGTCCGCCTGGCGGCCGAGGGGCTGGACGCCTCGCCCAGCAGCGAGGTGCTGGTCGAGCAGTCCATTGCCGGCCAAAAGGAGTTCGAGCTGGAGGTGATGCGGGACCATGCCGACAACTGCGTGGTCATCTGCTCGATCGAGAACCTCGATCCGATGGGGGTGCACACCGGCGACTCGATCACCGTGGCGCCGGCCCAGACCCTGACCGACGTCGAGTACCAGACCATGCGTGACGCCGCCTTCGCCTGCATTCGCCGGGTGGGGGTCGAGACGGGGGGGTCCAACGTGCAGTTCGCCGTGGATCCGACCGACGGCCGCCAGGTCGTCATCGAGATGAACCCCCGGGTCTCCCGCTCCTCGGCACTGGCCTCCAAGGCCACCGGGTTCCCGATTGCCAAGATCGCCGCCCGCCTGGCCGTCGGCTACCGGCTGGACGAGATCACCAACGACATCACCGGGGCGACGCCGGCCTCGTTCGAGCCGACCATCGACTATGTCGTGACCAAGATCCCGCGCTGGGCCTTCGAGAAGCTGCCGGGGTCGACCGCCGCGCTGGGAACCCGCATGCAGTCGGTCGGCGAGGTCATGGGCATCGGGCGGACCTTTCCCGAGTCCCTTCAGAAGGCGGTCCGCTCCCTCGAGGAGGGACGCTCCGGGGTCAACGCCGACCCGGCCGAGGCCTCCTTGGAGGCCACCTCGACGGGCGAGCTCCTGGTTGCGGTGGCCACCGCCAATCCCGAGCGGATCTACCAGTTGGAGGCACTGCTGCGGCGCGGTGTCGCGGTGGGAGAGCTGTCGGCCGCCACCGGCATCGACCCCTGGTTCCTGTCGGCCCTGGCCGAGGTGTCCGACGCCCGGATGGCGCTGAACCTCCAGGTGACCCTCGGGGTGACCGTCGACGACCTGGACCGGCGAGCGTGGCGACGGCTGAAGCGACTGGGGTTCTCCGACGACCAGCTCGCCTATCTCTTCGGCGGCGATACCTCGGCCGAGCAGATCCGGACGGCCCGGTGCGCCCTCGGCGTGACGGCCACCTTCAAGACCGTCGACACCTGCGGGGCCGAGTTCGAGGCGCACACCCCGTACCACTACTCGACCACCGAGGACGAGGACGAGGTGCGCAGCTCGTCCCGGCCCCGGATCGTCATCCTCGGGTCGGGCCCCAACCGGATCGGCCAGGGCATCGAGTTCGACTACTGCTGTGTGCACGCCTCGTTCGCCCTGCGAGCCGCCGGCTATGAGACGGTGATGGTCAACTGCAATCCCGAGACCGTCTCCACGGACTACGACACCTCCGACCGGCTGTACTTCGACCCGCTGACCCCCGAGGACGTGGCCAACGTGCTCGAGGCCGAGCGGTCCGCCTCGGTCGATGGCGGCCGGCTTCTCGGGGTCATCGTCTCCCTGGGCGGCCAGACGCCCCTCAAGTTGGCCGCCAGCATCCCCGAGGACCTGGTGCTCGGCACCTCGCCCGCCTCCATCGACCTGGCCGAGGACCGCGAGCGGTGGAACGAGCTTTCCGCTCACCTCGGCATCCCACAGCCGCCGGGTGGCACCGCCTCCACAGCCGCCGAGGCGGTCCGGGTGGCCTCCGCCATCGGCTACCCGGTGCTGGTCCGCCCCTCGTACGTGCTCGGCGGCCGGGCCATGGAGATCGTGTACGACGACGCCCGCCTGGTTGCCGCCGTCGAGGACATGTCGGCCGTCGGAGGTGCCTTGGGGCGGGAGGGTGGTGTCACGGCCGAGCGCCCGGTGCTGGTCGACCGGTTCCTCGAGGACTCCGTCGAGGTGGACGTCGATGCCGTGCGCGACGCGACCGGCGAGGTGGTGATCTGCGGGGTCATGGAGCACGTGGAGGAGGCGGGGGTGCATTCGGGCGACTCGGCCTGTGCCCTGCCACCCCAGTCGTTGTCGGGCCCGGTGGTCGCCACCCTCGAGCGGTACGTGACGATGATCGCCGAGGCGCTGCAGGTCCGGGGGCTGATCAATGTGCAGTTCGCCGTCAAGGATGAACGCGGCCTACGTACTCGAGGCCAATCCGCGGGCCAGCCGGACGGTCCCATTCGTGGCCAAGGCCACCGGCGTGCCGGTGGCCATGGTGGCCGCCCGCGTCATGGTGGGGGCCACGCTGGCCGAGTTGCGGGCGGAGGGGCTGCTTCGACCCCCGGTCAGCGGTCACGTGTCCGTCAAGGAAGCCGTCCTGCCCTTCAACCGGTTCCCGGGTGTGGACACCCTGCTCGGCCCCGAGATGCGCTCGACCGGTGAGGTGATGGGCATCGGGTCCACGTTCGGGCTTGCCTTCGCCAAGAGCCAGATAGCCGCCGGCAACCGTCTGCCCACCGGCGGGACGGTGTTCCTCTCCCTGGCCGACCGCGACAAGCAGAGCGGCCTCGAGGCGGCCCGGCAGTTCGCCTCGCTCGGCTTCGACCTGGCCGCCACGGCGGGCACGGCGGCCACCCTGGAGGCGGCCGGGATCCCTGTGGCCACAGTGGTGGCCAAGATCGGCGACACCCGGCCCGGCGTGGTCGACGCTGTGGACCTCATCGCCGGAGGGAAGGTCCAGCTGGTGGTCAACACACCCCGGGGCCGGGGGCCCCGGGCCGACGGCGATCACATCCGGGCCACCGCGCTCGCCCACCTGGTGCCCTGCCTCACCACCGTGGCCGCGGCCAAGGCGGCGGCCGCCGGCATCGCCGACTGGGTGAGCCACCCACTGACCGTCCGATCGCTCCAGGAGTACCACGCGGTGACCCGATGAGCGCCTCCACCCGCCGTTCCCGCTCCGACCGCGCCCGCCGGGCCTGGCAGGCTGTGACCGCCGGTGACGTGGACCTCACCGCCCGGGTCGGCTCCCTCGAGCTGCCCAATCCGGTCATGACCGCCTCGGGCACCTCGGGCCACGGCGACGAGCTCCAGGCATATTTCCCCCTGGACCAGCTGGGCGCGGTGGTCGTCAAGTCGCTTGCAGTGGAGCCGTGGCCGGGCAACCCGGCGCCACGGGTCCACCCGACGGCGAGCGGGATGCTCAACAGCGTGGGGCTCCAAGGCCCCGGGGTGAAGGCCTGGCTGACCGACGACCTGCCCCGGCTGACCGCGGTCGGGGCCCGGGTGGTGGCCAGTATCTGGGGACAACGGGTCGACGACTTCGCCCGAGCCGCCGCCACGTTGGCGGACGCCCCGGGGGTGGTGGCCCTGGAGGTCAACGTGAGCTGCCCGAACATCGAGGACCGGCGGCGGATGTTCGCCCACTCGCCGGCGGCCACGGCCGACGTCGTGGCGGCGGTGAGCGAGCACTGTCCCGGGCTGCCCCGGTGGGCCAAGCTGAGCCCGACCGTGGCCGACATCGCCGAGGTGGCCGGTGCCGCCCTGTCCGCCGGGGCCGAAGGGGTCACGCTGGTCAACACCGTCCTGGCCATGGTCGTCGACCTCGAGCAGCGGCGGCCCGCTCTCGGCTCGGGCCCGGCCGGCGGTGGGCTGTCCGGTCCCGCCCTCCATCCGCTGGCCGTCCGAGCCGTGTTCGACGTCCGGGCCGCGCACCCCGGCGCAGCCATCGTCGGCGTTGGCGGGGTCGCCACGGCCGAGGACGCCGTGGAGCTGATGCTTGCCGGGGCGGATGCCGTCCAGGTGGGTACGGCCACCTTCTACGACCCGCGGGCTCCGCTCAAGGTGCTGCGCGGCATCGAGCGCTGGTGCTCGCGCCAGGGGGTGCGTCGCGTGCGTGAGCTGGTCGGGGCGGCCCATGGCTGACGCCGCGGCCGACCCGTTCCGCGACCGGGTCTCGACGGCGGTGGCCACCCGCGGTCCCTTGTGTGCGGGCATCGACCCCTCCCGCGCCCTGTTGGAGGGCTGGGGCCTCCCCGATGACGCCGGCGGGCTGCGCGACTTCGGCTTGCGGTGCCTCGAAGCCTTCGACGGCGTCGTTTCGGTGCTCAAGCCCCAGGTGGCATTCTTCGAGCGCCACGGCTCGGTCGGACTGTCCGCGCTCGAGTCGGTGATCGCCGCCGCCCGCTCGGCCGGGTTCGTGGTCATCGTCGACGCCAAGCGAGGTGATATCGGGACCACCGTGGAGGCCTACGCCGCGGCCTGGTTGGGCCCCGACAGCGCCCTGGCCGGCGACGCGGTGACCGCCGTCGCCTATCTCGGGATCGGCGCCCTCCAACCCATGTTCGACCTGGCCGCGGCCCACCACCGCGGTGTGATCGTGGTGGTGCGCAGCTCCAACCCCGAGGGCCGCACCCTGCAGCGGGCCCGCACCGACTCCGGCTCCTCGGTGGAGGACGCCCTGCTCGAGGAGATCGCCGAGCGGAACCGCGGTGGCGACCTGCCGCCCGGCACGGTGGGCGCCGTGGTGGGCGCCACCCTCCAGCCGTCGGCGTTCCCCCTCGGCGAGCTGGGCGGGGTCATCCTCGCTCCCGGGGTGGGCGCCCAGGGTGCCGGCGCGGCCGAGGTGAACTCGCTGTTCGCCGGTTGTCCACCCGGCTCGGTGCTGGCCAGCGCCTCGAGGTCCATCCTCGGCGCCGGACCCGACCGGTCGGCGTTGTCGTCGGCCGCGGCGCGTACCCAGGAGGCCATGGCCAAGGCCCTGCTCTGAACGGGCCGGCGTCGTGGACGCCTCAGGTCGCGGCAGCCGTGGGGAACCAGCCCGACACGCTTGCCGCCAGGGCGAGAGCCCGGCGCCGGTAGACGCGGCGGGCCTCGGCCGGCTCGACCGGGGCGAAGGCCAAACGGTCCCCAGGTCGGGCCTGTCCCAGACGGGGCAAGTCCACCGAGATCACGCAGGCGATCACCGGGTAGCCGCCCATGGTGGCGTGATCGACCATGAGGACGATCGGATCGCCATCCGGGGGCACCTGGACGGCCCCGGCGACCATGCCGGTCGAGGTCACTGCCGGCCGGCCTGCGCCGATCGCCCGGCTGCCTCCGAGACGGAGCCCGATCCGGTTGGAATCGGCCCCGACGGACCACGGGGTGGCGAAGAGCGCGTCGGTGGCCGTCGCAGGGAAGGGATGGGGCCCGAGGACCACTCGGACCGGCCGGGACGGGCCGGCCTGGGCCGGGGGCGGGCGGGACAACAGCCCGTGGGGCCGCCCCGGGGTGCCGATCTCGAGCCGGTCCCCGGCCCGGAGCGGACCCAGACCCAGCCCACTCAGCTGGTCAGACGAGCGTGAGCCCACCACCGGCGGGGTGAGAATTCCGCCGGCTACGGCCACGTAGGCGCGCAGCCCGGCGTGGACCCGGCCCACGGCCAGGGTCTGTCCCGGCCGGACCGGGACGATCACGTCGGCCCCGACGGCATAGCCGTCCAGGTCGACCTCGACCGCGTCGGCGGCCGAAGCCACCACGGCCACGTAGGCCGGATAGGTGAAGCGGAGGGTCGGCCCCCGGGCGGCCACCTCGATGCAGGCGGCACCCTGGCCGTTGCCGACCAGCGCATTGGCGAGCTGCATGGACTCGGGGTCGGCCGGCCCTCCGGCCGGCACACCCAGGGCGGCGACGCCGCGCCGGCCGGCATCCTCGACCAGGCTCAACAGCCCGGGCTCGACGACCTCGACCACCCGGAGGCCCCAGACGGCCCGAGCCGAGCGTGGGTGTGCGACGTCGGCGCCGGCAACCGGGTGACCCGGCCCTTGGAGAGAGCCGCCGGCGGCGACGGCGAACCGGACCGTGTCCCCCGGCCGGAGCAGGGCGAACGGCGGTCGGTGGGGATCGAACAGGCGGGTCGTGGTGCGCCCGAGGATCATCCATCCCCCCGGCGAGGACTGCGGGTAGACGGAGGCGAACCCACCCCCCACGGCCACGGACCCGGCCGGCACCGCCGGGCGGGGAGTGGCCCGCCGGGGGACGGTGGCCAGGGCGGGCGGGAGGCCGATCAGGTAGGGAAAGCCCGGAGCGAACCCGAGCAGCGCCACCTCGAGCGCGGTCCCGGTCAGCAGTTCGACCACCGAGGCCGACGTGTCCCCAACGGCGGCAGCCACCTCCTCGAGGTCGGGACCGTCGAACTCCACGGGGATCTCGACGGCGCGTCCGTCGTCTCCGATCGTTGCCCGCTCCGGTCCACTTCGCCCCGCTTCGCCCCGCTCGGGTTCGCCCCGTCCGGGCTCGCCCGGTAGGCGTGAAGCCACCGCGGCGAGCCACTTGGCCAAGCCGGCGTCGACCGCCCCCGGGTCGCAGCGGACGACGACGCTGTCGAAGCCGACCACCACCTCGAGGATGCCGGCCGGGGCCGTCCCGGCGTGCCGGGCGTCTCCGATGGCCCGGCCCAGCCAGCGCGCCGCGGCCAGCCCGGTCGTAGGCACCAGGAAGGCCGCATCACCGAAGGGCTGCACCCGTGGTGTCATGCGACGCATCACCGATCCGGAGGTGGCGGCTCGAGGGCGAAGGCGCGGACGGTCACACCGGCCGACTCCAGCGCGGCGCGAATGGCGCGGGCTCTGGCGGCTGATCCCGGTGCGTCGCCGTGCACGCACAACGTCGCCACTTCGACATAGGTCCACGTGCCGTCGACCGACTCGATGCCGCCCCGGCGGGCGAGGCTGAGGGCCCGACGCCCGACCTGGTCGGGATCCTCGACCAGCGCCCCGGGCCGGCCCCGGGGAACCAGCCGACCGTCGGATCGGTAACCGCGATCGGGGAAGCCCTCCCGCACCAGCGCGACACGAGCGTCGGCGGCCGGCCGGACGACGGCCGAGGCAGGCTGGGCGACCACGGCCGCCAGTCCCGTCTGTGTCACCCCGTCGACGACCGCCGCGGCCGTGGTGGGATCGGTACCCATCCGATGGTAGAGCGCGCCGTGGGGTTTGACATAGGACAGCGACGCACCCTCCGGGGCGATGGCTTCGGAAAGGTTCCCAACCTGTTCGACGATGTCCGCCACCACGGCCGCGGGGTCGGCGTCCAACGAGCGCCGCCCGAACCCCTCGCGGTCACGGAAGGACACATGCGCCCCGATGGTCACGCCGCGAGCCAGACAGGCCGCCGCGGTCGCCCGCATCAGCGCCGGGTTCCCGGCGTGGAACCCGCAGGCGAGGCTGGCACTGGTCACCAGGTCCAGCAACGCCAGGTCCGACGCGGTGAGCGTCTCGCCTTCTGCCAAATCGGCGTTGAGATCGACCGTCGTCAAGGCCCCAGCCATCACCGCACCAGTATTGAACAGCCCGCGGGCCACAGGTGTCGCCGGGGCCCCGCTCGGGCGTCGGCCGGGCGAGGGTGGTCCGCTCGGGCCGGCCCACTCTCGGCCGGTCCGGCGCCGCAAACTTGTGACCTGGGCCCGCGGAGGCGCTATCGTCTCGACCATGCCGCAACCGCCCGCACTCACGCCAGAACAGCGCCAGGCCGCCCTGGCCAAGGCAGCCAAGGTCCGCCGTGAGCGGGCCGAAGTCAAGGAGAAGCTCAAGCTGGGTTCGATCACCCTGTCGGAGCTCCTCACCACGGCCGACTCGAACGAGACCGTCGGGAAGATGAAGGTGCTCTCCGTGCTCGAGTCCCTGCCTGGTCTCGGCAAGGTCAAGGCTCGACGACTGATGGACACGGTTGGCATCAGCGAGAGCCGCCGTCTCCAGGGCCTCGGGAGCAACCAGCGGGAGTCCCTCCTGCGCGAGACCGCTCGCTGAGCAGACCGCAGCCGGGCCGGGGAACGGCCCTATCGGTCCCGTTGATCTTCGTCCTGTTCGGTCCGGGAGGAGCGGGTAAGGGCACGATCGCTGCCCGCTTGGTCGAAGAAGTGCCGGACCTTCAGCTGAGCCGCTCGTGGACGACGCGGCCTCGCCGAACCGGCGAACCCGAGGACGCCTATGTCTTCGTCGACCGCGCCGCCTTCGAGGCGCGGGCCGAAGCCGGCGCGTTCTTCGAATGGGCCGAGTTCCTCGGCAACCTCTACGGCACCCCCCTCCTGGACCCCGAGGCCCAGGGAGACGTCCTGCTCGAGATCGACCTTCAGGGGGCGCGCCAGGTCCGGGGACAACGACCCGATGCCACCCTGGTGCTGCTCGCCCCACCGTCCACCGACGTCCAGCGGGAACGCTTGCAATCGCGAGGTGACAACGAGAATCACGTCGCCGAACGCCTGGCGGCCGGGGCCGAGGAGGTCCGCGAGGGACAGGAGATCGCCGATGCCGTGGTCGTCAACCACGAGGTCGCCCAGGCCATCCGTGATGTGGCCGCTATAGTGGAGCGCCGCCGCTCGGCCGCCCGAGGTGGCAGTCCCGACCCGGATGCGGCCGACTCCGACCGACCTGAAGGATCGTGATGGCACAAGATCAGACGACGCTCATGGACCCGCCGATCGAGGGTCTCCTCGACAAAGTCGACTCCAAGTTCACGCTCGTGGCTCTGGCCGCCCGCCGGGCCCGTCAGGTGAACAGCTACTACAACTCCCTGGGCGAGGGCCTCGGCGTGGTCGTCCCGCCCCAGGTGGCCTCGCCGTCGGGCAAGCCGTTGTCGATCGCCTTCGAGGAGGTAGCCGAGGGAAAAGCCACCTTCTCGCGTCCGGACCCCGAGGAGCTGGCCCGGGCCGAGGCGGAGGCGGCGGCGGCCGCGCTGGCGTTGCTCGAGGGTGAAGGCGAGAGCGGGGCCGAACAGGTCGATCCGTCGGAGCCGGAGGATGGCACCGACTAGCCGGCCGGGCCCCGGGGCTTCGAGGGAGGGATGATCGCGCCCAGAGGCACGGAGCAGGCCGGTGCGGGGGGGCGGCCGGTGACTTCTTCGACCTGGGCCCGGCCGCCGTTCGTGGTTCTCGGGGTATCCGCCGGGATCGCCGCCTACAAGTCGGTCGAGGTATGCCGCCGGCTGGTCGATGCCGGCGTGCACGTCGTCCCGGTGCTGACCGACCGAGCCACCCGGTTCGTCGGCCGCGCCACCTTCGACGCGCTGGGCTCGGAGCGGGCCCAGGTCGGCCTCTTCGAGGGGCCCGACCCCATCCCACACACACGCCTCGGCCAGCGGGCCGATCTGGTGGTGGTGGCGCCGGCGACGGCCGACCTCCTGGCCCGCTACGCGGGCGGGCTGGCCGACGACTTGCTGACCACCACCTTGGTCGCGACGCGGGCTGCCGTGCTGGTGTGCCCGGCCATGCACGCCGAGATGTGGGAGCACCAGGCCGTGCAGCACAACCTCGAGATCCTCCGGGCCCGGGGCGTCCAGGTGGTGCCGCCCGAAGCTGGCCGGCTGGCCGGCGGGGACGCCGGCGAGGGCCGGATGGCGGAGCCGGAGGTGATCGTGGCCCGGGTGCTCGAGCACCTGGCCACCGGCCCCGATGGGGCGGGAGGTCACGGCGGGCAACGGGACAGGGCCGGTGCCGACCTGGCCGGGGTACGGCTCGTGGTGTCGGCCGGCGGCACCCGAGAACCGATCGACCCGGTCCGCTTCATCTCGAATCGTTCCTCGGGGAAGCAGGGCCATGCCCTGGCCGAGGCGGCCCGCCGGCGCGGCGCCGAGGTGGTGCTGGTGACCGCCGCCGACCGGCCGGTGGGTCCCGGGATCACCGTCGAACGGGTGGAGACGGCGGCAGACATGGAGGGGACGATGCTGGCCCGGGCGGCCGACGCCCACGTGGTGGTGATGGCGGCCGCGGTAGCCGACTTCCGGCCCAAGCGGCCGTCGGGGTCCAAGCTGGCCAAGACCGACGGCGTCCCCGAGCTCATCCTCGAGCCCACGCCCGACATCCTCGCCGAGCTGGGCCGGCGTCGCCGGGACGGCCAGGTCCTGGTGGGTTTCGCCGCCGAGACGGGGTCGGTGGGCGAGCGGGCCCGAGCCAAGCTGACGGCCAAGGGGGTCGACCTGATGGTGGCCAACGACGTGGCGGCGGCCGGGGTCGGGTTCGACCACGACACGAACGAGGTGACCATCTTCGGTGCCGACGGCGTGGTGACCACCGTTCCTCTCAGTACCAAGGATGCGGTGGCCGACGCCGTGTTGGATAGGGTGTGCGCTCTGTTGTGCCCACGGTGACCTGCGCCCGCCCCGGCCCGGGATCCGACGGCACCCGCCAGCCCGCTCCACAAACGGGGAGGGCCGACCGGCTCGGCGCCCGACCAGACCAGGGCGCCAGCCCCCGACCAGACCAGGGCGCCAGCCCCCGACCAGAACGGAACCTGCAGTGAGCACCCGATACACCTTCACCTCGGAGTCAGTGACCGAGGGCCATCCGGACAAGATGGCCGACCAGATCTCCGATGCGGTCCTCGACGCCATGCTGGCTGACGACCCGGAAAGCCGGGTGGCATGCGAGACGCTGCTCACGACGGGACTGGTGCTGGTAGCCGGAGAGATCACCACGACGACCTATGTGGACATCCCGAAGCTGGTGCGCCGGACCGTCCTCGACATCGGCTACGACGACGACGCCTACGGGATCGACGGCAACACGTGCGGAGTCATCGTCTCGCTCGACGAGCAGTCGCCCAACATCGGGCAGGGCGTGGACAACGCCTTCGAGGTCCGGGCCGGTACCGGCGGCGAGGACCTGCTCAATGCCCAGGGCGCCGGCGACCAGGGAATGATGTTCGGCTACGCCTGCGACGAGACGCCCGATCTGATGCCGCTGCCGATCTGGTTGGCCCACCGCCTGGCCCAGCGGCTGGCCCAGGTGCGACGGGTCGGGGTGCTGCCCTACCTCCGCCCTGACGGCAAGACCCAGGTGAGCGTCACCTACGACGCGGGTCGGCCGGTGGCCCTCGAGACCGTGCTCATCTCGACCCAGCACGACCCCGGGGTGGACCTCGAGACCCTCTTGCTTCCCGACCTCCGCGACAACGTGATCACGCCGCTGCTGCCGCCCGAGCTCGACACCGACAACCTCCGTATCCTCGCCAACCCCACCGGTGTGTTCGAGCTCGGCGGCCCGCATGCGGACACCGGTCTCACCGGTCGCAAGATCATCGTCGACACCTACGGCGGGATGGCCCGGCACGGGGGTGGCGCATTCTCGGGCAAGGATCCCTCCAAGGTGGACCGCTCGGCCGCCTATGCGGCCAGGTGGGTGGCGAAGAACGTCGTGGCGTCCGGGGCGGCCTCCCGGTGCGAGGTCCAGGTGGCCTATGCCATCGGCGTAGCCCGGCCGGTGTCGGTGCTCATCGAGACGTTCGGCACTGAGCGCTGTGACCTGGCCCGCATCGGCGCCGCCGTGGACGAGGTGTTCGACCTCCGGCCTGCCGCCATCGTCCGCGATCTCGAGCTCAAGAAGCCCATCTACCGGAAGACGGCGGCCTACGGCCACTTCGGACGCTCCGAGAAGGAGTTCACCTGGGAGGACACCACCCGGGCGGATGACCTGAAGCAGGCCCTCGGCCTCTGACCCACCCACCGTCCGACGCGGGGGTCCGACGCAGCAGCTCCGGCGCGCATCGTCCGGGTGGTGCCAGACGTGCCCGCCATCCAGCGGCGGTTCGACTACTCGGTGCCGACATCGTTCGGTTCCGAGATCCGGGTGGGCAGCCGTGTGCGCATCGAGTTGCACGGACGCCGGGTCGGCGCCTGGGTGGTGGAGGACGGCGTGGCGGCCACGCCGGGGGTCTCGGTCAAGCCGCTGGCCGGATCGAGCGGCGACGGACCGCCGCCGTCCGTGGTGGCCCTGGCCGAATGGGCCGCCTGGCGCTGGTCCGGACCGATGTCGTCCCTGCTGGGCACGGCCTCGCCGCCCCGCGTCGTCCGGTCGGGTACGACCCCTTCCGGCGGCGGCCCCCCCACCGCGGTCGCCGGGCACCGCGTCCCCCCTCGCCGGGCGGCGGATCGGTGGCCATCGTCGCCGACGCGCTGGCCGAGCCGGCCATTCCTGCCGTCGTGCGCCTCGGCCCGGCCCTCGACGCCTCGCTGCTTGTGAGCGAGGCCGTCCACCGGCTCGGGAGCGACGGCGTCCTGGTGCTGGCTCCCTCGCGGGCGCGGGCCGTCCAACTGGCGGACCGGCTCGTCCGTTCCGAGATCGAGACCGCCCTACTCCCCGACCAATGGGAGCGGGCCGCCCAGGGGATGGCCACGGTCGTCGGGGCCCGCGCCGCCGCCTGGGCCCCAGTCGACCGGTTGCGCGGCATTGTGGTCCTCGATGCCCACGATGAGGCCTACCGTGAGGAGCGAGCACCCACCTGGTCGGCTGTCGACGTCGTGGTCGAGCGGGCCCGGCGCGACGGCGCCCCGATCGTGCTCGTCTCGGCCTGCCCTCCGGTGACCCTCACCGAGGGGGCGAGGCTGGTGACGACGGAGCGGGTTCTAGAGCGGCGCGGCTGGCCCGTCGTGGAGGTCGTGGACCGCTCGGCCGACGATCCTAGGACCGGGCTCATCTCCGAGCGCCTGGCCCGGTTGCTCCACGACGTGCTGGAACGGCCCGACGGCCGGGTGGTGTGCGTCCTCAACCGGACCGGCCGCATCCGCCTGATGGCCTGCGTGCTCTGCGGATCGCTCGTGCGCTGCACGCGGTGCGGGGGAGCCATGGCCCAACCGGCCGCCGGGACCGCCCTCGAATGCCGGCGTTGCGGCGACACCCGCCCCGCAGTGTGCGCCCAATGCGACTCGACGCGCCTGCGGTCCCTCCGGATCGGCGTGTCCAGGGCCACCGAGGAGCTCTCGGCCCTCACCGGTGTCGAGGCGGTGGAAATCACGGGCAGCTCGGCACCGCAGGTTCCGGTCACCGCCCGGCTGGTGGTCGGGACAGAAGCCGCCCTCCACCGGGTCGGCCGGGCCGATGTGGTGGCCTTTCTGGAGTTCGACCAGCACCTGCTGGCCCCGCGGTTCAGCGCCGGAGAGCAGTCGCTCGCCCTGCTGGCCCGGGCCGCTCGCCTGGCCGGGCCCCGCGAGCGTGGCGGACGGGTGGTGGTCCAGACCCGGATCGCCGAGCACGAGGTGCTCCGGGCCGCCCAACGCGCCGACCCCGGCGTGCTGGCCGACGCCGAACGAGCTCTGCGCCGACAGCTCGACCTCCCGCCCTTCGGCGCGCTCGCCCTTCTGCGCGGTCCGGGAGCGGCTGAGCTGGCCGAGCGTCTCGACGGCCTTCCGGGCATTGCCGGGTCATGGATCGACTCGGACCGGTGGTTGGTCCGGGCCTCCGAGCACGCGCGCGCTCTGCGACGGGCTGGCCATCGTGGAACGGCCGGCCGAGCGAGTACGGGTCGAGGTCGACCCAGTCGACGTCTGACACCCACACCGGGGTGGCGCCTGCTCGGACGACGCCGGGCGACAACACCGGTGGCCTGGGCCGGAGGGCGCCCTACACTGGGCCCATGCCCACCTACGCCGTGCGCACCTACGGAGATCCCGTCCTGAAGCAGGTCACCCCCGAGGTCGAGGAGATCGACGGGACGCTGGCCCGCCTGGTCGACGACATGGTGGAGACCATGTACGAGTCCGAAGGCGCCGGGCTGGCCGCACCCCAGATCGGGGTGCAGAAGCGGCTCTTCGTCTACGACGTGGGCGAGGGACCGGAGGTGCTCGTCAACCCGTCCATCGTCGAGCGGGACGGGGAGTGGTACTACGACGAGGGTTGCCTGTCGATCCCGGGCCTCCGGTTGGGGATCGTGCGGCCCAATCGTGTGCACATCACCGGCTACGGGCTCGACGGCGAGGAGCGTTTCCTCGAGGCCGACGAGTTCCTCGGCCGGGTCTTCCAGCACGAGGTCGACCATCTCGACGGGGTGCTCATGCTGGAGCGGCTGGACGAAGACCTGCGGCGCCAGGCCTTGCGGGTCCTGCGCGACCGGGCGCTGGGGCTGGACACGACGGCCATGGAGGCCAAGCTGGTGTCGGCCGGCAACGACCCGGCCGTCTGACCGCTCCCGACCAGGCGTCGACGCCCGTGGCTCGGCTGGTGTTTCTCGGGACACCCGAGGCGGCGGTGGCGCCACTGCGCACGCTGGTGGCCGCCGGCCACGACGTTGCGCTGGTGGTGACGCGACCCGACAAGCGGCGTGGCCGTGGCGGAACCCTGCTCCCGAGCCCGGTGAAGGCGGCCGCGCTCGACCTGGGCGTGCGGGTCACCGACCGGTTGGAGGACGTGTTGGAGGCCGGGGCCGAGCTCGGTGTGGTGGTGGCCTACGGTCGGATCATCCCGGAGGCCATCCTCGGTCAGCTGCCCATGGTCAACTTGCATTTCAGCCTGTTGCCGCGTTGGCGGGGCGCGGCCCCGGTGGAGCGGGCCATCCTGGAGGGGGATGCCGAGACGGGGGTCTGCCTCATGGCTCTGGAGGCCGGGTTGGACACCGGGCGGATCTACGCCCGCGCCGACACTGTCATCGACGACGACGAGACCGCCGAGGAGCTCCGGGCCCGCCTGGTGGACCTCGGGTGCCGGCTGCTGGAGGACAATCTCGCTCACGGTGTGGCCGGACTTCCGATACCCCGCGACCAGGTCGGCGTGCCGAGCTATGCCGAGAAGATCCTGCCAGGCGACCTCCGGATCGACTGGGACCAGACGGCCGTCGAGATCCGACGCGTTGTTCGGGTGGGACGCGCCTGGACGACCTGGCGCGGCCACCACCTCGGGGTGCTCGCCGTCGAAGTCGTGGCCACGGCCGAGGGTGCTCCCGAGGGTGACGGTCGAGTCCCGGGGACGTTGTCGGGGACCACGGTGGTGACGGGGCGAGGGACGCACCTCGAGCTGGTCTCGGTGCAGCCGGAAGGCAAGCGCCCGATGGGCGCGGCGGACTGGCTCCGCGGCGTCCGGGCTGCACCGGAGGAGCGATTGGGGCAGTGATGGAGCGCGCCGGTCGCCGGTAGGCTGCCTGCGGCCATGCCGCACTCCCCACCGATCCACGAGCTGCGTGTCGCGCCCTCGATCCTCTCGGCCGACTTCGGCAATCTCTCCGAGGCGGTGGAGACGGTGGCGCCAGGGACCGATTGGTTGCACGTCGACGTGATGGACGGGCACTTCGTCCCCAACCTGACGGTCGGACCCCCCGTGGTTGCCTCCTTGCGCCGGCACAGCGACCTCTTTTTCGACACCCATCTGATGATCACCGATCCCGACCGCTACCTCGAGCCCTTCCGGGACGCCGGCTCCGACGGGTGCACCGTCCACGTGGAGGTGGGGCGGACGGCGGAGCTCATCGCCCAGATGCGTGAGCTCGGACTGCGGGTGGGCCTGGCGGCCAACCCCGACACGCCCTTCGAGGCCGTCGAGCCGTACTTGTCCGAGGTCGATCTGCTGCTCTGCATGACCGTCTTCCCCGGCTTCGCCGGCCAGTCCTTCATCGCCGAGGTGATGCCCAAGGTCAGGAAGGTCCGCGAGGCGGTGGCGGATCGTCGGCTCCAGGTCGACGTCGAGGTCGACGGGGGGATCGACCGCCGGACGGTGGTCGAGGCCTCCCGCTCCGGAGCGAACGTCTTCGTCGCCGGCACGGCGGTGTTCGATCGGCCCCATCCACTGGAGGAGGTCCGGTCCATCCTCGACGCGGCCGTGGGGGCAGTCACGGGTGACGGGCGCTGACCGACCGGGGCGACGCCGGCCTCCGGCGGGGCACCGACCGGGGCGATGCCGAGGGCATGGACCGCGCCCTCGACGCGGCCGAGGCGGTGCGCGGCCTCACCGCGCCCAACCCGTCGGTGGGAGCCGCCGTGCGGTCCGAAGCCGGCGCCGACTGGTTCACCGGTGCCACCGCGCCGCCGGGCGGGCCTCACGCCGAGGTGGCGGCGCTGCGCACGGCCGGGCCGGTGGCACGAGCGGGCACCATGTATGTGACCCTCGAGCCCTGCGTCCACCGAGGCCGAACTCCGCCGTGCACCGATGCGATCATCGCCTCGGGCGTCAGGCGGGTGGTGGTCGGCATCGAGGACCCCGACCCGTTGGTAGCCGGGCGGGGGATCGCCGCGCTGCGATCGGCCGGCCTGGAGGTGGAGGTCGGGGCGGAGGGCGACCGCGTTGCCGGCCAGCTGGCCGGCTACCTCAAGCACCGCCGCACCGGCCGGCCCGGTGTCACCCTCAAGCTCGCCGCCACGCTCGACGGCTTCATCGCCGCCGCGGACGGGAGCAGCCGGTGGATCACCGGTGAACCGGCGCGGCTCGACGCACATCGGCTTCGGGCCCGGTCGGATGCGGTACTCGTGGGGGCGGGCACCGTCCGGGCCGACGACCCGTCCCTCACCGCGCGCCTCCCCGACGACGATCCCTACTTTCGGGCGGCCGACGCCCAACCGGTTCGAGTGGTCCTCGGCCGGGCGCCGGCCGATGCGGCCGTGCTGCCCGCACTCGAGCTCGATGGTGACCTCGGAGGAGTGCTCGACGAGCTGGGCCGCCGCGGGTACCTGGATGTTCTGGTGGAGGGAGGTGCGTCGGTGGCCCATGCCTTCCACGCCCAAGGTCTGGTCGACCGATACGTGCTGTATCTGGCCCCGGCGCTGATGGGTGGCGACGACGGGCGTCCGCTCTTCGCCGGTCCGGGCGCGCCGCGCCTCACCGACCTGTGGCGGGGCCGCGTGCGGTCGGTGACTAGCCTGGGGGGTGATCTACGGGTCGAATTGCTCCCTGCCCCTTTGCCAGGCCCTGCGGTCGGCCCCAGAAATACCTAAGGCCGGCCGGAGGGGGGCCCGACATAGAAGAAGGTGCGTACGGCGCCACGGCCCGCTCGCCCAGGCGAACCGACGGATGTGAGCCAGTTGAGCCAAACGGAGTCGAACGAGATGTCTGCAGCCGAGGGGGGCGTATCGCCCTTCTCCTCGGTGGAGGACGCCATTGCCGCCATCGCCCGCGGGGAGATCGTGGTGGTCGTCGACGACGAGGACCGGGAGAACGAGGGTGACCTGATCATGGCCGCCGACGCGGTCACCCCGGAGAAGATCGCGTTCTTCCTCGCCCACACTTCGGGGCTCATCTGCGTCCCGCTGACGCCGGAGCGGGTGGAACACCTCGACCTGCCGCTGATGGTCACGGCCAACACCGAGGTGCAGCGGACGGCGTTCACCGTGAGCGTGGACTACCGGCACGGCACGTCCACCGGGATCTCGGCGGCCGACCGTGCCACGACCATCAAGGCGCTGGCCGATCCCCACATCCGTCCGACCGACCTCAACCGACCCGGCCACATCTTCCCGCTCCGCTATCGGCCCGGTGGGGTCCTCAAGCGGGCCGGCCACACCGAAGCCGCGGTCGACCTGGCCCGGGCGGCCGGGATGTCCCCGGCGGGCGTGCTATGCGAGGTGGTCAGCGAGGACAAGACGGGGATGGCCCGGCTACCCGAGCTGGTGGAGTTCGCCGACAAGCACGGACTGCGCCTGATCTCCATCGCCGACCTCATCCGCTACCGCCGGCGCAAGGACAAGCTCGTCCGCCGCATCGCAGAAGCCAAGATCCCGACCGACTTCGGAGAGTTCAAAGCCTTTGCCTACGAATCGGTGCTCGACGGAGAGCATCACGTCGCCCTGGTCAAGGGGGATGTCGACGGCAAGCCCAATGTGCTGGTCCGGGTACACAGCGAGTGCCTGACCGGGGATGTCTTCGGGTCGCTCCGATGTGATTGCGGACCACAGCTCCACGGCGCCATGGCCACGATCAACGAGCACGGCAGTGGTGTGCTCGTCTACCTGCGCGGCCACGAGGGCCGGGGCATCGGACTCGCCCACAAGCTTCGGGCCTACAGCCTGCAGGAGGATGGCCTCGACACGGTGGATGCCAACCTCGAGCTCGGTCTGCCGGCGGACTCCCGCGAGTACGGTATCGGTGCCCAGATCCTGGTGGACCTCGGTGTGACCACCATGCGGCTGATGACCAACAACCCGACAAAGTACGGTGGCCTCGAGGGATTCGGCCTCGACATCGTCGAGCGCGTGAGCATCCAGCCCACCCCCACGCCCGAGAACATCGAGTACCTGCGGACCAAGCGCGAGCGCATGGGTCACCTGCTCGAGGGTCTCGATGACGTCCTCTGACCGGACCGGGCTGCCCGCCGGGGCCAAGCAGCGGGCGGCGGATCGGGTCGGCCATTCCGTCGACGCCGCCGGCGGGACCGTCCGGACGGCGCTTCGGGTCGGGTTCGCCTGCGCCGAGTTCAACGGCGGGATCACCGACCGGCTGTTGGCCGGCGCCCTCGATGTGCTCGAGGAGTCCGGCGCCGACCTGGCCGGCTCGGTGGTGGTCTGGGCTCCGGGTGCCTTCGAATTGCCACTCGTCGCGCTCCGGCTGGCCCAGTCGGGCTCCCTCGACGCGGTCATCGCGCTGGGCGCGGTGATCAGAGGGGAGACGGGGCATTACGAGTTCGTGGCGGGGGAGTGCGCAGCAGGACTCCAACGGGTCCAACTCGACACGGGCATCCCGGTGGTGTTCGGCGTGCTGACCACGGAAACGGTCGAACAGGCCATGATGCGATCGGAGGGCGAGGGGAACAAGGGCCGCAATGCGGCCGCCTGCGCTCTGGCCATGACCAGTGTGCTGGAGGGTGTCTCGTCCGCCACCGCCGCCCCTCAGGTCGGGTTCTCGGTCGGGAGGCGCTGATGCTCCGTCTCGTCCTGCCCAAGGGCTCCCTCGAGCGGGCCACTCTCGACTTGTTCGCCGCGGCGGATCTGGCGGTGATCCGGTCGTCGGACGTCGACTATCGGGCCACCATCGACGATCCCCGGGTGGACGAGGTGCGCATCCTCCGACCCCAAGAAATACCGCTGTACGTGGCGAACGGACTGTTCGACGTGGGCATCACCGGTCGCGACTGGGTGGAGGAGCGGAGCAGCGACGTGACCTCGTTCGGCGTCCTCGAATACTCCAAATCGAGCGCCAACCCGGTACGGGTGGTTCTGGCCGTGCCCACCGGCTCCGCCGTGTCGTCGGTCACGGAACTGGCCCAGGCGGCGACCGGCGCCGATGGTGCGCTGCGGGTGTCGACCGAGTACCCGGAGCTGACTCGTCGCTATCTGGATCGCCACGGCGTGCGCGCCGATGTGAGCCTGTCCTACGGCGCCACGGAGGCGAAGGTGCCCGACATCGCCGACTGTGTGGTGGAGATCACCGAGACCGGGCGAGCCCTGCGGGCGGCCGGTCTCAAGATCGTCGAGACCCTCCTCGTGTCCCACACCGAGCTCATCGCCAATCCCACCGCGGCGAAGGACACGGACAAGCGTCACGCCATGGAGCAGCTGCTCACGCTGCTCCAAGGCGCCCTCGAGGCTCGCGGCAAGGTGCTGGTCAAGCTCAACGTGGCCGCCGAGCACCTCCCCGGCGTCATCGAGGTGCTGCCGGCTCTCCGGTCGCCCACCGTCTCGGAGCTGTTCGGCGGAGGAGGGTTCGCGGTCGAGACGGTCGTACCGAAGTCCGAGATCAACGTCATGATCCCGGCGCTGAAGGATCGAGGCGCCACCGACATCATCGAGCTGGCGCTTTCGAAGATCGTTCATTGAGGAACGAGTTGACCTCCAGCCTGCAGATCGGCACTGATCACCCCCGACCGCTCGGCGGCCGGCCCATGGTCGGCGTGGTGACCGAGTTCGACGAGGAGCGGGGACTCGGCGTGGTGGACAGCGGCCCGGGGTGGCGCATCCCGTTCCACTGCACGGCCATCACCGACGGGACACGGCAGATCGCAGTCGGGACGGTGGCCGCCTTCGTCGTCTCGGCCGGCCGTCTGGGACGCCTGGAGGCGCGATCGGTACGAGCGCTTCCCGGGGTGGTGCCCCCCGGGTCGACCCTTCCCTCCGTGCCGCCGGGGGCGACCGCGGCCCACGAGCCTGACGAGCCGGGCGAGCCGGATGAGCCCTACGAGCCCGACGAGCCGGTCGGGGTGGAGGAGTTCAACCCGATCCCGGACGGGGTCGTTCAGCCCGTGTCAGGGTCGGGCTCCCTGCCCGAGTCGCCACCCGAGTCGACACCCGAGTCGCCACCCGAGTCGCCACCCGAGCCGCCCCAGCGGGTGGAGCCGGTGCCGGTTCCCGAGGTCGTCGACTCGGGGGAACCCACCCCTCCGGACGGATCGGAGGGATCCCCCGCCGGCCCCGAGGAGTCACCACCGTCCCCCGAGCCGCCGGGAGGCCCGGTCGAGTGGGAGGGACCGAGGCCCGACTTCTGGGCGCCGTTCGACAGGTCGCCCGCCGGTCCGCCGCCCACCTGGCGGACGCCGGCGACCCCACGACCGTCCGAGGAGGTGTGACCGGGGCCCCCCTCGTGGTCCGTCCCCGCCGCGCCGGCCTCCCCATCCCCCTCGACGTGGCCGTCTCCGTCGCCCTGCTCGTCGTAGGGGTTCCCGAGGATGTTCCGGGCCATGTCGATGACGACTGCGCTGTCGGCGTCCTCCTTTGTCACCACACCGAGCAGGGGTGCGGCAAGCAGTCCGGTCACGATCCCCGTTTCGGACAGGGACTCGGCCTGGACGACGCTCCATTCCCACAGGCGGCCGATCATGTCGGACCCCGAGACGGACCGGGCCGGGTACTTGAGCCAGCAGTTCACGACGGCGTGAGCCAGACCGGTGGCGGCTGGGAACAGCCAGATGATCCGGTAGTTGCCGGTGGCGTCCACGGCCGCGGCAGCCAAGTAGGCGAGGAGCACGCTGCACAGGTTGAATGGCGAGAGCAGCACCCCGAGGCGTTGCCCGAGGCCGCCGGCCCGTGGCAGTAGCTGGAGCAGCAGCGGGGCCAACACGATGATGTAGGCGCCGATGAGCGGCGCACCGATGTAGCTGAGCAGGACTGCCTGCCAGAGGTGGGTGTCGAAATACTGCACGCCGGCCAGCACCGCCCCCACCAGTGGCGCTCCCACTGCCAGCTGCATGGGAGAGAGCCAGCGGCTGAGGGGTATCCCTAGGGCGATGCCGATGAGGAATACGGGCAGCCCGGTGGCCAGGCCGGCGATCGTCTGGGCACTGGCCCCGGCATGGAGGACCCGCTGGAAGAACAGGATGGCCACATAGGCGGTAGAGCCGACCCCCGACCAGAAGAGAAGGGAACCGGCCACGAGCACCTTGGCATTGGGCCCGGAGAGGATCTCCGCCAACTCCTCCCGGGTGGGCCGGGACCGCTCCTGCCGATCCGCCTCGGCCCCGAACGTGGCGGTGGGGGCCTCGCGTACCAGTACGAGTACGAGTAGGCCGACCCCCACCATGATCACGGCGGCCACCTGGAAGGGCAGGTTCCAAGTGGATGGGTCGCCCTGCTTCCACGTGGCGATCACGGTGCCTTTGATGGACAGGCTGGCCAGAGTGCCGAGGACAGTGGTGAGAAGCAGCGCCTTGATCCACCGGCTTCGGCCGAACACCTCCGGCACGACGGCCACGTTGGTGAGCGTGAACACGGCGGCGGCCTGGCGGGCGATGACGATGAAGAGCACGAGCTGCCAGTAGCCGCTGACTTCGGTGAACATCCACGTGGCTGCACCCATGACGATCAGGCTTCCGGCCATGTACGGCGTCCGCCGGCCCACCCGAGTGCGCGTGCGATCGCTCAGACGGCCGGCCACGGGATACGTGAGCCAGCTGAGCAGCCGGTTGGCGGTCAGAGCAAAGGTCACCGCCAGCGCTCCCGATGCACGCTGCTGCACGTAGAGGGTGACGAGCACGCCGGAGACAGCCAGGTTGGCCCTCGGCCCGACCAGGCCGATCGACAGCCCGATAAAGCTCCGGACGCGGGACCCGTCGATCCCTCCGGCCGGCGCGCCGGTGTCGGACCCCTCGGTCTGTCCTGACGATGTTGTGGATGGCGGCGAACCGGGAAGGTGGCTCGGCGGCTGGTCCGACCCGGCGCTCACCCGTCTCGGTCGGGGGGTTCGGGACCGCCCCCGGCGGCGGGGCCTTCACCGGCGCCTGTCGCCCCTCCGTTGGCTCCGACGCCCGACGCCACCTCGGCGCCGGCCCGCTTGGCCCCATCGATCTGGACGTAGGCCAACCGGAGCTGGCTGAGCCCGTCTTTCAGATGCAGTTCTGCCTCGCCCAGGCGTCCCTCCATACCGTCGACCAGACTGGCCAGCGCATCGATGGCCAGTCTGGCCTCGTGGAGCATCGCTGGCTGCTGGGAGAGGTAGAGGGCAGCCAGCTCGAAGAGCCCATAACAATGGTTGGCCACCACCACCTCGGCCGGAGCGTTGGCCAGCTCGGCGCGCATGGCGGCTACCTGTTGGGCGAGGGCCTCGTCGTCGGGCTCGCCCGGCGCATCGTCCGGCGGACGGCCGGGAGGGGCGTCACCGCCGGACGCGGCCCCACCGCCGGACGCGGCCCCACCCGATCCGCCTGGCTTCCCGACAGGGTGCTCGCCACCGGGTGTCCACAACGTGCTCACGACTGGTAGCCTAAAGCACCGATAGACGAGGAAGCGGGGTCTCGAGGTCGAGGACTCCCACCCGGCCACCAGGCAGCTGACCGTGAATTTGTCGGACAGGTGCGCCGGGTCAATGGGACCGATGGTCGCCAGTTTGGCTGGGGCCGGCGGTTGGCTCCGCTCCTTGGATGCAGGTCACAGGGGAAACCGTGACCCGACGAGAGGAGTGAAGTCGAATAGCAGCCACCATCACCACTGAACCCCGCATTAACGACAGGATCCGCGCCCGTGAGGTGCGGCTGGTCGACCCCGATGGCGAGCAGCTCGGCATCAAGCTGTTGCCCGACGCACTCGCCATCGCCAACGACCTCGATCTGGACCTGGTCGAGGTGGCGCCCGGGGCGAACCCGCCGGTGTGCCGCATCATGGACTACGGGAAATTCAAGTTCGATGCGGCTCAGCGGGCCAAGGAGTCGAGGCGCAAGGCGGTCCACGTAGGGATCAAGGAGATGAAGTACCGGCCGAAGATCGGCGACGGCGACTTCGACACCAAGACCCGACAAGTGGCCAAGTTCCTCGAGGAGGGCCACAAGGTCAAGGTCACGATCATGTTCCGCGGGCGGGAAGTGTTCCATCCCGAGTTGGGCAAGCGGATCCTCGACCGCATCGCGGATCAGATGGAGGGCATCGGGAAGCCGGAGTCGGTGCCGCGGCTGGACGGTCGGAACATGGTGATGGTCCTGGCACCCGACAAGCGGGCCAAACAGTCCGCAGCGTCGAGGGGCGCGGCCCATGGCGACGAGGCCAACGGTTCGATGACGGCGACGGGCGGGTCCGGAGCACAGCAGACGATGAACGGCCAAGACGCCGACGCACCCCCGGGCCCGCTGGACCGCGAGGAGCAGGTCACCGCGGCCGAAGGAGAGGGATGACACGATGCCCAAGATGAAGACCGACCGCGGTGCCCGTAAGCGGATCAAGGTCACTGGGACCGGCCGGCTGCGTCGTCGCAAGGCGTTCCGTTCCCATCTGCTCGAGAACAAGTCGAGTACGCGGAAGCGCCGGCTCGGCCGCGAGTCGGACTTCGCTCCTGGCGACGCCCGCCAGGTCAAGCGCATGCTCGGTCGCTAGGCCACAGCCACCTCGCCGTTGGCGGGGCCTGCCGCCGAACCGACGGATTCCGGGTTCCTGCGGCGCAAGCCGGATGCATCCGGCTGATCCCGACGCGGTGGCCTGCGGCGCCACGTTCTACACACACCTCACGAAAGACAAAAGGAGAGCTGCGACATGGCCCGAGTCAAGCGCGCCGTACACGCCAAGAAGCACCATCGAGCCATCCTCGAGCAGGCCCAGGGCTACTACGGCAACAAGAGCCGTTCCTTTCGTGCTGCCAATGAGCAGGTCATGCGGTCGATGCAGTACGCCTACCGCGACCGCCGTGCCCGTAAGGGGGACTTTCGCCAGCTCTGGATCCAGCGGATCAACGCCGCCGCCCGGCTGAACGGAACCAGCTACAGCCGCTTCATCGCCGGGCTGCACCGGGCCGATGTCACCGTGGATCGGAAGGTCCTGGCCGACCTGGCCGTCAGCGAGCCCGAGGCGTTCACCGCGCTGGTGCAGGTGGCCAACGACGCGCTCGTCGGTGGCCCGCCGAGCGCCGAGGCCAGGCCCTGACCCACAACGGTCTGGCCTACACCCACCAACGGGTCCGGCACGTCCGGCAGCTACTGCGTAAGCGCAACCTGCGGCGAACCGAGGGCGCCCTGGTCGTCGAAGGGGCTGAGCTCCTCTCTTCGGCACTCGACGCCGGCGCCGCCGTCGAGGCGGTCTATGTGGCACCGGGGGGCCGTGCAGGTGTGGCCGAAGGACGGGCCGTCGAGCGCGCCTACGGCTCCGGTGCACGCGTCTTCGACCTGTCCCCCGGGGTCATCGAGCGAATCGCCGACACGGTCACGCCCCAACCGATCCTGGCCGTGGTCGCCTACGAGCCCGGCGGGCTCGAGGAGATCGGTGGTGGATCCATGGTCATGGTGTGCGTCGACATCCGCGACCCGGGCAATGCCGGGACGATGATCCGGACCGCCGACGCCGCCGGCATCGACGCCGTCATCTGCTGTGACGGCACGGTGGACCCGACCAATCCGAAGACGCTGCGGGCCTCATCTGGTTCGCTCTTCCACCTTCCGGTGGTCTGGGGCGGGCGCGCCGAGGACGTGGTCCGGACGCTGAAAGGCCGGGAGTTCGTCACGGTCGGCGCAGTGGTGAGGGGTGGATCGGACTACGTCGCCGTCGACTGGTGCCGGAACGTGGGCCTTGTGTTCGGCAACGAGTCCTCCGGACTGACCCCGGAGATCGCCAACCTCCTCGACGAGACTGTCTCGATCCCGATGAGCGGCCGTGCCGAGTCGCTCAACGTGGGGAGCGCCGCCGCCGTGCTCTGCTTCGAGGCCCGGCGTCAGCGGCGCTCGGGTGGAGGGCCCGGCGGCCGCATCGATCCGGCCGGACCGGCCTCTACCATGCTGACCATGAAGGAGCGCGGGACCGGGGAGTCCTCGTGATCGAGGGTGTCGACCTGGAGTCGCTTCTGGACGACGCCCGCAAGGCCATCGCGTCGGCGGCGACCACCGAGGAGATTCGGAGCGTTGCCGTGTCCGTGTCGGGCAAGAAATCGCCCCTGGCCGCGGCGGGACGGACCCTCGGCGGGCTCGACGCCGACACCCGGCGGGAGCTCGGGCGCCAGCTGCAGGAGACGCGCACCGTCATCGAGGACCTGCTCGACCGGCGCCGGCGTGCCATCCGCACCGCCGAGCTTGCCCGGGAGCTGGACGAGGGCCGGATCGACTTGACCGAGTTCATCCCCGGTTCCATCCCGGCGCCGACGGAGCGAGGCCACCTGCACCTGGTGAGCCAGACTCGTGACGCCCTGGAGAATGTCTTCGTGGGGATGGGCTTCGAGGTCGCTGAAGGACCGGAGGTCGAGACGGACTGGTACAACTTCGGCGCCCTCAACATCCCTCCCGGCCACCCGGCCCGCAGCATGTTTGACACCCTCTATCTCAACCTGGGTCCGCCCGAGACGACCCTGTTGAGGACGCACACCTCACCGGTCCAGGTCCACCTCATGGAGGAGGCGGTGATCGACGGCGGGCTCCCGATCCATGCCGTCATGCCCGGCCGCTGCTACCGGCGGGACACGCCCGACGCCCGGCACCTGGCGGTGTTCCATCAGATCGAGGGTCTGGTGGTCGACAAGGGGATCACCTTCGCCGACCTGGCCGGCACCATCGAGGTGTTCACCACGGCCTACTTCGGGCCGGACATCCACTCTCGTTTGCGGCCGGCCTACTTCCCCTTCACCGAGCCGTCGGCGGAGTACGAGATCACCTGCACGATCTGTCATGGGGCCGGCTGCCGCACCTGTTCGCATACGGGTTGGATCGAGCTCGGCGGCTGCGGGATGGTCGATCCCGCGGTGTTCGCCGGGGTCGGGATCGATGCCGAGGAATGGACCGGCTTCGCCTTCGGCTTCGGCATCGACCGGTGCGCCCAGATGCGCCACCAGATCGCCGACATGCGGGCACTGACCGAGAACGACATCCGGTTCCTGGAGCAGTTCTGACGCACCATCACTGAGGAGAGCTGTGCGCGTACCCCTGTCGTGGTTACGAGACTTCGCCCCATTCGACCGGGAACCGGCCGAACTGATCGCCGCGCTCGACGATCTCGGGCTGGTGGTCGAGGACGTGGAGACGGTTGGTGAGGGCCTCGCCGATGTGGTGGTTGCCCGGGTGACGGCGATCGCCGCCATCGAGGGTGCCGACCGGATCAGGCAGGTGACGGTCGAGGACGGTGCTGGTCCGGTGGTGGTGGTCTGCGGCGCCTGGAACTTCGAGGTCGGCGATCTGGTCCCGCTGGCCACCGTTGGCGCCGTGCTGCCCGGCGGTTTCGAGATCGGCCGTCGCAAGATGAAGGGCATCGTCTCCAACGGCATGCTGTGCTCGGGGCGGGAGCTCAACCTGACCGATGACGCCGAGGGGATCCTGGTGCTCGACCCCACCGGGGGCGCTCGCCCCGGGCAGGCGTTGACGGCGGCTCTCGGCATCGACCCCGACGTGGTGTTCGACATTGCCGTCGAGGCCAACCGGCCTGATGCGCTGAGCGTGGCAGGCGTGGCCCGGGACCTCGCCGCCCGGCTCGGCCTGCCCTTCGCCATCCCCGGGGTCGCGGACGTGGCGGGCCGGCTCGGCTCGACAGGCCCGGAGGCCGAAACCACTGCGCCGGCCACCCCGGGTGTCGACACGGTGGCATCGGTGCAGGTCGAGGACCTCGATTTGTGCCCCCGCTTCACCGCTCGGGTGCTGACCGGCGTCGAGGTGGCCACATCCCCGCCCTGGCTGACCCGGCGGCTGGCCCTGGCCGGCATGCGACCGATCAACAACGTGGTGGACGCGTCCAACTACGTGATGCTCGAGGTCGGCCAGCCCACCCATCCCTACGATCTCGACCGCCTACCTGGGCGCGGCCTCGTCATCCGGGCGGCCGCCCGGGGCGAGACATTGACCACCCTCGACGGGGTGGCCCGCACCCTGGGCCTGCCCGGTCCCCTGGGCGACGACGGCCGGGACTGCCTCATCTGCGACGCCGACAGTGTGCCGGTGGCCATCGGCGGCATCATGGGGGGCTCGTCCTCGGAGATCGACGCCGGGACGAGCCGGGTGTTGCTCGAGGCCGCCTATTTCGACCCGATGAGCATCGCCCGCACCTCGAAGCGCCTGGGCCTGCGGACCGAGGCCTCGGCTCGATTCGAGCGGGGCTGCGACCCTGCAGCCATCGACCTGGCGGGCGAGCGCTTCTGCCAGCTGATCGCCCTCACTGCGGGGCCGGCGATGTCGGTCGTGTCCGGGGTGCTGGATGTGCAGGGCCGGGTGCCCGCCCCTTTCGAGCTCGACGTCCGCCCGTCCAGGATCGCCGGCCTGCTGGGCGCCACGTTCACTTCCGAGGAGATCGCCCGGCTGCTCGCCCCCCTGGGGATCGAGGCCGAACCGCTCGGGCCGGGCAGTGACGACGCATTGGCCCTGACGGTGCCGACCCACCGTCCCGACATCCGGCCGGCGCCGATGGGCGAGGCCGACATCGCCGAGGAGGTGGCCCGCACCTCCGGATATTCGAGGATCGCCCGGCGACTGCCGTCGTGGCCCCAGCCCGGGCGCCTCACCGCATATCGAGCGCGACAGGCGGAGGCTGAAGGAAGTCCTGTGCGGCCTGGGCAGCACCGAGGCCTGGACTCCCACGTTCGTGACCGAGCAGGACCAGGTCGAGTCGGGCTTCGATCCGCCCTACGTCGAGGTCACCAACCCCCTGGTCGAGTCGGAGCGCTACCTACGGTCGTCGATGGCGCCCGGTCTGGTCCGGGCGGTCGTCTACAACAGCGACCGTCGGCACCCGAACGTACGCCTCTTCGAGGTCGGGACCGTGTTCTACTACCCGGAGAACCCCGACCTCGAGCCCGAGGAGGCCCCGCCGGCCGACAGCTCGGAGCGTGTGAGCGCCATCTTCGCCGGTGAAGGGGATGACGCCTGGACGGCCGTTGCGGCCTGGAGGACTATCGCCTCCGCCCTCCGCCTCGCCGACTGGGTCATGGGAGACCGTGTCCATCTGGGCCCGGCGGCCTTGGTGCTCCAGCCCTACCGGTCGGCCGCCCTGGCCAGCATCGTGCCGGGGCCGCCGGATGAGCTGGGGACCACCGAGTTCGGGACCGAGCTCGGTGTGGTCGGGGAGCTCGCCCCCCAGCTGGTCGAGAAGCTCGGCCTGCTCAATCCGGACGGGCGACCCCGTCGGGTCGGCTGGCTCGACCTCGACCTGGTGGTGTTGCTCGACACTGACCGGGTGCCCCGCCGCAGCGAGGAAGCCCTACCGGTCAGCAAGTTCCCGTCGTCCGACATCGATCTGGCGTTCGTCGTGAAGGACGCCGTCGCGGCCGGATCGGTGGAGCGGACACTGCGGAAGGCCGGCGGCGACCTGTTGGAGTCGATCGAGCTCTTCGACGTCTACCGCGGTCCATCCGTCGCCGAGGGGGCGCGGAGCCTTGCCTTCCACCTCCGTTTCTGCGCCCTCGACCACACGCTCACCGACCGAGAGGTCGGCGAGCTCCGGGCCCGGAGCATCGCCGCGGCTGAGCAGGCCCATGGCGCCGTGCTGCGCTGAGCTTCGGCGCGCTCACAAATCCGGATCGTGGGCCGGCACCTGTTCCAGGGACTCGAGCAGGCCGAGGCAACGCGGGCCGAGCCGTTTGGCGAGTACCCGCCGGTCTTCGAGAGTGAAGGCATCCAAGAAGGCGTAGCCCACTAGCTCGGCGCCGATGTGGTCGCCCTCGTGGGAATCGAGGAGCGCCTCGACCAATCCGAGGGCACGTGCCAGCGCCGAGCCCTCCGTCTCGACCACCCGCAACCGGGCGGCGACGAACTCGGCGAGCTCCATGAGCACCGCCGGCGCACCGGGATCGTCGTCGCCGGCCTCGACCAGCCCGAGATAGCGGGGCACGAACTCGGGCAGAGTACGGACGACATCGTCGAACAGGAACCCGAGGTCGTCGTCGGCGTCGTACGAGAATGTCGCCGGGACGGCATGGCGACGGGCAGGGACATCGGATGGGGACACGGGACGCTCCAGCCGCGAACAGGTGTGAAGGCCTCTCGTTCGCTCTCACCGCCCGGCGATCGGCGAGCCGGCTGGACGCGGTGGCGTCACCCCTGACGGTAGCGATCGGTCTGTCCCCGGGCAAGGGTCCCGGAGGAGTTGCATAACAATGCGGGAGTATGCATATACTTGCAGCAACCGACAGAGAGTCGGTGGCCATGTGCTGGGAGTCTCGATGAAGGTTGGAGTGGTCGGAGCTTCCGGGTACGCCGGCGTCGAGCTCCTCCGCCTCTGCGCCGGTCACCCCGAGTTCGAGGTGGCGGTGGCCACCGCCGGGGGGCACCAGGGGGAGCGGGTGGCTGCCCATACCCCCTCGCTGGCCGCCTCCTACCCGAATCTGTCCTACTCGGCCACGGAACCGGCCCTCCTCGACGGGCTTGACGTCGTCTTCCTGGCGCTGCCCCACGGCCAGTCCCAGCACCTGGTGCCCGACCTCCGGTTGCGGACGGGCACCATCGTGGACCTGGCAGCCGACTTCCGACTGCGCGATCCCTCCCGGTACCAGCAGTGGTACGGCGAGACGCACGCCGCCCCGGACCTTCTCGACGAGTTCGTGTACGGACTGCCGGAGCTCGACCGGGACGAGCTGCGCGGCGCGGCGCTGATCGCCGCGCCGGGGTGCTACCCAACGGCCGCCGTGCTGGCCCTCCATCCGCTGGTCGAGGCCGGGGCCGTCGGCGTGCCCGGCGCCGGAGATCCTGAGCACGCCGCCGTGCCTCCGCTCGTCGTCGACGCGGCCAGCGGTGTGTCGGGGGCGGGCCGGGCCCCGAAGGAGTCGCTCCACTTCGGGGCGGTGGACGAGGACTTCACCGCCTACGGGCTGCTCGATCACCGCCACACCCCCGAGATGGAGCAGTGCCTCGGCACCCCGGTGCTGTTCACCCCCCACCTGGCCCCGATGGCCAGGGGCATCCTGGCCACGTGCTACGCCCGTCCCGGTCCGGCCGGAGCCCTCACCACCGAGACGGCACTCGACATCATGCACGACGCCTACGACCACGAGCCCTTCGTGGTGGTGACGTCCGGCTCTCCCTCGACCAAGGCGACCACCGGATCCAACTGTGCCCACGTGACCGTCCGCGTCGACCCGCGCACCGGGTGGGTGGTGGCCCTGGCCGCCATCGACAACCTGGTCAAGGGGGCCGCCGGGCAGGCCGTCCAGTGCGCCAATCTGGCGCTCGCCCTGCCCGAGACAGCCGGGCTGCCGAAGGCGGGGATCTATCCATGAGCATTAGCACCCCTCGAGGATTCGTGGCGGCCGGCGTCGCCGCCGGCATCAAGGCCTCGGGCGCGTTGGACCTGGCCCTGCTGGCCATCGACGACGGCTCGGCCGTTCCGACAGCCGCCACGTTCACCACCAACTTGGCCGCCGCCGCCCCGGTGCAGGTCAGCCGCGACCACCTGCGATCGGCTGGGGGCCGGTCCGCCGCCGTGCTGGTAAGCAGTGGCAATGCCAACGCCGCCACCGGGGCGCGAGGACGGGCGGACGCCGAGCGGATGTGCGAGCTCGTGTCGGGCGCCCTCGGCCAGCCCGCCGAGCACGTGCTCGTGTGCTCGACCGGATTGATCGGCATCCCGTTGCCGATGCCGGTCATCGAGTCGGCCGTGCCCACCCTCGTCTCGACCCGGTCTGCCTCGGCGGAGGCGGGGGCGGCGGCCGCCACCGGCATCCTCACGACCGATCTCGGTCCGAAGGAGGCCCTGGTGGAGGGGGCCGGCTTCTGTGTGGCCGGCATGGCCAAGGGCGCCGGCATGCTGGCCCCGGACATGGCCACCATGCTGGCTTTCCTGACGACCGACGCGTCTGTCGACCCGGAACCGCTCGCCGCCATCCTGACGAGCGCGGTGCGTGACTCGTTCAACGCCATGACCGTGGACGGTTGTACGTCCACCAACGACACGGTCGTGCTGATGGCCTCGGGGCGTGCCGGCCCGGTCGATCCCGGTGCAGTGGCCGAGGCGGTGGGGGAGACGTGCTCGGCACTGGTGGATCGGATGTTGGCCGACGCCGAGGGGGCCTCTCGGATCATGCAGGTGCGCGTAACCCGGGGCGCCTCCGACGGCGAGGCCCATCGGGCCGCCCGCCGCGTGGCCGACTCGCTGCTCGTCAAGTGCTCCCTCAACGGCGCGGATGCCTACTGGGGTCGGGTGGCCAGCGAGCTCGGATCAGCCGGGGTGTCCTTCGACATGGACCGACTCACCATCGCCTACGGCGGGGTCACCGTCTGCCGGGACGGGATCGCCCACGACCACGATGCCGACGCGGTGGCACGGCACCTTTCCGGCCCGTTGGTCGACATCCACTGTGACCTCGGGCTGGCCGACGGCACCGGCGTGGTCATGGGCGTCGACCTTGGCTACCCCTACATCGACGAGAACCGGACCACGTCGTGACCGGGGCGAGTCCCGATCTCGGCGCGACGGCGCCAGCCCCGCGGGACAAGGCCTCGGTGCTGGTCGAATCGCTGCCTTACATCCGCCGGTTCTGGGGCAAGGTGGTGGTGGTCAAGTACGGCGGCAACGTGCTGACCCCGGGGCCGGGCCGGGACACCGTCGACGAGACAGACGCCCTGGCCTCCTTCGCCGAGGATGTCGTCCTCATGCGCTCGGTCGGGATGCTGCCGGTGGTGGTCCATGGCGGGGGTCCTCAGATCGGCGAGCTCATGGCGCGGGTCGGCAAGGACAGCGTGTTCCGGGACGGCCTGAGGGTCACCGATGCCGACACCATCGACCTCGTCCGCATGGTGCTGGTGGGCAAGGTGAACCGGGACATCGTGAGCTCGATCAACGTCCATGGCGCGCTGGCCGTGGGGCTGTCCGGCGAGGACGCCAACCTGATCACAGCCACGGCCCGTTCCGAGTCACTCGGGTACGTGGGTGACGTCGTCCATGTCGATCCGGTCATCGTGCACCAGCTGCTGGCCCAAGGGCTCATCCCGGTGATCGCCACCATCGGGACTGACCAGTCAGGCCAGTCGTTCAACATCAATGCCGACACGGCCGCCGGTGCGTTGGCCGTGGCGCTCCAAGCAGAGAAGCTCGTCTTCCTCACCGACGTGTCGGGCCTGCGGTCCGACCCCGCCGACCCCGCCACCCTCATCCACCGGGCCACGGCCGACACACTCGACGGCCTGCTCGCCTCGGGGGCGGCGACCGGCGGCATGATCCCCAAGGTGGAGGCCTGTGCCCGGGCCGTACGGGACGGTGTCGGTCACGCCCATATCCTGGACGGCCGGACGCCCCATGCCCTGCTGCTCGAGATCTTCACCGATGAGGGGGTCGGCACCATGATCGGGGTCTCGGCGTGACCGGCCCCGCCGCCGTCGGGGCACGGGGTGCCGGGCTGACCGAGGATGGCATCGATCGGTCGGCCCTCATGGCCACTTACGCCGAGCCTCCCGTGACCTTCGTGCGCGGCGAGGGCAGCGTGCTCTACGACGCCGAAGGCCGGCGCTACCTCGACTTCCTCTCCGGCTTGGCCGTGACCTCGCTCGGCCATGCCCATCCGGCCGTGGCCGAGGCCGTCGCCGAACAGGCTCGCACCCTCTGCCATGTCTCCAACCTGTTCGGCAACCCGGTCGGGCCCGAGGTGGCGGTGACCCTCGATCGGCTGATCGGCGGGGGCGCAACCCGCGCCGGCGGCCAGGTCTTCTTCGCCAACTCGGGGGCGGAGGCCAACGAGTGCGCCATCAAGTTGGCCCGCCGATGGGCCGGCCCCGGCCGCTTCGTGGTGGTCAGCACGTGGGACGCCTTCCACGGGCGCACGCTCGCCGCGCTCGCCGCCACCGGCCAAGTCGAAAAGCAGGAGGCGTTCCGCCCACTGCCCGACGGGTTCGACCACGTTCCCTACGACGACCTGGCCGCCATGGAGTCCGCCTGCGATCCGTCCCGTGTGTCTGCCGTGCTCGTGGAGCCCATCCTCGGCGAGGCCGGCGTGGTGGTGCCGTCGTCGGACTACCTGGTCGGGCTCGGTCAGCTCTGCTCGGACCGGAACATTCTGCTCATCGTCGACGAGGTGCAGACCGGACTCGGCCGGACCGGCCGCTGGTTCGGCTTCCAGCACCTCGGGGTCAAACCCGACATCGTGACCATGGCCAAGGCCCTGGGGAACGGCATGCCGGTGGGCGCGTGCTGGGCTCGGGCCGAGGTGGCCGCCGCCTTTGTGCCCGGCGACCACGGCAGCACCTTTGGGGGGCAGCCGCTGGCCATGTCGGCCGCGCGGGCCACTCTGGCCGCCATGGAGGCCGAGGACGTACCCGGGCGGGCCCGGGATCGCGGCGTCCAGCTGTCGCAAGCCTTGGCCGCGCTTCCTGGTGTGGTCGAGGTCCGGGGTGAGGGACTCCTGCTCGGGGCGGTCCTCAGCGAGGCGGTGGCCGTCGACGTCTGCCGCCGGGCGCTGGATACCGGACTGGTGGTCAACGCGCCGCGGCCCGATGTCCTGCGGCTGGCCCCCCCGCTGCTGGTGTCGCCGGCCGAGATCACCGAAGCAGTGTCGGTGCTCGGGCCCGTCCTGGCCCGGGCCATGGAGAGCAAGCGGAAGGGGATCGGTGACCGCCCGGGCCGATGACGCGATCCCGGGGGCTGAGACGACGCGGCACGTGCTCGATGTCGCCGACCTCGGCGTCGAGGGGCTGGAGGCCGTGCTGGCGCTGGCCGAGGTGGACCCGTCCGGACTGCCGCGCGTCCTCGAGGGACAGGGCGTTGCTCTGGTGTTCGAGAAGGCGTCCAACCGCACTCGCAACAGCTCGGAGATGGCGGTCGTCGCGCTGGGTGGCCATCCCGTCTACATCCAAGGCCACGAAGTCGGGTTGGACGTCCGGGAGCCGGCGGCCGATGTTGCCCGAACGCTGGCCTGCTACCACTCGGTCATCGGTGCGCGGGTGATCGACCACGGCTCGCTGGTCCGGATGCGAGACGCGCTGGACGCGGCCGGCCTTCCCGTACCCGTCATCAACCTGCTGTCCGATCTCGCCCACCCCTGCCAGGCCCTCGCCGACCTGATCACCCTGCGACAGGTGTTCGGCGCCGACGCTCTCGACGAGCTCACCGTGGCCTACGTGGGCGACGCCAACAACGTCTGGCGATCGCTGGCCGTGGCTGCCTCCATGGCCGGGGTCAGCACCCGAGTGGCGTCGCCCGTGGGGTATGGGCCCTCGCCCGATGACATCGCGCTGGTCGAGTCCTTCGGTGGGCGCCTGGCGGTGACGACCGATCCGGAGGAGGCGGCCGCCGGCGTGGACGCCGTCTACACCGATGTGTGGAGCTCGATGGGGCAGGAGGCCGAGGCCCCGGCACGGCGTACCGATTTCGCCGGCCACTCGGTGGACGAGGCACTGTTGGCCGGGGCCGCGCCCCACGCCGTCGTGCTTCATTGCCTGCCTGCCCACCGCGGCGAGGAGATCAGTGCCTCGGTCGTCGACGGGCCCCGGAGCGTGGTGTGGCGGCAGGCGACGAACCGGATGCACGCCATGCGCGCTCTGCTGGCCTGGGTGCGGGGAGTGGATGCCACACCGGCCAAGGCGTCGGGCGACCCGGCCGGGGGAGACGGGCGATCGTGACCAAGCACCAACGCCAGCACCGCATCATCAAGCTGCTCGAGACGCGGGCGGTCCGGAGTCAGGCCCACCTGGTCGAACTGCTCGCGGCCGACGGGATCGAGGCCACCCAGACCACGGTTCCGCGGGACCTCGAGGAGCTCGGCGCGCTCAAGGTCAGGCTGCCGGGCGGCGAGACCGCCTATGCCTTGCCCGAGCTCCCGTCCCGACAGGTCGCACCCGAAGATCATCTGCGCCGGGTGCTGGGGGAGTGGGTCGTCGAGGCCCGCTGCTCGGCCAACTTGGTGGTGCTGCGCACCCCACCGGGGTCGGCCCATGTCGTAGGATCGGCGCTCGACCGCAGCGGGTACCCCGGTGTGATCGGCACCGTGGCCGGAGATGACACTGTCCTGGTGGTGACAGCCGACCCCTCCGGGGGTGTCGCCGTCGCCGGCCGCCTGGCCGAGTTGGCCGGACTCGACGGCCCGGCGGACGACCGCAGGAACGTGACCCGCCAAGGCCCGACCCCGGGGGCCGAGGCGGCGCGCCGGACACCGAGACCGCTTCGAGCAAGGGGTAGACCATGAGACGACGGGTCGTACTGGCGTACAGCGGCGGGTTGGACACCTCGGTGGCGGTCCGGTGGCTCATCGAGAACAGCGACGCCGAAGTGGTGGCCGTCGCCGTCGACGTGGGCCAGTCGGCGGATTCGGGCCGAGAGGACTGGGAGGCCATCTCGAACCGAGCGCTGGCCGCCGGGGCGATCGAGGCGGTGGTCGTCGATGCCCGCACCGAGATGGCCGAGGACTTCTGCGTGCCTGCCCTGCGGGCCAACGCCAAGTACGAAGGGAAATATCCACTGGTGTCGGCGCTGTCGCGCCCGGTCATCGTCCGGCACCTGGTGGCCGAGGCCCACCGGCACGGCGCTACCGCGGTGGCCCACGGATGCACCGGCAAGGGTAACGACCAGGTGCGGTTCGAGGTGGGTACGCGGGCCCTGGCCCCCGATCTCGAGGTGCTCGCCCCGGCCCGGCTGTGGGGACTTTCGCGGGAGGACGCCATCGAGTACGCAGCCAAGTGGGACATCCCCATCGCGGTGACCAAGGAGAAGCAGTACTCGATCGATGAGAACCTCTGGGGCAAGGCCATCGAGTGCGGGGTGATCGAGGACCCATGGAACCAGCCCCCCGAGGACGTGTACACCATGACCCAGCCGACGGCGACGGAGCCCACCGAGTTGGTGGTCGGCTTCGAATCGGGGGTCCCCGTGGCGCTCAACGGGCGGGCCCTGGCCCCGCTGCCCCTCATCACCGAGATGAACCGTATCGTCGGCTCCTACGGGTTCGGCCGGCTGGACATGGTGGAGAACCGGCGGGTCGGCATCAAGAGTCGCGAGACATACGAGTGTCCCGCCGCCCTGGCTCTGCTCCTCGCCCACGCGGACCTCGAAGATCTGACCTTGGAGCGCGACCTGCATCACGAGAAGGTCAGGCTGGAGCCGCGTTGGTCGGAGCTGGTCTACGACGGCCTCTGGTTCTCGCCGCTCAAGCAGGCCCTCGACTCCTTCATCGACACGTCACAGCGTCATGTCACCGGCGATGTCCGGCTGCGACTCGACAACGGCCGCTGCTGGGTGGTGGGTCGGCGCAGCCCGGTCGCCCTGTACGACCATGGACTGGCCACCTACGACTCGACCGACACCTTCCGCCACCAGGACGCGGAAGGGTTCGTTCGCCTCTGGGGGCTGGGCGTCGCCACCTGGTCGTCGGTCCAGGAGGGCCGGCGTCGGGGTGGACCGGCCGGCCCGACACCGTGACTCTCTGGCAGGGCAGGCTGGGCGAGGGCACCGCCGACGAGGTCATGCGGTTCTCGAGCAGCCTCCACTACGACCGCACGCTGGCGTACGACGACCTGATCGGGTCGCGGGCCCACGTGCGGGGGCTCGGGCACAGCGGTCTCATCACCGCCGAGGAGGTGGCCACCCTGCTCACCGCTCTCGACGAGGTGGGAGCCGAGCTGTCGTCGGGGTCGTTCCGATTTGCGCCCGACGACGAGGACATCCACACCGCCATCGAGCGGCGGGTCACAGAGCTGGCCGGGGACGTCGGGGCCAAGCTGCACACCGGGCGCAGCCGCAACGACCAGATCGCCACCGACCTGCGGCTGTTCGCCAAGCGGGAGCTGGGTCTCGTGGCCGGCGAGACCGTCGCCCTGCAACAGGTCCTGGCCGACCGGGCCGTCGAGGCGGGCGACACCTACCTCCCCGGGTACACCCACCTGCAGCGGGCCCAGCCGGTGTTGCTCGCCCATCACCTGCTCGCTCACGGATGGGCCCTGTCGCGTGACGTCGACCGGCTGTTGGCCACGGTCGCCCGGCTGGATGTGTCCCCTCTCGGTGCCGGGGCGCTGGCCGGCAGCTCGCTACCTCTCGACCCGGACCACGTGGCGTCCGATCTCGGGTTCGGGGCCCGGTTCGAGAATTCGCTGGACGCCGTCTCGGACCGGGACTTCGTGGTCGAGGCCCTGTTCGACCTGGCGCTGTTGGGCGTCCATCTCTCGCGCATCGGCGAGGAGCTGGTGCTGTGGTCGACCGAGGAATTCGGATTCGCCGTGCTGGCCGATGCCTATGCCACCGGGAGCTCGATGCTGCCGCAGAAGAAGAACCCCGACGTGGCCGAGCTGGCTCGGGGCAAGTCGGGACGGCTCATCGGGAACCTCGCCGGGCTGCTCGCCACCCTCAAGGGACTGCCCCTCTCCTACAACCGGGACCTCCAGGAGGACAAGGAGCCCCTATTCGACTCGCTCGAACAGACCCACCTGGCCCTCGTCGCGCTGGCCGGCCTCCTGTCGTCGGTCACCTTCGTCGCCGCCCGCATGCAGGAGGCGGCCGACGGCGAGACGGTGGCCGCCGTGGACCTGGCTGAGTGGCTGGTGCAGCGCGGGATGCCGTTCCGCCAGGCCCACGCCGTGGTCGGTGGCCTCGTGCGCGACTCGATCGAGCGCCACGTCCCGCTGGCCGAGCTGGTCGAGGCCCACCCGGCCCTGGGCGCGCCGGCCGTCCTGCTGCTCGAACCCGGATTGTCGGTCACCCGCCGCACCACCCCGGGCGGCGCCGGGCCCGAAGCCGTCAAGCTACAGATGGCCCGGTTTCTCGAGCAGCTCGAGGCCGACCGCGACCGCATCCCCGTCAGCGGGTAGTCCCCGCGGCCGGCGCCGATCCGAACCGACGCCGGGCCAGTCCCTGGCGCCGGTGGCGCAGGTCGGGTGTGACGCCGGTGGCGCCGATTGGCCCTGACGCCCGTGCGGAGCCGAGTAATGGCAGGCTGAGCCGTCATGGTCACGCTCGTCGTCATCGGTTTCCTCGGTGGCCTGGTCGCCGGCATCTCGCCCTGCATCATCCCGGTGCTGCCGGTCATCTTCGCCGCCGGGGCGGCCACCGGACTGGACGATGAACCCGACCACGAGCCCGACGGGCCGGACCCGCAGTCGTCGTCAATGCCTCCGCAGGCGGTGGGCACCTCCAAGAGCTCCGGCTCGATGCAGCCCGGGGCGGTGGCGGTCGCTCCGGCGCCGGTGGGACAGAGGCACACCACGCCGGGGGTTGCCCGTTCATCCCGGCGGCCGATGGCCGTCGTGGCCGGTCTGGTGCTCAGCTTCTCGGTCTTCACCCTGATCGGGTCGTGGTTGCTGAGCCTGCTCGGCCTCCCCCAGGACGCGCTGCGCTGGCTCGGGTTGGTCGTGCTCGGCCTCGTCGGGTTGGGTTTGGTCTTGCCACCCCTCGGGGAGGCGTTCGAGCGGCCGTTCACCGCCCTTTCCCGTGGGCGCCAGCACACCGGGGCCGGGGGATTCGTCCTCGGTCTCAGCCTCGGGCTGGTATTCGTCCCCTGTGCCGGCCCCGTCCTCGCCGCCATCACAGTGGTGAGCGCCAGCCACCGGATCGGCATCCGGGCCGTGGTCCTGACCGCCGCCTTCGCCGTGGGCGTTGCGGTCCCGCTGCTGATCTTCGCCGTCCTCGGCCACCGGCTGGCCGGCCGGATGCACCTGGTGCGGTCACGGGCGGCCCTGGCCCGGCGGATCATCGGCGCCGTCCTGGTCGTCACGGCGCTGGTCATCGGCTTCAACCTGACCGACGGGCTGCAGCGCTCCGTGCCCGGCTACACGGACGTCCTGCAGAATCACATCGAGACCGGGGCGTCGGCCCGACATGCCCTGGCCGGGGTGACCGGGGCTAGCACGACGGGCGCGCTGGCCTCGTGTGCGCCGGCTGGGCCGGTCCTGCAACAGTGCGGGCCGGCACCGGCGTTCACGGGCATCTCCCGCTGGCTCAACACGCCGGGTGGGAAGGCGCTCTCGATCGCCGGGCTCCGGGGCCGGGTGGTGCTGGTCGATTTCTGGACCTACTCGTGCATCAATTGCCAGCGGACCCTTCCGCACCTCGAAGCGTGGAACCGGTCCTACGCCAAGGACGGTCTGACCATCATCGGGGTCCACACACCCGAATTCGCCTTCGAGCACGTGGTGTCCAACGTGTCGGAGGCCGCCGGTCAACTCGGCGTCGACTACCCGATCGCCATCGACAACGACTATTCGACCTGGAACGCGTACCAGAACGCCTACTGGCCGGCGGAGTACCTCGTCGACGCCGCCGGACAGGTCCGCCACGTCGACTTCGGAGAGGGTGAGTACGGGCAGACCGAGTCGTTCATCCGATCGCTGCTGACCAGGGCGAACCCCGGTGTGGTCCTGCCGGCGGCCACCGACGTGCCCAACATCACACCCACGGAGCCGACCACCCCCGAGTCGTACCTCGGGTACCAGCATCCGCAGAACCTGGCCGGGCAGACCATCGAGGAGGACCAGTCGGCCGTCTACCAGGCACCGGCCACCATCCCACCGGACGAGTACGTCTACGACGGCTCATGGTCGATCGCGTCCGAGAGCTCGACGGCCGGCACCGGAGCCTCCATCCGGCTGAACTTCGAGGCCAAGGACGTCTACCTCGTGCTCGGGGGGACCGGTTCGGTGGTCGTCTCCGTCGACGGCCGCCAGACCCGGACGGTGGCGGTGAGCGGTGAGCCCAAGCTCTACCAACTGGTCTCGTCCCCGACGCCGGAGCGGGCCCTCCTCGATCTGGCCGTCCCCCCGGGGATCCAGGCCTACGACTTCACCTTCGGCTGACCCTACGGGCGCCGGAATGGGCCATGCTGGACCGACGGAATGCCTGTCCCGATGGAAGGGATCGGCCTGCCGGTGAACTCTTGACAGGCCTTCTGACGTAGTACTTGTGATCGGCGGGACAGCCGTGCCCGACCGGCGAAAGAAAGGCTCGAAGACTATGGAACAAGGTGGTTTGGAATCAGCGGGTCGGAGGGTCTCCCGATCACGCTGGTGGGTCGCAGGGGCTCTCGGGGCGCTCGTGTTGGTGGCGGCCGCCTGCAGCTCCGGCTCCTCGTCGCCCACCACCACCCATGCGTCGACCGCCGGTACCTCCCGTCCGGCCACGGTGACCCTGGCCCAGGTCGGATCGTTCGGGACTGTGCTGGTGAACGCCACGGGCATGACCCTCTATCACTTCACGCCCGACGGCACCGGCAAGTCGGTGTGCACCGGGCAGTGCGCGACGCTCTGGCCGCCGCTGCTGGTGACGGCCGGCACCACGCCGGTGGCGGGAACCGGCCTGGCCGGTACGACCCTCGGGACCATCACCCGGGATGACGGGACGACCCAGGTGACCTACAAGGGCATGCCCCTCTACACCTTCTCCGGCGACAAGAAGGCCGGGGACGCGAGCGGCCAGAATGTGGCCGGCACCTGGTTCGTGATCACAGCCTCCTCGTCCGGGTCGACCGCGCCGGCTGGTGGCGGGGTGACGACCACGACCAAGGCCGCGGGCGGGTACGGCTACTGAGCTGCTCGGGCTCCTCGAACGGGTCCGTTGACCCAGGGTTCGGGGTGCTGACAATGAGGCCGGGGCCACGGCGAGGCCGCCGTGCCAAGGGTCTGAAGGCCGGCGAGCCGAGCCGGTCGATGGCTCGGGGGGCGATTGACACCCCAGACCTGCGGGAGTAGGGTGACTAGTCCCGGTGGACGACCCGCGAGGGTGTCATCGGGAGCCGACAGAATGGGGCCTCAGCCTCTAGCTGCCGCAAAACCCGGCACCGACGCCCACAAGGCGTGTGCCCGGTCGCTCCTTGAAAACGGAATAGTGATAGCCAAAAGTCAGTGCGGGCGACCGCGGGGCAACCCGAGGTCGCAGTCAATCAGCATTGAACGGACAATGTCCGTTCTCTGCCAGTTTCAAGTTGACGTCGAGGTCAGTTCGTCTCGGCGCCAGCTCTTCGATTTCCGACGGTCGCAAGGCCGGACGAGATCTCAACGGAGAGTTTGATCCTGGCTCAGGACGAACGCTGGCGGCGTGCCTAACACATGCAAGTCGAACGAGGTCCATCCGGTAGCAATACTGGAGAAGACCAAGTGGCGAACGGGTGAGTAGCACGTGAGCAACCTGCCCCGAAGACCGGGACAACACCGGGAAACCGGTGCTAATACCGGATATCCCCACCGAATCACATGTCTTGGTGAGGAAATGGATTCCGCTTCGGGAGGGGCTCGCGGCCTATCAGCTTGTTGGTGAGGTAACGGCTCACCAAGGCTTCGACGGGTAGCTGGTCTGAGAGGACGATCAGCCACACTGGGACTGAGACACGGCCCAGACTCCTACGGGAGGCAGCAGTGGGGAATCTTGCACAATGGGCGAAAGCCTGATGCAGCAACGCCGCGTGAGGGACGAAGGCTTTCTGAGTTGTAAACCTCTTTCAGCAGGGACGATTATGACGGTACCTGCAGAAGAAGCCCCGGCCAACTACGTGCCAGCAGCCGCGGTAATACGTAGGGGGCAAGCGTTGTCCGGATTTATTGGGCGTAAAGAGCTCGTAGGCGGCTTGGCAAGTCGGATGTGAAACCTCCAGGCTCAACCTGGAGTCGCCATTCGATACTGCCATGGCTAGAGTTTGGTAGGGGACCACGGAATTCCTGGTGTAGCGGTGAAATGCGCAGATATCAGGAGGAACACCAGCGGCGAAGGCGGTGGTCTGGGCCAATACTGACGCTGAGGAGCGAAAGCGTGGGGAGCGAACAGGATTAGATACCCTGGTAGTCCACGCCGTAAACGTTGGGCACTAGGTGTGGGGACCTATCGACGGTTTCTGTGCCGCAGCTAACGCATTAAGTGCCCCGCCTGGGGAGTACGGCCGCAAGGCTAAAACTCAAAGGAATTGACGGGGGCCCGCACAAGCGGCGGAGCATGTGGCTTAATTCGATGCAACGCGAAGAACCTTACCTGGGTTTGACATGTAGGGAAAAGCCGTAGAGATACGGTGTCCTTCGGGGTCCTACACAGGTGGTGCATGGCTGTCGTCAGCTCGTGTCGTGAGATGTTGGGTTAAGTCCCGCAACGAGCGCAACCCTTATTCTATGTTGCCAGCGCGTAATGGCGGGGACTCGTAGGAGACTGCCGGGGTCAACTCGGAGGAAGGTGGGGATGACGTCAAGTCATCATGCCCCTTATATCCAGGGCTGCACACATGCTACAATGGCTGGTACAACGGGTTGCTATTCCGCGAGGAGGAGCTAATCCCCAAAGCCAGTCTCAGTTCGGATCGCAGTCTGCAACTCGACTGCGTGAAGTCGGAGTCGCTAGTAATCCCGGATCAGCAACGCCGGGGTGAATACGTTCCCGGGCCTTGTACACACCGCCCGTCACACCACGAAAGTCGGCAACACCCGAAGCCAGTGGCCCAACCCTTGGGAGGGAGCCGTCGAAGGTGGGGTCGGTGATTGGGGTGAAGTCGTAAGTAAAGTTGCGACCTTTCGTCGGTAACGACGAACGACAAAACTCGGCTATATGCTGGAAACCCCGTAGTATCCAGTGGTACTCGTTCACTGTCACATCCTTTTGGGAACCTGTGATGGTGTTCAGTGACAATCCATCTGGTGCGGACAATCAGCAGGGAAGTCCATCTCGTCGACCAAATGGCGAGCATGTGACCCCTCAGAGACTACACGCCGAGCTCCTGGCTGCTGGCGCAACAGGATTGGAAGCCTACGTCACCGGAGCAATGTGCGACGGTACGTATAGCTCTCTCCATAAGACGTTTCGTATCAGTCAATCGAACATTGATTGGCTGTTTGTGCTGCAGGACACCTTCTCTATTCTGGGTTACCAGAGTTGGATATATAGAGAAGGGCGTTCACGGAATGTCTGGGTGATCGAATCAACAGCACCATTTCTTCGGAAGCGGTGTGGTCGGTCGCCTTCGGTCGATGAACCGAGCGGTATTCAATACGTTCGGGGTTATTTTGATGCCGATGGAGGGATGCCACGTTCAACTGATGTAAGGCTGTACTTTCAGCTTTGTCAGAAGAACCGGCAGAGTATCGAGATCGTGAAGGAAATACTCGAGAGCAATTTGATCTTCTGTGGTCGGGTCCATAACCCCAGCAACACGGTAGATCCAAACTACTGGAGAGTATTTATCTCAGCGGTTTCCCACCAGCGCTTTATGCGACTGGTGGGCTCATGGCATCCAAGGAAGCGCCAACAGATCGAACGTCGATTGAGTCGACTGTCGATCAAACAGGATGAAGATATAGTCCACGCCTCATAGCGATATGGGGAACCACGTGAACAAGGTAGCCGTACCGGAAGGTGCGGCTGGATCACCTCCTTTCTAAGGAGTCACTGTCTGGCCCATTCAGGGCCGGATACTCCTAGTCGATCACTGGTTAATCGCTGTCACCCGTATCTCGCCCCTGGACGACCGCACACTTTCGGGTGTCCCGTCCCCAGGCAGCAGAGCTCTATGGATGGCGGCGGGCATCACTATTCCGTTTTGAGGGAGTGACCCTCGGATCCTGCCTTTCCGGCAGTCCGGGGCGATTCCGTCCCTCCACGCGACGCCGCTCCGCTGTTGCAAGCGAATGCGGCCGCTCGCCCGCGCTGTTCCCGCACCGTCGTCGGTCTGTTTTATGGCTTCGGATGCCTTTGGGCAGTGCGCTGTGCGCCCCTTGAGAATTCCATAGCGAGCACGAGCATCTATGTTCTCCAAGTTATAAAGAGTCAACGGCGGATGCCTTGGCGCCTGAAGCCGAAGAAGGACGCGGGAGGCTGCGATAAGCCACGGGGAGCTGCCTACCAAGCTTCGATCCGTGGATGTCCGAATGGGGAAACCCGGCACCCGTCATGGGGTGTCACTCTGGTCTGAACGCATAGGACCAGCGAGAGGGAACCGGGGGAATTGAAACATCTCAGTACCCCGAGGAAAGAAAAACAACAGTGACTCCCTGAGTAGCGGCGAGCGAAACGGGATGAGCCTAAACCGAGCTGGTGGTAAAGCCTGATGGCGTTGCCAGTTCGGGGTCGTGGGAGCCGATAGAAGGAGCATCAGATCCTTCACGGAGTTACAAATCCAATTGTTTAGTGGAAGCATCCAGGAAAGATGCGCCACAGAGGGTAACAGCCCCGTACACGAAAAGCATTGGACTCCGATCGGTTTCCCGAGTAGCGCCGGATCCGGGAAAGCCGGCGTGAATCTGCGAGGACCACCTCGTAAGGCTAAGTACTAACAGGCGACCGATAGTGAACTAGTACCGTGAGGGAAAGGTGAAAAGTACCCCGGGAGGGGAGTGAAATAGTACCTGAAACCGTTGACTTACAATCAGTCAGAGCGTCGTCGGCAAACTTGATTTGCCGGCCGTGATGGCGTGCCTTTTGAAGAATGAGCCAACGAGTTACGGTGTGTGGCGAGGTTAACCCGCGAGGGGGAGCCGAAGCGAAAGCGAGTCTGAATAGGGCGAATGAGTCGCATGCTGTAGACCCGAAGCCGAGTGAGCTAGCCATGGGCAGGCTGAAGCGGGGGTAAGACCCCGTGGAGGGCCGAACCCACCCTGGTTGAAAACAGGGGGGATGACCTGTGGTTAGGGGTGAAAGGCCAATCAAACTCGGTGATAGCTGGTTCTCCCCGAAATGCATTTAGGTGCAGCGTTAGGCGTTCAGCATCGGAGGTAGAGCACTGAATGGGCTAGGGGGCCTACAAGCTTACTGACCCCAATCAAACTCCGAATGCCGATGCTCAAGAGCCTGGCAGTGAGACCACGAGGGATGAGCTTCGTTGGTCGAAAGGGAAACAGCCCAGACCGTCAGCTAAGGCCCCTAATTATTGACTAAGTGGAAAACGATGTGGGAACGCGAAGACAGCCAGGAGGTTGGCTCAGAAGCAGCCATCCTTAAAAGAGTGCGTAATAGCTCACTGGTCGAGTGGTCCTGCGCGGACAATGTAACGGGGCTCAAGTCAATAGCCGAAGCTACGGATTTCCATTCTGCTCAAGTGGCGATATCGCAAGATGTCGCAATGCGCTTGGGAGTCACAGAGTGGGAGTGGTAGGGGAGCGTCGATCTTGCTGAGAAGCGGGGGTGTGAACCCTCGTGGAGCGTGGTCGAGTGAGAATGTTGGTATGAGTAGCGAGAGAGGGGTGAGAAACCCCTCCGCCGTAAGCCCAAGGGTTCCTGGGGAAGGCTAATCCTCCCAGGGTAAGTCGGGAGCTAAGGCGAGGCCGAGAGGCGTAGTCGATGCACAACTGGTTGATATTCCAGTACCACCGTGTCCGCGCCAATTCCAATACGGGTGTCCTAAGGGGCTGTCTTTCGAGGCGAACCGACCGACCCCGTGGCGGAAAGCGAAGGAGGGACGCAGGAGGGTAGGTGAACCCAGGCGTTGGTTGTCCTGGGGTAAGCGTGTAGGAGGAGGTCTAGGCAAATCCGGACCTCATCAACTCTGAGACGCGATGCCGAGCCGTAACAGGCGAAGTCACTGATCCCATGCTGCCGAGAAAAGCTTCTAGCGAGCTGGCACGGTGCCCGTACCCCAAACCGACACAGGTGGGCGGGTAGAGAATACCAAGGCGATCGGGAGAACTGTGGTTAAGGAACTCGGCAAAATACCTCCGTAACTTCGGGAGAAGGAGGGCCTCAATAGGATGACGGACTTCGCGTCCCGAGTCCGAAGGGGTCGCAGAGAATAGGGGAAAGCGACTGTTTACTAAAAACACAGGAGCGTGCGAAGTCGTAAGACGATGTATACGCTCTGACGCCTGCCCGGTGCCGGAAGGTTACGGGGAAGGGTTAGCCCTCGGGCGAAGCTCTGAACCTAAGCCCCGGTAAACGGCGGCCGTAACTATAACGGTTGGTACTTTAACCTGGCCGTTAAAAAACCTCGCTATATGCTGGAACATCCGAGTATCCGGTGGTACTCGTTCGTGTCATGCCTTCTTTATAGGGTCTTTGCATGAGCAGTGAAAATCCATCCGGTGCGGACAATCAGCAGGAAACTGCCGGTCCTTGCAAGAAATATTGAGCAAGTACTGGCAGGATCCTCAGAGACTGCACGCGAGGCTCCTCGATCGACACCACTTCAGTTCCCACTGAGGAGGCCGAACGAGGATGAAGATACAGTCCGACCCCCATGGCGACATGGGGAGCTAGGCAGAAATGATCTAGCCGCTTATTAATGTGCACTCAGAGACTTGAGTTCCAACAATAAGTAGTAACAAAAGTGCCTAAGGTAGCGAAATTCCTTGTCGGGTAAGTTCCGACCTGCACGAATGGCGTAACGACTTTCCTACTGTCTCAACCACAGACCCGGCGAAATTGAAGTACGAGTAAAGATGCTCGTTAGCTGCATCAGGACGGAAAGACCCCGTGGACCTTTACTACAGCTTGATGTTGAGTTTTAGTACATATTGTGTAGGATAGGTGGGAGACTTTGAAGCATTGGCGCTAGCCAGTGTGGAGTCAACCTTGAAATACCACCCTTTATGTGCCGGAACCCTAACTTCGGTCCGTTATCCGGATCAGGGACAGCGTCAGGTGGGTAGTTTGACTGGGGCGGTCGCCTCCTAAAACGTAACGGAGGCGCCCAAAGGTTCCCTCAGGCTGGTTGGCAATCAGCCGTCGAGTGCAATGGCACAAGGGAGCTTGACTGCGAGACCTACGAGTCGAGCAGGTGCGAAAGCAGGGCATAGTGATCCAGCGGTTGCTTGTGGAAGCGCCGTTGCTCAACGGATAAAAGGTACCCCGGGGATAACAGGCTCATCTTCCCCAAGAGTCCATATCGACGGGAAGGTTTGGCACCTCGATGTCGGCTCGTCGCATCCTGGGGCTGAAGCCGGTCCCAAGGGTTGGGCTGTTCGCCCATTAAAGCGGTACGCGAGCTGGGTTTAGAACGTAGAATGCTGCGTCCCCAGGGAGTAATCCCTGGGTGCTCTCTGGCTCATATCGGTGAAACCCTGACTGTTACAACCGAACGTTACGGTCAGGGCAATACCGAGGGAAGGCCAACACAATGAAAGCGTTTGACGCGTCCTATGTTGCAGGATTCCTGGACGGTGATGGAAGTATCCATTTCCAACTCGTCCGGCAGAAGGAATATCGGTTCGGGTTTTACGTCCGATCAAGTGTCTCGTTTTCGCAGAGCACTTCGGCTCGAGCAGGTCTGGAGCACATCCAGTCGCTGATCGGGTCCGGTTATCTGCGAGATCGTGGCACGGGTATGAGCGACTTGGTCGTAACGAGTCGTCCAGACCTGTTCAATCTGCTCACGGAAGTACGACCGTACGTGGTCTTCAAAAGCGAATACGTACGACGTGCGTTGCTCCTCCTCGACCGACTTGATCGGATCAGGGATCCGGAGTTGTTCCTGCAACTAGCACGTGAAGTTGATGCTTTTGCAACCCTAAACTATTCGAAAACGAAGCGGATTTTCGCCGTAGATGTTGAGCGACATCTACGTAGCATGGGCGTGTTGTGCCCCTGTAACGACTTCCTCGCCCGCCACAGCGAGGAGATGGCTTCTTCAGGTTGATTGTAAACCCGTGGACCCCCATGGAAGCCATAACACGCCAGCCCCTAGAAATAGGGTGGAGGTATAGTCTGTGCCCGTAGTAATACGGGAATAACACGCGTGAGACAGTGAACTAACCGCGCTGTCTATAAACTTGGCTATATGCTGGAAACACCGTAAGAATCCTGCGCTACTCGCTCTCAAAAGGTCGTGATACACCCGCTACGTATGCGGCGGGCACGGACGTTGGGAGAAGTGAAAATGCGACAGGTGCGGTCAATCAGCAGGAAAGGCTGGACGCATACAATGCGGGATTCAAAGAATCCTGTTGGTGAGTGCGAGAACCAAGGCCTCACAGTCCAGAATCCTCAGAGACCATATGCCAGGCACCCCCTGTGCTGCAGGGGCGTGAAGATATGGTCCGATCTGCATGGCGACATGCAGAGCCAGGCAGAAATGCCCTGGCCCTCGACGCGAAAGCGCCGGTGGTAACAAGAATGTCGGTCCCTATCCGATGCAGCCGTAGGAGATTTGAGGAAGGCTGTCCCTAGTACGAGAGGACCGGGACGGACGAAGCTCTCGTGTGTCAGTTGTCCTGCCAAGGGCACTGCTGATTTGCGACCTTCGGGTGGGATAAGCGCTGAAAGCATCTAAGCGCGAAGCTCGTTCCTAGATGAGATCTCCCACAGGGTAAACCTGGTAAGGCCCGTGGCCAGACGACCACGTTGATAGGCCGGAAGTGTACGTGCGGCAACGCATTTAGCTGACCGGTACTAATCGGCCGAGGGCTTGGAAACTTGCTCGTGCTCGCTATGGAACGCTCAGGGGTGACCGATGTCGGTCACACCGGGCTCGTAGGGGATCCGCTCGGGTTCACTGCTCGAGTCCTGAGAGCGCACGATTTCCGGTGGCCATGGCGGCGGAGAGACACCCGTTCCCATTCCGAACACGGCAGTTAAGCCCGTCAGCGCCGATGGTACTTGGGGGGTAGCCCCCTGGGAGAGTAGGACGCCGCCGGGATTTCTCCGTACAAAGCCCCTCGCTCACGCGGGGGGCTTTGTCGTATCCAGGCTTCGTCGTCGTGTCGAGGCTTCGTCGTCATGTCCTGGGTCCGTCTTCGGGGCTGCCAAGAGCCGCGAGTGGCGGCCGGCCCCGACCGACCCGATGACTACACTTCCGTGTTATGGCCCCTCGAACACCGTCTGGTTCCCCGCGCCCGCGAGGCACCGGGGGTTCGGGCAGTCGCGGGCAGGGTCCAAGCGGGCAGGGTCCAAGACAGGGCGGCGCTTCTGGCAGCGGCCAAGGTGGAGCTCCCGGCGGGAGCGGCGGCAGCGGCCGGGATGGAGCTCGCCGCGGGAGTGGCGGGGTAGGTCAGGGCGGCCGAGACCGCCCGGGCGGCCAGCCAGGCAGCACAGGTCGCAATGCTGGACGAGGTCGAGCTGCGGGGCAGCGCGGCCAGTCCGGCGCACAACGTTCGGATGCAAGCGAGCGATCAGGACGTCTAGCCAGCGGTTCTGGAAGACCATCCGGCGGATCCGGTCGACTCGCCGCCAGGCCGCAGCGTGGCGACGGAGCAGGATCAGGCCGCCCACCAGCACGATCAACGCGCCCAGCGGCGAGGCCGCTGAGAAGCGACAGCTCCGGATCGAGCCGACCGGCCGCTCGCCCGCAACGGCAAGGCACCACGCCATCGGGTCGACCGACCGGAGGACCTCGTCGAACCGCTCGCCCGGATGGGGATCAGGCCCGGGCTGACCGCCCTGGGGCGGGCAGTCGAGGGGGATCGGGCAGCCAGGGTCAACGGGGTCAGCAGGGTCGACCGGGCCGCCCGAGCCGGGACAGCCAGAGCAGGGACAGCCGGAGCCGGGACAGCCCGAGCCGGGACAGCCGGAGCAGGGACAGCCGGAACAGCGGCGTCCCCACCAGGGGCGGCGCGGCTGGCCGTGACCGGGAGCACCGTCCCTACGAGGAGCGGCCCTCGGTGGTCCGGAAAGGCTGGGGGAGTGTCGCTCGACGCGGCGCAAGCACGGTGCGCGACGGAACAGACGGCCACGGCGCTGGTGCAGGCACCGATGAAGACACGCCCGAAGGACGAAGGCAGCGCCGGACGCGCATGGACGCCTTCGAGCCCGAGCGGTGGGTAGAGGCAGATCGCCGCCCTGCCCGCCGAACGAGCGGGCCGCGGTCACCGTCGCGCCGTCCTGTTCCCGCCGCCGTTCCGGCCGAGCTTCCAGCCGACATCGCCAACGAGCTGGCCTCTGCCGCCGGCTCCGACTGGAGCACCCTCCGGCCCCGCATCAGCGAGCGGATGGCCGCCGGGATCGGGGCCTACGAGCGGGAGCGGTACCGGGATGCCTCCCGGATCCTGAAGACGGTCGTCGACGCGGTTCCCAACGCACCCTCGGTGCGGGAGCTGGTGGCGCTCAGCCAGTACCAGCTGGGCTTCTGGAAGGCCGCCCTTCCCAACCTGGAGGCCTTCGCCGCCCTGACCGGATCGGTCGACATGCACCCGGTGCGCATGGACTGCCACCGGGCCCTCGGCCGGCCCAAGAAGGTGGAGGCGCTGTGGGACGAGCTACGCCGAGGGTCACCCGACCCCGAGGTCCTGACCGAGGGCCGCCTCGTCCTGGCCGGCACGCGGGCCGACAACGGGGACCTGACCGGGGCCATCGACCTCCTGGTCGAGGCGGGAGCAGGCCGCCTGGTCCGGAACCCGGCCGAACGCCACCTCCGCCAGTGGTACGTGCTGGCCGATCTCACCGAGCGCTCGGGAGACCTCCCCCGGGCCCGGGAGCTCTTCTTGCGGATCGCCGCCGTCGATCCCGACGCCTACGACGTCTCCGACCGCCTCGAGTCCCTTGGACCGCCGACGCGGTCCCGTCGCAGGCCGAATGGGCCTCGTCGCGCCCGTTAGGCTCGGCGCTCATGGACCTCGAAGAACTTCTCGGCGACGAAGCCGACTCGCTGCTGAACCACAAGGCCACCGCGTTCCCGGCCGAGAGCCTGATCCACCCGGGACCCGACCACCTCGACCGCGTGTTCGGCGAGTCCGACCGCTCGACCACGGTCGTCCGCAACCTGGCCACGATGTACGGCACCGGGCGCCTGGCCGGCACCGGCTACCTGTCGATCCTCCCGGTCGATCAGGGCATCGAGCACTCGGCCGCGGCCAGCTTCGCCAAGAACCCCGCGTACTTCGACCCGGCCAAGCTGGTCGACCTGGCCATTGCCGCCGACTGCAGCGCCATCGCCACCACCCTCGGTGGGTTGGGCATCGTCTCGCGCCGCTACGCCGAGCGGATGCCCTTCATCGTCAAGCTCAACCACAACGATTTCCTCAACTACCCCAACACCTACGACCAGACCATGTTCGGCTCGGCCCGACAGGCCGCCGACCTCGGGGCGGTCGGGGTGGGCGCCACCATCTACTTCGGGTCCGAGCATGCCGACCGGCAGATCGGCGAGGTGTCCAAGATGTTCGCCGAGGCCCACCGGCTGGGCATGTTCACCGTCTTGTGGTGCTACCTGCGCAACGCGGCGTTCAAGAAGGACGGCGTCGACTACCACCTGTCGGCCGACCTGACCGGGCAGGCCAACCACATCGGGGTGACCATCGAGGCCGACATCATCAAGCAGAAGCAGCCCGAGAACAACGGGGGCTACAACGCCCTCTCCTTCGGCAAGACCGACCCGCTCGTGTACTCGAAGCTGACGACCGATCACCCGATCGACCTGACCCGCTGGCAGGTGGCCAACTGCTACGCCGGGCGCATCGGCCTCATCAACTCGGGCGGCGAATCGAAGGGCGAGGACGACCTGGCTCAGGCGGTGCGGACAGCGGTGATCAACAAGCGGGCCGGGGGGGCGGGGCTCATCGTGGGCCGGAAGTCGTTCCAGCGACCGACCGACGAGGGGGCTGCCCTCATCCACGCCATCCAGGACGTCTACCTGGACGAATCGATCACCATCGCCTGAGTGGCGACGGCCGGTCGCCGACCGTCGCTGGCCGGGAATCAGGGCGGCGGTAGAGTGGCCTGGTGAGCGTGGAACCGGGGTAGACAGAATTTCACAGCCGAAATCCACGGACCGACAGCGCCGAGCGTCAGACCGGCGACTGCTCGCGGCAGAACAACCAGAGGAGCACGGGTGTCCGACACCACGATCAACGAGCCATCCCCCCAACTACTTGACCGCGTAGTCATTCGCTTCGCCGGCGACTCGGGGGACGGTATGCAGCTGGCCGGAGACCGGTTCACGACATCCTCGGCCATATTCGGGAACGACCTGGCCACCTTCCCGGACTTCCCGGCCGAGATCCGGGCCCCGGCCGGCACCCTGGCCGGCGTCTCGGCCTTCCAGGTCCACATCTCCGACCACGACATCCTGACCCCTGGTGACGCGCCCAACGTGCTGGTGGCCATGAATCCGGCGGCGCTGAAGGCGAACACCGCCACATTGCCGCCCGGGGCGACCCTCATCGTCAACGTCGACGCCTTCGACGAGCGGAACCTGACCAAGGCGGGCTACGCCGCCAATCCGCTGGGCGACGGTTCCCTGTCCGCCTACACCGTGTACGAGGTGCCCATGACCTCGATCACCACCGAGGTGTGCAAGGACGCCGGCGTGAAGCCGCGGGATGCCGAGCGGTCCAAGAACTTCTTCGCCCTCGGGCTCATCAGCTGGCTCTACACCCGTCCGACCGACCCCACCGAGGAATGGATCGAGAAGCGCTTCGCATCCAAGCCCCTGGTGAAAGAGGCCAACCTCCGCGCCTTCAAGGCCGGCTTCCACTTCGGCGAGACCGCCGAGCTCTTCGAGTCCTCCTACGAGGTCCGCCCGGCCGAGCTCGATCCGGGGGAGTACGTGAACATCACCGGGAACACCGCCGCGGCCTGGGGCCTCATCGCCGCCTCCACCCAGAGCGGGCTGCCCCTCTTCCTCGGCACCTACCCGATCACCCCTGCCTCGGACATCCTCCACGAGCTGTCGAAGCACAAGCAGTTCGGAGTCCGGACCTTTCAGGCCGAGGACGAGATCGCCGGGGTCGGGGCCGCCCTCGGTGCCGCCTTCGGTGGCGCCCTCGGCGTGACCACCACCTCGGGTCCAGGCGTCGACCTCAAGGCCGAGACGGTCGGACTGGCCATCAGCCTGGAGCTGCCGCTCGTGATCATCGACATCCAGCGCGGGCGGCCCCTCGACCGGGCTGCCCACCAAGACCGAGCAGGCCGACCTGCTGCACGCCATGTACGGGCGCCACGGCGAGGCGCCGTTGCCCATCGTGGCCGCCATGACGCCCTCCCACTGCTTCGAGGCCACCATCGAGGCGGTGCGGCTGGCCGTGAAGTACCGCACGCCGGTGATGCTGCTGTCCGACGGGTACCTGGCCAACGGCACCGAGCCCTGGCGCCTGCCCGACCTGGAGGACCTCCCCGAGATCGATCCCGGCTTCGCCACCGCTCCGAACCACACCGGCCCCGCCGGTGAGGAGGTGTTCTGGCCCTACATCCGGGACGAGGAGACCCTGGCCCGGCCGTGGGCGCCCCCCGGTGTCCCCGGGCTCGAGCACCGGATCGGTGGCCTGGAAAAGGCCGACGGAAGCGGCAACGTGGCCTATGACGGCGCCAACCACGAGCGGATGGGCCGTCTGCGGGCGGCGCAAGATCGCCGGCATCGCCAGCGACATCCCCCTGCTCGAGGTGGACGACGCCGATGCCGACGCCAGGGTGCTGGTGGTCGGCTGGGGCTCGACCTACGGGGCCATTGCCGCCGGGGTCAGGCGGGTCCGGGCCCGGGGCCAGAAGGTGGCCCATGCCCACCTCGTCCACCTCAACCCGTTCCCGCCGAACCTGGAGGCGGTGCTCGCCGCCTACGACAAGGTCCTCGTGCCCGAGGTCAACCTGGGCCAGCTCAGCAAGCTGCTGCGGGCCGAGTTCCTGGTCGACGCGGTGTCGTTCACCAAGCTGCAGGGCGTGCCGTTCCGGGCCGCCGAGATCGAGGCTGCCATCCTGCAGCAGATCGGCGACATCGCCGACGGAGTCGAGCCGCCGGACCAGGTGGCGGTCGGTGCTGAGCGGGCCGGAAATGGAAAGGTGAGCGACTGATGACCGACCTAGCCGATACCGTCGCCGTACCCGAGACCACGCGGAAGGACTGGTCGTCGGACCAGGAGGTCCGCTGGTGCCCGGGCTGCGGGGACTACTCCATCCTGGCCGCCGTCCAGATGCTGCTCCCCGACCTGGGCGTGCGCCGCGAGAGCACCGTGTTCCTGTCGGGGATCGGCTGTGCCGCCCGCTTCCCGTACTACATGAACACCTACGGTATGCACTCGATCCACGGCCGGGCGCCGGCCATCGCCACCGGCCTGGCCACCACCCGCCCCGACCTCGACGTGTGGGTGGTCACCGGTGACGGGGACTCGCTCTCCATCGGCGGCAACCACCTGATCCATGCCCTGCGCCGGAACGTCAACCTGACCATCCTGCTGTTCAACAACCAGATCTACGGGCTGACCAAGGGCCAGTACTCGCCCACCTCGGAAGTGGCCAAGGTGACCAAGTCGACGCCGTTCGGATCGCTCGAGCAGCCCTTCAACCCGCTCAGCCTGGCCCTCGGGGCCGAGGCCACCTTCGTGGCCCGTACCCACGACATGGACCGCAAGCACATGATGGAGACGTTCCGTCGTGCGCACCAGCACAAGGGCGCCTCCTTCGTCGAGATCTACCAGAACTGCAACGTCTTCAACGACGGCGCCTTCGCCCAGATCACCGGCAAGGACAACCGGGCCGACATGTTGATCCCGCTGAGCCACGGTGAGCCCATCCGCTTCGGGGCCGAGGGAGAGCACGGAGTCGTCCTCCACCCCGACGGCTCGCTCGAGGTGGTCTCGGTGGCCGATGTCGGCGAGGACGGCCCTCCTGGTCCACGACGAGCATCAGGACAGCCCGGGCCTGGCCTTCCAGCTGAGCCGCCTGTCCCGGGGCCCGTACGAGCCCACGCCGATCGGTGTCTTCCGCGATGTGGACCGCCCCGAGTACGGCTCGTCGATGAGCCAGCAGCTCGACGACGCGAGGAGCGAAAGGGCGCAGGGGACCTGGCGACCCTGCTCCGTTCCGGCTCCACTTGGACGGTGTCGTAGCCGACCACCGGGAGACGGCTGCGCCCTGCGCCGCGGCTCCGTGCCGCCATCAGCCCGGCCCCGCACCCGAGCCCCTAGCCCGGGGCGGCGAGCGTCCGGTAGACCATGCCGGTGCGGGGTTTGGGATGGAAGTAGGTGCTCTTGGGCGGCATCCGCCGGCCGGCACGGGCCCAGTCGGCGATCTGTTCGACGGTCACCGGGCGCAGCAGGACGGCAGCCTGGGCCTGCTCGTCGTCGACCACGGCCACGGCGTCCCGCCACGAGTAGCGGAATTCGAGCTCGTGCTCGGGCAACTCGGCGAGGACCAGCGCCACCATCGACGAGTCGAGGTCGGAGCCGGCCGCCTCGGCCGTCCCGTCCTTGGGCGAGAGCAGCCAGACCCCTGACGGCAACACCAGGGCGAGGGCGGCGGACTCGCCGAGCGCGGTCGGTGGTCCGTCGGCGTGAAGTCTCCCGCCCGCATCACGTCGAACCAGGAGGAGAAGGCGTCCACCAGATCGAAGCCGTCGGGCAGGCCAGACAGGACCCGGTGGACGGGGCCGACGGCCAGCTCCTCGTCGGACAGCTCGACCACGAAGGCCATGACCAGATCGACGTCGCGCCGGGGCCGGGGTCGGCGTCGCCGCGCGCCTTCCGACGCTCGCGCTGGAAGGCCAGCGACGTCTCGTAGCGGTGGTGGCCGTCCGCAATGACGACGGGCGAGTCGGCAACCGCCGCTGTGACGGCGCCGATGGTCGCCTCGTCGTCGATCACCCAGAGCTCGTGGCGGACCCCCTCGTCGTCCGTGGCGACCACGGCGGGCTGGGAGTCGATGTCGTAGGTCTTCGACAGGCCGGGTGTGAGCGAGAGGCCCCAGATGGGGGACAGGTTGGCGTTGGTCGCCCGGAGCAGTTCGAGGCGGTCGCTCTTGGGCTTGGGAAGCGTCTCTTCGTGAGGGAGGACATCGCCCGACCCGTCGGTGTCCATGGCCAGGGCCCCGATGATGCCGGTGGTCTGGACGCCGCCGCCGGGAGGGGTCATCCGGTAGGCGTAGAACGACGGGTTCGGGTCACGTCGTAGCTTGCCGTCCTCCTGCCACTCGGCCAGCAGGTGGGCGGCGTTCTGGTAGCGGTCGAGGCGGGCCCGGGTGTCCTGCTCGGGCAGTTCGACCCGCACGGCGTTGGCACTGTGACGTCGGGCCAGGATGGCCCGCTCGCGGTGGCTCGATGACGTCGTAGGGAGGGGCGATGACCGCGTTCGGGTCAACTCGACCGGTGTCGTACCGCAGTCCGGTGGAACGGTTCGAATCGAGGCATGGACCTTGCGTAGCACATCCCCACGACGATCTTCCGGGCCTTTTGCCGGGTGTGCCGAGGGGCGACCAACACCCGGGATTGCCAAGGCCCCGCGGCCGGCTTGCGAGAGGGGATGTGGCCCGCGTCGTTGGGCAACACTGACCCTTGGCGCCACAGCCAGCGCGACGAGCCAGAGTGGTCCGGCTAGGCCGCGCCTCGGGCGGTACTGTGATTGCGAACGGTGTGGTGCAAACGGGGGCCACCGTCAGTGAACCGGTCCGGCACGCCCGTGGCAGTGCCTCCCGGTGGACCGGTCGCCGGTGAGGAGAAGCGTGTGAACCACTGTGCCAACAGCCCCATCACCGAGATCGGTGTCCTTCTGTCCACTTGGGGTCGGCGTGTGACGGAGAGGGCAGGGTCCCGGGAAAGGCCGACGCCGCAAGCCGAAAGGCAGCCGAGCAGCTCGCCGACGCCGGTGACCTTCCGGATCGGGGAGGCGGCCGAGCGAGCCGGCGTGTCCAGTCGAACGTTGCGCTGGTACGAGGAGCGGGGGCTACTGGTTCCCACCGGGTACTCGGTCGGGGGCGCCCGACGGTACAGCGAGGAAGATGTGGCCCGGTTGGTGCACATCCGTGAGCTCCAGTCCCTGCTCGGCTTCGATCTCGACGAGATCCGGGACGTCCTGCGGGGCGAGGACGACCTGTCCGGCTTGCGCAGCGAGTACAGGTCGGGAGCTGACGACGCCCGGTGCCGCGAGATCCTGTTGGAGGCGACCGAGATCAACAAGAAGCTCCGGGCGGTGGTACGTGCGAAACAGGAACGCCTTGCCGGCATGATGGGGGAGCTCGAAGCCAAGGCCGCGACGTACAAGAAGCTCCTGAAGGAGATGGACACGCCCCGACCGTCCGATCGTCGTGACCGACCGTCGCGATCGTCCTGACCGACCGTCCCGATCGATCGTGACCGACCGTCCCGATCGGACCGTCCGGATCGCCGGGAGCCATTGCGGTGACCGATGCCCGTCTGTGCAGCCGGTCCGGGATGCGGTCAGTCAGCCGCGGCGGGGCTAACCCAGCGGGGGGTCGCCGCCCGTAGACTCAATCGTGTGGATGGCATGGACAGGGCCGAAGCGCTGGGGGCAGAACGTGTGCCACTGAGGGCGGACACCGTGCCCCACCGGCTTCAGACCCGTGCCGTGGTCGGCCTCAGAACCCGTGCCGCGGTCGGCCTCAGAACCCATGCCGCAGTCGGCCGGAGGCGCGGTGCCGCTGTCGGCCGGTGCGGCGCCGGCGAGCGAGGATGAGCACCTCGACCGGGTCTTCACCGTTCCCAACCTGATCACGATGGTCCGGCTGGCCTGCATCCCCCTCTTCTTGTGGCTGCTCTTCGGCGCCCACCGCCAGACGGCGGCCGCCGTACTGCTCGGCGTGCTCGGCGCGACCGACTGGGTCGACGGCCACGTGGCCCGTCGGTTCCATCAGGTCTCCACGCTGGGCAAGGTCCTCGACCCGGTGGCCGACCGGGTCCTGGTCGGCACCTCGGTCATCTCCATCATCGTCTACGGCGCCGTCCCGGTGTGGTTCGGGGTGGCGACCATGGCCCGCGAGGTGGTGGTGTCGCGTGGCCGTCTTGGCCCTGGCCTCGCTCGGGGCGCCAAGCGCATAGACGTGCTGTGGGTGGGAAAGGCGGGTACGTTCGCTCTCATGTTCTCGTACCCGGCGTTCCTGCTGGGCCACGGCTCGGCCCAGTGGCAGGCAGCCGTTCCACGTCTTTGCCTGGGTCACCGGGATCATCGGCCTGGTCCTGGCCTGGATCGCCGCCGGCTCGTACATCCCCGTGGCCCGGCAGGCCCTGGCCGACGGGCGCGGGCCCGCGGCACCGGCCACCCCGGCCGGCTCCGAGGGCGACCCGATGAAGGCGGTCATCATGGCCGGGGGCGAGGGCACCCGACTGCGCCCGCTCACCTCGAACCAGCCCAAGCCCATGCTGCCCATGGCCAACCGGCCGATGATGGAGCACGTCGTCCACCTGCTGCGGACCCACGGGTTCGAGGACATCGTGGTCACCGTGGCCTTCATGGCCAACGCCATCCGGACCTACTTCGGCGACGGCTCGCGAGTTCGGCGTGCGCATGGTCTACGCCACCGAGGAGACGCCGCTCGGCACGGCCGGCTCCGTGCGCAACGCCCGGGACGAGCTCGACGAGCGGTTCCTCGTCATCTCCGGCGACGTGCTCACCGACATCGACCTGTCCGCGGTGGTGGGCTTCCACGAGAAGCGGGGCGCCTGGCCACGCTGGCCCTCAAGGCGGTCGACAACCCGCTCGAGTTCGGCATCGTCATCACCCAAGAGGACGGCTCGGTCGAGCGGTTCCTGGAGAAGCCGACCTGGGGCCAGGTGTTCAGCGACACCATCAACACCGGGATCTTCGTGCTCGAGCCCGAGATCTTCGACTTCATCCCCGAGGGCCGTCCGGTCGACTTCTCGGGCGAGACTTCCCGGCCGTCCTCGAGGCCGGGAAGCCGCTCTACGGGTACGTGGCCGACGGCTACTGGGAGGACGTGGGCACGCTCGGCGGCCTACCTCAAGGCCCACCAGGACATCCTCGACGAGCGGGTCCAGGTGCAGATCGAGGGGTTCCCCCTCCGGCCCGGGGTGTGGCTGGGCAAGGGCACCGAGATCGACCCGTCCGTGTCCATCGCCGGCCCGGCGGTCATCGGCGACAACTGCTCGATCGGCCCCGGGACGCGACTGGGCGAGTACTCCACCCTCGGGCTCGAACATCCGGTTGGGGGACAACTCGTCGCTGCAGCGATCGGTCGTCCACGACAACGCCTACCTGGGCGCCGGGGTCCGGATCGAGGGCAGCGTGCTGGGCCGGAGCACCGACCTCCGACAAGGGGTGCGGTGCGAGGAGGGCGTCGTGCTGGGCGACGAGTGCTTCGTCGGCGCCGCACGCCGAGATCCGGCCGGGCGTCAAGGTGTACCCGTTCAAGACCGTCGAGGCCGGGGCCATCGTCAACTCGTCGATCATCTGGGAGTCGCGGGGCGCCCGGACGCTCTTCGGCCGGGACGGGGTCCAGGGACTGGCCAACGTGGACATCAGCCCCGAGCTGGCCGTGCGGCTGTCGATGGCCTGGGCCACCACCATCGAGAAGGGGGCCACCATCTCGGCCTCCCGCGACACCAGCCGGGCCGCCCGGGTGCTCAAGCGGGCCATCATGGTCGGCTGCAACGCGGTGGGGGTGAACGTGGACGACCTGGAGGTGGCCACGGTGCCGGTCACCCGGTTCCAGGTGCAGTCGTCGAGCAGCGTCGGGCGGCGTCACCGTGCGGCTGGTCCCCGACGACCCCCAGTCGGTGGTGATCCGGTTCTTCGACAAGGACGGCATCGACCTCGACGAGGTGACCCAGCGCAAGATCGAGCGCCTGTACCACCGTGAGGAGTTCCGCCGGGTCCTGGCCCGGGAGATCGGTGACATCGACTTCCCGCCCCGGGCCCTCGAGCACTACACCGCCGGCCTGATCGACTCGGTCGACCTCTCGAGCACCAAGGCCGCCGACGTCAAGCTGGTGCTCGACTACTCCTTCGGCACCGTCGAGCTTCGTCATGCCCAACCTCCTGGCCAAGGTGGAGGCCGACGTGCTGGTGGTCAACCCGTACGCCAACACCCAGGCGTCATGTCCTTCGACCGACAGGCCAGCGCCGCCCGGGTGGCCGACCTGGTGCGGGCGTCGGGCGCCCATCTCGGGGCGGTGATCGACCCCGGGGGCGAGCACGTCGACGATCGTCGACGACAAGGGGCACGCGCTGACCGACGACGAGGCGCTGCTGGTCCTGCTGCAGTTGGTCACCCAGACCCACGCGAGCGCCCGGGTGGCCCTGCCGGTGGCCGTGCAGCCGGGCGGCCGAGACGATCTGCGCCGAGGCCGGGGCCGAGATCATCTGGACCAAGCTCTCCGCCGCGCATCTGATGGAGGTGGCGGCCAGCCGAGCACGTGACCTTCGCCGCCAGCCAGACCGGCGGGTTCATCTTCCCCCACTTCCTCCCCGCCTACGACGCCGCCGCCACCCTGGTCAACCTGGTGGCCATGCTGACCCAGACCGGCCAGCGGCTGTCGGCCATGGTGGCCGCCCTGCCCCCGGTCCACATCGCCCACGAGTCGGTGCACACCCCGTGGGAGCAGAAGGGCATGGTCATGCGGACCCTGGTCGAGCGCTCGTCCGGGCGCGACCTGGTCCTGGTGGACGGGGTGAAGGTGCTCGAGGAGGACGGCTGGGCGCTGGTCCTGCCCGACCCCGAGGAGCCGGTGACCCACGTCTGGGCCGAGGGCCCGAGCGAGGCCGGGGCCGGGGCCAGGGCCCAGGAGTACTCGGTGCGGCTCCGCCAGCTCCTCCGCTGACGTCGGCGCTGCGTGACCGGCTCCGTCTGGCCGTCCGGAGGCACCAGGCGGTCGGGTCGGGTAGGGTCCGCAGGCATGAACGTGCCCGACGACCTCCGCTATTCGTCCGACCACGAATGGGCCCGCTTCGAGGGCGGCCGCGTCCGGGTCGGCATCACCGACTACGCCCAGGACGCCCTGGGCGACGTCGTCTTCGTCGAGCTGCCGGCCGTCGGGCACGTCGGTGGAGGCGGGAGGGACGCTGGGCGAGGTCGAGTCGACCAAGTCGGTGTCCGAGGTCTACGCGCCGATCGCCGGCGAGGTCGTGGCGGTGAACGAGGAACTGGCCGGGCGCCCCGAGCGCCTGAACGAGGACCCCTACGGCGAGGGGTGGATCTGCGAGATCGAGCCTGCCGACCCGGCCGCGCGTCGATGCGCTGCTGGACGCCGCCGCCTACCGGCAGCTGACCGACCGACTGACGTGCCCCGACCGGCGCGGGCCGGGAAAGACCAGGAGGATCGAGGAGCGACTACCGTGGATGGACGTGTTCTGCCACAACTGCGGCCATCGGAATCCGCCGGGGGTGAATTTCTGCTCGTCGTGCGGTGCGGTCGCTGGTCGAGGCCACGTCGGACACGACGGTCACCCTCCAGCCCGTCGAGGAGCTGGCCGACCCGCCGACGAGACGCGGCGGTCACGCTGCTCGAGCTGCCCGCGGCGCGGCATGCTGGTGGTCAAGCGGGGGCCGAACATCGGAGCCCGCTACGTGCTCGACGTCCGAAGTGACAAGGGCCGGGCGACACCCCGAAAGCGACATCTTCCTCGACGACATCACCGTGTCCCGGCGCCACGCCGAGTTCACCACCGGCGAGGGGGGACGACGGTGCGCGACGTCGGCTCGCTGAACGGCACCTACGTCAACCGGGAGCGGATCGACGAGGCGGTGCTGGCCAGTGGCGACGAGGTCCAGATCGGCAAGTTCAAGCTGGTGTACCTGGTGGCCGCGGGCGAATGAGGACGGGCGCCGTCGGTGTGCCCGCTGAGGGGACGGTACGGGTGAGCGCACGCACCTACCTGTCCATCGGCGACGTGCTGACCCTGCTGCGCCAGGAGTTCCCCGACATCACCATCTCCAAGATCCGCTTCCTCGAGAGCCAGGGCCTGGTCAACCCCGAGCGGACCCCTTCGGGCTACCGGAAGTTCTACGAGCACGACGTGGAGCGGCTGCGGTGGGTCCTGCGCCAGCAGCGGGAGCACTTCCTGCCCCTGAAGGTGATCAAGGACCGCCTCGACGACGGATCGGAGGCAACGGATCCGAGGAGGCGAACGGGTCCGGCGGCACGAAGGAAACGAGGTCGGCGCGTCGGTCGAGGAGGCCACCGCCCCGACGCCGGCGGCTGGTGTGTCGAGAGCGGCCATCGAGGCCCGGGTGCATGCCGCCGACCGTGGCACAACCGGAACCGACCGGGCCGAGCCCGGCCGGCGGGTCGGCGCGACGTCGCCGGCAACGACCGGAACAGGGCAGCCCGCCGACGGACGGAGTCGCCCGGCGCAGCACGCCGCCGACAGCGCCGATCCCGTGCTGGTCGGGCAGGCCGCGGCCAGGCGCGGCACCGGGCCGACCGGGTGCACCCCGGTCCATCGGGCCGATCGGCGTCCGAGAGGCCGACGGCCGGGGCGGCGGTCCGGGGCTGCCCGGTATCGAGGGCTCCCCCGCACGGGCGGCCGTCGGGCTCGGCCCGCTCGGCCTCGATCCCGGGGCGGCCGAGGACGAAGGCGGCAAGGCCGGCGGTCGGCGGCGCCCGATCGAGCCGATCGGGGGGCCCATCGACCGAGGCCCCGGATCCGGCCCCGGCCGACTGCCGCCCAGCCCGAGCCGGCATCGGATGGACGCCCTCGGGACCCTCCGAGCCGCGAGCGCCGTCGAGCTCGAGCGGCAGGATCCTCGCCGTCGCCGGCCGGAGTGGAGCGGCCAGCCGAGGGACGTCCGGCCGACCTGACCGGCGCCAGCTTGACCTTGGCCGAGCTGGCCGCGGCCAGCGGCCTGGGCGAGGACGTGCTCGAGCAGCTCCGCGAGTACGGGTTGCTCGCCGCCACCCAGGTCGGCGGGGCCGAGTACTTCGACGAGGACTGTCTGGCCATCGCCAACCTGGCTGCCGGGTTCGCCCGCTACGGTGTGGAGCCGCGCCACCTCCGTCTGTACAAAAACACGGCTGACCGGGAGGCAGGGTTCATCGAGCAGATCGTTTTGCCCCTGGTCAGACAGCGAAATCCCGAGGCTCGCCAGCGGGCCGGACGCACGGCGGACGAGCTGATCCAGCTGGGCCAGGGACTCCGCGGCGCCTTGTTGCGCGGTGCGATCCGCGACCTGCTCGGTGGGTGATCGCATGCGTTCCCTCCCGCTCGGCTGGGCCAGGCCTCCGGCGTCCTCGAGGCCTCGACACGCGGCCATGGCGAGCCGGACCTGACCGCGGAAATCGCGTCCGGCGAGTAAGTTGCAACGCATGGTCGAAGTCCGACTTCGGGCGGTGCGGGTGGACCTGCAGTCGAACACGCCCGTGCTGCTTCTGCAGGAGTCCGAGGTGCTCGGCCGTACGCTGCCCATCTTCATCGGCGCGCCCGGAGGCGACGGCCATTGCCTTCGCCCTCCAGGGCATGGACACGCCCCGTCCCATGACCCACGACCTCATCCGGGACCTGCTCGACGCGCTGGGTGCCGACGTGGTGCGCGTCGTCATCACCGAGCTGCGCACGTCGACTTACTACGCCGAGATCGTGCTGCGCCACGGTGGCACCGAGGTCCCGGTCTCGGCCCGACCGTCCGACGCCGTGGCCGTCGCCGTGCGGACCGGGACCCCCCTCTACGTGGCCGACGACCTCATGGATGCCGAGGGCATCATGTTGCCGGCCGAAGACGAGGAGGACGAGGACGAGGCGGCCGAGTACGACGAGGACGGTGAGCAGGAGAACCCCGAAGAGGTGGTGGGCGAGTTCCGGAACTTCCTCGACACCATCCGCCCCGAGGACTTCTCCCCGTAGCCCGGTCGAGAGCGGCCGGAGGCCGAGGGCCGTGGGGGACCGCTAGGTCCGAGGACGGGACGGTACCGGCACCGTGGCGGGCGAGCGCGATCCGACAGCCATCGTGCACCCGGCGACCGGTTCCGCACTGGTGACGTTCCAGCCATGACCGGCTCCGAACCCGTCCGCACTGCCGCGCCCAGTGGATCGTGGCCGTCGCCGTTCTCGGCCGCGGCAGTGGCTGCCGGCAAGGTGTCCCGCAGCGGGCTCCAGGTCGACGGCCGGTGGGCCTACTGGCTCGAGAGCCGGCCCGACGAGGGAGGGCGCCAGGTCCTGGTCCGGGCCAGTGCAACCGAGGGACCCAACCGACGTCTCCCCGCCGGGTCGCAGCATCCGCTCGCGCGTCCACGAGTACGGCGGCGGGTCGGCCACGGTCGAGGACGGGACGCTCTTCTACGTCGACCAAGCGGACCAGCGGCCTGTACCGCTGGGAGATCGCTTCGACCGCCCTCCCGACCGGCACCCCGACGACTTCGGCGACAGCTCACACGGCCGGCACACCGACAGCCCTGAGCGCCCCGGCCGCACTGAGCGCGACCGACAGCCCTGAGCGCCCCGACGCGCACTGAGCGCAACACGACCGCCCTTGACACGCCGACCGCGCTGCCACCGAGCTCGCCCCGGTCGCCCTGACCACCGCCTCTTCGGGTGACCGATCCGTTCGCTACGCCGACGGCCGGCTGTCGGCGGACGGCGGGTGGTTCATCTGCGTCGAGGAGCGCCACGGCCCCGAAGGCGTGGGCCATGGGATCGTGGCCGTGGATGCCCAGGGCTCATTGGTTGTCGGTCCCTGTGCTCGACGGACGGGATTTCTATGCCGCTCCTCGGCCGTCGCCCGACGGCGCCGAACTGGCCTGGTTGAGCTGGGACCATCCGCAGATGCCCTGGGACGGCTGTGAGCTGTGGGTGGGCCGGTGGCTCGATGACGACGGCGGCCCGCGGGTCGCCGAGGCTCGATGCGTCGCCGGGGGCACCGACGTGTCGATCGGCCAACCGATCTGGTGCCGGGACGGGTCGCTCGTCTACCTGTCCGACCAGGCCGGATGGTGGCAGCCCTATCGGGTCGAGCGCGTCGGCGACGAGGGCCGGGAGTGGGCGTCCCCCTCGGCCCTGGTGTCCGACCGGGCCGAGTTCCACGGCCCCGACTGGGTGCTCGGGCAGTCGCACCATGAGCCGAGCTGCCCGATGGCGCATTGGCTTGCCGCAGGCATGCGGACGGGTTCGATCAGCTGGTGCGGATCCCACCGCCCTCCGAGTCCCCGGCCGGCGAGCTCGAGGTCGTGCCCCAACCGTGCGTCGCCATCTCCGGTGTCTCGGCCACCGACGGGGGCGACGTGCTGGTGCTCGGCGCCACCGCCACCGTCGGCCCCTCGGTCTATGCCGTGGCCGCTCCAGCCGACCCCCACGCCGGCCCTCGGTCTGCCGTGGGCGCCGCTCCAGCCGACGCCAACCCCCGTTCCGACGCCGAGAAAGACGCCCCCAGCCCGACGGCCGACCGATCCGGCCCTGACGATCCGATCCATACAGCCCCCCGCTGGCCTAGCACTGCTGAGTGCCGTCCCCACGCTGGCCGTAGCGCCCGGTGACGTCGCCGTGGCCGAGCCGGTGGAGGCCACCGAGCCCCGACGGTCCCGTCCACAGCCTCTTCTACGCCCCCACCAGCTCCGGGTGCCAGTCCCCATCCGGTTCGGTGCCCCCGCTGGTGGTCATGTGCCACGGCGGCCCCACGGCCGCGGCCGATCCCGGGTTCGACCCGCTGGTCCAGTACTTCACCAGCCGCGGCCTGGCCGTGCTCGCCGTCAACTACCGGGGGAGCGCCGGCTACGGGCGCGCCTACCGGCAGCGGCTGCGAGGGCCTGTGGGGGATCGCCGACATCGACGACTGCGTCGCCGCCGCCGTGTCCCTGGCCGAGGCCGGCAGGGTGGACGGCGACCGGATGGTCATCCGGGGCACCAGCGCCGGGGGGCTCACCGCCCTGGGCGCCCTCGTCCGCTCCGATCGGTTCGCCGGCGCCGCCGCCTGGTACGGCGTCACCGACCTCGAGGCCCTGGCCGCCGAGACCCATGACTTCGAGTCGAGGTACGTCGACACCCTGGTGGGGCCGCTGCCCGCAGGCGTTGGCGACCTATCGCGAGCGTTCGCCGATCCACCACGCCGACCGGGTCACCGGCGCCGTCCTGCTCCTCCAGGGACTCGATGACCCCGTCGTCCCCGCCGACCAGGCGGAGCGCTTTGCCGCCGCCCTCCGGGCCCGCGGCGTCGATTGCCGGTACCGGGCCTTCGCCGGCGAGTCCCACGGCTTCCGGCGGGCCGAGACCCTGCGTGCCGCGCTCACCGCCGAGCTCGACTTTTACGCCGCCATCCTGGGGTTCGAGCCGCCCGAGGATCGGGATGGACCGGTGAGGGCGGATGAACGGCCGATGAACGGCCGATGACGGGGGAGCGCCTGGTCGGGGACGGGATCGGGGGCAGCGTGTCCCGGGGGCGGCCAGGGCCTGGGTGTACCATCGGCCGTGCCGACCGACTCGGATCGCATGGCCGTCGAGCCGCCGGGTCACCGCTCGAGGGCCGCTACGATCGTTCCCGGCCTCGCCCGCACGCTCGATCCGGTCCGCGGCTGGTCGCCGGAGTGGCGCGACGCCGCCCTCTACGGGATCTCCGGCATCTTCGCCCTCTGCACGGCGGCTTGATGGCCGGGATAGGCCTCTACCGGCAATGGGGGTTGATGGCCTTCGGCCCCTACCTGGCCGGAGGGGCGTTCATGGCCGTGGTCGCCTGGCGCCGCGGCCCGGGCCGGGGCCGACGGCCGGCGGAGTCGACCGCCACCGCTCGGCGGTACCGCATCGCCCGCATCGGCGCCTGCGTCCGTGGTCTTTGCCGGCGCCACGGTCGTCCCGCTGACCATGGAGGTCATCTGGCGCTCGGAGGGCCACGCCGCCGACCACGTGCAGCCCGAGGTGATCGTGGTGGAGCGGGCCGGCGTCGGCCGCGGTCAACGGCCACGACCCCTACCGGGTGATCGATCGGAACGGGCACATCCTCATCCACCAACAGGCGGTGCCCGTCTACGAGCTGTACTACCCCTACCTGCCCGGGATGGTGCTGTTCGGGCTTCTCGAGCGGGAGCAAGGTCGAGGCCCGCCTGGCCGACGCCCGGATCCAGTTCCTGGTCTTCACCGTGCTGGTCGGCGGCTTCGCCTTGAGCCGCCTCCGGGGCAGCCGGGACGTCAGGGCCCGTGCCCTCCAGGTGCTGACCGTCTTGCCCACTGCGGCCCTCCCCCTGGCCACCGGGGGCGACGACATGCCGGTGGTCGCCTTGATGCTGCTGGGGCTGGTCGCCCTCCAGCGCCGAAGACCCCTGCTCGCCGGGCTGGCCCTGGGCGCGGCCTCGTCGTTGAAGTTCACCGCCTGGCCGCTGGCCTTCTTGGCCCTGTGGGCGGCCCGGGACCTCTATCGCAGCCGGGCCGTGGGCCGCTACCTGCATGGGCTTCGTGCTCATCGCCGGACCGGTGGTGGCGCCGTTTGCCCTGTCCAACCCGTCGGCCTTCGTGGACAACGTCATCCGGTTCCCCCTGGGCCTGGCCGGCGTCGCCTCGCCGGCCGCCAGCCCGCTTCCCGGGCACATGCTGGTCAGCGCCCTGCCCGGAATCCACAAGCCCTATGTGGTGGCGGTGATCGTGATCGGCGCCGTCCTGTTGCTCTGGCGGCTCAGGGCGAAACCGCCCAAGGACGCGGCCGACGTCTCGCTGCTCACCGGATGGGTCATGTTGATCGCCCTCGTCCTGGCCCCGGCCACCAGGGTGGGATACCTCCTCTACCCGGCGAACCTGTTCGTGTGGGCCTACGTCCTCCGCCGCGTCGACGGCGCCGGTCGACCTGGCACCGGACCCGTCCGGCGGTCACCCGTTCCCGGTTCTCGGCCGCCTCCTCGGTCAGGTGGTCGGGTCGGCCACCTCGAACACCCGGAGGGTGAACGGGGTCACGCCGGCCGCCGGTGGTGGGCGACACGACCACGCCGGCCTCCCAGTAGTAGCCGTCGTTACTCCCCTTCTTGGCCAGGATCTCGGTGCTCCCGGCCTGGTAGGAGTCGGGGCCGTTGGAGAGGAGCTTCCAGCCCAGCCGCTTGAAGAGGACCCGATAGAAGTCCTGGACCTGGTAGGCGTTCATGGTCGAGGTGAAGTCGACGGTGCGGTCGTACTGGGTGGTGTTCTGGTCGGTGTTGAGCGAGCCCGGTGGTCGTGGTGCCCTTCGGGCACGGCCAGGGCGGCCAGGATGTCCGACGGGGGATTACCCTCTTGCTCGATGGGCCTCAGGGCGTCGGTCCGCCGGCTCGAGGTGGACCACGGTCCCGTCGGCCAGGCGCACCGACGTGAGCGTCAGAGGTGGTCGGGCCGCCGGTGGCCAAGGCCGATGCGGTGATCCCGCCGATGAGGATCACGAGGGCGATGGCCACCACGATGACGTGCCGGCGACTTGAGCGACATCCGGCCGACGGGCTCATAGGCCGGCTCGGACCCCTCGTCGTCGGGGCTCTGCCGGGGACGGTTCCCCGTGTTCCACTTGAGCGACCATGACCGGCGACAGCCTACCAACGCCCCGGCTGACTCCAGGGGCGGCCCTGCACGTCCCGCCCCGGGGTGGCCGCTCCCGGTCTTACCGCCGTCGGACGGGCCGGGCATCCGACCCGCCCCCGATCTGCTCGCCCGCGGACGGGCCGGACATCCGCGGACGCCCCCGGTCTAATCCCCGGGAGCCGGACGGTCGAGCCCGGTGGGACAGTCGAGCCCGGTGGGACGATCGAGCCCAGTGGCTATTCGGATCGAGGCGACGGCTGCGCCGGCCGAGGCGCCCAGCACGGCCCAGCGGGTCCGGCGCGGGAGCGCCGCGAACGCCACCACTGTGGCCACGGTATCCACAGCGTCGGAGATGCCGGACGAGGGCCACCCAGGGGCGTGCCCTCGTCGTCGGAGTCGGGAGAGGGCCCGGAGCGTGCCCACCCCGAGGGCCAGGTCCCGCCCACCGAGCGTCCGGGCCAGGAGCTTGATCGAGGCGGCGATCGGCGGAGTCGCCGACCCAGACCCGGGCCACGGCAAGGGGCGCCACCAGCGCGGTGCCGCCGAGGGCCACCCGTCCCCAGGCGATGGCCTGCGCCATCGTCTCCCTCGGATCGCACCCATTGCGCACACGCTATCCGGACGGCTCCGGGATACCCGATTTCGGACACAGGGCTACCCCCCGGACCGGTGCCTGACGTCCGGCTAGGGCCGGCCCCGCAACCGACGCCGCCGCCGACCCGGCACAGAACGGAAGGGCAGGGATTCGAGCGTGAAATCGGCCCGCGGCCTATGGAAAACCCCGCAAATTCGGCGCCATCGGGCGGAACCGTGGAGCCCAAAATGCCAAGATGCCCTGTTCACGGGATCTTTACATTTAGGTGACGATCGACAAAACTGACGGACAGCAACGACGCTGCTTCTCATAGCGTCCGCAGGAGGGGGCATCCGGGTAAAACCGGGTGTAGGTTCCTGTTACAGGGTGGGGAGCGGCCGGGTCGTTGCGACCCGGCCGCTGTCATATCCGGGAGGACCATCCGAGATGGTCGAGCGGGCCGTGCCCGCCGCCCAGGCGCCAGCCGGCACCGCCCTCGGATCGCCCCGGTCACGTATGCCTTGGCATCCCGCACGGCCGTGGGCACGTCGCACCCGTGCGCCAGCCGAGCGGCGATGGCGGCGGACAGCGAGCAACCGCTCCCGTGGACGTTCCCGGTGGGCACGTGCTCGACCCGGACAGCTCGGTGACCTCGTGCCCGTCGAAGAGGATGTCGGGCACGGTCGATGGCGATCGGCCGGTGCTCTCCGGGTGCGCCCACGCCGGGCAGGTGGCCGCCTTTCACCAGCACCCAGCGGGCTCCTGCTGCGTGCAGGTGCCGGGCCGCCCGGGCCATGGCCTCGGTATCGGTCACCGTGTCGGGATCGAGACCGGCGAGCAGGGCCGCCTCCCACAGGTTGGGGGTGACCACCAGCGCATGGCTAAGCAGGTGGCGACGGTAGGCGTCGACCCCTTCCTGCTCGAGCAGGGGGCGCCCGGTGGAGGCCACCATGACCGGGTCCACCACCAGATTGGGCAGGTCACCGGCTGCGGCCCGCTTGGACACCACTTCGATGGTGTCGACCGAGGCGAGCATGCCCGTCTTCACCGCCGCCACCGGGAGGTCGGCCAACACGGCGGCGATCTGCTCGTCGACCATGGTGGCGGGCACTCTGTGGACGGCGGCCACCGTCATCGTGTTCTGCGCGGTGACCGCGGTGACGGCGGTGGTGGCGAACACGCCGAGGGCAGCCATGGCCTTGAGGTCGGCCTGGATCCCGGCCCCGGCACCCGAGTCCGACCCGGCGATGGTGAGGGCTACGGGCGGCCCGGTGCCCACGAGGGAGATGCCCGCGAGGGGCGAGCTCACGAGGGGCTGCCCGGATCGGCCTCGATCATGCCGGCAAAGGGGCTTGACGCCTCGGCATGCCGGCGCCGGGGGATGCGACCAGCGCCTCGTGCCGCCCGGCCGGCGACGACGGCGTCCCGGATGGCCGCGGCCATCAACGACGGGTGCTGGGCCCGGGTCACGGCCGAGGCCACCAGGACGCCGTCGCAGCCCAACTCCATGGCCAGGCAGGCATCGGAGGCCGTCCCGATGCCGGCGTCCAGGATGACCGGGACCGTTGCGTCCTCGACGATGAGGGCGATGTTGTGCGGGTTGGCGATGCCCATCCCGCTCCCGATCGGCGAGCCGAGGGGCATGACGGCGGCACACCCCACCTGCTGGAGTCGCCGGGCCAGGATCGGGTCGTCGTTGGTGTAGGGGAACACGACGAACCCGGCTTCGGCCAGCTCCTCGGCTGCGGCGACCAGCTCGATGGGGTCGGGGAGGAGGGTGCGGTCGTCCCCGATCACCTCGAGCTTCACCCAGTCGGTCTCGAACGCCTCCCGGGCCAGCTTGGCCGTGAGCACCGCCTCGGGGGCCGTGTAGCAGCCGGCCGTGTTGGGCAGGACGCGCACCCCGGCGTCGCGCAACAGGTCGAGGAGGGACCCCCGAGCCGTCGGGTCCACGCGCCGCACGGCCACGGTGGCCATGTCCGAGGCCGATGCAACCAGGGCGGACTGCAGCGACTCCAGGCTCGACATCCCCCCGGTGCCCAAGATGAGCCGGGAGTGCATCGTGACGCCGTCGACGACCCAAGAATCCGGAGCGATCCCAGTACCGGGACCCCCGTTCGGGGTCAGGACGGATGAGTGCCGGACCGGGTCCCCGACGACAGGGCCCGCGACCGGCTGACTCGCCGCGGCCCGGGGCACCGGCGGACTCGCCATCGATGGAATGGACACCCTCATCGGTCCCACCGTACCGCCGGTGAGGGTCCGGTCAGCCTCCGGCGACTGCCGAGACGATCTCGATACGGTCGCCCGCGATGACCTCGGTGCCCTCCCACTGGCTCTTCGAGACCACGTCCCCGTTCCTGGCCACGGCGACCCCCTTGGGCGAGGGGCACCAGTCGGCCACGATGTCGGCCACCGTGGTGCCGGCCGGGCCCTCCCACCGGTCGCCGTTGACAGACAGGTGCACGGTGGCGCCGGGGCTCGGCGGGCTCCCGCCCACGGCCCCCGCCCCGCTCATGCCGCCCCGCTCTGCGCCGAATTGAACCGCTGGGGCCCGAACGGCGCCACGACGGCGTCGCTGTCCCCGCCGGCCAGCAGGGCGGCGATGGCGTCGGCGGTGACCGGAGCCAGGAGGATCCCGTTGCGGTAGTGACCGGTGGCGACCAAGAGGCCGGGGACAGCCGTGCGACCGATGGCCGGGGCGTTGTCGGGCGACCCTGGTCGGAGCCCGACGGCGGTCTCGGTCAGCTCGTACTCGTCGAGCCCGGGAACGACGGTCCGGGCGTCGCGCAGCAGCTCGTAGAGGGCACGGGCCTGGACGGTGCGGTCGAACCCCTTCTCCTCCACGGTGGCCCCGACCACCACCGATCCATCCTCCCGGGGCACCACGTAACAGCTCTCGCCGTGGACCAGCCCTCGAAGGGTCCGTCGGAGGCGGGGAACGTGGGCGGGAGCAGCCAGCCGGAGGGTCATCCCCTTGACCGGCCGCACCGGCGGCAGCGTCCCCGGCGGCAGGCCCCCGAGTTGATCGGAGTGGCAACCGGCGGTGACGACCACGGACTCGGCCGTCACGGCCGCGCCGCCATCGAGTTCCACGCCCGTGGCCCGCGCCCCGGCCGGGGGCGAGCTGCCCGTGGCCCGTGGCCCGGCCGGGGGCGGGCTGGCCCCGTCACGGGGGGCGGCGGAGAGCGAGACCGCCGCAGCGCGATCGCCGACCAGGGTGACCCCGGCTTCCCGGCAGGCGGCCAGCAACGCCGCCACCAGCTGGCGGTTGTCCACCTGGTGGTCCCCGGGGACGTCCGCGCCGCCCCGCAGGCCGGGAGCGAGCAATGGCTCGAGGGCCCGGCACTCCCGGGCCGACAAGCGGGTGGCGCCGAGGCCCAGCGACTGCTGGAAGGCGAGCACTTCGTCGATCGCCAGTCGGTCCGAAGCGTCGGCCGCGACCACGACGGTGCCGTGCCGGAGATACCCGATCGGCATCCCCGAAGCCGCTTCGAGATCACGGGCGAACCTGGGCCACTCGCCGGCGGCCGTGACATTGAGCCGGACCAGGGCCTCCTCGCCGTAGTGCGCCTCGGTGACCGGCGCCAGCATGCCGGCCGCCGCCCAGGTGGCTCCGTGGCCGGGCCGGGGGTCCACGAGGGCCACGGCCAGGCCGGCCTGGGCCGATCGCCAGGCGCCGGCCAGGCCGATCACGCCGCCACCGACGAAGACGGCATCGAAGTGGCTCGATCCAGGCACGAGGCTCATCCTACGAGCGCCAGGGGCGGCAGAACGCCCAGGAGGACCCGGAGTCACCACCCGCGCCGGGTCCTTCGGGGGATGAGCCACGGGCCCGGACCGAGGGCGTAAAAGCGGTGGGTACCCGGGCGAACCGTGTAGAGTTGACGGACCGCAGGGCCAGCGTCGTCCCGGGCGGAAGAGCCACCATCCCCCGACGGAGTGACCCTCCCTCGTCCACCGATGGAGAGACCCGATGACGACACGTTCCGGCCTTTCCGCCGACCCTGAGCCCGGCGGCACCACGACACCCGTGGCGCTGACCCGCGCCCCGGGCACGGGTCTGTACGCCCCGGGGTTCGAGCACGACGCCTGCGGGATCGCCCTGGTCGCCGACCTGCACGGCCGCCCGAGCCACGGGCTGGTGCGCCAGGGGATCGTCGCCCTCGAGCATCTGGCTCACCGGGGGGCGACGGGCAGCGAGGAGGACAGCGGCGACGGTGCCGGCATCCTCATCCAGGTCCCCCACGAGTTTCTGGCCGACGGTGGCCGGATTCGACCTGCCCGGGCCCGGCGGGTACGCGGTGGGCATCGCCTTCCTGCCCCACGACGCAGCGGAGGCGGAGAAGGCGCAGCTGGCCGTCGAGCGACTGGCCGACGAGGAAGGGCTGTCCGTCCTGGGCTGGCGCGACGTGCCCTTCGACGACTCCATGCTCGGTTCGGTGGCCCGGGCGGTCATGCCCCGCATGCGCCAGGTCTTCGTGGCCCCGCGCCCCGGGGTCCAGCGTGATCGGTGACGACCCGGTCCTGGCCATCGACCGGCTGGCGTTCGTCCTCCGGAAGCGGGCCGAGCACGAGATCGAGGGGATCTACCTGTCCTCCCTCTCGGCCCGGACCATCACCTACAAGGGGATGCTCACGTCCCATCAGCTGGCCGAGTTCTATCCCGACCTCTCCGACGAGCGGCTGGTGAGCGGGCTTGCCCTGGTCCACTCGCGCTTTTCCACCAACACCTTCCCCTCGTGGCCACTCGCCCACCCCTACCGGTACCTGGCCCACAACGGCGAGATCAACACGCTGGCCGGCAACCGAAACTGGATGCGGGCCCGCGAAGCGCTTCTCGCCTCCGACCTGATCCCGGGCCTGGAGCGGGCGTTCCCCGTCGTCACCCCCGGGGCGAGCGACTCGGCCTCGTTCGACGAAGTGCTGGAGCTCCTGCACCTGGGCGGGCGCCCGCTGCATCACGCCGTGTTGATGATGATCCCCGAGGCGTGGGAGAACCACCGGACGATGGACCCGGCCAGGCGGGCCTTCTACCGCTTTCACGCCGCCCTGATGGAGCCGTGGGACGGCCCGGCGGCAGTGGCGTTCACCGACGGATCGATCATCGGCGCCGTCCTCGACCGCAACGGCCTGCGGCCGGCCCGGTACTGGGTGACCGACGACGGGCTGGTCGTGCTGGCCAGCGAAGTCGGTGTGCTCGACGTCGACCCGGCCAAGGTGGTGCGCAAAGGCCGGCTCCAACCGGGCCGGATGTTCCTGGTCGACACCAAGGCGGGGCGGATCCTCGATGACGACGAGATCAAGTCGTCGCTGGCCGCCCAGCACCCCTACGGCCAGTGGCTCGAGGAGGGCCAGATCGATCTGGACGATCTGCCCCCCCGGAACATGCTGACCCCGCAGCATGCCTCGGTCATCGGCCGCCAGCGCCTGTTCGGCTATACCACCGAGGAGTTGCGCATCCTGTTGGCCCCCATGGCCAAGACCGGTGTCGAGCCCCGCGGCTCCATGGGCTCGGACACGGCCATCGCCGTGCTGTCCGACCGACCCCGTCTCCTCTACGACTACTTCACCCAGCTCTTCGCCCAGGTCACCAACCCACCGTTGGATGCCATCCGTGAGGAGCTGGTCACCTCGTTGGCGTCGACCCTCGGGCCCGAGGCCAACCTGCTCGAGCCGACGGCCGAGTCGTGCCGGCAGATCGTGCTGCCGATGCCGGTGATCGACAACGATGACCTGGCCAAGCTGCTCTACGTCAACGAGGACGGCCAGACGCCGGGATTCAGCGCCTTCGCCATCGACGGGTTGTTCGAAGTGGCCGGCGGCGGGGAGGCGCTCCGTCAGGGCATCGAGGAGGTGCGGGCCAGGGTCAGCGCGGCCATCGCCGACGGCGCCGACATCATCGTGTTGTCGGACCGGAACTCGACGGCCGAGTGGGCTCCCATTCCCTCGCTGTTGTTGGTTTCCGCCGTCCACCACCATCTGGTCCGCGAGAAGACCCGCACCCGGGTGGGCCTGGTGGTTGAGGCCGGCGACGCACGCGAGGTCCACCACATGGCCTTGCTGAAGAGCTTCGGCGCGGCGGCCATCAACCCGTACCTGGCCTTCGAGACGATCGACGACATGATCGCCTCGGGCATGCTCGCCGGGGTCACTCCCCGCCAGGCCCAGAAGAACTACATCAAAGCGGCGAGCAAGGGCGTCTTGAAGGTGATGTCCAAGATGGGCATCTCGACGGTGGCGTCCTATACCGGGGCCCAGGTCTTCGAGGCGGTCGGCCTGGCCCCCGACGTGATCGACGAGTACTTCACCGGGACGATCAGCCGTATCGGCGGGGTGGGCCTCGACGTCCTGGCCGAGGAGGTCATGACCCGGCACCACCTGGCCAACCTGGACCGGCCCACCGAGCTGGCCCACCGGGAGCGGGAGACCGGTGGCGAGTACCAGTGGCGCCGGGACGGCGAGGTGCACCTGTTCAACCCGAAGACGGTCTTCAAGCTGCAGCACGCCACCCGCTCGAAGCGCTACGAGATCTTCAAGGAGTACACCAGAGCGGTCGACGAGCAGGCGACCCAGCTGGCCACCTTGCGCGGCCTGTTCCGGTTGAAGACGGGGGAGCGGCCGCCCATTCCGATCGACGAGGTGGAGCCGATCGAGGACATCGTCTCCCGGTTCTCCACCGGCGCCATGTCCTACGGGTCGATCTCAGCCGAGTCCCACGAGACGCTGGCCATCGCCATGAACCGCCTGGGGGGCCGGTCGAACACCGGGGAGGGCGGCGAGGATGCCGACCGGTTCACGGCCGACGCCAACGGCGACCTGCGCCGGAGCGCCATCAAGCAGGTGGCGTCGGGCCGCTTCGGGGTGACCAGCGAGTACCTGGTCAACTCGGACGACATCCAGATCAAGATCGCCCAGGGGGCCAAGCCGGGTGAAGGGGGCGAGCTGGCCGGCTCCAAGGTCTACCCGTGGATCGCCAAGACCCGGTCCACCACCCCGGGGGTCGGCCTCATCTCGCCCCCACCCCACCACGACATCTATTCCATCGAGGACATCGCCCAGCTCATCCACGACCTGAAGTCGGCCAACCCCGGCGCCCGGATCCACGTGAAGCTGGTGGCCGAGGTGGGTGTGGGCACAGTGGCCGCCGGGGTGGCCAAGGCCCATTCCGACGTGGTGCTCATCTCCGGTCACGATGGCGGCACCGGCGCCGCGCCGATGACGTCGCTGAAGCACGCCGGCATCCCCTGGGAGCTGGGCCTGGCCGAGACGCAGCAGACCCTGATGGCCAACGGCCTGAGGGACCGGATCGTCGTCCAGGTCGACGGCCAGATGAAGACGGGTTGGGACGTGCTGGTCGGCGCCCTGTTGGGCGGGGAGGAGTTCGGCTTCGCCACCGCCCCCCTGGTCGTGTCGGGCTGCATCATGATGCGGGTCTGCCACCTCGACACCTGCCCGGTGGGCATCGCCACCCAGAACCCCGAGCTGCGGAAGCGCTTCACGGGCAAGCCCGAGTTCGTCGAGACCTTCTTCGAGTACGTCGCCGAGGAGGTCCGGGAGTACCTGGCCCAGTTGGGCCTGCATTCGCTCGAGGAGGCGATCGGACGGGTGGAGCTGCTCGAGACGGCAACGGCCATCGACCACTGGAAAGCGGCCGGCCTCGATCTGGCGCCGATCCTGGCCGTCCCCGAGGCTCCCGAGGGCGCCGTCCGGTTCCAGGTGAACGAGCAGGACCACGGTCTCGAGCGCGCCCTCGACCACCAGTTCCTGGACGCCTGCCGTCCGGCGATCGAAGGCGAGCGGTCGGTGACCGCCGAGCTGGCCGTCACCAACGTCGACCGGACCGTGGGCACCCTGCTCGGGCACGAGATCACCAAGCGCCACGGCGCGCACGGCCTGCCCGAGGGATCGGTCGACCTGACCTTCCGGGGCTCGGCCGGCCAGAGCTTCGGCGCCTTCGTGCCCCGGGGAGTCACCATGCGGCTCTTCGGGGACACCAACGACTATCTGGCCAAGGGGCTGTCCGGCGGTCGGATCATCGTCCAGCCCCCCGAGGAGTCGCCCTTCGTGGCCGAGGACAACATCGTGGCCGGCAACGTGATCCTCTACGGCGCCACGTCGGGCGAGGTGTTCATCCGCGGCCAGGTGGGTGAGCGCTTCTGCGTCCGGAATTCCGGAGCCATCGCCGTTGTCGAGGGTGTCGGCGACCACGGGTGCGAGTACATGACCGGGGGGAGGGTGGTGGTTCTCGGGCCCACCGGGCGGAACTTCGGTGCCGGCATGTCCGGCGGGGTGGCCTTCGTCTACGACCGGGAGGACCACTTCAACGGCCTCTACAACCCGGAGATGGTCGATCTCGAGCCCCTGTCGGCCGACGACCGCATCTGGCTGAAGGACCGCATCATCTTGCACCGGGACGAGACCGGTTCGGCAGTGGCCGGCCAGATCCTCCTGGACTGGTCCACGACGTGGGAGTCGTTCGTGAAGGTGATGCCACGGGACTACCGCCGTGTGCTCGAGGCCACCGAGCTGGCCGTGGCCGAGGGCCGGTCGGTGGACGAGGCGGTCATGGCCGCACCGCACGGTTGAGGTTCGCCGATCATGGGTGACATCAAGGGGTTCCTCAAGTACGGGCGGGAGCTGCCGCCCCGTCGTCCCGTTCCGGTCCGCCTACGCGACTGGAAAGAGGTCTACGAACCGTTCCCGGTCGAATCGGCCCGCGAACAGGGGGCACGCTGCATGGACTGCGGCATCCCGTTCTGCCACGAGGGATGTCCCCTGGGCAACCTGATCCCCGAGTGGAACGACCTGGTCTACCGGGACGACTGGTCCGAGGCCATGGACCGGCTGCACGCCACCAACAACTTCCCCGACTTCACCGGACGGCTGTGCCCGGCCCCGTGCGAGGGGGCGTGCGTGCTCGGTATCAATCGGACCCGGTGACCATCGAGCGGATCGAGTACGAGATCGTCGAGCGCGCCTGGAACGAGGGATGGGTTGAACCGGTCAAGCCGGTGACCCTCACCGGCAAGCGGGTTGCCGTCGTCGGCTCGGGCCCGGCGGGCCTGGCCGCCTCCCAACAGCTGGCCCGGGCCGGTCACGAGGTGGTCGTCTTCGAGCGGGCCGAGAAGCCCGGCGGTCTGCTCCGCTACGGCATACCCGAGTTCAAGATGGAAAAGGCCGTCCTGGATCGGCGGCTGGGACAGCTGTCCGCCGAGGGTGTGGAGTTCCGCTGCGGCGTGTCGGTGGGAGCGCCGGCGCCCGAGGTGCCCGGGGCGGCGGCCATGGGCGCCACGGTGGTCGACGCCGGGTCGCTGCGGGAGGAGTTCGACGCGATCGTGCTGGCCGGGGGCGCCACCGTGCCCCGCGACCTGCCGGTCACGGGACGGGAGCTCAAGGGCATCCACCCGGCCATGGACTACCTGAAGCCGTCGAACCGGGTGCAAGAAGGAGCGCTGGCCGAGTCGCCGATCGAGGCGCCGAGGGCAAGCACGTGGTCATCATCGGCGGTGGCGACACCGGGGCCGATTGCCTGGGCACCGCCCATCGCCAGGGTGCCCTCGCGGTCCACCAGCTCGAGATCATGCCCGAGCCGCCGAGGGACCGGCTGGGGGAGAACCCCTGGCCGACCTGGCCGCTCATCCTCCGTACGTCGGCCGCGCACGAGGAGGGCGGCGAGCGGGTGTTCGGGGTGACCACGGTGGAGTTCGTGAACGACGGATCGGGAGCGGTCGGCGGCCTTCGTGGCGAGGAGGTGGAGGTGGCCATCGGCGACGACGGACGGCCCGCGCTTCACCCCGATCGCCGACACCGCCTTCGAGCTGCATTGCGATCTGGTCCTGCTGGCCTTGGGCTTCGTCGGGGCGGAGCCGAACGGCGTGGTGGCCGAGCTGGGTGTCGAGCTCGACAGCCGGTCCAACGTGGGGGCTGACTCGGACTGGTCGACCAACGTCGAGGGCGTCTTCGTGTGCGGCGACATGACCCGCGGCCAGAGCCTGATCGTCTGGGCCATCGCCGAGGGCCGCTCAGCTGCGGCCGCGGTCGACCGCTACCTCATGGGCACGACCGAGCTGCCGGCTCCCATCGTCCCGGGGCAGCTCGCCCTGCGCTGAGCCGGTCCGAGCCTGCGTGGGCTCGGACAGAGCTGCGTCGCGAAGTCCGGATCGCGCGATCGATGCTGGACAAGACCGACCACGCCGTCTACGTTGGCGACTGGTCGATTCCAACGTCGACCTCAAGATCAGGTCCGGCCCCTCGGGGGATCGAGGCCGCAGGGGGACGCCCAACCGGGCCAAGGGGGAGGAACGACCATGAGGTCTCGATTGACGCGGATTGCGGTTGCGTCGGCCATGGCCACCACGCTGAGCTTCGCCGGCGCCACCGGGCTGGCCACGGATTCGGCGAGCCGCGGCGACGCCCATCACCATCGCTTTGGTCTGTACCTGCTCTGGGGCCGGAGCGCCCGAGTACCAAGGGGTACAGGGAGCCTTTCGCGCCCGCATCGACTTCCAGAACGCGAACGGCGGGGTCAACGGTCACAAGATCTCAACGCTCGTCCTCGACGACCAGACCAGCCCCACGCAGGCTTCCACGGCCGTCCAGGAAGCGGTGTCCCAAGGGGTTCTCGGCATCGTATCGGTCAGTGCCCTCTTCTTCGAGGGGGCGAAGTACGCCCAACAGGCCGGTATCCCGGTAACCGGCAGCTTCCAGGACGGACCGGAGTGGGGCCAGCAGCCCTACACCAACATGTTCGCCTCGGACAACGGAAGCCTCAACCCGAAGTACCCGGTCAATACCGGCGATCGGGAAGTTTCTCGTCTCCCATGGGGGCAACGTCGTCGGCGTCCTACGGGTACGGCATCTCGCCGTCGTCCACCCGCTCGGCCATCGGCACGGTCCAGTCGGTGATCCACGCCGGCGGCAAGCAAGGCGTCCTCGACACCTCGGTTCCTTTCGGCGGCTCGGACTTCACCACAGCCGCCTTGGTGGCCAAATCGAAGGGCGTGAACGGGATCTACGCGGCAATGGACGACAACTCGAACTTCGCCCTGGCCACATCGATGAAGCAGGCCGGGGTGAAGTTGAAGGCGGTCGTCTTCCCCACCGGCTACGAGCCAGCCGCTATCACGTCGCCTGCGTGGACGGACCTACAAGGTGACTACTTCTCCTCCCTGTTCCGGCCGTTCCAGCTGCCCAACGCCGGGACTGCGCAGATGCAGGCCGCGCTCCAAAAGTACGACGGCTTCACCAAGTCCCAGTTCCCCACGTTCGAACAATACGAGGCCTGGGTGGGGGCAGACCTGATGATCAAGGGCATGCAGCTGTCGGGAAAGAATCCGACATCATCTGGCGTCATCACGGCCCTTCGCCATGTCAAGTCCTACAACGCCAACGGTCTCTTGGCCACCCCCATCAACTATCTCGACCATCTTCGGGCATGATCCTGCCAAAACCTGCGACCTGGTACCTGCAGGCCAAGTCCAGCGGGTTCGTTCCCGTCTCGAGCCAGCCCTATTGCGGGACAGACATCCCGGGCACGGCGACTGCTTCCTCCAGCTGACGCGACGGGCAGCGTCGTGGGCAGCACCGGGTCGGTGCCCTGAGAGGTGATGGGCGTCGTTCCGTGCCAGCTCCGGCACCCGGCGGTGAGCGCCCGAGCACACCCGATCCCTTCGGAGTACGGTCGGTGGCGGAGGACGATTGGGGGCATCATGTCGAAATACATGATTGAAGTGAAGTACACCTTGGACGGCGTCAAGGGCCTGCAGGCCGAGGGTGGATCGGCTCGTGTCGCTGCCGCCACCGCACTCATCGAGAGCGTGGGCGGGACGGTCGATGCCTTCCATTTTGCGTTTGGCGAGACTGACGCCTACGTCATCGTGGACATGCCAGACGCCATCTCCGCGGCGGCGGCGGCATTGGCGGTGAGTGCCGGTGGCGGTGCCACGACGCAAACGGTGGCGCTTCTCACCGCCGGCGAAGCTGACGCAGCTGCAGCCAAGAAGACGCTCTACCGGCCGCCTGGGCACTGAGCCATCAAAACGCTCACGAGGTCCTGATCCGCCTTCGGAAGCCGGCGACGGTCATCTCGACAACTCGGTCGTGCCCCCACTGCAGGATCGGACGGCCCATTCGGCTGGCCAGTCGCATGGCCGGCTGGCGCATCTCGACCGTCCACGCCACTTCGGCCCAGGTTCCCCGACGTTCCGGACGGAGCCGGAGCCGAGCATCGCCGGTGAGGTCCCCGGCGATCGTCGCGTTGATGGCCTGCGGCCGCTCGCACTGGACCAGCTCGACCTGAAGCCGCATGCGGTACGGGAGCGGAGGGGTCACCATGCCGTGAAGGATGGAGCCGGCCGACAGGCCGTTGCCCTCGACCCGGAAGTCACTGAGCCAGGGCCACCAGCGCTCGAACTGGTCGATCTCCTCGATCCGATCCCACAGCCGCTCAGGGGTCAGGTCGAAGGCGTAGCCATGGCGGTAGGTCAGCACGGGCGCGGACACACCTCCCAGGGTACGGCCACGTCGCTCGGTGCCACCGTCGGTCGTCTGTCGCTCTGGTTCCGCCCCGGGGGCGGAGGCGAAACGGGCACGGCCCGGTGTCACCCGGCCGGCCGGGTGACACCGACGAGACCCGACCAGTCGGCGTTGTCGAAGCGGACGTTGGCGCCGGTGTGCGGGGCGTCGATCATCTCGCCACCGCCCACGTAGAGGCCGACATGATCGACACCGTTGGGCCCGTCGCCGAAGAAGACCAGGTCTCCCGGCTCGACCGACTGCGCCGCGGTGACCGGTGGGCCGGCGTCGTATTGGTCCTGGGCCACACGGGGGAGGGCGATCCCCCCGCGTGGTAGGCCGCCTGGGTGAGACCGGAGCAGTCGAACCCGCCGTTGCCGGTCCCGCCCCACACGTAGGGGGTGTTGAGCTTCTCGGCCGCGAACCGGAGGGCGCCGACCACCGTACCGTCGACGCTCGGCCGGTCGGCCAGGGCGATGGACAGGGTGAGCACGGTGTTCACGTAGGTGTCGGAGTGGTTGTAGTCGTAGACGGCGCCTTCGAGGCCGGACGCGCTGCCGGCACCGTTGGAGCAGAGCAGTTTGGCCGCGGTGTAGATGGCATCGATGGGGTCGTAGGGGGAGGGGGGTTGGGCGCCGCCGGGCCCGACCACTGCTTCGGTGGCGAAGGTGGCCGGCTCGAACTGCATCGGCCCCTCGGCCCCGGCCGAGTTGGACCCGGACCACACCCCGGGGGCGGTGGACTGCCCGTTGTCGGTCTCCACTGTTCCGATGGCGGCCAGTACCGACCAGGACAGACCTGGACAGGTGGCCGCGGCGAGGCGGTACTGGGCCACCCAGGCCGGGGGGACAGCTGCGGCGGCGTCGGCCCCTCCCGAGCCCGGCTGGCCGCCCCCCGAACCGCTTGGCCCCGGCGAGGCGCCCGGGATCGCACCCGAACCACCGGTCCCGGCGCTGGACACGGTGACGACGGTCAACAACAGTGCGACCACGATCCCGGCGCACGCAACTCCTGCTCCCACGACCAACTTGGTCAACCCGCTCACCTCACGATCCCAGGGGAATGCAGTGAGCGGCCGACTCAGAGCCCTTCGTCGCCCAAGTCGGCGACCAGGGTCCCGCCCCCGCCGGTTACGAAACGGCGGGTGACGGTGGCGCCCCCCCAGTACACCACCGCCGTGCCCGTCCGACAAGGCCCGCCACAGACGCCTTCTCGAGGGCCCGGCCCGACCGGCGTCGATAAGCTCGTCCCACCAGGATCTGGAGGTTCGCCATGCTCAGCACCATGCAAGATGGTCCACTACTCGTCAGTGGCATCCTCCGCCACGGGCGGACCGTCTACGGGGAGAGCCAGGTACTGACGGTCACCGGGCCTGCCGGCGAGCACACCTCGGCCACGTTCGCCGAGGTCGGCGACCGGAGCGACCAGCTGGCTGCGGCCCTCCGGAAGCTCGGCGTCACCGGCGACGACCGTGTCGGGACCTTCTTGTGGAACAACCAGACCCACCTGGAGGCATACCTGGCCGTGCCGTCCATGGGGGCGGTGCTCCACACCCTCAACGTCCGGCTCTTCCCCGACCAGCTGGCCTTCGTGATCAACCACGCCGAGGACAAGGTGATCATCGTCGACAACATGCTGGTTCCCCTGCTGGCCCGGGTACGCGACCAGCTCACCACGGTGAAGCACATCATCGTGGCCGGCGGTGATGCCGGCGCCGAGTCGCCGTTGGGCGAGACGCTCGACTACGACCAGCTGCTCGACGCCGAGTCGCCCGGTTTTGCCTGGCCCGAGCTCGACGAACGCGAGGCCGCCGCCATGTGCTACACGTCGGGGACCACCGGGAACCCGAAGGGCGTCGTGTACAGCCACCGGTCGACCTTCCTGCACTCGATGGCGGTCACCTCGGCATCGTCGATGGGCATCCGGGAGACGGACCGGGTGCTGACCATCGTGCCCATGTTCCACGCCAACGCCTGGGGCACCCCCTATGCCGCCTTCCTGGTCGGCGCGGACCTGGTGATGCCCCAGCAGTTCCTGCAGGCCGAGCCGCTGGCCGCCATCAACGCCGCCCTGCACCCGACCCTGACCGCAGGGGTGCCCACCATCTGGAACGACCTGCTCCGCTATTCGGACACCCACGAGGTCGACATGTCGTCGGTCCGGATGATCGTGGGCGGCGGCGCCGCCGTGCCCAGGCAGATGATCGAGCAGTTCAGGCAGCGCTTCGGGATCGAGATGGTCCAGGGCTGGGGCATGACCGAGACCAGCCCGCTGTGCGCCCTCTCCATCCCGCCCCGCAGCGCGACCCCCGAGGACGAGCTCGACTGGCTGTCCAAGGCCGGCCGGGTCGTGCCCGGCGTGGAGATCCGGATCTGCGACGACGACGGCACCGTCCTTCCCAACGACGGCGAGGCCGTCGGCGAGTTCGAGGTGCGCGGCCCGTGGGTGACCGGCTCGTACTACCGAGATCCAAGCGATGACCGGTTCCACGACGGCTGGCTGCGCACGGGCGACGTGGGCTCGCTCGACGCCAAGGGCTTCATGCAGATCAGCGACCGGACCAAGGACGTCATCAAGACCGGCGGTGAGTGGATCTCCTCGGTGGAGCTCGAGAACGAGGTCATGGCCCACCCCGACGTGTTCGAAGCGGCGGTCATCGGTGTGCCCGACCCGAAGTGGAGCGAACGACCACTGGTCGCCGTGGTGCGGGGCGAAGGGGCCGATCCCAGTGCCGACGAGCTGGTCGAATTCCTGTCCGACCGGGTGGCCCGGTTGTGGCTCCCCGAACGGTGGGCCTTCGTCGACGAGATCCCGAAGACCAGCGTGGGCAAGTTCGACAAGAAAGTCCTCCGCAAGGAGCACGCCGACGGCGACCTCGAGGTGGTCGAGGTCACGGTCCCGTCCACGAGGTGACCGACGAGGTGGCTGCGGAGCTATCCGAGTTGTCCGAGCGGCTGTCGGCCATCTCCGAATCGCTGGCCGATCTGGCCATCGACCGGCTCCGGCAGGCCTCGGACTCACTACGGGCCAGCGGTGAGCCCGACCCCGAGCTGGTGGCCGAGGAGAAGCGGATCACCAGGGCCCGACGCGCTGTGGACAAGGCGGCCATGCTGCTCGGCGGGAGCGGTGGTGCCGGCGGGTCGGCATCCGGGCTCGCCTTCGACGACGGCCCCTGAGCGGCGAGGGAAACGGCCCCCTGAGCGACGAGGGAAACCGGCCCCGGAGCACGAGAGCGCCAGCCCGGCTCAGTCGGTGTCGCCGTCGTTCCCGAGGATGAACCGCTCAACGGCGAGGGCGAATCCCTCCTCCTCGTTGGACGTCGTCACCCGGTCGGCCGACGCCTGCACCTCGCTCGACGCATTGCCCATGGCGATGCTCAGCCCCGAGTCGGCGAACATGAGCATGTCGTTCGGCATGTCCCCGATCGTGGCGATCTGGTCCGTCGAGAGGCCGAACTGGCGGGCCAGGAACCTCACCACGCCGCCCTTGTTGGCCTCGGGATGGGTGATGTCCAGGTAGTAGGGCTGGGACCCGGCTGCGGAGACCCGGTCCCCGAACTGTTTGCGGGCCGCAGCCTGGCCGCCGGTGACGGCGTCGGGGTCGTCGCTGACGCCGACGATCTTGGCCACATCGGTGGTGAGGTTCTCGTAGCTGTCGACCACGGTGGGGACGAACTCCACCGTCTTCGCCTCCCGGTCGACATGGGGACCGTTGGGGTCCCGGACGTACCAGTCGGCGCCCCGGTAGATCCAGGCGTCGAGCCGGAAGGAGTCCAACAGGTCGAGGATCGGCTTCACCACGGCAGGGTCGATCACCTTTTGCTCGATGACCGACAGGTCCGGGTTGACGATGACGCCGCCGTTGAAGGCCGCTATCGGTGTGGACAGGCGGAGAGGCTCGATGAGCATGGACATGCCGCGGGGCGGGCGACCGCTGGTTATGGCGAAGAGGATGCCCGCGTCGTACACCCGGTGCACGGCAGCGATGGCGCGCTCGGTGAGCTCCTTGGCCTGGGTCACCAGGGTTCCGTCGACGTCGGCCAACAGGAGCCGGATGTCGCGATCCTTCATCGGGGATCTCCCTTGCGTCGCGGTTGTCGGGCCAGGGCCGGGTCGCACGTATCCAGCTGCTTCAGGCCCAGCTGGCGCAGCCGGCCGTTCATGCCTGATCCCCGGTGCACCGGTTGAGGGCGTCGATCAGCTGGCGGAGCCGACCGTAGTGGTACTTGTCGAAGCGCAGGGCGATCCGGGGCTGGTCGAGGTGGTCGTTCCCGGCTCGCTCGGGCGGGAGCGGCTTCGTGTAGCGGATGACCCCGCCGGCCAGCACGTCGCCGAACTCACGGTTGATCTCGGCCAGCTCGGACGGGCCCGGTGCGACCAGCAGGCGGAGGACCAAGAGGTCACCGACCCACCGGGACGACTGGTAATTCCGGTAGAAGCCGGTCAGCTCCTCGGTGGCCACGCCGATGTCGTCGGTGATGGTGAACAGCGAGCGGTCCGCTCCCGAGATGAGGCCCCGGGTCTCCACCGCCCGCTCCACGAATTGGTCCCACTCGGTCCAGTAGTTGCCCCCCGGGACGTCGAGCAGCACCACCGGGGCGGGGGTGGCCTTGCCCGTCTGCAGCAGGGTCAGGAGCTCGAAGGCCTCGTCCAGGGTGCCGAAGCCGCCCGGAAGCACGGCGTAGCCGTCGGATTCCTTGATCAACATGAGCTTCCGGGTGAAGAAGTAGCGCATCTCGACCAACTTGGGGTCCTGGGCGATGAAGGTGTTGGCCCCTCCCTCGAAGGGGAGCCGGATGTTCACCCCGATCGAGCGATCCGTCCCCGCCCCCTCCATCCCCGCGGCCATGATCCCCGGGCCCGCCCCGGTCACCACCATCCAACCCGCCCCGGCCATCGACCGGGCCAGCTCCCGGGTGTGGGCGTAGGCCAGGTCGTCGGGGGCGGTCCGGGCCGAACCGAAGACGGTCATCTTCTTGACCGCCCGGAAGGGCCAAAGACGCGGAAGGCCTCGGACATCTCGGCCAGGGCGGCGTCGGCGACCTTCAGGTCGATGACGTCGGTGTTCTCATGGGCCAGCTCCCTCACGGTGGAGAGCATCGAACGATAGAGGTTGCCCTGGGCCCTCGACACCGCTCCGGCGGACAGCTCCTCGGCCAGCCGCTCGAAGGCGTCCCCGATCGCCGGGCCGTCAGGACGGGGGGCCCCGGAGACGGTCACCTCACCGTGTGGCGGCGATGGGCCGAGCGACGCCCGCGCCCCACCCGCTGTGCCCGGGGGGAGTGGGGACCCGGCCGTAGAGGGTGGTGCGCTGCACGAGCTCTCGCCCGAGCGGCTCGAGCAGGGCGCGGAAGCCGTCGACGTCCATCATCTGCCCGTGGCTGGCCCCGGCGGCCCGGGAGATGTTCTCGTCCATCAGCGTGCCGCCCAGGTCGTTCACGCCGGCACCGAGCAGTTGGCGGACCCCGTCCGCCCCCATCTTCACCCAGCTGACCTGGATGTTGTCGATGGCTCCCCGGTAGGCGATCCGGCCCACCGCATGCATGAGCACGGTCTCGCGGAACGTCGGCCCCCGTCGCGCCCGCTTCTGCAGGTAGATCGGGGTGGCCATGTGCACGAAGGGCAGAG